>CAVQRL010000017.1:0-6827 GCA_963715145.1 uncultured Actinomycetota bacterium | reverse complement strand
ACATGGGTTGGTGAGACATGGGTTGGTGAGACATGGGTTGGTGAGACATGGGTCGGCGAGAAACCGATTGACACCCCGCCCCGAAACATCGGCGAAACATCACTGCCGCGTATTGGAAACACCGTGCCGACATTCTCTTCGGCGACCGTCGAAGGAGTGCCCACATTGGACATCGATCCTGCCGCCACCGCGTGGCTGTTGATCAGCACTGCGCTGGTGCTGCTGATGACGCCCGGTCTGGCCATCTTCTACGGCGGCATGGTGCGCTCCACCGGCGTGCTCAACATGATCATGATGAGCTTCATCGCCATTCCGCTGGTGACCGTCGCATGGTTGCTGGTCGGTTACAGCCTGGCGTTCTCCGACGGCCCGACCAGCCTGATCGGCGGCCTGTCCCATGTCGGGATGCGGGGGATAGGCCCGGACACCGCGCACGGACCGGTGCCCGAACTTCTCTACGTCACCTTCCAGCTCAGCTTCGCCATCATCACCGCGGCACTGGTCAGTGGGGCGATCGCCGACCGGGCCCGATTCGCGGCCTGGATGGTCTTCGTACCGGTGTGGTCGATCGTGGTGTACGCCGTTGTGGCGCACTGGGTGTGGGCCCCCGGCGGCTGGCTGTTCAAGATGGGGGTGCTGGACTACGCGGGCGGGTTTGTCGTCGAGATCGTCTCGGGTTCCTCGGCGTTGGCGTTGGCACTGGTGCTCGGCCCGCGGATCGGTTTCAAGGTGGACGCCATGCGGCCGCACAATCTGCCCTTCGTCCTACTGGGGGTGGGCCTGCTGTGGTTCGGCTGGTTCGGGTTCAACGCCGGTTCGGCACTGGCCGCCGACGGGATGGCGGCCGCGGTGTTCCTGAACACCCTGGTCGCGGGATGCCTGGGCATGCTGGGCTGGCTCTCGGTGGAGCAGATCCGCGACGGTAAGCCCACCACCTTCGGTGCCGCCTCCGGGGTGGTCGCCGGATTGGTGGCGATCACCCCGTCATGCGGCACGGTGAACACCGTCGGAGCGGCCGTGGTCGGATTGGCGGCCGGCGTCGTCTGCTCCTTTGCCATCGGGCTGAAGTTCAAGCTGAACTATGACGATTCGCTCGATGTCGTCGGCGTGCACTTCGTCGGCGGTGTGGTGGGCGTGCTGTTGATCGGACTGCTTGCCACCGAGGTGATGACCGGCGGCGCGCAGGGTCTGTTCTATGGCGGCGGACTGGCGCAACTAGGGTTGCAGGCTCTGGCCATGGTGGCAGTCGCCGGGTACGCGTTCGCGGTCAGCTACGGCTTGGCGAAGCTGATCGACCGGTTCATGGGTTTCCGGCTCAGCGCCGAGGACGAGGCCAGCGGGGTGGACTTCACCCAGCACGCCGAGACGGCTTACGCGGAGGGTGTGCACGGCCACCAGCCGCTGCGCCGTCCGCTGTTCGGTGACCGCGATAGCCTCCGCCGCCCCGAGGGCTTCGGGGCGCCCGGAGATGTATTGCCCTGACCGGGTGCCGGCCCGCTCGGTACCATTCCGCGCATGCCGCTGGCTAATGGCGAGGTCTTCGCCGGCTTTCAGATTCTGCGCCCGCTCGGCTTCGGCGGGATGGGGGAGGTCTACCTCGTCGCGCACCCGCGGTTGTCGCGTGGCTGCCACAACTGTTCGGGGTTGACCAACGCGGTCGGGCTGCGCGACGTGCACCTGCCCGTGGCTGCCTGACACGGGGCTTCCCCGACCCTAAGCGTTCACCACGTAATCCTTGAGGTCAACACTGGCCAGTTCCCGGGTGAACTGGGTTGCGAACCCGGGGTACATGGTGGCGTTGTGCCCGTTATCGGTCAGATACCAACTGGCGCAACCGGAGTTCCAGGTCGTATTGGTCAGACGTCGCTGAATCCTGGCGTTATAGCGATCCTGCCGCTCCTTGCGAACGTCGAAGATGCGGATGTCGCGCTCGGTGATCAACCGAACGGCCCCGACGATGTAGTCGATCTGCGCTTCCATGTAGAGCAGCGCGGAGTTATGGCCGGGACCCGAATTCGGCCCGAACGTCCAGAACAGATTCGGATATCCGGACACCGAGACGCTTTTGTACGCGTAGGACCCGTTTGCCCATTCGTCGGCCAACTTGCGTCCGTCGAGTCCCGCGACGGGAAACGGCGTCCCGTTCTTGGACACCACGTCGTAGCCGGTGGCGAACACGATGCAGTCGACCTCGTGCTCGATGCCGTCGGCGGTGCGGATTCCGGCCGGCGACATGGTGGCGATCGGCCAGGTGATCAGCGTGCAGTTGTCTTTCTCCAGCGCCGGGTAGTAGTCATTGGTCATCAGCATGCGCTTGCAGCCGGCGCGGAAGTCCGGCGTGAGCTGCCGCCGCTTCCACGGATCACGAATCTGCCTGCGCAGGTGAGCTTTTGCGATCAGCTGGATGGCGGTGGTCGCGGGGGTGTCCCATACCATCCCCACCGCAACGGCCTCGTGTCCCCAGAACAAGGTCTGCCGGGCCAACTCCTCGGCGCCGGGGACGTGGCGGAACAACTGCTTGGCCCAGCCCGGCTGGGCGAAGTCCAGTCGGGGCAGCACCCAACCGGGCGTGCGCTGGAACACCTTGACCTTGGCGGCCTTCTTCACCAGTTCCGGAATGATCTGCACCGCGCTGGCACCCGTGCCGATCACCGCGACCCGTCGGCCGGTCATGTCGTAGTCATGGTCCCAGCGGGCGCTGTGGATCTTATGTCCGGTGTAGGTGTCGAGGCCACGGATACCCGGCCAGCTGACGTTGGACAGCGGACCGGCCGCCAGCACAGCGGTGCGTGCCCTGAACACCGCGCCGCGTTCAGTATCGGCGGTCCAGGTGCCGGAGCTCTCATCGAAGTTCAGCGCGGTGACATTCGCGCCGAAACGGATGTGCCGACGCAGGCCGTGCCGGTCCACCAGGTTTTCGATGTAGTCCAGGATCTCCGCACCGCCGGAGTACACCCGCGACCAGTCGGGATTGGGGGCAAACGAATAGGAGTAGAGCACCGAGGGGATGTCGCACGCCGCCCCCGGGTAGGTGCTGTCACGCCACGTTCCACCGACACGGTCACTGCGTTCGAGGATGACGAAGTCGTCGATTCCATTCTGCAGCAACCGGATCGCGGTCCCCAGTCCGGCGAACCCGGCCCCGACGATGAGGACCGAGGGCTCCCGGGTCATCGGGAGACCGGTTCGTGGGTCAGCTCCTTCGACCACGACGGCACCTGGCCGAGAACGCCGATCGGCAAGTGGTCGATGACGGCGCCCATCTGTTCGGCGACGAACTGGAAGGGCTGTTTGTGTTGGATGGCGAGGTCGAAGTGGTATTTGATGGCGTGGAAGGCAGGCAGGCGCCGGGTGTTGGCACTGCGCTCACCGGCCTTGTCGAAACGGCGGATCGCATTGTGCAACTTGTCTTCCGACAGACCCATGGCGCTGATGTTGGTGATCATTCGGGTCAACAGTGGCGAGTAGACCAGCAGGCCCAGCATCACCGAAGGGCGGATCAGCGTGCCGGCCCCCTCGATGACGATCTTGCGCATCGGCCCGGCCCCGAGCATGTCGAGCACCTGGAACCCGACGGCCAGGTGCCGGGACTCGTCGGAGTTGATGTGCCGGAACACCTCATGGCACAGCGGGTCGGACACCTCGTCCAACAGGAACTTGACCAGCGCGCCGTCCAGTGCGGTCTCCAGGGCAGGGATGACAGTGCCCAGCGTGGAGATGGGCATACTGTCGGAGTAGCGGTCCAGCCATTCGATGACGAGACGAATGTTGTTGTTGGGCATGGGCATTTCGCCGTCCTCGACCATTCCCCACCGCCGCATCAGCGCAAGTTCGGCGTTGGCGTGCCGTTGCTCCTCTGCGTGAAAGTACTGGTAAATCTGCTTCAACTCGTCCAACGGCGCCTTCTTCGCCAGTGCCGCGAATCCGCGGGCGCCGACATTCTCGATCCACACCAGATCCGACATGAAGGCTTTGAGTTTGGGCCGCTGTTCGTCGGTGAGGGTGTCGGCACCCGGCGCGTCCCAGTCGATATCGGCCAGCGCCCACTGCTTGTCCTTGATGGTTGCCAACATGTCGGCGTATTCGAAGGCCATAGTGAGACTCCTTTGGGGACTACCGTGCGATGCGCTCGACGATGCCGAGCACCCGGGTGTAGGTGGCGGGCACAAGGCGTTTGGCCTGCCAGATGAGTTTCGCGTCTAGCTGGGGAACGACGTGCAGCTGACCGCGGTCCAGGGCGTCCAGCGCCGCGCGGGCCACTGAATCGGAGCTGACTCCGGTCCATCTCATCGCCGTCGTCGCCAGCCGGGCGGCCCCCTCGTCGATGGTGTCGAAGTTGACGATGTTGGTTTTGACGAAGGTCGGACACAACACCGTCACGGCCACACCGGTCCCGCTGAGCTCGGCGGCGAGGGTCTCCGACAGCGCGAGCACCGCCGCCTTGCTGACGTTGTACGCACCCATCCGCGGCGCCGCGGCGAAACTGGCGGCCGAGCCGACGTTGATGATTCCGCCCCGGCCCGCCGCTCGCATTCTCGGCGCGAAGACGTGGCAGCCGTGGATGACGCCCCAGAGGTTGACGTCAATGGTCCTGTGCCACAGGTCTAGTGACAGCTCGCCGACCACCACCCCGCCGGCACCGATCCCGGCGTTATTGACCACAAGGTCGGCCGGCTTGCCGAACCACGCCTCGGCGGCGTCGGCCAGTGCGGCCACGGCCCCGGGATCGGCCACGTCGCAGACGTGCGCCAACGCGTGATCGCCGATCCTCTCCGCGGTCTCGGTGGCGGCAACACCGTCGATATCCGCACAGACCACACGGCCGCCACGGCGGGCGATCTCCATCGCGAAGGCCCGGCCGATGCCGCTGCCGGCACCCGTCACCACGGCGTCGGCGCGAGCGGTCCGGCGCCATCCGCCACCGGGGACCGGCAGCCTCATTTTGGCCGCGCCTGACACCATTGGCCGCGCATGCCACCAGTTTGGGGTGCAGTGCGGGTGATGTCAACATGGACACGTGCCAGCGAAAGCGAGAGTTTGGGGTGGTCGGACCGCCGCGCAACGGCACGCCGAACGTCGGCAACGATTGGTCGACGCCGCCACCGAGATCTGGGTCGAGAGCGGATGGGCCGCGGTCACCATGCGCGGGGTGTGTGCGCGCACCTCCTTGAACGACCGCTACTTTTACGAGAATTTCAGCGACCGTGACGATCTGCTGTCCACCGTCTGGGATGGCATCAAGGACGACATCATCGCCAACCTGGTGGCCGTCCTCGCCGAGGATCGCGACCGGCCGCCGATGGAGACCCTGGCCAAAGGGATCGCGGTCGTCGTCGAACGGACGTCGGCCGACCCGGGCTGGGCGCAGATCATGTTCGGCCGGCACCTCGGCAGCGCGGTTCTCGAGCAGCGACGCACGGCCGTGCTGCATCAGGCCACTAACATCATGGTCGGCGCCGCCGGGCCCTACCTGAAGCCCGGTGCCGACGAAATCGGTTTGCGGGTCGACGCTTTGGTGGGCATCGGCGGCTTTGTGGAACTGATCACGGCATGGCAATCGGGACTGATCGACGTCGACGCCCAGCAGATCATCGACCACTGCAGCCGGATCGGAAGCACCCTGGCTTCGGTCTACCTGGTACCCGCCGCGCGATAGATCACTGCCGGTGGCACGATGCCCGGCACTCGCCCGGCCGGCGACGGCGCCGCCTCTCCGCTTGACGTGATGGCGGCCCTGAGCCTCAGCCTTCGGCCTGCGACCGGATCCATTCCAGGTTGGCCGTCATGTTCTGCTGCCATTCGGAGAGTCGGCGTGCGACGATCCTGGCTTCCTTGTCCGGTTGGGCCGCGATGCCGATGTTGAGTCCTGAGGGGCCCGGACCCGTCCGTGCCCACTGCCGGATCAGCCCCCCGTCGCTGGCCGGTTCGACCTCGAAACCCCACGTGGCGATCGGACCGTCGTGCCCGGACACCAGCGAATTGGGCCTGGTGGCGATCCTCAGTGCAGGGGGTGGGGACGGCAGAACGCGCACAACCCCGAGCCGAGGCTGGGATAGCCGCATTGGGGGCAGGTGCCGACCTTCGGCGTCGGCCGTTGCCGTCCTTCGTCTCCGTCCGCCAGTCTGCTGTCGAGGTCGTTGAGCTGCCTTGCCAGCACGCTCAGGTGGGCGGTCAGCCGGTCCCGCTCATTGCCCAGAGCTGTTCGTGCGCAGAGCATCTCAGTCATGTTCAGACCTGCTGCGGGACGGTGATGGCGCCAGGCGAGATCTGCCAGATCGCGATCCAGTTCGTCCAGGCGCGATGCCAGACCCCGCAGCACGTGGGTCAGCTGCTCCCGCTCGGCTGACAGTTGGGGAAGGCCTCCGGCGACGCAAGGGGCGCGCTGGTCGGGGGCGTGCCGCACGGCGGTTGAACCGGTCACGGCGAATCCTTTCCGGAGGTCGTCCGATGTCCCGCGGCGACGTCCGCTGGCTAAGCTAGCAGCCGCGCCAGCTATCCGATGAATTTTCGCTGTCTTTGTCCGACGGATCGTCGGTTTAGCCGTCGAAGGGCGTAAGTGGAGGGCGTGACCGAAATCGATCTTCCCGACCTGGCCGTTCGGCAACGGGTGATCGATGCGGCATTGGTCGAGTTGACCACCAAGCCCATCGACGCCTTCACGCTCCAGGCGGTGGCGGTCCGGGCGGATATGGACGTTGGGGTGATCCGAGAGATCTGGCCCAGCGCGACCGCATTGATGACCAACGCTCTCGACCAGTTCTTCGATCACACCGTCCCGATTCCCGATACCGGATCCCTGCCGGGCGACCTGCTCGACTACGCGCGGT
>CAVQRL010000016.1:0-21617 GCA_963715145.1 uncultured Actinomycetota bacterium | reverse complement strand
CCACGTCGAGCAGTTCCTCGAACTGCAAGCACTTAGGTCACGAACTCGAAAGAGGTCGTGACCTTTGTGTTTGGTGGGGTTGGTGGTCTGGACTCAGCGCGCCGAAATCGAGACGAGGGGACTTCGTCGCCGAAGTCCCCTCTGTGGGTCGGTTCGGATGCTGAGCTGTCGCGGGAACCGCATCGTGGTCTGCCGCACATCATGCCCGCGGGATTCGGTCGATCGGCGACCGTGCACCCGGCCGGGTAATCGCGAGCCAGGCCAATGCGGCGGCGTCGGTGGTGCCAAGCCTCCAGGATTCCCAACCCCTGACTGGCACTGGACGCCCCTTCATCCCTGCGTCGGGGCAGCTAGCGCATCGCGCCTCGTGCTCGGCCTGAAGCATCCCGCTGATGCTGCACATTGGTAGCGCCGAAACACGGATGCGGGCTCCTGACTGCACCCTGCATTGTCGGATAACCGCTGGCATACTCCAACTGACACTGACCACTTACCGCCCTGTCGAGCCCGGGATAGTCAGTAAGTTAACGGGGCAATAGTCGACAAGGGGGTGACTCAACGGTGAAGGACGGCCGCTGGGTCACGATTGCCGAGTCGCAGTTTGCCCACGAGAAGCAGGGCCTGGAGATCGTCAAGGCCCTCCTGCCCGACGCCTCCCCGTTCCGGGCCTGGGCCAACTTCGAGTTCCGCGACAACCGGGGCCGCTGGCATGAGGTCGACCTGCTGGTCCTGGCTCGCGACACCCTGTATCTGATCGAGCTCAAGCACTACCGCGGCATCCTGCGCGGCAACGACCACGTCTGGAGGCGTGACGGGCACCGGGCCGAGGACTCCCCGCTGCTGCTGACCCGACGCAAGGCCCAGTACTTCTCTTCCCTGCTGAAGGACACCAAGCGGCAGCTCGGCGACCAGGCATCAAAGGCCGCGATTCCCTACGTCCAGGAGCTGGTGTTCCTGCACAACACCGAGTTCGTCTGCGACCTGCCGCAGAGCTCCCGCATCAACCTCTACGGCCTGGACAACCAGTCCAAGATCAGCGGCCTGCCGGGCATCTCCGAGAGACTCCTGGCGCCGGCCCAACGGCCGGTCTCCGAACAGGACGGCCAGCTGGTCGGCTTCCTGATGAAGAAGATCGGCCTGGCGCCGCGCCGCCAACGCGAGGTCGGCTCCTGGGTCATCGACGAGCAGCCGCTGGCCGACGGCGAGGGCTGGCAGGACTGGCCGGCGTTCCACCACGTCGACACCGAACGGCACGCCCGGATTCGCTTCTACACCGTCGGCCAAGGTGCGACCGTCCGCCGACAGCGCACGCCCGCCAGCGGCCGTCACCCATGAGTTCCACCTGCTCTCCCGGCTGCGCTACGACGGCCTGCAGATCCCCGAGGACCTGGTCAACGAGCCCGAGCTGGGTGTGGGCTTGGTGTTTCCGCAGCCCAAGGGCGACACCCCGCTGGACCTGTGGCTGGCCGACCCGACGAACGGCCGCGACCTGGACACCCAGTTGGACCTCATCGCCGGGATCGCCGACATCGTCCATTACGCCCACCGCAACCGGGTGGTGCACCGCGGCCTGAACCCCCGCTCGATCGCGATCCGCGAGCAAGGGCAGCAAGCTGTACCCACAGGTCACGGACTGGGACAGCGCCGGGGTGCTGCCCGCCAACCCCGACACCGCGGTCAGCCGGCTCTCATCGGGCTCACTGACGTTGATGGCGGCCTCCCCCAGCGAGGCGGCCAAGCTGTTCGGGGCACCGGAGGGCGCCCGCCCCGACGACCCGGCGCGCATCGACGTCTTCGGCCTGGGTGCGCTGGCGTTCTTCATCCTTACCGGCGGCCAGTCCCCGGCCACCGAACGCGGCGAGTTGCTGGACCGGCTGCGCCGCGACCACGGCCTGGACCTGGCCGCGGAGGTCCCCCAGATCCGTTCGACGCTGCGACAACTGGTGCTCGACGCCACGAACCCCAGCCCCGCCGAACGAACCGCGGACGTGGCGACGTTCCGGGAGCAACTGGCCGCCGCCCGCGAGAACGCGTTGGCCCTGTCCACCGAGACCGACCCGCTGGAAGCCGGCCCGGGTGCTGAACTCGACGCCGGCCGCTACCTCTACAAACGCAAACTGGGCGCGGGCTCCACCGCCGTGGGCATCCTGGTCGAAGACCGTCAGGCCGGCGGCGCCGAGCGGGTGCTCAAGGTCGCCAAGGACTTCGAAGCCGGCGACCGGTTGCGTGCCGAAGCCCAGGTGCTCGGCCGGTTCGAGGACGACGAACGCATCGTCACCCTCTATCAGGAGGTGGAGGTCGGCGGCCGTACCGCGCTGCTGCTGAAGTTCGCCGGGCGCACCACCCTGGCCGAGGAACTCAACACCGGCCGGCGGCTGTCCATCGACGTCCTGCAACGCTGGGGCACCGATCTACTCACCGCGCTGACCGCCCTGGAACGCAACGGCGTCACCCACCGCGACATCAAACCGTCCAATCTCGGTGTCTACCAATCGAACGCACGCGCCGACACCCATCTGGTGATGTTCGACTTCTCCATGGCCGGGGTCGACGCCAAGGACATCGACGCCGGCACCCCGCCCTACCTCGACCCGTTCCTGGGCACCGGGGATCGCCGCCAGTTCGACACCGCCGCCGAACGCTACGGCGCGGCGGTCGTGCTCTTCGAGATGGCCACCGGCGCCACCCCGCAGTACGGACCCGACCCCGACGCCAACCCGGCCACCGTCGACGACGACGTGACAGTCACCCCGGCCATGTTCGAGTCGACGATCGCCGCGGCGATGACCCAGTTCTTCAGCGCTGCGCTGTCCCGTGACGCCGCTGCACGCCCCGACACCGCCGAGGACATGCTGCGCGCCTGGGGTCAGGTGTTCGACACGGTCACCACAGTCCCCTCCCCGCAGGCCAATGACGACGCCGCCGCCGCGGCCGGGCTCACCACCGCCTTGGCCGCCGCCGGGCTGAGCCCGCGGGCGGTGTCCGCACTGGCCGGGGCGCACGTCAGCACCGTCGGTGAATTACTGGCCCTGGACTCCACCCTGCTCAACCGGCTGGTCGCCCGCGAGGCCAAGGAGACCCGCAAGGAGATCAGAGCCCGCAACCAGGAATGGACTGCCCGGCTGGGCACCCAGAAACGCCCGGCGGCCACCGGTGGGTTGATGGGTCTGGATCAGGCGGTCGGGATGCTGCGCGGCGCGGTGTCGGGGCGGGCTGCCACCCGCGGACAGGCCGCCGACTTACTACTGGGCATCACCGGAAACCTGGATGCCTTCGCCAGCAGCACGGAGTTGGCCGAGAAACTCGACAAGGCCGCCCAGCGCGGCCCCCAACTGCTCAAGGAACTGCAGAGCGACTGGGCCGAGAACACCGCGACCGCCGAACTGCTCGACGCCGTCACCGACATCGCCCGTCAGGTGATCGCCGACTACGGCGGGGTGGCCGCGGTGAGCACGCTGACCGGTGAGATTCGGGCCCGGTTGTCGGACTCCGCAACCGCGGCGGCCGACCCCGCCACCCTGGAACGCGCCGACCGTGCCGCCGGCGGGCTGCTGCGGGCGGCGCTGGATCGGCTCAGCGAACACGAAACCGCCTCCGGTGCAGATGAATTCGTGCGACGACGCCGCGACCGCAAGCTGGCGTTGCTGGCCGCCGATCCGATGCTGCTGGCCGCCGCCGAAGCCGCGGCCGCCCGCGCCGACGACCTGGTGGCCCCCGACCGGGATGCGGTCATCCCCGCCCCGACCGCCGCCCGCGAGTTGGCGAAGGCTTTCCAGGCGGGCTACGCCTCGGTCAGCGACACCGATACCCCCGCTATCCCGCCGAGCGACGCACGTCTGGTGCGACTGGCCGCGGCGGGCTCCCGCCACGCCGCGGTGTCCGGGCGCGGTGAGTTGCACAACCGGGACATCTCACCGGCCGCCGCGGCGGCGGTGGCCCTGCGGGGGCTCTCGCAGCAGGAGCACCTCACCGCCTCCCAGGCCCGCAGCCGGGTCACCGCCCGCTTCCCCGAACTGGACCGCATCCCGCAGCGCCCGCAACTGGACATCGTGATCGCCCAGACCGGCCTGGGCTTGACCTGGGACGCCGAGAACGGTGACTACCGCTTCGCCGATTCCAAGCCGGCCAGTTCCTCCACCCTGCACACCCGTAAGCCCACCGCGGTGCCCACCCACACCGACACCCAACCGGTCAGTGCCGACGGTCAGGGCCTCAATCAGGCTGCCGCCCTTGCCGATTCGATCGCTGAACGCGGATTCCTGGCGATCGGGGTGCCCATCCCGGCCGACCGTCCCGGCGAGCATGACCGGGTGGCCCGTAGCCTCGCACAGACCTACGACGGGCAGGTGTACGACGTCACCGCCGGGCTGATCAACGCGATGCGCGACCTTGCTGCGCAAAAAGGTGTGCCGTGGGATCGAATAATCGGATCCGATGCCGCCGACGCGACAACGACAGACGCTCGGGGACTAAGGGCTGTGATGGATAACGTGATGCCGCCATTGCGTCAGTCCTTGCTGGACGAAGCATTTGACGGCGAGGACACCGACCGACCACTCATCCTGGTCGAAGTCTCCCCGCTGGCTCGTTACGGCCACCTTGACCTATTGGCCGAACTCAGCGACTTCACTGCCCGACGGAGGCGACCAATTTGGTTGGTCCTACCTCAGCTGCGCGGCAGGCGCGGCGCACTCGTGGACGGCAAGACAGTCCATTTGGGTTCCAACGGGCAATTTCTCCCATGGCTTCAACCGGCGGACCTAGTGCCCAGTCACGGAAGCGAGGGCAGCTGATGGGCTGGGCGGCATCGGATTTGGTGGCGGCACTGCGCCGGCAGGTGACGGAGTTGGAGACCGATCTGCGGCAGCGGGTCGACGGCGAGGATCACCATGCCCGCCAGGCCGGGGTGTTCCAGGCCTGGGAGTCCGACTACGACGCGGCACGGGCCGCTCAACGCACCGCGGCCACCTGGTCGCAGTGGCGCGATGACCGGGTCACCCAGGCCGCGGTGGCCTGGGTGCTGCTGACGGTGTTCGCCCGCTACTGCGAAGACAACGCCCTGGTCGGCCCGCGCTGGATCGCCGGGGCCGACGCCGATCAACGCGGCCGAGGCCCTGGATGCCCGCCACGCCTACTTCCAAGCCCACCCCGAGCACACCGACCGGGAATGGCTGGGCCAGATCATCGCCCACTTCGCCGACTACTCAGGCCACCGCCGCCCTGGTCGACAGCTTCTCGCCGCTGCACCTGGTCGCCCCGTCCGGTGACGCCGCCCGAACGCTGCTGGAGTTCTGGTGGCAGCAGGACGACGACGGCCAACCCTGGTCTACGGCTTCACCGGCATCGACACCCGCTTCCTCGGCGACGCTCTACCAGGACCTCTCCGAGCACGCCAAGAAGACCTACGCCCTGCTGCAGACCCCGGAGTTCGTCGAGGAGTTCATCCTCGACCACACCCTGGAACCCGCCCTCGCCGACCGGCCACTGGAGGGCTTCACCGTCATCGACCCCACCTGCGGCTCAGGGCACTTCCTGCTCGGGGCGTTCGACCGCCTGCACCGACCGCTGGCAGCGCCACGCCCCCGGACTGGGCGCCCGCGAGCTCGTCGCCAAAGCCCTCGACAGCGTCTACGGCGTGGACATCAACCCCTTCGCCGTCGCCATCGCCCGCTTCCGGCTTGCTGGTGGCCGCCCTGCACGCCGCCGGGGACATCAGCATCGAACAGAAGATCGGCTACACCCCGCACCTCGCCGCCGGCGACAGCCTGCTCTGGGGTGCACCGCAGCAGGCCCTCGACGACGACCTGCTCACCGCTCGGCCAGACCGTCCGGGCGGATCGCCACCGAGAACACCGCCGCGCTCAAGGAAATCCTGCACCGGCCACCACGACGTCGTGGTCGGCAACCCGCCCTACATCACCCCGAAGGACGCCGCAGCTCAACGCGCACGTACCGGACAGCTGTACCGCACCTGCCACCGCCAGTACGCGCTCACCGTTCCGTTCATGGAACTGCTTCTTCCACCTCGCCTATCCGTCCGGCGAGGACCGGCCCGCGGGCTGGGTCGGGCAGATCACCTCGAACTCGTTCATGAAGCGGGAGTTCGGCTCCAAGCTGATCGAGGAGTTCCTGCCGCACGGTCGATCTGCGGATGGTCATCGACACCTCCGGTGCCTACATCCCGGGGCACGGGACGCCGACGGTCATCATCGTCGGACGACAACCAGCGTCCCGTCGGCGACGTCAGTGCGTGCCGTGCTCGGCGTTCGCGGTGAACCCGGACGACCCGACGAGCCCTGCCAAGGGACTGGTGTGGACGTCGATTGTGGAGCACATCGACTGAGCCGGGCTTCGAGAGCCCGTACATCACCGTCGCCGACCTGCCACGCGCAATCTTCTAGCAAGCATCCGTGGAGTCTCATCGGGTGGTGGCGCGGTCGAGACTGCGTCGAGCAGCTGGACCAGTCAAGCAGTCGGCTGAGCGATAAGGTCTGACGCGAGATCGGTATTTTCTGCGAGTCACCGCGCGAAGACGTGATGCTTGGCTGTGAACGCAGCTCCGCTAGCGCATCGTAGTCGACGCTGATCACATTCGGCCGCTCGCTCACGGCGACTGAAGTTCGCGACTGGTCGTCGGTCGAGCTCGATGACGTACGCATTGTGTCCCTACGCGTGCGACGCCCGAAGCTCTGACTCTACTCTGGCGGCCCTACCGGACATGCTTTGGCCCTGTAGAACGGTTCTGGCAGATCGCGGCAACAGCTCTCCGGCAACATACTTCGAGCGGGCCGTGACATGGTGCGAGTATCCCAGCTTACCCGGCGATACACGACGCGTCTCGTCATTAGCATCTTCGCGTTCGTTGCCACCCACAACCACTTCGTCTTGGACCGCGGCGGCAAGGTCTTCAAGCAGTCCGCGCCGGTGATCAAGCTGCCGGAGGGCGCGTCGGTGGAGGATCATCTGCGGCTGCTCGGGGTGCTGAACTCGTCGGTGGCGTGCTTCTGGCTCAAGCAGAACAGCCACAACAAGGGAGGCGGCGGGATCGGCGGAGCGCGATTCGCGGCGAACGCTGGTCGCAACTCTACGAGTTCACCGGCACGACGCTGCAAGGACTTTCCGCTCCCGGCCGATCTGCCGCTCGCATCGCGCCGAGGCTCTCGACTCGACTGCGCACCAGACTTCAGCAGCAGACCCCGTGGCGCAGTCGCCGACCGCGCAGACTCCGACGCCAGCGTTCTCGATGCGGCTGCACGCGGAGTATCGACCGCCTGCGCGCCCTGATGATCGCCCAGCAGGAAGAACTCGACTGGGACGTACTACCGGATCTACGGCCTGATCGACGACGACCTCACCTACGGCGGACGATCTCCCTGGAATTGCTCTGGGGAGCGGGCTTTCGAGATCGCCCTCGCCCGCAAGATGCAAGCACGGCGAGGAGTCGACCGCCTGGTTCGACCCGCCACGGCTCGACCCCGATCACCGAGATTCCCGACCACCTGCCCGCCGACTACCGCGACCTCATCCAGCGTCGCCTCGACGTGATCGACGTCCAACCCGAACATCCGCCTGCTGGAGACGCCCGGAGTACAAGCGGCGCTGGGCGATGGAGCCGTGGGACAAGCAGGTCGAATCCGCTTTGCGCGGTTGGCTTTTCGACCGGGTCGAGGACCGGGCGCTCTGGTTCGACCGCGGACGGCCGGCCCACCCCGCGGTCGGTCGCCCAGCTGGCCGACATCCTCGACCGCGACGCCGATTTCCGGGACGGTGCTGCGGCTGTGGGCCGGTGACCCCAATGCCGCCACCGGCACGGCACTTGGCCAAGCTGCTCGCCGACGAGGGGGTGCCGTTCCTGGCGGCCTACCGCTACAAGCCGTCCGGGTTGGACAAGCGCGCCGACTGGGAGCACACCTGGGCGCTGCAGCGCCGCGAGGACGCCGGGGAGAAACTGGATTCCCCGATCCCGGTGCCGCCGAAGTACAAGTCCGCCGACTTCGCCAAGACGTCGTACTGGTCGCATCGCGGCAAGCTCGACGTGCCCAAGGAGCGGTTCATCTCCTACCCGAACGCCGGGCGCGACACCGACTCCACCGAACTGCTGGGCTGGGCCGGCTGGGACCACGCCGAGCAGGCCCTGGCGCTGGCCGGCGCTGATCAGCGCCCGCACCGACGAGGGCTGGGACACACCCCGGCTGGTGCCGCTGCTGGCCGGGCTGCACGAGTTGGCGCCGTGGGTGCGGCAGTGGCACAACGAGATCGACCCCGAGTACGGCGAGTCCGTCGCCGACACCGTCGACGAGGAACTGGCCTCCCGGCTGGCCGAGCACCATCTGAGCATGACCGACCTGCACCGGCCTGGCGGCCGGCCCCCACCACCCGCGGACGAAGGGCGAGAACCCGATGAGCACCCTGCTGCGCGACGTCATCGACATCCCCGAACGGGTCGGGGCCGACGACTACGTGCTGCGGCTGACCGACTCCACCGGCGACGACGCCCACCTCGCGCGCCACCCTCGACGAGTACGTCGTCACCGATCGCTGTCGGGAGAACTTCCTTGCCGCGCTCGACCTGGTGGCCGACGCAGTCGGTCAACGGACACCTCGCGGGCGGCCTACCTCACCGGGTCGTTCGGGTCCGGCAAGAGCCACTTCATGGCGGTGCTGTACGCCCTGCTGGGCAACCACCCGGCGGTGCGAGCAGCCGCAAGTTCCAGGCCGTCACCGGCCGCTACGACGGGGAGCTCGCCGACCGGAAGATCCTGCGGCTGACCTATCACCTGCTCGGCGCGACGCTCGCTGGAGCAGGCGGTGCTCGCGCGGCTACGTCGAGCCAGATCCGCCGCCTGCACCCCGACGCCCCGCTGCCCGCGGTCCACCTGTCCGACGCGCTGCTGACCGACGCCGAGAACCTGCGCGCCCAGCATCGGCGACGAGGAGTTCCTGGCCGGTCTCGGCGCGGCGTCCGGGTGGCGACGACGGCTGGGGCGGACTGCTGGGGGCGGGCTGGGACCTGCCGCCGCTACCAGGCGGCGCTGAATGCCGCCGCGCGGAGGATCCGCCGACGGCGGAACTGGTCTCGGCCCTGGCCGCAGCCTACTTCACGTCCTTCACCGAGACCGCCGACTACGTCGACCTGGACCGCGGGCTGGTCGCGATCTCCGAGCACGCCAAGTCCCTCGGCTACGACGCCGTCGTGCTGTTCCTCGACGAGCTGGTGCTGTGGCTGGCGTTCTCGGTGCGCGACAGCGAGTTCTTCGCCCGCGAGTCGCAGAAGATCACCAAGCTGGTCGAATCCGTCGGGCCGGCAGCGCGGCCGATCCCGTTGATCTCGTTCGTCTCCCGGCAGATGGACCTGCGTAAGTGGTTCGCCGACGCCGGCGCCTCCGGCGCCGAGCAGGAGGCCCTCGACCGGGCCTTCCAGTACCAGCAGGGCCGCTTCCGGGAGATCGCGCTCGGCGACGACAACCTGGCCGAGGTCGCCCACGCCCGCCTGCTCCGGCCCAAGGACGACGCCGCCCGCGCGGTGCTCGACCAGGCGTTCGCCGCACTGACCCGCACTCCCGAGGTGTGGGACGTGCTGCGCGACAGCGTCAACACCGACGAGCAGCACCGCGGCGCGTCGGAGGCGGAGTTCCGGCTGACCTACCCGTTCTCCCCGGTGCTGGTCTCGACGCTGCGCAACCTGTCCTCGGTGATGCAGCGCGAACGCACCGCGCTGAAGGTGATGCAGCGGATGCTGGTCGAGCGCCGCGACACCCTGACCATCGACGACCTGATCCCGGTCGGGGACTGCCTTCGACTTCGTCGTCGAGGGTGGTGAGCCCATCGACAGCCACGCCGGCGCGATGTTCAGGCCGGCGACGAGCTCTACCGACCGACATGCTGCCCCCGCTGCTGGACAAGCATTCGGTGACCGCCGAGCAACTCGACGACGACCCCGGCTCGGTGCCGCCGGCTTCCGCGGCGAGGACCGGATCGCCAAGACGCTGCTGCTCTCCGCGATCGCCCCGAACGTGCCGGCGCTGAAGGACATGACCGCCGCCCGGCTGGCCGCGCTCAACCACGGCTCGATCGTCGCCCCGCATCGCCGGCGGCGAGGCGCGCCTGATCCTGTCGGCATGGTGCGGGACTGGGCGCGCAAGGACGTCCCGGAGATCACCGTCTCCGACGCCGCAACCCGATGATCCGGGTGCAGCTCGCCGACGTCGACTACCAGTCGATCCTGGACCGGGTTCGCGCCGAGGACAACGAGGGCCGCCGCGAAGGTGCTGCTGCGCAGCCTGATCCACAAGGCGCTCGGGGTGGACGGCGGCAGGACGATCTGGGCGGGGCGGCCACCCGCACGCTGATCTGGCGGGGATCGCGCCGCGAGGTCGACATCGTGTTCGGCAACGTCCGCGACGCCGCGTCGCTGCCCGAGCAGTCCTTCGACAACCGGCCTGGCACCTGGCGGGTGGTCGTGGACTACCCGTTCGACGAGGACGGCTTCACCAGCGCCGACGACGTCAACCGGCTCGACCGGCTGCTGACCACCGGTGACCGGCACACCGTGGTGTGGCTGCCGCGGTTCTTCACCGCCGCCGCGATGGAGGACCTGGCACTGCTGGTGAAACTGGACTGGCTGTTCACCGGCGCCGCGGGGGACCGGTGGACGGAGAACTCCGATCACCTCTCGGCCACCGACCGCGCCCAGGCCCGCGGCATCCTGGAGAACCTGCTCAGCGGCACCCGCACCAGTGTGGAGAACCTGCTCAAACAGGCCTACGGAATCGAACCGCCCGACCCGAAGCGCATCACGCGCCGAATCGACCGCAGTTCGACGTGCTGACCTCACTGAGCCGCGACTTCCACCCGCAGCTGCCGCCGGCGGCCGGCCTGGAGGACGCCTTCGTCGACATCGTCGAACAGGCCTACGCCGCCACCTATCCCCAGCCACCCGGAGTTCGACCCGGCCGCCGAGGAGGTCACCGCCCGCAACTTCGAGACGGTCCGCGACTACGTCGAGCAGGCCGCAGCCCACCGCGACGGCCGGGTGCCCACCAACCCGGCCCCGACCGCAAGACTGTGCGCCGCATCGCCGGTCCGCTGCGGGTCGGCAAGGCCACCGAGGACCACTTCCTGTTCGGCGAGGACAGCTTCGCCTACTGGGCCGGCGAACTCGACCGCGCCGCCCAGGCCGCCGACCCGGTGACCGTCGGCGCGCTGCAGAGCCACATCGACTCGCTCACCCCGGCGTGGGGGCTGCGGCCCGAAGCCCGGGACCTGGTGATCGCCGCGTGGGCGCTGCTGCGCAAACGGGCCTGGTTCGAGGCCGGCGCCGCGATCACCGCACCCGCGCTGGGCCGGCTGCGCCCCAATATCGAACTGCGCGCCGAGGAACTGCCCGACCAGGACGGCCTGGGATGCCGCTCGCACCAACGCCGCCAAGCTGTTCGGCTACACCATCCCGCGGACCTACCTCACCGGCGCCAACGTCGCCGAGTTCGCCGCCCAGGTGCGCACCAAGGCCAGCGAGTCCGTCAACGACCTTGGCCCATCTGGTGGGCGAACTCGACAAGGCCCATCAGCGGCTGGGCGCTGAGGCCGGCGACGACGACCGCCTGGCTGCCGCCCGCGCGCTGCACGAGCAGGCCCAGCGGCTGCAGAACACCGCAGGCAATGTGGCGCTCATCGACGCGATGGCGGCGACTCACCCTGCCGGTCGCGTTGGAGACTGCCGCCCAAATCCGCATCGATGCCGCCCGCGACACCCGCTCGCTGCGGAACTTCAAGTGGCAGTTGGTCGATGCCCTGCACGCCGCGACCGACCAGCCCGGTGGCAACGGCGATGCAGGCCCGCGCCATTGCAGAGACGCCTGCGGAGGCCATCGCGATCCCCGGCCGTGCGCTGTCCGACGAACTCGACCGCCGCGGAGAACCACACTCGATCGACTGGGTGGTATCCAGCACGCCCACCGACACGCCGCCTCCGCCCGCAGCCACCCGCGAGCGGGTGCTGTCCAGCGCCGACGACCTCGCCGCACTGACCGCCGAACTGACCGACGCCGTCACCAAGGATAACCAGACCGTTCACGTGCAGTGGTGGGTGCAGTGAGTGACCGCCTGCGTGTGATCGCCACCGAACCGATCATCCGGGCCCGGCTGAACGCAAGGCCCGCGACAAGCGGTACCGCGGCGGCGTGCTCGGCTTGCGGGCCAACCCGGTCGTGGGACGGCGATGACTTCGACTACGACGGCACCCCGGTGACGGTGGTGGCCTGCCCGTCGGTGCTGGCGATCTGGGAGGCCATCGAGGCCCGCGACCGCCGACCGGTGGACGGTGGTGCTCACCAACGTCGATGACGACGATCTCGGCGACACCGTGCTGGCGCACCTGCTCGACGGCCGGCTGATCACCCCTGACCCGTGGGATGCGCTGCGCAGCAACTTCTCCGCGGCGACCATCGAACCGGCGCTGTACCGCTCGATCAACGATCGGGCCATCGCCAACGGCCTGCTGGCCGTCCTGCCGCCGGACGGCTACACCCCCGCCCCCGGCGGGGTGCTCACCCTGGACCACGTCATGGCGGCGGTGGCCCGCGACGTCCTGGGGATCGTCAAGAGACCGCGACGTCGAGATCGACGCTCTGGCGGTCCTGGAGTGGAGTTGCTCGCGCCACGCTGCCGACGGCCTGGTCGGTCTGCACGCTGACGGCGGCACCGAACTGGCCGATGCCTTCGGCTCCTGGCTTGCCGTTCGCAGCGGCCAACTGGCCCCGGCCGTCACTGCCCTGCTGGCCGGCGGCCGCATCACCGACCTGGTGCCGCTGGGGGTGGTGGCCGGATTGTTCGACGGCGCCCCCGACTCGGTGGCGTTGGGCATGTTTCTGGGCCACTACGGATTGACCGGGCTCAGCCCCGCCGACATCGCCGCCTGGCACAGCGAAGTCAGCGGACTGGTCAACGTCCTCGGTGAGCCGCAGAGCGTGCTCGAGGCCGCCAGCGACATCGTCAACCAACTCGGCATCGGCGCGGCCGCCGCATCCTCGCTGCTGCTGCCGCACGGCCTGGACGCCCGACTCGCCGACCTCGCCGGGGCCGTCGGCGACGCACTGGCCGCGGTGCCCGAGGACGTCACCGGGCCGCTGATCGCCGCCTCCGCGCTGCAGACCATCGAGCGGCGGTGGGCGGACGCCCAAACCCACTCGCTGGCCGCCACGTCCCCCACCTGCACCGCGTTCACCGGCGCCATGAGACTGGTGCGCTGGCTTGCCGAACCGCTACCGCCGATCACCGGCCTGGCCGACGCAGTCACCGACTACGTGCACAACACCTCCTGGGTGGACACCGCGCTGGTGACCGCCCGCCGCGGCGCGGAGAAACCGATCCCGGCCGAGGCGCTGCGCACCATCATCGACACCACCGTGATCCGCCGCGCCCGCATCGACCGGGTGTTCGCCGGCGCACTGGCCGACTCCCCCATCCCCGCCGTTGCCGACCATCGAGACCGTGCTGGCCAAGCAGGTTGTGCCGCTGGCCAAATCGGTGCCGACACTGCTTGATCGTCGCCGACGGGCTGTCGTTGGCCGCGGCCAACGAACTGGTGCTCGGCGGTGCAGGCCGCCGGCTGGACCGAGGTCACCCGCACCGCCGGATCCCCGCGCGGGTCAGCACTGGCAGTGCTGCCGACCCTGACCCAGCGCAGCCGATGCTCGCTGCTGTGCGGGGAGTTACGCGAAGGCGGCGAAGCCAACGAGCGCACCGGGTTCATGGCGCTGATCCGCGAGGCGGGCCTGCAGCCGACCGGCGGTGTGCCCGACCCGATCTTCCACAAGAAGGCCCTCGACGCGGTGCCCGCCGGGCTGTCGCTGGCCACCGCAGTCAACAACGCCATCGCCGACACCGCCAACCAGAGACTGGTGGCGGTGGTGCTCAACTACGTCGACGACACCCTGCACCACACCGACCCCGGCGGCACCGACTGGAACCTGACCACCATCACCCACCTGCGGTCGCTTCTCTATGCCGCGCGCAACGCCGCCCGCGCGGTCGTCATCACCTCTGACCACGGCCACCTCATCGACTACAACACCAGCGCCAAGGTCGAGCGCGCCAACACCTACGGCCAACGCGCCCACGGGGATTTCGCCCGCGTCGACCCCGACCGGGAAGTCGTCGTCGAAGGCCCACGGGTACTCACCGACAACCACAGAGTGGTCCTCGCCGTCGACGAGACGATCCGCTACGGAGCGCGAAACGCCGGCTACCACGGCGGCGGGTCCCCCGCCGAAGCGATCGTCCCGGTGGTGATGCTGGCCGCCGGCCGACTGCCTTCCGGCCTGCACCCGGTCGTGGGCGGGGAGCCGTCCTGGTGGGAAGCCGGGATCATCGCGCAGGACGTTCCGGTCCTGCGGACCACCAAGCGGACCCAGCAGCAGACCAGCCTCTTCGACGACGAACCCGACACCGCATCCTCGACCCTGCCCGAAAAGGTCGTCCGCACAGCGGTGTTCAAGGCCCAGTACAAGCTGGCCGGCCGGGTCGTGCTGCGCGACGAGCAGATCACGAGCCTGCTGGCCGCCCTGCTGGCCGCCGGGGGCAACGAGATCACCGTCGCCCAGGCCGCCGTCGCACTGAAGGTCGCAACCGCCAGCGTCAACGGGGCGCTGATGCAAACCAAACGCGTCCTCGATGTCGAGGGCTATGAGGTGCTGCGCGTCGACCGCGGTGTGGTGCGCCTCGACGTCGCCGCCCTGACCGAGCAGTTCGGGGTGACGCCATGACCGCCCCGGTGTCGGCACGGCGGCGCCGGGAAATTCTCGACGCCCTGCGCCGCGGCACGGTGCCATCCAACGGCCTGGACCAGTTGGCCGTCGGACTGGCTCGCTTCGAAACCGAACTGGACGCCGAACTCGACGTGGTCGCCGGCGGCGGGGCGATGTTCAAAGCCGTTCGCGGCGAATACGGTTCGGGCAAAACCTTCTTCGCCCGATGGCTGGCCGACCGGGCCATGAAGAAGGGCTTCGCCGTCGCCGAGGTGCAGATCAACGAGATCGACACCCCGCTGCACAAACTGGAGACCGTCTACCGGCGCAGCATCGAATCGCTGCGCACCTCCTCCCTCCAGCCCAGCGCGCTGCGCCCGATCCTGGACTCCTGGCTGTTCACCATCGAGGACGACGCCCGCCAACAGGACGTCGATGTCGACGTGTTGCTGGAACGCCGACTGGCCGACGTCGCCGCCCAGGCCCCGGTGTTCCCGATGGCGATCCGCGCCTACCGTCGCTTCGTCGCCGACGGGGACCACGACGGCGCCGACGCCCTGGTGGCCTGGCTGGGCGGTCAACCCCACGTCGCCGCCTCGGTCAAGCGCAAGGCCGGCATCAGAGGCGACCTCGACCACTACCTGGCGCTGGGATTCCTGCGCGGGCTGCTGGCCATCCTCGCCGACGCCGGCAACCCCGGCCTGCTGCTGGTCCTCGACGAGGTGGAGACCCTGCAGCGGGTGCGCGCCGACGCCCGCGCGAAAGCGTTGAATGCGTTGCGGCAGTTGATCGACGAGGTGCACGACGGCCACTTCCCCGGGCTGTACCTGCTCATCACCGGAACACCGGCGTTCTTCGAAGGCCGCCAGGGTATTTCGCTTTTGCCGCCGCTGGCCGACCGGCTGCACACCGAGTTCGCCAAAGACCCGAAGCTTCGACAACCCCCGTGCGCCGCAGCTTCGGCTCAGCGGTTTCGATCAAGATCGGCTGATCGAACTCGGCGCCCGCGTCCGCGATCTCTACGTATCCGGAGTCGACGGACTCCGACCGTGTGCGCGTCGGTGGCCGACGATGAGTTTCTGGGGCGTTTCGCCGCTGCGGTGGCCGGCGAGTTGGGCGGCAGGGTCGGGATCGCGCCCGCGGCTGTTCCTGCGCAAGCTGGTCGACGTCCTGGACAAGATCGAGCAGTTCCCCGACTTCGACCCCTACACCGACTACGAGGTCAAGATCGCGCCGTCGGAACTGTCCGACGCCGAACGCGCTGAGTTGACCGCTGGCGACGTGCGTCCTCGATCTGTGATGGACGCCTTCGAACGGCTGCACCCCGGTGTGCAGTACCACCTCGCAAACACCCTGCGCTGGAACGGACTTCGGCCCACCCAGGCCCAGGCCGTCGACCCGATCCTGGCCGGGCAGGACACCCTGGTGCTCGCCCCGACCGCCGGCGGCAAGACCGAGGCGGCCATCTTTCCGCTGCTGTCGCGGATGGCCACCGAGGACTGGCAGGGCGTCTCGGTCCTCTACATCTGCCCGCTGCGGGCGCTGCTGAACAACCTGCAGCCCCGCATCCACGGCTACGCCCAATGGCTCGGGCGCTCGGCTGCCGTCTGGCACGGCGACGTCGGCCAATCCCAGCGGCAACGCATCCTCGCCGATCGCCCAGACTTCCTGCTGACCACACCGGAGTCCCTCGAAGCGATGCTGGTGTCCACCAAAGTCGACCCGCGGGTGTTGTTCTCCGGACTACAGGCCGTGGTCGTCGACGAGATCCACGCCTTCGCCGGCGACGACCGTGGCTGGCATCTGCTGGCGGTGCTGGAGCGGCTCTCCCGCATCGCCGGCCGCGAGGTACAGCGCATCGGACTGTCAGCGACCGTCGGCAACCCCGAATTCCTGGTGTCCTGGCTGCAAGGCTCCTTCGTGGCGCGCGCCCACACCGTCGTTTCTCCCGCCGTCGTCGTCTCCCGTCGCTCCCGATGTCACCGTCGACTTCGTCGGATCGGTGGCCAACGCCGCCACCGTCATCTCGTCCCTGCACCGGGGCGAGAAACGGCTGGTGTTCGTCGAGAGCCGCCGCCAGGCTGAAGAACTCGGCTCCGCACTGCGCGAAGCGGGGATCGAGACCTACCTGTCCCACTCGTCGCTGTCGGCCTCGGAGCGGCGCCGCTCCGAAGCAGCGTTCGCCGACGCGCGCGACACCGTCATCGTCGCCACCTCCACGCTGGAACTGGGCATCGACGTCGGCGACCTCGACCGGGTCATCCAGATCGGCTCCACCCGCACCGTCGCCTCGTTCCTGCAGCGACTCGGCCGAACCGGCCGGCGTGCGGACACCACCCGCAACTGTCTGTTCCTCTGCATCGACGACGAGAGCGTTCTGCTGGCCGCGGGAATGCTCAAACGGTGGTCGGACGGCTGGGTGGAACCGATTGAGCCGCCCGCGCATCCGCGCCACATCGCCGCCCAGCAGTTGATGGCGCTGTGCCTGCAGGAACACCGGATCACCGCATCGGCCCGCACCCGAGTGGTGGGGTGATCTGCCGGTGTTCGATGACACCGCCGAGCAGATCATGGCGCACCTCATCAGCGAGGGCTTCTTCGAAGCCGGACGGACCCGTTCCTGCACATCGGGCCCGAAGCCGAACGGCGCTTCGGCCGCCGCTACTTCTCCGACCTCACCGCCGTCTTCACCGCGCCACCGGAATTCCTCGTCCTCGCCGGGCGCAACGAGGTCGGCACCATCGGCACCGACCTCCTCACCCAGGAAGTCGCCGGACCCCGCGTGCTCCTTCTCGGCGGACGGTCATGGCAGGTGACCCACGTCGACTGGGAACGCCGGCGTTGCTTCGTCGGAGCCCGTCGATGCCGGCGGCCAAGCCAAGTGGTCCGGCTTGAGCGGCGGGCTGTCCTACGACATCACCCGCGGCATGCGAGACGTCATCCTCGGCCGACTCCCGGCCGGAGTCGAGTTCACCGAACGCGCCACCCGAACCCTTGCAGCCCTTCGCGCCAGCTACAGCGACAACGCCGACCCCGAGCGGCTCATCGTCCGGCTACCCGACGAGTGCCGCCGGCCGCTGGTGGACCTGGGCCGGCACCGCCGCGAACCGTTCATTGCAGGCATCGCTGCCCAAGCTGGTCGACCCGAGGCAGAGGATTGACGAAAAATCGGTGCGGCTGCTGCCCGGGGTGAACGTCGCGGAGTTCGGTGAGGCGGTCGCCGCCGTTGAGTGGCGCGATCCACTGGTGGATGCGAACGCAGTTCGTGGGCTGAAGTTTTCGGCGGCGCTGCCGCTGGAGCTAGCGGTGGCGACGTTGGGCGCCCGGATCGGGGATGCCGCCAACGCCCACTCCGTCCTTTCCGAGGAACGTTCTTTAGCGCGAGGCGACTGACTGTTGGAAGGAGAACGAGATGCTCTACGGGATTGACGGTGAGACGCTCACCAAACAGAAGGTGATGCAGTTCAGCGACCTGCACATCGACGAGCGTGGAGATCTGCAGAGGCTGCTGCGCGCGCACCCAGGCGCTCTCGGGGAGGATCTTCTCGATCATCGCCGAGGAGTTCGGCGAGTGGGAGGACTCGAAACGTCGCATCGACCTCCTAGCACTTGACCGCAAGGCTCGGCTGGTGGTCATCGAACTGAAACGCACCGAAGATGGCGGCCATATGGAACTGCAGGCACTGCGTTACGCCGCAATGGTCTCAGCCATGACCTTCGACGAAGTGGTCTCTATCTACGCTAAGAGTCGCGCCAAAGATCCCGAGTCGGCGCCCGTCGATGCGCGCGACGAGATCGCCGAATTCATTGGCCGTTCGGAGGATGAGGGGAATATCGAGCTCGAGAAAACGGTCCGGATCATCCTTGTCTCCGCGAACTTCGGTATCGAGATCACCACAGCCGTTCTCTGGCTCAACGGGTTCGACGGTATGGACATCAAGTGCGTTCGTCTCGTGCCCTATGAGCTCGCCGGCAAGGTGTTTCTGGATATCCAGCAGATCATTCCGCTACCAGAGGCGGGCGACTACCAAGTCAGACTGCGCAGGAAGGAAGCAGCGCGGGAGAAAAGCAACGCCGCTGCGAATGGACGGGACTTCACGCGCTATCACGTGTCCGTCAATGGTGAGGAATCCGGCCGACTCAAGAAGCGGCAGGCCATCTTGACGATGGTGACAGAACTCGGCAAGGCCGGCGTCCCCTACGCGTCAATCGCAGTTCTACTGAGAAGCAGCGCGCTACGCAGCGTTGCCGGCGTGATCACAGATCCCGACGAACTGATCGAAGCACTCAGGGCTGATCGTCCAACCGCCAACCCGGGCAGATGGTTCTTCGAACATCCCCTTGTAGACGTAGTCGAGAATCGGACTTGGGCGTTGACAAAGATGTGGGGTTCCGACACCGAAGACGTCTTGCAGAAACTGTCGACCACTTTCCCAGACAAAGGGCTTAGCTTCCGTGTCGCCGACGAGCAAGACGACTAACTCAAGCTGATTCGCTCCGCTCCCGGCGCGCCACTGAACAACCAGTACTCGACCCACTCACTGGTGACATTCGGGGCATCGGGTTGCTGCGATAGTTTCTGCGCCACCGCCGCGGCATCCCGACAATAGATGACCCATCTTCGTCTATTGTTCATACGCCTCGGCTCTGAAGGCCAATTCGCTTTCGCGAGGCCGTCTCTGACTCGTTGGTCATAGATAAGTGGTCGGGCCGACAGATCGGTGCTTGTGCCGGCGAGCCACAACCATTTCGTGAAGAAGCGGAAGTCCAGTCCAGGAATGCCGGCCGCCGTCGACCAGGCTCCCTCAAGGTCGTTGTCACGGACCTGCCGTGCCGAAACCTCAAGGATTCGTTCAAGATCAGGCGATCCCAGCGCAGCAGCATGACGTCCGTAGTAGCGGTTCGTCGGACCAACGCCCCAGAGGAGGCATGCAATAAAGGCAATCCTCCGGTCGTGTGGTGTGCCAAGTTCTCGGGCAAGCTGTCTCAAATCCCGCCGATGGATCCCGTTCGGGTACTGATCCAAAAGATGGACCAAGTCGGCGTCGGACTTATTCCAACGCAACCATGGCTCGCGGCGAGGCCGCATAGCGATCTGTGTCTCGGGGTCGAATCTAAGGACTTCGGAACCACACTCCGACACAACGCGTTCGACCCAAGCTTCATGCGGGTCCACTTGCATCCCCATCCCCGGAAAACTTCGGATCTTCAATACCTCTGTCGTCCGTTGCCGTCGAAGCGACCGAGGACAGATCCCGACTTGTAGACCACCAGTTCCTCATCGTCGATGACCTCGAAGGAGTCGAAGGTCTGTGAGAAGTTCACGATGGCCACTGGACCGTAGGGTTCCTTCTGGATCTTGAACCGCTGGCCGCCCGCGTCGTACTCAGCATGCATGGATGCCCCCGGTTTCGATTCGCGCCGACCATCGTCGCTCGTCGTAGGACCCTAGCGATCCCCACCGACACCCTAGGCATTGCTGCCCCGCTGAGCGGGCGGAAGACGGGAATCGTTGGGAACCGGTGGGAACGTACAGATAGGTCGTCCGGACGATGCCGACGCTGGGTGTTGCTGTTATTCAGACCATGCCTGACCCTGTATGGAGACGGCGTTTGCCGGAGACCACCACTCAGGGAGGGTTATCGCGCGGTATGGCCGGCAGACCGCAGCTCCGTATCGGCGCCCACGGGAAGATCACCAGGATCTACCAGGGCGACGGTGTCTGGCTGGCCCGCTGCCGCTACCGCGACCTCGACGGCGTCACCCGGGTCGTTCAACGGGTGGGCCCGGCCGACGAGCACGACAAGCGCGGCAAGCTCGCCGAGGACGCCCTTGTCACGGCGATCACCGAACGCCGTCGGATGGCGATGGCCGAGGATGTCACCCTCGACACCAAGGTCGCTGATCTCGTGGAACGTCACCTGACCCGACTGGAGGAGGAACGTCGCTCCCCCGCCACCATGTCTACCTATCGCTACAACGTGACCAAGCTGAAGAACTTCATCGGCGGTTTACGGGTGGGCGAGGCCACGGCGGCCCGCGTCGATGCCGCGATCAGATCCATGAACAACGCCCACGGCCCGACGATGGCGCGCCAGTGCAAGACCATCCTGCGCGGCGCCCTCCAGCTGGCCGTGATGGCGAATGCCATCAGCACCAACCCTGTTCGCGACGTCCAACCCATCAAGCTGAGAAACCGGCCAAAGGGCGCACCCGCCCTGGACGCAAATCAGGTCGGGACGCTTCTGAAGAACCTTCTGGAGTCGAAATATTGCCAAGAGTTCGACCTGGCGGACCCGATCATCGTGCTGATGGCCACCGGCCTGCGTCGCTCCGAACTACTCGCGCTGCGATGGGAGGACTTCAACGCCGACGAGGCGACCCTCGCCGTCACCGGCAAACTGGTGCGGGCAAAGGGGGTGGGCGTTCAGTGGCTACCGGAACCCAAGACCGACGCCGGTTACCGGACGGTGCCGCTGCCCAAGTTCGCCGTGTCCGTGCTCCAGGCCCGACGGGGCCGGGAGTTCCTGGGTCAGCAGCGGTTCATCTTTCCCTCCACCGTCGGCACTCTGCGCGATCCGAACAACCTCGGCAAGCAATGGCGCAAGGTCCGCGACGACCTGGGGGTGCCCGAGGTCACCAGCCACAGCTTCCGCAAGACCATCGCCACCCTCATCGACGACGAGGGCCTCTCAGCGCGGATCGGGGCCGATCAACTCGGGCACTCCAACGTCTCGATGACCCAGGACCGCTACATGAAGCGCGGCCGCGTTCACCAGCAGGTTGCCGACCTGATGGACCGAGCGGTGGACATAAACGATGAATAAACGATGACTCAGCCGCCGAATTTCGAAAAAATACCCTCTGACGTGG
>CAVQRL010000015.1:0-15781 GCA_963715145.1 uncultured Actinomycetota bacterium | reverse complement strand
TCCGCGCAGCGGATCGCGGCTGCCGAGACGTTCGGCGTCTCTTGATCGATAGACCACGGCTGGCCGCGACAAGTAGCCGATCGGTGCGCTGAATATGTGCACCAACCTGGTGAACGGGATCATCGCGATCAGGATCAGCGACGCCATCGCGTGCATCCGGAACGACAAGGGCGCCTCCACCATCGCCTCGCCATCGGGGTTGAACCAGAAGACGCTGCGGAACCACTCCGCGACCGTGTCCCGGTAGTTGTAGCCGCCCTCGAACTCCCCGGTGATGTTGAAGAGGTTGATGCCGATGGTGTTGAACGCGCCCAGGAGGATCGTCGAGGCGAGCACTAGGTACATGGC
The DNA here is from genome assembly GCA_963715145.1 of uncultured Actinomycetota bacterium. Classification (GTDB taxonomy): domain Bacteria; phylum Actinomycetota; class Actinomycetes; order Mycobacteriales; family Mycobacteriaceae; genus Mycobacterium. Next base: position 15,433 of record CAVQRL010000015.1, on the reverse strand, counting down.
CTTGTCCATGGGCGTGGTCACCCGGAAGACCGGCCCGACCATGCGCCGCCGGTAGATAAGAATCACCAGCCCGCTAACGACCATCAGCCCCGCGATCGTGCCGGCGGTCACCGCAACCAGGTGGTAAACGTCCTCACTGATACCGACAGCCTCGGTCCACGACTCCGGGATGACCAGCCCGAGAATGTGTCCGCCCAACGCAAGCAGGATGCCGAAGTGGAACAGTGGGCTGCCAAGCCGCAGCAACCGGCTCTCGTACATCTGGCTGGACCGCGTGGTCCAACCGAACCTGTCGTACTTGTAACGCCAGAACATGCCGACAGCGAATATCGCCAGCGCCACGTACGGGAGGACCTCCCACACGAACTTCTGCAAGGTGTTCATTTGCGCACCCCAACTCCGGTCAGTTCCGCGGGTCCGAACGGCTCCAGGCCTACCTGCTCAGTAGGTGGCCCCTGAACCGCCAGGACCGACGCGGCCTCCAGCTCCGACGAGTCTGCCGGCGGCAACGTTTCGATTACTACGTCGATGACGTCCGCATAGGACGACCCGGCCTGGCGCAGCGAAGTTCGCAACAACTCCAGTCCCCGGCGGTGCTGTTGCAGCAAAGCGATGGCCTCTGCGGGAGCGTCGATACTGAACTCCAGCACCACGGGCAGGAAGTCCGGCAGTTCGGAGTCGTCGAAGCGCAGACCGGCCGCCTCGTAGACCTCCTTGAACCGAACCAGCGCCATGCCGCGCAACCGGGTGTCGCCGTTGAGGTAGTACGACAGGTACAAGCAGCAGCGTCGCTTCTGGTCGAAGGTCTCCACATAGTCGGCCTGCCGCTCAATGAGCGGTTTCCGCATCGCACCGTCGATGAATGTGGTCAGCCCAACCCGTAACTTCGTCGGCAATCCTGCAGCCACCGTCCGCAATTCGCGCAAGGTTGTCTCGGCGCCCGTCTCCGAATCCGGGTAGAGGAGCAGTCGCCCGGCTAGTGCCCGCGCCAACGTCTCACTTGTCATCGTCAGCTCCTTGTTTGGGCGGGAACATTCCCGGCGGCGGTTCGCCGCCACCCCAGGTGAGGAGATCCACCGAACCGGACTCGGGCAGGTCCGAGTGCCGCTCCGCTTCTGCGCGCAGGCGAGTCAGGTGGAATGACTCCACCGAAGCCGGGCTTGGCCGCACCTCACCGGTAGCGGATACCTGACCCATCCCAGGGCCGCCCGAGTCGTCCAGGCGCAGCCCCCCAGGCTCTCCTCCAGGGCCGCGGCCTGCTCGGGATGCGCCGCTGGTATGACATAGCGATGCTCGTACTTCGCGATCGCGAGCAGGCGGTACATCTCGTACACCTGCTCCACGTTCATGCCGACCGCTTCGGCGATCGACTCGTCGGCGTCACGACCGAGGTTGATGTCGCGCATGTAGGCGCGCATCGCAGCGAGTCGTCGCAGCACGCCGTCCACGACCGAGCCGTCACCGGCGGTCATCAGCTTGGCGAGGTAGCCGATCGGGATGCGCATGGCCTCGATCGCCGCGAACAGGTTGCCCTTGTCCTTCGGCGTCGTGACCAGTGTTGGCCAGGGCGTCGACCACGGGTGAGAGCGGTGGGATGTACCAGACCATCGGCATGGTCCGGTACTCCGGATGAAGCGGCAGCGCGAGCCGATACTTCTTCGCCAGTGCGTACACCGGGGACTTCTGCGCCGCCGAAATCCAGTCGTCGGCGATGCCGTCACGGCGCGGCCTCCTCGACCACCGCGGGGTCGTCCGGGTCGAGCAGCAGGTCGAGCTGAGCTTCGTAGAGGTCCTGCTCGTCCTTCACCGACGCGGCGGCGATCACCTTGTCGGCGTCGTAGAGGAACAGACCGAGGTAGCGCAGCCGACCGACGCACGTCTCCGAACACACCGTGGGCATGACCCACCTCGATGCGCGGGTAGCACAGCGTGCACTTCTCGGCCTTGCCCGTGCGGTGGTTGAAGTACACCTTCTTGTACGGACAGCCGGACATGCACATGCGCCAGCCGCGGCACCTGTCCTGGTCGACGAGCACGATTCCGTCCTCGGCGCGCTTGTACATGGCCCCGGACGGGCACGACGCGACGCACGACGGGTTCAGACAGTGCTCGCAGATGCGCGGCAGGTAGAACATGAACGTCTTCTCGAACTCCAACGCACCTGGTCGTCGATCCCCTTAAGCATCGGATCGCTGGGCCCGTTCTCCGGTGCCGCACCGAGATCGTCGTCCCAGTTGGCGCCCCAGTGGATCGCCATGTCCTTGCCCGTGATCATCGACTTCGGCCGCGCCACCGGCACGGTGTCCGTCGGCGGCGCGGTGATCAGCTTGTCGTAGTCGTAGGTCCACGGCTCGTAGTAGTCGTCGAGGCCGGGGAACTTCGGGTTGCCGAAGATCGTGGCGAGACGCTTGACTCCACCAGCCGCCCTGCAGGCGCAGCTCGACCGCGCGGTGAGCTCCCATCCGCCCTTCCACTGCTCCTGGTCCTCGTAGCGACGCGGGTAGCCCTGGCCGGGCCTCGTCTCGACGTTGTTGAACCACACGTACTCGATCGCCGAGCCGTTGGTCCACGTCTGCTTGACAGGTGACTGAACAGGTGTGGCACCCGATGCACTTGTCGAGGTTCATCACCATGCCCAACTGGGCCATGACTCTGCATCAGTACTGAACCTCCTGCGAGCGGCGACGGATCGTCGTGACCTCGTCGCGCTGGTTGCCTGTGGGGCCGTAGTAGTTGAAGCCGTACGACAGCTGGGCGTAGCCGCCGATGAGGTGCGTCGGTTTCAGCAGCAGTCGGGTGAGCGAGTTGTGGATGCCGCCGCGCTTGCCGGTCTTCTCGACTCTCGGGACGTCGATGGTGCGGTCCTTCGCGTGGTACATGAAGACCGTTCCCTCGGGCATCCGGTGCGAGACGACGGCGCGGGCGACGACGATGCCGTTGCGGTTGTGCGCCTCGATCCAGTCGTTGTCCTTCACGCCGATCTTCTCGGCATCCTCCTTGCTCATCCAGATGTCCGGGCCCCCGCGCGAGAGCGCGAGCATGAACAGGTTGTCCTGGTACTCCGAGTGGATGGACCACTTGGAGTGCGGAGTCAGGTAGCGCACGACCACGTGGGACTCCCCGTGATCGCCGATCTTCGGGTAGCCGGACAGCGCCGCGAGGTTCAACGGCGGTCGGTAGGTCGGCAACTGCTCCCCGACCTCGGCCATCCAGTCGTGGTCGACGAAGAAGTGCTGCCGCCCGGTCAGCGTGTGCCACGGCTTGCCCCGCTCCACGTTGATCGTGAAGGGGGAGTAGCGCCGACCGCCGTGCTCGCTGCCCGACCACTCCCACGAGGTGATGACCGACTGCGGACGGGTCTGTGTGTCGGCGAACGTGATCTGCTTTCCCTCGTGCTCGCGTGCGAGGTCAGCGAGCTCGACCCCCGTGCGCTTCTCCAACGCCTCGAACCCGGCTACCGCGACGGCACCGTTGGACACGCCGGACAGGGTCAGGATGGTCTCGCAGGCCTGCTCCGCCGTCCGCAGCAGCGGGCGTCCGTCAGCGATCCCGCCGTGCGCCACCCCGTTGACCTTCCGCAGCCGCTCCACCGACGCGGGTTGCTTGAGGGTGACGCCCTTGACGACGGTGCCGAGGTTCTCGACGTTGGGACCGAGCGCGGTCATCATCTCTGCGATCGCGCCGTAGTCGCGTTCGACCACCACCAGTCCGGGCATGGTCTGACCGGGGATCGGCTCGCACTCGCCCGCCCGCCAGTCGAGAACGCGCCCGCCCGGCTGCGCCGATCTCCGTGGGGGTGTCGTGCAGCAGCGGCGTCGCGACGACATCCGTCCGGGTACCGAGACGCGGACCGGCCATCTCGCTGAACACCTCGGCGAGGCGGGTGAACGTGTCGTAGTCGCTGCGGGCCTGCCACGGCGGCGCGATGGCTGCGTTGAAGGCATGGATGAACGGGTGCATGTCCGTGCTGGACATGTCGTACTTCTCGTACCAGGTGGCCGCAGGCAGCAGCACGTCCGTGAACAGACCGGTCGCTCGTCATGCGGAAGTCGAGCGACACAGCAGATCGAGCTTGCCGACCGGGGCCTCCTCGCGCCAAATGACGCTTTGGGGCCGCGATTCCGGCGGAGTCTCGACCGCGTTGCCGACGGCGCCATCTGCGCCGAGCAGGTGGTGCAGGAAGTACTCGTTGCCCTTGCCGGAACTACCGAGCAGATTCGCGCGCCAGACCGTGAGCACCCTTGGGAAGTTGACCGGAGTGTCCGGGTCCTCGACAGCGAACTCGCAGCGAGCCGGACTTCAGTTGCTCGACCGAGTAGTCCGCGGGGCTCACACCGGCGGACTCGGCGTCGTCCACCAGGTCCAAGCGGGTTGCGGTCGAAGGTCGGTGAACTCGGTGTCCACCCCATGCGGGCCGCCTGCGCGAGCGTGTCGGCCATCGCCTTGCCCGCGAACGAACCATGACCGGTCTTGGCGGCGATCTGCTCCGCACCGAACGCGTCGTACCGCCACTGGTCGGTGTTGAGGTACCAGAACGAAGTGCCGGCCATCTGCCGCGGCGGCCGTCGCCAGTCCAAGCCGAAGGCCAGTTGCGCCCAGCCCGTGAACGGCCGCGCCTTCTCCTGCCCGACGTAGTGCGCCCACCCGCCGCCGTTCTTGCCCTGGCATCCGGTCAGCAGCACCAACGCGATGATGGCTCGGTAGATGGTGTCGGAGTGGTACCAGTGGTTGGTTCCAGCCCCCAGGGCGATCATTGAACGCCCCCCGGACTCCAGCGCATTGGCGGCGAACTCCCGGCCGATCCGCTCCACGGTGTCTGCCGGCACCGAGGTGATCTCCTCCTGCCAAGCGGGCGTGTACGGGGAGTCGGCATCGTCGTAGCCCCTGGCCCATTGCCCGGGCAGACCATCACGGCCAACCCCGTACTGGGCCAGCAACAGGTCGTAGACCGTCGTGACCTTGCGGCCCGCAACGGTGCGCACCGGCACGCCGCGCCGAATCACCTCGCCGCGCTCATCGGCATCTCGACCGATGTCGAAGCGCGGCAGAAGGACTTCCACCGAGTCCGTGCCGGGGTACACGCTCAGCAGCGGGTCAACGCCCTCAAGGTCCAGGTTCCACCGACCCATGCCGGAGTCGGTGTGCCGGAAGCCCAACGATCCGTTGGGAACGACCGGCTCGCCGCTCGTCGAATCCAGCAGGACGGTCTTCCACTCCTGCTTGTCCCCGTCCTGGCCCAGGTCGGCGGCCGTCAGGAACCGTCCGGGAATGTAAGCGCCGTCCTTCTCGTCCAGCGTCACCAACATCGGCAGGTCGGTGTACTGCTTGGAGTAGTCGACAAACGCGGGGGTGGGCGAGTCGACGTAGAACTCCTTGAGAATGACGTGGCCCATTGCCATCGCCAGCGCGCCATCGGTTCCTGGGTGCGCGGCCAGCCACTCGTCGGCGAACTTGGTGTTGTCGGCGTAGTCGGGGCTGACCGTCACGACCTTCTGTCCGCGGTAGCGGGCCTCGGTCATGAAGTGGGCGTCCGGGGTCCGCGTCGTGGGGATGTTCGAGCCCCACATGATCAGGTACGACGCGTTCCACCAGTCCGCGCTCTCGGGAACGTCGGTCTGGTCGCCCCAAACCTGCGGAGAGGCGATCGGCAGGTCGCAGTACCAGTCGTAGAACGACAACATCGCCCCGCCGATCAGCGACGTGTAGCGGGCGCCGGCGGCGTGGGAGGCCATCGACATCGCCGGAATCGGCGAGAAGCCAGCGACTCGGTCCGGACCGTACTTCTTGATGGTGTGCACCTGAGCGGCGGCCACGATCTCCAGCGCCTCATCCCAGGAGGCGCGCACCAGGCCACCCTTGCCACGCCTGGACTTGTAATGGCGAGTGGCCTCTTCGTTGTCCATAAGCGCCGTCCACGCGTCCACGGGGTCGCCGCCGACGGCTGCCTTGGCGTCGCGGTACAACTGCAACAGATCGGCGCGAACGTACGGGTAGCGGATGCGGGTAGGGCTGTACGTGTACCAACTGAATGCCGCCCCCCGCGGGCAACCCCGGGGCTCGTACTCGGGCGAATCCGGACCGACCGACGGGTAGTCCGTCTCCTGGGTCTCCCAGGTGATGATCCCGTCCTTGACGTAGACCTTCCAGGAGCACGAGCCGGTGCAGTTCACCCCGTGCGTACTGCGCACGACACGGTCATGGCTCCAGCGGTTGCGGTAGAAGACATCGCCCTCACGGCCGCCAACCAGGTTCAGCGTCCGCCCGTCGCGGCTGACCTGATCCTTGCTGAAGAACCGTCGAGTGGAGATGAGCGCACTGGTTAGTGCGTCCTCTCCCAGGCCAGTTGTTCCGGTGCTCATGGGGCCCCTTCCGGAAGGGTGCGCAGATGTGCGACGCACAAGGAATCGCGCACGAACGAGTCAAGCCGATCGAGACCTACGGGGGAACCCAGTTCGGCGAAGAAGCCGGCCAGCAACGCGGCATGGACTGAACACACCGAGGGCTGCCGCCGCGCCAACTCTGCGAACGGGCACGAGGTCAGGTAGATGCGGTCACCGAGAGGTTCGCCTTGAGCTTCGAAACCGAGTTCCCCCATTGCCGCAACGGCCAGTTGGGTTGCGGTCGCAGCAGTCAGTGGCTCGTCGGAGTTGCGGGCAATGCGCACCCGATTGGCCCAGGACCGGCCGGCGGCACGGGCAGCCTCGTCGCTGTCCATCTGCGCGATCCCGGCAGCGAGTTCAGCTGCCAGTTGCTGGTAGGGATTGGTGGTCGCGGGGGCCGCAGCGCGATACAGCACCCGTGGCCGACCCGGCTCGGATCGCTCCTCTGTGTCTCGCTCCGCCTGCCCGAGGTCGACGAGCATTTGCACGTGTCCGCGCACGGTGTTCGGGTGCAGGCCACTGCGCTGACTGAGTTCGGCGACGTCGAGCGGTACCGCCGATTCCTGCAGCAACTCCAGCAGCCGCTGCCGCGACGATGCCGCCGCGGACGCCGGGTCCACCTTTTCTACAAACGTCACCGTAAGAACTCCGATTCCACGGGTGGAAGCACCATCTCGCCAACCGGCCGCTGCCGCGCAGTGGCCACAGCCCCTCATCTTCAGGTCAAAAGTCCCGAGAGAAAGGAGGTTGAGTCGGGACTCGACTCCCTGACCCGTACGCGAGTTCGTGAATACGGTGGCGGCGACATCGAGAGAGGGATTCATGGTCACCACCGAGGCCGCGCCAGGCCGCTATCGGGTCCTCGTCCTCAGCACCATCGCGTTCACCTTGATGTTCGCGGTTTGGCTGCAGTTCGGCATCCTCGGCGTGCCGATTCAGGAGGAGTTCGACCTCACCGACACACAGTTCTATTGGCTCACCGCCGTCCCGATCCTCAACGGATCGATCTGGCGCATGCTCACCGGAATCCTCGCCGACCGGTACGGCGGCAAGTTGGTCCTGACGGTGATGCTCCTGATGACGGCGATACCCACGCTAGCGCTCAGCCAGGTAACGAACGTCGCGGTTCTCTACGTGCTCGCGTTCCTGATCGGTTTCGCCGGCAACTCCTTCTCCACCGGCATCGCCTGGAACTCCGCCTGGTTCCCCCGCAACCAGCAAGGCTTCGCGCTCGGCCTGTTTGGGGCCGGCAACGTAGGTGCATCCGTCACGAAACTCATCGGCCCGGGGATCATCGCGGCAACCGCGGGCAGCGTGTACCTCGGCGGCTGGGTCGACGGCGGCTGGCGGCTTATCCCGGTCGTCTACGCGGTGCTTCTGGTGCTCATGGCAATCGCGACGTGGTTCGGCACACCCTTCCCCGATCGCAAGCCGGGGGCTGGCGCCAGCCTCCGGGCGCAATTGGAGCCGGCCAAGACGTCGCGCGTCTGGCGCTTCAGCTTGTACTACGTGGTGGTGTTCGGCGCTTACGTTGCCCTGGCATCGGCCATGCCCAAGTACTACGTGAACGAGTACGGCGTGGAGTTGTGGAGCGCCGGCCTGCTGACGGCCTTGTTCATCTTCCCGGCGTCCCTGCTTCGACCAGTCGGTGGCTGGATGTCCGACAAGGTCGGCGCTCGCCGGGTCATGTACGGAACGTTCTTCGCCATGCTCATCACCAGCGGAATCCTGATGATGCCGAGCGGTTTCATCACGGTGGACGTGCTCGAGTCCCGAGCCGCTGGCGGAACGGCGGAGATTCTGCCGTGGGACCTGGGGATCATCCCCTTCACGGTCCTGCTGTTCCTGCTCGGCTGCGCCATGGGGATCGGCAAGGCGGCCGTTTACAAGCACATCCCCGAGTACTTCCCTGACGATGTCGGGGCCGTGGGCGGTTTCGTCGGCATGATCGGGGGTCTGGGTGGCTTCTTCCTGCTGCCGATGTTCGCTTACGCCACCGCCTTCACCGGCATCCCCCAGGCGCTGTTCGGGGTTCTGTTCCTGCTGACCCTGGCCTGCTTGATCTGGATGCACGTCACCATCGTCAACATGCTGCACACGCGCAGCCCCGAGTTGGCCGACGACTTCGAACGTCCCCACGCCCCCGCTGAAATGTCAGGAGCCTCCCGATGAGCGAATCCGCCGCCCCTGCCCGCCGTGGCTCCGAATGGCTGACCGACTGGCGACCTGAGGACGAGGACTGGGACTCCCGCCTTGCCTGGCGAACCCTTTGGATCACCACGTTCAACCTGACTCTGGCCTTCGTTACGTGGTTCCTGGCCAGTGCGATCGCGCCGAAACTGACCAACCTCGGTTATGACCTTTCCAAGACGCAGCTGTACTGGCTGACCGCCATGCCCGGGCTAGCAGGCGGCACGTTGCGACTGGTCTGGATGTTCCTGCCGCCGGTGCTGGGGACGCGCAAACTCGTCACCTACACGACCATCCTATTGCTGCTGCCGCTGCTGGGTTGGGGCTTTGCCATCCAGGATCCGGACACTCCGTACTGGGCGTTCCTGGCCTTGGCGTTCCTGGCCGGCGTCGGCGGTGGCGCCTTCAGCGGGTTCATGCCGAGTACGTCCTACTTCTTCCCGAAACGGCGCTCGGGAACCGCGTTGGGTGTGCAGGCGGGCATCGGCAACTTCGGTGTGAGCCTGGTTCAGTTCGTCACGCCGTGGATTGTCGGATTCGCGCTGCTCGGCGGACTGGGGGCCTCGCAAACCCTTTCCAAGCCGGGCGGCGAGTCGACGGACGTCTGGTACCAGAACGCGGCGTTCGTCTACATCCCGTTCGTCATCATCGGCTCGATCGTGGCGTGGTCGTTGCTTAAGAGCGTTCCGGTCACAGCCAACTTCAAGCAGCAGTTGGACATATTCCGCAACTCCGACACCTGGTTCATGACCGCGCTGTACGTCATGACGTTCGGCATCTTCTCCGGCTTCGCCGCACAGTTCGGGTTGCTCATCAAGAACATCTACGGGGCTGGCAACACAGCAATCGTCGAGACCCTGTCCGACGGATCCACGCAGTTGCTGGTCTCCGGATACGACGTGCCGGATCCCCTGAAATTCGCGTTCCTGGGGCCGCTCGTAGGCGCCGGGGCACGAGTCGCGTTCAGCCCACTGACCGACCGCTGGGGTGGTGCGCCGTGGACCCTGCTCTCCGGGATCGGGATCCTCGGCTCACTGGTGTTCACCTTCCTGCACCTGGACCCGGACCCGGCGGCCGGCGCGGATGCACTCAGCAGCGACTTCACCGCGTTCCTCTGGGGCATGCTCGCCGTCTTCCTGTTCTCCGGTATGGGTAACGCGTCGACGTTCAAGCAGATGCCGATGATCTTCCAGCCGCGGCAGGCCGGAGGCGTGATCGGCTGGACCTCGGCGATCGCCGCGTACGGTCCGTTCCTGTTCGGCGTTGGACTGGCCACCCTGGGCGACAAGCCCTTCTACGGCGTCGTGATCGCGTTCACGATGCTGTGCATCGGGATCACCTGGGTGCGCTACGCCCGGCCCGGCGCACCACACCCCGGGTGATGAACTCGGGGACGCCCAACGGATCCGGCTGTCTCGTAGGCTGACGTTGATGCGCCTCACTTCTGGCGATGTTTCCGGGGCCGTAGCTGACCTGGGAGTCTTCGTCCCCCTGGCTGCGGCTCTGGTACTCGTCAACGGCCTGGACGTCGGTTCGGTGCTGATCTCCGCCGGCGCGCTGCTGCTCCTGGCCGGGGCGATGTTTCGAATCCCGTTCCCAGTGCAGCCGCTGAAGGCGCTGACCGCTCTGGCGGTGGCCGGCGCGTTATCGCCGGAGTTGATCCATGCAGGTGGACTCCTGGTCGGAATGCTGCTTCTAGCGTTGTCGGTGACCGGGCTGGCCGATCGGATCGCAGTCGTCTTCACCAAACCGGTGATCCGGTCACTGCAGTTCGGTGTGGGTGCCCTGCTGGTCATCTCCGCTTTCCGCCTGGCCAGGCAACCTCCGGAAGTGTTCGGTGAACTAGATCCAACGCTCAGCGTCACGCTGACGCTGGCGGTACTAGCGCTTGTCGCCGCGGCGGTGGCACGCCGCTGGTACTTCTTGGCCTTCGGGCTGTTGGCCGCATCTCTTGCCGCTACCTGGGTGATCACCACTCCCGACCTCGGTGCGGTCGAAATCCACACGCCGCAGTGGGCCCTCCCCGACCCTGGCCTTTGGCTCAGCGCCTTCGTGCTCCTGGTGATCCCGCAGATCCCCCTCACTTACGGCAACGCCGTCGTGGGCGTATCGGACCTCGCGCGGGAGACGTTCGGGGCTCGCGCCGACCGAGTCACGCCGGGTCGAGTTGCTTTGAGCAGCGGCGCCGGCAATGTCCTGTCCGCCCTATCCGGCGGATTGCCGATGTGTCACGGCAGCAGTGGCTTCTCCGCGCACGTTCGCCTGGGGGCGCGCAACGCGAGCATGAACATGCTGCTGGGCGGAGCCTTCCTCATTCTGGGCGTTGTCTTCTCCGCGCAGGTGCTCACGCTCTTCGGGCTGCTGCCGGTGTGGGTCCTGGCCGGTTTTCTGGCATACGCGGGCGTCCGCCACGCGTTGCTGGTGCAGGACCTGACCGGATCGCGGCTAGCTCTGGCCTTGGGGGCGGGGGTCGCTGGCATCGCAACAGGGAATCTGGCGGTGACCACCGCCCTCGCGCTTGCTGCGGAGTACCTGCCCCGAGCGTGGCGTCGGCTGCGACCCCAGTCGGAGTCGGAGCAGCGCCGGGCAACACCGGCAAAGGGGTGATCGATGTGTCCACTGGCAGTCAAGACGAAGACGTTCTGACGTTGCGCTTGCACGCAGCGGCGCGGGAAGCAGCCGGCCGGGGCGCGCTGACCACTTCGGCGGTATCGACCAATGCCCTGCGTGCGCAACTGGTCGAGACATTCGGCGATCAAATGGGGCGAGTGCTGGCCGTGTCGACTCTGCTCATCGACGGCACGCCGATACGACCGGGCACCGACGCGCCGATCCCGGGCGGCGCGACTGTGGAGGTACTGCCGCCGTTCGCCGGGGGCTGAATCAGCCGCCGATGGCACTCATGGGCCGGGCCGGTTGAACGAACTTCGGGTCGTCGATCCCGTGGCCCGCACGTTTGGCACTCACGCACTCGCCGAAGAGCGCAACCAGTTCCTCGTCCGTGGCCCCATCTCGCATGGGGGTACGCAGGTCCGTTTCGGCGAGGCTGAACAGGCAGTTGCGTAACTGCCCATCGGCGGTGAGCCGGATCCGGTCACAGCCGGCGCAGAACGGCTCACTCACGCTGGAGACGAACCCGACGACGCCACCATCCACCGCGAACGTGGCCGCCGGGTCGGCCGCGTCATGCGGCAGCGGAGTCAGTTCGAAACTCCGCAGCGACTCCTTCACCTCAGCGGAGGTGACCATCGCCTCGCGGGACCACTCATGCCCGGCGTCCAACGGCATCTGCTCGATGAACCGCAACTGCGCGCCGACACTCAACGCCCAGCGCAGCAACTCCGGTGCCTCATCATCATTCACGCCACGCATGAGGACCGAATTCACCTTCACCGGCGCCAAGCCCGCTTCCACCGCCGCCTCAACACCGGCGATCACCCGCTCGACGCCATCGCGACGGGTGATGGTGCGGAACCGATCCGGCCGCAACGTGTCCAGGCTCACGTTCAATCGCGACAGGCCGGCCGCTTGCAGGTCCGCGGCGATCTCGGCCAGACCGATTCCGTTCGTCGTCATGGACAACTCCGGCGAGTGTGGCAGCGCAGCGAGCCTTGTCACGATGTCGGCAATACCCGGGTGCAGCAAGGGTTCGCCGCCGGTCAACCGCACAGTTCGGATCCCGAGTTGTGTCCCCACCCGTACGAGTCGCTCAATCTCATCAGGTTTGAGCAGGTGCGGCCCGGGTGTCCACGGCACACCTTCGGCCGGCATGCAGTAGGTGCAGCGGAGATTGCAGCGATCCGTCAACGACAGCCGCAGGTCTGTGTGCACTCGGCCGAAGTCGTCGACGAGCGCCGTCACGCCGAACCCACCCATTCGTGCTGCCCGTCGGCGAACGTCTGCCGCTTCCAGATCGGCAACTCGGCCTTGACCGAATCGACCAGGTCGACGACCGCGGCGAACGCCTCACCGCGATGCGCCGATGCGGCGACCGCGACGAAGGCGGCATCACCGATCGGTACCTCACCGTGGCGATGTGCGGTGGCGAGTACGCATTCCGGGTGGCGGTCGGCGACCGCGCCGGCGATCCGCCGAAGCGCTGCGGCGGTCGGGTGGGCCTCGTACTCAAGTGGGTCACCGGCCGGCCGGCGTCATGGTCGCGGACATTCCCGCAGAAGGTGATGACCGCGCCACGGTCGGGGCCCGCCACCGCTTCGGTCAGGGCAGCGACGTCCAACGGCTCCGCGGAGAGCGTTGTCCGCGACCGGCATGGCTTCAGCGTAGGCGCGGGCCCATCAGCGATCCCGGCGGTCGAGCACAGCCGCCTCAGTGGTCCCCCCCATCCATCTGGGCGAGGGTGCGCGGCGACTGGGCCACCACGGTGAGGCCGTCGCGGACCGCGCCGGGGGAGCCGGGCAGGGTGACCACCAACGCCGTGCCGACCACGCCGGCAATCCCGCGAGACAAGCCGGCCATCGGAGTAGTCGCCGTGCCGGTGGCGCGGATCGCCTCAGCGATCCCGGGAACCTGCCGATCCAGCATCGGTGCGATCGCCTCCGGGGTGATGTCGCGTGGGCTCAGCCCGGTGCCGCCGGTGGTGATGACGAGACGGGCACCCGCGCCGATGGCCGCGGCGACGGCGCTTGCGAACAGCGTCGACCTCGTCGGCGACGACAGTGGCGGCCACGGACGCACCCGCCGAGGTCAACGCCTCTGGGCGCACGCGGTCCGGGTCCTCACCCGCCGCGGGCGCGGTCGGAGACGGTGACGACCGCGGCGGTGACGCCGTCCAGTGCGGCGATCACGCCGGGAGCCAGTCGCCGGATCGGCCGCCGGACTTCGACTCGACCCGGATGTCGGTGATCGTCGCCGCCGGGTCAACTGCCTTGACCATGTCGACGACGGTCAGTCCGGCGAGCTGCCACGGCGGTCAGCGCCTCCATCTCAACGCCCGTCCGGTCGGCGGTCCGGACGGTGGCGGTGATCGCGACGCCGTCGTCACCGATGTCGACGCTGACATCCACCCCGTGCAACGCGAGCGGGTGGCACAGCGGGATCAGCTCGGGGGTCCGCTTCGCGGCCATAACGCCGGCCAACCGGACGACAGCGGTCAGATCGCCCTTCGGTAGATCGCCGGCGCGGGCCAGCGCCGCCGTCTCGGGGGAGAGCGCAACGCGGCCGCTGGCGGTGGCGGTCCGGACGGTGACCGGTCGGTCGGTCACGTCGACCATCCGGGCCGCGCCGCGTCGTCCAGGTGCGACAGTGACATGTCAGTCCTCGGTGGGCGGCTGTCGGCGGGCAAGTGCCGCGAGCCGATCGGCCAGTGCAGCGATTCCGGCGGCGTCCAGATGTTGCGCCGCAGCCGCATAGCCGAGCAGATACGTCGTGACCGGCGCGGCGGGCCGCTCGACGTGATGGGCGGCCTCACGGGCCAGATCTAGGACGGCGTCGACGTCGACGGGATCGGTGACGCCGATCTCGGCGGCAGCTGCGCCCCACTGCTGGAGTCGGGACTCGGTCAGCCGCTATGCCGTCGCTCCTGGTGCGCCCTCAGATCGACCAGATCGTCCCACGTGTCGGCGTCGGCGACCGCCCGTTCATCCACCCGCACCCGGTAGGTCCGAGCGGCCAATGCGGTGACAACGGACCGTCCGCCTTCAGATCCAGTTTCGCCAGGACAGCGCGACGCAGAGACAGCAGCGGCTGGCGACCCGGTCGCGACCCAGGGCCCACGCCCCGGTAAGCACCGACTCCGTCTGCGGCCAGAACGGCGGAACGCGCCCGCGACCGCGGGCGCGTCGGCGGCGAGCAGCAGGACGCGGTCCGCGGGTCCGGGAGCAGCAGCAGCCCGGCGGCGACGGCGGCGGCCGGACCACCGCCGGGTGGCTGCTCACTTGTCCACTGACGCCGACCACGATCTGGTCGCGCAGGCTGGGTGGCGGCGTTGGACCGACGACGACGATGGGTCGGCTGCGGTCGAGCGAGCTGCCGCCAGGCGAGCGCGACGCAAGGGGCGGCCGCCGAGGCTCAGGTACGGCTTGGCGGCGCACCCGAGTCGGGATGCCTGCCCCCCGGCCGGGATGATCGCCGCGAGCCGCACACCGCCGACCCTGCCACCGCCCGGTCGTAGGGTCGACGTGACCACTGACGGGCTCCGAGAGCCGTCGTGGCCGCAGGCGAGGGCCGCCGCCCACGCCGCCGCGCCGCTTCCGGTCAGCGAGGTACCGCTGGCTGCCGCGATCGGCACGACCCTGGCGGCACCGCTGGTTGCGCTGCACCCCATGCCTCCGTTCGACACGTCGATGATGGACGGCTGGGCGGTAAGCGGGCATGGGCCTTGGCGGCTGGTCGGCGAAGTGCTTGCCGGTTCGGTGGCGCCGCGCCTCACAGCCGGTCAGGCTGTGGTGATCGCCACCGGTGCCGGTGTTCCTGAAGGTGCAGATGCGGTGCTGCGCAGCGAGCACGGGACCGAGGAGTCTGGACAGTTGCACGCGGATCGGGAAGCTGCCACGGGGGCGGGACTACCGACCCATGGAGGAGTGCGCCGCCGGTGAGCGGCTTCTGGATGCCGGGATACCGATCACTCCACCGGTGCTTGGCCTCGCCGCATCGGCCGGTCACGATGCCTTGCCCGTTCGTCGTCGGCCCGTGGTGGCCGCCCTGGTTTTGGGGGACGAACTCCTGGACGCCGGCCTGCCGCAGGCAGGGCGAATCCGGGACTCCCTCAGCGTGCAACTACCGCACTGGGCAAAACGGCCGTGGGCTGCGCAGCCGTGCCGCCGATCCGCGTGCCCGACACCCTTTCGGCCACTGTGGATGCGTCGTTTCCCTGTGATGCCGACATCGTGCTGACCACCGGCGGC
>CAVQRL010000014.1:0-27969 GCA_963715145.1 uncultured Actinomycetota bacterium | reverse complement strand
GTCACGCCTGCGATGTTAGCGGCGTGACGGATCCGGCTGGGGGATGGCGGCCAGCAACCGGCGGGTGTACTCGTTGCGCGGGTTGGCGAATACCTCGGCGCTGTCGCCGTATTCGACGATCGCGCCGCGATACATCACCGCGACCGTGTGGGCAAGATGTTTGACCACCGACAGGTCGTGCGAGACGAACAGGTAGGACAGGTCGAAGTCGCGCTGCAGGTCCAGCAGCAGGTTGATGATCCCGGCCTGGATGGAGACGTCGAGGGCGGAGACGGGTTCATCGAGGGCCAGGATCTTGGGCTGCAGGGCCAGCGCGCGGGCGATGCCGATCCGCTGCTTCTGTCCGCCGGAGAATGCGCCCGGGTAGCGGCTGGCATCCGCACGGCGCAGACCCACGATCTCCAGCAGCTCGGCCACCCGGGAATCGGTGGCGCTCTTGTCGAAGCCGTTGGCCTGCAACGGTTCTGCCAGGATGTCGAACACCGGCAGTCGCGGGTCCAGCGAGGCCACCGGGTCCTGGAACACCACCTGCAGGTCGCTGCGCAACTCGCGGCGGCGCTCACGTGTCAGGGTGGCGACGTCGTTGCCGAGCACCTCGATCGTCCCCGACTGCGGTGCGCGCAATTCCAGGATCTCGTGCAGTGTGGTGGACTTTCCCGAACCGGACTCCCCGACGATGCCCAGCGTGCGGCCCTGGTGCAGTTCGAAACTGACGTTGTCGACGGCGCGGACCTCGCCGATCTGCCGGCGGAACACCACCCCTTTGGTCAGCCGGTAGGTCCGGGACAGGTCGTGAACCCGGACGACGACCGGCGGATCGGTGTCCTCGTCGGTGTCGGGTGATTCCAGGGCGACGCCGTAGATCTCGGCGGCGCTGCGGCCGGCCACCTGATCGGTGCGGATGCAGGCCGCCGCATGCCCCGGGTTGCCGGGGACCGCGATCAACGGCGGTTCGGCAGCCAGACAGTCGTCGATCGCCACCGGGCAGCGCGGCGCGAACGGGCACCCCGGCGGCAGGGCCACCAGCGACGGCGGCGCCCCCGGAATCGGGACAAGACGCTCGCCGCGCGGAGCGCCGAGGCGGGGAACCGACCCCAAAAGCCCTGCGGTGTAGGGCATCCGGCGGTCGGTGTACAGCTCCTCGACCCCGGCCACCTCGACCGCGCGGCCGGCGTACATCACCAGCGCCCGGTCGGCGAACTCCGCCACCACCCCGAGATCGTGGGTGATGATCAGCACCCCGGCGCCGGTGACGTCGCGGGCGGTTTTGAGCACCTCGAGGATCTGGGCCTGCACCGTCACGTCGAGTGCGGTCGTCGGCTCGTCGCAGATGATCAGGTCGGGGTCGCACGAGATCGCGATGGCGATCACCACCCGCTGGCGTTCGCCGCCGGACAGTTCGTGCGGGAAGGCCCGCGCGCGGCGGTCGGGTTGGGCGATGCCGACCAGATCGAGCAGTTCGACGGCGCGTGTGCGTGCGTGCGCCTTGCTCACCTCCGGGTGGTGCACCCGGATCGCTTCGGCGATCTGGTCGCCGACGGTGTAGACGGGAGTCAGCGCGGACATCGGGTCCTGGAAGACGGTGCCGATCCTGGCCCCCCGGATCTTCGACATCTCCTCGTCGGCCATGCCCAGCAGTTCCCGGCCGTCCAGTTGCGCCGATCCGGTGACCGTCGCGTATTCGGGCAGCAGGCCGATGACCGCCATGGCGGCGGCGGACTTGCCGGATCCGGATTCGCCGACCATCGCCACCACTTCCCGGGGGGCGACGTGGTAGCTCAGGCCCCGCACCGCGTGCAGGTCCCCACCGTCGGTGGGGAAGCTGACCGCCAGATCGCTGACCTCGAGCAGGGTCACCGCTTCTTCCTCCCGGCCTGCAGATTGGCGCTGCCGGGATCCAGCGCGTCGCGCAGTCCGTCGCCGGCGAGGTTGGCGCACACCAGGATTGCCACCAGGATTCCGGCCGGGAACAGGAACACCCACGGGAAGGTGGTCGCCGATTTGGTGCCGTCGGCGATGAGCGTGCCCAGGGACACATCCGGCGGCTGCACACCGAAGCCCAGGAAGCTCAGACCGGTCTCGGCCAGGATCGCCACCCCGACGTTCAAAGCGGTGTCGATGATCAGGATCGAGGCGACGTTCGGCACGATGTGACGGGCGATGATCCGCCAGCTCGGCACGCCCATGTAGCGGGCGGCCTGGACGTACTCCCGTTCGCGCAGGCTCATCGTCAGCCCGCGCACCATCCGAGAACTGATCATCCAGCTGAACGCCGAGAGCAGCACGATCAGCAGGGCGATGTTGGCGGAGTTCTTGGTGCGCGGAGTGATGATCGCGATCAGGATGAAGCTGGGTACCACCAGCAGCAGATCCACGAACCACATCAGCGCGCGATCCCGCCAGCCGCCGAAATACCCGGCCACCGAGCCGACGGTGGCCGCGATCAACGTGGAGATGACGGCGACGCACAGGCCGATCAGCATCGACTTCTGCATGCCGCGAAGCACCTGGGCGAACACGTCCTGGCCGATGGCGTTGGTGCCGAACCAATGGTCGGTGCTCGGCGGGGTCTGCAGGTTGTAGTAGTCGATGTCGGTGTGTGAATAGGGCAGCAGCGGCGGCACGGCATAGGCGGCGATGAACATCAGTGCCAGGACGGCCAGCGACACGACCGCCAACTTGTTGCGCAGGAAGCGGCGCGACACCAGGGTGCGCCGGGAGACGAACTCGTCGGGTTCCTCGAGGGCTGCCTGGGTCATCTCGGTCATGTCACCCGTACCCGCGGGTCGAGGATGGCGTAGATGACATCCGACAACAGGCCGGCCAGCAACACCACCGCGCCGGAGAACACCGTGATGGCCGCGACGATGTTGGTGTCCTGGGTGGCGATGCCCTGCACCACCCACTCGCCCATCCCGTGCCAGCCGAAGATCTTCTCGACGAACACCGCTCCGGTGACCAGACCGGCGACGCTGTAGGCGAACAGCGTGGCCATCGGGATCAGCGCTGTGCGCAGGCCGTGTTTGAACAGCGCCTGGCGGCGGGTGAGGCCCTTGGCTCTGGCCGTGCGGATGAAGTCCTGGCCCAGCACGTCGAGCATGGCGTTGCGCTGATAGCGGCTGTAGCCGGCGATCGAGCCCAGGGCCAGCGTCATCGTCGGCAGCACCAGGTGCTGGAGGCGGTCGACGAACTGATTCCAGGCGCCGCTGACCGGCACCGCGGACGTCTCCCCGGTGTACTCGAAGATCTGCAGGCCGGTGGCCCAATTCACCTGCAGCGCAGCGAGAATCAGCAGATTAGCCAGCACGAAGGTCGGCGTGCTGATGACCAGCAGCGACAGCAGTGTGACCACGCGGTCGGATAGCCGGTACTGGCGGATCGCGCCCCACGCGCCGACCACCACGCCGATCACGGTGCCCAGCACTGACCCGATCAGCAGCAGTCGCAGGCTGACTCCGATACGGCGCCACAGTTCGTCGGCGACGGGCTGCCCGTTGACCGTGGTGCCGAAGTCGCCGCGCACCGCGCCCGACACCCAGTGCGCATACCGCAGGGGGATGGGCTTGTCGAGGTCGAGTTCGGCCGCCTTGGCGTCGATGACGGCCTGGGGTGGGCGCGGATTGCGCTGCAACAGGCTGTTGAGCGGGGTGAACGTGTACGACGTGAGCGCGAACGTCAGGAAGGACGCGAGAGCCAGCAACACCAGGTAGTTGAGGAACCGGCGGGCCAGAAACCGGATCATCGCCGCCCCACGACCGGTCGTTGCATGCAGCACAGGGTAGGAGATCGGCGGGCGTGAGGGATGTCCGCGGGTGGGCAATCCCCGGCGGGTGTCGTTAGCATCGGGCCGTTGTGCGTCAACGACAGGAGAGGCAGCCCCGTGAGCGTGACCGACGAGTACCTGGCCAACAACGCCGCCTATGCGAAGACCTTTTCCGGTCCGCTTCCGCTGCCGCCCAGCAAGCATGTGGCGGTCGTGGCCTGCATGGACGCCCGGATGGACGTCTACCGCATCCTCGGACTGCAGGAGGGGGAGGCGCACGTCATCCGCAACGCCGGCGGGGTGGTCACCGATGACGAGATCCGCTCGCTGGCGATCAGTCAGCGACTGCTGGGCACGCGCGAGATCATCCTCATCCACCACACCGACTGCGGCATGCTCACGTTCACCGACGACGACTTCAAGCGCGACATCCAGACCGAGACCGGGATCAAGCCGGAGTGGGCGGCTGAATCCTTCCCCGACGTGGAGGAGGACGTCCGCCAGTCGCTCCGCCGGATCCAGACCAGTCCGTTCGTCACCCTGCAGACATCGCTGCGGGGATTCGTGTTCGACGTGGCCACCGGAAAACTGCACGAGGTAACCCTCTAGGGGCGGAGTTCGGCGCGTTTTTCGTCGCTGAGCGGCGATGAACGCGCCGAATTTCCCACGTGCTGATTGACACCCCCGCGCAGCGATCGCTAACGTCGGGGTAAGCAGGTAAATTTGGGTATTTCAACCAACTTAACGAGGTATTGATGGCGGAGCAACTGCTGTCCCGGCCCGCGGCGGACCATGACGAATACGACCCTGCCGCGCCCCTGCCGGGCCAATACGAACTGAGCCATCTGCGCTCGCTGGAGGCCGAGGCCATCCACATCATCCGCGAGGTCGCCGCCGAATTCGAGCGCCCGGTGCTGCTGTTCTCCGGCGGCAAGGACTCGATCGTGATGCTGCACCTGGCCATCAAGGCGTTCGCGCCGGCGCGGGTGCCGTTCCCGGTGATGCACGTCGACACCGGCCACAACTTCGACGAGGTGATCGCCACCCGCGACGAACTGGTCGCGCGGTACGGACTGCGACTGGTGGTCGCGAGCGTTCAGGACGATATCGACGCGGGTCGGGTGGTGGACAACGGTCCGTCCCGTAACCCGCTGCAGACGGTGACGTTGCTGCGGGCGATCCGGGAGAACCGCTTCGACGCCGCGTTCGGCGGGGCGCGGCGCGACGAGGAGAAGGCCCGCGCCAAGGAACGGGTCTTCAGCTTTCGCGACGAGTTCGGCCAGTGGAACCCGAAAGCACAGCGGCCCGAACTGTGGAACCTCTACAACGGCCGCTACCGCAAGGGCGAGCACATCCGCGCCTTCCCGCTGTCGAACTGGACCGAATACGACATCTGGGCCTACATCGGCGAGGAGAACATCACCTTGCCGGCCATCTACTACGCCCACCGCCGGCCGGTGTTCCAACGCGACGGCATGCTCCTGGCCGTCCACGAGCACATGCAGCCCCTCGCCGGTGAGGAGGTGTTCGAGACCTCGGTGCGCTTCCGCACCGTGGGCGACGTGACCTGTACCGGCTGCGTGGAATCCACCGCCGCCACCGTCGAGGAGGTGATCGCCGAGACCGCGACGTCGCGGCTCACCGAGCGGGGCGCGACCCGCGCCGACGACCGGATCTCCGAAGCCGGCATGGAAGACCGCAAGCGGGAGGGCTACTTCTGATGTCCGCTGACGTACTCACGCCGTCGACCGCCGACAGCACCCTGCTTCGCCTGGCCACCGCCGGCTCGGTCGACGACGGCAAGTCCACCCTGATCGGCCGGCTGCTCTACGACTCCAAGGCGGTCATGGAGGACCAGTTGGCCGCCGTCGAGCGCACGTCGCGCGAACGGGGCAACGACTACACCGACCTGGCGCTGGTGACCGACGGACTGCGCTCCGAACGTGAGCAGGGCATCACCATCGACGTGGCCTACCGCTACTTCGCCACGGCCAAGCGGAAATTCATCATCGCCGACACCCCCGGACACATCCAGTACACCCGCAACATGGTCACCGGCGCGTCGACCGCGCAACTGGTCATCGTGCTCGTCGACGCCCGCGTCGGCCTGCTCGAGCAGTCCCGCCGGCACGCCTTCCTGGCGTCGCTGCTCGGTGTGCAGCACGTCGTGCTGGCGGTCAACAAGATGGACCTCATCGACTGGGACCCGGAACGGTTCGCCCGGATCCGTGACGAGTTCCACTCCTTCGCGGCCCGTCTGGACGTCCACGACGTGACCACCATCCCGATGTCGGCGCTCAACGGCGACAACGTGGTGACCAAATCGGACAGGGCCTCCTGGTACGACGGGCCGCCGTTGCTGAGTCATCTCGAGGACGTCTACATCGCCGGCGACCGCAACCTGGTCGACGTCCGGTTCCCGGTCCAGTACGTCATCCGCCCGCAGACGCGCGACCACGCCGACCACCGCAGCTATGCCGGCACCGTGGCCAGCGGCATCATGCGTCCCGGCGATGAGGTGGTTGTCCTGCCCAGCGGTAAGACCACCCGCATCACCGCCATCGACGGGCCGGAAGGCCACGTGGCCGAGGCCTTTCCGCCGATGGCGGTGTCGATCAGCCTGGCCGACGACATCGACATCTCCCGCGGCGACATGCTCGCCCGGCCGCAGAACCAGCCGGAGGCCACCGGCGAGTTCGACGCGATGGTGTGCTGGATGGCCGACGACAAGGCCCTCGAACCGGGCCGCGACTACGTCATCAAACACACCACCCGGACCACCCGGGCCCGGGTGACCGGGCTGGACTACCGCCTCGACGTGAACACCCTGCACCGCGACAAGGGCGCCACGGCACTCAAGCTCAACGAACTCGGCCGGATCAGTTTGCGCACCCAGGTGCCGTTGCTGCTCGACGAGTACAGCCGCAACTCGGCCACCGGATCGTTCATTCTCATCGACCCCGACACCAACGTCACGGTGGCGGCCGGCATGGTGCGCGACACCGTTCCGGCGGCCGGGCGGAGCGCGTCGCCGAATACCCTGCGCCACGAGTCGTTGGTCACCGCCGCCGACCGGCTGACCAAGGGCCGCACTGTGTGGTTCACCGGGCTGTCCGGTTCCGGCAAATC
This sequence comes from uncultured Actinomycetota bacterium, assembly GCA_963715145.1. GTDB lineage: Bacteria > Actinomycetota > Actinomycetes > Mycobacteriales > Mycobacteriaceae > Mycobacterium. The sequence goes on along the minus strand of CAVQRL010000014.1, from coordinate 21,077 downwards.
CTCGATCGCGGTCATCGTCGAGCAGATGCTGCTCGAGCACGGCAGTCCCGCCTACATCCTCGATGGTGACAATCTGCGCCACGGGCTCAACGCCGATCTCGGCTTCTCGATGGCCGACCGGGCCGAGAACCTGCGCCGGCTGGCCCACGTCGCGACCCTGATGGCCGACGCCGGGCTGACGGTTCTCGTTCCCGCGATCAGTCCCCTGCAGGAGCACCGGGATCTGGCCCGCAGCGTGCACGCCGACGCCGGCATCGAGTTCTTCGAAGTGTTCGTCGACACCCCGCTGCCGGACTGCGAGAGCCGCGACCCCAAAGGCCTCTACGCCAAGGCCCGCCGCGGCGAGATCACCCACTTCACCGGTATCGACAGCCCCTACCAGCGGCCCAAGAAGCCGGACCTGCGGCTCACCCCGAACGGCACCGCCGCCCAACTTGCCGCCCAGGTGGTCGGACTGCTGGAATCCCGGGCGTGAACGACCACGAACTGGCCGCCGAGTTGGCCACCGCGGCGGGGCGGCTGTTGCTCGAGGTTCGCACCGAGTTCTCCGACGCCCCGGCCGCCGAGCGCAAAGCCCAGGGCGACCAGCGGTCGCACGATTTCCTGATGGCGCAGCTGGCGGCCGCCCGGCCCGACGACGCCGTGCTGTCCGAGGAGGGCGCCGACAACCCGGTGCGGCTGCAGTCCCGGCGGGTGTGGATCGTCGATCCCCTCGACGGCACCCGGGAGTTCTCCGAACTCGACCGCGACGACTGGGCCGTGCACGTGGCGCTCTGGGAGAACGGTGACCTGGTGGCCGGAGCGGTCGCGCTGCCGGGCCAGGGGGTCACCATCGCCACCCCGGACGTGCGCACGCCGTCCGACCACGTCGGCGCCCCGCGCATCCTGGTGTCGCGAACCCGTCCCCCGGCCGTCGCCATGCAGGTGCGCGACGCGCTGGACGGGACTCTGGTCGAGATGGGTTCGGCGGGAGCCAAGGTGGCCGCCGTTGTGCAGGGACGCGCCGAGGTCTATGTGCACGCCGGCGGGCAGTACGAGTGGGATTCCGCGGCGCCGGTCGCGGTCGCGCGGGCGGCCGGTCTGCACACCTCCCGGATCGACGGCACGCCACTGCGCTACAACCAGTCCGATCCGTTGCTGCCCGATGTCCTGGTGTGCCGGCCGCAGTTTGCCGAGGCCGTGCTCGGGGCGCTGCGCTGATTCGACGCGCCGGGGCCCGGCGGGGTTCGGCGCGCTAGCGGCGGTGATCGACGCCACCTATGTGGCATCGGCCACATCAGCCCGGGAAAACGCTGGCTGAAAGATGCCTCTCAGATAAATCTCAGCTATTGTTTGGGGAATCCTTCATCTGGAAAGGCGGTAGTGGCTGTGCCCGGCAGGATCGGTCCGCTTCTCACGACAGGCGTCGCGTTGTCGGTCGCTGCCGTCGTGGTGGCCAATCCGGTAATCGTGCCCCGCGCCGATCTGCAGATCCCCTCGGTGATGGTGAAGTTGTCGAGTACCGGCGACGCGATGGACATGCTGAACGCCGACTTCCTGGAAGCCATCGGCCCCACCCCGGCCGAGTCGTCCAACAACCCCTTCGTGGTGCTGCGGGACCTGATCGCCTCGCTGGCCGCAGACGCGACCTACCTCGGCAGGAACGCGATCGTGGGGGCGTTCTTCGCCGGCGCGAGTGCCGTCACGAATCCGGAGTTGACCGCGGCGTCCCATCCCTATGTCCCGCCGGCTTCTCAGCCCCCCGTTCCCATCGGCCCCGTTCCCATCGGCCCCGTTCCCGTCGGCCCCGTTCCGGTCGGTCCGGTCGACTGGCCGGCGCACGCCTCGGTGTCGACCGATGAACTCCTGGCGATCGCCGCGATTCCGGCCGATCTCGTGCCGGCCTCGGCTGAAGTGGTCATGGCGTTGATGGACGACGTCCGCGGACTCGGCGACACCGCCGTCAGCGCCGCGTTCGCCGCCGGCGCCCTGCTGGTGACCGGAGGAGCGCAGGTCATCGACGCTGTGCACGGGTTGGTCGGGGGCGACGTCGCGGCGCTGAACGGCGTCCTGGCGGCGGTCGGTTCCGGCGAACCGCAGAAGGCGATCCTCAACGCCATTCACATCGTCGTCGACGAACCCGCCTCCGTTCCGCGGTCGTTCGTTGCACCACCGGTCGCATCACCGTCGGCCGATGCGCAAGACAGTGCTGATCCGGGGTTGCTGGTCACACCATCGCCACGTGCGGAGCCCGTGGCTGTCGAACAGGTTCCGCGCCGCACGCCGGTGGAGCGGGCTCCGGTGATCCTGCCGCGGCCGGACGCCGAGGATGTCAACGACGAGCCTGCCCTGCCCGATGACCTCGACGACGCCGCCGCCGCGGCGATCCCGGGCGCCGGGGCGGTGCGACCCGACCGTAAGCCCGTGCGGCCCGGTCCCGTGCACAACGCGGCCACCGATATCGGCAAGCGGGTACAGGGGATCCTTCGCGGGGCCGCCGACACGGTCAACAAGGCTGCCGACCGTGCCGCGCGGGCCGCCGCCGGCCCGACTGGCGATTAACCACGGCGACGGAGCCCGCCGGGGTGGCAGAATCCGCGGAATGCGGATGTCGGCCAAAGCGGAGTACGCGGTCCGCGCGATGACGCAACTGGCATCGGTGCCGGCCGGGGTTCTGGTCAAGACCGACGACCTCGCCCAGTCCCAGGGCATCCCCCCGCAGTTCCTGGTCGACATCCTCTCGGACCTGCGGGCCGACCGGCTGGTTCGCAGCCACCGGGGGCGCGACGGCGGCTACGAACTCGCCCGGCCGGCCGCCGAGATCAGCATCGCCGACGTCCTGCGCTGCATCGACGGGCCGTTGGCCAGTGTGCGTGACATCGGCCTGGTTGACCTGCCCTACTCCGGGCCGACGGCCGCGCTGACCGATGTCTGGCGCGCCCTGCGCGCCAGCATGCGCTCGGTTCTGGAGGGGACCACGCTGGCCGACGTCGCAGGCGGCGTATTGCCCCTCCACGTCGACCGGATGGCGCGGGACTACCTGACCCAGGAGGACCGACGGGGGCGTCACAGTGGCTGAGGACCGGATCGAACGATTGGGAAGCATCGGGCCGAACTGGTTCGCCTCGGTCATGGGTACCGGAATCGTCGCGAATGCCGGGGCGACGCTGCCGGTGAATCTTCCCGGCCTGCAGCATTTCACGCGTGTCGTGTGGGTGGCCGCGGCGATGTTGCTGCTGGGTCTGGTCGTCATCGTCGGCGGTCACTGGCTGCGCCATCCGACGGTCGCCCGCAGGCACGCCCGCAACCCGCAGATGGCCCATTTCTACGGAGCCGCTCCGATGGCCCTGCTCACCGTCGGCGTCGGTGCGGTCCTGGTGGGTCCTGCAGTGATCGGCGAACGGGCCGCCGTCGACCTCAGTTGGATCCTGTGGGTGGCCGGCACGGTCGGCGGGTTGTTCACCGCGGTCAGCATTCCCTTCCTGATGTTCACCCAGCACGACGTCGAACCCGATGCCGCCTTCGGCGGATGGCTGATGCCGGTCGTACCGCCCATGGTGGCCGCCGCCGCCGGGGCGCTGCTCATTCCGCACACCCCGCCGGGGGCGGGGCGACAGACCCTGCTCTACGGCTGCTGGGCGATGTTCGGGCTGTCACTGGTGGCGGCGTTCATCATCATCTCGATGATCTGGAGCCGGTTGGTGCTCTACGGAACATCGGGCACCGCGCGGGTTCCAACGCTGTGGATCGTCCTGGGTCCGCTGGGCCAATCCATCACCGCCGCAGGCCTTCTCGGCCGCAATGCGGAATCGGCCGTCGACCCGTCGATCGCCGGGGCGATGAATACCTTCGCCGTTCTCTACGGCGTCCCGGTATGGGGCTTCGCCGTGCTGTGGATCGCCCTGGCCACCTCGTTGACGGTCCGGACCATCCGTCGCGGCATGCCATTCGCACTGACCTGGTGGAGCCTGACCTTCCCGGTCGGAACCTTCGTCACCGGTACCACCCAACTGGCCGCGCATACCGGGCTGCCGGCCTTTCGGGTCGCCGCCGTACTGGCCTACGCCGGACTGCTGAGCACCTGGCTGTTGGTGGCGTTCCGCACCGCGCGCGGCACCCTGCACGGCACCCTCCTGGCGCCGCCGCCGAACACCGGGCCGGTCCGGGCGCACAAGGACCCGGCCCGGTAGCCGCGGGCGCCGCGCGCGGGCGTGCCACAATCGCGATCGTGCAGATAGGCATGACCATGCCGGTGATGGAGCCCGCCCTCGACGCGAGCACCCTGCGACGATGGGCACAGCAGATCGACTCCGGACCGTTCTCGTCACTGTGCTGGGGCGAGCGCATCGCCTTCGGCAACCCGGAGGCCATCGCGCTGCTCGGTGCGCTGTCGGCCTGGACCGAACGGGTGCCGCTGATCACCACCGTCGTCGTGCCGCAGTTGCACGATCCGGTGCTGCTGGCCAAGTCGCTGGCCACCGGGGACATGCTCAGCGGGGGCAGGCTGACGGTGGGCATCGGTGTCGGGGGACGCCACGAGGACTACGTCGCCGTCGGCGCGGACCCCGCCATGCAGACCATGGCCGAGATGGCCAACCGGGTCGCGATCATGAAGAAGGTCTGGGCAGGGGAGAAACTTACCGACTCGGTGCTGCCGGTCGGACCGACGCCGGTGCACCCCGGCGGACCCCGGCTGCTGGTCGGAACCGTCGGACCCAAGACGCTGCGCAGCGCCGCCGGCTGGGCCGACGGACTGGCCGGTATCACCCTGGATCTCGACGCGGCCAAGCAGGGCGAACTCTTCGACGTCGGCCGTACGGCATGGGCCGAGGCCGGTAAGCCCCCGCCGCACCTGGCCACCTCGTTCTGGTTCGCCTTCGGTGACCCGGGCGATGCGCGCGCTCAGATGCACCGGCACCTGCGGCACTACATGAACTGGATCCCCACCCAGATCGTCGACGCGATGGCACCGGTCACCGGGTTCGCCGGGACCGAGGACCAGCTGGCCGAGGTGCTGCAGGCCTTCGCGGCCGTCGGTACCAGCGAGGTGCACCTGATCCCGACAAGTTCAGATCTCGACCAACTACGGCGGGCGGCCGATGTCGTCGCCGACTTCCAGCCTTCGAACGGGGAATCCGCACAATGAGTTTCGGCGACTACCAGATCGAGATCTACTTCCAGGGCCTGACCGGTGTACTGCCCTCGCTGCCGATGTCCTTCCCGGAGTTGGAGTCCCGAGCCCAGCAGGCACTTCCGCCGTCGGTCTGGTCCTACGTCGCAGGCGGTGCCGGCGACGAGCTGACCCAGCGGACCAACGCCACCGCCTTCAACAACTGGGGGCTGATCCCGCGGATGCTCGTCGGCGCGACCGAGCGGGACCTCTCGGTGGAGCTGTGGGGACGGCGTTGGCCCGCACCGGTTTTCATGGCGCCCATCGGGGTGATCGGGCTGTGCACCACCGACCGCCACGGTGATCTGGCCGCCGCCCGAGCCGCGGCCCGCACCGGTGTGCCGATGTGCGTGTCCACCCTCACGATGGATCCGCTCGAGGATATCGCGGCTGAATTCGGTGACACGCCAGGCCTTTTCCAGCTCTACACACCGACCGACCGCGATCTGGCGGAGAGCTTGGTGCATCGCGCCGAGGCGGCCGGTTACACCGGCATCGTGGTGACCCTGGACACCTGGGTGCCGGGCTGGCGGCCGCGGGACCTGGCCACCGCGAACTTTCCGCAGTTGCGCGGACTGTGCCTGGCCAACTACATCAGCGATCCGCACTTCCGGGCGAAGGTGGACGCGGACCTGGGTGACCCGCGCAACGCGGTGCCGCACTGGGTCAGCGTCTTCGGGAACTCGTTGACCTGGGACGACCTGGCGTGGTTACGGTCCATCACCGCGCTGCCCCTGATCCTCAAGGGCATCTGCCATCCCGACGACGCCCGCCAAGCCGTCGACGCCGGCGTCGACGGGATCTACTGCTCCAACCACGGGGGCCGGCAAGCCAACGGCGGCCTTCCGGCCATCGACTGCCTGCCTGATGTGGTGGCCGCCGCCGGCGAGGTGCCCGTGCTCTTCGACTCCGGAATACGTTCCGGCGCCGACGTGGTCAAGGCACTGGCACTCGGAGCGTCCGCCGTGGGCATCGGGCGCCCGTACGCCTACGGTGCGGCACTGGCCGGCACCGACGGGATCGTCCACGTGCTGCGCTCCCTGCTCGCCGAGGCGGATCTCATCATGGCCATCGACGGTTACCCGACCCTCAGGGAACTGAATCCCGCAGCCTTGCGCCGCGTTGGTCGATAGGTCACCCTGATCCCATGCCGCAGCCGTCCACCGAGGTGTCCCGCCTGCGCGAGAAGCAGGACCGCACCCGCGAGCATCTCGACGCACTGCTCGACAGCACGCCGTTGGCGACGATCGCGTTCGTCCGCGACGGTCATCCGGTGGCCCTGCCGATCGGCTTCGCCCGACTCGGCGACGAACTGGTGGTCCACGGTTCCACGGGGTCGCCCTGGCTGCGCGAGCTTTCCGCGGGCGTGCCCGCCTCGGTGTGTGTGACCACGCTGGACGGCGTCGTTGTGGCGCGAAGCGGTTTCGAGTCGTCCTTTCACTACCGCAGTGCGGTGCTGTTCGGCAGCTTCGGTGTCGTCGGCGCTGATGACAAGGTCGCTTACCTGCAGCGGTTGGTGGACACCTTCATCCCCGGGCGCTCGGCCGAACTGCGCGACAGCACCCCCAGGGAACTGGCCGCCACCCTCGTGCTTCGCCTTGCGATCGGCCCGGACAACTGGTCACTGAAGATCGGCGACGAATGGCCCGCGGACCCCGACGACGACGTCGCCGCCGGCGGCTGGGCCGGCGTGGTCCCGATCACGACGTCCTACGGCGCGCCCCTGCGCGCCCCGGACTGCGATCCGGGGATCGCGGTCGCCGGGTCGGTGCGGTCGATGACCGGGACGGTGTCCAACCGGGCACCGAAGCCGTGAGCCGGTACGCCGCCGAATACCTGCAGACCGTCGGCGCGCTGGTGCGGCGGGTGCACGACGAACAACTGCCCGCGCTGAACGCCGCCGCCACCCGGCTGGCCGACTGCATCATGGGCGGCGGCCTGTGGCATGTGTTCGGCAGCGGGCACTCGCAGCTGTTGGCCGCTGAGTTGTTCTATCGGGCCGGCGGCCTGGTGCCGGTGAACGCGATCCTGGACCTGCCGCTGTCGGTGATGGCCAACGCCCGCCGCTCCACCTGGTTGGAACGGATCCCCGGCTACGCCGAGCAGCTGCTGCAGGATGAGCCGATTCAGTCCGGTGACGTGATGCTGGTGATCTCCAACTCCGGCCGCAACGCCGTCCCGATCGAGATGGCGCTGGCGGCCGGCGCGCGCGGTGCGACGGTGCTCGCACTCACCTCGGTGCAGTTCTCCCGCAGCGTCGGTTCGCGCCACCCCAGCGGGAAGAAGTTGCTCGACTGCGCCGAGGTGGTCTTCGACAACTACGGCGTCGACGGTGACGCCGCGGTGCAGATCCCGGGCTGCCCGACTGCGGTGGCGGCGACATCCACCGTGGTGGGCAGCGCGCTGCTGCAGGCACTGGTCGCCGCGACGGTGGCCGAGCTGCAGCGCCGCGGCCACCCCGCGCCGGTGTGGCATAGCGCCAACAGCGATACGGGCGAGCAGAGCAATGCGGAATTCGTCGCCCGGTATCGGGGCCGCATCAAGAGGCTGTAGCGAGGACTGGGGCACCAGGTCGGCGATCGGGCGGAACGCTCTCGACTCGAGCAATCTCAGGGGACCTTGAGAAGCCTCAAGGCTCCCCGCAGCGGGGCATCCGAGCCGCCGCACCGCTTTCCGGCCGGCACCAGCAGCATCGATCCGCTCAGTGAGCCGGCATCCCATCGGGCGCGAAGTTCCCCCGGGGAGCTGGTCCCGTCCTTGCAGCCGAACAACGTCGGCGATGTCCGGGTCAGGCTCCACCGGCCTTCGGACAGGGTCGCCACGGCGGTCCAGCCCTTCGGGTGCGCCTCCACCCGGGCGGTGCAGTCGTCGGCTCCGGCGTCGCAGTCGGGCGTGAAGGTCCAGACCCCGAAATCGGAACCGTCCACCCGGATCTGGTAGTCGCCGTCCATCACAGCCGGACTTGCCGCCGCCGGACCGTCGGCAGGTGCGATCGACAGCCCACAGAAAGCGAGGGTGATCGCGGGCAGTCGATGGACCATCGTTACTCCCACCGCCGTGCCCCCGGCAGGATTCGAACCTGCGGCCTTCTGCTCCGGAGGCAGACGCTCTATCCCCTGAGCTACGGGGGCGCATGTGTCGTGCTGCGCCGTAGGGCGCACCCAGCCTAACGCATAGGATGAACCCCCGTGACCCCCGCCGACCTCGCCGACTTGCTGCGCGACACCGCCACAGCGGTGCTCGTTGCGCATGGTCTTGATCCGGCGGCGCTGCCGGTCGCGGTGACCGTTGAGCGGCCGCGCAACCCCGAGCACGGCGACTACGCCACCAACCTCGCATTGCAGGTCGCCAAGAAGGTCGGAGCCAACCCGCGGGAGTTGGCCGGCTGGCTGGCCGCCGCACTTGCCGGCGCCGAGGGCATCGCGTCGGCGGAGGTGGCCGGCCCGGGCTTCGTCAACCTGCGCATCGAGACCGCGGCGCAGGGCGCCCTCGTCGCCGACATCATCGCTGCGGCGGACGGCTACGGCGACTCCGGCCTGCTCGCCGGCCGGAGCATCAACCTCGAGTTCGTCTCGGCCAATCCGACCGGCCCCATCCACATCGGTGGGACGCGGTGGGCCGCGGTCGGTGACGCGCTGGGCAGGCTGCTCAGCAGCCAGGGCGCCCGAGTGGTGCGCGAGTACTACTTCAATGACCACGGCGCCCAGATCGACCGATTCGTCAACTCCCTGATCGCCGCGGCCAAGGGGCAGCCCGCGCCCCAGGACGGTTACGCCGGCGCCTACATCGCCGACATCGCCGCCCAGGTGCTGGCCCAGGCGCCCGACGCGCTGAGCCTGCCGGATCCGCAGATGCACGAGACCTTCCGCTCCGTCGGGGTGGACCTGATGTTCACCCACATCAAGAAGTCCCTGCACGAGTTCGGCACCGACTTCGACGTCTACACCCACGAAGACTCCATGCACGCAAGTGGCCGGGTCGACCAGGCCATCGCGACACTGCGCGCCAATGGCGCGATCTACGAGAAAGACGGCGCAACGTGGTTGCGCACCACCGAATTCGGCGACGACAAGGACCGGGTGGTCATCAAGAGCGATGGCCAGCCCGCCTACATCGCCGGTGACCTCGCCTACTACCTCGACAAGCGGCAACGCGGGTTCGATCTGTGCATCTACATGCTCGGTGCGGACCATCACGGCTACATCGCCCGGCTCAAGGCCGCCGCCGCCGCACTGGGGGACGACCCGGACACCGTGGAAGTTCTGATCGGGCAGATGGTCAACCTGGTCCGCGACGGCCAGCCGGTGCGGATGAGCAAACGGGCCGGCACCGTCATCACCCTCGACGATCTGGTGGAGGCCATCGGAGTCGACGCCGCGCGCTACGCCCTGATCCGCTCCTCGGTGGACACCCCGATCGACATCGATCTGGCCCTGTGGTCCTCGGCGTCGAGTGAAAACCCGGTCTATTACGTGCAGTACGCGCACGCACGGCTGTGCGCGCTGGCGCGCAACGCCGCCGACCTGGGCCTGCAGGCCGACACCGCGCATCTCGACCTGCTCTCGCACGACAAAGAGGGAACGCTCATCCGCAACCTGGGTGAGTTCCCCCGGGTGCTGCAGGCGGCGGCCGCACTGCGCGAACCGCACCGGGTCTGCCGCTATCTTGAGGATCTGGCCGGTGATTACCACCGGTTCTACGACTCCTGCCGGGTGCTGCCCCAGGGCGACGAAGACCCCGGCGAACTGCACCGCGCACGACTGGCGTTGTGTCAGGCGACCCGCCAGGTGATCGCGAACGGCCTTGACATCCTTGGCGTCACGGCACCGGAGCGGATGTGAGCGTCCATCCCGCCGGACCGCGGCACGCCGAGGAGATCCACCACGGTGACGCCCCGCCGCGACCGCAGAGCGTCGAGGAGGTGCTGGCGCTCTCACCGCGGGTGTGGCCGCGTAATCTGTCCCGCGGCGACGACGGCGTGGTCCGGGTGGCAGGTGTCGCGGTGACCGAACTCGCGTCGACCTACGGCACACCGTTGTTCGTCATCGACGAGGACGACTTCCGGAGTCGCTGCCGTGAGATGGCCGGCGCCTTCGGTGGCGGCGCCAATGTCCACTACGCGGCCAAAGCGTTCCTGTGTACCGAGGTCGCCCGGTGGGTCGCTGAGGAGGGCCTGTCCCTCGACGTGGCCAGCGGCGGTGAACTCGCGGTCGCCCTGCACGCCGGCTTCCCCCCGGAGCGGATCGCGTTGCACGGCAACAACAAATCCGTCGACGAACTCACCACCGCCGTCACGTCCGGCATCGGGTACGTGGTGCTGGACTCGATGACCGAGATCGACCGCCTCGACGCCGTCGCCGGCCAGGCGGGCGTGGTGCAGGACGTCATGGTGCGGGTGACGGTGGGGGTGGAAGCCCATACCCACGAATACATCGCGACGGCCCACGAGGATCAGAAGTTCGGGCTGTCGCTGGCCGCCGGCGACGCGATGGCGGCGGTCCGGGCGGTCTTCGCCGCGGCCAATCTGCGCTTGGTCGGGTTGCACAGCCACATCGGTTCGCAGATCTTCGACGTCGGCGGTTTCGAACTCGCCGCGCGGCGGGTCATCGGGCTGCTGCGCGATGTCGTGGAGGAGTTCGGCGTGGCCAAGACCGCCCAGATCTCCACCGTCGACCTCGGCGGTGGACTCGGCATTTCCTATGTGCCGCAGGATGATCCGCCGCCGGTCGCCGAACTGGCCGCCAAGCTGTCGGCGATCGTCGAGGTGGAGTCCGCAGCCGTGGGGCTGCCCGCGCCCCGGCTGGTGGTCGAACCGGGGCGGGCGATCGCCGGGCCGGGAACCATCACCGTCTACGAGGTGGGCACCGTCAAGGACGTGGCGATCAGCGGATCGTCGCGCCGGCGTTACATCAGCGTCGACGGCGGCATGAGCGACAACATCCGTACCTCGCTGTACGGCGCCGACTACGACGTGCGGCTGGTCTCGCGGCGCAGTGCGGCTCAGCCCGGACTGGCGCGCGTCGTCGGTAAGCACTGCGAGAGCGGCGACATCGTGGTCCGCGACGCCTGGGTGCCCGATGACGTGACCCCCGGTGACCTGCTCGCTGTCGCCGCCACCGGCGCCTACTGCTACTCGATGTCGAGTCGGTACAACCTGATCGGACGTCCGGCGGTGGTGGCCGTGCGCGACGGAAAGGCCCGTCTGGTGCTGCGCCGGGAGACGGTCGACGATCTGCTGAGTCTGGAGGTGGTGGGTTAATGGAGAAGCCGATCGGTGTTGCGGTGCTGGGTCTGGGCAACGTCGGACGTGAGGTGGTGCGGATCATCGAGGAGAGCGCACCGGATCTGACGGCCCGGATCGGTGCGCCGATGGAACTGCGCGGTGTCGCGGTGCGGCGGGTCGCCGACGACCGCGGAGTGCCGGTGGGGATGCTGACCGACAACGTCGAGGATCTGGTCTCCCGCGAGGATGTCGACATCGTGGTGGAACTGATGGGCCCGGTCGAGCCCGCCCGCAAGGCCATCCTCACTGCTCTGGAGCACGGCAAGTCGGTGGTGACCGCCAACAAAGCCCTGCTCGCGCAATCCACCGGTGAACTCGCCGAGGCGGCCGAACGCGCTCACGTCGACCTGTACTTCGAGGCGGCGGTGGCCGGCGCGATCCCGGTGATCCGTCCGCTGACACAATCGCTGGCCGGTGACAGCGTGTTGCGGGTGGCCGGCATCGTCAACGGGACCACCAACTACATCCTCTCCGAGATGTCCTCCACCGGAGCCGATTACGCCAGTGCACTGGCCGACGCCAGCGCACTGGGCTACGCCGAGGCCGACCCGACGGCCGACGTGGAGGGCTATGACGCTGCCGCCAAGGCGGCGATCCTGGCCTCGATCGCGTTCCACACCAGGGTCACCGCCGAGGACGTCTATCGCGAGGGGATCACGAAGGTGACCTCCGCGGACTTCGAGGCCGCCCGCGCGCTGGGCTGCACCATCAAACTGCTCGCCATCTGTGAACGGATCACCTCCCCCTCTGACGATGGACCAGGGCAGCAATGGGTTTCGGCCCGCGTCTACCCCGCCCTGGTTCCCCTCGAGCACCCGTTGGCATCGGTCAACGGCGCCTTCAACGCGGTGGTCGTGGAAGCCGAGGCTGCCGGTCGGCTGATGTTCTACGGTCAGGGCGCCGGCGGCAACCCGACGGCCTCGGCGGTGATGGGCGACGTCGTCATGGCAGCCCGCAACCGCGTGCAGGGCGGCCGCGGCCCACGCGAATCCCGCTACGCGGAGTTGCCGATCGCGCCGATCGGCATGATCCCCACCCGCTACTACGTCAGCATGACGGTCAAGGACCGGCCCGGCGTCCTGGCCTCGGTGGCAACGGAATTCGGCAAGCGGGAGGTCAGCATCGCCGAAGTTCGCCAGGAGGGCCTGACCGACGTCAACGGCCAGCCCAGCGGAGCCCGGATCGTCGTGGTCACCCACCGGGCCACCGACGCGGCACTGTCGGAAACCGTCGCCGCCCTGGCCGGGCTCGGCGTCGTCGACGAGGTCACCAGCGTGTTGCGGCTGGAGGGGACCAGCGAATGAGCCAACGAGTCACACCCGTCCTCAACCCCTGGCCCGGACTGATCGAGGCCTACCGTGACCGCCTCCCGATGGCCGCCGACTGGACACCGGTGACCCTGCTGGAGGGCGGCACCCCGCTGGTCCCGGCGCCTCGGCTGTCTGAGAAGACCGGCTGCGCGGTGCATATCAAGGTGGAGGGACTCAACCCCACCGGATCCTTCAAGGACCGCGGCATGACGATGGCCGTGACCGAGGCGGTGGCCCGCGGGCAGAAGGCGGTGCTGTGCGCATCGACCGGAAACACCTCAGCCTCGGCGGCGGCCTATGCCGCCCGGGCTGGCATCACCTGTGCGGTGCTGATCCCGCAGGGCAAGATCGCGATGGGCAAGCTTGCCCAGGCGGTCATGCACGGCGCCAAGATCATTCAGATCGACGGCAACTTCGACGACTGTCTGGAACTGGCCCGCAAGCTCACCGCCGACTACCCGACCATCTCGCTGGTCAACAGCGTCAACCCGGTGCGCATCGAGGGGCAGAAGACCGCGGCGTTCGAGATCGTCGACGCCCTGGGCGCCGCTCCGGATATTCACGCGCTTCCGGTCGGCAACGCCGGAAACATCACCGCCTACTGGAAGGGCTACACCGAGTACCACCGCGACGGCGTGACGGACACGCTGCCGCGCATGCTCGGGACCCAGGCTGCCGGCGCCGCCCCGTTGGTACTCGGCCACCCGGTGAGCAAGCCCGAGACGCTGGCGACCGCCATCCGGATCGGCTCGCCGGCCTCGTGGGACGGAGCCATGGCCGCCAAGGAGCAGTCCGGCGGACGCTTCCTGGCCGCCACTGACGAGGAACTGCTGGCGGCCTACCACCTACTGGCCCGCGACGAGGGAATCTTCGTCGAACCGGCCTCAGCCGCCAGCGTCGCCGGACTGCTCAAGGCCGTCGAGGACGGCTGGGTACGCCCGGATTCCACGGTGGTGTGCACCGTCACCGGGCACGGCTTGAAGGACCCCGACACCGCACTGCGCGACGTACCGTCGGTCACCCCGCTCCCGGTCGAGCCGGCCGCCGTGGTCGCCGCCCTGGGACTGGGCTGACGCGCGGAGGTGAACTGCCGGTGACCATCGAACTGCCCGCCGGGCTGACCGGCCACGCGACCGTGGCCGCGTCGAGTGCCAATCTCGGCCCTGGCTTCGACACCCTCGGCCTGGCGTTGGCGCTCTACGACGAGATCATTGCCGAAACCACCTCGGGTCCAACGACTGTCGCAGTCGAGGGCGAAGGTGAAGGGCAGGTCTCCTGCGGCCGGGACAACCTGGTGGCGGTTGCCATCCGCCGGGGTCTGGCGGCTACTGGAGTCCAGGCTGCCGGACTGAATGTGCACTGCCGCAATACTATTCCACATTCGCGCGGACTCGGTTCGTCCGCCGCAGCGGTCGTCGGTGGTCTGGCCGTGGCCAACGCCCTTGTCTCCCAGATGGATCGGCGCCCACTGACGACCGGGGAATTGATCCAGCTCTCCAGCGAATTCGAGGGTCACCCGGACAACGCGTCGGCTTCGGTGCTCGGCGGCGCGGTGGTCTCCTGGTCGGAGCCGTCCTCCGACGACTCCCCGCTCAGCGGCTCGGGATCGGTGCCCGGCTACTTCGCGGCGCCACTGCGGTTGCATCCCGACATCCGACTGTTTCCCGGCATCCCGGACGTCCGGTCCTCCACCGCCGAGACCCGCGTTCTGCTGCCAGAACAGGTCAGCCACGCGGCGGCCCGCTTCAACGTCAGCCGGGCGGCTTTGCTGGTTCTTGCTCTGACCGAGCGGCCGGACCTGCTGATGACGGCGACCGAGGATCTGCTGCACCAGCCGCAACGGGCACCGGCGATGCCTGCGTCGGGGGAGTACCTGCAGCTTCTGCGTCGTCATGGGGTTGCCGCGGTGCTCTCCGGGGCCGGTCCGTCAGTGCTGGCCTTCACCGACGGTGGCGATCTGCCGGCCGTCGCGGTGGAGTTCGGCCGCGAGCACGGTTTTGCTGTGCGGGAGGTGGCCGTGGGCGATCCGGTGAGCTGGGCGGCCGGGATCGGCGCGGTCGCCGCTGACGACCTGCTGAATCGCCGGTGAGGCTGTTCTTGCCTCTCGGGGCTGCGCGGACTATCGTGGGAGGCGTCCAGCAATCGCAGCGTGTATTGCGCCGACATTAGGACGATCACCACAAATTTCAGTGTGTTTGAATCCAGTGGGATGACGGTTGGCCTCTCGGCTACCTACCCGGCCACCACTGACACCGAGACCCGGTGAGACTTCGCGCGTTCAGAGTTTCGTCTGAGCGCCAGAAACCCCGCGAGATGAGAACGCGAGGGAAGAAAGGAAATCCGTGACCGATACGGACCTCATCACGGCAGATGCCTCCACCACAGATGCAGGGGCGGCTGTGACCTCCGAAAGCCCACCGACGCGCCGCCGCCACCAGATCCACGGGCGGCTCCCTGGCCGCCATGGTGCTGCCGGAACTGCGCGCCCTAGCCGGTCAAGTCGGCGTCAAAGGCTCGTCGGGTATGCGCAAGAACGAACTGATCGCCGCCATCCGGGAGGTGCAGGGCGGCTCGCCGGGCGGCGAGTCCCGCAATGGCGGCCAGCAGGGCCGCAGCGCCTCCGCCGAGCCGGCGCCGGAGAGTGCCGCCGCTCACGGTGGGACCGGCGTCGCCCCCGCGGAGGCCCCCGCCACGGAGACCGGCGAGGCGAGGACGCAGAACCGCACCGAGGCTAGGGGCGAGAACCGGGGTGAGAACCGGGGCGACAACCGCGGCGAGGCTCGCGGTGAGAACCGCGGCGAGGCTCGCGGTGAGAACCGGGGCGACAACCGCGGCGAGAACAACCGCAACGACAACCGTGATTCGGCCGATCAGGGCGACGACGGCGAGGGCCGCGGAGGCCGGCGCGGCCGGCGATTCCGTGACCGTCGGCGGCGCGGTGAGCGCACCGGCGGCGAGGGCGGCGGCGAGACCGAACTGCGGGAGGACGACGTCGTCCAGCCGGTCGCCGGCATCCTCGACGTCCTCGACAACTACGCGTTCGTCCGCACCTCCGGCTACCTGGCCGGACCCAATGACGTCTACGTGTCGATGAACATGGTCCGCAAGAACGGCCTTCGCCGCGGCGACGCCGTCACCGGTGCGGTGCGGGTGGCCCGCGACGGCGAAGGCGGCGGCCAGAACTCGCGGCAGAAGTTCAATCCGCTGGTGCGCCTGGACAGTGTCAACGGCGGCCCGGTCGAGGCGGCCAAGAACCGCCCGGAGTTCGGCAAACTGACCCCGCTGTATCCCAATCAGCGGCTGCGTCTGGAGACCACCACCGAGAAGCTGACCACCCGGGTCATCGACCTGATCATGCCGATCGGCAAGGGCCAGCGCGCCCTGATCGTCTCGCCCCCCAAGGCCGGCAAGACCACGATCATGCAGGACATCGCCAACGCGATCACCCGTAACAACCCGGAGTGTCACCTGATGGTCGTCCTGGTCGACGAGCGGCCCGAAGAGGTCACCGATATGCAGCGCTCGGTGAAGGGTGAGGTCATCGCCTCGACCTTCGACCGCCCGCCGTCAGATCACACCCAGGCCGCCGAGCTGGCCATCGAACGCGCCAAGCGACTGGTGGAGCAGGGCAAGGACGTCGTGGTCCTGCTCGACTCGATCACCCGGCTGGGACGCGCCTACAACAACGCCTCTCCGGCGTCGGGGCGGATTCTGTCCGGCGGTGTCGACTCGACAGCGCTCTACCCGCCCAAGCGCTTCCTCGGTGCCGCCCGCAACATCGAGAACGGCGGATCGCTGACGATCATCGCCACCGCCATGGTCGAGACCGGCTCCACCGGCGACACCGTGATCTTCGAGGAGTTCAAGGGCACCGGCAACGCCGAGCTGAAACTGGACCGCAAGATCGCCGAGCGCCGGGTGTTCCCGGCGGTCGACGTCAACCCGTCCGGCACCCGCAAGGATGAACTGCTGCTCTCGGCCGACGAATTCGCAATCGTGCACAAGCTGCGGCGCGTGCTGTCCGGACTGGACAGTCACCAGGCGATCGACCTGCTGATGAGCCAGCTGCGGAAGACCAAGAACAACTACGAGTTCCTGGTCCAGGTGTCCAAGACGGCGCCGGGTGTGGCCGACGTCGACTGACGCGGCCATGGATTCCGACCAGATCTGGGCGGTCATCGATGTCCAGCGGGCCGGTCTGGCCGACGTTCTGGAATCGCTGACCCCGCAACAGTGGGCCACCCCGTCGCTGTGCGAGGGCTGGAAGGTGCGCGATGTCGCCGCACACCTGACGCATTCCCACATGTCGATGCCACGGGTGTTCTTCGAGGCGCTGCGCTCCGGCTTCCGGTTCGACCCGATGATCCGCCGCCTGGCGGTGGACGATTCGCGCTCGCAGGCACAGATCGTGGCGGCGCTGCGCGGCATGGTCGGGTCGCGCGGCAAGATCCCCGGTACATCCGACCGTGATCCGCTGATGGACATCCTCGTGCACGGACAGGACATCACGGTGCCGTTGGGAATCGACCGTCCGATGCCCTCGGATGCCGCGGTCGAGGTGGCAAACCATTTGTGGCGCATGCGTTTTCCGATGAATCCTGCTCGCAGGCTGCACGGTGTCCGGCTGGCCGCCACCGACGCGGACTTCGCTGCCGGCGAGGGCCGCGAGGTGCGGATGCCGATTCGCGATGTCGTCATGACCCTGGCCGGCCGCCAGCAGCCCTGACATGGCCGAGACCGTCCAGCAACTGCTGAGGGAACGCGTCGGCGATGCCGCGCCGGCGGTCAAGTACGGCGACCGGACGTGGTCGTGGGCCGAACATCTCGACGAAGCCGCGCGGCAGGCCGCGGCGCTGATCGCGGTGGCCGATCCGGCCCGCCCGTTGCATGTCGGGACGCTCCTGGGCAACAACCCGGACATGCTGACCGCCATGGCCGCCGCGGGACTCGGCGGCTATGTGCTCGCCGGCATCAACAACACCCGCCGCGGCGAGGCTCTGGCTCGCGACATCATCCGTGCGGACTGCCAGATTCTGCTCACCGACGAGGCCCACCGCGGACTGCTCGAGGGGCTGGCCCTGCCGGGGGTGCGGCTCTTCGAGGTGGATTCGGAGGCGTGGTCGCACCGGCTGGCCGCGGCCCCGGAGTTGAGCCCGCACCGCGAGGCGACGCCGGCGGACACCTTCATGCTGATCTTCACCTCCGGGACCAGTGGTGAACCCAAGGCGGTGCGGGTCGCGCACATGATGGATTCCGTTCTCGGGAATGTCTCTGGTACAGCGCTTTTCGATCACCGCCGCCGACGTGTGCTATCTCTCGATGCCGCTGTTCCACTCCAACGCGCTGCTCGCCGGTTGGTCGGTGGCGTTGTCATCCGGCGCGGCCATGGCGCCGGCGACGTTCTCGGCGTCCCGCCTGCTCGACGACCTGCGCCGTTACCGCGCCACGTATCTGAACTACGTGGGCAAACCGCTGGCATACGTTCTGGCCACACCCGAGCGTGCGGACGACCGCGACAACCCCCTGCGGGTGGCGTTCGGGAACGAGGCCGCCGACCGCGACATCGCCGAGTTCAGCCGTCGCTTCGGCTGCACGGTGTCCGACGGGTTCGGCTCCACCGAAGGCGCGGTGATCATCACCCGGGACGGGGAGTGCCCACCCGGTTCGGTCGGCCAGGGCTTCCCCGGGGTGTCGGTCTACAACCCCGAGACGCTGACCGAATGTCCGCCGGCGGTGTTCGACGAGAACGGGGCGTTGAGTCAACCCGGAGGAGGCGGTCGGCGAGATCGTCAACACCACCGGAGCCGGGCTGTTCAGCGGCTACTACAACGACGCCGAGGCCACCGGGCAACGACTCCGGCACGGCATGTACTGGTCGGGTGACCTGGCCTACCGCGACGCCGACGGCTGGATCTATCTGGCCGGCCGCACCGGCGAGTGGCTGCGGGTCGACGGCGAGAACCTGACCTGCGCGCCGATCGAGCGGATACTTCACCGGCTGACGCCGGTCAGCCGGGTCGCGGTGTACGCGGTGCCCGATGAGAGGGTCGGCGACGCGGTCATGGCGGCGATCGTCCTTCGCGACGATGCCGCGCTGACCCCCGCGGAGTTCGGCGACTTCCTCGCCGACCAGCCCGACCTGTCGCCGAAGGCCTGGCCCCGCTACGTCTGGATCGCCCCGGACCTGCCGGTCACCGCCACGAACAAGATCATCAAACGGGAACTCAGCACACAGGGAATCCGAATCCCGGAGGGCACGCTCTGGACCCGCGACCCCGCAGTCGCAGGTATCGGGAGGTCGAGCAACCGGGCCGGCGCACTGACTCGGTCACCTCGCCCGGGGCGGGTGGTTCAGGCAGGTCGACCGTCGATGTCACCACTGGCCGGAACAGCACGAGCGTCCCGGCGGGGTGTGCATCGCTCCCAGTGAAGGGATGTCGACCCGGCGGATGCCCCAGGCGGAATCCCTCGCGACAGTACGCCGGCCGCGGTTGCATCTGGGGAGTACCCACTCCGAGCGGAATTCACACCCGGGCCGCATTTGGGCAGGTGACGGCCGAACTGGCATACTTGAGACCGACCACCTCAGGTACCGGTTCACGCCCGATCGGGCGACCCGGCGACCAGACCAGAAGAGGACTGATGAAGACCGGTATTCACCCCGCGTACGTCGAGACCACCGTGGTCTGCGGCTGCGGCAACAGTTTCACCACGCGAAGCACCAAGGAGAGCGGCCACATCGTGGTCGAGGTGTGCTCGCAGTGCCACCCGTTCTACACGGGCAAGCAGAAAATCCTCGACAGCGGCGGCCGCGTGGCCCGCTTCGAGAAGCGTTACGGCAAGCGTGCCGCCAAGGGCACGGAGTCCACTGACAGCTAGCTTCACCCCCGACGTCCGTCGCTCGCCGCCGTGCGAGTCCGGGCGTCGGTTTATGTCCGGGGACCTATGACCGACGAGGACGGACGATGACGCAGAGCGCACCCGCTGATGCGATCGACGCCGTGCTGGCTGAGCACGCCGACCTCGAACGCCAGCTGTCCGACCCGGACCTGCACGCCGACGCCGCCAACGCCCGACGGGTGGGCAAACGCTTCGCCCAGCTGGCGCCGATCGCCACGACCTACCGCAAGCTGACGGCGGCGCGCGGTGATCTGGAGGCGGCGCGCGAACTGGCTGCCGACGACTCGTCCTTCGCCGACGAGGTCGTCGAACTCGAAGCCAGGGTCGCCGAACTCGACGACCAACTCACCGACATGTCTGGCTCCGCGGGATCCGCACGACGTCGACGACGTCGTTCTCGAGGTGAAATCCGGTGAGGGTGGTGAGGAGTCCGCGCTGTTCGCCGCCGACCTGGCCCGGATGTACATCCGCTACGCCGAACGACACGGCTGGACCGTGACGGTCCTCGATGAGACGTTCTCCGATCTCGGCGGGTACAAAGAAGCCACCATCGCCATCGCCGGCAAGGGCGACTCCGCCGACGGGGTGTGGTCACGACTGAAGTGGGAGGGCGGCGTGCACCGCGTACAGCGGGTCCCGGTCACCGAATCCCAGGGGCGGGTTCACACGTCGGCGGCCGGGGTCCTGGTCTACCCGGAACCCGAGGAGGTCGAGCAGGTCCAGATCGACGATTCCGACTTACGCATCGACGTCTACCGGTCCTCCGGAAAGGGCGGCCAGGGCGTCAACACCACCGACTCGGCCGTGCGCATCACCCACCTGCCGACCGGCATCGTCGTCACCTGCCAGAACGAACGCTCGCAGTTGCAGAACAAGGCCCGCGCCATGCAGGTGCTGGCCGCCCGGCTCCAGGTGCTCGCCGAGGAGCAGGCGCAGGCCGACGCCTCCGCGGACCGGGCCAGCCAGATCCGCACCGTCGACCGCAGCGAGCGCATCCGCACCTACAACTTCCCGGAGAACCGGATCGCCGACCACCGGATCAACTTCAAGGCGCACAACCTCGACCAGGTACTCGACGGCGATCTCGATCCGCTGCTGGATGCACTGATCGCCGCCGACAAGCAAGCTCGGCTCCAGCAGGCATGAGCCACCCCGTGCGCGCCGCGATCGCCAAGGCAGCCGATGCGTTGGCGCAGGCCGGAATCGACTGCGCGCGAACCGATGCCGAACTGCTGGCCGCGCACGCGGCCGGCACCGAACGCGGTCGGCTGGCTTTGGTGGATTCTCCCGAAGCGGGCTTCTTCGACCGCCTCGAGGCTGCTGTCGTGGCCCGTGCCCGGCGGATCCCGCTTCAGCACATCACCGGCCGCGCGGCCTTCGGGCCGACCGATCTGCGGGTCGGTCCGGGCGTGTTGGTTGCCCAGGCAATTGGCCG
>CAVQRL010000013.1:0-138255 GCA_963715145.1 uncultured Actinomycetota bacterium | reverse complement strand
AATCGACTGAGATAACACTCGGTAGGCCTGATGCGTTCCCGTCCAGGGCGCCGACATCGCCGTTTGCTGCTGTGATTTCGCTCTCGGCAGACCGAACGTGGTAGGTCAGGCCGGTCGGCGTCCCCGGAAGCAGGACATGGAACGTGGTGCCGGGCGGCTGACCGCCGGGCACCGTCTCGCCGATCCGGATCATGCCGCCGTGTTTGACGACAACCTGTTTCACGATGGCCAGGCCCAGCCCGGAACCGGGCATCGCCCGCGCCGAGGTAGATCGGTAGAAACGCTCGAACACCAGTCCCCGTTCCTCGGGGGCGATGCCGGGACCCTCGTCGGATACCGCGAGTTCGGCATGCGCCGAATCCACCTGGTGCAGCCGCAATCTCACTGTCCCGCCCGGAGGGCTCCACTTGGCGGCATTGTCGAGCAGGTTGAGAACCGCCCGCGACAGACCCGCCGGATCGCCGTGTATCTGCCAACCGACAGCGTCGATTTCGAACTCGATATCGTTACGGCGCCGACGGACTCGCTCAAGACTGCGGTCGATGACTTCGGTCATCTCGACATCTTCGAGTTCCGTGCCGCGCGCGTTGTCCTCCCGGGTGAGATCCACCAGGTCACCCACCAGAGTGGACAGCTCCTCAATCTGGCCGATCACGTCGGTACGCAGTTCAGCCAGTTCACTCTCCGGGATCGGGGGCGCACCAGGAGCACTCGACGCCATGAGCAACTCGACGTTCGTGCGCATCGAGGTCAACGGGGTCTTGAGCTCGTGGCCGGCGTCGGCGACCAGGCGGGCCTGCCGCTCCCGCGACTCGGCGAGCGCGCGCAGCATGGCGTTGAACGCCTCGGTCAGGCGAGCGAGTTCGTCGCTGCCGAACACCGGGATCGGCCGCAGGTCGTCGGTCCGGGCCACCCGCTCCGCGGCCTCGGTCAACTGCCCCACGGGTCGCAGGCCGGTACGGGCGACCATGCCGCCGGCGACGGCCGCGATCACCACACCGACGCCACCGACGGCCAGCAGCACCCATTTGAGTTTGGTCATCACCGCATTGGTCGGCTGCAGGCTCTTGGAGATCAGCAGCGAACTGCCGTTGGGCAGATGGACCGCCAGAACGCGCTGGTTGCCGACGGTGCGCCGGGACATGAACAACTCGCCGCGAATCACGGCCTTCTCGGGTTGGCCGACCGGCAGCGTCTGCCCCTGTTGGTTGGCCGTGTAAATCGAGCGTCCGGGGTTGACCAGCATGGCGTTGACGTCGGAGTACGCGGTGCCCTCGATGGCCTTGGCGGGGTCGGCGGCCAGTGAGCCGCTGGCGATCAGCAACTGGGCGCGGCTCTGCAACTGGTTGTCGATATCGGTGTAGAGCGCTGCCGAGACCACCGCGTAGACCGCGACGGCCATCAACACCACGACCATGGCCACCATGGACATCGCGAGCAGCATCACCCGCCATCGCAGCGACAGCGACGTGGCGGCTTTTTCCGGGCGGCGGGAATCCGACCGGCGCTTGCGGCGCAGCATCAGGGCTTCCGTCCCGGCATCAGGGGGGAGTCTCACGCAGCACGTAACCCACCCCGCGCACGGTGTGAATCAGCCGCGGTTCTCCTTCTGCTTCGGTCTTGCGACGCAGGTAACCGACGTACACCTCGAGCGCATTACCCGAGGTCGGGAAGTCGAAACCCCAGACCTCTTCGAGGATCCGGCTGCGGGTGAGCACCCGGCGCGGGTTGGCGATGAGCATCTCGAGCAGGGCGAACTCGGTCCGGGTGAGGCTGATCGACCGCTTACCACGGTGGACCTCACGGGTGGACGGATCCAGGGTGAGGTCGGCGAAGGTCATGATCGCCGCCTCGGTGGGCTCTTCCGGGCCGGTGCGGCGGAGCAGAGCCCGCAGCCTGGCCAGCAGTTCCTCCAGCGCGAAGGGCTTGGGCAGATAGTCGTCGGCGCCGGCATCCAGGCCGGCCACCCGCTCGGACACCGAGTCGCGGGCGGTGAGCACCAGGATCGGCAGATCGTCGCCGGTGCTGCGCAACTGCCGGCAGACCTCCAAACCGTCCATCCGCGGCATCATCACGTCGAGCACCACCGCATCGGGTCGCTCGTTGGTGATTGCCTCCAGCGCTTCAACGCCATCTTCGGCCAGGTCAACGGTGTAACCGTTGAAGGACAGAGAACGCCTCAGCGACTCGCGCACCGCCCGGTCGTCATCGACCACAAGAATTCGCACGTGGCTAGTGTCAACCAAACGGCTGAATTTCTTCTGAGAGACGCGCCGCGCCGAAGGGCGTTCGCGTCCGGATCAGAGGAAATCAGCGCTTGTCGAGGTCGATCAAGCCGAGGCGGGCCGCTTTGAGAAGCCGGCGAGGGACCTTGTGCTGGCGGCCGGCAACGGAAACGGTGACCAAGCCGGGCTCGGTCGCCTTCCACTGCGAGCGCCGACTGCGGGTGTTCGAGCGCGACATCCGGCGCTTGGGCACAGCCATGACGACACATCTCCTTGTGGGGTGCTGGGCGCGCACAGAACCGGCGCAGCCAAGTTGGGTTCAAGGATAGCCGCCACGGGCCACCTTCTCCAAAGCGGGCCGAGGCGTTGACACCGACCCCGAGCCAGCGGTTAACCTACCGGTTGGTTGGCCGGTTTTCGGCTCCCGGGTGGCTGGCGACGGAGGACACACCGAAATGACGGCTGGCGCCGGAGGTATCCGGATCGGTAACTGTTCGGGGTTTTACGGCGACCGGGCGGCCGCCATGCACGAGATGCTGACCGGCGGCGACCTGGACTATCTGACCGGCGATTACCTGGCCGAACTCACCATGCTGATCCTGGGCCGGGACCGAATGAAGTACCCGGAGCGGGGCTACGCCAGGACCTTCCTGACCCAGTTGGAGCAGTGTCTGGGCATCGCGCACGACCGGGGCGTTCGGATCGTCGCCAACGCCGGCGGGCTGAACCCCGCCGGCCTGGCCCATGCGGTGCGCGCCCTCGCCGACAAGCTCGGCGTTCCGGTGACGGTGGCCCACGTGCAGGGTGACAACCTGCTCGAGCGGGCCGAGGAACTCGGGCTCGGCTCGCCGCTGACCGCGAATGCCTACCTGGGGGCGTGGGGCATCGTCGAATGCCTGAATTCCGGCGCCGACATCGTGGTCACCGGCCGCGTCACCGACGCGTCGGTGGTGGTCGGGCCGACTGCCGCGCACTTCGGTTGGGCCCGTGACGACTACGACCGGATCGCCGGTGCGGTGGTGGCCGGTCACGTCATCGAGTGCGGGGCCCAGGCCACCGGTGGCAACTACGCGTTCTTCACCGAGATCCCCGACCTCGACTACGCCGGCTTTCCGCTCGCCGAAGTGTTCTCCGACGGCTCGTCGGTGATCACCAAACACCCGGGCACCGGCGGGCAGGTGAGCATCGGCACCGTGACCGCGCAGCTGCTCTACGAGATCACCGGGTCCCGCTACGGCAACCCGGACGCCACCGCGCGATTCGACAGCATCACATTGAGTGACGACGGCCCCGATCGGGTGCGGATCAGCGGCGTGCGCGGTGAGCCGCCCCCGCCGACGCTGAAGGTCTCGCTCAACAGCATCGGCGGGTTCCGCAACGCCGCGACGTTCGTGCTCACCGGGCTGGACATCGACGCGAAAGCCGCACTGGTGCAACGCCAACTCGATGCGGCGATGACCGATAAGCCGGCCGAGGTCCAGTGGGCACTGGCCCGCACCGACCGCAGCGACGCCGACACCGAGCAGACCGCCAGCGCACTGCTGACCTGCACGGTGCGAGACCCCAGTGCCGACAAGGTTGGACGCCGGTTCTCCTCTGCCGCAGTCGAACTCGCGCTGGCCAGCTATCCGGGATTCCACACCACAGCGCCGCCCGCCGACGGCGCGGTGTACGGGGTCTTCACCGCGGGCTTCGTCCCCGCGACCGAGGTCGACCATGTCGCGGTGCGAGCCGACGGCACCGTCATCCCGATCCCACCGGCCGCCGAGACCCGCGAGTTGGCAACCGCCGAGCATCCGGCGCCGCCCGCGCCGCTTCCGCCCGGCCCCACCAGATCTCTGCCGCTGGGCACGGTGGCCGGAGCCCGCAGCGGGGACAAGGGCGGGTCCGCCAATATCGGGGTGTGGGTGCGCACCGAGGCGGCATGGCGCTGGCTGGCCAACACCCTGACGACCGAGAAGGTGCGCGAACTGCTCCCGGAGGCCGCCGAACTGCCGATCACCCGTCATCTGCTGCCGAGCATCCGGGCGGTGAACTTCGTCATCGACGGCATCCTCGGACAGGGGGTCGCCTACCAGGCCCGGTTCGATCCGCAGGCCAAGGGTTTGGGCGAATGGCTACGAAGCCGCCATGTCGACATACCCGTAGAGATCGTCGAAGGGATTCCCCGGTGAACATCTGGACCACCCCCGAACGGCAGCAACTCCGCAAGACGGTGCGTGCGTTCGCTGAACGAGAGATTCTCCCGCACGTTGACGAATGGGAGCGGGCCGGCGAGTTGCCGCGCGATCTGAGCCGGCGCACCGCCGAGGCCGGTCTGCTCGCGGTCGGCTTCAGCGAGGAGGTCGGCGGCGACGGGGGCGACGCCGCCGACACCGCGATCATCTGCGAGGAACTGCACGAGGCCGGCACCCCGGGCGGGGTCTTCGCCTCGCTGTTCACCGTCGGCATCGCGGTGCCGCATATGATCGCCGCCGGCGATGCGCGGCTGATCGAGAAGTTCGTCAAGCCGACCCTGCGGGGGGAGTTGATCGGCTCGCTGGCGATCACCGAACCCGGCGGCGGCTCCGACGTCGGCCATCTGCGGACGACGGCGGTTCGCGACGGGGACTCCTACATCGTCAACGGGTCCAAGACCTACATCACCTCAGCGGTCCGCGGCGACTATGTCGTCGCCGCGGTCCGCACCGGCGGACCCGGCGCGGCGGGGATCTCGATGCTGGTCATCGAGAAGGGGACACCCGGCTTCGAGGTCAGCCGCCGGCTGGACAAGATGGGCTGGCGTTCCTCGGACACCGCCGAGTTGTCGTTCACCGACGTCAGGGTGCCCGTACAGAACCTGGTGGGCGCGGAGAACAGCGGCTTCCTGCAGATCGCCCAGGCATTCGTCTCCGAACGCATCGGCCTTGCCGTGCAGGCGTATTCGAGTGCCCAGCGGTGCCTGGACATCACCGTGCAATGGTGCCGGGATCGCGAGACCTTCGGCAAGCCGCTGATCGCCCGGCAGACGGTGCAGAACACCCTGGCCGAGATGGCCCGGCGCATCGACGTCGCGCGCGTCTACTCCCGAAACGTCATCGAACGCCAACTGGACGGCGACCAGAACCTCATCGCACCAGTCTGTTTCGCGAAGAACACCGCGGTCGAGGCCGGCGAGTGGGTGGCCAACCAGGCTGTGCAACTCTTCGGCGGCATGGGGTACATGGCCGAGTCCGAGGTCGAACGCCAGTACCGCGATATGCGGATACTCGGCATCGGCGGGGGAACCACCGAGATCATGACCAGCCTGGCCGCCAAGACACTGGGCTATCAGGCGTGACCGCGCTCAGGACGGCGGTCGATCCGCACTCCCCCGCATACCGCGACGCCGCCGAGGCGATGGCGGCCAAGCTCGCCGAACTGGACGCCGAACTGGCCAAGGCCCTGGGCGGCGGCGGACCGAAATACGTTGAGCGCCATCATGCCCGGGGAAAGATGACCGCCCGGGAGCGAATCGAGCTACTCGTCGACCCGGATTCGCCGTTTCTGGAACTGTGCCCACTGGCCGCCTACGGCAGTCAATTCCAGGTGGGGGCCAGCCTGGTCACCGGCATCGGTGTGGTGGAAGGCACCGAGTGCATGGTGGTCGCCCACGATCCCACCGTCAAGGGCGGGACGTCGAACCCCTGGACGCTGAAGAAGGTGCTGCGCGCCAACCAGATCGCCTACGAGAACCGGCTGCCGATGATCTCGCTGGTGGAATCCGGCGGCGCCGATCTGCCCACCCAGAAGGAGATTTTCATCCCGGGCGGCCAGATGTTCCGGGACCTGACCCGGCTGTCGGCGGCCGGCATTCCCACCATCGCCCTGGTCTTCGGCAACTCCACAGCCGGGGGGGCCTACATCCCGGGCATGAGCGACTACGTGGTGATGATCAAGGAGCGCTCCAAGGTGTTCCTGGCCGGGCCGCCCCTGGTGAAGATGGCCACCGGCGAGGACTCCGACGACGAGTCACTCGGCGGTGCCGAAATGCACGCCCGCACATCGGGTCTGGCGGATTATTTCGCCACCGACGAACGGGACGCCATCCGGATCGGCCGACGGATCGTCGCCCGGCTGAATCGGGTGAAACGAGGCCCCGCACCCGGACCGGTCAGCGCACCGCTGGCCGACGAGGAGGAACTGCTCGGCATCGTCCCCGCCGACCTGCGGATTCCGTTCGACCCGCGCGAGGTGATCGCGCGGGTGGTCGACGGGTCGGAGTTCGACGAATTCAAACCGCTCTACGGAGCATCGCTGGTGACCGGGTGGGCGCGCGTGCACGGCTATCCGCTGGGCATCCTGGCCAACGCCCGTGGCGTGCTCTTCAGCGAGGAGTCGCAGAAAGCGACCCAGTTCATCCAGTTGGCGAACCAGTCCGACACCCCCCTGCTGTTCCTGCACAACACCACCGGCTACATGGTCGGGAAGGCCTACGAGGAGGGCGGGATGATCAAGCACGGCGCGATGATGATCAACGCCGTGTCCAATTCGACGGTGCCGCATATCTCGATGCTGATCGGCGCCTCCTACGGTGCCGGCCACTACGGCATGTGCGGCCGGGCCTACGACCCGCGGTTCCTGTTCGCCTGGCCCAGCGCGAAGTCCGCCGTGATGGGTGGTGCGCAGTTGGCGGGGGTGCTCTCCATCGTCAACCGCGCCGCCTCCGAGGCCCGTGGGCAGGCCGTCGACGAGGCCGCCGACGCCGCCCTGCGCGCCGCCGTCGAAGCCCAGATCGAGGCGGAGTCGCTGCCGATGTTCCTGTCCGGGCGGCTCTACGACGACGGCGTGATCGATCCGCGCGACACCCGCACCGTGCTGGGAATGTGCCTGTCCGCCATCGCCAATGGCCCGATCGAGGGGACGTCGAAATTCGGCGTCTTCCGGATGTGAGGCGCGCGATGCGAGCGCTTGCGCGAAGAGCAGGAGGGCGACGATGAGCGCTTGCGCGAAGAGCAGGGGCAGAAGTGATCACCCGAGTTCTGGTCGCCAACCGCGGCGAGATCGCCCGCCGCGTCTTCGCCACCTGCCGTCGCCTCGGCATCTCCACCGTGGCCGTCTACACCGACCCGGACGCGGGTGCCCCGCACGTGGCCGAGGCCGATGCGCGCGTCCGTGTCGACAGCTACCTCGACAGCGGCGAACTCGTCGCGGCGGCCCGCGCCGCCGGCGCCGACGCCGTTCACCCGGGTTACGGATTCCTCTCCGAGAACGCCGGTTTCGCGACGGCGGTCGCCGATGCCGGACTCGATCTGGATCGGCCCGCCGCCCGCCGCGGTCACCGCGATGGGCTCCAAGATCGAGGCCAAGAAGATGATGGCCGCCGCCGGCGTGCCGGTGCTCGCGGAGCTCGACCCCGAGACCGTGCGGCCCGACGAACTGCCGGTGCTGGTCGAAGGCCTCGGCCGGTGGCGGCGGCCGGGGTATGCGGGTGGTCGACTCCCTGGCCGACCTGCCGGCACACGTGCACGCGGCCCGGCGCGAGGCGGAGGCGGCGTTCGGCGACGACTCGGTGTTCTGCGAGCGCTACCTGCCCCGCGGCCACCACGTCGAAGTCCAGGTGATGGCCGACGCGCACGGCACCGTGTGGGCAGTCGGCGAACGGGAGTGCTCCATCCAGCGACGCCACCAGAAGATCATCGAGGAGGCGCCCTCACCGCTCGTCGAACGCATCCCCGGCATGCGGGAGCGACTCTTCATCGCCGCCCGCCTGGCCGCCAAGGCCATCGGCTACTCCGGCGCCGGCACGGTGGAGTTCCTGGCCGACGACGACGGCGAGTTCTACTTCCTGGAGATGAACACCCGCCTTCAGGTCGAGCACCCGGTCACCGAACTGACCACCCGATTGGATCTGGTCGAACTGCAGCTTGCGGTCGCGGACGGTGAGCAGCGCTGCCCGCCGAACCGCCCACGGCCACGGGCATTCCATCGAGGCCCGGCTCTACGCCGAGGATCCCGCGCAGGGATGGCAGCCCCAGGCCGGCACCGTTCACCGCTTCGAGGTTCCCGCTGCGACGACGCAGTTCGGCCTGACCCATCGGACCGGGATCCGGCTGGACTCCGGCATCGTCGACGGCTCGGTCGTGTCGATCCACTACGACCCGATGCTGGCGAAGGTGATCTCGTATGCGCCGACGCGCGCCCGCGCCGCCGCGGTGCTCGCCGATGCGCTGGCCCGCACCCGGCTGCACGGGTTGCGCACCAACCGCGACCTGCTGGTCAATGTGCTGCGCCACCCGGCGTTCCTCGCCGGCGCCACCGACACGGCGTTCTTCGACACACACGGCCTCGACGTACTGGCCGCGCCACTGGCCGACGAGCGGGCGGTGCGACTCTCGGCGCATCGCCGCCGCCGTCGCCGACGCCGCCCACAACCGCGCGACCGCCGCCGTTCTGGCAGGTCTGCCCAGCGGATGGCGCAACGTCGTATCGGGCAATCAGCACAAGGCTTTCCGGGACGCCGACCGGCGCCGAGCACCGGTCGCCTACCGGTTCACCCGAACGGGTCTGCACCTGCCCGACGATCCCGGCGTCGATCTGGTGTCGGCGGCGCCCGACGAGGTGGTGCTCGTCCGACCGACGGTGTCGCCACAGCCTTCGCGGTCGCCCGCTACGGCGACGACGTCTACGTCGACTCCGCGCGCGGACCGGTCGCGCTGACCGCGCTGCCCCGCTTCCCCGAGCCCGGTTCGGCCGTCGGAGCAGGGTCGCTGCTGGCGCCGATGCCCGGTTCGGTGATCCGACTCGGGCGCCGCGTCGGGCGAGCACTGTGACCGCCGGCCAGCCGCTGATCTGGCTGGAGGCCATGAAGATGGAACACACCATCACCGCACCGGCAGACGGAGTGCTCACCGAACTCGACGTCGCAGTCAGGCCAGCAGGTCGAAGTCGGCGCCGTCCTGGCCCGGGTCGAGACCGACGACCACGAGGGAGAACAGCCATGAGCACCGACACCAGCTTCATCGAGAGCGAGGAGCGCCAGGCGCTGCGGAAGTCGGTCGCCGCGCTGGCCGCCAACTACGGTCCGGAGTACTACCTGGATCAGGCCCGCGCCGGCGGCCACACCGACGAATTATGGCGGGAGGCAGGGCAACTCGGCTTCATCGGGGTGAATCTGCCCGAGGAGTACGGCGGCGGCGGCGCCGGCATGTACGAGCTGGCGCTGGTGATGGAGGAGCTGTCCGCGCGGCGGCTGTCCGCTGCTGATGATGGTGGTCTCCCCCGCCATCAACGGCACCATCATCGCCAAGTTCGGCACCGAGGACCAGAAGAAGCGCTGGGTGCCCGGCATCGCCGACGGCTCGATCACGATGGCGTTCGCCATCACCGAACCCGACGCCGGCTCGAACTCGCATCGCATCACCACCACCGCCCGCCGCGACGGCAGCGACTGGATCCTGTCCGGCCAGAAGGTGTAGATCTCCGGACTCGACCAGGCCCAGGCCGTCCTGGTCGTCGGCCGCACCGAAGAGGCCAAGACCGGCAACCTGCGGCCGGCGCTGTTCGTCGTGCCCGACCGACGCCCCCGGGCTTCACCTTCACCAAGATCCCGATGGAACTCGATCAGCCCGGAGAGCCAGTTCCAGGTCTTCATCGACGAGGTCCGGCTGCCGGCCGACGCACTGGTCGGTGCGGAGGACGCCGCGCATCGCCCAGCTGTTCGCCGGGCCTGAACCCGGAGCGCATCATGGGAGCGGCCAGTGCGGTCGGCATGGGCCGGTTCGCGCTGGCCAAGGCGACCGACTACGTCAAGACCCGGCAGGTGTGGAAGACGCCGATCGGCGCGCACCAGGGCATCGCACATCCGTTGGCGCAGAACCACATCGAGCTGGAACTGGCCAAGCTGATGATGCAGAAGGCCGCCACCCTGCTACGACGCGGGCGACGACATGGGCGCCGCGGAGGCCGCGAACATGGCCAAGTACGCGGCCGGCGAGGCCTCGACCAGGGCGGTCGACCAGGCCGTGCAGTCGATGGGCGGCAACGGTCTGTCCCAGGAGTACGGGGTGGCCGCGATGCTGGTCGGCATCCCGGCTGTCCCGCATCGCCCCGGTGAGCCGCGAGATGATCCTCAACTTCGTCGCGCAGACGTCGCTGGGCCTGCCCCGGTCGTACTGATGGATACCGTCGTCTCCTACACGGTCGACGGACCACGTCGCCCGGCTGACGCTGGACTCGCCGCACAATCGCAACGCCCTGTCGGCGCGACTGGTCGATCAATTGCACGACGGACTGCGTCGGGCGGACGCAGATCCCGCGGTGCGGGCGGTGGTCCTGGGTCACACCGGCGGCACCTTCTGCGCCGGCGCTGACCTCTCCGAGGCGACCGGCGGGATCCGTTCGAGTCCGCACTCGGCCGGGCGCGGGAACTGACCGCGCTGCTGCGCTCGATCGTGGAGTGCCCGACACCGGTCATCGCTGCCGTCGACGGCCATGTGCGGGCCGGCGGCATGGGGCTGATCGGTGCGTGCGACATCGTGGTCGCCGGTCCGCGAAGCACCTTTGCGCTGACCGAGGTCCGGATCGCGGTGGCACCGGCCATCATCTCGCTGACGCTGCTGCCCAAGCTGGCGCCGCGGGCTGCGGCGCGGTACTACCTGACCGGCGAGACGTTCAACGCGGGGCGGGCCGCCGACATCGGGCTCGTGACGATCACCGCCGATGACGTGAGGTTCGCCGTCGACGCCGTCACAGCTGACCTTGCCAAGGCCTCGCCGCAGGGTCTGGCAGCCGCCAAGGCACTGACCACCGCCTGGGTGCTGGCCGGCTTCGACCGCGACGCCGACCGTCTGGCCGAGGAGTCCGCACGGCTGTTCGTCTCCGAAGAGGCCCGCGAGGGCATGTTGTCGTTCCTGGAGAAGCGGCCGCCGCGGTGGGCGGCTCAGTAAGTCAGGCGGCTCCGCCGGCGTCGCGCCTGATCAGCGTCTCCAGCAGTGTGACGATGTGCTGTTGGCCGGCGGCAGTGACGTCGAATTTGTCCCGCATCTCGGCACGAAGACCGCCGAAATCCTCGCGCAACGAGACGAAGTCCTCGCGCATGGCGTTGAAGCCAGTGACGGTGGCCTGCCGGAAGTCGCGAAGTTCGCCACGGATCTCACCCACATCCCGATCGGCGGCGCCGGCCAGTATTCGAGCAGCAGCTGCATCCTGTTCGGTCGCGCGTACCCGCGACCTCAACTCGCGGATTTCACTCTCAAGTGCGCTGACCCGTGGCTCCAACTCGCCGCCGTCCATACCGGGCATGCTACCGCCGCGGCGATCGCGGCGATCATGTTGTCCACAGGCCTTACTCGCTTGCGTCCCGGCGATGACACGAGTCGTAGGCTGACAGTGCTATGAGCAACCTGCCCGCTGGAGA
Source organism: uncultured Actinomycetota bacterium (assembly GCA_963715145.1). Lineage (GTDB taxonomy): Bacteria > Actinomycetota > Actinomycetes > Mycobacteriales > Mycobacteriaceae > Mycobacterium. The sequence goes on along the minus strand of CAVQRL010000013.1, from coordinate 126,654 downwards.
CTCCTGGATGCGAGTCTCCGACGACGATCGGATCCAGGTCGCCCAATTGCTCTCCGAGGCCGCCTCACACGGCCGGCTGACGCTGGACCAGTACGAGGGCCGGTTGGCCAAGACCTACTCGGCAACCACCTATGACGAGCTGGAGCGGCTGACCTACGACCTGCCGGAGGCCATCGAATTCCGGCGCGGCACGCTGCGTCCCGCGCCGTCGACCATGCTGCTGGCCATCCTCAGCGGCTTCGACCGCAGCGGCCGGTGGTATGTGCCCGGCCGGATGACGACGTTCACCTTGTTCGGAGGCGGCGTGGTGGATCTGCGCTATGCGGATTTCACCTCGACCGATGTCGAAATCCACGCGTACTCGATCTTCGGCGGGCAGACGATCCTGCTGCCACCGGAGGTGAACGTCGACATCAAGGGCCGCGGCGTGATGGGCGGCTTCGACCGGGCCGTGGACGGCGCCGGCACGCCCGGGGCGCCAACGGTGAGGATCAGGGGGTTCTCACTGTGGGGTGGCGTGGGCATCAAGCGCCGCAAGCGCACTGTGAATTCCGACTGATCAGCAGCGATACACGATGCTCCCCTCCGCGCCGGAGGGGAGCATCGTGGTGCCGGTCTACCTGGCGTGACGCCCGGCTTTCGGTGCGCTGTCGTTGACAGTGCTGCTGCCGGGGTCGGCGTCGCCAGACTTGACGGCCGCCGCCGGCTTCGGGGCCGCCGCCCGCTTCGGCCGCCGCCGACTTGGCGGCTGCACTGGAAACAGGGGTCGGCGTTCCGTCGGAGCCCGCGGTCCCATCGGTACCGAGGAAACCGCCGGAACCAGCCAGACCTCCGGAACCGCCGAGCGGGTTCTGCTCACCCGCTGCGGGCTGCTCACCTCCACCGTTGGCATTGCCGCCGTTACCGCCGTTACCACCACGAGCCAGGAAGGAGCCGGAGCCACCGTCGGCGCCGTCGCCTCCAATGTTCAGACCGGTTGCTGCTGTCGTCCGGTTTCGTGCTGGAACCGCCGTTGCCCCCGGAACCGGCCGTTCCGGACACCACTATCCGCCCGGACCGGCGCCGCCAGCGATAGCGTCGCCGTCCTCGGCGACGGCATTGCCACCGTCGCCACCGTCGCCGGCCTTCGACCAGTCCGAATCGCCGCCAAAACCACCCTGGAAGGCGTATGCGCCGACCTGGTCGTGGCCGATGGCGTCACCACCGTTTCCGCCCTTCCCGCCGTTGCCGAACATCGAGGGCACCGCCGTCACCAGCCAGGCCACTGTTGGCCTCGTCGTCGACGTTGGTACTGGTCGCTTCGGCCTTCCCGCCGTTACCGCCCGCGCCGCCGGTGCCGAAGATCCCGCCATAACCGCCCGAGCCCCCGTACCCGCCTTCAGCGCCGCCACCGAAATCTGGGTCCTCTCCGGGGCTGATGGCGTCGCCGCCGTCACCACCGGCACCACCGGCGCCGTATATCAGGCCTGCCTTGCCGCCCCAACCGCCATCACCCGCGAATGCCTGGCCGGCGAATCCCACGTCATCCCCGCCGTCACCGCCGCGACCGCCGTTGCCGATCCAGAAGGCGCCGTTACCGCCGTCGCCGCCTGTGGTCGCCGAATGGAAGTAACCGTCAATGCTTTCAGCGTCGTAGCCGCCGCCGCCGTCGCCACCGTTGCCGTAGAAGAAGCCGGCGTTGCCACCCCAGCCTCCACCCGCGCCACCGGCGCCGCCGTTGCCCCAGAAGAAGCCGGCGTTGCCGCCGTCGCCACCGAAACTGCCGCCTTCGCCACCGGCGCCACCATCGCCCCACAGGCTGGCACTGCCGCCGTTGCCGCCCCAGCCGTCGTTGTCGAACCCATCGCCGAAATCACCGTCACCGAGGCCGCCCGCACCACCAATACCGGCGGTTCCAGTGGTCACACTTCCGCCGTTACCACCGTCAGCGCCAATCGCGGTGCCATCTTCGGCGACAGCAGTTCCGCCCTCGCCGCCGTTGCCGGCCGTGCCCGAACTCGACGAACCGCCGTCACCACCCCTGCCGGCCGTTGCGTTAGCCGCGTCGTACCCGTACGCGTAACCTCCGCCGCCACCGTCTCCGGCGTTGCCGGACGAAGCCTTGCCGCCGTTGCCCGCGGCACCGCCGGTGGCGGTGTCCCCGGAGTCGGTGCTGGTCGCTTCCGCGTAGCCGCCGTAACCACCCGCGCCGCCGGCGCCGAAGATCCCGGCATTGCCGCCTCGGCCGCCGGCACCGCCCGTCGCTCCGCCCCCGAATGCCCCGGTACCCCTCATGCCCTCAGCGGGGCTCTCCGCTATCCCGCCGTCACCGCCGATGCCGCCGTTGCCGGAGATGAAGCCGGCCCTGCCGCCGGCACCACCGGCACCGGCGGTCGCCTTGCCCGGGATTCCGATATCGTCGCCGCCCCAGCCACCGTTGCCACCGTTGCCGAACAACAGGGCGCCGTTGCCACCTTTGCCACCCGCCGTGGCGGCGGTGAACGTTCCGCCAACAAGGGAGGCATTGACGCCGTCCCCGCCGTTACCGCCATTGCCGTAGAACAGGCCGGCGTTGCCGCCGTTACCACCGTTGGCGCCGTTACCGCCGTTGCCCCAGAAGATCCCGCCGTTGCCGCCATTGCAGGCTGTTCCGGTGCAGTCGGGGGCCGCATCGGCGCCGTCACCGATGAAGAAGCCGATGAAGCTCCCGAGCGGGTCGGCCGCGGTCGCCGATGCCAAGGCGCGCGGGAGCGAAATCCCGCCGTTCATGCCAGCCGGCGCCCACACCAGACTCGAGGAAACGGGGGTCGCGGGGGTGTCGCCCGGAACAGCGGCCGCGGCCCCCGCCTTCGGTGAGTCGTTGCCGCCACCGAAGATCGGGTAGATGTAGCCGAGCAGATCGCCGGTGACCGGGTTGTACTGCGGCACGGCCCGCGCCGTGAGTTCGTACTTGGCCTTCGACAGCTTGGGGGGTGTGTACGCCTCGTTCGGCGCGGAGGACAAGGCCGCGGCGATCACGGCGACACTTGCGGTGCAGACCGCCAGCGACTGAATTCGTCTTGCCATGTCCTGACATACCTCACTTGGGATTGGGACTTTCGTCACAGTCGTCGACAGCTAGCTTTTGGTTAGCTGGTAGAAATCTTAGAAGAACCTGATGAATCCTACAGACGCATTGTCGAGTACCGCAATAGGTTCACAACCTCACAGCAAAGAGAATTCGCATCGTTGCGGGCCGACGCGCGACTTTGCCGGATACATGATGGCCCCCTACATATATGTAGGGGGCCATCATGTATCCGGACTGATCAGCTGGCGCTATCGACCTTGTCGGCCTTGTCGGCCTTCGCCGCGCCTGCCTTTGCCGCCCTCGACCCGCTGATTGCCGAGGTGATCTGCTTGGTCACCTTCTCCACCGCGTCGCGCACCGGGCGCTTGGGGGTGGACTTGGCCGGAGCCGGGGTGCTGTCAACAGCATCGTCGATCGGAGTGCTGTCCTTCAGCTCAGTCACGTCAACCGGCGTGGTCTCAGTGACGGCCGGGGTGCTCTCCGGTGCATCAGCGGCCGGGGTGCTCTCCACAACGTCAGCCGCCGGGGTGCTCTCCAATCGTCAGCCGCCGGGGTGCTCTCCACAACGTCCGCCGCCGGGGTGCTCTCCGGTGCATCCGCGGCCGGGGTGCTCTCCACTGCATCAGCAGCCGGGGTGCTCTCGGGTGCATCAGCAGCCGGGGTGCTCTCCGGAGCCTCGCCGGCCGGGGTGCTCTCCACAACGTCCGCCCCCGGAGTGCCCTCCGGAGCCTCGGGTGTGGCCACCGACGCCGCCGCGGCGGCGGCGGCAAGTGTCGCAGCCGCCGACAACGGCTCCGAGCCGTTCAGCACGTTGATCCAGTAATTCAGCGCGCCCGAAAGCCCGTACTGATAGAAGGTCGGGTCGTTCGGGTCCGAATCGGGCGTTTCAAGATCCCCGAGGTAGGCCAGGATGGTGTTGCCCACTAACGGTCCGACCACCGGGACTGACTGGCCGATCACCGCGGCGGTGACGGACAGCGCAAGGTTGTAGAAGACCGACACGTTGTACTCGCCGATGAAGGCGGCGGCGATCGGCACCGTCAAATCCGGGATGGCCTGGCCGACTGTTCCCTGCAGGAGGAACCATGCGGTGGCGCTCCAGCCACCCTGGATGAATTGCAGATTGGGCGACGACCCGCCGCCGACGACGTAGGTGAACCCGGGCTCGAACAGGTAGTTGGGAACCCCGATCGACCACGCGTCCCTGTTGTCCCAGCCGAGGCCCTGACCGTTGATCAGGGCGTCAGAGAACAGGTAGGCCACACCGGTGATGCCCGAGTTGGTGCACCCGCCGTCGCAGTACGTCCACCCAGGGGTTGACGTACCCGGGCTGGCTGAAGACTTCTGCGGCTTGGCCCATTCCGGTCCGTAGCTGGTTTCGCTGAGACGGCCGCCGTAGGCAGTGTTGGAGAACAGGACGTTGGTCCACTCGACGGCCGGAATGCTGAGCACGTCGGTGAGAGGTGGCCAACTGCACCTTTGCCGCCGACAGCGCGTGCGGCGTGGGCAGGTTGAACGTGGGGGCGATCGCCGTTCCGGCGACTGCGATGGCTGCGGCGCTGGCCAGCGTGGCCGCCGAGACGAGGGGTGTGGTACGAGTCGCCATGATCGTTCCTTAAGTTCGGCCCACCGACTGAGCGGGCTCACGCTTTGCTGAGCTACATCCTAGATGCCCGCATTCATAGTAGGGGCAAGTTTGCCATGCGGGCAAATCGGCTACCAGGATTTGACAGGTGTTGATTCCGGACGGATTCCGCGCTTGAGCAGCGAACGGGCACTTTACCTGGCCTCACGGGAGTTTGCCAGGGTCCATCAGTGCCGACTAGGGCAATTCTCATCTTCCCTTAAGGCGGCCGGGCTCACCTCTGTGTTTGCCAGGGACACGAAGGCGTCTTGGGTGAACGACGGGGCCCACCGTGCTCACGATTAGCCGTCAGCAAACCGGGAGCTGATCCCATCCGGCGGGTGACCACGCCATAGCCAGGCGGCGATGCCTGGTGAGCAATGGCCGCCGTGGTGGTGACGGGCCCTGCGGATGTGGCCGTCGTCACGGTGCGACCGCCAGTCACCTCAGTGCTGCCGCATCGGATCGGTGCGCCTGCGGAGCCGGACAGGGCAGTTCGCCAGGAGTTATCAGGGGCCGCAAGCGTGGGTTTGCTCCGGTCCTTCGCCGGCCGACAGGATCGTCCCCGGCGGGATCAGCGGCGCCGGCGGGAGCGCAGGTAGTCACCGACCACCGCGGCCCCCAGACCGTCGAGATCGGGGACCACCACCCGGCCTTCGACTCGGCGGGCCACCTGGTCGATGAACCTGGCGAGTCCGGGGTCGTCGCCGAGGCGGAAGATCGTCACCTGTGCGCCCAGACGGGCGATCTCGTCGAGACCGTGCACGGTGTGCGCGATGGTCCGTGGATGCGGCGGGTAGTCAAAGAAAACCCTTGAGCCACGGCCGTCGAAGTCCTCGAGGTGCGCGGTCGGTTCGCCGTCGGTGACGATGAGCACCACCGGCTGTGCGTTGGGGTGGCGCCGCAGGTGCCGCCCGGCAAGCGCCAGCGCGTGGTGCAGGTTGGTGCCCTGCTCGTAGACGCCCTCGAGACCCGTGAGTTCGGCCGCCGTCACCGTCCGGGCGTAGCGGCCGAAGGCGACGATCTGCAAGGCATCCGAGCGGAACCGCGTGCTGACGAGATGGTTGAGAGCCAGTGCGGTCCGTTTCATCGGCAACCAGCGGTTCTCCATCACCATGGAGAACGACGTGTCCACCAGCAGCGCCACCGCGGCCTGGGTGCGGGTCTCGGTCTCGGAGACCTCCACGTCGTCGACGGCGATCCGGATCGGACCGTCGTCGCCGGCGGACCCGGCGCGCCTGCAGCACCGCGTTGGTGATCGTGCGGGTCACATTCCACGGTTCGGTGTCCCCGAACTCCCACGCCCGGGTCGCGCCGGTCAGTTCGCCCGCCGCGCCCGCGCGTCTGGTCTCCCGCTCGCCGTGACGGCCGGAAAGCTGTTGGGCCACATCGCGTAGCGCGGCCTGCCCGAGCTGACGCATGGCCTTCGGCGACAGCCGCCACTTGCCGTCCGAGCCGCGGTCGAGGAAGCCCTGATTCATCAGCGCCCGCTCCAACTCGGCCAGCGTGCGGGCGTCGACGGCGGCCTGATCGCCCAGTTGGCGGGCCAGCGCGTCGAGGTCGACATCGTCCATGCTGGCCCCCGGATAGCTCTGCGAGAGCTGTTCGGCCAGCTGATCGAGTTCGGCGATATCGGCCATCGCCTGAGCGCCCTGGCCCATGCCGAGCGGGTTGTCGCCGGAGAACTCGGCCGAGCCGTCCCAGTCCTCCCCCGGCCGCGCCGCCCGCAGGTGGGAGTCCAGCCGGCCCAGCGCCTGCATCAGCTGCGGCGAGCCGAACGCCTGCTGGGCCAACGCATCCAACTCGGCGCGCTGCTCGGGGCTCAGGCTGTTGCGGAAACGCTGGGCCGCCGCGGCGCGCTTGGCCAGCGAGTCCAGGAGTTCTTCGACGTTGCGCGGGTTCTCCGGGAAGTGCCGGCCGTGCTTGGCCATGAAGTCAGCGAAATCCTGCGGGCTGTCCTCGCCGCGGGCGTGCTTGTCCAGCAACTCGTTGAGATCGTCGAGCATCTCGTTGACCGCTTGGCGGTCGTCATCGGTGGCGTTCTCCAGCGCCTGCTTCATCCCGGCGAAACGCTGGTCGAGCATCTCCCGGCCGAGCAGGTCCTTGATCTGGTCGTACTTCTGCTTCGCCTCGTCGCTGCGCCACTGATACTGCGACAGTTCCTGGACCGCCGTGGCCGGCGATGGGGACAGCGACTCGATCTGCATTTCGGCGAATCGGGCGTCGTCGTCGAGCGCCCGCGCCAGTTCCTTACGTTCGGCCAGCACCGCCTCGTCGAGCAGCTTCTTGATCTCCTGCAGCGTCCCGTCAAGGTTGTTGCGCGACAACAACTCCCGACGGCGACGGTTGACCTCGGCGGCCAGCCGGTCGGCGCCCTTCATGGTGCGCGATCCCGCGGCGCAGCAGTTCCTGCATCGCCCGGCGCGGCGACGTGCCCTCCATGACGTCCTGGCCGATCTGCTCCAGCGCCTCGCGCAGGTCCACCGGCGGGGCCAGCGGGTCCGGCCCGCCGGTGTAGCCGGAGTAGCGCGAGCCGTGCGAGCGATGCCGTTTAGCCATAGACCGTTTCGCCGTCTTCGGTGTTCTTGTCGATCTTCTTGGCCAGATACAGCGCCTCGAGCGCCAACTCGAGCGCGGCGGCACGCTCACCGTCGCTCTTCGCACCGAGACGCTCGGCGATGTGGTCGATCACCGGCAGGTTCGGCAGCGCGGCCAGCACGTCCTTGGCCGACACCTGCTCGCCGGTGGTCACCGTCGAGTTCTCCACCGCCGCGACCAGCGGCCCCACGTCGATGCCGCCCAGTGCCTTCTGCGCGGTGTCGGCGGTGGCGCGGCGCAGCAGGTGCTCGAGCACCGCCAGCTCGCGGCCCTCCTCCCCGGACTCGAATTCCAGCTTGCCGCGCAGGACATCGATGACCGTGCCGAGATCGACCACGCGGGCCACCGGTTCGTCCTCGCCCAGCACCGCGCCGCGGTGCCGGGCCGAGGCGGCGACGGTCTCGGCGGCGGCGATGGCGAAACGGGCCGACACCCCGGATCGCTGGTCCACCGAATGGGATTCGCGCAGCAATCGGGCGAACCGGGCGATGATCTGCAGCAGGTAGGTCGGAACCTCCGCGGTCAGGTGCGCCTCCTGGCCGATGACGCCGACTTCCGCGTCGAGTTCGCGCGGGTAGTGCGTGCGGATCTCCGCACCGAAACGGTCCTTGAGCGGGGTGATGATGCGCCCGCGGTTGGTGTAGTCCTCAGGGTTGGCGCTGGCGACCACCAGCACGTCCAGCGGCAACCGGAGGGTGTAGCCGCGCACCTGAATGTCCCGTTCCTCCATGACGTTGAGCATGGCGACCTGGATGCGCTCGGCGAGGTCGGGCAGTTCGTTGACCGCGACGATGCCGCGGTGCGCCCGCGGGATGAGCCCGAAGGCGATGGTCTCCGGATCGCCCAGCGTGCGCCCCTCGGCGACCTTGATGGGGTCGATATCGCCGACCAGGTCGGCGACACTGGTGTCCGGCGTGGCCAGCTTCTCGGTGTAACGCTCGCTGCGGTGCCGCCACGCGATCGGCAGATCGTCGCCGGACTCCGCCGCCCGGCGGATCGACTGCGGGGTGATCGGCGAGTACGGATGCTCGCCGAGTTCGGCTCCCTCGATCACCGGCGTCCACTCGTCGAGCAGCGCAACCAACGACCGCAACAGCCGGGTCTTGCCCTGGCCTCGCTCGCCGAGCAGCACGACATCGTGGCCGGCGATCAGCGCACGTTCCAGTTGCGGCAGCACCGTGTCCTCGAAGCCGAAGATGCCCGGCCACACGTCCTCCCCCTCGGCCAGGGCGATCAGCAGGTTCTCCCGGATCTCCTCTTTGACGCTGCGTTCGCGGTGCCCGGAGGCGCGTAACTCGCCGAGCGTGCGGGGCAGGTCGGCCGGGCGAGTGTCGTTCTGGGCGGCAGTCACGACCTCCACGCTACGACTGCTGTCGAGCACTCGCCCGGGTCAGCGGGGTTCCGGAGGGGTTCTGACAGGATCTCGTCATGCATTCGGCCGCCGCCACGGGAATCCGCCGCACCCTGACCGCGCTGATGACCGTCCTGGACGACGCCGAGGATTCCTCACAGCGGCCGTTCACCGAACCGTCGATCATGGTGCCCAACGTGGACTCGAAACGGTTCGGCTGGACGCACTACGGGGTGATGATCCCGGACCTGCCGGAACCGCATCGGTTCTTCTCGGCCATGTCGCTGATCGGGGCCACCGGATCGCTGGCCTTCGACAACGACTTTGCGCTGGCCGATCAGCCCCGCCACAACGCCTCGGTGGTGGTCGGCACCGCGGCCTCGCACCCGGCACATTTCGGCAACTACTCCACCGACCGCGACTTCATCTCCAGACCGGACGGATCGCTGGTGCGGTTCGGCGACGACCTCACCCTGGCGGGCAGCTACCCGGACTACCGGTTGACCGGACGGTTCGGTGGGGTGGACGTGGACCTGACCCTGACCAACACCGACACGGTCACCTGGTTCGTCCGCAACCCGGTCTACAAGCACCTCAGCCTGCTGACCGAGTACCGCGGCCGGTTCTCCACGGCGGACGGATCCACCGAGGTCGCCGGCTTGTGCGCTTTCGAGTACGGAGCGTGCCCCAGTCCTTACCAGCTGCGCTCCACACCGCTGCCGCCTGCATTGAAGGCGCCGCTTGATCTGTTCGTCTACCAGATCATCAACCTCGGACCCGACGACCAGGTGCTCCTGAGCCATCACTGCATCGGCGGGAAACCCTTCATCACAACGGCTTTGCACCGCAGCCGCAACGGCTACGGCCACAGCCTCGGACACACCGATTTCCGGGTGGAGCATTACCGCCCGCTACCGGAGCAAACGCCCTATGGGAGGCCGATGCGGCTGCCGGAGGTCACCCGGTTCACCGTGCGCGATGAGAGCGGAGTCGTCCTTGACGTCCGAGCTGAGATGGACACCACGTTCACCTTCGGCCTGGGCAGCGGATTCGTCACCGGTTTTCGGCACGAGTCCACCTGGCGTGGCGAGATGATCACCGGGCGGGGCTACCAGGAGTACATCGACCGGCGCGAGGGCTGATACCGCGTCGAGCGTGCGATCACTGCGAAATCGGGGCCGATTTTTCGCAGTGGCTTCACACTCGCGCGTCACCGGGGCCATGCGCGTAACGGCGCTAATGCGCGAAGTGCCGGGCCCCCGTCAGGTACAGCGTGATCCCGGCCGCGGCCGCCGCCGCCGTCACCTCGTCGTCGCGCACCGAGCCGCCGGGGTGCACGACGGCCTTCACCCCGGCCGACGTCAGCACCTCCAGACCGTCCGGGAACGGGAAGAACGCATCGGAGGCCGCGACCGCACCGGCAACCCGGTCCCCGCCCCGCTCGACCGCCAGGCGGGCCGCGTCGACCCGGTTGACCTGGCCCATGCCGACGCCGACGGTGGCGCCGTCGGCCGCGACGACGATCGCGTTCGACTTCACCGCACGGCAGGTGCGCCAGGCGAACACCAGGTCGGCCAGGGTGGCCTCATCGGCGGCCTGCCCGGCGGCCAGGGTCCAGTTGTCCGGGTCATCGCCCGCAGCGCCGAGTTCGTCGCGCTCCTGCATCAACAGACCGCCGCTGATCTGGCGGATCTCGACCCCGCCGATCGTGGGTTCGGCCGCAACCAGGACGCGGATGTTCTTCTTGCGGGCCAGTATCTCCACCGCTCCCTGCTCGTAGGCGGGGGCGATGATCACCTCGGTGAAGATGTCGGCGACCTGTTCGGCCATCTCGCAGGTGACTTCGGTGTTGGCGGCGATCACCCCGCCGAATGCACTCAGCGGATCGCAGGCGTGCGCCTTGCGGTGCGCGTCGGCCACCGACTCCCCCGAGATCGCGATACCGCACGGGTTGGCGTGTTTGATGATCGCCACGCAGATCTGCTGGTGGTCGAACGCCGCGCGCCAAGCGGCATCGGCATCGGTGAAGTTGTTGTAGCTCATCTCTTTTCCGTGCAGCTGCTCGGCCTGAGCCAGGCCCGGCCAGCCGACGTCGTCGCTGTAGAGGGCGGCCCGCTGATGCGGATTCTCGCCGTAGCGCAGCAGCGAGGTGCGCCGCCAGTGACGGCCCAACCACCGCGGAAGGGCAGCGGTGGCATCATCGCCCTCGGGGGCGAGCGTGGATTCGGTCCAACTCGCCACCGCGATGTCGTATTCAGCGGTGTGCCGAAACGCCAAGGACGCCAACTTCTTCCGCTCCTCGAGCGTGAAACCGCCGGCACGCACGGCCGCCAGGACTCCGTCATAGCCCAGCGGTTCGACGACGACGGCGACGCTGGCGTGGTTCTTGGCCGCAGCGCGCACCATCGACGGACCGCCGATGTCGATCTGCTCGACGCACTCGTCGATCTCCGCGCCCGAGTCCACCGTCTCGCTGAACGGATAGAGGTTGACCACGACGAGGTCGAACGGTTCGATCTTCAGCTTCTGCAGCGCGGCGAGATGCTCGGGGTTCCGGGTGTCGGCGAGCAGACCGGCGTGGATGTGCGGGTGCAGGGTCTTGACCCGTCCGTCGAGCACCTCGGGAAAGCCCGTCACGAACTCCACCGGGGTGACCGGAATTCCTTTGCTCGCGATGGTTTTCGCCGTCGACCCGGTGGAGACGATCGTGACACCGGCGTCGTGCAGTCCCTGCGCCAGCGGAATCAGGCCACTCTTGTCGTACACGCTGATCAGTGCGCGCCGGATGGGCTTGCGGCCGATCAATGTCTGCGCCGTCATCTAGAGAATCGCCTTTCTGCCGTTCCAGGTCACACCGCGCGTCGCCAGCGCGGCCAGCACGTCCACCAGAAGCCGTCGCTCGACGATCTTGATGCGTTCGTGCAAACTCTGTTCGTCGTCATCGTCGTGCACCGCGACGGCTTGCTGGGCCAGGATCGGCCCGGTGTCCATCCCGGCGTCGACCAGATGGACCGTGCATCCGGTGACCGTCACCCCGTAGTCCAGCGCGTCCCGGACGGCGTGTGCGCCCGGAAACGCCGGCAGCAGCGCGGGATGGGTGTTGATCACCCTGCCGGGGAATCGGGAAAGAAATTGAGGTCCAAGCAGTTTCATGAATCCGGCGGACACGACGAGGTCGGGCCGGTGCTCAGCGGTGGCGTCGGCGATGGCGACATCCCAGCCGTGGCGGTCCGCGTGGTCCCCCAACCGCACCCGATACCCGGGGACACCGGCAGCGGCGGCGATCGTCGCGGCCGGGCAGTCCCGGTCGACGCCGACGGCGACCACCCGGGCCGGGTAGGCACCGATGGCGGCGTCGAGCAGTGCCTGCAGCAGCGACCCCGTCCCGGAGGCCAGCACCACCACTCGCGCCGGCGCGCTCGGCGGCACGGCGATCGGTTCGGGCACTGGCACGGCGGTCAGCCTAGTGAACGACCGCTACCCCGCACCGCCCGGCTGCGGCTCATCGGCGATATCGGCGTCGACGAACATCAGGTCCTCGACATCGTCGAGGTCCGGTGCGGGTCTCACCGGGGGCGGCGGTACGGGCGGTGGAGACTCGTCGGACTCCGGATCGGGGCTGTCGTCCGACTCCGGTTCGGCGGCGTGCGGCACGCCCTCGTCGGGCGTGCGATCCGCGCGGGCTTCCCCGGCCGCATCGACGGGCAGATCGTCAGCCGCGTCGAGCGGGTCGTCGGACTCGTCGGGCGGATTGTCGGAGAACGGGTCGTACATCGCCGCAGCCGCGACCGACGTACGCCCGGGCGGCGTGGGCAGGCTGGGGCGACGGCTGATACCACCGGCCATCACCACCGTCAGACCGCCGATGACGAAGAACCAGAAGAACACCCCCGGCGCGAAGGTCGCCTGGTCCACGCCCACGTGGCCGAAGTTCCCCAGCGGACCGCCACCGGCCAGCGCCAGTAGCGCCAGGCCGACCGCGGCCATCAGCGACGCCACCGCCAGCTTGGCGAAGGCCAGTCCGAACGGGAGCGGGTGGCGCGCGCACTGCTGGCCGATGGCCACACCGGACACCGCCCCGATGATCAGCAGCGCCACCCAGATCGGGCCCAGCGGGGGCGTCGGCGCCGCCGCCAGAACTGGCAGGGCCGGAATGTCGCCGCCGAACACGGTGAACGCGCTGAATGTCGCAAATCCGATGTGGGCGCTGGAGCCCACCGCGACCGCGACCGCGCCGAGCACCACGTTGGGCAGGTACAGCAGCGACAGGATGGTCAGGCTGAGTTGGCCGAAGAACGAGTCGGTGATGCCGAACAAGTCCTGCATCGTCGCCCAGTGCACGACCAGCGACAGCGCGACGACCGCAGAGCAGAGCGCCAGCAGCGTGGCCGCGCCGATCACCGCCGGGCGCACCGCATCCCGGACCCACTGCGGCACACCAAGCGCATCCCAGGCGCGCGGCCCGATCCGCGAGCCCACCCCGATCAGCGCACCGAGACCGGAAACCGCCAGCACTCCGGCGAACGCCTGCAACGCGTTGGGCGTCTGCAATTCGGCGATCACCGACGCGGCGTCGTGCACGACGGCCAGTGCGACGGCCGCGATCAGCAGTGGACCTCCGACTGCCGACGCCGCGATCCAGCGGATGACGAACCAGGAACCCCGCGGCGGGGTGACCTGAGCAGTCCTGCGGGCGGTGGCCCACACCATCAGCCCGACCGGGACGAGTGGGAGCGCACCGAGTTGCTGCCCGGCGATCGAGACCGGCACCAGATGCACGGCCAGCCACATGCTGGCCACCGCGCCCAGAGTTCCGGTCAGATCGCTGTTGGCGACCACCAGTTGGACCAGAGTGACCGCCGCAATGACCACCAGCGCCACCAGCGAGGGGCCGAAGGCGACCCGCACCAAGTCACGAGGCTGGGGCGCACCGGCTTGCGTCGGGGCCCGGCCCGAAGTTCCTGTCACAGCTCAGGTGAGAACCGCTCGGTCAGGACGGCGTCGAGCCGGAGGACTCGGCCGACGGCGGCTGGCTCGATGAGGTGGGCGCCTGCTGCTGTCCGAGGCTGGGGAAGCCGGTCGGCGGGGTTTCCGGGCTGTTGTCCGGCTGCCCGTATCCGCCCGCGGGATAGCCACCACCCGGATAGGACCCGGGGTAGCCCGAAGTCTGCGGGGGTCCCTGCGGGCCGGTGGCGCCGGGCTGTCCGTAGTAGCCGGCCGGGGGCCCGGCGTACGGGCCGTAGGCGTCGTAGCGCGGACGCGGTGCCGGCGCGGCGATCACACCGTTCTCGACCAGCAGCGCGCCCACCGCGGCACCGGCCTGACCGAGGGTGAGCAGCAATACCAGCCACAGCGCCCAGCCGACGGACACCTGCTGCGGGCGGTTGACGACTTGGCCGATCACCAGCAGCAGACCGAGTACCGCCATGACCGCGACGACGGGGGTGTACCTCGTGCCCTTGGCCACCAGTCCGACTGCGGCCAGCAGCGCCGCGATCAGGGCGGCCATCGTCCAGTAGCCCATGCCACTGGCGGTGAGTTCGGCTCCGCCGAACGGCCCCATATTGGTGTTGATGTTGAACAGCGGCCCAAAGCTGGCGAGGTAGGCGAAGAAACCGAGGACCGCGACGGCGCCGGCAAGAAAAACCGGCAGCTTGCTGGGCCCCTCGGCGGGCACGCCGGGCGGGCGGACGGCCGGAGCGCCGTAACCTGCCGGCGGCTGCGGTCCGGAGTAGCCCGGATTATGGGGCTGGTACGTCATGACCTCTCCTAAACATTGGACCTGCCGCCCACGCTAGCGCACGACCGGCGGGCCGCGACTGACCCCGCGCCGACGGCAGCTCACCGGTCGGCCGGCAAGCATCCGAGGTGGACTGCGCTGGTGCACGTGCGGCTCACCAACCCGGGCAGTCCCACTGATAACTGCAGTGCCGGCCGGGGTTGCCCAAGTGAGCTAGAACACGTTCTAATTCAGGCCATGGATTACGGGCTCGTGCTGTTCACCAGCGACCGCGGCATCACGCCGGCAGCCGCGGCCACGCTGGCTGAGGACCACGGCTTCAGCACCTTCTACGTTCCGGAGCACACCCACATTCCGGTGAAACGGGAAGCCGCCCACCCGACCACCGGCGACGACACCCTGCCCGACGATCGCTATATGCGCACGCTGGATCCGTGGGTGAGTCTGGCGACGGCCGCCGCCGTCACTTCCCGGGTCCGGCTGTCCACGGCGGTCGCGCTACCCGTCGAGCACGATCCGATCAGCCTGGCGAAGACCATCGCGACCCTCGACCACCTCTCCGGCGGACGCGTCAGCGTAGGCGTCGGATTCGGTTGGAACACCGACGAACTGGCCGACCACAAGGTGCCCCCCGGCCGGCGGCGCACCATGCTCCGCGAGTACGTCGAGGCGATGCGCGCACTGTGGACACAAGAGGAAGCCTCCTTCGGCGGCGAGTTCGTCCAATTCGGTCCCAGCTGGGCGTGGCCCAAACCTGTCCAGCAGCACGTGCCGGTCCTCGTCGGGGCGGCCGGCACCGAGAAGAACTTCAGGTGGATCGCCCGCAGCGCCGACGGCTGGATCACCACCCCGCGGGATTTCGATATCGACGCGCCGGTGCGGCAACTACAGGAGATCTGGGCCGACGCCGGCCGGGCGGGCTCCCCACAGATCGTGGCGCTGGACTTCAAGCCGGTGCCCGAGAAACTCGAGCACTGGGCTCAACTCGGCGTGACCGAGGTGTTGTTCGGGCTGCCGGACAAGTCGCCCGCGGAGGTCGGCTCCTACGTCGAGCGACTGGCCGGCAAGCTCGCCGCGATGGCCTAAGGGCGAGACTCAGGCCAGGACCGCGCGGTTGCCGTCGTCGGTGTGGCCGACGACGATTCGCTGACCGAGTGGATCTCCCTCGCTCAGCAGGCCCACCAGGTCGGGGTCTTCGGTGAGCGCGAGGAACCGGCTGCCATCGGCATCCAGGCGGCCCACGACGATCCCGGTGCGCACCGGCCAGTCATAGCGCACCGTATAGGTCTCGATGGTCGCCGGCCCGTCTGCCCGCTCAGTCACCGGCGTGGCCGGCCGGGATGCGACCTCGGCACACAAATCGGCGCCGTTGTCGGGGGCCCAGTCAGCGGCCTCAGTGGAATAGATCCCCACCGAATACTTGTTCATGATGCCGCCGTTCGCGGTGACCAGGCCGAAAGCGCCTGGGGCAGAACGCATCCGGACGACCGTCTCGGCGATGCCGTGTAGAGAGTAACTGTTGCCGGGGCCCCCGAAGTAGGGCAGGCCACCGGTCAGCGTCAGACCGCGCGGATCGTCGGTCGGCAGGCCCGTCCCGTCGCAGAAATTGAACACCGGCACCGGGAAACAGCTGTAGAGGTCGAAGGTGGCGATACGGTCGAGATCGACGCCGGCGACCCGCATGGCCTCCTGCACGGCGAGCACCGACGCCGAGTTGTAGCTCAGATCGTCGCGGTCCAGCAACGGCTGATCGACCATGTCGGCATGGCCGCGCAGGTAGACCCAATTGGCCTCGGGCACAGCGAGTCTGCACGCGGTTTCCACCGACATCAGCACCACGGCCGCACCCTGGTTCACCTGGTCGCGGGCAACCAGCAGGCGCGGGTAGGGGTCGCAGATCATCCGGTTGTCGGCGTCGACGGTCAGGATCTCCTCGACGGTACGTGCCACCGGTGAGGTCGAGTAGGGGTTGGCGGCGGCGACCGAGGACATCGGTGCGAACAACTCCGCCATGGCGCGCCGGTAGTCGGCGACGCTCATACCAACCCGGCCGCGGCGGGCGTTCTCCAGCAGCCCGTACTGTGCCGGCGCACCGTGCATCCCATGCGCGACGGTGTATTTGGTGAAGAGCCCCTCGTAGCCGAAACCACGGTCCTCGAGTTGGCCTGTCACCGTCGCGGAGTGATCCGGCTTGTCATCGCGCTTGGCGAAGTAGCGAAGCGTGGAACCGTTCTCCGATCCCAACACCAGGACGGCATCCGCGTCGCCGGACGCGATCGCCGCGGCGAACTCGGTCACCGCATGCTGCGGGCCTTGTCCGCCAATGGGTTCCAGCACCGCCCGGGCCGGCGACGCACCGATCCGGTTGCACACCGATCGCGGATAGTTCGTCGAACTCCCCAGCGGGGCCGGTCCGCGGCTGGAGATCTCGAACTGCCGGAGTCCCACGACCGTGTCGATGGCGTCGGCGACGGCGGTGACGTCGGCGCCGGTGTCGGCCAGGGCTGCCGTGGCCGCAGCCGTGGCGAGGTCCACCGAGGACATGCCCCGGTAGCCCGGATCGTCGATGCGTTCGGTGAACTGCCCGACCCCGACGACAACCGGTGTGCGCGGATTCACCGCAGTCACAGGCACCGCACCCTGTGCGTCATAGAGCCTGGAGGATCTCCCGGGCCAGTTCGGCGGTGGCCGACGGCGTCTTGCCGACCTTCACCCCGGCGGCCTCGAGAGCCTCCTTCTTGGCCGCGGCGGTGCCCGACGAGCCGGAGACGATGGCGCCGGCGTGGCCCATGGTCTTGCCCTCGGGCGCGGTGAAGCCGGCGACGTAGCCGACGACCGGCTTGGTCACGTTGGCCTTGATGTAGTCGGCCGCCCGCTCCTCGGCGTCGCCGCCGATCTCACCGATCATCACGATCACCTTGGTCTCGGGGTCCTTCTCGAAGGCCGCGATGGCGTCGATGTGGGTGGTGCCGATCACCGGGTCGCCGCCGATGCCGATGGCGGTGGAGAAGCCGAAGTCCCGCAGCTCGAACATCATCTGGTAGGTCAGCGTGCCGGACTTCGAGACCAGGCCGATGGGCCCCTTGCCGGTGATGGTGGCCGGAGTGATGCCGACCAGCGCCTCGTCCGGGGTGATGATGCCGGGACAGTTCGGGCCGATGATGCGGGTCTTGTTGCCCTGGTCGACGTTGTAGGCCCACGCATAGGCGGTGTCCTGCACCGGAATTCCCTCGGTGATCACGACCAGCAGCGGGATCTCGGCGTCGATCGCCTCGACGATGGCGTCCTTGGCGAACTTCGGCGGGACGAACGCGATCGACACGTCGGCGCCGGTCTTCTCCATCGCCTCGGCCACCGACCCGAAGACCGGGAGCTCGATGTCGTTGCCGCTCTGGTCTTTATGCGAGACGGTCGTGCCGGCCTTGCGGGCGTTGACGCCGCCGACGACCTGGGTGCCGGCCTTGAGCATCAGGGCGGTGTGCTTGGTGCCCTCACCGCCGGTGATGCCCTGGACGATGACCTTGGAGTCCTTGTTCAGAAAAATCGACATGGCTATGCGTCCTTCCCGGCGGCGTAAGCAAGTTCGGCGGCCTTGTCGGCGCCGGCGTCCATGGTGTCGGCGACGATCACCAGCGGGTGGTTGGCCTCGGCCAGGATGCGCCGGCCCTCCTCGACGTTGTTGCCGTCGAGACGAACGACCAGCGGCTTGTTGGCCTCGAGCCCAGCATCTGCAGCGCCTTGACGATGCCGTCGGCCACCGCGTCACACGAGGTGATGCCGCCGAAGACGTTGACGAACACGCTCTTGACCTGTTTGTCGCCGAGGATGACGTCCAGCCCGGCGGCCATGACCTCGGCCGAGGCGCCGCCGCCGATGTCGAGGAAGTTGGCCGGCTTCACACCGCCGTGGTTCTCACCGGCGTAGGCGACGACGTCCAGCGTCGACATCACCAGGCCGGCGCCGTTGCCGATGACACCGACCTCGCCGTCGAGCTTGACGTAGTTGAAGTCGTGCTGCTTGGCCTTGAGCTCGAGCGGGTCGGTGGCGTCGGAGTCCTCGAACTGGGCGTGCTCGGGGTGGCGGAAGTCCGCGTTGTCGTCGAGGGTGACCTTGCCGTCCAGCGCCAGGATCTGGTCGTCGGGGGTGCGCACCAGGGGGTTGACCTCGACCAGGGTGGCGTCCTCGCCGACGAACACCTCCCACAGCTTGGCGATCGTGACCGCGGCGGCGTCGAGCACCTCGGCGGGCAGGTGGCCCTTCTCGGCGATCTGCCGGGCGAAGGCGACGTCGACGCCCTTGGCGGCGTCGACGGGGACCTTGGCGAGCCGGTCGGGCTTGGTGGCGGCCACCTCCTCGATCTCCATGCCGCCCTCCACCGAGCACATCGCCAGGTAGGTGCGGTTGGCGCGATCGAGCAGGAAGGAGATGTAGTACTCCTCGGCGATGTCGCTGGCCTCGGCGACCAGCAACTTCTTCACGATGTGGCCCTTGATGTCGAGGCCCAGGATGTCGCCCGCGTGGGTGAAGGCGTCCTCGGGGGTCGCCGCGTACTTCACGCCGCCGGCCTTGCCACGCCCACCGGTCTTGACCTGGGCCTTGACCATGACCGGGCGGCCGATTTCCTCGGCAATGGCCTTGGCGTCCGCGGCGGAGGTGGTGACTCGGCCGGGTGTGCTCGGAACGTGGTGTTTGGCGAACAACTCCTTCGCCTGGTACTCGAAAAGGTCCATCGGGCTCTCTTACGTTGGCTGTGGTTTCAGAAGATGCTCCGGGGGAACTGTATCTGCAGGCGACGGGCACGATTCACCTGTCCGCCAAATGAATCGGCCCTGCGTGGCCGTGACGTGATTCAAATCACAATCTCCGGCGCGGTTTTCATCCGGGTTGCCACTCTTGGGTCAATTTGGTTACCGTTCACCGGTCTAGATAACGCTTTGGTCACGGACTAGAGGACTTGGTTTTGACTCAGCTTCGGTCGGCCCCATCCAACCCGCGCACGCGGGTCCCATCGGCGTCCGCGTCGTTGGACCTCGAGAGCATGCGCGACGTCGAGGATCTGACGCCCCTGCTCGAGGTTCCGGATCGCTACGCCGACAAGCCGGTCGCCCGTGTCGAGCGGCCGATGTTCAGCAGCACCGAAGACACCGACCTGCTGCCCCGCACACCCAAGCACCGCCGCCAGCCGACCACCGCCGCCAAGAGTCGCGCGCTGGTCGCCGCGATGGCCGCCGGAGCCGCCGCCGCAGCGGCCTACACCATGATCAAGCCCGCGCCGCAGGCCGAGAGCCGCACCGTGCTGGCTTCCGAGAAGACCCCGCTGGCCGGGACGCCGATGATGCGCGGCCCGGAACTGGTGACCGTCAAGCCGGCCGCACTGGCGGCCGTGCATGCCGAGGAACAGGCCCGGGGCGTTGCCTACGCCGCCGAGCGCGCCCAGCGTGAGGCCCTGCTGCAGCGCCCGATGTTCGCGCTGCCGACCCGCGGCCTGTTCACTTCCGGCTTCGGCTTCCGCTGGGGCGCGCTGCACGACGGCGTCGACCTCGCCGGTCCGGTCGGCACCCCGATCTACGCCGCATCCGACGGCATCGTGAAGGAAGCGGGATACACCAACTCCGGCTACGGCGCCTGGGTGCTGCTGCAGCACAGCGACGGCACCGTGACCCGCTACGGCCACGTCAACTCGTGGACCGTTCAGGTCGGCCAGCGGGTGTTCGCCGGCGACCAGATCGCCACCATCGGCAACCGCGGCAACTCCACCGGCCCCCATCTGCACTTCTCGGTGCTGCTCGGCGGCTCCAACGCCACCGATCCGGTGCCGTGGCTCGCTGCCCGCGGCGTCTCCCTCGGCGGCTACGCCGGCTAGCCGGACGCGCCCCGCATTGCCCGGACCTCACGAGTCCGGTGACCACCCCAGAATCCGTCGTCAACCGTCGCCGGGCGCGATCTGCGATCAATCGGCCGACGAAGCCCGCACCCACATCATCCGCCGTGCTCCGATCGAGCAGGAGCCCGCGACCACACTCATCCCCGGGTCGGCACCGGCCGATCCCACCGACATCTCGTCCGGGCGTACGGCGATCGGCGCCAGCACCCTCGCCATCGTCGGCGGTTGGGGCACCGCGGTGGTGGCCACCGACCTGATCACCGGGTGGTGGGCCAGCGACCGGGTGTTCTGTCTGGCGGTCGCCTTCCTGGCTGTGTTGTTCGCCGCGACGACGGTGGCCGGGGTGATCCTGATGCTGCTGCGCCGCGGCGTGGGCCGGTGGCTTCTCGTCTTCGGGTCCGCAGTGGCGTTGTTGACGTTCGGCAGCGTGTTCATCGCCGGAGCGCGAGTCGCATGGTGGGCCTACGCCATCCCGGTGTTGCCGCTGGCCAGTCTGCTGCTCGCGCTGCATCCGGCGACGCGGCGGTGGTGCCGCCGAGCCTGACTGCGCTACAGCTTTTGCATCGGCGCGTGGTTGTGCATCAGCTTGACCCGGCCCGCGCTGCCGAAGTCGATCAGCGACATCGCCGCCTCCCCCACTCCGGACACCTCTTCAACGCGGCCCAATCCGTACTTGTCGTGATTGACGCGGTCACCGGGTTCCAGGACGATCAGCGGCCGCTTGCCGGCGCTGGACCGCACCGGCGCCGGTCGCGGCGGGCCGAACCGGCCGGCCACCGGGGCACTCAGGGAGGTCGCCGAGGACGTGATGTCGGTGCGGCGCCAGTCGATGAGGTCCTCGGGGATCTCCCGCAGGAACCGCGACTCGGGGTTGAGCATCGGCTGGCCCCACGACGAGCGCACCTTGGCCCGGCTGACATACAGCCGCTGACGCGCCCGGGTGATGCCGACGTAGGCCAGTCGCCGTTCCTCGCAGAGTTCGGTCGGATCGCCGAGTGCCCGCATGTGCGGGAACATGCCGTCCTCCCAGCCGGTGACGAACACCACCGGGAACTCCAGGCCCTTGGCGGTGTGCAACGTCATCAGGGTCACCACTCCCGCATCGTTCGCGGGAATGTCGTCGGAGTCGGCGACCAGCGAGACGCGCTCCAGGAACTCGGCCAGCACCCCGGTCTCGGGCACGTCCTCGTCGAGCGCCGCATCGTCGTCGTCCTCGCGCAGTGCGGCGGCGTTGGCGCGGTCGATGCTGAATTCGTGTGCAACACTGACCAATTCGTTGAGATTGTCGAGGCGCGCGAGATCCTGCGGATCGCTGGAGGACTCGAGTTCGCGGCGGTAGCCGGTGCGGTCGAGCACCGCCTCGACGAGATCGCCGAGTTCGTCGGCCAGGTGTCCGCGCAACTCGTCGAGCAGTTCGACGAACGCGGCGATGGCCTTCTCCGACCGGGTGTTGAGCATCGGGACCCGCCCCTCCGCCGCGGCCGTCAGCGCATCGGCGAAGGTGGATCCGGTGTTCTCGGCATAGACCGCCACGCAGGCCTCGGCACGGTCACCGATTCCGCGGCGCGGGGTGTTGAGGATGCGCCGCAGGCTGACCGCGTCCCCGGGGTTGTCCAGCACGCGCAGGTAGGCGACGATGTCGCGAATCTCCTTGCGCTCGTAAAACCGAACGCCGCCGACGACCTTGTAGGGGATGCCGGCGCGGATGAACACCTCTTCCAGCGCGCGCGAGGAGTTGTTGGTGCGGTAGAACACCGCGACGTCGTTGTAGGTGATCTCCCCCGCCCCGACGACCGTCGGCGAGGCCGTCGATCTCGGCGGCGACGAAGCGGGCTTCGTCGTGCTCGTTGTCGGCCACGTAGCCGACGATCAGTTCGCCGTCGCCGGCGTCGGTCCACAGCCGCTTCTCCCGTCGGCCGGTGTTGCGGGCGATCACCGAGTTGGCGGCCGACAGGATGGTCTGGGTGGAGCGGTAGTTCTGTTCGAGCAGAATCGTTGCGGCGTTGGGGAAGTCGCGCTCGAAGTCCTCGATATTGCGGATGGTCGCGCCGCGGAAGGCATAGATCGACTGGTCGGCATCGCCCACCACGCACAACTCCGAGGGGGCCACCGTGTCGGTATCCGGCGCCGAGACTCCCACCAGTTCCCGAACCAGGACGTACTGCGCGTGGTTGGTGTCCTGGTACTCGTCGACCATGATGTGCCGGAACCGACGCCGGTAGTACTGGGCGATCTGCGGGTGGCGCTGCAGCACCGCGACCGTCTCGCCGATGAGGTCGTCGAAGTCGAGGGCATTGGCGGCGCGCAGGCGTCGCTGGTACTCGGCGTAGACGTCGGTGACGATGCGGGCGAGGTCGTCGGCGTCGGGTTCCAGCGCGGCGACGGCCTGCTCGGGGGTGGTCAGTTCGTTCTTGAGGTTGGAGATCGAGGTGGCCAGCAGTCGCGGCGAGTAGCGCTTGACGTCGATTCCCATGTCGCGGCCGATCATCAGCAGCAGGCGCCGGGAGTCGTCGGCGTCATAGATCGAGAAGTTGGAGTTCAGGCCGGGCAGCAGCGATGCCTGGTTGCGCAGGATGCGCACGCACGTCGAGTGGAAGGTCGACACCCACATGTTGCGGGCCCGGGGGCCGACCAGTTGGGCCACCCGCTCGCGCATCTCGGCGGCGGCCTTGTTGGTGAAGGTGATGGCGAGGATCTGTCCCGGGCCGACGTCGCGGGCCGCCAGCAGGTAGGCGATCCGCCGGGTGAGCACCGCCGTCTTACCCGAGCCCGCTCCGGCGACGATCAGCAGCGGGGCGCCCTCGTGCAGCACGGCCTGACGCTGCTGCGGATTGAGCCCGTCGAGAAGTTCGCCCGGTCCCGGGGATGACCCGGCCGGTGCCCAGTCAGTCACCTGCACACTCATGTCGGTCCCAACTTACCGTCGCGGGCCGACAGGCCTTTGCGAAGGCGCGCCATGGGGTGGCACACTCACCGTGTGAACTCGCAGTGTTGGGTGCTCTTCGCGCAAGACGCTCATCGCCGATTTTTCTACGGGTACCGGTCCGCGGTGCCCGTGGAGGCCTAGCTGCTCAAACATCCAGCCCCGCGGTCCGCATCCGGATCCGGGGCTCGTCGCTTGTGTGAGGCCCGGGGTGCGGATGAGACCAGAGACTCCACAGGACGAGGACGAGAACATGACCACTGATCAACTCACCGACATCGACGCCCTGCGCGTAGAGATCGACCGGCTCGACGCCGAGATCCTCGCGGCGGTGAAGCGCCGGACCGAGGTCTCCCAGGCGATCGGCAAGGTGCGGATGGCCTCCGGTGGCACCCGTCTGGTGCACAGCCGCGAGATGAAGGTCATCGAGCGCTACAGCGAACTCGGCCAGGACGGCAAGGACCTGGCGATGCTGCTGCTGCGTATGGGCCGCGGGCGCCTCGGGCACTGAGTAGTCGCGCCGAGATTGCACTCCGGCATGTATCCGACGGGGTGTCGGCTGCGTGGTGTCAATCTCGAGGGCGCTACTTCGTCAGCGCGATGTACTTGATGTCGAGGTACTCGTCGATGCCCTCGATACCGCCCTCGCGGCCGAAGCCCGATTCCTTGACCCCGCCGAATGGCGCGGCCGGGTCGGAGATCACTCCCCGGTTGACGCCCACCATGCCGGCGTTCACGGACTCGGCCACCCGCAGTGCGCGGTCCAGCGACTGCGTATAGATGTAGGCCGCCAGGCCGTACTCGGTGTCGTTGGCCGCGGCGATGCCCTCTTCTTCGGTGTCGAAGCCGACGATCGGGGCGACCGGACCGAACACCTCCTCCTTGAGGATGCGGGCGTTCGGCGGGACGTTCGGTCAGCACGGTGGCCGGGTAGAAGTTGCCCGGGCCGCCCGGGGCCCGGCCGCCGACGGCCACTGTCGCGCCCTTGTCCACGGCGTCGTCGACAAGTTCCTGCACGCTGGCGACCTGCTTGGGATTGACCAGCGGGACCGAGCTTGGCGGACGGGTCCAGCCCGTTGCCGATGTTGAGCTCGCCCATCTTCTTGACGAACTTGTCGGTGAAGTCCTCCAGCAAGGGGTTGGCGACGTACAGCCGGTTGGCCGCCGTGCACGCCTCTCCGCCGTTGCGCATCTTGGCCAGCATCGCGCCCTCGACCGCGGCATCGACGTCGGCGTCGTCGAACACGACGAACGGCGCGTTGCCGCCGAGTTCCATCGAGGTCCGCAGCAGCGCGTCCGCGGACTGCTTGACCAGCGCCTTGCCCACCCCGGTGGACCCGGTGAAGGTCAGCTTGCGCAGCCGGCCGTCGTCGATCAGCGCGGTGGTGACCTCGCGCGGCTGGATGGTCGGCAGCACCGACAGCACACCCTTGGGCAGACCCGCGTCGCCGATCAGCTTGGCCAGCAGCAGCATGGTCAGCGGGGTCTCCTGCGCGGGCTTGACGATCATGGTGCAGCCCGCCGCCAGCGCCGGGCCGATCTTGCGGGTTCCCATGGCCAGCGGGAAGTTCCACGGGGTGATCGCGTAGCAGGGACCGACGGGCTGCTTGGTGACGACGATGCGTCCGGTGCCCGCCGGCGCCGGGGTGTAGCGGCCGCCGATGCGCACCGCCTCCTCGGCGAACCAGCGGAAGAACTCCGCGCCGTACTTGCACCTCGCCCATACTCTCGGCGACGATCTTGCCCATTTCGAGTGTCATGAGCATGGCGATGTCGTCGGCCTTCTCGATGATCGTCTCGAACACCGACCGCAGGATCTCCCCGCGCTCGCGCGCCGGAGTCGCCGCCCACGACTCCTGCACCGCGCAGGCGGCATCGAGGGCGGCGATCGCGTCGGAGGCCGATGCGTCGGCGACCGACAGCAGGACCTCGTCGGTGGCCGGGTTCACCACGTCGAACGTCGACGCCGCCGGACGCTCCTCCCCGCCGATCCACAGACCGGTCGGAACCGACGCCAACACTCGCGAGACATCTGGATTAGCCATAGGTCAATGATCTACCCCATCACGGCCTACTGCCGCATAGGGTCTGGGGAATGAGCGCCGAGATTGGGGAAATCACGGCCAGTGCCGCCTGGACGGCACTGACCCGCCACCACGCCGACATCGCCGACAAGCACCTTCGACAGCTATTCGCCGAGGATCCCGCCCGCGGCCGGGAACTGACCATGACCGTCGGCGACCTCTACATCGACTACAGCAAGCACCGGGTGACCCGCGAGACCCTGGCCCTGCTGGTGGACCTGGCCCGCGCGGCCGGCCTCGAGCAGCGCCGGGACGCGATGTTCGCCGGCGAGCACATCAACACCTCCGAGGACCGGGCCGTGCTGCACACCGCCCTGCGCCTGCCGCGCGATGCGGAACTCGAGGTCGACGGGCAGAACGTGGTGACCGACGTTCATGCGGTGCTCGACGCGATGGGCGATTTCACCGACCGGTTGCGCTCGGGCGAGTGGACGGGCGCGACCGGCAAGCGCATCGAGACCGTGGTGAACATCGGCATCGGCGGTTCGGACCTCGGCCCGGCGATGGCCTATCAGGCGCTGCGCCATTACGCCGACGCCGGCATCGCCGCGCGCTTCGTCTCCAACGTCGACCCAGCCGACCTGGTCGCCAAACTGGACGGACTCGATCCTGCGACAACGCTTTTCATCATCGCCTCCAAGACCTTCACCACCCTGGAGACACTGACCAACGCGACCGCCGCACGCCGGTGGCTGACCGACGCACTGGGCGACGACGCGGTGGCCAAACACTTCGTCGCGGTGTCGACGAACAAGAAACTGGTCGAGCAGTTCGGCATCGACAGCGCGAACATGTTCGGCTTCTGGGACTGGGTGGGTGGCCGCTATTCGGTGGACTCGGCGATCGGGCTGTCCGTGATGGCCGTCATCGGCCGCGAGGCCTTCGCCGACTTCCTGTCCGGGTTCCACATCGTCGACCGGCACTTCGCCACGGCACCCCTGGAATCCAATGCGCCGGTGCTGCTGGGCCTGATCGGGCTGTGGTACTCGGACTTCTTCGGCGCCGAAACCCGCGCGGTGCTGCCGTATTCGAACGACATGGCGCGGTTCGCGGCTTACCTGCAGCAGCTCACCATGGAGTCCAACGGCAAGTCGGTGCGCGCCGACGGCACCCCGGTGTCCACCGGCACCGGTGAGATCTTCTGGGGCGAGCCGGGTACCAACGGCCAGCACGCCTTCTACCAACTGCTGCATCAGGGCACCCGACTGGTGCCGGCCGACTTCATCGGGTTCTCCCAACCGACCGACGATCTGCCCACCGCCGACGGATCGGGCAGCATGCACGACCTGCTGATGAGCAACTACTTCGCGCAGACCCAGGTGCTGGCGTTCGGCAAGAGCGCCGAGGAGATCGCCGCCGAGGGCACCCCGGCATCGGTGGTGCCGCACAAGGTGATGCCGGGTAACAAGCCGACGACCTCGATCCTGGCCACCCGGCTGACGCCGTCGGTACTCGGGCAGCTGATCGCGCTCTACGAGCACCAGGTGTTCACCGAGGGAGTCATCTGGGGGGTGGACTCGTTCGACCAGTGGGGCGTGGAGTTGGGCAAGACCCAGGCCAAGGCGCTGCTGCCGGTGATCACCGAGGACGCCTCGCCGCCGGCGCAGTCCGACAGTTCGACGGACGCGCTGGTGCGCCGCTACCGCGAGGAGCGCGGCCGGGTTCGGTGAGCCCCGCGAGCCGAAGCCCGGCCCGCCGGCACCGCCGGGTTCGGTGAGCCCCGGCGAGCCGAAGCCCGGCCCGCCGGCACCGCCGGGTTCGGTGAGCCCCCAACCCCCGGAGTGTGAAGCTACCTTCACAACCGACCCCGAGTGTGAAGGTAGCTTCACACTCGGCAGGGCGCGGCCGTGTGCTTCACACTCGGCAGGGCACGGCCGTGGGCGTGCCCCTTAGCGCGGAACGTCGATGCAGCCGATGCCCGGTACGCAGCCGCTGACCTGGCCGGGAGTCACCTGGCCGGAGGGCCCGCCGGGGATCGACCCCTCCACCAGACCAGGCCCCGCCGTCCCCATCGGCCCACCGGGAATGCCCCCGCTGGCCCCTTCGCCGGTGACGACATTGCAGGGGCTGCCGTCGGGGTTGACGCAGTAGGGGTCGGCCGCGACCGGCGCTGCCCAGGCGAGTGCCGCGACGGCGGCCCCTGCGATCACTGTTGAGATTGTCGTGTGCTTCATAACCCCAATTGTCCTCGCATGCGACGAATCAAGCGAAAGGTTTGGTGAACCGCGGCGGCAGGACTTTGAGCATGGCGACCAGTGGCAGCCACGGCCAGCCCGGAACAATCGCGCGGCCCTTCTCCCGTTCGATGGCGTCCACCATCTTCGCGACACCGGTCGCGTTGTCCACCATGAGCATGGTCTTGGCTGTCCGAGCGGTCATCTCCGACTCGATGTAGCCCGGTTCGATCACGGTGACTCGTAGCGGGCCCGAGGCGTATTCGGCACGCAACGACTCACCGAGCGACGAGACTCCCGCCTTGCTCGCCGCATAGGCCGCCTTCACCCCGCCCACCCCCTTATTGCCGAGCACACTGGAGATCAGCACGAGGTGCCCGAATCCCTGCTTCGTGAAGATCTCCAGCGCCGTCTCGATCTGCACCAGCGCCGACACCAGATTCGTCTCGATGGTGGCCTTGTTGGCCCAGAGCTTCCCGCTGCCCAACGGCGCGCCCTTGCCGATCCCGGCGTTGACGATGACGCGATCCAGCCCGCCGAGTTCGTCGGCCAGGGCGGCGAACACCCGCGGAACCGCGTCGTGATCGTCGACGTCGAGTTCGGCGATCGCAACGGTGATACCCGGGTAGCGTTGGCAGAGTTCGGCTTTCAGCTCTTCCAATCGGTCGACGCGGCGCGCGCACAACGCAAGATCACGCCCCCTCGCGGCGAACGCCCGCGCCATCCCGGCACCGAGTCCGGAGCTTGCACCGGTGATCAGGATCCGCTGTCGGATCATTTGAGCAGCCTCGACATCCTTCGGTCGGCCAGCACCTTGCCACCGGTCTGGCAGCCCGGACAATACTGAAAGGACTTGTCGGCGAAGGAGACTTCCCGCACCGTGTCGCCGCACACCGGGCACGGCAGGCCGGTGCGGGCGTGTACCCGGAGTCCGGAACGCTTCTCGCCCTTCAGCGTTGCGGCCTGCTGGCCGACCGAGCGTTCGACGGCATCGGTCAATACCGACACCATGGCGTCGTGCAGGGCGGCCACCTGCGACGGGGTGAGTTTCGACGCCGTGGCGAACGGTGAGAGCTTCGCGGTGTGCAGGATCTCGTCGCTGTAGGCGTTGCCGATCCCCGCCAGCACCGACTGGTCGGTGATGACGGTTTTGATGCGGCCGCTGTTGGGCGCCAACAGATCTGCCAGCTGCGCCGGACTGACCCGCAGCGGGTCCGGTCCCAGTTTGGCGATACCCGGGACCAGCGCCGGATCCGGCACCAGCCACACCGCCAGCCTCTTCTGGGTGCCGGCCTCGGTGAGGTCGAACCCGACACCGGAATCCAGGTGCACCCGCAACGCGATCGGCCCTTTGCCGGGCTTGGGTGGAGCGGGGTTCAACGACTCCGACCACCGCAGCCAGCCCGCCCGCGACAGGTGGGTGATCAGGTACAGATCACCGGCCTGCACACCGAGGTACTTGCCCCACCGATGGACGGCGGTGACCGTGCGTCCGTGCAGCGCGGCCACCGGTGGGTCGAAGGTCTTCAACACCGACAGCGATGCGACGTCGACACGCTGCACGGTCCGGCCGACGGCGTGTGTGCGCAGATAGTCGGCGAGTGCCTCGACCTCGGGGAGTTCGGGCATTCGACCGGGTTCCCCTCAGCCCAGGGCCCGCTCGGCATTGCGGAACGGCACCGACAACACCCAGCCGACGAGGGACAGCAGGATGGCGGCCCAGATCGCGGTCCACCAGAACTTGTCGAGGTGCAGCCCCCAGTGCGTGGTGTGGTCGGTGATCCAGGAGGTGATCCACAGCATCAGCGCATTGACCACCACGTGGAACAGCCCCAGCGTGAGGATGTACAGCGGAATAGAGAGCAGTTGGACGATCGGTTTGATGAATGCGTTGACCAGACCGAAGATGACGCCGACGACGAAGATGATGCCGATCCGCTGCACGGTGGTGTCGCCCCCGACGAACGTCATGCCCGGAACGATGAGGGTGACGACCCACAGTGCCAATCCGGTGACCGCGGCGCGAAGCAGAAAACCCATCGGTCGATCATGTCACGCCCGCAGCAGGTAGGTGTCCATGATCCAGCCATGGCGTGCGCGGGCATCGGCCCGCAACGCGGCGATGTGCTCACCGACCTCACCGACGGTTCCCGCCACCAGAAGTTCGTCCGGCCTTCCCAGGTAGGCGCCCCACCAAATCCTGGTCTGCGGCGGGCAATCCAGGAACGCGCAGTCCCCGTCGAGCATCACCACCGCCGCACCGCGGAGTCCGTGCGCACGCAATTGCCGGCCGGTGGTGAGGAGCACCGGTTCGCCGACGTCGTTGAGGGGGATGCGGTGGCGGGCGGTCAGCGATTGGATCGCGGTGATGCCGGGGATGACGTCGTAGGTCAGCTCGACGTGGCGGGCCACCGCGTCGAGGATGCGCAGGGTGCTGTCGTAGAGCGACGGGTCGCCCCAGGCCAGGAACGCGCCCACCCCGTCGGGCGCCAGTTCGGTTTCGATGGCGTTGGCCCACAGCCGTGCTCGCGCGGAGTGCCAGTCGGCGACGGCGCTACCGTAGTCGAAACCGTCGGCGTCCCCCTCGGCCGCGCGCCGCGGGTCGGGCAACTCGACGAAGCGATAGGAGTCGTTGGTGATGAAGCGCCGGCAGATCTCCCGGCGCAGGTTCACCAGAT
Organism: uncultured Actinomycetota bacterium; assembly: GCA_963715145.1. Classification (GTDB taxonomy): domain Bacteria; phylum Actinomycetota; class Actinomycetes; order Mycobacteriales; family Mycobacteriaceae; genus Mycobacterium. Next base: position 96,549 of record CAVQRL010000013.1, on the reverse strand, counting down.
CACTTTTCGCCTCGCCCTTGTCCATGGCGAAGAACACCTCGGTATCGTTGAGCGCCCGGATCGCCTGGGCGGTGACGTAGTCCGGGTCGCCCGCCCCGATACCGATGACGTGGATCGAGCGCATCAGCGCACACCCGGCAGCACCGACCGAAAGGCCCAGCGCCCCAACAGGGCCGCTGCGAAGCAGGCGCCGACGACGCCGGACACCAGCAGCGGAAAGCTTCCGTCGGCACCCCAGAACAGACCGGCCCAGATCCCGGCGATCAGGATGGCCAGCCCGCTGCCGCCCTGGAACACACCCTGAGCGGTGGCCTGCCGGCCGGAGCCGGCCAGATCCGACACCCACGCTTTGCCCACGCCGTCGGTGCATGCGGTGAACAGCCCGTAGACGCCGATGAGCACCCAGGCGAGGCCATGGTCGCTGGTCAGTCCCAACCCGATGTAGCCGATGGCGAAGAACGCCAGGCCGAGACCGAACACCGCCGAACGCGGCAGCCGGTCACTGAGCAGCCCGGCCGGGAAACTGCCCAGCGCGTACACCAGGTTGTAGGTGACGTAGGCCAGGATCACTCCCGCCACGCTGAACCCGATCTCGTTGAGCCGCAACAACAACAGCGCGTCGGGGAAGTTCACCAGACCGAAACACACCACGAACGCCGTGACTCGCCAGAACCTGGCCGGCAGTTCACGCAGCATCGCACCGAGGTCGGCCTTGTGGCGGGATTCCGTCCCGTCCACCCGCGCGATGGCCGCTTTGGGCTTTTCCCGAACCAGGAAGATCAGCAGCACCGACAGCACCGCCGGCACGATGGCGATGAACAGCAGCGGCCGGATCTCATGGTCGAGCAATTCGTAGCCCGCCAGTCCGATCAGTGGCCCGACCACCGCGCCGAGGGTGTCCATCGTGCGGTGGAAGCCGAAAACCTTTCCGCGGTCGCCGATTTCGAGCCCCTCCACCAGCAGGGCATCCCGCGGTACACCGCGCAGGCCCTTGCCGAGCCGGTCGACCACCCGGCCGGCCAGCACGCCGGGCCAGGCCGTGGCCAGGGCGACGATCGCCTTGCCCAGAGCCGCCATGCCGTACCCGGTGGCGATCAGGGGGCGCTTGGCGAACCGGTCACCGAGAGGGCCGACACCGATCTTGGTCAGCGACGCTGCACCCTCGGCGGCGCCCTCGATGGCGCCGACCACCGACGGCGGCGCGCCGAGCACCGCCGTCAGATAGATCGGCAGCAGCGGATAGAGCAGTTCACTGGCGGTGTCCTGCAGGAAGGACACCGCGGAGAGCACCCGCACATTGCGGGTGAGCCAGGCCATCGACCTAGCTCTCGGAGAACGCGATGGGGGCGAGCACGAAGAAGTTCTCCTCCTCCTGCACGAAATGCAGGCACAGCAGGGCATACAGGCCGTACAGGCTGGCGAGCAGGTCATCGGACTGCTCGTCGGTCACGGTACCGGCCGCCTCGGCGATCTCCCGGTGGCTGTGCAGGCGCTGGGACAGCCGATGGATCTCGGCGTGCATCCTGCTCATGGTCGCGGTGGCTTCCGGGCTGCCCAGCGGCCGGGCCAGCGCCGGATACAGGGCGCTGTCCTCGGCGTCCTCGTGCGGCAGCAGGGTGTGCTGCAGGAACCCGTCGGCGGCGCGCAGAGTCACCAGCGCCGAGCCCCGATCGCCGGCGCTGACCTGCTGAGCGGTGTCGCGAAGGATCGACAGGTCATCGCGCATCCGGTCATGTTCGCCGGCGAACCGTCGCACCAACTCTTCGGTGTTATGGCTCAACGGGGTCTTGGCCGCCTTGTCGGTCCGCAGTGCGCGCAGCGAATTGAGGATCACCGCAAGGTCGATGCCCTCCTGTAGCAGCGCGCCGAACGCGGGCGGCAACCAGCCCACTGCGGCAAAACCCATGGCGACCAACGACAGACCCATGCCCACACCGGCGCTCTGCACCGCGATACGCCGCGAACGCCGCGCGATCAGCTTGGCATCGGCGAGACGGTCGAGGCGATCCGCGGTCAGCACGATGTCGGCGGCCTCGGAACTGGCCGTCGACCCGCGGGCACCCATCGCGATGCCGACGTCGGCGGCGGCCAGTGCGGGCGCGTCGTTCACTCCGTCGCCCACCATGGCCGTCACCGCGCGGGCGCTTTCGGCCCGAACCCGGGCCACCTTGTCCTCGGGGGTCTGCTGGGCGGCGACCTCGTCGAGACCCAGCACGGTGCCGATCTGCTGCGCCGGTGCGGGGCGGTCGCCGGTGAGCATCACCACACGGGTGATGCCGGCCGCGCGCAGTCGTCGCAACGTTCGCGGGGCATCCGGGCGCAACGGGTCGGCCAGCAGGATCGCCCCGACCAGGTCGCCGTCGACCCGGACCCAGGCCACCACCGCACCGTCGAAGGCGGCCCGGGAGAGCACCGACGCGGTCCAATCGGCCACATCGCCGTCGAGGCCGAGGTTGCCGACGTGCACGCGGCGTCCGTCGACCATCGCCGAGACCCCGGTACCGGCCTCTTCCTGGGCGTCGGACGGCATGCTGAGCGGCAGGTCGCGCAGCCTGGCCTCCTCGACGATGGCCGCGGCCAGGACGTGCGGGGAGAGTTGGTCAGCGGACGCCGCCAGACCGAGTACCTCGTCGACCGTCCAGCCCGGAGCGGTCACGATATCGGTGCCGCGGGGACGGCCGGACGTCAGCGTTCCGGTCTTGTCGAGCACCAATGTGCTTGCCCTGCCCAGGGTTTCGAGTGGACCGCCGCCGCGGACCAGCACCCCTATGCGGGAGGCCCGGGACAGTCCGGACACGATCGCTACCGGGGCGGCCAGAAGCAGTGGACACGGTGTGGCGACGACGAGCACGGCAACCGCCCGGGTTGCCGATCCGCTCAGCAGCCACGCCAGCCCGGCGATGGCCAGCGCCAACGGCACGAACCAGGCGGCCACCCGATCGGCGATCCGCACCACCGGCGCCGACTCGGCGGCGGCCTGCTTGGCCAGGCGCACGATGCCGGCGTAGGTACTGTCCGCCGCGGTGGCCGACGCGCGGATCTCCAGTCCGGCACCGGCGTTGAGACTGCCACTGCGGACCACCTCAGCGTGGGCGTAGCGGACCTGCAGCGGTTCTCCGGTCAGCGCGGAGTCGTCGATCACCGCGTACTCCGAAACCACCGTGCCGTCCACCGGCAGCACCTCGCCAGGTCCGACCACCACGACGTCGCCGACGACGACGGCGTCGAGGTCGACCATCTCGACACCGTCCGGCGTGCGGCGCCGCACGGTGCGAGGCACCCGGTCCAGCAGCGCACGCAGGTCCTTGGTGGCACGGCGTTCGGCGGCGGCATCCAGGGCCTGCCCGGTCGCCAGCATCACCGCGATCAGCGCACCCGCCAGGTACTCGCCCACCGCCACAGACCCGGCCAGCGACAACACCGCGAGGATGTCCACACCGAAACGTCCGGCCCGCAGACCCGCGATCACCCACCAGGTGGCCGGGACGATCGCGGCCACCGTACCGGCCAGCCAGCAGTAGTCGGCGACGGTGGGCGACCCGGCGAACCAGGCGACGCCCCCGGCGGCCAGCGCAGTCACCGTGACGCCAAGAAGCAGCCAGCGCAGACTCGCCATGATCCCCCAGTCTGGCACCCGCTCTATACGTCACGCCGGGCACCTGCCGGGCTAGTATTCGCCGAATGTCGACATTCCAAGGGCTTCCGGCCCACCCGATGCTGGTGCACTTCATCGTCGTGCTCGCGCCCCTGACCGCGTTCCTGGCGATTCTGTGCGCGGTCTGGCCGGCCGCACGCCAGCGCCTGGTGTGGCTGGTGCTGGTCCTGGCCGGCATCACCGCGGTGCTCACGCCGATCGCCGCCGAGGCCGGGGAGTGGCTCGAGCACAAGATCGAAGAGTCCGCCGCAGTGGAAGCCCACGCGCACCTCGGCGAGACGATGATCTACTTCGCCCTTGCCCTGCTGGTCGCCGCCATCCTGCTGGTGGTTGTCCACGTGCGCTCCACCCGGGGCAAGGCTCTGTCGTCGGCGCTGTCGGCGATGATCGCGGTGTTCGTTCTCGCGGCGTCGGTGGCGACGACGGTGCAGGTGTTCAGGATCGGCCACTCCGGGGCGGAGGCCACCTGGGGAGATGTGTTGACCACCAGTCCGGCCAGCGCGGGAGAGGACAAAGACGGCGAGTGACGGCTGACGCGTCTGTGACGTCGGTGGCCAAACGGTCAAGCCCCCACTAGAACGCGTTCTAGTATCGGCTGGTGCGATTCACCTACGCCGAGGCGATGACCGACCCGAGCTACTACATCCCACTGGCCCAGGCGGCCGAAGCCGCCGGGTACCACGCGATGACCATCCCCGACAGCATCGCCTACCCGTTCGAATCGGACGCCAAATACCCCTACACCCCGGATGGGAACCGCGAGTTCCTGGACGGCAAGGCCTTCATCGAGACCTTCGTCGTCACGGCGGCCCTCGGCGCGGTGACCACCACACTGCACTTCAACTTCTTCGTGCTCAAACTGCCCATCCGGCCGCCCGCCCTGGTGGCCAAACAGGCCGGCTCACTGGCGGCCCTGATCGGAAACCGGGTCGGGCTGGGCGTCGGCACCAGCCCCTGGCCCGAGGACTACGAGATCATGGGCGTGCCCTTCGCCAAGCGCGGCAAGCGGATGGACGAGTGCATCGACATCATCCGCGGCCTCACATCCGGCGACTACTTCGAATACCACGGCGAGTTCTACGACATCCCGAAGATCAAGATGACACCCGCCCCCACCGAGCCGATACCCATTCTCATCGGCGGGCATGCCGACGCCGCCCTGCGCCGGGCGGCACGCAACGACGGCTGGATGCACGGCGGCGGCACCGAGGATCTCGACGAACTGCTGGCCAAGCTCAATCGCTACCGCGAGGAGGAGGGCACCGCCGACAAGGACTTCCAGATCCACGTCATCTCGATCGACGGCTTCACCGTCGAGGGGGTCAAGCGACTGGAGGACAAGGGTGTCACCGACGTGATCGTCGGCTTCCGCATCCCTTACATCAACGGTCCGGACACCGAGCCGCTGGACGCCAAGATCCGCAATCTCGAGTGGTTCGCCGAGAACGTCATCGCCAAGACCTCCTGACTCACCGTTTCACGGCGACGACGCCGAAACGGCGTTGACAGCGGCTTCCGGGGTGTTTACTGACGTCGGCGAAAGACAATTCCGAGGAGCACACCGTGGCCACAACAGTCACTCGAATTCTTGCTGGTGCTGTGATGTCGGGTTTCGGCGCGGTCGCAACCCTGTGGCTCGCCGCGTTGGGCCCGGGCACCGCGCCCGCCAACGCCGACAATGTCAGGTGCGACCCGACCTGCCACGGCACCTGGTGTCCGGGAGATCCGATCACGTTTCGGGTTGCAGACCTGGCGCAAACCTGGGATCCCAATGTCTGCCATGAATATCACCAGGTAGCCGGCCAACCGGGCGTCTACGCGGAAGGCCCACTGCCTGCGGGCACGTTCGTCTGCCCACCGTTTGCGTTCATGTGCCCCTGACTGAAGCCTGAGGGCCTTCCGGCCATCGGGACTCGCGGAATACTCTTTCCGAGCCGACCACCCCACCAGGGCGATGGTCTGCGCTCAAAAGAGTGAGGAGATTCCGTGGGCGGATACCGGGAGATCTTTCAGGCCAGCCTCGGCGACCCGGCAGCATTCTGGGCGCAGGCGGCCAAGGCCCTGTCGTGGACCCGGGAACCGGGACGCATCCTCGACGACGACAACCCACCGTTCTACCGCTGGTTTCCCGACGCGGAACTGAACACCTGCTTCAACGCGCTGGACCGCCACATCGAGGCCCGGGGCGACCAGCCGGCGCTGATCTACGACTCGCCGGTCACCGGCACCAAGCGCACCTACACCTACCGTGAATTGCTTGACCAGACAGCGAGATTCGCGGGAGTACTGCGCCGTCTCGGCGTCGAGAAGGGCCACCGCGTCGTGCTCTACATGCCGATGATCCCCGAGGCGGTGGTGGCGATGCTGGCATGCGCCCGCCTCGGCGCGGTGCACTCGGTGGTGTTCGGCGGATTCGCCAGCCACGAACTGGCCACCCGCATCGACGATGCCCAACCGACCGTGATCGTGTCGGCGTCCTGCGGGATTGAGCCGACCCGGCTCATCGAGTACAAACCGATGCTGGATCACGCGCTGACCCGTGTCAGCCACCAGCCGCGCGCGTGTGTGATCGTCCAGCGCGATCAGCTCCGCTGCGACCTCGCCGCCGGCCGTGACCACGACTGGGCGGAGTTGATGTCTGACGCCACCCCCGCCGACCCGGTCCCGGTTGCAGCCACCGATCCGCTCTACGTGCTCTACACCTCGGGCACCACCGGCAAACCCAAGGGCATCGTCCGGGACAACGGCGGGCATGCGGTGGCGCTGATGTGGAGCATGACGAACATCTACGGCGTCGGACCCGGGGAGGTGTTCTGGGCGGCCTCCGACGTCGGCTGGGTGGTGGGTCACTCCTACATCGTCTACGGCCCATTGCTGGCCGGCGCGACGACGGTGCTCTACGAAGGCAAGCCGGTCGGCACACCGGATCCCGGCGCGTTCTGGCGGGTGGTGTCCGAGTACGGCGTCAAGGTGCTGTTCTCGGCGCCGACCGCGCTGCGGGCCATCCGCAAGGAGGACCCGACGGGCTCGCATATCCGCAGCTACGACCTGTCCACGCTGACGTACTTGTTCCAGGCCGGCGAGCGACTGGACCCGGACACCTACGCCTGGGCCTCCCAGGTTCTGGGAATACCGGTGATCGACCATTGGTGGCAGACCGAGACGGGCTGGGCGATCGCCGCCAATCCGGTTGGCCTGCAACAGCTTCCCCTTAAAGCCGGATCTCCCACCGTGCCGATGCCGGGCTACGACGTTCAGGTCCTGCACGCTGACGGTTCCGGATGCGCGGCCGGCGAGGAAGGCGCCATCTGCATCCGACTGCCGTTACCACCCGGCACCCTGCCCACACTGTGGGGGGACGACGCCCGGTTCGAAGCGTCCTACCTCTGCGAGCATCCGGGCTACTACCTGACCGGCGACGGCGGCTATCTGGACGACGACGGCTACCTGTTCGTGATGGGGCGGATCGACGACGTGATCAACGTGGCCGGGCATCGGCTCTCGACGGGGTCGATCGAGGCCGTGGTCGCGGGACATCCCGCTGTCGCCGAGTGCGCGGTGATCGGTGTGGCCGACGAGATCAAGGGCCAGGTGCCGCGTGGTTTCGTGGTGCTCAAGTCGGGTGCCACCGCTGAGGGTCTGGCCGCTGAACTCGTTGCGGCAGTGCGTCATTCCATCGGTGCGGTGGCCAGCTTCACCACCGTCGAGGTGGTGCCCGGCCTGCCCAAGACCCGTTCCGGCAAGATCCTGCGCAAGACGATGCGGGGTATCGCCGACGGGCATGACGAGCCGGTCCCGTCGACGATCGAGGACGCCGGGGTGCTCGACGCGTTGCGGCCGATCCTGCGCGGCGCGAATTGACCGCCCCAAAGGGGATTCGCGGATAGGCTCCGGCGATGGAGGATGTGACCAGCCGTCCACTTCGGGAACGCGTGATCGCTGTCGAGAGCACCGATGACGACATCGCCCGCGGACGCGCCCAGCGGAAAGTCGTTCCGCGCCGCAACCTGGCGCAGTTGGTGCCGTCCACCCGGGATCCGGTGGAGATCCTGGTCGAACAGAACCGCAACCGCCTCCCGGATCTGGTGCCGTTGCGGTTCGCCCGGATGCTGACCGACCCGTTCTCGTTCTACCGCGGCGCTGCGGCGCTGATGGCCGCCGACCTGGCGGCCGGCCCGTCGAGTGGTGTCGAGGTGATGTGCGGCGGGGATGCGCATCTGTCGAACTTCGGCGTGTACGCCTCGCCGCAGCGGACGCTGGTCTTCGATCTCAACGACTTCGACGAAGCGGCGGTCGCACCGGCGGAGTGGGATGTCAAACGCCTGACCACCAGCGCGATCGTCGGCGGACGCCATGCCGGGTATCCGGAGAAGACGGTCCGGCGGATCGCCGCCAACGTGGTGAGCACCTACCGCGACGGTCTGCGAGCCCTGCTCGAGATGGACATCCTCGAGCGCTACTACCTTCGGCTGGAACCGCAGCGCTACGTCAACAAGGCACCCGGAAGCCTCGGGAAGGTGATCGCCGGCACCGCCCGCAAGGCCCGCACGCGAACGTCGGCCCGGGTCTTCGCACGGATCATGGAAACCGGCCCCGACGGAGGCCTGCAACTCCGGGAGAACCCTCCACTGCTCACCCACGTCGACATCACCGACGAGGAAGCCCTGACCCACTCGTTCCGCGAGTACCTGACCAGCGTTCCGACAGATATCGCGGTGGTGCTCTCGCACTTCCAGGTGACCGACATCGCCCTGCGGGTGGTGGGAGTCGGCAGCGTCGGCACCCGGAGCTATCTGCTCATCCTCACCGGGCCGGGCGGGACACCCCTCATCCTCCAGGTCAAGGAAGCCAACCGGTCGGTCCTCGAGGAGTATGGCGGTCAGACCCAACCCGCGACACTGACGGCGGCCGAAGCGGCACTGGGCCAGGGAATCCGGGTGGTGGACGGACAGCGGATCCTGCAGGCGATCTCGGATGTCTTCCTGGGGACATTGCGGATCGCCGGACGGGACTTCTACGTCCGTCAGTACCAGGACATGAAGGGCTCAGTGGAAACCGAGGGCCTGGATCCGGAAGCGTTCGGCCAGTATGTCGGGGCATGCGGGTACTCGCTGGCGCGCGCACACGCCCAGAGCGCGAACGCGTCGATGCTGCGCGGCTACGTCGGCGGCGGCGACACGGTGGCCGAGGCGATCCTCGAATGGTCCTACGCCTACGCCGAGAAGACTCTCGCCGATTTCGAAAGACTCAAGGCCGCGGCCAAGGCCGGCGATATCGAGGTGGCGCCGGATCCGCTGCGGTGAATCACCCGTCACCGGCGATCCGTAATCGTTGCGTCATCGGAATGCGCGTAATGCTGTGCGACCATCGAAGGCATACGCAGCGCCTCTCGCCTGCACTGGTCAAGGAGCGGCCGATGTTCTGGTACGGCGTCTATCTGGTCGTGGCCGCTCTTGTCGCCATGGCAGTTTTTGTCGCGGCAGATTGGTTCCGCGGGGAAGACGTTGCCGCACCGGACTTTCCGGGCGTGATATCGGCGCTGGCCGGAATGCTCTGGCCGGTTCTGCTCGTCGGAGCATCAGAAATAACGCTGGTGTGGTGGGTCTTCCGGAGAGCCAGATATGCCCGGCTGGAAGCACTGCCCTCCGGCTGACCAAGGTCGGACGAGCCGGTGGTGGTCAGTGCAGATCTTCCCTCGCATGCCGGCGCTCCTGGGAGATGAGCTCTGTGGCATGGCGGCGATCCAAGCCGGCACGCTCGCCGGCGTGCCGCACGTTCAGCCCGGCGAGTTGGACCGCGTGACCGATCGCCATTGCCAGGTGTTGCCCGGCGTGGCGTGCGGACACAACCGCGCGCCGCGGCACCATCGCGCCGCTCACCCGCTCATGATCGGCGATGTGCTTCTCGGCGAGGCGAGCGCGTTGTTCGCCGTGGCGCGCGTAGACATTCTCGTGTGCGGCGAGATGACGGCTGTACAGCGCCGTGTGATCTTCGACATGCCGGTGTTCGATGGCCGCGTGCTCCGAGATGTGCCCCGAACCGGATTCCGATCCCGCCGTGTCCTCGTTCACCATGATCGCGTTCCTCTCTGGAGTTCCCTACCTGGTCCTGACGTTACGCCGGACCAAGGGCGCCCGTCGGTGATCACGCGGTATTGCGCACGCGGCCAAGAACGGTCGGGATTTAGCGGCCAGTGCCGGCGATAACCCCTGCGCCGTGCCGCCCTGGATCCTTACTGCGCTGATTCCCATCCGACGTCGGCCGGGGTCTTGTCCGGGCGCAAGCCGCGCCAACTCGGATGCCGCAACCGGCCCTCGGCGGTCAACTCCCCGTAGCGGACCTCGCCGACGAGTTCCGGCCGAACGTAGGTCACGTGCCTGGCCTCCTGCCGCGGCAGCGCCGGCATGAACGGCGACTCATCGGTATGCAGCGGCGCCAGAACGGCTTTCAGCGACGCGAGGTCCTTCTCGGTGAAACCGGTTCCGACCCGGCCGATGAACCGCAAGCCCTCGCGTTCGGGAATGCCGAGAAGCAACGCGCCGATCCCGCTGGAACGCCCGCCTTCGCCCTTGCGCCAGCCGCCGATGACGGCCTCCTGGGTGTTCCAGTTCTTGTCCTTGATCCAGGCCGACGACCGCTTCCCGGACTGATATGTCGAGTCCCACTTCTTGGCGACCACGCCCTCCCATGTGCGTTTCCGGGAGTACGCCAGCGCATCCGGGCCGTCGCCGTCGAGCAGGGGCGGCACGGTCACGCCGGTGCCCGCGGCCAATGCCTCCAGCAGTCTGCGGCGGTCGCGGTACTTCACCCGGACCAGGGAACGGCCGTCGAGATAGAGAATGTCGAAGGCCCAGAACTCGATTCGCCGGGCGCGCGCCCGGTTCTGCACCTCGCTGAAATTCGGCACACCGTGTGAGTCGAGTGCCACCACCTCGCCGTCGAGGATGACATCGTGGTCGGCAAGGGCGGCGGCCAGTGGCTGCAACTGCGGGTACTCCGCGGTGACATCGCGTCCGTTGCTGGTCTGCAGAAGCAGCGTTCCATGGTCGGCCTCGACCAGCATGCGGTAACCGTCGAACTTGCCCTCGAACGCCCACTGGTCGGCGGTCATCCTGTCGACCGATCCCAGAGTGGCGAGCATCGGCGCGTATTCGGCCAACCGCGATGCCGGCGGCGGTTCGGCGGACGCGGCCTGATCCTTCATCCGGTGCGCCAGCCATTGGTCGCCATCGGTCTGAATCAGCGCATAGCGACCGGAGATCCGGCCGCCGTGCAGGTCGACGATCACCTCTCCGCCTTTGCCGGACGTCGGCACCCGGAACTTCTCCGCCTCGTAGGTGCCGGAGTCCCAGACGGTCACCGTCCCGGCGCCGTACTCACCCTTGGGGATGGTGCCCTCGAAGGTCGCGTACTCCAGCGGGTGGTCTTCGGTGTGCACGGCGAGGTGGTTGACGGCAGGGGTGTCGGGCAGGTTCTTGGGCACCGCCCAGGACACCAGCACGCCGTCGCGCTCGAGCCGGACGTCGTAGTGCAGCCGACGGGCCCGGTGCTCCTGGATGACGAATCGGTTGCCCGGCGTGGTCGGCGGTCTCGACGCCGGAACCGGCTCGGGCGTCTTCCGCGGCATCCCGCATGCTCCGGTATGTCGTCAGCGCGTCGACGGGCGTGGTCATGAAGCCCGGCCAGCAGGTCCCCGTGTTCGGCGACCCGCGCCAGCACCTCCTCGAACTGCAGCTGCCGCAGATCCGGATCGCCGATCTCCGCCCAGGTGCGCGGGGCGGCGACGGTCGGAGTCCGGCGGCCGCGCAACGAGTACGGAGCGATGGTGGTCTTGGCGGCGTTGTTCTGGCTCCAGTCCACAAAGACCTTCCCGGCCCGCAGGCTCTTGGTCATGGTGGCCGTCACCAGCGCCGGCATGCTCTGCTCCAACTGCTGGGCCACCCGCCGGGCCAGCACCACGACGCCGTCGCTGCGGACCGGCTCGGCCAGCGGCACGTACAGGTGCAGTCCCTTGCTGCCGCTGGTCAGCGGAAAGACCCGCAAGCCCGATGTCGTCCATCAGACTCCCGCACCGCGTGGGCCACCTCGCTGAGCGCGGACATGGTCACGCCCTCGCCGGGGTCGAGGTCGAACACCAGGCGGTTGGCCGGGCCGGGCCGGCCGTCGGCCCCGAAACGCCATTGCGGCACATGGACTTCCAGCGCGGCCTGTTGGGCGATCCAGGCGAGTGCCGGTGGAGTCGTCGATGATCGGGTAGACGGTGGCGCCCGACTTGTGCATCATGGTGCCGCGGTGCAGCCAGGCCGGCGCGGACTTGGCCAGTGCCTTCTCGAAGAACGCCGTCGCCTCGACGCCATTGGGCCATCGCTTTCGGGTGGCCGGCCGGCCGGCGATGTGCGGCACCATCACCGTCCGCGACGGTCGTGTAGTAGCGGAACACGTCTGCCTTGGTGGTGCCGGTGGCCGGGTAGAGCACCTTGTCGGGGTTGGTCAGCCTGACCAATGGTCCCGTCGTCGCTCCCGGCGGCCACACGTCCATCACCACCACAACGTATTACCCGCGGTACGGTGGTCCAATGATCAGGTTGGTGGCTGCGGCACTGCTGGCGGCGGCATTGCTGTCGGCGCCCCCGCAGCCGCGGCCGACCCTGAGGACCTGCGTGCCGCCGTGCTCAGGCGGCCAGGTGCCGCAAGCCGGCGAGTGCGTCTCGGACCAACCCACTCGAGGGGTTCTTCGGCGACGCGGTGGGCGCCAACCCCAACATCCCGCCGCGGCCTGACACCCGCTGAACCAGCCGGTGGTCCTGCCCCTCGGCCCGGCGCCCCAGAACCTGCCCGGGAACCTTCCCCTGGGACCCACTCCGCCGAACGTCTCCGGGCGCTGAGACTCGCCGAAACATTCGGCGATTGCTGGGCATACTGGTCCCATGCGTTCCATCTGGAAAGGCTCGGTCGCCTTCGGTCTGGTGAACGTCCCGGTGAAGGTGTACAGCGCCACCGAGGACCACGACCTGAAGTTCCACCAGGTGCACGCCAAGGACAACGGACGGATCCAGTACCAGCGGGTCTGCGAGGAATGCGGCGAGGTGGTCGAGTACCGCGACATCGCCAAGGCCTACGAGGCCGACAACGGCCAGACGGTGGTGATCACCGATGACGACATCGCCACCCTGCCCGAGGAACGCAGCCACGAGATCGAGGTCCTCGAGTTCGTCCCGGCCGCCGACCTCGATCCGATCATGTACGACCGCAGCTACTTCCTGGAGCCGGACGGCAAGTCGTCGAAATCCTATGTGCTGCTTGCCAAAGCACTGTCCGAGACCGACCGGGTCGCCATCGTGCACTTCGCGCTGCGCAACAAGACCCGACTGGCGGCGCTGCGGGTCAAGGACTTCTCCGAGCGCAACGTCATGGTGGTCCACACGCTGCTGTGGCCCGATGAGATCCGCGGCCCGAACTTCCCGTCGCTGGACGCCGACGTCGAAGTCCGGCCGGCCGAGTTGAAGATGGCCGGCCAGGTGGTCGAGTCGATGGCCGACGACTTCCATCCCGAGCGGTACACCGACACCTACCAGGAGCAGTTGCAGGAACTGGTCGAGGCCAAACTGTCCGGCGGCGAGGCGTTCTCCACCGAGGAGAAGCCGGCCCGCCTCGACGAGACCGACGACGTCTCCGATCTGCTGGCCAAACTCGAGGCCAGCGTGCGGCGCCGGCGCGAGGAGTCGGCCGCGCGGCAAGCGGAGCCGAGGCCGGAGCCGACGGTCCGCCAAGCAGGCTCCGGCCAGAAGGCCGCGGCCAAGACACGGCGGCCAAGACCGGCGGCCAAGAACACGGCGGCCGCCAAAGCTCCGGCCAAGAAGGCCGCTCCGTGCAAGGCCGCCGCCAAGAAGAGGCCTCCCCGGCGAGGAAATAGAACGTGTTTCAGCCAAACGTGTTACACAAATCAAGTGATCCTCGACAGATTCCGCCTCGACGGACAGGTAGCCGTCGTCACCGGAGCCGGCCGCGGCCTCGGTGCCGCCATCGCCGTCGCCTTCGCCGAAGTGGGCGCCGACGTCGCTGATCGCCTCGCGCACCGAGTCCGAGCTGGAGACCGTCGCCGCCCAGATCGAGGCCGACCGGCCGGCGCGCGCACATCGTCGTCGCCGACCTCGCCCAGCCCGAAGCCACCGCGGAACTGGCCGGCACAGGCGGTGGAGGCGTTCGGCAGGCTCGACATCGTCGTCAACAACGTCGGCGGCAGCATGCCCAACACGCTGCTGACCACCAGCGTCAAGGAGATGCGCGACGCCTTCACCTTCAACGTGCTGACCGCGCACGCCCTGACCGTCGCCGCCGTTCCGCTGATGCTCGAGCACTCCGGCGGCGGCAACATCATCAACATCACCTCGACGATGGGCCGGCTGGCCGGCCGCGGCTTCGCGGCCTACAGCACCGCCAAAGCCGCGCTGGCCCACTACACCCGGCTGACCGCGCTGGACCTGTGCCCGCGGATCCGGGTCAACGCGATCGCACCCGGATCGATCATGACCTCGGCGCTGGAGATCGTGGCCTCCAACGACGCCCTGCGCGAACCGATGGAGAAGGCCACCCCGATGCGCCGCCTCGGCGACCCGCTCGACATCGCCGCCGCGGCCGTCTATCTCGCCTCGCCGGCCGGCAGCTTCCTGACCGGCAAGATGCTCGAAGTCGACGGCGGCCTGATCGTTCCCAACCTCGACCTGCCCATCCCGGATCTGTGACCCACCGAAGGAGTCCGCCCATGCCCATCCGCGTCGCACAGATCGGCACCGGCAACGTCGGCGCGCACGCGCTGCGGTCGCTGATCACCAATCCGGACTTCGAACTCACCGCGGTGTGGGTGTCCTCGGACGCCAAGGCCGGCAAGGACGCCGCCGAACTCGTCGGCCTGGACAGGACGACCGGCGTCATCGCCACCAACGACCTCGACGCGGTGCTGGCCACCAAGCCGGACTGCGCGGTCTACACCGCCATGGCCGACAACCGGTTGATGGAGGCGCTCGAGGACTACCGGCGCATCCTGGCCGCCGGAGTCAACGTGGTGGGCAGCGGCCCGGTGTTCCTGCAGTGGCCCTGGCAGGTGATCCCCGACGAGATGATCAAGCCGCATCGAAGATGCTGCCCGCGAAGGGAATTCGAGCCTTTTCGTCAACGGGATCGACCCCGGCTTCGCCAACGACCTGTTCCCGCTGGCGCTCACCGGGACCTGCCAGAGCATCGAACAGGTGCGCTGCATGGAGATCGTCAACTACGCGACCTACGACAGCGCGACGGTGATGTTCGACGTGATGGGCTTCGGCAAGCCGATGGACGAGATCCCGATGCTGCTGCAGCCCGGCGTGCTGAGCATCGGCTGGGGTTCGGTGGTGCGCCAACTCGCCGCCGGCCTGGGTCTCGAACTCGACGGTCTGGAGGAGATGTACGTCCGCGAGCCGGCGCCGGAGGCCTTCGACATCGCATCGCGGCCATATCGCCGAAGGGCACCGCGGCCGCGCTGCGGTTCGAGGTGATCGGCCTGGTCAACGGGGCCCCGGCGGTGGTCCTCGAGCACATCACCCGATTGCGCGACGACCTGTGCCCCGAGTGGCCGCAACCCGCCCAGCCCGGCGGCAACTACCGCATCGAGATCACCGGTGAGCCGTGCTACGCCCTGGACCTGTGCCTGAGCAGCCCCAACGGCGACCACAACCACGCCGGTGTGCTCGCCACCGCCATGCGTATCGTCAACGCGATCCCGGCCGTGGTGGCCGCTGAACCGGGCATCTGCACGACGCTGGACCTGCCGCTGGTGACCGGCAAGGGCTTGTACGCTGCGGACATAAGTGTCTGCGGGCAGTAGGGGTTCCATCCGACCCTGTGGAGGACGCCATGGCGCGCATGCCGCTCATCGTCCCGCTCATGGTCACCGCCGCCATGGTCCTCGCACCGCCGCCGCGGCCGTGCCGGACTGCACCGACATCGCACCCAACACCAGGATCTGCCGGACCCCGGGCACACCGCGATCACCACCTCGCCCAACCCGGCGTTCACCAACCCCTGGCCGGGATGGGGCTTCGGCTCGGCACACCGGCGTTCGGCCTGGGCGGCGGCGGCATCTGGATCGGCCTCTGAACGCCCCGAACCTCGCGTCGCTGCGGCCCGAGGTGGTCGCTGCTCGGGCCGGCGTTCGTCGCGGCGATCGCCTACGTCGACCCGGGCAACATCGCGGCCAACGTCAGCGCCGGGGCGCAGTTCGGCTTCCTGCTGGTCTGGGTCATCGTCGTCGCCAACGTGATGGCCGGCCTGGTGCAGTATCTGAGCGCCAAACTGGGCCTGGTCACCGGCCGCACGCTGCCGGAGGCGGTGCGCGACCGGACCGGCACCACCGGCCGGCATCGCCTACTGGGTGCAGGCCGAACTGGTGGCCATCGCCACCGACGTCGCCGAGATCATCGGCGGCGCGATCGCCCTGCATCTGCTCTTCGGGCTGCCCCTGGTACTCGGCGGCCTGATCACCGGACTGGTCTCCCTGCTTCTGCTCACCGTCGGCGACCGCCGCGGGCAACGCGTGTTCGAACGGGTCATCACCGGCCTGCTGCTGGTCATCACGATCGGCTTCCTGGCCAGCCTGGTGGTCAACCCGCCGCCGCCGGCGGCGGTCGCCGACGGACTGATCCCCCGGTTCGACGGGGTGGACAGCGTGCTGCTGGCGACAGCGATGCTCGGCGCCACCGTGATGCCGCACGCCGTCTATCTGCACTCCGGACTGGCCCGCGACCGCCACGGCCATCCGGCCGCCGGGCCCGCCCGCGCCGTGCTGCTACGCGCGACCCGCTGGGACGTCGGCATCGCGATGCTGGTGGCCGGCAGCGTGAATCTCGCGCTGCTGCTGGTGGCGGCGACCAACCTGCGCGGCCGCGACGGCACCGACACCATCGAAGGCGCCCACGCCGCGGTCGCGCGAGACGCTGGGGCCGACCGTCGCATTGTTCTTCGCCATCGGCCTGCTGGCCTCGGGTCTGGCGTCGACGTCGGTGGGCGCCTATGCCGGCGCGATGATCATGCAGGGGCTGCTGCGCACGTCGTTCCCGCTGCTGGTGCGCCGACTCGTCACCCTGGTGCCGGCCCTGCTGGTGCTGGCCAGCGGAGTGGACCCCACCCGTGCGCTGGTGCTGTCCCAGGTGGTGCTGTCGTTCGGCATCCCGTTCGCCCTGGTTCCGCTGGTGCGGTTGACCAGCGACCGCGGCCTCATGGGCGAGGACGCCAACGGCAGGCTGACCACGACGCTGGCCTGGGCGGTGGCGGGGTTGATCACCCTGCTCAATGCCGCTCTGATCTGGCTGATCGCCAGGTAAGACGCACGGTCGCCGTCCACCGGAGAGATCTGCGTCACAGACCCATCCATTCCCGCGGCTGCTCCGAATTGCACACGTGGAAACCACGAAGACTCTGGCACCGGCCACGATGACACCTGCGCTGTACCCCACCCGTGTCACCCACCTGCACCGTTCACCCGTTCAGCATTACGCCGAACACCGCAGCTACAGCTGGTACGTCGACGTCGACGAGTTGCCCCGGCTGCCGTGGTGGATGCGGCCCTTCGCCCGCTTCGAGGCATCCGACCATTTCGACGGGACCCCCGATCAGACCCTGCGCCAGCGTGTCGATGCGGTCCTGTCTCGCCACGGGGTGTTCCTCCCGGGCGGCCGGGTCACCGCGCTGGTGACGCCGCGAGTGCTGGGCCGGGCGTTCAATCCGCTGAGCCTGTTCTGGTGCCACGACGCCGCCGGCGAACTGCGCTGCGTGGTGGCCGAGGTGCAGGACGTGCGTGGTCGCCGCAACGCCTACCTGCTGCCTGCCGCCGAGGACGGCCCCGCCGCGGTGTCCGAGGAACTGCGTGACGCCCCCTTCGCCACCGCCGACGGTTACTTCCTGGTCCGGGTGCCGCGGCCCGACGACAAGCTGGACCTGACGATCTCCATGCACCGCGACAACCACGCCGCGATGGTTGCGACCTGGCGCGGGGCGCGGCGTCGGGCATCGCTGGGGAGGGTGATGTTGTTGCAGCTCACCCACCCCCTGGCACCACAGATGGCGCGGCTGAGCGTGATGTTCCAGCATCTGGTGCTGCGCTGGCACGGACACCCGGCCGCCAAGCGTGCTGCCATCCCCCAGTCCGCGCGGCCGGCGCGGAAGTCCGTCCGCTCCGCGACGTCCGGATGGGGGGCAAAGACCCATTCGTGGGCGACATCGTGAGCGATCTGCTTGACCGTCCGGTTAGGCTTCGGGTCGATGGCATCGACTTCACAAGGCCTGATCGAGTGACCACGACCGATCTCGACGCGCTGCTACGCCGGGTGGCCCACCGAGACTCCCAGGCGTTTGCCGAGTTGTACGACGCGACGCGCGCGCGGGTGTACGGAATGGTGTGCCGGGTCCTGCGCGACCGCGGCTACAGCGAAGAGACCACCCAGGACGTGTATCTGCAGGTGTGGCGGACCGCAGAGAGCTACGACCCGGCCTCCGGAAGCGCCCTGGCGTGGCTCCTCACCCTCGCGCACCGCCGGGCGGTGGACAGGGTCCGGTCCGAACAGTCGGCCTCCCAACGGGATTCCCGCTACGGCGCATCGACGGTGGAGCGCGATGCCGACAACGTCACCGAGGCGGTGTTGACAGGAGAGGACCGGCGTCGCGTGACGGCGTGCCTCGACGGTCTGACCGACATCCAACGGGAGTGCATCGAACTCGCCTACTACCAGGGCCTGACGTATGTCCAGGTGTCGGAGCGACTGTCGGCCAATCTCGCGACCGTCAAGTCCCGGATCCGCGACGGTCTTCGGGGCCTGCGCAATTGTCTGGGGGTGCGGTGATGACTCAGACACACAGCGACGACCTGCTCGATCTGGCGGTTCCGTACGCGCTGGATGCGGTGTCCGACGCCGAACGTGACCAGATCGAGAGCCGTCTGGCGTCGGCCCCATTGCCGGCAGCCGACGCCTTCTACGACGAGGTTCGTGCGGTGCGCGAGACCATGGCGGTGGTGTCGGCAGCCGATGCCGTGGATCCCCCGGCGCACCTACGCGAGCGCCTGCTGGCCGCGGTGGCCGAGGACAACGTGCGCGCCCTGCCGACGGCGGGCACCGGCCGGCGTTGGCGCACGACGGTGCTCTCCGCTGCCGCCGCGGTGGCCATCGGCCTTACCGCCGTCGGCGTCGGCGTGGCACTGCGGCCGACGCCCCCGGCACCGCAGTCCACCGCTCAGCAGGTGTTCTCGGCTACCGATGTTCACACCGTGTACGGCCCGATTCCGGCCGGCGGCACCGCCACCGTCGTGTTCTCCCGAGACCGCGACGCCGGGGTGCTGGTGATGAACGACGTGCCGCCCCCCTCCCCCGGCACCGTCTACCAGATGTGGCTGGTGAGCCCGCAGGGCGCAAAGTCTGCGGGGACGATGGACGCCAAGGCGGTCGCCCCATCGACGACCGCGGTTCTGGAAAACCTCGGTGACTCAACCAAATTGAGATTCACCGTGGAACCCGGCAACGGTTCGACGCAGCCCACCGGCCAGGTGATCGCCGAACTGCCCCTCAGCTGACGCAGGTGGCCAGGGAGTTCAGGTTCGGCATCGGCCTGCGGTCGATCCGGTCGGCGGATCGTCTGCGTGAACGGGTCCGGAGGTTCGAGGACCTCGGCTATGACGTTCTCCACTTCCCCGACCACCTGGGTGCGCCGGCCCCCTTTCCGGCGATGGTGGCTGCGGCCAACGCGGCTCGCACGATCAAGGTGGGTACCTATGTGCTCAATGCCGCCTTCTATGCACCGGCCCTGCTCGCGCGCGATGCCGTCGATGTCGACGTGCTCTCCGACGGCCGACTCGAACTGGGCCTGGGCACCGGCTATGTGCGCGAGGAGTTCGATGCCGCCGGTATCGCGTACCCGAGCGCCGGGGAGCGGGTGCGCCACCTGCGCCGCACCGTCGAGCACCTCACCGAGGTCGCACCAGCAGTCCCCCTGCTGATCGCCGGCAACGGCGATCGGGTGCTTACCCTGGCCGCCCGACACGCCGACATCATCGGGTTCTCCGGGGGCAGCGCCGGTTCGCACGCCGCCGATCCCCTCGCCGACCGGGTGGCCCTCGTAAAGGCCGCTGCCCCAGAGCGTTTCAGCGACCTGGAGTTGAACCTCGCGATCACCGCGGTGCCGACCGAGAGCTCCGGAGTTCCCGATCTCACACTCACCCGCGCCTACGAACCGGACAAGAGCGACGACGAATTGCTCAGGATGCCAAGCGTGCTGAGCGGATCGCCACGGCACATCGCCGACACCTTGATCGAGCGACGCGAACGTTACGGAGTCAGCTATTTCACCGTGCAGGACTATCATGGGGCCTACTTCGCACACGTGATCAACGCATTGCGCTGATCCGCCGTCCGGCAGACACCGGTTTTCCGGGGCCCTGACCGAGGGCGGCGGGATCAGTGCGGACAACGAACGGCCGATGGCGAAAGGCGGTGACGATCGTGTACCGAAATGGTTCTACTGCAGCGGTTTCCCACAACCGGATTGCGTCCTGGATTCGCAAGGACTATCCCAAGGATGCTCCCGAACGTGGTCACAACTATCTGGTCGCGCTCTGCGGGTTGGGTTATCCATCCCGCTGAGGAAGCACACGTCGAGGAAGTGGCGGCTGGCAGGCGGTAAGCTTGCCAGCCGGCCGCCCTCGTAGCTCAGGGGATAGAGCACGGCTCTCCTAAAGCCGGTGTCGCAGGTTCGAATCCTGCCGGGGGCACTCCTGGTTTGTCTTACTCCGCCTGATGCTTGCCATTTCGTCTTCGGCTGATGATGACGTTGTTTCTCACCGCACTACGGGGCCGATGTCGAGACGCGGGGTAGCGGACCTACGAGCTGCCGGTGGGCCCGTCGTCGCCCGGTTGAACCCTGGCCCCCTCCGGGGCCCCTTCGTCGGCCACTTGATCGGCCAACTCCAACCCCGCACCGGCATACACGTTGAAGGCGATGCCGACGCCGTGGTCCTTGGCCCACTGCACCTCGTCGTCGTATCGGGCGACGGCGGCGACCTTGCCCCTGAAGCCCGACTCGCGCAGACATTCGAGCGCGGTGACGTTGGCGCCATGACGCGGCATCGCCAGCACGGCAATGCGCACCGAGTCGGAGCGTTCCAGTTGGTTCCAGAAATACAGATCGGTGGCGTCACCTTCGATCACTCGCAGGCCCTGTTCTGCGAGTCGCTCGATTCGGGGCCCGTCATAGTCGACACCCACGACCCGGAGTCCATAGTGATCAGTCAGTCGTTGGTAGGCGGCGAATCCCACTCGACCCATCCCGATCACCACGACCTCGGCGTCGCCGGCGTCGCCGTGACGTTCTTCGGGATGCAGTTCGCTTTCGGCCTGGGCGGGAAGCCGGGCCGCAATCTTCTCCACCATCAGATGCCCGCGTCCGTTGACCATCGCCGACACCACGAAGCTCAGTGCCACAGCGATCGACATCTCGACCAGCCAGGCCTGGCCCAGCAACCCTGCCGAGACACCGACCGACACGACGATCAAACCGAATTCGGAGTAGTTCATCAGGCTCAGGCCCGCCAATAGCGCCGTGCGGTAGCGCAGCTTCAAGCGCGACAGCAGCACCACGTACAAGCCCGCCTTGAAGGGCAGCAACAGCAACATCAACAGTGCGACGCCGACGGTGGGCAGGTTCGGTAGCCCGGTCAGCCCGATCGACACGAAGAACCCGACGAGCAGCAACTCCTTGATGTGAAACAGCGACCGCGCGAGCTCGGACGAAGCCGGGTGCGATGCCAGCAGTGCCCCCATGACCAGGGCGCCGAGATCACCCTTGAGTCCGAGCGCGGAGAACAACGCGTACCCGGGCACCAATGCCATGACGATGCCGAACAGTGACTGCATCTCCCCATGGCCCAGCCGGGTCCAGATCTTGCGCAGGACCCGGGTCAGCGGCCATAGACCCACCAGTGCCAGCGCCCAGGGGCTGGGCAGATGACCGCTGGTGGCCGTCAGGAAAATCACGGCGATGATGTCCTGCATCACCAGGATGCCGATGGCGACGCGGCCGTAGAGCGCGTGCGACTCGCCCCGCTCCTCGAGGACCTTGACCACAAAAACCGTGCTGGAGAACGACAGCGCGAAGGCGAGCAGGGCGATCGTCTGCATGCCCTGCCCCGCCAGCATGGCCACCCCGGCCACGGCGGCCAGCCATAGGGCGACACTTCCGAGAACGACGCTGACCACCATGTGCGCCGATGTGGTCAACCACACCTCGCGACGTAGCAGGATGCGAACGTCCAATTTGAGACCAATCGCGAAGAGCAACAACGTGACGCCCAGGCCCGCCATGGTTTCCAGCTGGGGCAGTTCCGCCACGTGAAGTGCGTTGAGGACGAATCCCGCCGCCAGAAACCCGACCAGTGGGGGTAGCCGCAGGGCCATGGCAAGGCCGCCGAGACCGAAGGTGATGACGAGATAGATTGCGACAACAGTCATGGGCGGGTCCCCTTGGTCCAACGCATGGGCGGTCGCAGATGTGGCCGACGACCCGGCTTACTGCTCAAGTCGTACAAGTATCCCGGTAAAAGCTGGATTCCTCTGCGGACAGCGCGCCGGATCGCTGTTAGCCTGCCCGAAGCCGCCCACCGGCCCACGGAAGGATCGAAACCGTTGCCGAGACATGCACGCCGTGAGAGACGGATTCCGGGCGGTGCCTCGGGTGGTGTCCGGACGGGGCTGACCGTCCTGACGGTGGCGCTGCTGGGCATCTGCGCGGTGGGGGCGGTCTTTCGCATCCAACCGGTGACGAGCATGCCGCGATTGTTCCTCGCCGTCGGGGCGACCTTTCTGCCGCTGGTGGCCCTGGCGGCGCTGCTGCTGGCCATCATCTGCCGACGCCGGGTGCTGGCAGTCGTCGGTGTGTTCCTGCTCGTCGCGACGTCAGTGGGTCAGTTGTCCTGGTACTTCTTCGGATCGCCCACGCATCTGGACCGGGCCACCGACGTCCGGGTGCTGGCGTCCAATCTCCGCTACGGCCGGGCCGACCCGGCCCAATTCGTGGAATTGGCCACCCGGGACGCTGATCTGATCTCGGCGGTGGAACTCACCCCCGAGGCGGTCGAACGGTTCAGGAAGGCGGGTATCGAGACCACCTTCCCGTACTCCTTCCTCAAGCCGCGTCCCGGTGCCGGCGGTATCGGGATCTGGAGTCGCTATCCGGTCGCTCCGGTGACGGCATCGCGCCACCGGGGGGTCAACATGCCCGCGGTGCGGGTGGACATTCCCGGCCTGCAGACCAAACCGATAGTGGCCGCCGTGCACGTCTATTCCCCGGTCGCCGGCGACGAGAACACGATCGCCGACTGGAATCGGGGGATGGCCGGCGCCAAGGCCCAGCTCGACGACTTCGCCAGGGAGGCTGGACCGGCAGCGGTGATCATCGGCGGCGACTACAACAGCACACCGAACATGCGTCAGTTCCGGGACCTGTTGACCAACGGCTACCGCGACGCCGTGGAACAGACCGGGCCGGGCTTCGGTCCGACCTTCAAGGCCGATATCGCCCTGCCGCCGGTCATCACCATCGACCACATCCTGACCCGTAACGCTGCGGTGTCGTCGGTGCGCACCATCACCATCAAAGGCTCTGACCACCGCGCACTGCTGGCCAGGATTCAGTTGCCACTCGACGCGGGCGCCTGACGGGGATCCCGCGCAAATCGGCACGGTGAGGCACCGGCGGACCGGCATTCCGTCACTCTGTTAGTTGTAGTAACTTCGCAGGGGTGACCAACGTCTGGATTCTCGGCGGCTACCAGAGCGACTTCGCGCGCAATCTGACCCGGGAGGGCCACGACTTCGCCGACCTGACCCGAGAGGTCGTCGACCAGACCCTCGCCGAGGCCATGATCGACGCCGCCGACATCGACGTGGTGCACGTCGCCAACGCGTTCGGGGAGATGTTCGCCCAGCAGGGCCATCTCGGCGCGATGCCGGCCACCGTGCACGAGGGCCTGTGGGATACCCCGGCCACCCGGCACGAGGCGGCGTGCGCATCCGGCAGTGTGGCCGCACTGGCGGCCATGGCCGACCTGCGGGCCGGCAACTACCGCACCGCCCTGGTGGTCGGCCTGGAACTGGAGAAGACGGTTCCCGGCGACCTCGCCGCCCAGCACCTCGGCGCCGCGGCGTGGACCGGTCACGAGGGCCGGGACGCCACCTACATGTGGCCCTACATGTTCGACCGGGTCGCCGAGGAGTACGACCGGCGCTACGGGATCGACGACACCCACCTGCGGGCCATCGCCGCGGTGAACCTCGCCAACGCCCGGCGCAATCCCAACGCCCAGACGCGCGCATGGAACGTGCCCGACCTGGCCGCCGTCGGCGACGATGACAAGATCAACCCGCCCATCGAGGGCCGCATCCGCCGGTTCGACTGCAGCCAGATGACCGATGGCGGCGCCGGTGTGGTGCTGGTGAGCGACGAGTTCCTGGCCGAACATCCGGGGGTGCGCCCGATCGGCCGGATCGAGGGGTGGGGGCACCGCACCGTCGGCCTGGGTTTGGGTCAGAAACTCGACCGCGACGCCGGTAATCCCTACGTGCTCCCCCATGTGCACGCCGCCGTCCACGACGCGTTCGGCCGGGCCGGGGTGGACCTCGAATCCATCGACGGCTTCGAGGTGCACGACTGCTTCACGCCGAGCGAGTACGTGGCCATCGACCACATCGGACTGACCGGCCCGGGCGAGTCGTGGAAGGCCATCGAGAACGGCGATATCGAGATCGGCGGGCGACTGCCGATCAATCCCAGCGGCGGACTGATCGGCGGCGGCCACCCGGTCGGCGCGACAGGCATCCGGATGATGCTCGACGCCGCCAAACAGGTCAGCGGCCTGGCCGGCGATTACCAGGTCGACGGGGCGCGCCGGTTCGGCACTCTCAATTTCGGCGGAAGCACCGCCACCACAGTCAGTTTCGTCATCGGATCGTCCGGAGAAGCGGCGTGATAGGACCCAAGAATGGATGTTGAAGTCGTCGGCAAGTTCCTGTCGACCCTGCCCGAGGATGACGACCACCCCTACCGGACCGGACCCTGGCGCCCGCAGACCACCGAGTGGCGTGCCGACGACCTGAGGGTCGTGGAAGGCGAGATCCCCGCCGACCTCGACGGTATCTATCTGCGCAACACCGAGAACCCGTTGCATCCCGCGCTGAAGTTCTACCACCCGTTCGAGGGTGACGGCATGCTGCAGATCGTTGGTTTCCGGGACGGGAAGGCGTTCTACCGCAACCGTTTCGTGCGCACCGAAGCGTTCGAGGCCGAGCAGGAGGCCGGCGGTTCGCTGTGGCCGGGAATCGCCGAACCGCTGTCGCTGGCCAAAGCCGACCACGGCTGGGGCGCCCGCACCATGCTCAAGGACGCCTCGAGCACCGACGTCGTGGTGCACCGCGGCACCGCGCTGACGAGTTTCTATCAGTGCGGTGACCTCTACCGGATCGACCCCTACAGCGGCGAGACGCAGGGCAAGGAGAGCTGGAACGGAGCCTTCCCGTTCGACTGGGGTGTCTCGGCGCACCCGAAGGTCGATGAACGCACCGGGGAGATGCTGTTCTTCAACTACAGCAAGAACGCGCCGTACATGCACTACGGCGTCGTCGACGCGAACAACGACCTGGCGCACTACGTCGAGGTGCCGCTGCCCGGACCGCGCCTGCCGCACGATATGGCCTTCACCCGAAATTACGCGATTCTCAACGACTTTCCGTTGTTCTGGGAGCCCGAACTGCTCGAGCGCGATCTGCACGTCGCACGCCTGCATCGCGACATGCCGTCCCGCTTCGCGGTCCTGCCGCGGCGCGGCGGCCCGGGCCGACGTGCGGTGGTTCGAGGCCGACCCCACCTTCGTCCTGCACTTCACCAACGCCTACGAGGACGGCGACGAGATCGTCCTGGACGGTTTCTACCAGGGCGAGCCCGAACCCGCCGACGACGGCAGCGGCACCAAGTGGCAGCGGGCGTTCCGCTTCCTGGCCCTGGACCGTATGCAGACCCGGTTGCACCGTTGGCGATTCAACCTCACGACCGGTGCCACCACCGAAGAACCGTTGAGCGAGAACATCTCCGAGTTCGGCATGATCAACGCCACGCACGGCGGCGAGGCCTACCGCTACGTCTATGCGGCCACCGGGAAGCCCGGCTGGTTCCTCTTCGACGGACTGATCCGCCACGACGTGGTCACCGGCACCGAACACCGCATCAGCTTCGGCGACGGGGTGTACGGCAGCGAGACGGCGATGGCACCCCGGGTGGGCAGTAGCGCTGAGGACGACGGCTACCTGGTGACACTGACCACCGATATGAACAACGACGCGTCCTACTGCCTGGTGTTCGACGCCGCCCGCCTGACCGACGGTCCGGTGTGCAAACTGCAACTGCCCGAACGCATTTCCAGCGGCACCCATTCGACCTGGGTGGCCGGTTCGGAGCTGCGACGGTGGCGGGAGACCGACTCGGCCGCCGAGGCCGTCGGCCTGTAGTGCGGCGCACGGACCTCCCCAGCGAACTCGGCCCCGGCGGCGCCAACGCCATCGGCCGCATGCTCGGATTGCTCGGCGACGAGTGGAATCTGCTGATTCTGCAGCAGGCGTTGATGGGCGCCCACCGGTACAGCGAGTTCATGACACGCCTGCCGATCTCCAACGCGGTGCTGACCAAGCGGTTGCGAATGCTGGTCGACGAGGGCCTGCTGACCCCCGACTACGGGACCACAGCCCGCAGTCGGTCGCTGTGGCCGGTGCTGCTGTCGATCTGGGAGTGGGAACGGGTCTGGGTGGCAGAGCACGCCCAAACGCTTCCGGCGATGCGGCACACCCGGTGTCGCGACCTGTTCTCGCCGGTGTTGCGCTGCACCGCCTGTGCGGCGCCGGTCGGCGGCGAAGACCTGGTATTGACCCTCGGCCCGAGCGGCCAGTGGTCCCGGTCTGCGCCGTGTGCGACGACCCGTCGGCGATCGGAGTCCGACGCCGGACCACGCCAAGCCGGGCTGTTCCCCCAGACGATGGCGGCGCTGGGCAACCGCTGGGCCGCCGCCCTGCTGCTGGCGGCCTTCCTGGGAACGAGCCGGTTCACCGATTTCCAGACTCAACTCGGTGTTCCGCCGAGCCTGCTCACCGAACGGTTGCAGACGTTCTGCGATATCGGCGTACTGGCCGTCGCGCCGGCCGACCGGTCCGAGCGGCCGGCCTACCGGCTGACCGCCAAGGGCCGCGCACTCGCCACAGTGCTGGTGACCACACTGCAGTGGGCGCACAGATGGTTCGCGGCGCCGGAAGGGCCGGCCATCGTTGTCGGTCATCGCGGCTGCGGGACGGACCTGACCGGCGAGCTCGCCTGCGACCGCTGCGGGCATCGGCTCTCCGGTGCGGAGGTCGACGTCACCGTCGGCCAAACAGCTACTGCGGCGGAAGCAGCTGGAATCCCTTGAGGATCTCCCCGGAGTCCTTGACGTAGGTGGGGTCGTCCGGCTTGATCGTCTGCACCGTCACCGTCGCCACGTAGTACGCATCGCCCTGCCGATAGACCGTGCCCAGCGAGGTGGCCTTGCGCGGCGGAATCGTGGGGAGTTTCGGGGACCCCTTCATCTGGGGCAGTTTCAGTTCGGGCGTGGTGTACGTGGACGATAACGCCGGCGCACCACACACCTTGGTCGACGTGCTCGTCACATCCTCGAGTTTGAGTTTCTTGTTGAGCTGGTCCTGCTGGGCATCCAGGATCTGCTCGGGCTTGCCGAGGTCGCCGGCCACCTTCTGCAAAGTCACCACCGCGTTGGGAGTGAAACCGTCCGCTGTCAGGCCCTGGTTGCGGATCGAGAACCGGATCTGCTCGGAGTCCATCTTCGTGGAACGCTCCCAGCCCGGCGGCACCGGAATCCGCATCTTCGGCTCCTGGTCGGTGCGGGTGGGAATGTCGGTCAGCGGAGCCGATACCGACTCGCACTTGTCGGCATCGGGCTTGCTGCCCGAACACCCGGCGACAGTCACCGCGAGCGCGGTGACGGCCACGGCGGCCACCACCGGATGGACAAGTCCTCGTGCACGCATGCGCTTCCCTTCCAAAACCCGCCACAGCCTACCGCCGGCTCCGCCACGACCCGCTCCGGATCAGTCGCTCAGCAGCGCGGTCAGCAACGCCCAGATCGAGCATGCGAGCACACCGGCGGCACAGGCGGCAGAGATGTAGAAGCCGTAGCCGGCACTCACCGGCGGCCTGACGTTGACGTGGAAATACCACCCCGTGAGCACACCGACCAGCATCGACAGCACCACAGCGGCCGCCGCGGCCATGCGCCGAGACAGGTTTCGGGCCACCATCGCACCCAGGACGACCAGTACCGACGCGAGCAGCACGATGAGTTGCCCGGCCCCGAACCGCGGCGGCAGGGTGATGCCGCCGAGGGTGCCGCCGATCGCGCTCGCCCGGCCGCCACCGTCGGCCGTGGTGGTCAGCCAGGGCAGCCAGGAACCCACCGACAGCCCGGCCGCGCAGAACACCACCAACCAGCCGGGATGCAGGCGTGACATAGGGCGAACCTTAGTCGTTGCGGCGCGCACGCCGGATTTCCAAGTAGCGTTTGCCCATGCGCGGTCACATCATCGTCTGCGGTGACGATGCGCTCGCGAAGCGGATCATCGACGAGCTCAACGACGCCGAGTTGTCGGTCGTGCCACTGCAGACCCCGACGGCGCTGCACGCGGCCGGGGTGGGGAGCGCCCACGCGGTGATCGCGGCGTCCGGCGACGACGCGGTGAACCTCGAAGTGGCCTTGCTGGCCCGGCAGGCCAACCCCGCGGTGCGGGTGGTGGCGCGGCTGTCGAACAGCGTGCTGCACCAGGCCATGGCCGACACCATCAGGCCGGGCGCGGTGCTCGACGTCGCCGATCTGGCCGCGCCCTCGGTGGTGGAGGCCCTGCTGGGGCGCACGGCGCATACCATCAGCGCCGGTGGCGTCGATTTCGTCGTCGCCACCGACACCGCGCCGCGGCACGCCACGCTGCGCGAACTCTACGGTCGGCTGGCACCGGTGGCGGTGATCCGCGGAGACAATGCGCCGGTTCCCGGTGAGGTGATCGCCTGTCCGCGCCTCGACGACGAGGTGTACCCGGGAGACAACACCACCCTGATGGGGCAGGCCGACGAACTCGTCACTCAGGGCGTGCGGGTGGGTGCCGGCGGGGAGGACCCGGGGCACCGCTCCGCGCCAGTGCGGGCCTTCGACGGCGCGCGTGCCTTCCACGACGACGTGAACCCGGCGTTCTACCGCGCGCTGGGCATCTCGCTGGTGATGCTGCTCGGCTCCACCCTGCTCCTGCGCCTCGCGCACCGGCCGCATCTCGGCTGGATGGATGCGCTCTCATTCGCTACCGAAACGCTCACCACCGTCGGCTACGGCGACTTCAACTTCATCGGCCAGCCGTTGTGGCTGCGCCTGTGGGGCATCGTGATGATGCTCAGTGGCATCGCGCTGATCTCGGTCAACGTCGCGTTCATCGCCGATGTGCTGCTGTCGCGGCGGCTGTCGCAGGCTGCCGACCGGCAACGGGTCAGCCACCTTCACGGTCACGTGGTCGTCGTCGGCCTCGGCGCCTTCGGGGTGCGGGTGGCCAGCCTGCTCAAAGACTCCGGGCATGCGGTGACCGTGATCGAACGCCGTGAGGACAACCGGTATCTCTCCTCCGCCGAGCACCTGAAGATCCCGGTCATCATCGGGGACGCGACCCTGCCGACCACACTCGCGTCGGCGCGTGTCGAGCGAGCCCGCGCGGTCGCCGTTCTGACCGAGGACGACATGGTCAACATCGAAACCGGGCTCGTCCTGCGGCAGATGACCGGTTCAGCGCCGGGACCCCGCATACCGATCGTGCTGCGGATCTACGACAAGGCGCTGGGCAACGCCGTGGGCCACCGACTGGACTTCAATCACGTCCGGTCCACCGTCGACCTCGCCACCCCGTGGTTCATCGGCGCGGCGATGGGCCTCGACGTTGTCGGCACCTTCTCCGTCGGCCAGCAGTCGTTCATGGTGGGTGGGGTGCAGGTCGCACCCGGAAGCGAGTTGGACGGCATGCAGATCAGCGAACTGTCCACCCAGACCCGGGTCATCGCCGTGGAACGCGGCGGCAGCGCACCGGAGTTGTACCCGCGCCGGGAAACCCGGTTCGGGGCCGGCGACACCGCCTATCTAGTCGGCCCGTATCACGAACTGCTCAGCACGCTGCGCAAGGGCCAGTGCGTACATCCGCGCAAGGCCCGTCCGCCGATGGGCATCGCCGAGGGCCTGGGTCTCAGCGACCGCTGACGCCGAGTACCGCTAACGCGTTGTCCTTCAGGATCATCGGCACGACCTGCGGGTCGAGGTCGAGCGCGTCGAAGTCGCGGCGCCAACGCTCCAGGGTGATGTAGGGGTGGTCGGTGCCGAACAGCGCTTTGCTGCGCAGTTGGCGCCCGAGTGCCCGGACGAGTTGGGGCGGAAAGTATTTCGGCGACCATCCGGACAGGTCGATGTAGCAGTTGGCCTTGTGTGAGGCGATGGCGATCTGTGCGTCCACCCACGGGACGGCCGGATGGGCCATGACGATGGTCAATTCGGGGAAATCGGCGGCGACGTCGTCGAGCAGCATCGGGTCCGAATACCGGAGTTTGATGCCGTACCCGCCGGGCATGGCGGACCCCAGACCGGTCTGGCCGGTGTGGAACAACGCGGGCACGCCGGCGGCGGTGATCGCCTCGTAGACCGGATAGAACCGGCGGTCATTGGGCTCGAAACCCTGCAGACTCGGGTGAAACTTGAAGCCCTTGACGCCATACTCCTCGGTGAGCTGCCGGACCCGCCGGACCGCGCCGTCGGCCCAGGGGTCGACGGTGCCGAACGGGATGAGCACATCGTTGTTGCGGACCGCGCCGGCGATGAGTTCCTCGACTGAGTTGGGCCGGTGCCCGGAGGCCGTCTGGGCGTCGATGGTGAACACCACCGCCGCGGTGTTGCGCCGACGGTAGTACGCAGCGAGATCGTCGACGCTTGCGGCGTGGCCCGGATCGAGCTTGAAGTAGCGGCCGGTCGCCTCGGCCAGGTCGGGGTCGTAGGCGCCGTGGCCGGTGGAGTCGACCTCCACGTGGGTGTGGATGTCGACGGCGTCCACCGCGTCGAAGTCGATTCCGTAGTGGTATCTGCCGCTGGACACGTTCAACCCGAGGCGAATGTCGCGACGAAGCGGTTGAGCGACTCCTTGATGTCACCGCGCAACGCCGCGGCCACGATCATGCCGATGGGCCCGAACAGGGCGGGGCCGCCGAGGTGGACGTCCATGGTGACGACCGAGGCGGCCCCGTCCGAGTCCGTGCCCGCCTCACCGGGACGAACCTTGCCGATCAGCTTGACCCTCACGCCGCCGACGCCGACGCCGTTGAGCGTCATCGATTCCGGCGGCTTGAAATTCACGATGGTCCATCTGACCCGGTTGGGCATGCCCTTGACCTCGACAATGGACTCCACGACGGAGCCCTTGTCGAGGTTCTCGGGCAGCTTCGAACGCCAGACCCGGTGAATGGTGAGCCATTCCTTGTACCGGGACAGGTCGGAGGCGTGTTGCCAGGCCTCCTCCGGCGATAGCGGAACGTCTACGGAAACCGAGACCTTCGCCATCGTCGGGTCTTACTTGCCGTCGACCTTGTCGGCGACGTTCTCAGCGGCGCCCTTGACCTTGTCGGCGGCATCCTCAGCGGCGCCCTTGACGTTGTCGGCGGCGCCCTCAGCGGCATCCTTGGCGTCGGCGGCGGCGTCGGAGACCTTGTCGACGGCGGTGTGGGCGGCGTCCTGAACCTTGTCGATGGTCTCGGAGAACTTGCCACCGGTCTTGTCGTCGATGAAGTCGCCGGCCTTGTCGATGGCGCCTTCGACCTTGTCGACGTTCTCGTTGATCAGGTCCTTGGCCTTCTCGATGTTGTCGCCGAGAGCTTCCTTGGCCTTGTCAATGAAGGACATGCGTCTACCTTTCGTGGTTCCCGGGGGGAAACGGTCGCCATCCGGTTGCCGGACGACGTCCCGGGGTCAATTTACGCACCTAGTCCGTGGCCCGCCACAGCACCCTCGGTTCGTCGAGAAGCCGGCCTTGGATCCACCAGGACGCCTCGATGAGCCCGGCAGCCAGCAGGCCGATCAGCACCGCGGTGACGCTCAACGGCACGTTGGACGGATCGAGCATGAACTTCTCCCGGGCCAGCGGCCACGCGAAAATCACCAGGTAACCGGTGGCGGACGCGGCGACCAGGGCAATGCGCCACCACTGGTAGGGGCGGGCCACCACGGCCAGCACCCACACCGCCGCGATCAGCAGGGTGATCAGCGCCGCCGTCGATGCCTGGGTCTGCGCCACCGCCGTCCCTTTCGCGCCCGGATAGGCGATGAGGTAGGTGACGAAGGTCGAAAGGCCGATGACGGCGCCGGCCGGCAGGGCCGCGGTCATGACCCGGCGGACGAAGCCGACGCGGGCTCGTTCGTTATTGGGGGCCAGCGACAGGATGAAGGCCGGGATGCCGATGGTGAACCAGGCCGCGATGGTGACGTGGATCGGCTGGAACGGGTACAGCAGCGGTTCGGTGTGGCCGAAGTGTGAGATCAACCCGGCCAGGCCGACCAGCAGGGCCAGCAGCACCGAGTAGACGGTCTTGGTGAGGAACAGGTTCGAGACGCGTTCGATGTTGCCGATCACCCGCCGACCCTCGCCGACCACGTAGGGCAGCGTGGCGAACTTGTTGTCCAGCAGCACGATCTGCGCGACGGCCCGGGACGCCGGACTGCCGGAGCCCATCGCCACACCGATGTCGGCGTCCTTGAGGGCCAGTACGTCGTTGACGCCGTCGCCGGTCATCGCGACGGTGTGACCGCGGGATTGCAGGGCGTGCACCATCGCGCGCTTCTGGTCCGGACGCACCCGGCCGAAGGTGGTGTATTCGGCCATGGCATCGGCCAGCGCACCGGGCTCTTCGGGCAGTTCCCGGGCGTCCAGAGTCTCTCCGTGCAGGCCCAGCGATCCCGCCACCGCCCCCACTGACACCGCGTTGTCACCGGAGATGACCTTCACCGTGACATGTTGGGAGGCAAAGTATTCCAGGGTGTCGCGGGCGTCCGGGCGCACCCGCTGCTCGAGAACGACAAGCGCGACCGGGGTCACCCGCCCCGGGGCGTCATCGGCGTTGACGCTGCGGTCCGACGATCCCAGCAGCAGCACCCGCAGCCCCTTGGCGCCGATCTGTTCAGCCTGCGCCGCCGTCGGGGAGCCCGTTTCCAGCAGCACGTCGGGGGCGCCGATCACCCAGTTGCCGTGCTCGGTGTACGACGCGCCACTCCACTTGGTGGCCGACTTGAACGGGGCCAACGCCGTCGGGGTCCAGCCGGGGCCCTGCGGATACGCCTCGGCGATCGCCTGCATGCTGGCGTTGGGCCGCGAGTCATCGGCGGCCAACGCCGCCAGTACCGCGCCGACCTGTGTGTCGCTCACCTCCGCCACCGGCTTGGCTTCGGCCAGGCGCATGCCGTTCTCGGTCAAGGTTCCGGTCTTGTCGGCGCAGACGACGTCGACGCGGGCCAAACCCTCGATCGCCGGGAGTTCCTGCACCAGGCATTTGCGGCGGCCGAGTCGCACCACGCCGACGGCGAAGGCGATGGAGGTCATCAGCACCAGGCCCTCGGGAACCATCGGGACCAACGCGCCGACCATCCGCAGCACCGACTCCCGCCAGCCGACGTGGGTGAGGAACAGCTGGGTGTAGATGATCAGCAATCCGGTGGGCCACAGCAGATACGTGATGAACTGCAGGATCATATTGATGCCACTGCGCAGTTCGGATTTCACCAGGGTGAACTTGCTGGCTTCCTCGGCAAGGCGCGCGGCGTAAGCCTCACGGCCCACCTTGGTCGCGCGGTAGGCGCCGGTTCCGGCGACCACGAAGCTGCCCGACATCACCGGGTCGCCGACCGCCTTGGCGATCGGATCGGCCTCACCGGTGAGCAGCGATTCATCGACCTCGAGGGTGCCGGCCTCCAGCAGTTCCCCGTCGACGACGATCTGGTCGCCGGGGCCGAGTTCGATCACGTCGTCGAGCACCACCTGGTTGGGCGCCAACTCGGCGGTACCGGACTGCCGTCGCACCGTGGGCTTGGCCTGACCCACGATGGCCAGGCTGTCCAGCGTCTTCTTGGCCCGTAACTCCTGAATGATGCCGATGGCGCTGTTCGCGACGATCAGCAGACCGAACAGGCCGTTGATCAGCGATCCGGTGGCCAGCACGATCGCGAACAGCACACCGAGGATGGCGTTGATGCGGGTGAAGACGTTGGCCCGGACGATCTCACCGACGCTGCGCGATGCACGACTCGGGACGTCATTGGTCTTGCCCTCGGCGACCCGGGCGGCGACGTCGGCGTCGGACAGCCCGGCGGCCATGCTCAGAGTCATATCGCCCGTTCTTCGCGCAAGCTGCTCATCGGTGTCCCCGTTCTTGGCAAACCGTCGGTGAGATCATCGGGTGAACGTCCCCATCCCGTCGGCGTCGAAATACTCCAGGGTCAGCCTGCTGCCGTCGAAGGTCGCGGTGGAAATGCTTCCGGGAGGAGCGTTTTCATTGGTCAGTTCGAAGGTGAACACGTTGCCGTCCCAGTGGCGAAGCGGGTAGACGTCGGGGCGCGGTCCGATCGCCAGCGTGAGCCGACCATCCTTCTCGGCGACGGTGGCCGGACCCCAATAGTCATTGGCGTAGCTGCCGACGTATGCGGCCGGCGGTCCCGCCGGGGCGGGGTTGCCCGGCGGCGATTTGCCGACGAGTTCACCGACCGGGGAATCCATCTCGGCGAACGCCCTGGCGTAGAGCTTGCGCCAGTCCTCGCGCACCTCGCCGAATTCGACCAGGTCGGTGAATTCGGCGGTCAGCGTCTCGGGCACTCCCGACGGCGTGGCATTGGACAGCGCGACGATCGCGACGTCGGCGGACGGGATGATCACGAAATTCGTCCCGGCGCCGAGCGTGAAGGCCCCGGAGTGGCTGAACTGGGTGCGCGCGGCCGCGGATACGCCGACATTGAATCCATAACCGTAGAAACCCGACCGCGCGGCTGGTTCGGTTGGCGGGCTGGACACGCTCTGCGGTGTCAGCGCCGACAGCAACGCGGTGGGATCGACGACGGTGGCGCCGTTGTAGCTGCCGTCGGCCAGCATCATCGTCAGCCATTTGGTGAGGTCGTTGACCGAGGCGCTGACCCCCGCCGCCGGCGACTGCGCATCCGGGTCGCGGGTGTATCGCGGTTGGTAGCCGTTATCGGTCTTGACGTGGCCGACTGCCCGGTTCGGGCGGCGCTCGTAGTCGGCGAATCGGGAACTGGCCGATCCCATCCCCAGCGGCCGGTAGAGCACCCGATCGGACAGGTCCTCCCAGGACTCGCCGGCAGCCTCCGCGACCGCTTCGGCCGCTGCCGTGAAACCGAAGTTGGTGTAGGCGTAGGAGGTTCGGAACGGTGTCAGCGGCAGCAGTCGCAACCGTTCCAGCACGGCCCGGCGGTCATAGCCGAGGTCCTCGAGGGGATCACCGGCATGGTCGGGCAATCCGGAGCGGTGCGCGAAGAGGTCTCCGACGGTCAGCATCCGGGTGACCGCCGGATCGGAGAGCGCGAACCAGGGCAGCTTGTCGACGATCCGGGTGTCCCACTCCAGCGCACCGGCTCCCACCTGGTGGGCGGCGACGGTGGCGGCCAGGGGTTTGGACAGCGAGGCCAACTGGAAGACGGTGTCGGCGTCGACCTTGTCGGGCCTGGCCGTATCGCGAACTCCGAAGCCCTTGGCGTACAGGGTTTTTCCACCGTGGACCACGGCAACCGCCATGCCTGGGATGCCCGAGGACGACATCAGTTCGGCGATGATGCCGTCGAGTTTGGCGACGGCGTTGTCAACGGCGTTGTCCGGCAACGGTATCGCCGCGGCCAGGGGGGGCGGCTCATCGGAGAGCACCGTCGGCGATCCGGTTTGAGGCGACGGGCCGCAGGCGGTCAGGATCGCGGCCAGAAGAAGGGCCGAGGCGCGGCGGGCTCGGGTCAATGCCGCCACCAGGGTTCGATCTCGCTGCCCCCCGGCACCACCCGGCCGCCGGGCCGGGGAACCGCGATGTCGACGTCCGCGTCAGCCGCGGCGGCGAGAAGTCGCTCGGCCGGTTCCGCCCAGGGGTGCGGTGCCAACCGGAAGGTGCCCCAGTGGATCGGGACCAGAACTCCGCCCGGCGCGGCCGCGTTGAGGTCGCCGTGGGCGCGGACCGCCTCCTCGGGGTTCATGTGGATGTCCGGCCAGCTCTTGTTGTACGCGCCGACCGGCAGCAGGGTGAGATCGAAGGGGCCGTGCTGGGCGCCGATGTCGGCGAAACTCCTGGTGTAGCCGGTGTCCCCACCGAAGAAGGCGCGGTGCTGCGGCCCGGTGAACGCCCAGGACGACCACAGCGTGTTGTTGCGCGACAGGAAGCGTCCGGAGAAGTGCCGGGCCGGAGTGCAGGTGAGGGTGAGGTCTTCGATGGTGTAGCTGGAACCCCAGTCGAGTTCGACGACCCGGGAGGCGGGAATGCCCCACTCGCGCAGGTGGGCGCCGACCCCGAGGGGGGCGACGAAGACCGCGCGCTGGGTACGCGACAGCATCCGCACGGTATCCATGTCGAGATGGTCGTAGTGGTCGTGGCTGATCACCACCGCATCCAGGGCGGGCAGCGCTTCCAGAGCGACCGGCGGCGGGTGCAGGCGTTGGGGGCCCACCGCCTTCGACGGCGAGCAGCGCTCGCTCCACACCGGGTCGGTGAGCAGCCGGTAGCCGTCGATCTCCAGCAGTGCGGTGGCGTGCCCGAGCCAGGTCACCGCCAGCGGCGCCGCGGCAGAACGCGGCGGGGAATCGGCCAGCGGAATGACCTTCTTCGGCCTGCTGTCGGAGTTGCCGGAGAGCATCTCGAACAGCACCAACCGGTTCTCCTCGGCGTCGAGCTTGATGGCCGAGGACTCTTCGAGATTGTGGAACACCCCGGCCCGATAGTTCGGCGAACCGTCGGCGACCGTCCGAATGGCTCCCGGGCCGGCGCCCAGCGCGGCCGGTGTGTCGCGCAGCGCCCGCAGGGCCCAGCCGCCGGCGGCCAGCGAGGCGGTTCCGGCCGCTATCCGGACAGCGGCTTTACCGCTGGGCAGCAGCGCGGAAACGTCGGGGAGACCGGGCACTGCTCAGGCTCCCTGGAACCTCGCGGCGCGCTTTTCGACGCGGGCGATCTGGGCCTCGATCACGTCCTGACTGCCCCACGCCTTGTCGAAAAGCTCCTTGTGCAGATCGCTCTGGTCCTCGTAGGCGCCGTCGTCATTGAGCACCCGCTTGGAGTGCCGCAGCGACAGCGGCGCGAACCCGGCGATCTCGGCCGCCCACGCCTGCGCGTCGGCCAACGTCCCGATCCGGTTGGCCATGCCGGTCATCAGCGCGGTGTCAGCATCGAGTTTCTCCGCGCCGAGCAGCATGCCGCGGGCGCGCCCGTAGCCGGCCAACGAGGCGAGTCTGCGGATACTCCAATTGTCCAGCGCCAGGCCGTATCTGGCGATCGGGAACTGGAAGTAGGCACCCGGCGCGACAACCCGGAGGTCACAGACCATCGCCAGTTGCACGCCCGCGCCGATGGCGGGGCCGTTGACGGCGGCGATCACCGGTATGGGAACGGCGTCGATCGCTTTGTTCAGCGCGATCGCCTTCTCCGGGAAGTTGGCGGCGAAGACGTCCCCGGAGAGGTCGGCGCCGGCGCAGAACACGGTGCCCGCCCCGGTCAGCACGATGGCGCGGACGTCGTCGGCGGCGGCCTTCTCCACCGCCTCGCGCAGCGAGTCGACCAACTCGGTGTTCAGCGCGTTGCGCCGCTCGGAGCGCTGCATCTCGATGGTCGTGACGTCTCCGACACGCTCGATACCGATCATGGACGTGAGCCTACTGGCCGGTTTCCGGTCCGGGCCGGTCGCGGTGGGCCGCCGCGAGCAGTTCGCACACCTGGGCGTCGGAGGTCTGGCGGAAGTCGTCGTAGCCCTGGCCGACTGCCATGAAGTCCCACGGCGCCCCCAGACAGACCACCTCGTCGGCGACCTCCCGCAGTCCGGCGATGGTGTCGGCCGCACCGATCGGGGCGGCCAGGACAACAGTGCCGGCACCCCGGGCACGCGCCACCAGGGCGGCGGCCCGGGCCGTCGCGCCGGTGGCGAAACCGTCGTCGATGATGAGCACCGTGCGCCCGGACAGCTCCAGGCCCGGCCGTCCGCCGCGATACACCTCGACCCGGCGCTGGAGTTCGGCCCGCTGTTGCGCCTCGACGGAGGCGATGTCGGCGGCGCTCAGCGTCGTGCGGCGCAGGACCCCGTCGTTGAGGACCTTCACATCGCCCTCGCCGATCGCACCGAAGGCCAGTTCCGGCTGGTAGGGCACGCCGAGTTTGCGCACCACCAGCACATCGAGCGGGGCGTCGAGCGCCGCGGCCACCTGATAGGCGACCGGTACGCCCCCGCGCGGCAGGCCCAGCACGATCACGTCGCTGCCGCGGTAGCCGCCGAGCGTGTGGGCCAGTTGCCGCCCGGCGTCCGCCCGGTCGGCGAAACGCTTCATATCTCCATTGTGACCGTCGGGCGGCGCAGGCAGAACACCGGCGTGATGTGTTCCCACGCCGCCTCCGTCGTCTCGGCTGCCGCTGCTATCGGGCGTTCACCTGCGCGCCGACAACGGCCCGGTGGACAATCTAGAGCTGTCTGTTCTCGCGAGGTGCAGATGGTGACTGAAAGGTGCACCGCATGGGTAACCCGATCGCTCCGCTCGATCTGAGTTGGCTGCTCATGGAGTCGCCCAGCGGCACAACCCATGTCGGAGCGATGCTGCTGTTCAAGAAACCACCAGGGCGGCGTAACACCGTCCGCGAGGTCGTCGAGGCGTACCGCCGGCAACAGCCGCAGCCACCGTTCAACTTCGTGCCGGAACTGATCGGAACCAGCGCGCCGCACTTCCGGGAGGTCGACGACTGGGACCCGTACTACCACGTGCAGCACCTGTCGCTGCCCACCGGAAGTTCCTACGAGGAGTTGTTGCGACTGGTCGCCGATCTGCATGAGCCGATGCTCGACCGCGACCGGCCGCTGTTCCGGTGCTGGGTGATCGACGGGGTGCCGGGCGGACGGTTCGCGATCTACACCAAGACCCACCACAGCATCATCGACGGGGTATCCGGGCTGAAAAAGCTCTACGACGGCCTCAGCCTGACCGACGAACCCGTCATCCTGCCGCCGGCGTTCGCGCAACCGCGTCCTGCGTCGAGGCCCCGCACACCCCCGCCGGCCCTGCGTCGCCTGACCGATACGGTCCGCGGGGTCATCACCCAGGTCGGGGCCATCAACCAGATCTCCTTCGGCGCGCTGCGGAAGGGACTCGGCGCGGCGCTGGGCTCCCATCTCGACGGCAGCCTGCCGTTCGTGGCCAGGCACTCGCCGACCAATGTGCCCCTCAAACAAGCCCGTGGCTTCGCGACGGCATCACTGCCGCTGGAGGAGATGCACCGCATCGGGCATCAGTTCGGGGCCACCCTGAACGACGTCGCGGCGACCGTCATCGACCACGGGTTGCATGCCTATCTGCGGGAGAAGGGCCGGGGGTGGACCCACGAGTTCATCGCGATGGTTCCGGTGTCGCTGCGCGGCGAGGGAGACAGCGCCATGGGCACGCGGGTGTCGGCGATGTTCGTGCGCCTCGGTTCGCCGGAGGCCGACGTGACCGCACGGCTGCAGCAGGTCGCGCATTCGGTGGCCGTGGCGAAGAAGGAACTCGGGGCTATGTCGGGCGATACCGCCATGACCTATGCCGTCGCGATCATCGCCCTGGCCGGCGCGGGTGCCTCGACCCACCTCGATCGCATCACCCGGCCGGCATGCAACCTCGTCATCTCGAATGTGCCCGGCGCCAAGGAGGCCCGCTATCTCAATGGTGCGCCCTTGGTGGGCATCTTCCCGGTGTCCGCGCTGGCGGCGGCAATCGGCCTCAATGTGACCCTGAGCTCCTACCGCGACCACATGGACTTCGGCTTCGTCACCAACGCGGCCGCACTCGACGACGTCCATGCACTGGCTGACCACACCCGCCAGGCCTATGCGGATCTGAAGGCGGCAGCCAAGACCGCGGCCAGGACCGGCAGCCGGCCCCGTAGAGGGCGGGCATCGTAAGCAACTTCGGCGCCACCTACGCCAGGGAATCGATCCAGGCCCGGTGCAGCGCCGCGTAGCGCCCGCCCGCACCGATCAGGTCGTGCGGCGCCCCGTCCTCGATCACCCGCCCGTGCTCGAGCACCAGCACCCGGTCGGCGATCGCCACCGTGGACAACCGGTGGGCGATGATCAGCGCGGTACGGCTGGCCAGCACGGTGCGCAGCGCCCGTTGAACAAGACGCTCACTGGGGATGTCCAGCGATGAGGTCGCTTCATCGAGGATGAGTACGGCGGGGTCAGCGAGGAAGGCGCGGGCGAAGGCGACGAGTTGCCGTTGCCCCGCGGACAACCGTCCACCCCGCTTGGCGACGTCGGTGTCGTAGCCGCCGGGCAGGGCGGTGACGAAGGCGTCGGCGCCGACGGCCGCCGCGGCTTCGCGCACCTCTGCGTCGGTGGCGCCGGGCCGGCCGAAGCGAATGTTGTCCGCGACGGTCCCGGAGAACAGGAAGTTCTCCTGGGTCACCATGACGACGTGGCGGCGCAGATCGCGCTGCGCGAGGTGACGCAGGTCGACGCCGTCGAGGGTGACCGAACCGGAGTCGGGGTCATAGAAGCGTGCGATCAGCTTGGCGATGGTGGTCTTGCCCGCCCCGGTGGTGCCGACCAGGGCGACGGTCTGCCCGGCCGGCACCTCAAGGGTGAACCCCGACAGCACCGGGTTGTCGGGCACGTACTCGAAATCGACGGCGTGGACGCCGATCTCGCCGCGCACCGCCGTCAGCGGCACCGGCTGGGCCGGGTCGGCGATCGCCGGCTCCCGGGCCAGCACACCGGCGATCTTCTCCAGCGCCGAGGACGCCGACTGGAACGTGTTGAAGAACTGCGAGATCTCCTGCATGGGCTCGAAGAACATCCGCAGGTAGAGCAGAAATGCGGTCAGCGTGCCGATCGTCATCTGGTCGTTCATCACGCGATAGCCGCCGTACAGCAGCACCATCCCGGTGGTGAGATTGCCCACCAGTTTCACCGCCGGCATGAACACGGCCAGCAGTCGGAAGCTCTGCTCGTTATCCGCCCGGTACTCGTCGGCGACGGCATCGAAGATCTGCTGGTTGCGGGGCTGCCGACGATAGGCCTGCACCGCTTTGATTCCGGTCATCGTCTCGACGAACTGCACGATCACCAGCGCGGCGCTCTCCCGCACCCGCCGGTAGACCTTGGCCGATTCGCGGGCGAACCAGCGCACCAACAGAACCAGAACCGGGAAGGCGGCCAGACACATCAGGCCCAGCCGGACGTCGAGGACGACCAGCAGGATCGCCGTCCCGCCCAGGGTCAGCACCGCCGTCACCAAACTGTCGAAGCCGGTTTCGAGCATGTCCTGGATGGCCTCGACGTCGTTCGTCGACCGACTCACCACCCGCCCGGAGGTGTAGCGATCGTGGAACGCGATGTCCAGGCGACCGAAGTGGCGGAAAAGCCGGCGGCGCAGTTCCAGCAGGACACGCTGGCCGATCCGGCCGGCGGCGTTGAGGAACACCATCCGGCTGACGGCCTGCACTGCCACCAGCCCGCACAACACCGCGACCACCACCACGAGTTCACCGGCGGAGCCACCGGCCAGCAGCGGCGGGATGGCGTGGTCGATGCCGCGCTTGACCAACAGCGGAATAGCCAGTCGCGCAGCATTTTCCACGACGACCACCACCGCCAGCGCAGCCACCGCGTACCGGTAGGGCGCCAACAGCGTCCGAAGCAGATCGAGGGCCTCCCGCCGACGGGAACGCGACTCGTCGATCGGCAGATCACCAGCGCTCTCGTCGAATCGGCCGCGCCAGGCCACCGTCTCAGCAGCCGCCCGATCGTCGTCCCCGGTCACCGGGCCCCACCCTCGTAGGCCACATACCCGGCGGGGCGACGGCCGAGGGCACGCTGCTCGTAGGCCTCCTCGCAGCTGTGGTCCAGGCGGTGCCGGGCGTCATCGGATTCCCAGACCGGCTGCGGTTCGGCACCGTCGTCGAGTTCGTCGTCGGCAGCCAGCAGGTAGCGGTAGCGCGGAACGGCGGCGAGCAGCTCGTTGTGGGTTCCGACGTGGGTGATGGTGTGGGTGGGGGCCCCCGCCACTTCCACCATGTCGAGCAGGGCCACGCGGTCGGCCAGCAGAACCGTGGAAGCGCGATGGGCCACAACGATTGTGGTGACTCCGGCCAGCGCCCCGCGCAGCGCCTCGGTGACCGCCGCCTCGGTGTGCACGTCCAGTGCCGACAGGGTGTCGTCGAGCACCAGCACCGTCGGCCGGGCCAGGATCGCGCGGGCCAGGGCCAATCGCTGACGCTGCCCGCCGGACAGGCTCATGCCCTGCTCGCCGATCCGGGTGTCCAGTCCGAAAGGCAGGTCGTAGACGAACTGTGCGGCCGCGATCTCGACAGCGCCGGCGATCTCGGCATCGGTGGCCGGGTCATCGGGCGGGCGGCCCAGGGCAAGGTTCTCCGCGACCGACATCGAGAACAACGTCGGGTCCTCGAACGCAACGGCGACCGTGCGCCGCAGCACCCCCAGCGACACGTCACGGATGTCGATGCCGTCGATGCGGATCGCGCCCTCGGTCACGTCGTAGAGCCGCGGCAGCAGCCCGGCCAGCGCCGACTTCCCGGAACCGGTCGCACCCACCAGGGCCAGCGTCTCCCCCGCCGCCACGGTGACCGATACCCGGCGCAATACCCAGTTCTGCGGGCCTGCATCATCGTCGGAGGCCGGAAACCGGAAGCCCACGTCGTCGAATTCCAGGCGGCCGACGTGGGGTACGTCGCGGCCGGGACCGTCGGTGATCTCGACCGGAGCGTCGTAGATCTCGGCGATCCGGTTGGCGGCCGTCATCGCCTCCTGGGTCATCGACAGCAGGAAACCCAGGGATGCGATGGGCCACACCAACGACAGCATCATGGTGATGAACGCCACCAGGGTGCCCATCGTGACCAGGCCGTGCCCGGCCGCGTAGGCGCCGAAGGCCAGCACGATGATCAGGGTGATGTTGGGAATGACCTCCAGCAG
The DNA here is from genome assembly GCA_963715145.1 of uncultured Actinomycetota bacterium. Classification (GTDB taxonomy): domain Bacteria; phylum Actinomycetota; class Actinomycetes; order Mycobacteriales; family Mycobacteriaceae; genus Mycobacterium. Next base: position 53,530 of record CAVQRL010000013.1, on the reverse strand, counting down.
CGTCCAGAACCGCGACGACACCGACACCTTCTCGATCTGGGTGTCGTGGAGCGTCGTGGCCTGCCGGTCGAAACGGTCGTAGACGTAGTCCTCCCGGCCGAAGGACTTGACCGCCCGAACGCCCAAGGCGGCTTCCTCGACGTGGGTGGCGACATGCCCGGCCTGGTCCTGCGCACTGCGGGAAAGTCGGGCGAAGGTGTGCTCGAAACGCAGCATGGTCAGGGTCACCGGCACCACCGAGACGGCCACCACCACGCCCAGCGGCCAGTACATCACCAGCAGGATCGCGGTGACCACGATGATCTGCAGGATGTTGAGCATCAGAAGAACCAGCCCGAACGACAGCAACCGGCGAATAACGCTGAGGTCGTTCATGATTCGCGACAACAGCTGTCCGGACTGCCAGCGCCCGTGGAACGACATCGGCAGGATCTGCAGCCGGGCGTAGAGATCCTTGCGAATGTCGGCCTCCACGCCCATGGTCGCGCGCGAAATCAGCCATCGGCGGATGAACCACAGCAGCGCCTCGGTGACGCCCACCGCCAGCGCGGCCGAACCCAGCACCCATAGCCCCTGCGGATCGCGGTGCCGCACCGGTCCGTCGATGACCGCCTTGGTCATCAGCGGGATGGCGACGGTCGCCACCAGGCTCAGTACCGCGACGACGATCATCGCGATCCAGCGCACCCGGTAGGGCTTGAGATAGGGCACCAGCCGCACCAGATCCGAGGCCGCGCGCTCGCGGGCCGGGCGGGCGGCGATGGACACCCCAGACCGACTGTCCACCGCGTCTCCTCACGTCCTGTCATCGCCAACGTAGTCGCCGCAGCATCGGCGGTGACGGGCCGCCGCGCGCCGGCAACGGCCACGCCTACCACCCGTACACCGGTCGATCCGGCACTATGGGATCCATGGACAGCACCCAGGCCGCCCCGCGCGTGCTCGTCGTCGACGACGACCCGGACGTGCTGGCATCGCTGGAGCGCGGACTGCGGCTCTCCGGATTCGAGGTGTCCACCGCTGTCGACGGTGCCGAGGCGTTGCGCAGCGCGACCGAAACGCGCCCCGACGCAATCGTTCTCGACATCAACATGCCGGTGCTCGACGGCGTCAGCGTGGTCACCGCGTTGCGCGCGATGGACAACGACGTGCCGGTGTGTGTGCTCTCGGCCCGCAGTTCGGTCGACGACCGGGTGGCCGGCCTGGAAGCCGGCGCCGACGACTATCTGGTCAAGCCGTTCGTGCTCGCCGAGTTGGTGGCCCGGGTCAAGGCGTTGCTGCGCCGCCGCGGATCCGTTGCGACGTTCTCCTCCGAGACCATCCAGGTCGGCCCGCTCGAGGTCGACATTCCGGGCCGGCGGGCCCGGGTCAACGGGGTCGACGTGGATCTGACCAAACGCGAATTCGACCTGCTGGCCGTCCTCGCCGAGCACAAGACGGCAGTGCTCAGCCGTGCCCAACTGCTGGAACTGGTGTGGGGCTACGACTTCGCCGCCGACACCAACGTCGTCGACGTTTTCATCGGCTACCTGCGGCGCAAGCTCGAAGCCGGCGGTGCGCCCCGACTGCTGCACACCGTGCGTGGAGTCGGCTTCGTGCTCCGCACGCAATGACCGCGGCGCGTGCCGGGCACGCGAGAAACTGATGCTGTCGCGCATCGTCCGTCGCACCCCGTCCCTGCGCACCCGGGTGGCGTTCGCGACGGCGATCGGCGCGGCGATCGTGGTGACGATCGTCGGGACCATCGTGTGGATCGGTATCACCAATGACCGCCTCGAACGGCTCGACCGCCGACTCGACGAGGCCGCCGGATTCGCGGTGCCATTCGTCCCGCGTGGCCTCGACCAGATCCCGCCGTCGCCCAACGTCCGCGATGTGGTGATCACCGTGCACCGCGGCAGCGAGGTGCGGTCCAACTCCAACGTCGTCCTGCCCCTACTGGACAGCGACTATGCGACCACGGCCATCGACGGCGTGCGCTACCGGGTGCGCACGGTGGCGATGCCCTACCCCGAGCCGGCCACCCTGCAGGTCGGCGCCACCTACAACGACACCATCGCCGACACCTACAACCTGCATCGGCGCGTGCTGATCATCTGCACGTTCGCCATCGCCGCCGCCGGGTTGCTGGGCTGGCTGCTGGCGACGTTCGCGGTACGCCCCTTCCGGCGGCTCGCGCAGCAGACCCGCGCCATCGACGCCGGCGACGTCACCCCGGATATCGATGTCAGCGGCGCCACCGAAGCCGTCGAGATCGGCGAGGCGCTCAAGGGTCTGTTGGAACGCATCTGGACCGAGCAGGGCCGCACCAAAGCCGCGCTGGCGTCGGCGCGCGACTTCGCCGCGGTGTCGGCGCACGAGTTGCGCACGCCGCTGACCGCCATGCGCACCAATCTGGAGGTGCTGTCCACCCTGGATCTGCCGCCCGAGCAGACCAACGAGGTGCTCGGCGACGTCATCCGCACCCAGAGCCGGATCGAGGCGACACTGGGGGCACTGGAGCGCCTGGCCCAGGGGGAACTGTCCACCGAAGCCGATCAGGTCCCGGTCGACATCACCGAACTACTCGACCGGGCCGCCCATGACGCAATGCGGGTCTACCCCGATCTCCGGGTGACCCTCATGCCGTCGCCGACGTGCATCATCATCGGGCTGCCGGCGGGACTGCGACTGGCGGTGGACAACGCGATCGCCAACGCGGTCAAACACGGCGGCGCCACCCGGGTCGAACTCTCGGCGGTGAGTTCACGCGACGGAGTGGTGATCGCCGTCGACGACAATGGCTCCGGAGTGCCCGAATCCGAGCGGACCACCGTGTTCGAGCGGTTCGCCCGCGGATCGACGGCATCCCGTTCGGGCTCGGGGCTGGGCCTGGCGCTGGTGGCCCAGCAGGCCGAGATCCACGGTGGCACAGCCACGTTGGAGGACAGCCCACTGGGTGGGGCCCGCCTGGTGCTGCGCCTTCCGGCGCCCGACTGAACCGCCTACTTCAGGTTTTTGTCCCACTTGTCGAAGCCCGCCGCACGTGCGGTGGCCTCGTCGACGAACCACACCTCGGCGATGGTCTGCTCGTAGTACGGACTGTCCGGGCCGTGGAAGAGCATCGAGTCTTCGTTGCCCTTGATCAGCCAGCCTGCCGGCCCAATCCCGTCGTTGCCGGCCTTCGCGGAGCCCTCGCCGTAGGGTTTGGCGGTGCCGGCGGCGGCGGAGACCACCCCGGCGGCAGCCGACGATCCGGCCGAACCGCCCTGCACCACAACCAAAGTGGAGTCGGAGTCCGAGACGTTCTCCGTGATGATGGTGTCGGCGGCCTCGTGCTTCTCGGTGATCACGGCTGCGGAGTCAGCCGAAAGGAGGCCGTGCGTGTGGCCGCCCTTGGCGTCCCAGCGCAGGAAACCGGCCTTCTCGGCGCTCTCCTCATTGGCGAACCAGACCTCGGCCTCGACGGCCTCATAATCGGGACTGTCCAGGGTGAAGTACCGCCCGGTGTCCTTGTCGCCCTTGATGACATAGCCTGCGGGAGCCTCGGTCCGCGCCGACACCCGGATCGAACCGGCGCCGTAAGGCTCCTTTTCCAGAATGTCTTCGACGTGTTCGGCCTTCCCAACGACGGTCCGCTCGACACGGTCGACCTTCTTGTCGACCTCGGCGGCCTTGGCCGTGATCTTCTTGTCGACCTCGGCGGCCTTGGCCGTGATCTTCTTGTCGACCTCGGCAGCTTTGCCGGCGACCGTCTTCTCGACCTTCTCGACCGTCTTCTCGACCTTCTTCTGGGCCTTGTCCGCGGCGCCGTGCAACGTGGCCGCCGCGCCCGCGACGCCCGCCGCCTTACCCAGATCAGGCTTGTCCAGGTGCGGCTTCGGGACCCCAGCGCCACGAATCCCGGCCGACACCGCGTGAGTGACCGGCACCTCACGTGTGACCTTGCGGATCGTCAGGGCCAGTGTCAGCAGCATGCCCAGCAGGAAGGCGAGGGCCATCAGCCACCAGTTCACGTCATGCATCAACGTGCTCCAATCTCACGCGAGCCGGGAAGGTCGGCGAGGGCCTCGGCCTCGCTGGTCCGGTGCACGGTCAGAAGGGCGATCACCCACGCCACTGCCGAGCCGACCAGAAAGGCCGCCAGATACCACAGCCACTGCACAAAGAAACCCATTTCGATACTCCCCTAGTCGACCTTGATCTCGGTGCGGCGGTTCTGGGCGCGCCCGGCCTCGGTGTCGTTGCTTGCGACCGGGTTGGACGAGCCACCACCTCGGGCGGTGACCGAGTCGGCCGGAACACCCTGCGCCACCAGATATGCGGCGACGGTCTTGGCCCGGTTCTCACTGAGCGGATTGTTGATCGCGTCGGTGCCGGTGTTGTCGGTGTAGCCCATCACCAGCAGCTTCGCGTCCGGGCAGGCCTTGACCGCCGAGACGACAGGGGACAACTGCTGTTGTCCGTCTGCGGTCAACCTGTCGCTGCCGGTCTGGAACTTCACCGGCACGGCGAGGTAGGCGTCGAGGGTGCCCTGCAGGGTGTCGCACGACGCGGCTGCGCCCTTGATGGTGATGTTGTTGATGATCTGCAAGTTGGGCCAGCCGGCCTTGGCCGCGGCCTCGACGGCGGCCTTGGCCTCCTCGGACGGCGCCGTGCCGGTCAGCGTCAGCGAACCCCCCTCGACGGTGAAGTTGAAGTCGGGAATGTCACCGGCAGCCTTGAACAGCGCAGCCAGTCCGCCGAAGTCGGGCGCGGTGGCGCCGGAGGCGATGTCGATCTTGTCGATGAGATTCACCGACGGGCCGAGCGCGGCCTTCAGCGCGGCCAGCAGACTGTTCTTCGCCGACAAATCGGGCAGGATGCCCGAGAGGGTGAAGTCGTTGCCGTTGCGCAGGATGGACAGCGGTGAGAGGTTCAGCGACGGCAGCGACACGCTGGGCGCCGTCACACTGACGCTCGGCGCGCTGACGTCCACCTTGGGTTTGAGCGCTCCCCAGCCCAGCCAGCCGAACAGCAGCGGGATGAGCAGCAGGCCCAGGAGCCACCCCCATCCCGGTGAACGCCGGTAGTAGCGCGACTCCGTTCGCCACTCGGTTGCGGTGGCGCGCACCCGCGCATCTCCGGAACCCGTCATCGGTTCCCTCCTCCGCCAGTTCTGGCGCGTCACTTGATCGAACCGGTGCACCATATGACAACGCGGCACAAAAACCAACGGTTTGCCGCAGACGCGCACAAACCCGCCGTGCTGAACTACGGCGCAGGTCAGCCGATGCCGAGCAGGTCGATGACGAAGATCAGCGTCTTTCCGGACAGCCGGTGGCCTGCTCCGGTTGGTCCGTAGGCCAACTCCGGCGGAATCACCAGTTGCCGACGGCCGCCCACCCGCATACCGGGGATGCCGTCCTGCCAGCCCTGGATGAGTCCGCGCAGCGGAAAGGAGATGGACTCCCCGCGGTTCCAGGAGCTGTCGAACTCCTCCCCGGTGTCGTACTCGACGCCGACGTAGTGCACGTCGACGACGTCGCCCGGCTTGGCTTCCGGACCGTCCCCGACGACGACGTCGCTGATGACCAGTTCGGTGGGCGCGGGACCGCCGGGGAATTCGATCTCTGGTTTTGTGCTCACGGAGATCACCGTAGCCTGGCGGCCTTGTCCGTCCCGGCGCGAGGAGGCCGGGGCTACCTAAGCTGAGGCATGGCCTCGCGGACAACCCTGGACGTCGTCATCGTCGGTGGCGGACACAACGGCTTGGTGGCAGCCGGCTATCTGGCCCGTGCCGGATTACGGGTGCGACTGCTGGAGCGACTCGACGACGTCGGTGGTGCGGCGGTGTCGGCGCAGGCGTTCGCCGGTGTCGACGCACGATTGTCCCGCTACGCCTACCTGGTGAGTCTGTTGCCGGCGCGGATCCTAGCCGACCTCGGCGCGGAGGTCCGACTGGCCCGCCGGCGCTATGCCTCCTACACCCCGAATCCCGCCGACGGCGGCCGCACCGGACTGCTGATCGGCCCGCCGTCGAGTTTCGGCGCCGTCGGCGCCGCGGCCGATGAGGACGGGTTCGCGGAGTTCTACCGCCGCTGTCGCATGGTCACCGAACCCCTGTGGCCGACGTTGACCGAGCCGTTGCGCCGGCGTGCGCAGGCCCGACGCGAGGTGCTGGCCGGCGCCGGCCCGAACGCCGCGGCGGCCTGGGAGGCACTGATCGAGCAGCCGGTCGGGAACGCGATCACCGAGGCGGTCTCTTCAGATCTGGTGCGCGGGGTGATGGCCACCGACGCGCTGATCGGCACCTTCAGCCGGCTCGACGATCCGTCGCTGCGCCAGAACGTTTGTTTCCTCTACCACCTGCTCGGCGGCGGCACCGGGGAGTGGGACGTGCCGATCGGCGGCATGGGCGCGGTCACCGGTGCCCTGGCCGATGCCGCCCGTTCCCTTGGCGCCGAGATCCTCACCGCCGCGGAGGTGGTGGCCATCAGCCCCGACGGCGAGGTGCGCTACCGCCACGGGGCGGACGAGCACCGCGTGCATGCCCGGCACGTGCTGGCCAACGTCACCCCGGCGGTCCTCGCCGGTCTCCTCGGCGAACCGGCGCCGGAGGTGGCCGGCGGCTGCCAGATCAAGGTGAATCTGATGCTGCGCCGACTGCCGCGGCTGCGTAATGCCGACATCGCACCGGATCAGGCCTTCGGCGGCACCTTCCACATCAACGAGACCTGGACCCAACTCGACGATGCCTACGCCGTCGCCGCCGCCGGCCGATTGCCAGCGCCGCTGCCGTGTGAGATCTACTGCCACTCGTTGACCGACCCCAGCATCTTGTCCCCGCAATTGCGCCAGTCCGGTGCCGCGACGCTGACGGTGTTCGGTCTGCACGTTCCGCACCAGCTCCAGGCGGCCGACCCCGACGCACGAGAGCATCTGGTCGAGGCTGTGCTGGAGTCGTTGAATTCCGTTCTGGCCGAACCGATTCAGGACGTCGTCATGACCGACTCCGATGACCGTCCATGCATCGAGGCCAAGACGACCCTCGATCTGGAGTCCGCCCTGGGATTGACCGGAGGCAACATCTTCCACGGTGCCCTCCAGTGGCCGTTCGCCGATGACGACGACCCACTGGACACCCCGGCCCGGCGGTGGGGAGTGGCCACCGCACACGATCGGATAGTGCTGTGCGGTGCCGGCGCCCGCCGCGGTGGCGGGGTCTCCGGGATCGGCGGCCACAACGCCGCCATGGCCGTGCTGGCCGGACAGTGAACCTGCCGTGGGCCGCAATCGGCGCCAACCTTGTGCTCAGCGCGGTGGCGGTCGTCGCATACTTCGCGGTCATCATGGCCGCGGCGATGCGAGTGCACAAGCACGCCATCGTCGATGTCTTCTGGGGGCCCGGTTTCGTCCTGGTGGCGGTGATCAGCTACCTGGCCTCCGCGGACTCCGGCGGCGACGCCGTTCGGCGCGCGACAGTGCTTGCGCTGACCGCGATCTGGGGCCTGCGCCTGGCCGTGCACATCGGGGTCCGCAATGCCGGCCGCGGCGAGGACAAGCGGTACACGGCCATCCTCAGCGCCAGGACCGGCGGCCTCGCCGGGTACGTCGCCCGCACGATCTACGGGCCGCAGGCCGCCATCCTGTTCGTGGTGTCACTGCCGGTCCAACTCGCGATGTACGAGTCCGCCCCGATCGGCCCGGTGGGCGTCGCGGGCGTCGCGGTCTGGTGTGTGGGGTTCTTCTTCGAAGCCGTCGGCGACGCCCAACTTGCCCGGTTCACCCGAGACCCCGCCAACGCCGGGGCGGTCATGGACCGGGGCCTGTGGGCGTGGACGCGGCACCCGAACTACTTCGGCGATGCCTGTGTCTGGTTCGGGCTGTGGCTGCTGGCACTGGGCCACCCGGCGGGCCTGTTGACCGTCGTCTCGCCGGTGGCGATGACGTATTTCTTGGTCAATGTGACGGGAAAAGCCCTGCTGGAGAAGGGAATGCGACGAAGCCGCGGCGCGGCATACGACGATTACGTCGCGCGCACCAGTGGGTTCTTCCCCCGGCCGCCGCGACGGCGGTGAGGTCTACCGACCGTCGAGGAGGACGTAGTCGCGCTCGCCGTAGCCGGTGTAGATCTGCCGCGGGCGGCCGATCTTGTTGGGCTCCTCGTGCATCTCGCGCCAGTGCGCGATCCACCCGGGCAGTCGGCCCAACGCGAACAGCACGGTGAACATCCGGGTCGGGAAGCCCATCGCCCGGTAGATCACGCCGGTGTAGAAGTCCACGTTCGGGTACAGCTTGCGCTCGACGAAGTAGTCGTCGGTCAGCGCCACCTCTTCCAGGGACTTGGCGATGTCGAGCAGTTCGTCGTCGCCGCCCAGCTTGCCGAGAATCTTGTCGGCCTGCTCCTTGACGATGCGTGCCCGCGGGTCGTAGTTCTTGTAGACCCGGTGGCCGAAGCCCATCAGCTTGACGCCGTCCTCGCGGTTCTTGACCTTGCGGACGAACTCGTGCACGTCGCCGCCCTCGGAGCGGATGCGCTCGAGCATCTCCAGCACCGACTGGTTGGCGCCGCCGTGCAGCGGACCCCACAGCGCGTTGATGCCGCCGGAGATCGAGGTGAACAGGTTGGCCTGCGACGAGCCGACCAGCCGCACGGTGGAGGTCGAACAGTTCTGCTCGTGGTCGGCGTGCAGGATCAGCAGCATGTCCAGCGCCCGGACGATCTCCGGGTCGGGCTGATAGGGCTCGGCACGGAAGACCGAACGTCATCCGCAGGAAGTTCTCCACCAGGCTCAACGAGTTGTCCGGGTACAGGAACGGCTGGCCGACCGACTTCTTGTACGCGTAGGCCGCGATGGTGGGCAGCTTGGCCAGCAGCCGGATCGTCGACAACTCGACCTGCTTGTGGTCGAGTGGATCGAGCGAATCCTGGTAGTAGGCGCTCAACGCGTTGACCGCACTGGACAGCACCGGCATCGGGTGTGCGTTGCGCGGGAAGCCGTCGAAGAACCGCTTGAGGTCCTCATGCAGCAGTGTGTGCCGCTGAATCTGGGTGGTGAACGCGGCCAACTGCTCGGCGGTGGGCAACTCGCCGTAGATCAGCAGGTAGCTGACCTCGATGAAGGTCGACTTCTCGGCCAACTGATCGATCGGGTAGCCGCGGTAACGCAGAATCCCGGCGTCGCCGTCGATGTAGGTGATGGCGCTCTTGGTCGACGCGGTGTTGACAAAGCCCTGATCGAAGGTCGTATAGCCGGTCTTGGCCAGCAGCGGGCCCAGCGCGATCCCATCCGAACCCTCGGTCGCATGGACGATCTCCAGGTCCAACTCTCCGCCGGGGTACCGGAGGGAGGCGGTGTCGTCGTTCCCGGCCACATCAACCCCTTCTTGCCTGTTCGACGGCGCCAGCCGGCCCCGTTGTGAGGTCACGCTACTGTGCGTTCTAAGTGAACGTAGTCGCTATCGCCCGCGCTCGCCCGAGGGGGGCTGTTCTGCCAGGTTCCACGGCTGCCAGAGCCGGGTGAATAGTGCGTAGGTCTCTTCGAGGTGTCGAAGAGGATCCGCACGGCCCGATGACCGGCGTCGATGCCCATCCGGCGGGCCAGCGCCTCGATCACCGGAAGCGTCGGCGACTCGGGCCGGTAGGTGAACGACGCCAGTCCCAGCATCGGGGAGCCGTTGACGATCTGCAGAAACCCGTTGACCCGATCGAAGGACATCGCGCCGGGCTCGTCGTCCTCGGCAGCACGTAGCACTTCCAGGTGCGCGCGTTCCAGCGCCTCGTGCTCGGTGATGTCCCGCGGTTGCCGGGCCAGCGCATCGGCCACCTGCTCAGCGATGTCCTCGATGAGCGCACCGATCACGGCTTCCTTGTTGGGGAAGTACCGGCTGAAGGTTCGCGGCGAGATGTCGGCGGCTGCGGCGATCTGCTCCACGGTGGTGTGCTCGTAGCCCCGCGCGGCGCAAAGACGGGACGCGACGTCGACGATGGTCGCCCGCGTGCGTTGCTTCTTGCGTTCCCGCAGTCCGAGGACCGCGTCATCCCCGGTGCTAGGAGGCACCCGTCGATCGTAAGCGATGATGCGGTCCGGCGCGGAGGCTCCGCTCGGCGAACAGCCGGGGTGCGTGCGTTCATGGCCGACGCCTCAGGGCTGAATCCGTTCGATGCGGTCTTCGACGCCGTCCGAGGTGGCCGGGACCACCCGAATCCTGTTGTGCATCCGGTTCTCCCGCCCCTGCCAGAACTCGACGACCTCGGCTGCCAGGCGATAGCCGCCCCAGTGCGGCGGCACCGGAACCGTTTCGGAATCGGCGAACCGCGCGGTGACGTCGTCGAGTTGGGCCAACAGGTCCGCGCGTGAGGCAACCGGTTGGGATTGCGAGGAGGCCCACGCCCCCAGTTGGGAACCCCGCGGCCGGCGCGCCCAGTACTCGGCGGTCTCCTGCGCGCTGACCTTGCTGACCGCGCCGCGCACATGCACCTGCCGCCCCAGCGCGTACCAGGGGAACGTCACCGCGGCGTAGGGCGTCGCCGCCAGTTCCGCGCCCTTGGCGGAATCGTAGTTGGTGTAGAACGTCACGCCGCCGGCGTCGACGCTCTTACACAGCACGGTGCGGGTCACCGGCCGGCCGGCGTCGACGGTCGCCAGCACCATCGCGTTGGGTTCGGCGACACCGGCGTGCTCGGCATCGTGGATCCACTTGTGCAGCAGCACAAGCCAGCCGTCGGCCAGCCAGTCGACATCGAGGTCGCTGCTGCCGTCTTTCTCCACCGAGCCGTACTCGACCCGCATCGATGCCAGCCGGTGGGCGGGGTCAGGTGTCTGGGGATCAACCACGCCGATCACGGTACGCCCCCGCGGGATGGCAGAATTCGGCTCATGACCGCGCTACCGGACGGCTTCGTCCCGGGTCTCGAGGGTGTGCTGGCGTTCACCACCGAAATCGCCGAACCGGACCGCGACGGCGGAGCGTTGCGGTATCGCGGCGTTGACATCGAAGACCTCGTTTCCCATCGGGTCACCTTCGGTGACGTGTGGGCACTGCTGGTCGACGGCCGGTTCGGTGACGGTCTGGCGCCGGCTGAGCCGTTCCCGCTGCCGATCCACACCGGTGACGTCCGGGTGGACGTGCAGGCCGGCCTGGCGATGTTGGCGCCGATCTGGGGTTACCGTCCACTGCTGGACATCGACGACGAGAGCGCCCGGACCCAACTGGCCCGCGCCTCGGTGATGGCGCTGTCCTACGTCGCGCAATCGGCCCGGGGCATCCACCAACCCGCCGTCCCGCAGCGCGCGATCGACGAATGCACCACCATCACGCAACGCTTCATGACCCGCTGGCACGGGGAGCCCGACCCGCGTTACGTCGAGGCGATCGACGCCTATTGGGTGTCGGCCGCTGAACACGGCATGAACGCGTCGACGTTCACCGCACGGGTGATCGCCTCCACCGGAGCCGATGTGGCCGCAGCGCTGTCCGGCGCGGTAGGCGCGATGAGCGGTCCGTTGCACGGCGGCGCGCCGGCCCGGGTGATCCCGATGATCGCGGAGGCTGAGCGGACCGGGGATGCGGCCGCCGTGGTGCGGGACATCCTGGACCGCAAGGAGAAGTTGATGGGCTTCGGCCATCGCGTCTACCGCGCCGAGGATCCGCGCGCCCGGGTGCTGCGGGCGACCGCCAAGCGACTCGGCGCGCCCCGCTACGAGGTCGCCGCGGCCCTGGAACAGGCGGCGCTGGCCGAACTTCGCGAGCGCCGACCCGACCGCGCCATCGAGACCAACGTGGAGTTCTGGGCCGCGGTCATTCTGGACTTCGCAGAGGTCCCGCCGACCATGATGCCCGCGATGTTCACCTGTGCGCGCACCGCGGGATGGTCGGCGCACATCCTCGAACAGAAACGGCTGGGCAAGTTGGTGCGCCCGGCGGCGGTGTATGTCGGACCCGCGCCGCGGCCGGCGGACGCCGTGCCCGGCTGGGATGAGATCTCACACTCCGTCGGTTAGGCCGACCCGCACGGCAACGGCGCCGGCGTCACCGTTCCCGCACCCACCGTAGGGCCACCACGGCCCGGCGCGGGATTTCCCGCCATGGCGGTACCGCCGCCGAACGGCCGGCGATCGCGAGCATGTCCGCGACCGCGGTGAACTTCACCCGCGGCCGGCCGGTAGCCGCGCCGCGGGCGATCTCGGCGGCGTCGATCGCCCGCCAGCCCTCGGCGTCGACCACCTCCGGCCGCCGGCTCCGCACGAGCCGGCGCAGCGCCCCCGGACGCCCGATCGGGTCGGCGAGCAATCCGGCGTTGAAGTCGTCCACCAGCGTCGCCACCGTCTGCATGGAGCAGGACTTGTTGGTGCCGATGAAACCGTTGGGCCCGCGCTTGATCCAGCCCGCGACGTAGGTCCCGGGTACCGCCTGCGAGGTCGCGGGGTCGATCACCCGGCCCTCATCGTTGGGCACCACCGCGGCGGAGGTGTCGAACGGCAGTCCGGCGATCGGCGTGCCTCGGTACCCGATCGAGCTGAGCACCAGTCCGGCGTCCACGGTGACCGGCTCGTCGGTGCCGGTGCGGCGGAACTCGATGCCGGCCGCCCGATACCCCCCCGGCCCTCCGTGCGTGCTTACTATCCGGCGCGGGGTGAGCCGGTAGGCCAGCCGGATTCGCGGCCGCTCGCACGGCGCCGCGGCATCGGGGAGCCCGGAGAGTAGCTGGAGTTTGGCCCTGACAACGGGATCTTTCGCGATCGTCAGGTCATGTTTGACAAGGTCGTGGTCGGCGGTATCGAGTACCACGTCGGCGGTGCCTGTCAGCCCGATCAGTTCGGGCAGTGTGAACGCCGAATCGGCCGGTCCGCGGCGGGCGGCGACGATGACCTCCCGCACCGCCGAGGCGCGCAGGGCCCGCAGCGCGGTATCGGAAACATCTGTCCCGGCAAGCGTTTCCGGGTCGGCGGTGAGGATGCGGGCGATGTCGAGGGCGACGTTACCGTTGCCGATGACGACCACCCGGGGGTGGGCCAGGCCGATCTCGCGGTCGGCGAAATGCGGGTGGCCGTTGATCCAGGCGACCGTCTCGGTGGCGCTGCCGGTGCCGGTGATGCCCATCCCCTCGATGTCGAGGCGGCGTTCGTCCGGGGATCCGACGGCGTAGATCACCGCGTGGTGGTGTTCGAGGAGTTCGGCGTGGGAAATATGCTGTCCCACTTCGACATTGAGATAAAAGCCGAATCCTGGCCGACGGCTGATCACGTCGAAGAGCCGGGTGACGCCTTTGGTGCTCTGGTGGTCCGGGGCCACCCCGGCCCGTACCAGTCCGTAGGGGGTCGGCAGTCTGTCGAACACGTTGACCCGCACCCCGGGCTGGGTGAGCAGTTCGTCGGCGGCGTACATCCCGGCCGGCCCGGAGCCGACGATCGCCACCATCAGCGGTGCCGCGGCGCGTCGCACCCGGGGCGCTGCCAGCACCGGAGCGAGTGCGGCGGTGGGCGGCACCTTGAACCCGTCGGGGCGGGGCGGGTAGAAGCCGGCGTTGACCGCGAGGAACGGCAGTTGTTCGGCGCTGAGGCGGGTGTGCGCAACGATCGCCCCGACCGGGCAGGCGCTGACGCAGGCCCCGCAGTCCACACAGGCCAACGGGTCGATGTAGAGCATCTCGGTATGCGCGAACCCGGGTTCGCCGGGCGCGGGGTGAATGCAGTTCACCGGGCAGGAGTAGACACACGACCCGTCGCTGCAACACGACTGGGTGATGACGTGGGGCATGCGGTTAGGCGACGGCCTCGAGGTGCGAGCGCTGTGGCTCACCGCGATACCGGCTGGGCGGTCCGTCGATCCTGCAGATCCGCCAGACCAGTCTCGCCAACGGGTTCATCAGGTCGGTGTCATAGCACAGCATCCGCACGTCACCGAACATGTCCTGCAACCACTTTCGGGAATCCGGCGAGCGGAAGAACAACTCCTTGCGGACCTGCATCGGGATGCCGAACTCCCGGAAGAAGCTCCGCGGCGGAACCAGGATCGCCTGGCACAGGATGCGCATGATCAGCGGCACGTTCACCGACAGCATCAGACGCTGCCGGCGGTTGAGATGGGGCAGGCGCTTGCGCAGGTACTCATGGGCGAACGAGATGTGCCGGGCCTCCTCCGCCACATGGATGGCCATCACCTTCGCCATGATGGGATGCAGTTCCCTGCCCTCGCGGAGCACGGCCTTCTGGGTGTGGTCGATCGGTTCCTCGCCGGCGAGCACCCCGAAGAAGAACGGAATCGGAAGCGGGCCGGGAACCAGGGGGATCAGCGGCGAGAGCCAGCGCAGCAGTCGGGGCATACCCGGGACGTCGACGCCGATGCGGTTGACCATCTCCTGGAACATCAGGGTGTGGTTGCACTCCTCGATGGCCTCGTGGGTGCAGTACCGGTATTCCGGTGAGCCGTTGGGCACCCAGAACGAATAGTTCATCAACCCGCGGATGAGGATCGATTCGAACTGCAGGCCGACTTTGGCGACATTGGCCTGCCGCCACTGGCCGATCGCGATCTGCGTGCCGACCGGTTGTGCCCGATACCAGGGATGGCGGCCGAACACATCGGTCTCCGGCAGAATCCAGCGCTCGTCGTCGGCCGTGACGGCAAACTCCGGGGCATCCCAGTCGATGTCGGTGTAGGGGTTGAAGTTCCGTCGCACCGACCCGTCGGAGAGGGTGGTGAGCATGTCGACGTAGCGGGCGTCGTCGCGCACCTCCATGTTTCGCCGCCAACGCCTGACCAGCTTGGTCCGTGCCATCGACAGCCCTCCGTTTGGGTTTACATTGGGGCGCCCCTTGTCAAAACGGTACCGCAGGTATCGCATACTTGTCCATGATTCTGGCCACTCGCCGGGCCGCTCGATTTCGCCGGTGCCAGCGCCGACTTCTACTCTTGTCCCCATGCCCGATGCCGCCCAGCTCCTCATCCCCGCCGACCTCAAGCCCGCCGACGGCCGCTTCGGCTGCGGCCCGTCGAAGGTGCGGCCCGAGCAATTGTCCGCGCTGAGCAGCACCGCCGCCGGCCTGTTCGGCACCTCGCACCGGCAGGCTCCGGTCAAGAACCTGGTGGGGCGGGTGCGTGAGGGCCTGCGTGAGCTGTTCTCGGCTGCCCGACGGCTACGAGGTCATCCTGGGCAACGGGGGTGCGACGGCGTTCTGGGACGCCGCGGCCTTCGGCCTGATCGACAAGAAGTCCCTGCATCTGACGTTCGGGGAGTTCAGCGCCAAGTTCGCCTCGGCGGTGGCCGCCAACCCGTTCGTCGGCGACCCGATCGTGGTGAAGGCCGACCCGGGCAGCGCCCCGGGCGTGCAGTCCGACCCATCGGTGGACGCCGTCGCGTGGGCGCACAACGAGACCTCGACCGGCGTTGCGGTCGGCGTGCAGCGCCCCGCCGGGGACGCCCTGGTGCTCATCGACGCCACCTCTGCGGCCGGCGGCCTGCCGGTCGACGTGTCCGAGTGCGACGCCTATTACTTCGCACCGCAGAAGAACTTCGCCAGCGACGGGGGGCTGTGGCTGGCGATTCTGTCGCCGGCCGCCCTGGCCCGCATCGAGTCCATCGCCACGTCGGGGCGTTGGGTTCCGGATTTCCTGTCGCTGCCGATCGCGGTCGACAACAGCCTCAAGAACCAGACCTACAACACCCCGGCGATCGGCACGCTGGTGCTGATGGCCGAGCAGATCGACTGGATGCTGGGCAACGGCGGCCTGGACTGGGCGGTCAAACGCACGGCGGATTCGTCGTCGCGGCTGTACTCCTGGGCAGAGGCTTCACCGTTCGCCACCCCGTTCGTCTCCGATCCGGGGTTGCGTTCCCAGGTGGTCGGCACCGTCGACTTCAACGACGAGGTCGACGCCGCGGCGGTGGCCAAGGTGCTGCGGGCCAACGGCATCGTCGACACCGAGCCGTACCGCAAGCTGGGTCGCAACCAACTCCGGGTGGCGATGTTCCCGGCGATCGAACCCGACGACGTCAGCGCGTTGACCCGGTGCGTGGACTGGGTCGTCGAACGCCTCTGAGAATCCGGCAACCTCATCTGTAACACGGGCGTGTCCTGTCCGTTATGTCAACGGCAGGTCGGTAAGGTCCGGTGCAAAGGAGGTCGGCATGCGGGAACTGACAATTATCGGGCTCGATGTCGACGGGAAGCACATCATCTGTGAGGGTGGCGATCCGGCCGACAAGTTCCTGATCCGGCTCGATGACCGGTTACGCGCCGCCGCGCGCGGCGAGCGGTCTCACCCGGGCCAAAATCCGAGAGACAAAGAGGTCAGAGGCGTGCTGCGACCCAAGGACATTCAGGCCCGGATTCGGGCAGGCGCGTCGGTTCAGGAGGTCGCGGAGTCCTCCGGAATGGAAGTGTCGAAGGTCGAGCGCTTCGCTCACCCGGTCCTGCTGGAGCGTGAGCGCGCCGCCGAGCTGGCGACCGCCGCGCATCCGGTGCTGGCTGACGGGCCCGCCGTGGAGACGCTGCTGGAGACCATCAACGCCGCACTCACCGATCGCGGACTGGGCAGCGCGGACACCACCTGGGATGCCTGGCGCACCGAGGACGGCCGCTGGACCATCCGGATGGAGTGGCAGGCCGGGCTTTCGGAGAACGTCGCGCATTTCCGGTTCTCCCCCGGCGCACATGGCGGCACCGTCACCGCGATCGACGAGGCCGCCAGCGAGCTGATCGATCCGGAATTCGAACGTCCGCTCCGTCCGGTGGCCCCGGTCGCCCAACTCGAGTTCGAGGTCCCGGCCGCGCCCGCCGCTGCGGCCCCTGCAGACACGTCGCCGCCGGCACCGCAGGTTCAGGCCGAGCCCCAAACCCGGCCCGCGCCTCGGCCGTCGGCCAAGCGGACCGGTCGCAAGCCGGCCGTTCCCGCCTGGGAAGACGTTCTGCTCGGGGTGCGCACCAGCGGCGAGCGCTGATCTAACGGATCGCCAGCGCGAGCATCGCAATCCAGCCGACGGCCACCCCGGCCGCCGCGCCGAGAACGAACCACCGTCGCACCGGTTGCCTGCGCCAGTCCCACAGCGTGGGCGCCAATCCCCCGACGGCGATGACGTTCAGCCCCACCGACACCAGTGGATGAACGCGGGTCATCCCCATACTGAGCACCACGACGGCACCGGCGGTGACCGCCGCGACGAAAGCCGCGACCGTCAGGCCGGTCCCCCAGGGGGTGGAATCCTCGCCGGACATGAACAGCAGGCTAGTGCCTGAGGGTCTGGGCCCTCTCGTAGAAGGCCAGCGCCGCCGCAGTCGCGACGTTGAGCGAGTCGGTGCCGCGCGACATCGGGATGCGGACCCGGGCGTCGGCGGCACGCTGGGCCGTCTGCGTCAGACCCGGCCCCTCCGCCCCGACCAGCACCGCCACCTTCTCATCGCGCAGTCCGGCCATCACCTCGGACAGCGGTCGCGCATCGGCACCCGGCGTCATGGCCAGTAGCCGAAAACCGTTGTCCCGCAGGCGATAGAGATCTGCCGGCCACCGGTCGGCCCTGGCGAACGGGACCAGCAGGGCGTGGCCCATCGACACCCGGACCGCCCTGCGGTACAGCGGGTCGGCGCAACCGGTGCCGAAGACCACCGCGTCCACGCCGAGTCCCGCGGCGTTGCGGAAGATCGAGCCGAGGTTCTCGTGGTCGTTGACACCCTCGAGTACCGCGACGGTACGGGCACCGGCCAGCGCGTCATACAGGCCCGGTTCGGCCGGCCGGCGGGCGGCGGCCAGAACACCGCGGTTGAGGTGGAAGCCGACGATATCCGCCATCACCTCTGGCGAGGCCCGGAAGAACGGGGCCGAGACACCGGCGAGGTCGGCGGATAGTTCGGCCAGCCGCCGGTCGGTGCCCAGGAAGGCGTGCGGGGCGAACCGCGAGGCCAGCATGCGCTGGACCACCAGCACACCCTCGGCGATCACCAGTCCCTTGCCGCCGGGCAGGTCCGGGCGGCGATCGACGCTGTTGAGGTCGCGGAAGTCGTCGACCCGCACATCGGACGGATCGGTGATGTCGATGACGGTCGCGACTCGCCCATCACCCGCTTGGTCCTCCCTGGGATGCACGCCGCCAACGTACGCCCAGCACTCGTCGGATACCGTGAACGCGATGTCCCCGAACAGCCCGCTGACGGAGAAGGTTCCCCCGGAGTTGCCGGCCGCACTGCGGGATCCGCGGCCGGTGATCGCCGCCGGCGCGGTGCTGTGGGCGCTGGCCACCCTGGCCGCGTTCACCATCGCCGACCTGAAGGATTGGCGTCCGGTCACGGTCGCCGGACTCGGGGTGGGCCTGTTCGGGTTGTCGATTTTCCTCTGGCAACGGTCGGCGTCCCGCAGGGGCGCCCGCGGGGCACAAACCGGACTGGAATGAGCCCAAACGGCAATGAACGAAGGAGAATCATGGCAGCGCCACTTCTGAAGGCGGAGATCGAGATCAACGCCCCGGTCAGCAAGGTCTGGGCCTTGGTCTCCGACGTCAGCCGGATGCCGCAATGGAGTCCGCAATGCCGAATCATGAAGGCGCTGGGGCCGATTCGCCCGGGAACCCGCACTCTCAACCTGAACCGGCGTGGGCCGTTGTTCTGGCCGACGACGTCGGTGATCACCGAAGTCGTCCCGGAACGAAAGTTCTCCTTCCGGGTTCCGATCAACACCACCGTGTGGAGCTACGAACTCGAACCCACCGCCACCGGCACCCGCCTCACCGAGACCCGGCACGCCGAGAACGGCGTGACGGTGATCTCCGCCGCGATGACCAAGGCGGCCTTGGGCGGAATCGAGCCGTTCGAGAAGGAACTGCTCGACGGGATGAACCTCTCGCTGCAGCGGATCAAAGCCGCAGCCGAGGGTTAGTCGAGTCCGCTCGGGCCTTCCGGCCCGGCCGGTAGGTCGTCCTGAACCGCTGCCTCGTCGACGCCATCCGCCGTGACCGTCTCCGGCGGTTCGGCCTGTTCCGGTTCGGCCGGTTCCGGTTCGCCAGGTTCCGGTTCGGCGGCGGATTCCGGCTCGATCGGCGCCTCGGGCGTCGTCGTCTCGACGACGCTGAGCTCGACCGCCGCCACCTCGATCACCCCGTCGTCGTACGGCTCGTACAGCGGTGAGCCCGACCCGGCCGGGGCGGGGGTGTCCGAATGGGCCCCACAGCCGTAGAAGAAATCGACGACCTGGCCGTCGGCGGCCATCTCGTTGCAGCACACACCGAACATGGCGCCCAGCGCACCGGCCAGCGGAGCCAGGAATCCGCAGTCGCGGCACACCCGCTTGGTCGAGCGCGCCATCGCTGCGGCGGGACCGTGATCGCCGTCATGCCAGCGCTGCGCGGCATCGTCGCGGCCGAATGCGCTGAGCACCCGGCGGCGGCCGAACCCGACGTCCCGGGCGGTGTCGTCGATCAGGGGGTCGCCGGTGGCCAGAAAGCCGGGCACCAGCCGCGGGTCGTCGGGCAGCGGTGCCAGCAGATCACCCGGCCCGAGATCGCCGGGCCGGACCCGCTGTTCCCACGGCACCCACGGCGGCGCCAGCAGCGCGGTCGGGCCGGGAATGAGCACCACCTCGCTGATGGTGGCGTGGTCGGCTCCCGGACAGGCGGCGACCACGACGGCCCACTGCCAGCCCTGGTAACCCGGCAAGGTCGCCAGAAAGCGGTGGGTGGCGGCGGCGTCGTCGTCGATGCTCATCCCCAGATAAGCACCGACAGTGTCGCCACTGAACTCGATGACCGCCTCGCGGGCCAGCGCCTCGGCGCCGGAGAGGATCGCGGCAACCTCCTCCGACGGCCCGGCGGGTGTGGCCGCGGCCGCGGGATCGGCGGTGTCGATGACGCTGTCCATCACCGGTCAATCTTGCCTCACCGCACCCAAGGTTGGGCACGCCGGTCGGCCGCACGATGACCCCGGGCTTCATGGGGGACAATCGACACCGTGTCTGGACCGCGGCGAGTGCACCCGGGCGCCGGTCCGGCGGCCGGGTCCGGCCGCCTCGACCCGCGACTCCGCGACCATCCCGGCATGGCGAACTATCCGAGCGATGCTCCCGGTGACCGCAACCGCCGGCGGTCCCCCGGCTCCGGTCGCGTCCGGCGGCCCCGCGACGGCCGGGCCGATTCCGACCGGGCCAACCGCTACCTGCCACCGCTGGAGGGCGACCGCCGCAGTGCGTACCGCGACCTCGGGGATGACGACGACCGCGCCGACAACGCCGACCGGCCGCGGGTCACCCGGGCCGCCACGGAGATGGGTTCGCGGATGTACTCGATGGTGCACCGGGCCGCGACGGCCGATGGCGCCGACAAATCCGGGCTGACGGCGCTGACCTGGCCGGTGGTGGCCAACTTCGCGGTGGACTCGGCGATGGCGGTGGCGTTGGCAAACACCCTGTTCTTCGCGGCCGCCACCGGCGAGAGCAAGGGCCGGGTGGCGCTGTATCTGTTGATCACGATCGCGCCGTTCGCGGTGATCGCGCCGTTGATCGGTCCCGCACTGGACCGCCTTCAACATGGCCGGCGCGCGGCGCTATCGGCGTCGTTTCTGCTGCGCACCATGCTCGCGGTGGTGCTGATCATGAACTACGACCCCGCCACCGGCAGCTATGCCTCCTGGGTGCTTTACCCGTGCGCGCTGGGAATGATGGTGCTGTCCAAGTCCTTCTCGGTGTTGCGCAGTGCGGTCACACCACGGGTGATGCCGCCCACGATCGATCTGGTGCGGGTCAACTCGCGGCTGACGATGTTCGGTCTGATCGGCGGGACGATCGTCGGCGGTGGGGTCGCCGCCGGGGCGGAGTGGTTGTTCTCCACACTGCTGGACCTGCCCGGCGCGCTGTTCGTCGTCGTCTTCGTGACACTGGCCGGTGCGTCGCTGACGATGCGGATCCCCAAGTGGGTGGAGTCCACCGAGGGTGAGGTCCCGACCACGTTGACCTACCACGGTCACGGCGGCGAGTGGGACTGGCTCGATGAGAATCCCACCGAGGTCATCACCAAGGGTCCCCGACGACAGCCGTTGGGGCGCAACATCATCACCTGCCTGTGGGGCAACTGCACGATCAAGACGATGGTGGGTTTTCTGTTCCTCTACCCGGCGTTCGTCGCCAAGGCGCATGACGCCAGCGGCTGGGTTCAGCTGGGCATCCTGGGCACCATCGGCGTCGCGGCGGGCGTGGGGAACTTCGCCGGTAATTTCACCGCAGCCCGGCTCACGCTGGGCCGGCCCGCCACGCTGGTGGTGCGGGCGGCGATCGCGGTCACCGCTCTTGCCCTGGTCGCGGCGGTGACGGGGAGTCTGGTCGTCGC
The DNA here is from genome assembly GCA_963715145.1 of uncultured Actinomycetota bacterium. Classification (GTDB taxonomy): domain Bacteria; phylum Actinomycetota; class Actinomycetes; order Mycobacteriales; family Mycobacteriaceae; genus Mycobacterium. The sequence goes on along the minus strand of CAVQRL010000013.1, from coordinate 32,262 downwards.
GGCGGTCGCCACGTTCGTCACCTCGGGGGCGAGTGCGATCGCGAAAGCGTCGCTGGACGCCTCGCTGCAGCACGATCTGCCCGAGGAGTCCCGGGCGTCGGCGTTCGGCCGTTCGGAATCGGTGCTGCAACTGGCGTGGGTTCTCGGCGGAGCGATGGGAGTGCTGGTGTACACGGAGTTGTGGGTCGGGTTCACCGCGATCACCGCACTGCTGATCCCGGGACTGGCACAGACCGTCGTCAGCTACCGCGGCGCCTCGCTGATACCCGGCTTCGGCGGCAACCGCCCGGTGGTGGCCGAACCCGAGGGGATGGCGGTGGCGCAGCGGTGAAACGGTGGATTGCCTGGATCGCAGCCGGGTCGGTACTGCTCGCCGCCGTCGGCGCCGGGGTCGGGGCCTGGGCGCTGATGCGCCACCAGGGCTCGCCGCTGCCGCAGATCAGCGCCTATTCCCACGGCTCGACCGTGCGGGTGGACCCCTACCTGTACTGCAACGTGGTCAACCTGGACGATTGCGTCAAAGGCGGTGCGCAGGGCGAACTTTCGGTGAGCGGGCGATATCCCGTGCAACTGTCGGTGCCCGCGTCCATCAGCCGCGCACCGTGGCGGCTGCTGCGGGTCTATGAGGACGAGCGGGATACCACCACCACCGCCTACCGTCCGGGAACCCAACTGGCAGTGACCATTCCGACCGTCGACCCGCATCGGGGCCGACTGGTGGGACTGGTGGTCCAACTCCTCACCCTGGTGAAGGACCAGAACGGGGATCTGCACGACCTTCCGCACGCGGAGTGGTCGATCAAGCTGGACTGGGCGGGCGCGTCCGCCCGTTAGGCGTCGAGTTCCCGCGCCACCGCGCGGACGACCTCGGACACCCGGCGGGCGACCTTCTTGTCGGGATAGCGTCCACGCCGGAGTTCGGGCTGGACCGCACCCTCGAGCAGGGTGATCATGTCCTCGACCATGCCGTGCAGTTCGTCGGGGCTGTGCTTGTGTTCCGCGGCGGGTGCGGCTTCTCGACGCGTCCGCGACAGGCTGGGCGGTGGGTCGATCAGCTTGACACTCAAAGCCTGCGGGCCGCGCCGCCCGGTGGCCACGCCGAATTCGACGCGCTGACCGGCCTTGAGGCCCTCGACGCCGTCGGGCAGGGCCGAAGCGCGGACGTAGACGTCCTCACCGTCCTCCTGGGACAGAAAGCCGAACCCCTTGTCGGAGTCGTACCACTTCACCTTGCCGGTCGGCACTGGATCTCACCTGCTTGTCTGACGTGACCATGCGCCCGCGGCAGGACGCCTGAGAGATCCTACTCAACGGCCGCGGCGGCCAGCAGCCCTATTTTGGTTCGGTAGGCTGTCGTGACTGCCGGAGGAAGACATGCGCCTGATCCTGAACATCATCTGGTTGATCTTCGGCGGTCTGTGGCTGGCCCTGGGCTACCTCCTGGCAGCACTGGTGTGCTTTGTTCTCATCGTGACCATCCCCTTCGGATTCGCCTCGGCGCGCATCGCCCTGTTCGCGCTCTGGCCGTTCGGCCGGACCGTCATCGACAAGCCCGGACCCCGGCCCGGCGCCACGGTCGGCAACATCATCTGGGTGGTGTTGTGCGGGGTGTGGCTGGCGATCGGGCACATCATCACCGCCATCGCGATGGCGGTGACCATCGTCGGCATCCCCCTGGCGCTGGCCAACCTCAAACTCATCCCGGTGTCGCTGATGCCGTTGGGCAAGGAGATCGTTCCCGTCGACCGGGCCCATGACTGGGCCTCGGCCCCGCATCAGGTTCGGCCGTGACCCCCACCACCCTCGGCCTGCCGGCCGTTCGCCGCGACCGCGCACCGCTGCGGGCCGAGATGCCGCGCAGCGGTCCCCTGGTGGACACCTTCGGCCGTGCAGCCACCGATCTTCGTGTCTCGCTCACCGATCGTTGCAACCTTCGTTGCACCTACTGCATGCCCGCCGACGGTCTGGCCTGGTTGCCGGCCGACGCGGTGCTGACCTTCGACGAACTGACCAGGCTGCTACGGCTGGCCGTCACCCGACTCGGCATCACCAACGTCCGGTTCACCGGCGGTGAGCCGCTGTTGTACCGGCGCCTCGAGGACATCGTCGCCGCCACCGCCCACCTCGATCCACGGCCGGAGATCGCTCTCACCACCAACGGTGTGGGGCTGGCAGCCCGTGCACAGGGCCTGGCCGCCGCCGGGCTGGACCGGGTGAACGTCTCGCTGGACACCGTCGATCCGCGGCACTTCGCCACGATCACCCGCCGGGACCGGCTCGACGAGGTGCTCGACGGTCTCGCCGCGGCCGCCGCCGCAGGCCTGGCACCGGTGAAGGTCAACGCCGTCCTCGATCCGGTGTCCGGCCTCGACGACGCCACCGAGCTTCTTCAGTTCTGCCTGGACCACGGTTATCAGCTCCGGATCATCGAGCAGATGCCGCTGGACGCCTCACACCAGTGGAGCCGCGAGTCCGCGGTGGGCGCCGACGACATCATCGCGGCCCTGCGCCGCCGATTCGAGCTGGCTCCCGATCCCGCACCGCGCGGCTCGGCGCCGGCCCGGCTCTGGCTGGTCGGCGGGGGCCCGGCGACGGTGGGAATCATCGCCTCGGTGTCGGACGAGTTCTGCTCGGCATGCGACCGCACCCGGCTGACCGCCGACGGTCAGGTACGCAGCTGCCTGTTCGCCACCGAGGAGACAGACCTGCGCAGCCTGCTGCGCGCCGGCGCGTGCGACGACGAAATCGAATCCGCCTGGCGGGCGGCCATGTGGGTCAAGGCCGCCGGTCACGGCATCAACAGCCCCGATTTCGTGCAGCCGACCCGCCCGATGAGCGCCATCGGGGGCTGACTATGACCGACGTCACTGCACTCATGCCGGTCACCGTTCGGTTCTTTGCTGCGGCCCGCGACGCGGCCGGAACGGAAACCGTCATCCTCCGACTGCCCGAGGGTGCGACCGTCGCGGCTGCCCTCCGTGAACTGTGTGGTCAGAGTGACAAAATGGCACTTGTGTTACAGAAGTGTTCATACCTCGCCGACGGGGTGGCGGTTCGCGAGCCAACCACTGTGCTGCGGGCTCACCAGACATTGGACGTCCTCCCCCCGTTTGCGGGCGGCTGATCGTGATTTCCGTCACATCACGGACATATCACAGCGTGGCCACGGAGCAATAAAGTCACCGCTCCACCTGCGCGGACGCTGGGCCTTTAGGGACTTGTGAGGCTTTGCCAACAGGCGAAATGCACCCCGGGCCAAAAGATGACGTTCGCGGGGGCAGCCGATACCGTCGTTGACGGCCAGCCCCTCGTGGCAGGCCCCCTCCGCTTCTCGCGCCGAGCTCCATCCATGGAGCGGAGGGCACACCGAGCATTTTTGGGATGGAGGCGGAGGACCGAATCGGTCCGCCGGTATCGGAGCCCATCAGCTCCCGGGATCACGCCGCAGACGATCGCGGTTGGGCAGCCTTGTGCCCAGAACCCGACAGCCGACCCGCAGGCGCGTTCTTCCAGAGAGGACCGACCCATGAGCGGACGCCACCGTAAGCCCACCACGCCGTCGATCGGCGTCGCGAAGATCGCCGTGACCGGTGCCGTGATCGGCGGCGGCAGCCTCGGCCTGGCCGCCGGGGCTCAGGCCGCGACGGATTCGGAGTGGGACACCGTCGCCGGCTGCGAGTCCAGCGGCAACTGGGCGATCAACACCGGCAACGGCTATCACGGCGGTCTGCAGTTCGCCCCGAGCACCTGGCTGGGCTACGGAGGCGGGCAGTTCGCGTCGGCGGCCAATCTGGCCACCCGTGAGCAGCAGATCGCGATTGCCGAGAAGGTGCTGGCCGGTCAGGGCAAGGGGGCTTGGCCGGTGTGCGGCCGTGGCCTGTCCGGGCCGACCCCGCGCGATGTCACCACCGTCGAGGTCACCTACGAGGCACCCGCTGCGCCTGCCGACACCCCGGTCGACGCTCCGGCGCCGGCCGCCGCACAGGGCGCCCCGGTGATTCCCGAGGAACTGCCCGTGCCGGCCCCTGCTGATCTGCCGGCGCCGGCCGATGCCGTACCGGCTCCGCAGGACCTTCCCGCGCCGGCGCCCCAGGACGCCGCCCCGGCCCCCCAGGGTGTCCCGGCACCGGCTGAGGTTGTCCCCGCCCCGGCCCCGCAGGAACTCCCGGCGCCGGCGCCCCAGGACGGCGCCCCGGCCACCGAGGAACTCCTCGCGCCCGCCGCCCCGGCGCCGGAGATCATCTCCATCGCCGACACGACCGTCGGCCCCGATCAGGTCGTGATCGTCGATGCCGCGATGCCCTCGTCCGCCGCCACCATCAAGGCCGCCAGCATGATCGCCCCGGCTCCGATGGCGCCGGCCGATCCCGCGGTTCCCCCGGTGGTGCCGGCTACGCCTGTCCCGGCCCCGGCGGCCCCCGCCGACCCGGCTGCGGTCGTCGTCCCGGCCGCGAACTCCGCGGAACCGGCAACCGTGGTCCCCGCCGCCGCGCCGGGCACGCCCGCACCGGATGGCACGGTCGTCGCCGCGGCCCCCGAGGGCGTGCCGCATCTGCCGAGCCCGGACAGCCCTCCCCCGGGCACCAGCACCGATCCGGGGCAGGCTGGCAACCCGAACGTCTCCTACATGAGGGAGTTGTGGCACGCACTGAAGAACGAGGAGATCGACCGCAACGATCTGCTGCTCGCACTGGCCCAGCGCTCGTTCACCGCCCCGATCCCGGGCGACGCCGCTCCCGCACCAGCTCCCGCACCCGTCGCTGCTCCGCCCGCCGCCGGCTGAGCACGCGGACCGGCAGTCAGGCCGAGTTCACCCACTCGTCGGTGCCGTCGGCGAAGAACTGGTGCTTCCACACCGGAAGCCGTTCTTTGACGGTGTCGACAAGTCGGGCGCAGGTGCCGAAGGCAGCGGCCCGATGGTCGGCGGCGACGGCGGCGACCAGAGCGGCCTCACCGATCCCAAGCCGCCCGATGCGGTGACTCGCGGCGATCGCCCGCACGCCGGGTGCGGCGGCCGCGATCTCGGCGAGGACTTCGAACAGGACCTGTTCGGCGTGCGGGTGCGCGGAGTACTCCAGGTGCTGAACCTCGCGACCGCCGTCGTGGTTGCGCACGATGCCGGCGAAGCCCACCACGGCACCCGCGGTGGCGTTGGCGACGAGATGCTCGTGCTCGGCCAGCAGGATCGCCTGCTCGGTGACCGAAGCCCGGACGATGCGGGTCATCAGTGGTCTCCCCCCGAAAGTTGTTCCAGCGCATGGTCGATAACCTCCGCCAGCACCGCCAGGCCGTCTCGGACTCCGCCCGTCGAACCCGGCAGATTCACCACCAGAGACCTGCCCGCCACCCCGCATACGCCCCGCGACAGCACCGCGGTGGGCACCCGGGGCAGCCCCGACCGGCGGATCGCGTCGGCCAAGCCGGGAATCTGATAGTCGAGCACGTCCTCGGTGGCTTGCGGCGTCGCGGTCCGTCGGCGATATGCCGGTTCCACCGGAGGTGATGACGAGGTCGGGCCCGTCGTCCACGGCAGCCAGCAAGGCGTTCCGTACCGGATCGCCGTCGGCGACGACGACCGGCGCCGGAACGTCGAACCCGCGCTCGCACAACCAATCCCGGACGATCGGACCGCAACGGTCGGCATAGATGCCGGCGGCCGCGCGCGTCGAGGCGATGATCACCCGGGCGGTACGGCTCATGGCTGGGCGGTCCAGAGGCCGGTCTTGCCGCCCTCCTTGCGCAGTACCCGGATACCCTCGATCCGCGCGGCGGGATCGACGGCCTTGATCATGTCGTAGACGGCCAACGCCGCGACGCTGACCGCGGTCAACGCCTCCATCTCCACACCGGTGCGATCCGTGGTGCGCGCCGAGGCGGTGAGACCGATCGTCTGCGAACCGATGTCGAAGTCCACGTCGACACCGCTGAGGGCAATCTGGTGACATAACGGGATCAGATCGCTGGTGCGTTTGGCTGCAAGAATCCCTGCCACCCGGGCGGTGGCCAGAGCATCGCCCTTGGGCAGACCGCCCGAGGCGATCAGGTCGATCACCTCTGCGGTGGTGTGCAACGGCGCCCACCGCGGTCGCACTGCGGGCGGTCGCCACCTTCTCGCCGACATCGACCATGCGCGCCGCGCCCCGGTCATCGAGGTGCGAGAGACGGGGTGTCCCGGAGGGACCGCCGCTCACCGCTACCTGTTGACGACGGTGACCGGGTGAACGTACGGCAGCGTCGAGGCCGGAAGCGGGAACGTGACGTCCCCAAACGGGGACAGCGCACCGACCAGGTCGGCGACGCCAATTCGCTCACCGGATGGTCCTCGGGATCCCGGGTCGGCCAGCCGTTGTCGACGTACCTGTGTTTCGTATTCTCTGCCACGCCATCATTCTGACACCTGTCGGCCGCGCCCGCGCCGAAGAGCGCTGTTTTACCCTGGTCAGCGATGACCGAGACGCGCGCGACCCGAGGCCAGCCGCTGGGTTCGTGGTTGGCCGCCCTGCCCGACGACAAACTGATCCGGCTCCTCGAACTGCGTCCTGACCTGGCCCAGCCGGCCCCCGGTAGCACCGCGGCCCTGGCGGCCCGGGCCGGGTCACGGCAGTCGGTCAAGGCCGCCGCCGACGAGTTGGACTTCCTGCGACTGGCGGTACTCGACGCCCTGCTGGTACTGCATGCCGACCACGCCGCCGTGCCGGTCGGCGAGTTGCTGGCGATGCTCGATCGGCCGGGCGGCCGGTAACGACGTGTGGCGGCCGTCGACGACCTGCGGGATCGCGCCCTGGTGTGGGGGGATGACGGACCTGCGGGTGTCGGCCGAGGCCGCCGCGGCGCTGCCCTGGTACCCCGGCCAGGTCGTCCTCGAGGACGCGGTGCGGCACGCCGGCGGAACTGCGCGCGGTGATCGACGGTCTCGACGAACCGGCAGCGCGATGTGCTGGAGCGGTTGGTGATCGGGTTCGCCGGTGGGCCGCACCCGCGACGCTGCCCCCGGCACCCCGACCGACCGTCCGGTGCAGCGGCTCCTCGCCGCCGGTCTGTTGCGTCAGGTCGACGACCGAGACGGTGATCCTGCCGCGTGACGTCGGGCAGGTGCTGCGCGATGAGGAACCGGGCCCCGTCACGCTGCACCCCACCCGATCCGGTGATCGCCACCACGCACCGCCACACGCCGACGCGTCGGCGGCGGGCGCGGCGATGGAGTTGCTGCGCCAGGTCGAGGTGGTCGCTGGAAACCCTGTCGGTGGCGCCCGGTTCCCGAGCTACGCAGCGGCGGCCTCGGCGTCCGGGAGGCCAAGCGGCTGAGCCAAGGCCACCGGTATCGACGAGCAGCGCCTCGGCCTGATCCTGGAACTGGCGGCGGCCGCCGGACTGATCGCCAGCGGGGTGCCCGATCCGCCACCTCCCGGGCGACGCGGCTGACCTACTGGGCACCGACGGTGGCCGCCGACCGATTCGCCGGATCCGCCCCGGCGTCGCGCTGGCTGCTGCTGGCCACGCACCTGGCTGGATCTGCCCGTCCCGGCCCGGGCTGATCGGCAGTCGCGGTCCGGACGGAAAACACTATGCGGCACTGTCGGATTCGCTGTACTCCACCGCCGCGCCACTGGATCGCCGACTGCTGCTCGGCATGCTCGCGGAGCTGCCGGCCGGGGTCGTCGGTGGACGCGGCCCGCGCCTCCCGCGGCGTTGATCTGGCGCCGGCCCGCGGTGGGCGGCGCGGCTGCAGCCCGCGCCGGTCGCGCACCTGCTCGACGAGGCCCACGCGGTGGGGCTGACCGGGCGCGATGCGCCTCGGCCACCCCGGGGCGGGCATTGCTGGCCGACGGCGACGACGCCGCCACGGCCGCGATGACCACGGCACTGCCCGCACCCATCGACTACTTCCTGGTCCAGGCCGACCTGACCGTGGTGGTGCCCGGTCCGCTGGAACGCGAACTCGCCGACGAACTGGCCGCGGTGGCCACCGTCGAATCGGCCGGAGCGGCGATGGTCTACCGAGTCAGCGAGCAGTCAATCCGGCACGCCCTCGACATCGGCCGCACCGCCGACGGACTGCAGACGTTCTTCGAGAAGCACTCGAAAACCCCTGTCCCCCAGGGTCTGACCTATCTCATCAACGACGTCGCTCGTCGGCACGGCCAGCTGCGGGTCGGTATCGCCGCATCGTTCATCCGCTGTGACGATCCGGTCCTGCTCGCGCACGCCGTGGCCGCGCCGGCGATGGCCCACCTGGAAGTGCGACTGCTCGCGCCGACGGTGGCGGTGTCGCAGGCGCCGATCGCCGAGGTGCTGGCCGCGCTGCGCCGCGACGGCTTCGCACCGGCGGCCGAGGACTCCTCCGGGGCGATCGTCGACCTGCGCCGTCGCGGCGCACGGGTACCCGGCAGCCCGGTGCGCAGGACGGCTGCGCGCGCACAACAGGCCGAACCCGGAGACGCCTGGCCACCGTGGTCTCGGTGCTGCGCCGGGTGGACGCCTCCCCGCTGGGCGGGATGCGGGTGGACCCAGCGGTCGCGATGGCACTGCTGCAGCAGGCCGCCGTGCACGGCAAGGACGTGCTGATGGGCTACGTCGACGCGGCCGGGGTGGCCACCCAGCGGGTCATCACCCCGATCTCGGTGCACGGCGGGCACCTGATGGCCTTCGACCCCGCCCAGGGCCGGATGCGGGAGTTTGCTGTGCACCGGGTGACGTCGGTCGTGTCAGCCGACTCCGGATAATGGGCCCAATGACGTTGCTCCAGGTGCACCCATGACCGACGGCCCGCTGATCGTCCAGTCCGATAAGACCGTGCTGCTCGAGGTCGACCACGAGCAGGCCGGAGCCGCGCGGGCCGCCATCGCCCCGTTCGCCGAACTGGAACGGGCCCCCGAACACATCCACACCTACCGCATCACCCCGCTGGCGCTGTGGAACGCCCGCGCCGCCGGCCATGACGCCGAGCAGGTGGTCGACGCCCTGGTGACCTTCTCCCGCTACGCGGTGCCGCAGCCGCTGCTGGTCGACATCGTCGACACCATGGCGCGCTACGGCCGGCTGCAACTGGTCAAGCACCCGGCCCACGGCCTGATGCCTGGTGAGCCTGGACCGTGCGGTGCTCGAGGAGGTGCTGCGCAACAAGAAGATCGTCCCGATGCTGGGTGCACGCATCGACGACGACACCGTCATCGTGCACGCCAGCGAGCGCGGCCGGGTCAAGCAGATGTTGCTCAAGATCGGTTGGCCCGCCGAGGATCTGGCCGGTTACGTCGACGGTGAGAGCCATCCGATCAGCCTCGAGCAGGACGGCTGGGAGTTGCGCGACTATCAGCAGATGGCCGCGGATTCCTTCTGGGCCGGCGGCTCCGGTGTGGTGGTGCTGCCGTGCGGCGCCGGCAAGACCATCGTCGGCGCGGCCGCCATGGCCAAGGCGGGAGCCACCACCCTGATCCTGGTCACCAACACCGTCGCCGGCCGGCAGTGGAAGCGTGAGCTGATCGCGCGAACGTCGTTGACCGAGAACGAGATCGGCGAATACTCCGGTGAGCGCAAGGAGATCCGGCCGGTCACCATCGCCACGTACCAGGTGATCACCCGACGCACCAAGGGCGAGTACCGGCACCTGGAGCTGTTCGACAGCCGCGACTGGGGCCTGATCATCTACGACGAGGTGCACCTGCTGCCGGCACCGGTGTTCCGGATGACCGCCGACCTGCAGTCGCGGCGCCGTCTGGGCCTGACCGCCACGCTGATCCGCGAGGACGGGCGCGAGGGCGACGTGTTCTCCCTGATCGGGCCCAAGCGGTACGACGCGCCGTGGAAGGACATCGAGGCCCAGGGGTGGATCGCCCCGGCCGAGTGCGTCGAGGTCCGGGTGACGATGACCGACAACGAGCGGATGCAGTACGCCGTCGCCGAACCCGAGGAGCGCTACAAGCTGTGCTCGACGGCCCACACCAAGGTCGCGGTGGTGAAGTCGATCCTGGCCAAGCATCCCGGCGAGCCCACCCTGGTGATCGGGGCCTACCTCGACCAACTCGACGAACTCGGCAAGGAACTCGATGCCCCGGTGATCCAGGGCTCGACCAAGAACGCCGAACGCGAGGCACTGTTCGACGCCTTCCGCCGCGGCGAGATCAAGACGCTGGTGGTGTCCAAGGTGGCCAATTTCTCCATCGATCTCCCGGAAGCCTCTGTGGCCGTTCAGGTTTCGGGGACGTTCGGGTCGCGCCAGGAGGAGGCCCAGCGACTGGGCCGACTGCTGCGCCCCAAGCATGACGGTGGCGGAGCGGTGTTCTACTCGGTGGTGGCTCGCGACAGTCTCGACACCGACTACGCGGCGCACCGCCAACGCTTCCTCGCCGAGCAGGGGTACGGCTACATCATCACCGACGCCGACGACCTGCTGGGGCCGGCGATCTGATCCCCCACGAGCAGACACAAACGTCCCAATTTTCCCGGCGTGTCGGGACACTTCGTGTCTGCCTCGCGGGGGATCCGGTCAGGCGCCCAGGGCCGGGATGACCTCGCGCTCGAACAGCTCGATCGCCTGAGCGGTCGTAGGCGGCCTCGGGGAAGTAGCAGATCACGTACTCACAGCCCAGGTCGCGCAGCCTGGTGAGCGTCTCGATCACCTGCTGCGGGGTTCCGGTGGCGTTGCCGGGAGCGCGCGTCATCCCGATCATCGCGTCGGCTGCGGCGTCACCACAGACCCCGGCCAGCCTGCCCCGGACCCGTTGCAGTCGTTGTTCCACATCGGCATCGGAGGTACCGATGACGGCGTTGACGTTGGCCGACCGGACGATCGCGGTGTAGTCGGTGCCGACGTCGCGGCAGTGCTCGGCCAAGATCTCCGACTTGCGGGTGAACTCCTCGGGCTCGGCGCTGAAGTTCGTGTACTGCGCATATTTCGCCGCGATCTTCAAGGTGACCTTCTCGCCACCGCCGGCGATCCACAGCGGAATACCATTCTGCTGCAACGGCTTCGGGGCGACGATCGCGTCGTTGACCTGATACTGCTTACCGTCGAAGGTGACCCGCCCGTCGCGCCAGGCGTCGCGCATGATCTGCACGCCTTCGTCGAGCCGGGCCAGCCGCACCCCCGCCGACGGGAACCCGTACCCGTAGGCGCGCCACTCGTGCTCGTACCAGCCGCCGCCGATACCCATCTGGACGCGGCCGCCGGAGATGATGTCGGTGGTCGCCGCAACCTTGGCGAGATAGACCGGGTTGCGGTAGCTCATCGCCGTGCACATCTGCCCCAGCTTGATCCGTGACGTCGTCGCCGCGAAGGCGGCCATCAGCGTCCAGGCTTCGTGGGTGGCCTCGTCGGTGGGCATCGGCACGGTGTGGAAGTGGTCGTAGACCCACAGAGAATCCCAGCCGCCCCGGTCGGCGTACTCGGCCAGGCTGCGCATCACCGGCCAGTGCTCCTCGGTGGGAATGCCGACCAGGTCGAGTCGCCAGCCTTGCGGGATGAAAAATCCGAATCGCATACCTTCAGACTCTAGGGGCGAGCGTCGATGGCGGGGGGCAAGCCGCACGAGCCGGTCCCGCCCCACGCCAGTCGCCGCAAAACTCGGCCGCGATCGCTACATTCATCGGCATGATCCGACGGCGACCGTGCGGAAGCATCGCCGGTGCCACGGCAGTAGCCGTGACCGCTGCCCTGGCCGTGTTCGCCGCCGATCATCCCGGTGCGGCGCTGCGCCCCGATGCGATCGACGGGCCCTACGCACGGCTACTGGCGCAATCGGCCGATCTCGGGCGCGCACGGTCTGAGAAGGTCCAGGTGACGGCCGCGCTGTACCGGCGAGCCGAACCCGTCGCCCTGAGCGCCTGGGCGCGGGCCCGCGGTCTGTCGGTCCGGTGGCGACGGGGCGATGACTGGGCCTTCGTCGAAGGCCCGCCGGGGGCGCTCGGCAAGGCGTTGGGGGTCACGGTTCGCGACTACCGGACACGGGGCGGAACGGACCCGGGGCGGGTCTTCTACGCCTCGCCGCAGCAGCCCGATGTACCCCTTGCCGCGACCGCGGAGGTTTCCGGACTCGGCCGTATTCTCAGCTACACACCCGTTCGCGAGGCCATTCCCGCCCCGCCCCGCGATGTCCCCGACGGCGCCCTTCTGCCCAATCAGTTGCTGAACGCCTATAACGCGACACCATTGGTCGAGGAAGGTTTCACGGGTTCCGGCGAGACCATCGTCGTCTTCGCCTTCGACGGCTTCGCGCAAGAGGACATGGACACGTTCGCCGAGATGTTCGGTCTGCCGGCATTCACCCCCGAGGTCATCGGCGGAATGCCGGAGCGGCGCAACGGCGAGGCCAACATGGACCTGCAGGTGATTCACGCCATCGCACCGGACGCCAAACTGGTTCTGGTCAATGCCCGTTCGACCACCACGAACGACGGCGGCAGCGCCTTCGAAAAACTGGCCGCGCTCATGGAGGACGTCGAGCGCCGGTTCCCCAGCGCAGTGTGGAGTTTCTCCATCGGCTGGGGCTGCGACCGGTTGTTCACCGCCGCCGATTTGGCACCCGTGCGCTCCGTGCTAGCCGGCGCCCTGAGGAGGGGCACCACGGCCTTCGATGCCTCCGGAGACCTGGCCGGCCTGGAATGCAAAGGCGGACAGCGCTGGTCGGAGAACCCGAGCCCCGATGATGTCGGCGTCGACGCCGTGGCATCGCTGCCGGAGATGGTGGCCGTGGGGGGCACGAAGTTGTCAACCGACGATGACGGCCGGTGGCTGTCCGAGCAGGCCTGGTACAACATTCCGCTGACCCTGGGCACGGCCGGCGGAGCGTCGACACTGTTCGCGCGGCCGGACTGGCAGACGGTCGGCATCGGCTCGGAACTGCCCGACCGCCGTCTGGTGCCCGACGTATCGGCAGTCTCGGACCCGTCAACCGGGGTGCGGATCGTCTTCAACCAGAAGGTCGTCGTCGGCGGCGGAACCTCCCAGGCTGCGCCGATCTGGGCAGGTCTGGCCGCTCTGATGGACCAGAAACTCCTCGCCAGCGGAACGGGATCATTGGGCGAATTGAACCCCCTGCTCTATCAGTTGGCCAAGAACCCGACCGTGCCGCCGGGACTGCGGGACATCAACTTCGGGGGCAACGCCGTCAGTATTTCCGGCACTATCGGCTATGACATGGTGACCGGTCTGGGCACACCCAACATCGAGAACCTGGTGAAGAACATCCTGCTGACCAGGGCGCGCCGATGACGCAACCGACGGAGGCGGACACCGATGCCCGCACGGTCGAGGGTGTCGCAGTCCCGCCCGGACGCTATGTCGCACAGGGAGTTCAGCGGGCCCGGTACTGGACCGTGCTGGGACTGCTCGCCCTCGGACTGGGTGTGAGCTACGCCGGTATCAGCGTGTGGGACCAAGCGGTGCGCGACGCCCCGATCTACGCCTGCCCCCCGGACTGTGGCAGCCCACCGAACGCCGTTCCGGTGGCGAACCTGCCTCAGTACGACGGTGCGGGGTACTCGGTGTCCAGACCGCCGCCCGGCCCCCCGTACGACGTCACCACCGGCGACGACGGAGTGACCGCGCGGCTGACCAGCGGCGGTGGTGTGCTGCGACTGTTCAGCCAGCCCGCCCGGGGGCGCGTCGCCCGCCAGGTCGTCGATCAACTGCTGGCCAGGAAGTACCCCGGGGCCGGCGTGGCCTATGAACTGCCCAACGCGATGGTCGGCTATCAGCTGGGCTACGGGGTGGTCGCCAATGCCGCCGCGCCCGGTGTCTCGACCACGTTCGACCTGCGGGTGATCGTGATGGCCGCGGTGAAGAACGATCTGGCGCTGATCGCCGTCGCCGAGGGGCCGTTCCGCCGGTTCTCCCCCGACTTCGGCCCCGGTCCACCGTCCGCGGCGAATCTCGAGATCGCCATGGACATGGGCAAATACGTCGAAAGCTTCCGCTGGAAAGGCGATCCTCCCCGATGAGCCGTCGTCACGTGCTTACCGCCCTCGTGGCCATCGCCGGTACCGTCGCAGCCGGCTGCACCTCGACCCGGACATCGGCTCCGGACACCGCGATCACGGTGTACAGCGCCAGCGGCCTCGGCGATTGGTACAAGTCGCAGTTCGAGAAGTTCACCTCCGAAACCGGTGTCGCAGTGAACCTGTTCGAGGCGGGCTCGGGCGAACTGGTCTCCCGGGTGAACTCCCGGGCGGTGTGGGAGCGGGTGGACGGCGAGAAGTCCGTACCCCCGGCCGACCTGCTCGTCGTGCTTCCGCCGTTCATCCAGAAGGCCGCCAAGGCGGGCGTCCTGCAACCCGATGGAGTCACGGCCACCGGGATCTCCTCGGAACTGGCCGACCCGGCCGGCATGTTCGTGCCGATCGTCACCACCGCGCTGTGCTTCATCGTCAATCCGGGCACGGATCCGCGACCCGTGACGTGGGAGGACCTGCTGCGCCCGGCGTTGAAGGGCAAGGTGCAGTACTCGACCCCCGGTGCGGCCGGCGACGGAACGGCGTTGCTGCTGCTGCTGCAACGGCTGATGGGGAGGCAGGCGGCGCTGGATTACCTGAGCAGACTGCAGACCAACAACGTCGGGCCGGCCTCGTCGACCGGCTCACTGCAGGCCAAAGTGGACAGCGGTGAGTTGTCGGTGGCGAACGGGGACGTTCAGATGAACCTGGCGGCCATCAAGAGCCACCGAATGAGGTTCAGCATCTTCTTCCCGGCCATGCCCGACAACAGCCGCACTACCGTGTCGATGTCCTACGTCGCGGGAGTGACGGCCGCGAGCCGCCGCCCGGAAGAGGCCAGGAAGCTCCTCGAACTGTTGCTCTCCGACGACGCCCAGCGGGCGGTGCACTCGCAGGCCTCGGGAATACCGGTTCGGGACTCGATCGCCCGGGAAGCGGCGCGGGACCGCAGCGGCACAACTCCGGCCGGCCTGCTCACCGGGGTCGACCTCTGGGTTCCGGACTGGAACACCGTCCTGGCAGAACTCGACGGCGACCTTGAGGCATACAAGAAGGCAGTCCAGTAGATCCGGCTCAGGGAACCGCCGCTGTGTCCTGACGCACCGGGGGTGACTCGCGCCGCCGCCTGCGCGACGTCCGCGACGACGCCCGCGCGGCCGCCCCGCAGGCCGAACAGAAGGGCATGTCCGGCACAACCTTCTCGCAGTGCACGCAGAGCACCGGTTCACCGGTAGCCGGATCGGGCTCTTCATTGAGCAGCGCGATCTGCACGGCACACCGGACCAGGATCAAGGCCAGCACCGCCAGGGCCAGCCTGATCGCCACGATCAGCCACCGCGACTCCACCGCGGCGTCGATCGTCCACACCGCGAGATACAACGGCGCCCCCGCAACGGTGCACAACGTCAACGCCCTGCGCGCGCGTTTCGGGTTGCGGCCGGGTGCCCGGTTCGGTCTGAACCACAGGCTCATCCCGACCAACCCGCCACCCGCGATCGTGACGATCGGGGCGACCACCCCGTGGGTGATCGCATCCGAGACCATCCGCCCCAGCGTCTGGTCCTCGATCAGACCCTCGGCGAACTGCGGCCCGACGATCGTGGCGGTGGACGCCGTCAGGTACCACAGCGCACCGAACGCACCGACGACGAAACCGTCCAGTGATTCGCGGACGGGTACCGGAAAGACTCTGGTGACCACAGCGGGCACGACCAACAGCACCGCCCCACCCGCGGTGATCAGAAATCCCACGTCCAGCACGTCGGCGAGCATGTGCGCCGAACCCGTCGACACGTCGTAGGCGTTGGCCAGCCACGTGGCCGCCAGCAGCCACCACCCCACGCCCAGCGCCACGCCAAGCACCATGGCGGCCACCAGAATTCGCACCGGCAGGTCCCGGACGACGTCGGTCTGCCAGACGTAGATGAAGAACAGCAGCGGCCAGCCGATGGTGGCGACGGTCACTCCCAGCGGTCCGCCCGACCGCATCGCCGCAAGCGCGACGATCACGATGAGAACCAGGATCATCCCGAGCCGGAACGGTCTGCGCATCCGCCCGGGCACGCGCGGCAGATAGGTGCTACTGACCCGGGGGGTCCACACCGTCTCCCGGTGAGCGGTGGCATACACGTTGGGCCGCAGCAACGTCCGCAGCGCATCCACGGGTGCCGCGGCATCGGCGCCGCAGCTGCCGCAGAACTGCGCGGCCGGCACCGTCTGGCGGCAGGCCGGACACTGCCGGGTCGTCACCTCGTCGTCGCTGGCTCCCATGCCGGGCCACGCTATACGGCCGGTCCGGCATCCTCACCCACCACGCGGAAAACCCCCGAAACGGCCTTGCCGTCTCGGGGGTTTTCGCACGATGCCGTGCTTTAGGAGAGCAGCGACGTCGGGGGGTTGAAACGGTCGCCGTACTTGGCGGCCAGTTCCTTGGCGCGGGCCACGAAGCCGGCCTTGCCACCGGGGTAGCCGGTGATGAACTGCGCGGCGCCACCGGTCCACGGCGGGAAGCCGATGCCCATGATCGAGCCGATGTTGGCGTCGGCGGTGGTCGTTGATGCACGCCCTCGTCGAAGCACTTCTGGGTCTCCAGCGCCTCGGCGAACAGCATCCGGTCGATCATGTCCTGCAGCGGCGGCTTCGAGGTGCCCGACTTGAACGCCTCGCGCAGGCCCGGCCACAACTGGGTCCGCTTGCCGTCGACGTACTCGTAGAAGCCGGCGCCGGACAGCCGCGAGGGCCGGCCGAGGCTCGATCATCTTCTCCACCACGGCCTCGGCCGGGTGCGCCACGTAGGTGCCGCCGGCGTCCTCGATGCCCTTGCGGCTGGCGACGGCGATCTTGTGCATCAGCTCCATGTTGAGCTCATCGGAGAGCTGCAGCGGCGGAGCCGGGTAGCCGGCCTGCGCTGCCGGCGTGCTCGATGCTGGCCGGCTCCACGCCCTCGCCGAGCATGGCCAGCGCCTCGTTGACGAAGGTGCCGATCACGCGGCTGGTGTAGAAGCCGCGGCTGTCGTTGACCACGATCGGGGTCTTGCCGATCGCCAGGGTGTAGTCGAACACCCGGGCCAGCGCCTCGTCGGAGGTCTTCTCGCCCTTGATGATCTCCACCAGCGGCATCTTGTCCACCGGCGAGAAGAAGTGGATGCCGATGAAGTCGTCCTGGCGCTTGACCCCGGCGGCCAGACCGGTGATGGGCATGGTGGAGGTGTTCGAGCCCAGGATCGCGTTCGGCTCGACGATGTCCTCGATCTCCTGGAACACCTTGTGCTTGAGTTCCTGGTTCTCGAAGACGGCCTCGACGACGAAGTCCACGCCCTTGAAATCCGGCGGGTCGGCGGTCGGGGTGATCCGGGCCAGCAGCGCCGTCGGACTTCTCCTTCGGTCGTGCGGCCCCGCTCCAGCGCCTTGGCCTCCAGCTTTTCCGAGTAGCCCTTGCCCTTCTGCGCGGCTTCGATGGTGACGTCCTTGAGCACGACGTCGTAAGCCGGCCTTGGCCGAGACGTAGGCGATGCCGGCGCCCATCATGCCCGCGCCCAGCACACCGATCTTGGTGATCGGGGTCTTGCCGATGCCCTCCGGCCGCGAGCCGCCGGCGTTGATCGCCTGCAGGTCGAAGAAGAACGCCTGGATCATGTTCTTCGCGACGTGCCCGGTGACCAGCTCGGTGAAGTAGCGGCTCTCGATGCGGCTGGCGGTGTCGAAGTCGACCTGCGCACCCTCGACCGCGGCGGCCAGAATGGCCCGCGGCGCAGGCATCGGTCGCGCCCTTGATCTGCTTGCGCAGCAGCGACGGGAACGACGGCAGGATGGCCGCCAGCGCCGGGCTGGACGGGGTGCCGCCCGGCATCCTGTAGCCCTTGGCGTCCCACGGCTGGGTGTGGGAGTCGGGGTTGGCCTTGATCCACGCCTTGGCGGCGGGAACCAACTTCGTCGACGCGATCCGACGCAACTCGTCGACCAGGCCGATCTCCTTGGCCTTCTTGCGGGCTTGAACCGGGTGCCCTGGCTCAGCACGTTCACGAACGCGTTCTGGATGCCGAACATCCGCACGGTGCGGGTCACGCCGCCACCGCCGGGCAGCAGGCCCAGCGTCACCTCGGGCAGGCCGATGCGCGCTGCCCTTGACGTCGGCGGCGATGCGATGGTGGCAGGCCAGCGCGATCTCCAGGCCACCGCCCAGCGCGGCGCCGTTGATGGCCGCGACCACCGGCTTGCCCAGCGTCTCCAGCGCGCGCAGGTCGGCCTTGATGCCTTCCACCTCGGCGAAGATCTCACCGGCGTTCTCCGGTCCGGCGGTGATCATCGCCTTGAGGTCGCCACCGGCGAAGAAGGTCTTCTTGGCGCTGGTGATCACCACGCCGGTGATCGAATCCTTCTCGGCGACAAGGCGTTCGACGGCCTTGTGCATGGATTCCTTGTAGTGCTCGTTCATCACGTTCGCCGAACCCGTGGGGTCGTCGAGGGTCAGCGTGACGATGCCGTCGGCATCCTTGTCCCAGTGAATGGTGTTTTCTGCCATAGCTTTTCGCTTACTCCTGTAGTCCTGTGGTGTTAGACGCGCTCGATGATGGTGGCCACGCCCATGCCGCCGCCGATACACAGCGTGATCAGTGCGCGCTTGGCGCCGCGGCGCTCAAGCTCGTCGACCATGGTGCCGGTGATCATGGCGCCGGTGGCGCCCAGCGGGTGGCCCATCGCGATGGCGCCACCGTTGACGTTGAGCTTCTCGCTGGGGATGTTCAGATCCTTCTGGAACTTCAGCACCACCGAGGCGAAGGCCTCGTTGAGTTCGAACAGGTCGATGTCGTCGACGGTGAGGCCGGCCGTGGCCAGCGCCTTCTCGGTGGCCGGGGTGGGGCCGACGAGCATGATGGTCGGGTCCGCACCGCTGGTGGCGGTGGCGACCACCCGGGCGCGCGGGGTCAGGCCGGAGGCCTTGCCGGCTTTCTCGCTGCCGACCAGCACCAGGGCGGCGCCGTCGACGATGCCGGAGCTGTTGCCGCCGGTGTGGACGTGGTTGATCTGCTCGACCCAGTGGTACTTCTGCATCGCGACATCGTCGAAGCCGGCCATCGCGGCCAGGCCTTCGAAAGCGGGCTTGAGCTTGCCCAGGCTCTCCATGGTGGTGCCGGGACGCATGTGCTCGTCGTGGTCGAGGATCAGCAGACCGTTCTGGTCGCGGACCGGGACCACCGACTTGGCGAAGTAGCCGCCGGACCATGCGGCCGCGGCCCGCTCCTGGGACTGCACCGCGTAGGCGTCGACGTCGTCGCGGGTGAAGCCCTCCAGGGTGGCGATCAGGTCGGCGCCGATGCCCTGCGGAACGATGTAGGCGTCGTAGTTGGTGGCCGGGTCGGACATCATGGCGCCGCCGTCGGAGCCCATCGGAACGCGGCTCATCGACTCCACACCACCGGCGATCACCAGGTCGTCCCAGCCCGAGCGCACCTTCTGGGCGGCGGTGTTGACGGCTTCCAGGCCGGAGGCGCAGAACCGGTTGAGCTGCACGCCGCCGACGGTGTCGGGCAGGCCCGCGGCGATGCACCGCGGTGCGGGCGATGTCGCCGCCCTGGTCGCCGACCGGCGAGACGCAGCCGAGGACGACGTCGCTGATCATGGTCTCGTCGAGGTTGGGATGACGGCTGCGCAGCTCGTCGATCAGCCCGGTGACCAGGTTCAGCGGCTTGACCTCGGTCAGGGCGCCGTTCTTGCCCTTGCCGCGCGGGGTTCGGATGGCCTCGTAGATGAAGGCTTCTTCGGACATGGTGGATTCCTCTTCAGTTCAAGGATTGGGTGACACTCTGCAGAAGCCTAGTCCGCTGGTGCGGCCGCCTCGCAAACGCCCCGGCCAACCTGTTGGTTGGGTAGGCGCCGTCCCCTCTCTGCTCTGCGCCCCTCCTCCTCGCGCCCTCCCCCTCCTCCTCGCGTGTGAAGTTGTCTTCACCCTCGGCGCCGAGCGTGAAGGCAGCTTCACACTGGCGGCGCCTCTAGGCTCCACGCCATGACGGTCCAACGTCTCCAGCCCTTCGCGGTGAACATCTTCGCCACAGATGTCGGCGCTGGCCGCCCGCGTCGGGGCGGTGAACCTCGGGCAGGGTTTCCCGGACGAGGACGGCCCGCCGGCCATGCTCGAGGTGGCCCGCCAGGCCATCGCCGACGGGGTCAACCAGTACCCGCCCGGACTGGGCATCGCCGAACTGCGCCAGGCCGTCGCCGCCCAGCGCGCCCGCCGCTACGGCCAGGAGTTCGACCCGGACACCCAGGTGCTCATCACCGTCGGGGCCAGCGAGGCGATCGCCGGCGCCGTGCTCGGCCTGGTCGAACCCGGCTCCGAGGTGCTGCTGCTCGAGCCGTACTTCGACACCTACGCCCCGGTGATCGCCATGGCCGGTGCGCACCGGGTGTCAGTGCCCCTGGTCGCCGACGGCCGCGGCTTCGCCCTCGACGTCGATGCGGTCCGGGCCGCGATCACCCCGCGCACGACGGGCGATCGTCGTCAACTCCCCGCACAACCCGACCGGCATGGTGCTCGGCGACGACGACCTGCGCGCGCTGGCCGAGGTGGCGGTCGAGGCCGACCTGCTGGTGATCTCCGACGAGGTCTACGAGCGGCTGACGTTCGACGGTCATCGGCATCGGCCGATCGCGACCTACCCGGGCATGGCGGAACGCACCGTGACCATCTCCAGCGCGGCCAAGATGTTCAACTGCACGGGCTGGAAGATCGGCTGGGCCTGTGGCCCGGCGGACTTGGTGGCCGGGGTGCGGGCGGCCAAGCAGTACCTCAGCTACGTCGGCGGGGCGCCGTTTCAGCCGGCCGTCGCCTACGCGCTCAACAACGAGGACGCCTGGGTGGACGGGTTGCGGGATTCGCTGCAGGGCAAACGCGACAGGCTGGCCGTCGCGCTGAGCAGCCTCGGTTTCGAGGTGCAGGGGAGTTCCGGCACCTATTTCCTGTGTGCGGATCCGCGTCCGCTGGGATTCGATGACGGCACCGCATTCTGCGAGGAACTACCGCACCGCGCGGGCGTCGCGGCGATCCCGATGTCGGCGTTCTGCGATCCGGGCGGCACCCCCGACGGGTGGCGGCATCTGGTGCGCTTCGCGTTCTGCAAGCGCGACGAGACCCTCGACGAGGCAATCAGGCGATTGGGGTCGCTCAGCCGTTCTTGAGCTTCAGAACCTGCTTGCGCAGTCCGTCGGTGGCGGTCTCCATGGCGCCCTTGAGGGTGCGTTTGAGCAGGAATCCGGGGATCGGGATCGACGGGTCCACCTTCAGGTCGAACCTGACCTTGGTCTTGTCCCCGGCAGGCGTCAGCGTGTACCTGCCCTCCTGCGCCTTCAGTCTGACCCGACTTGATCAGCGTCCAACCCGCGGTGGTGTCGGTGAAGCTGTACTCGACCTCCATCTCGTCGGTGATGCCGGCGGCCTTGACCTTCATCTTGACCCGCTTGGGGCGCCCGTCGTCATAGGTGTCGAGCACCTCCGCACTCTGGTACTGCGGCGACCACGAAGGGGCATTCTCGACGTCGGCGATGACGTCGATGATCTCCTTCGGTGTCGCCTCGATGACCACTTCCCGGGAATCACTGGCTGCCATGCGATAACGGTATCGACACCCCGCGGCGCTACGGACGTGTTTCCCGATACGCGGCGAGCACCGGTTCCAACTCGTCCGGTGTCGCGCCGTGCAGGATCACCGCGTCGGCGCCGTGGCCGAACTCCTTGCGGATGCGCTCGACGCACTGCCTCGCAGACCCGGTGGCGGCCGGTTCCAGCCACTCATCGGGGATGAGCGTCGCAATGTGCTCGATCTGGTCCGCGGTGGCTTTGTGGTCGATGCCGCCGGCGATGGAGCCGACCACCGGGTCGGCCCGGAAGCGTTGCAGCACAGCGGGATCCCACCCGTTGGTGCTCACCATCAGGTCGCCGTAGCCCTGCAGGTAGGTGGCCAGCCGGGCCACCGTCTTCTTCAGGCGCAGGTCCTCGGGCAGATGATCGCCGACGGTGGCGAAGCAGGACCACACCCGCACGGCGGCCGGATCGCGGCCGGCTTCCTCGGCGGCCTGCTTGACGGTGCGCACGCAGCGGGTCAGCGTTTCGGGGGTGAAGTAGGTGTGCAGGATGACGTCGTCGTAGAGGCGGCCGCCGAGCCGTAATGTGTTGGGGCCGAACGCGACCAGCGCCAACCGGATGTCCTCGTCGAACTCCGGGTCGAGGACCAGGATGGGATAGCGGCCCATCGGACCGTCGTGGTTGACGATCACCTCGCCGCGCCACAGCCGTCGCATCAGCTGGGCGAAGTCCTCAAGTTGGGCGGTGCTCACCGGGTCGATACCGAACGCGCGGTAGATCGCGGCGATGCCGCGGCCGACTCCGAGTGTGAAGCGGCCGCCGGACAGCCGGTGCATGGTGGTGGCCCAGGACGCGGTGATCAGCGGATGGCGGGTGTTGGGATTGGTTGCCGCCGTGGCGATCTGCATCCGCTGGGTGACCGCGCACGCAGCGCCGGTCAGGGATGCGGCCTCCTTGACGTTCCAGCGTTCGGAGATGAACGCGGTGCCCAGGCCGAGTTCCTCGCCGCGGCGGGCCTCGTGCATCAGCGTCGACGGACCCTCCCCGCCCGCACCGGCCAGCAGGTAGTACCCGAGTTCGTCGAGTTGAGGCTGCACGATGGCTATCGTCCCAGCACTGTGACGCGGCAGCGCACGCCGGGGGCGCGGGACAGCCGAGCGTCGGCCGTGACCAGGGCGGTCCCGAGGGCTTCGGCCAGAGCGATGTAGGCGGCGTCGTATGCGGTGACGGTCTGCCTCAATTCCCAACATCGCTGCAACAACGGTCTGTGCGATGCGCGACGCATCGGCAGGTCGGCCAGACTCGCGAGTGCGCGTCGCGCGCGCGCGACCGTCATGCTTGAGGACGTCACCTGTCGGCGCAGCACCGACAGAACCTCAAGATCGATCAGTTCCGGCGCAACAAGGGTCTCCTCGGCTAGAGCAGCCCGCGCGATAGCGCCCTCTGGGCCATCGTCCCCGAGCGCGACCGCAAGCACACTGGCGTCAACGACGATCACGGTCGTCCCGGACCGTGCCCACCGCGGCCGAGAACGGGACTGAACCCCCCGAGTCGTTTCCGGCTCGTTCGAGAACCTCGTCGAGCGTGGGCATGGCGGCTTCCGCAATCAGCCGGCTTCTGAGGTACTCCTGCAGCGATTGATGCGCGCGCGCGGCCCGTTGCCGCAGCACGGCGTGCGTTTCCTCCGGAACGTCCTTGATCTGCACGCTAGTCATAGCGCCATTTTGGCGCCACTGGCGCCACAATGCAAGTCGTCGTGCGACTCACGAGCGTTCCACCTCGATGGGCACACCGCTGAGCCAAGCCATTCCGGACAGCGACTCGACGTCCTCGGGATCGTTGGAGGTCAGGTCGTTGACGTTGACGCCGCCCACGCCGTTGGCCACCCGCCAGCCGCCCTTGCCGTTGTGCCCCCAGCCGTGCGGGATGGCGACGGTGCCGACGACGATGTCCTCGGTCAGCGTGGCGGGAATTTCGATCTTGCCAAACGGCGATCGCACGACGATCTGGTCTCCGTCGGCGATGCCGCGCTGCCGGGCGTCGTCGGTATGTATCAGCGCTCTGGGCTTGCGGTCACCACGCATCAGCAACGGCGCGTTGTGCATCCAGGAATTCTCCGATCGCGCCTCCCGCATACCGATGAGCTGCAGTGGATAGCCGATCGGCTCCGGCCGGGCCGTGAGTTCCTTAATCGCGTCGGCGATCTCATTGTGCCGCAGTCGTATCCGCCTACCCGGGTAAGCCACGGCGTCCCGCAGGACGCCGGTGCGCAACTCCGGTTCAAGCACCTCTCCGTGCGGACGGCCTTCCATGAGGCTCCGGAAGGACAGGCCGCCACGGCGCAAGCCGAACCAGTCGCCGCCACGGCCGATCCGGATGATCGCGTCGACCAGGAACCGGGGGTTGAGTTGGCGGCCGAGCAGCCCAGCCGAAAGGCGGGCCGCGGCCAGGGCCGCGAACGCCGGGGACCGGGTGGCCATCCGTTGCATCAGGTCATCGACGATGTCCCACTCGGTGCGTGCCTGCCCCCGGGGTGGTACGACGGCGTCGGTGGTCTGACGAAACGGCGTGGCCTGGAACGCCTGGAAAAGCAACGGAAAATCGTCGCGCTCATACATGGTGGTGACGGGCAGGACGTAGTCGCACTGCGCGGTCGTCTCGGTGAGATAGAAGTCGAGCGCCACCGACAGTTCCAATTGCGGCATGGCCTCGGCCAGTTCGGCTCCGTTGGGTACTGAGAGCACCGGGTTTCCGGCGCTGACGAACAGCGCCCGGATCTGACGATCCCCCGGGGTGGTGATCTCCTTGGCCAGCATGGTGGCCGGTTCGGTGTGAAGGAGGTTCCCGAATCCTCCGACCCGGGAACGGTTTCGGCGATAGTCGTAGCGGAGGAACGCACCCAGGGCGGTGAAAAACCAGGACTCGCCGGGCACTCCGAACGAGCCGAACACGGATCCACCGGGAACGTCGACGTTGCCGGCGACAAGGTTGACGGCATCGATCAGGTAGGACGTCAGGGTGCCGGATCGTCCGGCGCAGGTTCCGATCCGACCGTAGACGGTGGCGCGTGGTGTGTTGGCGAGACTGCGCGCCAATTCGCGGACCGTCGCGGCCGGGATTCCGGTGGCGGCCTCCGTGCGCTCCGGGGTGAAGGGCGCGCACTGGGTTGCCAGCCAGGCCAATCCATCGGCCTGCTTGTTGATCCGAGGTCGGTCGACGAGGTCTTCGGCGAACATCACCTCCAGCAGCGATAGCAGCAGCAGTGCGTCGGTGTCGGGGATGATGCCGAGCCACTCGAACTGCGCGGCGGTCTCGGTCTTGCGGGGGTCGATCACGATGACCCGTCCCCCGCGCTTGACCACGTCGCGCATCCGGTCCTTGATGCGCGGGGCGGTCAGCACGCTGCCGTGCGAGACCAACGGGTTGGCGCCCATCACCACCAGCAGATCGGTGCGATTGAGATCGGGAATCGGTACCGCCGATGGGATGCCGTAAAGCAGTTGGCTCGCCATGAAGCGGCTGTGGGTGTCCTGGGACGAGGCGGTGAAGAGGTGGGCGCCGAGGCCGAGACCGTTGACGAAGCAGATCACCGCCATCAGGTGTGAGTAGCTGAAGGCTCCCGGGTTGCCGAAGTACCAGCCGAAGGCACCGGATCCGTGCTGGCGGTGAATGTCGCTGAGCCGCTTGGCGATGTCGGTCATCGCCTCGTCCCAGGAGATGTCTTCGAAGGTGCCGTCGGGGCGCCGCCGGAGCGGCGTCGTCACCCGGTCGGGGTCGTTGACCACTTCGGTGAACGCGATGCCTTTCTGGCAGGCGAACCCGGCCGACAGCGGATGGTCCTTGTCGGCGCGCAGGGCCAGCAACCGGTCGCCCTCGACTTCGGCGACCATGCCGCAGAGGGATTCGCAGATACGGCAGTACGTGGTCTTGTGTTCGATCGTCATGGTCACACCCGGTAATCGTTGAGGAGTCGCTTGCTGATGATGGTCTTCTGGATCTCGCTGGTGCCTTCGCCGATGAGCAGGAATGGGGCGTCGCGCATCAACCGTTCGATTTCGTATTCCTTGGAGTAGCCGTAGCCGCCGTGGATGCGGAAGCTTTGTTGAGTGACCTCGGCGCAGAACTCGCTCGCCAGGTATTTGGCCATGCCGGCCTCGAGGTCGTTGCGCTGCCCGGAGTCCTTGAGCCTCGCGGCGTTGACCATCATCAGATGCGCGGCTTCGACCTTGGTGGCCATGTCTGCCAGGGAGAACGCGATTGCCTGATGCTGCGCGATGGGCTTGCCGAAGGTCGAACGCTGCTGGGCGTAGCTGATGGCGAGTTCGAAAGCGCGCAGGGCGACGCCGCAGGCGCGAGCGGCGACGTTCACGCGGCCGACTTCGACGCCGTCCATCATCTGCGCGAAGCCGCGGCCCGGTACCCCACCCAGTACGTCGTCGGCGGCGGCGAGGTAGCCGTCGAAGATCAACTCGGTGGTGTCGATCCCCTTGTAGCCGAGTTTGTCGAGCTTTCCCGGAATGGTCAGCCCGGGCGCCACTTCGCCGAAACCACTGGGCTTTTCGATGAGGAAGGCGGTGAGGTTGCGGTGCGGGGTGTCCGCGCCCTCCTCAGTGCGGACCAGGGTCGCGACCAGAGTGGAACTTCCGCCGTTGGTCAGCCACATCTTCTGGCCGCTGATCGTGTAGGTGCCGTCTGCGTTGCGAGCCGCGCGGGTGCGGATCGCGGCGACGTCGGATCCCACCTCGGGCTCGGACATCGAGAACGCGCCCCGGGTTTCACCGGTGGCCATCCTGGGCAGGAACCGTTGCTTCTGCTCGTCGGTGCCGTGCTGGCGGATCATGTAGGCGACGATGAAGTGGGTGTTGATCACCCCGGAGATGCTCATCCACCCGCGTGCGAGTTCCTCCACGCAGAGCGCATAGGTCAGCAGCGACTCCCCCACTCCGCCGTACTCGGCGGGGATCATCAGCCCGAACAGGCCCATCGCGCGCATCCGGTCGACGATCGCCTGCGGGTAGGTGTCGGCGTGTTCGAGTTCTTGGGCGTTGGGGATGATCTCCTTGTCGACGAATTGCCTGACCGTGTCGATGATTTCGGCCTGAAACTCGGTCAGGCCCAGTGTCTGAGCGAGCCTGGTCACGGCACCGTCTCGAAGACCGCGGCGAGTCCCTGCCCGCCGCCGATGCACATGGTTTCCAACCCGTAGCGCGCATCGCGGCGGTGCAGTTCCCGGGCGAGGGTGGCGAGCATCCGCCCGCCGGTCGCCCCGACGGGGTGGCCCAGGGAGATACCGGATCCGTGGATATTGGTGCGCTGCGCGGTCAGCGTCGGTGAAACCCCATTCCCGCATGACGGCCAGGGCCTGTGCGGCGAAGGCCTCGTTGAGTTCGATCACATCGATGTCGTCGAGCGTCAACCCGGCTTTGGCCAGTGCGACGGCGGTGGCCGGTACCGGACCGATGCCCATGATCTGCGGTTCGACCCCGGCCAGACCCCACGACACCATGCGCACCAGTGGCGTCAGACCGTACTCGGCGGCCTTCTCCGGGGTGGTGACGATGCACATCGACGCGGCGTCGTTCTGGCCGCTGGAGTTTCCGGCGGTCACCGTCGCCTCCGGATCCTCCTTGGCGCGAACGGCTTTCAGCTTCGCCAGCGCCTCGACGGATGTGTCGGCACGGGGGTGTTCGTCGGTGTCGATCACCCTGCCGTCCACCACGACCGGGATGATCTCCTCGGCCAGGATGCCGCTGCGCTGGGCGGCGACCGCCCTTTGGTGCGACTGCACCGCAAGCTCGTCCTGCTCGGTGCGGGAGATGCCGTACTGGCGGCGCAGGTTCTCCGCCGTCTCCAGCATGCCGCCAGGAACCGGGTAGTTCTTCCCGCCTGCGGTGACCCGTCCGCGGGTCAGCCCGTCATGCACCGTCACCCCGCGGGCGCCCGCACCCCAGCGCATGTCGGTGGAGTAGAACGCGACGTTGCTCATGCTCTCCGCGCCGCCTGCGATCACCACGTCGCTATCCCCCGAGGCGACCTGCATGCAGGCCTGGATCACCGATTGCAGGCCGGATCCGCAGCGGCGGTCCACCTGCATGCCCCCGACGGTGACCGGCAGTCCGGCGTCGAGTGCGACCACGCGGCCCAGCGCCGGGGCTTCCGGGTTGGGATAGCAGTGGCCGAGGATCACGTCGTCCACCGCATCCTGTGGCAGGCCGGTGCGTTGCAGCAGACCGGTGAGCGCGGCGACGGCGAGGTCGACGGCGGTCAGCGACCGGAACATCCCGCCGTAGCGGCCGATCGGGGTGCGGACCGGCTCGCAGATCACGGCGCTAGACATCTCCGCCGCTCCTCCTCATCGCTTCGCTCTGCATCGTCGCGGCGGCTGTCGTCACTAGATGTGCCGCCCGCCGGTGACTTCCAGGACCGTGCCGGTCATGTACGACGAGAGGTCCGAGGCCAGGAAGAGCGCGACGGTCGCGACCTCTTCGGGCTCCCCGGCCCTTCCCATCGGCACTTCGGCGAGCTTGGCATCCCAAATGCGTTGCGGCATCGCCTCGGTCATGGCCGAGCGGATCAGGCCGGGCTGGATGGCGTTGACCCGAACGCCGAGGTGGGCGAGTTCCTTGGCGGCGGCCTTGGTGAGTCCGACGATGCCGGCCTTGGCGGCCGAGTAGTTCGTCTGTCCGATCAGTCCGACCTTGCCGGAGATCGACGACATGTTGACGATCGCGCCGCGGCCCTGTTCGCGCATGATGGCGGCCGCTGCCCGGGTGCCGTTCCAGGTGCCCTTGAGGTGTACGGCGATCACCTCGTCGAACTGCTCCTCGGTCATCTTCCGCAAGGTGGCGTCCCGGGTGATGCCGGCGTTGTTGACCATGACGTCCAGGCTGCCGAACTCCTCGACGGCAGCGGCGACGAGGGCGTCGACGTCGGCTCCGGACGTCACGTCGCAGCGCACGGCCCGGGCGACGTCGGATCCGCCGAGCGCCTCGGCGGCCGCCTCTGTTCGTGCGAGGTCCAGGTCGCCGAGGATCACCCGCGCGCCCTCGGCGATGAACTGCTCGGCGATCGCGTAACCGAGCCCCTGGGCTCCACCGGTGACGACCGCGGTCCGACCTGCCGAGCAACGCCATGAACCCGATCGTATTTCATGGCGTTGCTCCGCCATGCCGACGTGACAGCATGACGTCATGACTGCTGAGCCGGCCGTGAGCGACGACGACTTCCGGGAGATCCTGGCCGCGACCCGACAATTCGTGCGGTCGGTCGTGGTGCCGCGGGAGACGGAGATCGTCGACAACGACGCCGTTCCCGCCGACATCCGGGAGCAGGCCAAGCGGATGGGGCTGTTCGGGTACGCGATCCCGCAGCAGTGGGGCGGCCTCGGTCTGGACATCACCCAGGACGTCGAGTTGGCCCTGGAACTGGGCTACACCTCGCTGGCGGTCCGCTCCATGTTCGGCACCAACAACGGCATCGCCGGGCAGGTGCTGGTGGGGTTCGGCACCGAGGAGCAGAAGGCACGATGGCTGGAGCCGATGGCTTCCGGCGAGGTCGTGGCATCGTTCGCGCTGACCGAACCGGGAGCCGGTTCCAATCCGTCGGGGCTGCGCACGAAGGCTGTGCGCGACGGCGACGGCTGGGTGATCTCCGGACAGAAGCGCTGGATCACCAATGCCCCGGTCGCCGATCTGTTCGTCGTCTTCGCACGGACCCGCCCCGCCGACGAGAACGGCGCCGGCATCGCGGTGTTCCTGGTTCCCGCCGACGCGCCCGGCGTCGAGGTGGGCGTCAAGGACGCCAAAATGGGCCAGGAGGGGGCGTGGACGTCGGACGTGTACTTCACCGACGTCCGCGTCGGACCCGACGCCCTGATCGGCGGCAGTGAGGACATCGGCTACCGGGCGGCTCTGACATCTCTCGCCCGCGGGCGCATTCACATCGCCGCACTGGCGGTGGGCGCAGCGCAGCGGGCCCTCGACGAGTCGGTCAGCTTCGCCGCGTCGGCGACCCAGGGCGGTGCCGCGGTCGGGACCTTTCAATTGGTTCAGGCGATGCTGGCGGATCAACAGACCGGGGTGATGGCTGGACGGGCGCTGGTTCGCGATGCCGCGCGCCAGTGGCTCAGCGGCGAGGACCGTCGGATCGCGCCGTCGGTGGCCAAGCTGTTCTGCACCGAGATGGCCGGGAAGGTGGCCGATCTGGCCGTGCAGATCCACGGCGGGACCGGCTACATGCGGGGCGTTCCGGTGGAGCGCATCTACCGGGATATCCGACTGCTGCGGTTGTACGAGGGCACGAGCGAGATCCAACGGCTGATCATCGGCGGTGGTTTGGTGAAGGCGGCACGCGCCTGAGTACTGGTGGCCAGGGCCGGGATCGAACCGGCGACCTTCCGCTTTTCAGGCGGACGCTCGTACCAACTGAGCTACCTGGCCCGGAAGGCCCCCGGTCGATTCAACGAACGGTGCCTCGCCGATGTGGCGACCCTGACGGGACTCGAACCCGCGACCTCCGCCGTGACAGGGCGGCGCGCTAACCAACTGCGCCACAGGGCCTTGCTTGCGCTCCGCGTTGAACGCGTCGTGCGTACCCCCTACGGGATTCGAACCCGCGCTACCGCCTTGAAAGGGCGGCGTCCTAGGCCGCTAGACGAAGGGGGCCTGGCCGAATCTCTCCGGGGGACATCACAACGCGTTTACGTTGAGCGGTCGTTAGCTTAGGCGATGGCGAGCCCAATCCCCAAACTCGGCGGGTGGTTGGCGGCCGGTTATCCTTGTGCCCGCGCCCCTATAGCTCAGTTGGTAGAGCTACGGACTTTTAATCCGCAGGTCCTAGGTTCGAGTCCTAGTGGGGGCACTTGGGACGTGTATTACTTCGCCTGATGCTCGCCAGTTGCTTCGGCTGATTGTCGACGTTGTTTAACTACTTCGACCTGAAAAAGTCAGGCGTGGCTCCCGGCTTGGATGGATCCTGAACTGGGACAATGACCTCGAACCCTTGGTGAGAAGGATTCGAGGTCGTACTGTGTTTCGTACTGTAGGCGATCAGGTGTCGCTATGGGAGGCGGTCCTTCCGCCGGAGTTGTTGACGTTGCCCGAAGAGTTGGCGCGGGTCGATGCGATGTTGGACGACGCGGTGTTCTTCACTCCGTTCGTTCCGTTCTTCGATCCGCGGATCGGGCGTCCGTCAACGCCGATGGAGACTTACCTGCGGTTGATGTTTTCGAAGTCCCGTTACCGGCTGGGGTACGAGTCGCTGTGCCGGAGAGGTGTCCGATTCGATTACCTGGCGGAGGTTCTGCCGGATTCCGTTGGACGGGGCGGTGCCGCATCCGACGACGTTGATGAAACTCACCACCCGGTGCGGCAGTGCGGCAGTCGAGGGACTTAACGAAGCGCTGCTGGCCAAGGCGGCCGAGGCGAAGGTATTGCGCACCAACAGGGTTCGTGCCGACACGACGGTCGTTCCGGCGAACGTGGGACTCACCCTCGGCAGCCGCCAACACACACGATTCGCGACCGCATCGCCAAGTCGGCGGCACTGGTGCGGCGTCTGGCCCAACCCTCCAACTCAGCCCGCCCATCAGCAGGCAACACGACTCCGGTGGCATGAGGGATCAACTCGAACCAGTGCAACTACATTGCAGTTAAGAATGACTCAGCACTAGTTCCTACACAGCGCACCGAATTAGCCTCAATCCACCGATGGGCCGTGCTGGCTGATTTTCCGGCGTTTGGGTTGTCGATTTCGGCTGTGAGCAGGGGGTATCCGCTCGTTTGCCCGGCTTTTCTTGTTTGTTCCTCGGTGGGGCCATGACGGCGGTTGGTCAGGGTGTCGCCGGCTGCGGTGGGTCGTGCCGATGATGTTGCGCCACAGTGCAAGCCAGGGGTGTTCGACCAGGGCCAGTGGGTGGGCAGGTGCAGAACGGGGCGTCGTTGTGGGCGGGCCAGTCGGGCGGGGACGTTGACGATGCGGCGGCGCAAGGTCGAGCCCCGGGCAATGCCATAGGCACTACCGGCGAGACTCCGGCGGCGCGCAGCAGGTTGTGGGCGATGGCCGCGCACAGGATCCAGGCGGAGTTGGCACCGAAACGCCCTGAGGGCAGATGTGCCAGGGGTCCGTCGATGAGGTCGGCGAACACGGTTTCGATGATGGCGTGTTGGCGGTGGGTGATGTCGGCCTGCGCGGTGGGCAGCTCGGTGTTGGTCAAAAACGGGTGATGCCGCCACACCGGGAACAGGGCGTCGAGGTCGGTCGGCGTCTTTGACCCGACGAACAATCAGCCGGGCGGTGATCTCCTCGGGGTGTCCGGCGAAAGCGGTGTAGCTGGTCTCGGCGACCTCGGCATCAGAGATCCGCGCCCCGGTGTCGGGATCGCGGACCGCCCCGGGACAGTCCACCGGTGTCCACGCCGCCTCCGGGATCGCCGCGATGGCCCGCTGGACGGCTGTGTTGCGGGTCATGACCAGGAGAACTGGGCGTCGTGGCGCACGCAGGCGCCGATGACCGCACGGCTGCCGTAGGCCGAATCGCCGCGGACCAGGATCGTGCCCGTCGCACCGGCGGAGCGGGCGGTGCTGATCGCTTGGGCGATCATGCGTCCCGCTCCTTTGCCGGAGCCGGCGCGTCCGGCGCGCAGTCGCATCCCGGCGATGACCGGGGCTGACTTCTCGGTGCTGATCGTCGTGGCCAGTGGGGATAGGCCTTTGCGTAGGCCCTGTTTGCCGGCGATCTTGCTGTGGCCGTAGGAGGCG
>CAVQRL010000012.1:0-288672 GCA_963715145.1 uncultured Actinomycetota bacterium | reverse complement strand
GGCCCGCCGGGCATACAACTCACCCACTGCGCTCAACCGCCGCGCTTATCGCCGCCGACTCTGCCCGTGCGGCCGCACCGATTGCCTCGACCAACCCGCTATCACTGATGCTATCGAACATGCATTCGATAATATGCCCGACCAGTGACAGGTTGGGGTGTGATGTCTCAGGACATGGGTGACAGTTCTGTGTCAGGACATCGGTGACGGTTGGTGTATCAGGAGATCGGTGACGTTTCATCGGTCTTGCCGTGGTCCGCGGGGTTTTCCGTTGCCGACATATCGAGCTCGGGTGCCGGGCGCGTGTGCTCGATGAGGACTTCACCATCTAGGTCGGCCACGGTGATGTTGTCGCCGTCGATGAGGACCAAGACTTGCTCGCAGGCGAGCCGTCCGTCGACCTTGTAGTAGACCCCGGCCAGCAAGAACGTGCCGGCGGTGCTCAAGGTCGTGACGCGGGTCCCGGCGGGAAGATCCTGTGGTTGCGGAGCGGGCCGGTTTCGCTTCGGTGGGGGTGGGAGAGAGGCTGATTAGGTTGGCGTTGTGGGCCGCGCTTTGCGGTGGCCTCCCACGCCGTGCGGGGCGTGACGCGCCCGGGTAGCCCCTGGTGTGGGCGTTCGGTGTTGTAGATGTCATCGAAGGCATCGACTTGGGCCTGCAGTTCGGCGAGCGTGTCGGCCAGCGGTTGTTGTTCAGGTAGTGGAGCAACGTTCGATGGAAGTGTTCGTCTTGCCCTGGGTGGTCGGCTTGTAGGGCTGGTCAAGTCCAGGGGCGTGGTGTACGAGTTCGTCGCGTGATTCTTCGATGGGTTGGTTCAGGCGGTCAGTGCCGCCGGGGTGGCCTCCTGTTCTGTAGGGGTGTCGTTGACGGCACGTGATTTGCTGAGGACGTCCAGGCCGAGGTAGCGGCGTGATTCGGCCCATTCGTCGTGCTGCTCGGCCAGCACGGCTCCGACGAGGCGGATCAGGGCGTTGCGGTCGGGGAAGATGCCGACGACGTCGGTGCGCCGGCGGATTTCCTTGTTGAGCCGCTCCTGCGGGTTATTCGACCAGATCTGGCGCCAGATCGCCTTGGGGAACGCGGTGAACGCCAACAGGTCCGCGCGGGCGTTCTCAAGGTGCTCGGCGACCTTGGGCAGCTTGTCGGTCAACGCGTCGATGACCCGATCGTATTGAGCGCCAACGGATTCGGCGTCAGGCTGGTCGAACACCGAGTGCAGCAGGGTGCGCACCCACGGCCAAGACGCCTTCGGGGTAATCGCCATCAGGTTGGTCGTGTAGTGAGTGCGGCAACGCTGCCAGGCCGCCCCCGGCAGGGTCGCTCCGATCGCGGCCACCAGCCCGGCGTGGGCGTCGCTGGTGACCAGCTTGACCCCCGACAGCCCCCGGGCTGTCAGCGACCGCCAGAACGCCAGCCAGCCCGCCCCGTCCTCAGCGGTGGTGACGTCCAGGCCTAGGATTTCGCGGTACCCGTCGGCGTTGACGCCGGTGGCGATCAGGGCGTGCACGTTGACCACCCGGCCGCCCTCACGCACCTTCAAAACCAGGGCATCAGCAGCCACGAACGTGTACGGGCCGGCATCGAGCGGTCGGGTGCGGAACGCCTCGACCGCGGCATCGAGCTCCTTGGCCATCACCGAGACCTGCGACTTCGACAAGCCGGTGATGCCCAGGGTCTCCACCAGGCGGTCCATCCGCCGCGTGGAGACCCCCAGCAGGTAGCAGGTGGCCACCACCGTGGTCAGCGCCCGCTCGGCCCGTTTGCCGCGCTCGAGCAGCCAGTCCGGGAAATACGACCCCGTCCGCAGCTTGGGGATCGCCAGATCCAACGAGCCGGTGCGGGTGTCGAATCGGCGGTGCCGGTAGCCGTTGCGGGAGTTGGTGCGCTCGCTGCTGCGCTGGCCGTAACCCGCCCCGCACAGGGCATCGGCTTCGGCACCCATCAGGGTGTGGATGAACAGAGCGAGCAGTTCACGCAGCACATCAGGACTGGCGGAGGTGAGTCGATCGGCCAGCACGGTCGGCAGGTCGATATCGTGGACAGTGGTCATCGCGTTGATTCCTTTGCTCGAGTGACTTTGACGGGTCTCTCGAAGAATCACGCGATGACCTTCAATCACTCGGCTACGACACGCCGGTGACTCCGATCAGCTCCGGCTCGTACACCACTCTGCTGGACGCAACCTCGAGCAGCGCACGCTCTATTAACTTATCTATGCACAGCTAAGGCAACGTTTAGCGCAATTTGGGGCGGAAGTCGGCCCGCCCTTCGCACCCAACATGGACAGTGCGCGAGCCGGGCGATGTCAGCACTCCTCTCTGGCCTTCTCATCGTCCCTCCAGTTCCTGCCCCGCAACTCGACGTCGCTGCGCTTGTCCATCACCTCGTGCACCGGAAATCGGCCAGTCCGGAACGCAGGAGGACGCCCTCGGGATAGTCGGCGATTCGCTCCAACTCCGACGCCGATGGGGTCGGCACCGACCACACGAGTTCGCGAGCTTGAGCGAGGTCGATCCGTTCGTAGAACCATTCGCCGCGCTCTATGCCTCGGTCGGCGGTCACGAACCAATTCGCAACGAAAGATCGTTGGCGGGGGAGCAGAGTCCAGATCGTCGTCCGGTCGAAGATGCCTGGGGCATTCGGTCGCATCGCGCCGAGCCAAGCCAGTTGACCGTCGTCCGCACGGGTGATCTTCCAATACTCCGAACCATCAGCTCCCACCCAAGCCGACAGTGCGCGAGCCAGTTGAGATGCGAACTCCGGCCCGCTGTTCGCCAGCGCGAAGCCGCCTGCCAAACCGCCTTGAGACAGGAGCTGCCTGCGGCGGCGAACCCGCCGGAACCTCACGCGGCCGGTTTCCGGATCGACGCGGGGAACGGACACTTTCGCCGTCCGGGGGACGACGTCGGTAGGGAAGCGGCGACCGACATCGGCGTAGATCGCTTGGTGGCGAGACCACCGTCGAAGGATGCGGCGTGCGTCGAGGTAGTCCGCCTCCTCGATCTCGACCTTCGCCGTGGCTTTCTTGAGGCCTACCGCTCCCCAGAACCGCCCGGGCCCCTTACCGGGCTCGCGCCAGAGTTCGGGCACGTTGTGCTGGTACTCCTTGGCGCCGTCCGTGTTCGGAGAGGAGTGCTTGGTGAAGTAAATGGCGAGGCGTTTGGGGTCGCGAGCCTGCAGCCCCTTCAAGATGTCGACGCCGGTGCCGGCTTGAAGGTGCTTGCGACGGTGTGACGGATCGGGATGGTTCACGACGGAAGCCCAGGTCGCGGAACACCACTCGCGAAAGTTGGCACCGGAACGACCGGGTACCAGTGGAAGTGCCATCCAGAGGTGGATATGGGGAGCACCGCGTTCCTGGAACTCAAGCTTCCAGATGAACCTCGCTACCTCGTCCCATTCGCGTTCGAACCGGCGGTACCAGTTGCGGAGGTGCTTCTTCACGGACTCGCCGGATGGTGCAACGACTTCCCAGTCACCGGGATAGGTGAATGTGACCATCGCCGGAATGCGGCCCCGGCGATGATCGGTGTGTAGTCGTACTCAGCCAACGCCCGACACATCCGCGCTCGAGACTTACGGGACCACCCCGTGATCTGACGGCGCTGGGAATCGGTGTCCCGCGGGGAACGCTGCTCCCGCGATTCGGTTTCCAGGAGGGCATCCCAGACCTCCGCTTCGCACTGCGCGACGGTGACCCGGCGACCATGGGTTGCCGCCCTCTCAAGCGTCTTCTCCGTCGGGATCGGGCGGGTCCAGCTCAGCTGCAGCACGCCGGGGGAGATGGACAGATGGAACTGGCCGGACTCGGCTTGAAGGCCGCGTAGTCCCGCACCCGTCGCCCACGGTTCAGGTCTCTCGAACAGCCCAGCCGCCGGAGACACCAACTCAACGCCCGGAAAGCGGAGCCCGACGGCGTCACCAGCTCGGATCTCCGCATCGCCCGGGGCGTCAACCTGGGCGCGGACACTTTTGGCACATATAACAAGCCCGGGCGCCGGCCGCGGCGCGCACGCACTCGTCAGCCGCCGCTTCGGCAGCCTGCGCGCTTCGCTGGCGCTCGCGCTACGGCTGCCGACGCTGGCGGCGGCCTGCGGCGTGAGGATGCGCGCCGCGGCCGGCGCCAGGGCAGAGTTGTTGTTGGTGACAGAGTCGTCTGGCACCATGAATGACGAAGGCATGGAAGACCCTTCCGGGGCCCTCGGCAGCGCTTCTGGCTAGAGATGGAGCTGCCGGGGGCTTTCCCGTTCGGGGTCCAGAACCCGTGTCCGGTCCGTGTCCGTTTCAGAAAACGGCCCGGTTCATTTAGCGAGGTCAATGCGTTGCATGCGTCGCGTGCGCGCGCAATAAACGCAGGTCAGCGGCTATTCAGGCCGCTTCACACGCGGAAGGTCGCTGGTTCGATCCCAGCCGGGACCACCACCGAACTCGCATTTCAACTCTCGTCCCGCCCGGTTGATTCATCCGGTTCGTGTCCGGCGTTCCAGTAACTGGATCGAAGACATCGGCGACCTCATCGAGTTCGTTGTCGTACAGATCGGCGTAGATGTTGGCCGTCACTGTGATGAAGGAGTGCCCCATCGTCTTCTGCACCCACTTTGAGGTCCGCGCCACCCGAACGGGCCAGCGAGGCATACGTGTGGCGCAGATCGTGGATCTTCAGCGGCGCGAGGCCCAGCTTCTCCAGGGCCTTCTTCCAGTGACACCAGAGTCTCCCGGTCACCCTCACGCAATGCCAGACGCGCAATTCGCATACATGATTACCCCAAACCCGCACCGTCAAATGAATTTAGACACGCTCCACTAGCTGAGTACGGCAGAGAGGCGACCGCCAGAGAGCTATCGGGTGGCCGGCCACGCCGTAGTGTGTTGCCGTGGCAACCGAAGGCAGCGTCAAGGCAGTCGTCACGGCGATGTTCGCCAATCTGGGCATCGCCGTCACCAAGTTCGTCGCGTTCCTGTTGACGGCGTCGTCGTCTATGCTCGCCGAGTCGGTCCACTCGCTAGCCGACACCAGCAACCAGGCGCTGCTGTTGCTCGGCGGCAAACGAGCCAAGCGGGCCGCGACACCGGAGCATCCGTTCGGCTATGGCCGCGAGCGCTACGTGTACGCCTTTGTCGTCTCGATCGTGTTGTTCAGCCTCGGTGGCCTCTTCGCCTTGTACGAGGCGTGGCATAAGTGGTTGGACCCGCACCCGATCGTCTCCTGGCAATGGGTTCCCATCGTGGTCGTTCTGGTTGCCATAACTATGGAGGGCTATGCCCTTCGGACTGCCGTCGCGGAGTCCAATCGCGGGCGCGGGGATCGCACCTGGCGGGAGTTCATTCGCACCGCGAAGGCCCCCGAGTTGCCGGTCATCCTCCTGGAGGACTGCGGGGCGCTCCTCGGCTTGGTGTTCGCGCTGGTCGGCGTCTCGATGACGCTGCTGACCGGCAATGGCCGCTGGGACGCCGCGGGCACCGCCATGATCGGGATCCTGCTCGTGGCCATCGCCATCATCCTCGCCGTGGAGATGAAGTCACTGCTCGTCGGCGAAAGTGCCAGCCCTGCACACCAGCGCGCGATCCGACAGGCCTTGGAGGCTGACGGGGTGGAGTCGATCATCCATATGAGGACGCTGCACCTCGGGCCCGAAGAATTGCTGGTCGCCGCCAAGATCGCTGTGAACGCCACAGCCACCGCCGAGGACGTGGCCTTGGCCATCGACGCTGCCGAGCGCCGGGTGCGTTCCGCTGTCCCGATCGCCCGGGTCATCTACCTCGAGCCTGACCTGTTTCGACCCAGCAAGCAGCGCAGCGAGCCCACCACGGCCACGCAGTAGCAACCTGGCTTGAGTGCCATGTCGTTATTCGACTACCGCGACTACCGGTATCTGTTCGCCGCCCAGGTCGTCTCGTTGTTCGGTACCGGCCTGACCACCGTGGCCCTCGGGCTGTTGGCTTATCAACTCGCCGGGGCCGACGCCGGGGCGGTACTGGGCACCGCGCTGACCATCAAAATGGTGACCTATGTGACGATCGCCCCGATCGCCCCGATCGCCCCGATCGCCCCGATCGCCCCGATCGCCCCGATCCCCCATCGCCGCCGCCTACGCCGATCGGGTGCCGCGACGGCTGATGCTGGTGGGCCTCGACCTGATCAGAGCGGCCGTCACGGTGGCGTTGCCGTTCATCGACCAAACCTGGCAGATCTATCTCTTCGTCGCGGTGCTGCAATCCGCATCGGCGGCATTCACCCCGACCTTCCAGGCGGTCATTCCCGACGTCGTGACCGATGAAGACGACTACACCGAAGCGCTGTCCGAACGCGCATTTCAACTCTCGTCCCGCCCGGTTGATTCATCCGGTTCGTGTCCGGCGTTCCAGTAACTGGATCGAAGACATCGGCGACCTGATGGGCCGGCAGGCGGCCCCCCATCAACGGATCTCGGTGCACGACGCGCTGCGGCGATACACGAACTGGGCGCCATCACCCCAGGCAAGGCCACCAACTTCACAATGCCGGCCCAAGACGCCACGCGAGGGCCCCCGAACATCTCGGCGACTTCCCGCTCTTCCTGCACCCTTCATGATCCCCGGGAAAATCATGATCCCCGGCAAAACTGACCTGTAGAAATTCAGGGCGGGAACCTCAAGCTCCAAGGAGTCGGTGACCGGCGTGTCATAGCTACGAGGTGCCGCGAAGGTCGCGATTCACCAGCGCTCGATGTTTGCGATGAAGCGGTGTCGCGTGGTCGGCCAAGCGCTCCACGGCGACGCGGATGCCGCTCAACGCAAAAGCCCACACCACGTTGTAGCCCACAACAATTCCGGCCATCGGCCACGATATCGGCGGGACGAACCAGCCGAATCCGCTCATGAGCACGGCCACCAACTGGGTGCCCAGGATCGCCGTCAGCAGCGGTGGAGACGGATATGGCGGAAGCAGGAACCAGCGCCGGGCCCGCGTCACCAGGATCATCAGGTGGCCTCCGTTGACCAACTGAAGGAACATCACCGTCTGGACCGCTCCATGGTCGTGGATTCCCAACGACCCGTGGCTGAGACACCAGTAGGCGAAGAACAGCATGCCGAGGGACTGCACGACTGCGAAGAATCCGAGAACCGTCGAGGTGCCGAGGATCCGGTTCATGTTCCATCGGATGGGCGTCGGGCTGATCGGGGTGTTGTCGTAGGCAATGGTCATGATCGGAACGTCGTCGAGCAGGGAGATGATCACGATCATGGCTGCGGTGAGCGGCTGGAAGCCCACGATGATGCTGGCCAGCACCACCAGGAACATGATGTCTACGGTCAAAGCGACGCGGTAGATGGTGTAGCTGGTGATCCTGCCGAAGATCCGACGCGCTTCATCGATGGCTTTGTCGATCACCGAAAGCCCTGGTGCGGTGAGGATCAGTGCGGCCGCACCGCGGGCAGCCTCGGTGGCGCCTGACACTGCCGTTCCGCAGTCGGCCTGTTTGAGGGCGGGAGCATCGTTGACGCCATCTCCGGTCATCGCGACCAGGTGGCCCTGTTTCTGCAGCGTCTTGACGATGGCGTATTTGTGTTCGGGGAATACTCGGGCGAAGCCGTCGGCCTTGTCGATCGCCGCAGCGACCGGCGCGGGAACGTCGTCGGGGTCCATAGTCGCGGGAAACACGTCCGTCGCGGTCAGAATGTCCGTGCCCATCCCAAGGCGGCGGGCGGTTTCGATCGCGATCGCGGTGTCATCCCCGGTGATCATCTTCACCGCGACGCCCTTACCGACGACGGAGGCGATGGTCGCTTTGCTGTCATCGCGTGGCGGATCGAACATGGGCAGGATGCCCAGTACCGACCAGGTGCGACCGTCATCCGATGAGCGGGCGACCGCCAACGACCGGTTCCCCTTGGCCGCAAGCTGGCTGACGATCTTCGCCACCGAGGACGCCGTATCGGCATCGGAATCGGCCAGCGCGACGATCGCCTGGGGGGCGCCTTTGGCGACGACGATCGTCACCCCCTTCGAGTCGGTGACTGTGGCCACCGTTCTCTTCGTGACGGGATCGAACGGAACGAATGTGACGATGCGGTAGTCGGCGATCGCCTTCGGGTCGGCCAGCCCGTCGATCACTGCGGTGTCGATCGGGTCGTGGTCCTCCGCGCGGGACGCGAGGGCACCTGCCAGGATCACGTCCTGCGGATCGGTGGCCGCAAGCAGGATCGGATCACCCAGTTGCAGGGCGTTTTTCGTCAGTGTGCCGGTCTTGTCGGTGCAGAGGATGTCGACCCCGGCCATCTCCTCGATGGACTCCAGCCGTGACACGATGGCCTTCTCCTTGGAGAGGGACAGTGCGCCGAGTGCCATGGTCACCGAGAACACCGCGGGCATTGCGACCGGGATCGACGCCACCAGCAACACCAGCACGAACTGCAGAATGCCCAGCGCTTCGTCCCACCTCCAGCCGCCGGAGGAGGCAGCACGCCAGACCTCGACAGTGACCAGGACGACCGCGAGGAGCACCGCGACGGCGATCAGGAAGTTGCCGATCTGGAACATGGCCCGTTGGGCATGGCTGACGGCTCCGGCGCCGGCGACCAATTTGGCGGTCCGGCCGAAGAACGTGTTGGCCCCGGTGGCGATGACCACGCCGGTCATCTCGCCTTGCTTCACGGTGCTGCCCGAGTAGGCGGGGTCACCGTCCTTCTTACGGACCGGCACCGACTCTCCGGTGAGAGCCGACTGGTCGATGGCCGCGAAACCGTCCCCGATCAGGCGAAGGTCGGCCGGCACGACGTCTCCGAGTCGCACGGTCACGATGTCGCCCGGTACCAGGGTCGCTGCGTCGACCGTCGTCCACGATCCGTCGCGGCGCACCGTAGCCCTGGGTGCCAGTCCCTTCTTCAAGGCGGCGAGCGCATCGGCGGCCTTGCTGTCCTGCCAGAATCCCAGGGCAGCATTGAACATCAGCAGCGTGGCGATAATGGCGAAATCGCCCCAGTGACCGATGACCGCCGACACCAGCGCCGCGGCTTCGATCATGAACGCGATCGGCCCGGTGAAGTAACCCAGCAGTTCCCGAAGTCGGCTGCGTTGCTTCTCGACTATCGCGTTGGGACCGTCCTTGCCGAGCCGCGCTGCCGCCTCGGCGGATGTCAGACCGGCATCGGGGTCCACACCGAGCCGATTCAGGACGTCGGCGATGGGGCTCTTTTCCATGTCAACCGGCGGCTGGGCGCTCGGATTGTCAGTCACAGCAGCATTGTTCGCCCTCAGCGACAGTCGTAGTGGGATATTGCTGAGGACAATGACCGACGTTCAGACGCATCGAGGAGAGTCGATGACCGACAGTTCTTCCGGTTCCCCGACGGCTCCAGCGGTCGATTACCGAAAGCTGGCAAAGGCCTGTCAGGTCGAGCGGGGCGCGACGGTCGACCTCGAGCGCGACTTCGACCCGGGACGCGCCGACGACGAACTCGGTAAGCAGGGCGCCGAGGCGGCCCTTGAGCAGGCCAAGCTGGAGCTCTTTGCCTTGCAGGACAAGTTTTATGCCAGCGCCGACTATTCGATGCTCGTGATCTTGCAGGCCATCGACGCTGCCGGCAAGGACGGCACCGTCAAGCATGTGATGTCCGGCGTCAATCCCGAAGGTGTGGACGTCTACAGCTTCAAAGCGCCCAGCGCGAACGAACGCGCTCACGACTACCTTTGGCGTCATCAGCTGGTGGTCCCGGCGTTGGGGCGGATCGCGGTGTTCAACCGGTCGCACTACGAGAATGTCACGGTTACCCGGGTGCATCCGGAACTGCTGTGGCCGCGCAGCGCCGATCTGAAGTCGGAGCACATCTGGCATCGCAGATACCGCCAGATCAACGACTGGGAAGGCTATCTCAGTGAGAACGGGACCGTGATCGTCAAAATATTTCTGCATCTGTCCCGGGCCGAGCAGAAGAAGCGTTTCCTCGAGCGCATCGACGACGAGTCCAAGAACTGGAAGGTTTCGGCGACCGACATGACTGAACGCCAGTACTGGCCGAAGTATCAGGAGGCGTTCTCGGAGATGTTGACCCACACCAACACTGACTACGCGCCTTGGCATGTGGTTCCCGCCGACCACAAATGGTTCTCCCATATTTCGACGTTCGCGATCCTGCTGGAAACGATGAAGCGTCTGAATCCGGCCTACCCGGAGTTGGGTGCCGATGCCAAGGCCAAGCTGGCCGAGATCAGGACCGAGTTGGTGTCCGGGGAATAGTTCGGTGGTGCAACAAGACAGGTGCACCCAGCGCCAAGCCCACTGCCATCACCGCGGCCGCCAATGGCGGCAGTGAGCCATACCCGAAGGCCGCGGCCAGAAATGATGGCACGGCGGCGCCGACGATGGCGCCCATCGCGACCGCGCTGTTGAAAAGTCCCATGGCGGCGCCCTCGCCACCTGAGGTCAGCTCGGCGGCCAGCAAGGTGCCGCCGATGTAGGCGAACGGATAAGCCAGCGCGATCAGCAGCAGGGAGATCACGCCGGCTTCCCGCTGGAAGG
Source organism: uncultured Actinomycetota bacterium (assembly GCA_963715145.1). Taxonomy (GTDB): domain Bacteria; phylum Actinomycetota; class Actinomycetes; order Mycobacteriales; family Mycobacteriaceae; genus Mycobacterium. The sequence goes on along the minus strand of CAVQRL010000012.1, from coordinate 278,173 downwards.
AGTGGCTGAGCCACGCGCCAACCTGACCAAGCTGCTGCACGGCGCCTGGCTGCCGTTGTTGATCGGTCTGCTGGTGTTCACCGTCTTCACCACCTGGCAACGCGGCCACCGACTCGTCGTCGCCGCCGGCCAGACATGTCCGGCTCGCTGCAGGACTTCGTCAGTGGCGTCGCCCGGGGCGAGTCTGCGCTGACCCGTCAGCCGGGCACAGCGGTCTTCCTCGACCGGGGTGTGGCGGTCACCCCGCTGTCGCTGTGGGCCAACGCCGCTCGCGTCCATGCGCTCGACGAGCACGTGGTCGTCGTCTCGGTGGATACCGGGCCGGTGCCGCGGATTGCCGACTCCGAACGCATCACCGTCGGAAGGGCCGCCCGCCCGGCCGACGGGATATCCGTTGTCTCGGCACACTTCGGCTTCATGGAGCGGCCCGATGTGCCTGCCGCGCTGCGCCTTTCCGATCCCTCGTCGACCGGCGGGCCGATCGACGTCGACCATGCCACGTACTTCCTGTCCGGGAGCGACGTCCGCGCCGGACCCAAACCGGTGATGGCGGCGTGGCGAAAGCGGTTGTACATCGCGATCTCCCATCTGGCATCCGAGCCCGGACATCTCGGCCTTCCGTCGGACCGCACCGTCATCATTGGAGTTCGGATCGAAATCTGAGAATTAGCAGACCCACTCAGCGGAACGGTTGGCAAGACCGACAGCGACGGCGATCAGGATGCCTTCGACCTGACAGAGTCGGAGGCGACGCCCCAGGTGAAGGCTCCGAACAAGAAGACCAAGTATCCGACCGGCCCTCACGCAGGGGTCGACGGTCGTGTTGGTTGTCTGCGATAATTCCACTAAACGCCCGCCAGGGCGGGAAAGTACGGGGTTCGAATCATGTGGACATCTCATTTGTCGCGGCGGGTCGCACTCATCGCGGGTGCGGCGGCGATCGCCGGCATGGGCTCGTTGACGGCGTGCAGCAGCGACACCAAGGAGAAGCCGACTGAGACGAAGGCTCCGTCAGAGAGCAGTGCCCCGGCCACGCCGTCGCCGACCGAGAAGAAATCCGTCGGATCGTTCACACCGTCGGTCAAGGCCCCGCCCGCTCCGACTGCGCTGCCGGGCAACGTCATCACCGGCGGATAGCCAAAACAGCGGCCTCGGCAGCGCTGAACCCATCCCGGGTTCAGCGCTCCGGTCGGCCCCCCCATTGGAAACTGTTGACGTACTTGCCCAGGTCTTCGGCGATCTGGAGATTAGCCGGCGATGGTCGGCCTGGCCCGAAATCCGGTCCGAACTGGTGGAAGGGACCGAACGCCGACGCGATCAACGCCACGTCTTCTCTCACCGCCACGATGACGACGGCCCGCATACGCACCGAACTGGTGTCCAGATCGAGCGGGAAGACGTCGGCGACCTCTCCGTAACCGGGTTCGAAGCCGATCATGGCGTTGGGAATCTCATACGCCTTGTTCGCCGTGGGAAACTTCGTGGGAGAACTGCCCGCTCGGCACGGTGTAGCGCGGATTCAGGGACACCGGCTCGCCCGAGGGTGGGTTTCCGCAGTCCGGCCATCGGCGGGTCCCAGATCGGCGGAGGCGGCCAGTAACGCCGCATAGGGACCCGCGATGGTGTTCGCCAGAGGTGGCGTGGTCGCCGGGGGTCGGCAGAAGACCGCGAGGAATGACCACAGCAAAACCACGGCCAACCACATCGCTGACGGTCGCTTCACCACGGGTGCGTTCACCCCGGTCCTCTGCTCCTCCGGCGGCGATGCTCTGTGCAGGCCAAATGGCATGATAAGGCCGTTCTTGCCAGCGGGTGCGGGATGTCACCCCCTTCTGGCGATACCTGCCGGAAGCACCGGCACCAGCCGGGCGCTCGGGGTGGCGATGCGCTAGCCTGGTTACATCGCGTCCGACATTTTCGGAGTGATTCGCGTCGCAAGCAGATCGGCGCCTGTGACTTGCCGGGTTCAGACCGAAGCCTTCAAGACAATCGCGCGCGCATGCGCGTACACCTGTGAGGGGTGAATCGTGGACCAGCAACCATCCGCGAGAAACAGCGTCGTCACCGCACTCGGATCCCGCTGTGCGATCAGCGAGAACTGGATCGGCCGAACTGCGGTGATTTCGGTATCCGGGGTCGTCGACATGCTGACATCGCCGCAACTCGACGCGAGCATCGACGAGGCCATGGCCAAGAAACCGACCGCCGTCATCGTCGACCTCGCCGATGTGGACTTCCTGGCTTCAGCGGGAATGGGCGCCCTGGTCGGGGCCCGTGATCGGGCTGCTGGCCACACCGGATTCGCCGTGGTCGCCCACGGGCCCGCCACCAGCCGGCCGCTGACACTGGTCGGTCTGGCCGACGTCATCGGGATGTATCCCACACTGGACGAGGCGCGGGCCGCGTTGGGCGAGTAATTTCCGCCGGGTGTGGGTATTACCCGTGCGCGATGACGCCAACGAGTTTTCCGTACCCCACCGACGCAGACAGGTTCGCCCGCAGAGGGGCAACCGCGGATGCGGATAACGTCGCGCATCTCCGCAACGAGTTCGCACGCTGGTTACGGCGCACTACCGGTATGGATGAGACCAGACTCTGCGACACCGTGCTCGCCGTCAACGAGGCTCTCGCCAATGCCGCCGAGTTCGCCTACCTCGACGGCGGGGCAGGGACCCTCGACTTCGACGCGGTCCTTGATCCCGCCCGTTGCACCGTCACCGTCACCGTCACCGACCACGGCCGTTGGCGGGAGATCAACCCGCTGAGCAGGTTGCGTTCCCGCGGGCGGGGCATCCCGCTGATGCGGGCACTCGCCGACTCGGTGATCATCGACACCTCCGGGCCGGGTACCAGCGTGTGTCTGAAATTCGACGATCGCGGTGTGGCCGGCCGAGTACTGGAGATCGGGGTGTGATCCCGACCCTATGATCGGTCGATGAGCACATATCTTGTCGCCGGTGGCAGCCGCGGCATCGGGTTGGAACTGGTGCGGATGCTGGCACCGTCGGCGTCGCGGATCGACGTCTGGTCGCGAGCGCTCGACGGTCTGCGCGCCGACGCGCCCGTCAGGCACGTCGGCTGCGACGTCACCGGATCCGACCCCCTGCCCGACCCGCCGGAGTCCATCGCCGGTGCGGTCTACTGTCCGGGAACGGTGAACCTCAAGAGCTTTCGTGCGTTGTCCGAGGACGACTTCCGTCGCGATTGGGAGGTGAATCTGCTGGGCGCCGTCCGCTTTCTGAAAGCCTGCCAGCCCAGGCTCAAAGGTGAAGACGGAGCCCCGGCCAGCGTGGTGCTGTTCAGCACCGTCGCGGTGGGCCAGGGTATGCCGATGCACGCGTCGGTGGCGGCGGCCAAGGGAGCGGTGGAGGGACTGGTGCGCTCACTCGCCGCGGAATGGGCGCCGAAGGTCCGGGTCAATGCCATCGCCCCGGCATTGGTGGACACCCCGTTGGTCGAGCGGATGCTGGCCACCCCAGACAAGCGTGAGGCGATGGCCGCACGGTATCCGCTCAAGCGGGTGGGGACCGCCGCGGACGCCGCAGCGCTGGCCCGGTTCCTGCTGTCGGCCGACAGCGGCTGGATCACCGGTCAGGTGCTGGGCCTCGACGGCGGTATGTCGACCCTGCGGGCCTGACACGCGGGCGGTACGGCGGCCACGACGCCCTTCACGATCGCCTCTTACACCGCGCGCAGATAGCGCCGGGACACCACGCGCTGAACCACCGACAGCACGGGCGCGCCGAGCCTGCTCCACCACGTCGCCGGCTCGGAGAACGCGATCACCTCGCTGTAGACCCCGTCGTCGGCAGGGTCGTAGCGCACCCCGAACATCTCCTCACCGCGGACCGCGTGCCCGGGCAGGCTGCCGTAGGCGAAGCCGCGGCGGTTCGGTTCGTCGACGACGTAGACAACGCGGCAGGGAGCGACGAACGGCCCGAGCCGGCCGAGGACGTCGCTGCCCACCCGCGCGACGTCGGTGGACGCGGTGACGCGCAGGCCGGCGCCGCGCAGCATGCCGTAGCGCATCACCGCCTCGGCGGCCTGTTCGAAGCGCTGCCGGCCCGAGCCGATCCGGCGCGACATCCGCACGTTGGCGTAGCCTTCCGGCACCGTCGCGGCCGTCGCGCCGACATCCGGGTAGGTCAGCGGCAGATCGGCGAGGTCCGCGAGTTTCATACCTCTACGATGCCGCGTCGCGCCGCCGGGAGTCGAGGCGCACACGCACGTACCCTCGACAACGATGACAGGCAATGCGCGGGTACCGGATCGGTCGGGGGTGGTGCGCCGATGGTCCGATCGCCGGGAGCGGCTGCGTGAGCGCGCGCTGCTCGACTTCGCCTACCGCGTGCTGGTCGCGGTGGTGGGGCTCACGGTGCTGCTCGTCGGGGTGGCGGCGATCCCGTATCCCGGCCCCGGTTGGGCGATCGTCTTCCTGGGCCTGGCCATCCTGGCCACCGAGTTCTACTGGGCCCGCCGCACCCTGACCTACACCCGGGCCCGCTACGACACGGCCATGGGTTGGTTCCGCCGCCAGCCGGCCTGGGTCCAGGCCCTGGGCGCGGTGCTGACCGCCGCCGTCGTGGTGGCCACCCTATGGTTCTTCGGCGCCATCGACTGGATGGCCGACCTGGTGGGCCTGGAACATCGGCTGCTGCGCAGTCCGGCCGGCCTCGGCGCCTGACCGGCGGCCATCGGCCCCGGCGGTCGCGTTAGGACCCTGATCAGGCACCTCGATAACATTGTCGCGACCCGCCGTCCGGCGGCCGATCGTAACCCCCGCCCCCACGAAAGAGATCTCGATGAGCGCCCCCGCACATCCCGCACCGGCCGACCTGCTGTGGGTCCCGGCCGGGACCACCGCGGGCGCGGCGGTGCGCGACGCGGCCCTGCCGGGTCGCGGCGAACCGGGCGCGATCGTGGTGGTCCGCGACGCCGACGGCACGCTGCGCGATCTGAGCTGGACCCCGCAGGCCGATGCCGAGGTGACGCCGGTGGCCGCCGACAGCGACGAGGGCCGCAGTGTCATCCGCCACTCGGCCGCGCACGTGCTGGCCCAGGCCGTCCAGGAGCTGTTCCCCCAGGCGAAGCTGGGCATCGGGCCGCCCATCACCGACGGCTTCTACTACGACTTCGACGTCCCGGCGGCCTTCACCCCCGAGGATCTGGAGGCCCTGGAGAAGCGGATGCGCGCGATCGTCAAGGAGGGCCAGTTGTTCTCGCGGCGCGTCTATGAATCCAAGGACGAAGCGCGCCGCGAACTGGCCGGCGAGCCCTACAAACTCGAACTGGTCGACGACAAGTCCGGCGACGCCGACATCATGGAGGTCGGCGGCGACGAGCTGACCGCCTACGACAACCTCAATCCCCGAACCCGGGAACGGGTTTGGGGCGACCTGTGCCGCGGCCCGCACATTCCCACCACCAAATACATCCCCGCCTTCAAGCTGACCCGCAGTTCGGCGGCCTACTGGCGCGGGGATCAGCGCAATGCGAGCCTGCAACGGATCTACGGCACCGCATGGGAGTCCCAGGAGGCCCTGGACCGCCATCTCGAACTACTCGAGGAAGCGCAGCGCCGCGATCATCGCAAGCTCGGCGTTGAACTCGATCTGTTCAGCTTCCCCGACGAATTGGGTTCGGGCCTTCCGGTTTTCCACCCCAAGGGTGGTGTCGTTCGACGCGAACTGGAGGAGTACTCCCGTCGCAAGCACATCGAGGCCGGCTACGAATTCGTCAACACGCCGCACATCACCAAAGAACAGCTCTACATCACCTCCGGGCACCTCGAGTGGTACGCCGACGGCATGTTCCCGCCCATGCACATCGACGCCGAGTACGCCGAGGACGGCTCTCTGCGCAAACCGGGGCAGGACTACTACCTCAAGCCGATGAACTGCCCCATGCACCACCTGATCTACCGGTCCCGGGGGCGTTCCTACCGCGAACTTCCGTTGCGGCTCTTCGAGTTCGGGACGGTGTACCGATACGAGAAGTCCGGCGTCATCCACGGACTGACCCGCGTGCGGGGCATGACGCAGGACGATTCGCACATCTACTGCACCCGCGACCAGATGCGCGACGAGCTGGGCTCGCTGCTGCGCTTCGTGCTGGATCTGCTCGCCGACTACGGTCTCGACGACTTCTATCTGGAGCTGTCCACCAAGGATCCGGAGAAGTACGTCGGCTCCGACGAACTCTGGGAGGAGGCCACCCAGACGCTGCGCGAGGTCGCCGAATCCTCGGGCCTGCAACTGGTGCCGGATCCCGGCGGTGCGGCGTTCTACGGGCCGAAGATCTCGGTGCAGGTGCGCGATGCGCTGGGCCGCAGCTGGCAGATGTCCACCATCCAACTGGATTTCAACATGCCGGAACGGTTCGGGCTGGAGTACACCGCCGCCGATGGTTCCCGGCAGCGGCCGGTGCTGATCCACCGGGCGCTGTTCGGCTCCATCGAGCGGTTCTTCGGCATCCTGACCGAGCACTACGCCGGGGCGTTCCCGGCCTGGCTGGCACCGGTGCAGGTGGTCGGCATCCCGGTGGCCGACGACCACGTCGGCTATCTCGACGACGTCGCCGCCGAACTGCGCCGGGCGGGAGTGCGCGTCGAGGTGGACGCCAGCGACGACCGGATGGCCAAGAAGATCGTCAACCACACCAACCAGAAGGTGCCCTTCATGCTGCTCGCGGGTGACCGGGACGTCCAGGCGGGTGCGGTGTCCTTCCGGTTCGGCGACCGCAGCCAGATCAACGGGGTGCCGCGGGAACAGGCCGTCACGGCGATCCGGGAATGGATCGACAGCCGCCAGAATCTCGCTCCCACAGCCGAATCGATGAAGGTCAGCGGTGACTGACCGACCGGACTCGCTCATCGACCGGGGCGCGGGGGACCCCGACCGGCTTCAGCGACTGTGGACCCCGCACCGGATGAACTACATCGTCGAGTCGCCCAAGCTCGGCGGCTCGGCGGGTTCCGCGGAGCCGTTCACCGACATCCCGACCATGTCCGATGAGGACGGTCTGGTGGTCGCCCGCGGCGAACTCGTCTACGCCGTTCTCAACCTCTACCCGTACAACCCGGGGCACCTGATGGTGGTGCCCTACCGCCGGGTGTCGGAACTCGAGGATCTCAGCGATGCCGAGACGGCCGAGCTGATGTCGTTCACCCAGAAGGCGATTCGGGTGATCAAGTCGGTGTCCCGGCCGGACGGGTTCAACGTCGGCCTCAACCTCGGCAAGTCGGCGGGCGGATCGCTGGCCGAGCATCTGCACATGCATGTGGTGCCCCGCTGGTCCGGGGACGCCAACTTCATCACGGTGGTCGGCCAGACCAAGGTGGTCCCGCAGCTGCTGCGCGACACCCGCGAACTACTGGCCCGGGAGTGGGTCGGCCAGCCGTGAGCGACTTCTACCTGATGACCCGGGCGGCGTACACGAAACTCAGCGTGCCGGTGGCCAAGGCCGCGCTGCGGGTGGGGTTGACACCCGACACCGTGACGATCATCGGCACGGCGGGTTCGGTGCTGGCCGCGCTGATCCTGTTTCCCGCCGGGTATCTGTTCGCCGGCTGGCTGGTGATCTGGTTCTTCGTGCTCTCCGACATGCTGGACGGGGCGATGGCCCGCGAGCGCGGCGGCGGCACCAGGTTCGGAGCGGTACTGGACGCCACCTGCGACCGGATCAGCGACGGGGCGGTGTTCTGCGGTCTGTTGTGGTGGGCCGTGTTCGGGCTGCACAGCGCGTCGCTGGCGGTCGGCATCATGATCTGTCTGGTCACCTCGCAGGTGATCTCGTACATCAAGGCCCGTGCTGAGGCCAGCGGTCTCGAGGGCGGCGGCGGGCTGATCGAGCGGCCCGAGCGGTTGGTGATCGCCCTTGGCGGCGCCGGAGTGTCGGACCTGCCCTTCTTCCCGTTGCCGTGGGTGCTGCACGTGGCGATCTGGGTGCTGGCGGTGGCCAGCCTGGTGACTGTCGGCCAGCGACTGCACGCGGTGCGCACCTCGCCGGGGGCGGTCGACCTGATCGCCCCGCCCCGGCCCGACACCGATGACGGTGAACAGTGAGTTCCGGCCTCGCGGGGATCCGGCATGCCGGCCGTACGTTGATCCCATCCGGCGAGAAGCTGTCGGACTGGGGCTATGCCACCGGCTGGCGGCTGGTCCGGGCCATGCCGGAAGTTCTGGCCCGCAATGTCTTTGACACCGGAGCCTGGTACGCCGCCCGGGGAGGCGGCCCGCAGCAACTCCGGAAGAACCTGGCGCGGGTGATCGGGACGACCCCCGCCGACGTCCCCGACTCGCTGATGCGGGCGGCGTGCGAGTCCTACGCCCGGTACTGGCGGGAGGCCTTCCGGCTGCCCTCGATGGATCTCCCCGCCGTTGCCGACCGCCTGGACAAGGTGTTCATCGGTGCGGAGTACTTCGTGGCGGCCCACTCGGCCGGGCGCGGCGCGGTGATGGCGTTGCCGCACAGCGGCAACTGGGATATGGCCGGGGTGTGGCTGGCGCAGAACTACGGCACCTTCACCACAGTGGCCGAACGTCTCAAGCCGGAGTCGCTCTACGACCGCTTCATCGAGTTCCGGGAGAGCCTCGGTTTCGAGGTGTTGCCGACGACCGGAGGCGCGCGACCGCCGATGGAGGTGCTCGCGGAGCGGTTGCGCCAAAACGTCTTCGTCTGCCTGATGGCCGACCGCGACCTGTCCCGCTCCGGGGTTCCGGTGCAGTTCTTCGGGGAACCGACCCGGTTGCCCGCCGGCCCGGCGAAGCTGGCGCTCGAGACCGGCGCGCCGCTGCATCCGGCGCACGTCTACTACGACGGCGACGACTGCGTCGTGCGGATCGACGACGCGATCGACACCAGTTCCGGTGATATCGGCGTCATCACCCAGGCGCTGGCCGACCGGTTCGCGGTGAACATCGCCGCCCACCCCGAGGACTGGCACATGCTGCAGCCCCTGTGGCTCGCCGACCTGTCCGAGAAGCGTCGGGCCAGCCTCGCGAAAGACCACCCGGAAGACCTCCGCTGATGCGCATCGGCATGGTGTGCCCCTACTCCTTCGACGTGCACGGTGGAGTTCAGGCTCACGTGTTGCAACTGGCCGAGGTGATGCGCGAGCGTGGGCACGTCGTCAGCGTCCTGGCGCCGGCCTCGCCGCATGTCACGCTGCCCGACTACGTGGTCTCCGGCGGCAAGGCGGTGCCGATTCCGTACAACGGTTCGGTTGCCCGGTTGCGCTTCGGCCCGGCCACCCATCGGCTGGTCAAGAAGTGGATCGCGGCCGGCGATTTCGACGTGTTGCACCTGCACGAGCCCAACGCGCCCAGCCTCTCGGTGCTGGCACTGATGGTCGCGGAGGGCCCGATCGTCGCCACATTCCACACGTCAACCACGAAGTCGTTGGCGCTGAGCGTCTTTCAGGGCATTCTGCGGCCCTGGAACGAGAAGATCGTCGGCCGCATCGCGGTGTCCGACCTGGCCCGCCGCTGGCAGATGGAGGCGCTCGGTTCCGACGCGGTGCAGATTCCCAATGGTGTCGACGTCGCATCGTTCGCCTCGGCGCCGCCGATGCCCGGTTACCCCCGCCCCGGCAAGACGGTGCTGTTCCTGGGCCGGTTCGACGAGCCCCGCAAGGGGATGGCCGTGCTCCTCGGCGCATTACCGGAACTGGTGCAACGCTTTCCCGACGTGGAGATCCTCATCGTCGGACGCGGTGACGAGGACGATCTGCGCGAGGAAGCCGGCGAGTTCGCCGGGCATCTGCGTTTCCTCGGCGAGGTCGACGACGCCGAGAAAGCCTCCGCGCTGCGCAGTGCCGACGTCTACTGCGCGCCCAATACCGGGGGAGAGAGCTTCGGCATTGTGCTGGTCGAGGCGATGGCCGCCGGGACCGCCGTGGTGGCCAGCAATCTCGACGCCTTCCGGCGGGTGCTCGCCGACGGCGACGCCGGCAGCCTGGTGCCGGTCGAAGACCCCGACGCGCTGGCCGGCGCGCTGATCGCCGTCCTCGGCGACGAGGCACTGCGTACGCGCTACGTCGAGGCGGCCACCGCCGCGGTGCACCGGTACGACTGGTCGGTGGTGGCCGACGAGATCATGCGGGTCTACGAGACGGTCGCCGTGCCCGGCGTCAAGGTCGGGGTGGCCGGGACTTCCCGGAGCACGCCGGCGCGCTCCGGCACGGCGGCAGTGACCGGGCGCACGGACTGATGGATCCGGTTCTGTACTGGACGCTCACCGCGCTGCTGGTGCTCGTCCTGCTCGGCATCGCGTTCTGGGCCTTTCAGACCGCCAACCGGCTCGACCGGCTGCACGTCCGTTGCGACCTGTCCTGGCAGGCCCTCGATGCGGCCCTGGCACGCCGCGCGGTGGTGGCACGGGCCATCGCCGTCGACGCCTACACCGGAACTCCGGAGGGCGCCCGGCTGGTCACCCTGGCCGACGCCGCCGAACGGGCGCCGCGGTCCTCGCGTGAGGCCTGCGAGAACGAACTGTCCACCGCGCTGACCATGATCGACCAGGCGGCCGTCCCGCAGGCGCTGATGGCCGAACTGGCCGAAGCCGAGTCGAGGGTGCTGCTGGCCCGGCGATTCCACAACGACGCCGTGCGGGACACCCTGGCGCTGCGTGACCGGCGCCCGGTGCAGTTGCTGCGACTTGGTGGAAGAGCCCCGCTGCCAACGTATTTCGAGATCGCCGAGACCGCCCAGCGATGACCGCCCCCCGCACCTCGGCGCGCGTGGTCCTGCTCGACGACGACGGCGCCGTGCTGCTGTTCTGCGGATCGGATCCGGCGATCACCGAGGGCACCGCGCCGCGATGGTGGTTCACCGTGGGCGGTCAGATCCACCCCGGGGAACCCCTGGCGTGCACCGCCGCACGGGAGCTGGCCGAGGAGACCGGACTCGCGGTGGCGCCCGGGTCGATGGTCGGGCCGGTCTGGCGCCGCGAGTCGGTGATCCACTTCAACGCATCGGTGATGCTCAGCGAGGAGTTCTACTTCGTGCACCGCACCCGCCGGTTCGATCCGTCGCCGGCCGGGCGCACCCCGCTGGAACGCCGCTACATTCACGGCCACCGGTGGTGCGATGCGGCCGCCATCTCCGCACTCGTCGGGCGCGGACAGCGCGTCTACCCGGTGCAACTCGGCGAGCTGCTGGACGAGGCGAACCGACTCGCCGACACCACGACCGACACTGCTTTCTTGCCGCGACCTATCGGCTGAACAACCGATTCGACCGTCGGGCCGCAAGGATGTCCTCTCGGTCACAGCCGATCCCGGCAGCCGCGGACCGCACTCTAGACTGGGCTGGCACCAATTGGAGGAGCCCGCAATGGATACCGCAGCCTCAGTCAACGGCAACCACCCCCAGACCGGCACCGCGCGCGTGAAGCGCGGGATGGCCGAGATGCTCAAGGGCGGGGTGATCATGGATGTCGTCACCCCGGAGCAGGCGCGAATCGCCGAGGCGGCCGGAGCGGTGGCGGTGATGGCCCTGGAACGGGTGCCCGCCGATATCCGCGCTCAGGGCGGGGTGGCCCGGATGAGCGATCCGGACCTGATCGAGGGCATCATCTCCGCGGTCACCATCCCGGTGATGGCCAAGGCGCGGATCGGCCATTTCGTGGAGGCGCAGATCCTGCAGAGCCTCGGGGTGGACTACGTCGACGAGTCCGAGGTACTGACCCCGGCCGATTACACCCATCACATCGACAAGTGGCGCTTCACCGTCCCCTTCGTCTGCGGTGCGACCAACCTGGGCGAGGCGCTGCGCCGGATCACCGAGGGTGCGGCGATGATCCGGTCCAAGGGTGAGGCCGGCACCGGGGACGTGTCGAATGCGACGACCCACATGCGGACCATCGGCGGGGAGATCCGCCGGCTGACGTCGCTGTCCGAGGACGAACTCTTCGTCGCCGCCAAGGAACTGCAGGCGCCCTACGACCTGGTGGTCGAGGTTGCCCGGGCCGGCAAGTTGCCGGTGACGCTGTTCACCGCCGGCGGTATCGCCACCCCGGCGGATGCGGCGATGATGATGCAACTCGGCGCTGAGGGCGTGTTCGTCGGCTCCGGCATCTTCAAGTCCGGCGATCCCGCGCAGCGGGCCGCGGCCATCGTCAAGGCCACCACCTTCTATGACGACCCGGACGTCCTGGCCAAGATCTCCCGCGGTCTGGGCGAGGCCATGGTCGGGATCAACGTCGACGACATCCCCCAACCCCACCGGCTGGCCCAGCGCGGCTGGTAGCGCCGGCCAGTGGCGATCGAACAGATCCTCGACCTCGAGCAGCTTGAGGTCAACATCTACCGCGGTGGCGTGTACAACCCCGAATCCGGCTATCTCTCAAGAACATTCGGCGGGCACATCGCCGGGCAGGCATTGGTGTCGGCGGTCCGCACAGTTGATCCGCGATACCAGGTGCACTCGCTGCACGGCTACTTCCTGCGCCCGGGCGACGCGACCAAACCGGCGGTCTACCTCGTCGACAGGCCGCGTGACGGCGGCTCCTTCTGCACCCGGCGGGTCAACGCCGTGCAGAACGGCGAGGTGATCTTCTCGATGGGAGCGTCGTTCCAGACACCCCAGGACGGTATCGAGCATCAGGACGTGATGCCCGCGGTCGTGTCGCCCGAGGATCTGGTCGATTCCGAAGCGGGGGCAAGCCCGTTCGGGAACGGCGGCATCGCGCAGTTCGCCGAGTGGGATATCCGGCGGGTGCCGCAGGACCTGGTGACGAGGCTGCCCGGAAAGGCCTCGCAGCAGCAGGTGTGGTTCAGACACCGCGACCCGTTGCCCGACAATCCGCTGCTGCACATCTGTGCGCTGGCCTACATGAGCGATCTGACGCTGCTGGGCTCTGCGCAGGTCAGCCATCCCGAGGAGCGGCCGCACCTGATGGTCGCGTCGCTGGATCACGCGATGTGGTTCATGCGGCCCTTCCGCGGCCGACGAGTGGTTGCTCTATGACCAGTCCTCGCCGTCGGCGGGCGGCGGCCGCGCACTGACCCAGGGCAAGATCTTCACCCGCGACGGCCGGATGGTCGCCGCCGTCATGCAGGAAGGTCTGACCCGCTACGAGCGCGGCTACAGCCCGCCCGTGCACCGGTGAGCGGCCCACGAGTCGGGGTGCTCGCCCTCCAAGGCGACACCCGGGAGCACCTCGCCGCGCTGCGTGAGGCCGGTGCCGAGGTATCCACCGTGCGCCGCCGCGGCGAACTCGACGCCGTCGATGCGCTGGTGATCCCCGGGGGGGAGTCCACCGCCATGAGCCTGTTGCTGCGTGAATTCCATCTGCTCGAGCCACTGCGCCGCCGCCTGGCCGACGGCATGCCCGCCTACGGGTCGTGTGCCGGAATGATCCTTTTGGCCAGTGAGATTCTCGACGCCGGCGAACCCGGCCGGGAGGCCTCAGCGTTGGGCGGCATCGATATGACCGTGCGGCGCAACGCCTTCGGCAGGCAGGTCGACTCGTTCGAGGGCGATATCGACTTCCGCGGACTCGACGGCCCGGCCCATGCGCGTGTTCATCCGCGCTCCATGGGTCGAGCGAGTCGGGTCGCAGGTGGAGGTGCTTGGCACGGGCCGGTGACCATATCGTCGCCGTCCGTCAGGGCCCGGTGCTCGCCACCGCATTCCATCCCGAGATCACCGGTGATCGCCGCGTGCACAAACTGTTCGTCGACATCGTCGCCGGCCGGGCCTGAACGGCTCGTCCAGAGAGGAGCCACGCAGACCTCCACTCGCACTTTGTCTGCGGGGCTCCTCACCCAACGCTTGTCGGGGCCGCCGCTGGGCCGCAGTAGACTCAGCGCCGCAGGAACGGGTATCGAACGAGGACGCAGGAGAGCAATGAGCGGCCATTCCAAGTGGGCGACCACCAAGCATAAGAAGGCCGTCATCGACGCCAAGCGCGGCAAGTTGTTCGCCAAGCTGATCAAGAACATCGAGGTCGCAGCCCGCGTCGGCGGCGGCGACCCGGACGGCAACCCAACCCTCTGGGACGCCATCGCCAAGGCCAAGAAGTCCTCGGTACCCAACGACAACATCGAGCGCGCCCGCAAGCGCGGTGCCGGCGAGGAGGCCGGCGGTGCCGACTGGCAGAACATCACCTACGAGGGCTACGGGCCGAACGGCGTCGCGGTGCTCATCGAATGCCTCACCGACAACCGCAACCGCGCCGCCGGCGAGGTGCGCGTCGCGATGACCCGCAACGGCGGCAACATGGCCGACCCGGGATCGGTGGCCTACCTGTTCGCCCGCAAGGGGGTGATCACGCTGGAGAAGAACGGTCTGAGCGAAGACGACGTGCTGCTGGCCGTCCTCGAGGCCGGTGCCGAGGAGGTCAACGACCTCGACGACAGCTGGGAGATCACCTGTGAGCCGACGGATCTGGTGGCGGTTCGGACCGCACTGAAGGACGCCGGCATCGACTACGACTCCGCAGACGCCAGCTTCCAGCCCTCGGTCACCGTGCCGGTCGACCTGGAGGGCGCCCGCAAAGTGCTCAAACTCGTCGATGCCCTCGAGGACAGCGACGACGTGCAGGACGTCTACACCAACATCGACATCCCCGACGACGTGGCGGCCCAACTCGACGAGGACTGATCAGCGCGGGGTGTCGCTCCCGGCTCCCGTCGGCGCGGGCCGTTAAGCTATCGAACAACTGTTCGTAGCTGAAGGGTGTGCCGTGCGGGTGATGGGTGTCGACCCGGGCTTGACCCGCTGTGGTCTGTCGATGATCGAGAGCCGCGGCGGCCGCCAGGTCATCGCGCTCGACGTGGACGTGGTGCGCACGCCCTCCGATGAGCCGCTGCGCCAAGCGCTTGCTGGCCATCAGCGATGAGGTCGAGCGCTGGATGGACACCCACCTGCCGGACGTCATCGCCATCGAGCGGGTGTTCTCCAACGCCAACGCCAACACCGCCATGGGCACCGCGCAGGCCGGCGGGGTGATCGCCCTGGCCGCCGCCCGCCGCGAGATCGACGTGTACTTCCACACCCCCAGTGAGGTCAAGGCGGCCGTCACCGGCAACGGCCGGGCGGACAAAGCTCAGGTGACCGCGATGGTCACCAAAATCCTTCAGCTGCAACAGAAACCGACTCCGGCCGACGCCGCCGACGCGCTGGCGCTGGCGATCTGCCACTGCTGGCGGGCGCCGATGATCGCCCGGATGGCCAAGGCCGAGGCGATGGCCGCCGACCAGCGCCGTGCCTACCAGGCCAAGCTCAAGGCGGTCCGGCGTGATCGCCTCGGTGCGCGGCGAGGTGCTCGAGATCGCTCTCGACCACGCCGTCATCGAGGCCGCCGGCGTGGGCTACAAGGTGATGGCCACTCCGTCGACGCTGGCCACCCTGCGCCGGGGTGCCGAGGCCCGGCTGATCACCGCGATGATCGTCCGCGAAGACTCGATGACGCTCTACGGGTTCGCCGACGGCGAGGCCCGCGACCTGTTCCTCACGCTGCTCGGCGTATCGGGGGTCGGGCCCGAAGATCGCGCTGGCCACCCTGGCCGTCTACGACGCCACCGCACTGCGGCAGGCGCTGGCCGACGGCGACGTCGCCGCGCTGACCCGGGTGCCCGGCATCGGCAAACGCGGTGCCGAACGGATGGTGCTGGAACTGCGCGACAAGATCGGTGCTGTGCCGGGCGGTTCGGCGGACCGGCGCCGCGACCGGGCACGCCGTCCGGGCTCCGGTGGTGGAAGCCCTTGTCGGACTTGGCTTTCCCGGCCAAGCAGGCCGAGGAGGCCTGCGACACGGTGCTTGCCGCCGATCCTGAGGCCACCACCTCCGGTGCGTTGCGCGCGGCGCTGTCCGTGCTGGGGAAGAAGTGATGACATGAGCAGGTTCGAGGACGACGACGTCGAGAGCGATGGAGCGCGACGTCTCCCCGGCGCTGACCGTCGGTGAGGGCGACGTCGACGCCAGCCTGCGTCCGCGGTCGCTCGGCGAGTTCATCGGCCAGCCCCGGGTGCGCGAGCAACTGCAACTGGTCCTCGAGGGCGCCAAGAACCGCGGCGGCACACCGGATCACATCCTGCTGTCCGGTCCGCCCGGCCTGGGCAAGACGTCGCTGGCGATGATCATCGCCCAGCGAATTGGGCTCATCGCTGCGGGTCACCTCGGGTCCGGCGCTGGAACGCGCAGGCGACCTGGCCGCGATGCTGTCCAACCTCGTCGAGGGCGACGTGCTGTTCATCGACGAGATCCATCGCATCGCCCGGCCGGCCGAGGAGATGCTGTATCTGGCGATGGAGGACTTCCGGGTCGACGTCGTCGTCGGCAAAGGGCCCGGGGCGACGTCGATTCCGCTGGAGGTGGCTCCCTTCACCCTGGTCGGGGCCACCACCCGCTCCGGTGCGCTGACCGGGCCGCTGCGCGACCGGTTCGGCTTCACCGCGCACATGGACTTCTACGAGCCCGTCGAACTCGAGCAGGTGCTGCGCCGGTCGGCGGGCATCCTGGGCATCGAACTCGGCGCCGAGGCCGGCGCGGAGATCGCCCGGCGTTCGCGCGGCACCCCGCGCATCGCCAACCGGCTCCTGCGCCGGGTGCGCGACTACGCCGAGGTGCGTGCCGACGGGATCATCACGCGCGACATCGCCAAGGCCGCGCTGGAGGTGTACGACGTCGACGAACTCGGCCTCGACCGGCTCGACCGGGCGGTGCTGTCGGCGCTGACCCGGAGCTTCGGCGGCGGTCCGGTGGGCGTGTCGACACTGGCGGTCGCGGTCGGCGAGGAGGCCACCACCGTCGAGGAGGTATGCGAGCCGTTCCTCGTGCGCGCGGGCATGATCGCGCGGACACCGCGTGGGCGGGTGGCCACGCCGTTGGCCTGGACACACCTGGGGATGACGCCGCCGCCGTCCGCGGGCGGATTCGGCCAGTCCGGATTGTTCGACCGGGATCTATGATCGGCTGACCGCCGAGACCACGAGCCAGACTGTGAGGAGCGCCGATGATCACCGCAGGGTTGGTCTTCGCCGGACTCGCCGCGGCTGCTGCACGTGTACATCTTCGCCCTGGAGTCGTTCGACCTGGACCACTCCGCGCACCCGGGCGGTGTTCGGCACCACGCGCCGAAGAGGCGCAGACCACCAAGATGCTGGCGTTCAACCAGGGTTTCTACAACCTGTTCCTGGCGGTGGTCAGCGCGGTCGGCATCCTCATGGTGGTGCTCGGACACCGAAGTGTCGGCGCCGCTTTGGTATTCGCGGGTGTGGGCTCCATGCTTGCCGCGGCGCTCGTCCTGCTGGCCTCCTCGCCCGACAAGGCGCGGGCGGCGATCACTCAGGGGGCTTTCCCCCTGCTCGCCGTGGCGCTGTTGACCAGCGGCCTGCTCGCCGGTTAGGGCCAGACAGACTTACTCGCCGGTGTAGGCCATCACGTGCTTGATGCGGGTGTAGTCCTCAAGGCCGTACATCGACAGGTCCTTGCCGTGGCCGGAGTCCTTGTAGCCGCCGTGCGGCATCTCTGCCACCAGTGGGATGTGGGTGTTGATCCACACGCAGCCGAAGTCCAGGGCGGCGGACACCCGCAGGGCGCGCTTGACGTCCTTGGTCCACACCGAGGACGCCAGGCCGTAGTTCACGCCGTTGGCCCAGCGGAGGGCCTCCTCCTCGTCGGAGAAGCTCTGCACGGTGATGACCGGGCCGAAGATCTCCTCCTGGATATGCCTGTCGTCCTGGCGCAGACCGCCGATGACCGTCGGCTCGATATAGAAGCCCTTGTCGCCCTGGCGCTTTCCGCCGCGGCCACCATCGCGTGCTTGGGGATATCGGCCAGGAAGCCGAGCACCCGCTCCAACTGGTTGGGGTTGTTCACCGGCGGCACCCAGGCGTCCTCGTCGCCCGGCCGGCCGAAGGTGGTGGTCGGCGCCGACGGCCTGCTCGGCCAGTGCGGCGGTCAACTCCTCGGCGACGCCGGCGCGGGCCAGCACGCGGGTGGCCGCGGTGCAGTCCTGCCCGGCGTTGAAGTACCCGGCGGTGGCGATACCCTCGGCGGCCGCGGCGATGTCGGCGTCGTCGAAGACGATCACCGGCGCCTTGCCGCCGAGTTCCAGATGGGTGCGTTTCAGGTTGGCGCCGGCGCTGGTCGCCACCGCGCGCCCGGCCGCCACCGATCCGGTGATGGACACCATCTGCGGGGTCGGGTGGGCGACGAGGGCCGCGCCGGTCGTGCGGTCGCCGCAGATGACGTTGAACACCCCCGGGGGGAAGTGCCGCGCGGCGATCTCGGCGAGCATCACGGTGCTGACCGGGGTGGTGTCACTGGGCTTGAGCACCACGGTGTTCCCCGCCGCGATGGCGGGGCAGAACTTCCAGACCGCCATCATCATCGGGTAGTTCCACGGCGCGACCTGGCCGATGACCCCGACTGGTTCGCGGCGGATCCACGAGGTGTGGTTCTCCATGTACTCCCCGGCGGACTTACCCTCCAGCACCCGGGCCGCACCGGCGAAGAACCGGATCTGATCGAGCATCGGCGGAATCTCTTCGGCCATCGTCACGTGGTTGGGCTTACCGGTGTTGCGGCCTTCGGCCTTGACGATGTCCTCGGCGTGCTTCTCCACATCATCGGCGAACGCCGAGCAGGGCTTTCTGCCGCTGCGACGGGGTGGTGCGCTTCCAGTCGGCGAACGCGGCGGCCGCGGCGCCGTAGGCCTTGTCGATGTCGTCGTCGCCGGAAATCGGAGCAGTGCCGTAGCTTTCGCCGTCGACGGATCGACGATGGGCATGGTCGCGCCGCTCGCGGAATCCACCAGCTCACCGTTGATGAAGTTCTTGACCGTTGTCATGACAGCTCCTGAGTCGTTGAGGTGGTAATTCCTTAGAGGGACGCGAGGGAGTCGGCAAGAACGTCAAGACCCTCGTTGAGCAACTCGTCGCTGATCGACAGCGGCGGCAGGAACCGCAGGATGTTGCCGAACGTGCCGCAACTCAGCACCAGCACGCCCTGCGAATGGGCCTTCGCGCACAGCGCCTTGGTCAGATCCGGATCAGGTTCCGCGGTGCCGGATTTCACCAATTCGACGGCGATCATCGCGCCACGTCCACGGACGTCGCCGATGCGGTCGTCGTCGGCCTGGATGCGGCCGAGCCGGTCCTTCATCAGGCGTTCGATCTCCTTGGCGCGATCGAGCATCCCGTCCATCTCGAGGTCGCGATGGTGCGCCAGCGCCGCCGCGCACGCGACCGGGTTGCCGCCGTAGGTCCCGCCCAAGCCGCTGACGTGCGGTGCGTCCATGATCTCGGCCCGCCCGGTGACCGCCGGACAGCGGCAGTCCGTCGGCGATGCCCTTGGCGGTGACGATGAGGTCGGGCTCGATGCCCTCGTCCTCGCAGGCGAACATCGCGCCGGTACGGCCGAATCCGCTCTGCACCTCGTCGGCGATGAACACCACGCCGTTGTCGCTGCACCAGGCCCGCAGCGCCAGCAGGAATCCGGGCGCGGGAACGATGAATCCGCCCTCGCCCTGGATCGGCTCGATGATGATCGCGGCCAGGTTGGCGGCGCCGATCTGCTTGTCGATCACCGTCAGTGCCCGTTCGGCGGCCAGTTCGCCGTTGGTGGCCCACTCCTTGTCGATCAGGCCGTCGCGGTAGGGATAGGACATCGGCGCGCGGTAGATCTCCGGCGCGAACGGCCCGAACCCGCTCTTGTAGGGCATCGACTTGGCGGTCAGCGCCATCGTGAGGTTGGTCCGGCCGTGGTAGGCGTGGTCGAACGCGACGACGGCCTGCCGGTGGGTGTAGGCGCGGGCGATCTTGATCGCGTTCTCGACCGCTTCGGCGCCGGAGTTGAACAGCGCACTGCGCTTCTCATGAGAGCCGGGGGTGAGCCGGTTGAGGTGTTCGGCAGACCTCGATGTACTCCTCGTAGGGGGTCACCATGAAGCAGGTGTGGGTGAACTCGGCGACCTGCTCGCGCACCGCGTCGACCACGCGTGGAGACGAGTTGCCGATCGTCGTCACAGCGATGCCGGAACCGAGGTCGATCAGGCGGTTGCCGTCGATGTCCTCGATGATGCCGCCGTCGGCCCGGGTGCAGTACACCGGCAAGGTGACCCCGACGCCGTGGGACACCGCGGCCACGCGGCGTTTGGTCATCTCCAGGGATTTGGGCCCGGGGATCTCAGTCACCAGTTTGCGGGATTGTTCAACGGAGCTCACGGCAATTGTCATCGCATGTCCTTGATCGGATTCCAGTGACTAGAGCGTAGTCGGGTCAGGGCACTGTGCAACCGATAACACCTGAAAGATGGCCGCATAGTAGGGGATTACGTTGCCGCTCGGGTGGTTTGCGATGGTTTCGGTGGATCGTCGAGCGGTGCGCCACCGATCCGGTCGACGGTGGTGAACGACGACACCGGCCGACGCCGAAGTCGCCGGGCGGCGTGCGCCGGATGACCGAGTGCCAACACCGCCGCCACGGCCCAGTTCTCCGGGGCGCCGAGTAGGCGCCGGACCGCATCCTCCTCCCGGATCAGCATGGTGGTCAGCACCCCGCCCAGGCCCTCGGCGCGCGCGGCGAGCAGGATGTTCCAGACGAACGGGTAGACCGACGCGCCCCCGGCAAAGGTGTAGCGCTGTGCGTCGCGGTCCACGGCGGCCAGCGCGGCCAGGTCGGCGAAGACCACCAGCAGCACCGGAACCCGGTCCAGTTCGGCGGCGAATCCCTGACCGGCCGCGGCGGCCACCGCGGCGGGCATCTCGGCCAGTGCGGCGGCCTCGGCGGCCCGGTCGTTGGTCGGCGCCCACGGGCGCAGGCCGGCGGCACCCATCGCCAGATAGTCCCGCCAGCCCGGCAGATACAGATCCCGCAGCGTGGCTCGCAGGTCCGCGGACTTCACCAGCACGACGTGCCAGGACTGGGCGTTGCCGCCGCTCGGCGCGAACCGGGCGGTGTCCAGGATCCGCGCCACCACCTCGTCGGGGACCGGCTCATCGGTGAACTCGCGGACCGTGCCGGTGCTGCGCAACGTCTCGATCAGATCCATTGCCTGATTGTCGCCCGGCCGCGGCGACGACGAGGGCGATCGCTTTCGGCGGTGCCCGGGACCTCACCCGGCCGGGCCAATGGCAGACTGGTCAGACACCGGAGCCCTCAGCGGGCTCGCTAAAAATCCGCACGACACACGGAAGAGAAGCGCGCTGCCATGGAACTTGTGAGCCTTCTTGCCCCTGATCGTCATCATGGGCGCCTTTATGTTCTTCGCCTCGCGGCGGCAGCGGAAGGCCATGCAGGCCACCATCGAACTGCACGAGTCGTTGCGGATCGGCGACCGGGTGCACACCACCTCCGGCCTGCAGGGCGCCATCACCGGGATCGCCGACGACACCGTCGATCTGGAGATCGCCCCCGGCGTCGTCACCCGATGGATGAAGATGGCGATCCGCGACCGCATCGAGCCGGAGCTGCCCGAGGCCGGTGAGGCCGGCATCACCAGCCGGGGCGTCGAGCTGACCGACAGCGACGCCGACCGCCTGCCCAAGGACTGATCTACCTGCGCGACCCGTACTCTTTGCGGGGAGCGACGCCGACCGCGCAGGCGGATCGCGGCACATACCGAGGAGAAACGACACGTGGCATCGTCACCGGCGCCGGTGCACCCCTACCGCTACCTGACGCTGTTTCTGGCCCTGCTCGTCGGCGTCTACCTGCTGGTTTTCCTGACCGGCAACAGGCAGGCCAAGCCGAAGCTGGGTATCGACCTGCAGGGCGGAACCCGGGTGACGCTGACTGCGCGCACCCCCGACGGCTCCAAGCCCACCCGCGACGCGCTGAACCAGGCCGAGCAGATCATCAGCGCCCGCGTCAACGGCCTGGGCGTGTCGGGCTCGGAGGTGGTGATCGACGGCGACAACCTGGTCATCACGGTGCCCGGCACCGACGGCAGCGACGCCCGCAGCCTGGGCCAGACGGCGCGGCTGTTCATCCGCCCGGTGATCGGGCAGCCGATCCCCGTCGAGGCCATCAACAATCCGCCCGCGCCGCCGCCCGGAGCGACCCCGCCGGGCGCACCTCCGGGTGCACCGCCGGGCGCGCCCGCCGACGGGCCACCGCCGGGCGCGCCCGCCGACGGGCCACCGCCCGCCCCGGAAGCGCCCCCGCCGCCCGGCGCCGAGCCCGCGCCCGCGCCGGAATCACCGGCGCCGCAGCCGCGTCCGTTCCCGCAGGAGCCCACTCCGCCCCCGCCACCCCCGCCCGGCGCGCCATCACCGGCCCCGGGCCAGCCGACCCCGCCGCCCGGTCCGCCCGACGCGGGCAAGGACCTCGCCGCGCGCATCAAGTTCGAGAAGGAACTGCGCCAGAGCACCAATCAGAGCCTGCTGGTCCTGTCGGTGAAGTACATGGCCGGCCGCTGCGACCAGGAGGACGTCCTGGCCGGCAACGACGACCCGAACCTTCCGCTGGTCACCTGCTCGCAGGACAAGAAGTACGTCTACATCCTGGACAAGTCCATCATCAGCGGAGACCAGATCAAGACCGCCTCGTCCGGTTTCGACCAGCAGGGTGGCGCCTACGTCGTCGACCTGGAGTTCAAGGAGGAGGCCGCCAAGACCTGGGCGGACTTCACCGCGGCCAACATCGGCACCCAGACCGCCTTCACCCTGGACTCCCAAGTGGTCAGCGCCCCGCAGATCCGCGAGGCCATCCCCGGCGGCCGCACGCAGATCTCCGGCGGCGATCCGCCGTTCACCTCCGACTCGCGCCAAGCAACTGGCCAACGTGCTCAAGTACGGCTCGCTGCCACTGTCGTTCGAATCCTCAGAAGCCGAAACGGTTTCCCCGACGCTGGGATTGACGTCCCTGCGCGCCGGTCTGATCGCGGGTGCCATCGGCCTGGGGATGGTGCTGCTGTACTCGCTGGCCTACTACCGGGTGCTCGGGTTGCTCACCGCGCTGTCACTGGTGGCCTCCGGCGCCATGGTCTATGGGATCCTGGTCCTGCTCGGCCGGTACATCAACTACACCCTCGATCTGGCCGGTATCGCGGGTTTGATCATCGGCATCGGAACGACCGCCGACTCGTTCGTGGTGTTCTTCGAACGCATCAAAGACGAGATCCGCGAGGGCCGTTCGTTCAGATCGGCCGTACCGCGCGGCTGGGCGCGGGCCCGCAAGACCATCCTGTCGGGTAACGCCGTCAGTTTCCTGGCCGCCGCCGTGCTCTACTTCCTGGCTGTCGGCCAGGTCAAGGGCTTCGCCTTCACCCTGGGCCTGACGACCATCCTGGACGTGGTGGTGGTGTTCCTGGTGACCTGGCCGTTGGTGTACCTCGCGTCCAAGTCGCCGACACTGTCCAAGCCGGCGTTCAACGGGCTGGGCGCGGTCCAGCAGATCGCTCGCGAGCGTCGGGCGGCCGGCCAGGTCCGCACCGGGGCCGGGACGGGACGGGGATAGCCGATGACCGAGAACAACCACGATCTCGACACCGCGGCGACGGATCTGGGGAGCACGGCGATCGAGGAGACCGGCGCGGCGCAACTGCCGCGGCACGGCTTCTTCAACCGGCTCTACACCGGAACCGGCGCCTTCGACGTCATCGGCAAGCGCAAGCTCTGGTTCTCCATCAGCCTGGCGATCGTCGCCGTTGCCATCGCCAGCATCCTGCTGCGCGGGTTCACCTTCGGCATCGACTTCGAGGGCGGCACCAAGGTGTCCTTCCCGCGTACCGGGGCCAACGGCGAGGCCGACGTCAGCCAGGTCGAAGAGACCTTCAGCCAGACCATCGGGAAGGACCCGCAGTCGGTGGTGATCGTCGGCAACGGCGCCACGTCCACCGTGCAGATCCGCTCGGAGACGCTCAACAACGACCAGACCAACAAACTGCGCGACGCGCTGTTCGACGAAGTTCCAGCCCAAGGGCACCGACGGTAAGCCCAGCAAGCAGGCCATCAGCGACTCGGCGGTCTCGGAGACCTGGGGCGGTCAGATCACCAAGAAGGCGCTGATCGCGCTCGCGGTGTTCCTGGTGCTGGTCGACCATCTACATCACCGTCCGCTACGAGAAGTTACATGGCGGTCTCGGCGCTGGCGGCCCTGGGCTTCGACCTGATCACCACCGCCGGGGTCTACTCGCTGGTGGGCTTCGAGGTCACCCCGGCCACCGTGATCGGCCTGCTGACGATCCTGGGCTTCTCGCTCTACGACACCGTCATCGTGTTCGACAAGGTCGAGGAGAACACCAAGGGCTTCGAGCACACCACCCGGCGGACCTTCGCCGAACAGGCCAACCTGGCGATCAACCAGACCTTCATGCGCTCGATCAACACCAGCCTGATCTCGATGCATGCCGATGGTCTCGCTGATGGTCGTGGCGGTCTGGCTGCTCGGTGTCGGCACGCTGAAGGACCTGGCGCTGGTGCAGATGGTCGGCATCATCGTCGGCACCTACTCGTCGATCTTCTTCGCCACGCCGCTGCTGGTGACGCTGCGGGAGCGCACCGAACTGGTGCGCAACCACACCCGTCGGGTGCTCAACCGCCGCAAGTCCAGCCGCCGCCGCACCGCGCCGAACCGGTGGTCACCGAGACGGTTGCCGGTCAGAGGCCGGTGTCGGGGCCGTCCGGCGGTGAGTCGGCCGTGCGTCCGGTGCGGCCGCGACGCCCCTCCGGCAAGCGCGAACGGTAGGCCGCCGATGGCTGTCAGGCGCCGTGTGGCCGTCGCTGCGGCGGCCATGGTCACTCTGCTGGCCGCCCGCCGCGCTCAGCGGATGCGGCAGCGGTGCCGCCGAGCGAGGTCAACTACGCCGTCGACGGCGTTCTCAACACGTACAACACCAACACCGTCACCGGCGCCGCCTCGGCCGGGCCGCAGGCGTTCGCGCGCACGCTGACCGGGTTCAGCTTGCACGGTCCGGACGGTCAGGTCGCTGGCCGACCCGACTTCGGGTCGGTCTCGGTGGTCGGGCGTGAACCGCTGGTGCTCGACTACCAGATCGCCGACGACGCGGTGTACTCCGACGGCAAACCGATCACCTGCGACGACATGGTGCTCACCTGGGCGGCGCAGTCCGGACGGTTCCCGGGCTTCGACGCCGCCAGCCAGGCCGGCTATCTCGACATCGCCGGCATCGAATGTCAGCCGGGCCAGAAGAAGGCCCGGGTCAACTTCCTGCCGGACCGGGCGATCGTCGACTACAACCAACTGTTCACCGCCACCTCGCTGATGCCGTCGCACGTGCATCGCCGACGACCTTGGCCTCGACGTCACCGCCGCGCTCCAGAGCGGCGACCCCGGAGCCGTCGGGCGAATCGCCGAGGCGTGGAACACCACCTGGAACCTCAAGCCCGGACATCGACCTCAAGCGTTTCCCGTCGTCGGGGCCGTACAAGATCGACTCGGTGCTGCCGGAGGGCGCGGTGGTGCTGATCGCCAACGACGCGCTGGTGGGGCGCAAAGCCGGTCACCAAGCGGATCACCGTGTGGCCGCGCGGGCGTTGACGTTCAGGACCGGATCAACAACGGCACCTTCCACGTGGTCGACGTGGCGACCGGTTCGTCGGGCACCCTGACCACCCCGGACGACTACCAGCGCAGCGAGATTCCGTCCGGTGGCATCGAGCAACTGATCTTCGCCTCGCAGGGCGCTGCTCACGACGCCCGAAGCGCGGCGCGCGGTGGCCCATGTGCACGCCGCGCGACGTCGATCGCCGCGAACGCGGGTGTTCCGATCGCCAACTCGCGGTTGAACCCGTCATCGACGACGCCTACAGCGTGCTGGAGACGGGCCCGCTGTCCGATCAGTTCAACATCGCCAACCCCGACGCGGCGCGGGCCGCCCTTCCGGGCGAGGCGCTGACCGTGCGGATCGGCTACCAGAGCCCCAACCCGCGGCTGGCCGCCACCGTCGCCGCCATCACCGGTTCCTGTGCGGCGGCCGGGATCACCGTAGTGGATGTGACGGCTGACGGTGTCGGTCCGCAGACCCTGCGCGACGGTCAGATCGACGTGCTGCTGGCCAGCATCGGGGGAGCGTCGGGCAGCGGTTCGACCGGCTCCTCGGCGATGGACGACTACACGCTGTTCACCGGCAACGGCAACAATCTGTCCGGCTACAACAACCCCCAGATCGACGGCATCATCGTCGGCGCTGGTGGTCACCACCGACCCCAAGGAGCAGGCCCGCCTGCTCGGTGACGCCGCGCCACTGCTGTGGGAGGACATGCCGACCCTGCCGCTGTACCGCCAGCAGCGCACCGTGATCGTCGGCCAAGAAGATGTTCGGCGTCGAGGCCAACCCCACCAAGTGGGGTGCCGGATGGAACATGGACCGCTGGCGGCTGGAGCCGCAGTGACGGCCGCGATCACGGTCCTGCCGAGCACGGCGCCGCCTCGGCGGTCATCACCGCGCTGACCCGCAACGTGGCCGACTTCCCCGAGCCCGGGGTCCTGTTCCGCGACCTGACCCCGGTGCTGGCCGACGACCGGCGGGTTCGCCGCGGTCACCGACGCGCTGGCCGGCATCGTCGCCGGCGCCGACCTGATCGCCGGCATCGACGCCCGCGGGTTTCTGCTCGGCGGTGCGGTGGCCCACCGGCTCGGGATCGGGGTGCTGGCCATCCGCAAGGGCGGCAAGCTGCCGCCGCCCGTGCACAGCCGGAACTACACCCTGGAATACGGCTCGGCCACCCTGGAGATTCCGTCCGTCGGTATCGAGCTGACGGGCCGTCGTGTCGCGATCGTCGACGACGTGCTGGCGACCGGCGGGACCGTCGCCGCGGCCCGCGACCTGCTGGCCGACGCGGGCGCGGAGGTCACCGGGGCGGCGGTCGTGATGGAACTGGCGGCCCTGGGCGGCCGCGAGCGGCTGCGTCCGCTCGCAGTGCGCAGCCTGCAGGTGCTCTAAGGCGATATCCTCGCCTTACCGGACACGGGAGGTGCGCATGGCGGACGAACCGAGTCCAACCGTGCTGCCGCCGGTCGCCGAACCGCCTGAGGCTGCGACTCCCAAGCTCTCCAGCAGCGCGTCGCGCCGCGTGCGGGCCCGGCTGGCGCGGCGGATGACGGCCCAGCGCAGCGCCAGCAATCCGGTGCTCGAACCGTTGATCTCGGTGCACCGCGAGATCTACCCCAAAGCAGACCTGGCGATCCTGCAGCGCGCCTACGAGGTGGCCGAGGCCAAGCACGCCGACCAGCTGCGCCGCTCCGGGGACCCCTACATCACCCATCCGCTGGCGGTCGCCAACATCCTCGCCGAGTTGGGCATGGACACCACCACGCTGGTGGCCGCGCTGCTGCACGACACCGTCGAGGACACCGGCTACACCCTGGAGGCGCTGACCGAAGAGTTCGGTGAGGAGGTCGGCCACCTCGTCGACGGCGTCACCAAGCTGGACAAGGTGGTGCTGGGCAGCGCCGCCGAAGGCGAGACCATCCGCAAGATGATCATCGCGATGGCGCGGGACCCGCGGGTGCTGGTGATCAAGGTCGCCGACCGGCTGCACAACATGCGGACGATGCGGTTCCTGCCGCCGGAGAAGCAGGTCCGCAAGGCTCGCGAGACGCTGGAAGTCATTGCGCCGCTTGCCCATCGGCTCGGGCATGGCGACGGTCAAGTGGGAGCTCGAGGATCTGTCGTTCGCGATCCTGCACCCCAAGCGGTACGAGGAGATCGTCCGACTGGTGGCCGACCGGGCGCCGTCTCGGGACACCTATCTGGCCAAGGTTCGCGCCGACATCGGGTCGGCCCTGTCCGCGCATGAAGATCAGTGCCACCGTCGAGGGCCGGCCCAAGCACTACTGGTCGATCTACCAGAAGATGATCGTCAAGGGCCGCGACTTCGACGACATCCACGATCTGGTCGGCGTGCGGATCCTGTGCGACGAGATCCGCGACTGCTATGCCGCTGTGGGCGTGGTGCATTCGCTGTGGCAGCCGATGCCCGGCCGGTTCAAGGACTACATCGCCCAGCCCCGCTTCGGGGTCTACCAGTCGCTGCACACCACGGTCGTCGGCCCGGAGGGCAAGCCGCTGGAGGTGCAGATCCGCACCCGCGACATGCACCGCACCGCCGAGTACGGCATCGCCGCGCACTGGCGGTACAAGGAAGCCAAGGGCCGCAACGGAGTTCCGCATCCGCGAGCCGCCGCCGAGATCGACGACATGGCCTGGATGCGCCAACTGCTCGACTGGCAGCGGGAGGCCGCCGACCCCGGCGAATTCCTCGAGTCGCTGCGCTACGACCTGGCGGTGCAGGAGATCTTCGTCTTCACCCCGAAGGGCGACGTGATCACGCTGCCGGCCGGGTCGACCCCGGTGGACTTCGCCTACGCGGTGCACACCGAGGTCGGGCACCGCTGCATCGGCGCGCGGGTCAACGGCCGTCTGGTGGCGCTGGAGCGCAAGCTCGAAAACGGCGAAGTGGTTGAGGTTTTCACCTCCAAGGCGCCCAACGCCGGGCCCTCGCGGGACTGGCAGGGTTTCGTGGTGTCCCCGCGCGCCAAGGCCAAGATCCGCCAGTGGTTCGCCAAGGAGCGACGCGAGGAGGCGCTGGAGGCGGGCAAGGAGGCCATCGTCCGCGAGGTGCGCCGCGGTGGACTCCCACTGCAGCGCATCGTCAACAGCGAGGCGATCTCCGCGCTGGCCCAGGAACTGCGGTACGCCGACGTGTCGGCGCTCTACACCGCCGTCGGCGAGGGCCACGTCTCGGCCCGCCATGTCGTGCAGCGGTTGCTGGCCCAACTCGGCGGGGCCGACGGCGCCGAGGACGAACTGGCCGAGCGCTCCACGCCGACCACCATGATGGTTCGTCAGCGCTCCACCGAGGACACCGGCGTATCGGTTCCCGGTGCACCCGGTGTGCTGACCAAACTGTCCAAGTGCTGCACGCCCGTTCCGGGCGACAAGATCATGGGCTTCGTGACCCGCGGCGGCGGGGTGAGCGTGCACCGCACCGACTGCACCAACGCCGAGGACCTTCGTTTGCAGTCCGAACGGATCATCGAGGTGCTGTGGGCGCCGTCGCCGACATCGGTGTTCCTGGTCGCCATCCAGGTCGAAGCTCTCGACCGGCACCGTCTGTTGTCTGACGTCACCCGGGTGCTGGCCGACGAAAAGGTCAACATTCTGTCGGCATCCGTGCATACCTCCGACGATCGGGTTGCCATCAGCCGCTTCACGTTCGAGATGGGCGATCCGAAGCACCTGGGCCATGTACTCAACGCGGTGCGCAACATCGAGGGTGTGTACGACGTCTACCGGGTGACCTCCGCCGCCTGACGATGCCGGGCGAGGGACGAGCCCGGAGGAGGAGGGTGGCGAATGACTCCGCCGCCTGACGATGCCGGGCGAGGGACGAGCCCGGAGGAGGGGGGTGGCGAAATGCACTTCCGCGGCCTGAATTACGGGCTCTGACAGCTAGGGTTAGGTCATGACTGAGGTGCCGCTGATGTCAGGGTTCCCCTCCGCTCCGCAGTCGCGGGTGACCCTGCTGAACTGGCAGGACCCGCCGTTCAACCGTTGGTCCTTTCAGCATCTGCGGGAACTCATTCCGACCCAGCGGATTCCGGTCGGTCCAGGTCCGGTCCGGCCACTGGAGCGCCACTACCCCGTGCTCGATCCCGCGGCGGTCACCGTCAACCGGGTCGACGACCGGGTGTCGAGCCTCGCCGACGTGCTCGAGGAGACCTGGACCGACGCCGTTTTGGTCGTCCACGACGGCCGGCTGGTGCTGGAGCGCTACCACGGCGGGATGGCCCCCGGGACGGTGCATCTGCTGATGTCGGTCACCAAGTCGGTGGTCGGCTGTGTTGCCGGGGTGCTGGTCGACCGCGGACTACTGGACCCCGATCACCTGGTCGACCTCTACGTCCCGGAGGTCACCGGTAGGGGATACGGTGGGGCGCGGGTGCGCGACCTGCTCGATATGCGCACCGGGGTGCTGTTCCGCGAGGAGTACACCAACCCCGAGTCCGAGGTCCGGGTGATGGAGCGGCACATGGGATGGCGGCCCGGGCTGAGTCCCGGACACCTCGGCGGCATGTACGACTTCCTCGCGTCGATGATCGCCGTCAGCCATCATGGCG
Source organism: uncultured Actinomycetota bacterium (assembly GCA_963715145.1). GTDB lineage: Bacteria > Actinomycetota > Actinomycetes > Mycobacteriales > Mycobacteriaceae > Mycobacterium. Next base: position 248,137 of record CAVQRL010000012.1, on the reverse strand, counting down.
GACCCTTCGTATACCGCTCAGCCGACACCGACATGCTGGGCTGGGTCTGCGAACGGGCCGCAGGACTGCGAATGGCCGACCTGATCTCCACCCTGATCTGGCAACCGCTGGGCGCGGAGTTCGAGGCCGAAATCACCTGTGACGGAGTGGGTTCGGCGATTCACGACGGCGGGATGTCAGCGACCGCGCGCGATATCGCCAGGTTCGGGCAGATGCTTCTCGATGACGGCTACGTCGCGGGGATGCCGGTTGTGCCCAACCGGTGGCTGATCCAGTCACGCAGGCTCGACCCCGATATCCGGGGCGCGTTCGCCGCGTCGTCCTCCGAGGCGACGCTGACCGGCGGCTGGTACCGCAACCAGTTCTGGTACGTGCCGGGGCCCGTCGGCGATCTCGAGGTGTGCTTGGGGATCCACGGCCAGATGGTCGTGGTCGACCGGGCGACCAGAACGGTGTCGGTGAAGATGTCGTCGTGGCCGACCGCCCAGTCGCCGGCCTACCTGGTCGACACGCTCCGGGCGTTCGCCGCGACGGGCCGCCATCTTGCCGGGCTGTCCGGTCCGGGCCACGACCGGACAGCGCTGACCGGGCCGATCGGAGTGGTCGAGGGCCGCGAACGCGGCCAGGCTTGAGCGGCTACTTCACGAAGCCGATCGGATACACCGCGGGCGGGGACGGCAGCGGCTCACTGACGTACATCGCGCGGATGCCGTCGATATAGCTGCGGCAGCGCCGGGTCAATCCGTCGTCGGTCTGCATCCTGCCCTTGGTGACCAGGATCCCCAGGTCCGCCCCCTTGAACCGGTAATCCCCGGGGCCGTAGACGCGCAGGAAGAAACACTCGTCCTCGTGGGTGACGTCGTGCCAGTCGTTGGTGACACCGATGAAGTGCAGTGCGCCGTCCTCGTCCAGCCGATACCGTCCGGTTTGCGGCGCTGCCAGGATCCTCTCCACCGCGTCGTTGGGTTCCTTCATGATCAGCTGCGCCCACACATCCACGGCCGCCAGTTCGCGCCAGCGCTCATTGATCTCGTCGACGTCGGCCCGATAGTCGACATCCATGAATTCCAGCAGGTGGAACAGGAACAACGGAACATCGGCATACGCGCCGGCGGTGACGTTGGTCATCGACGACGCTCCGGAGATCCTCGGGTTCAACTCGCCCAGATAGACGTGATCGGAATCGAGATCCACCAGCACGTCGACTTCGAAGAACCCCTTGTATCCCTCTTTGCGGAGGCGGTCGCCGAGACGGCGCACATGTCCGATGGCGGTGTTGCGGTGCGCCTCCGAAAGCGCCTCGGGGAAAAGGTCGTTCCCGCACCAGCCGCCGCGGTACGGGGTCAGCTCAGGATAGCCGGTCAGATCCGTCATGAAAGGTCCGACGACAGTGCCGTGCTCGGTGTTGACGGCCTCGACCGCCACGGCCCGGTTATTGATCCGCTTCATGATCTTGAGGTCCTGGCCGATGATGTTCGCGCTGTCGCGGTCCCATTCGGCCTCGCAGGTGATGAAGAACGTCGTCTTGCCCGAATCGCCGTAGGGCGTCTGAACCACCAGGTCCGAGCCGAGACCCGCGGCTTCGCTCAACGCGCACAGCTGCCGGTAGTCATCGGCACGGGCCAGGACGTTCGGAACCGACGGCGCGCCTGCCTCCTCGCCGAGTCGTGTGGTGACGATCTTGGAGTCAAGATGACGACGCAGGGAATCCGGCGGCAGGATCAGGTTGTAATCCAAGTCGCGGCAGATCTGCTCGGTCTCCTCATCGAAGAAGACCATCGCGATCATGGGCCGCAATCCAGTTGCCGAACAACGCAATTCGATGTGCCTTTGGACCTCCGGATCACGCAGCAGGTAATTGTTGATCTGCTCGGAACTGGTGAACTCCGTATAGGGCTTACTGCTCGGTGTGAACACCCGGGGATGCGCCGAGTCCCAGGAATCGTGGTAGACGATGTATTCGAATCCGCGCACCCACCGGTCGATCCCGAGCAGATTGAACGCCGTGGGACCGACGAAGAAAATGGGTTGCTGATTGGTCCGGAAGAACGTCCGGACCTCGGGCATGCCATTAAGCCCGCGGGATCGGAACACGCTGGATACCATAGGAATACCGAGGTCCTGCCGGTCGATTGGCTGTAATGGGGGAGCTGATTCTCTCATGTCGTGGACCCCGGTGACCTGGAAACCGTCGACTGGCAAGGAGGCCTAGATGGCCCAACATCCGCTGGACTCGCTCTCGGCTGATGAGTTCCGCCAAACAGCCGAGATCCTGCGCCGCGACGGCAGGGTGACCGACGGATGGCGCTTCACCTCGATCGAACTCAAGGAGCCCGAGAAGAGCTTCGTCAAGGCCTGGCGTCCGGGAGACCCGGTGCCGCGGACCTCGTTCGCCGTGCTGCTGGACCGGGCCGAGAACAAGACCTACGAAGCCACCGTGGACCTGACTGCGGACAGGGTGGTTTCGTTCGAGCACATCCCAGGTGTGCAGCCCAATTTCACCGTCGACGAGTTCTACGAGATCGACGAAGCGATGCGAAAGCATCCCGATGTCATTGCCGCACTTGCCGAACGCGGCTTCACCGACATGGATCTGATCCTGATCGACACCTGGGCATACGCCAAGGCTCTGATGCCGGCTTCGGTGGAACTCGCCCGGGCGGTTATCCGGCGGAAAGAGAAGTACCCGAACCGCAGGCTCGGCTGGTGCGACCTGTGGGTGCGGGCGACACCGGAGGGCAACCCCTACGGCCATCCGGTCTCTGGCCTTCAATTGGTCGTCGATATGAATACTCATGAATTGCTCGAGATCGACAACGACCACTCCTACGGCCAGCCCGAGGTGGACTGCGAATACGTTCCCTCGGTTAGGGGCATCGAGCCACGGACCGACGTCAAACCGCTGCACATCACTCAGCCCGAAGGTCCGTCGTTCACCCTCGACGGGTCGGAACTGAAGTGGCTCAACTGGACAATGCGACTGGGTTTCAACTACCGGGAGGGACCGGTCATCTACCAGTTGACCTTCGACGACAACGGCACCAAACGCGATGTCGCCTACCGGATGTCGCTTGCCGAGATGGTGGTTCCGTATCGGGATCCCTCTTTCGACCACTACCGCAGGACGGCCTTCGACATCGGGGAGTGGGGCCTGGGCGTGATGACGACCTCGCTGGAGTTGGGGTGCGACTGCCTGGGCGAGATCGTCTACGTCGACGCCACCCTGGCCAACACCCGGGGCGAGCCCTACACCATCAAGAACGCGATCTGTCTGCACGAAGAGGACAACGCCGTTCTCTGGAAGCACGTCGACTACAAACACGGAGCCGAGGTGCGCCGGCAGCGCCGGATGGTGATCTCCTGCCACGCGACGGTGGCCAACTACGAGTACCTGATCTACTGGCGCCTCTATCAGGACGGGAACATCGAGTGCGAGATCCGCGCCACCGGCATCATGGTGACTACGCCGTTCCCGGTGGGCTCGACCCCACCGCCCTACGGAACGGTCGTCGACACGAACACCTACGCCCCGTTCCATCAGCACTTCCTGGTCGCCCGGCTGGACCTGGACGTCGATGGTGAGGACAACACCGTCATGGAGATCGACTCGGTGGCACCGCCGGTGTCCGCGGACAACCCCTACGGGCTCGCGCTGGTGACCGAGGCGACGCCGGTCACCTCCGAGGCGGATGCCGCACGCGACTTCGACTGGTCGACACAGCGGAGTTGGAAGGTGGTCAATCCCAACAAAGTCAACAAGCACGGCACCAACGTCGGCTACAAACTCGTTCCCGGAGCGTGCTTTCCGCCGATGATGGACCCGTTGTCACCGCAGTATCTGCGAGCTCCGGTGATCGGCCACACCCTCTGGGTTACCAAGAACAGCTCGGACGAGCGTTGGCCGGCGGGCGCTTACCCGGTCCAGTCCGAGACCGACGCCGGGATGACCGAGTGGATCAAAGACGATGCGCCACTGGTGAACACCGACGTGGTGCTCTGGTACGTGTTCGGCATCCATCACATCACCCGGATGGAGGAGTGGCCGATCATGTCGGTGGACACGGTGTCGTTCTGGCTCAAGCCAACCGGCTTCTTCGACCGGAACCCGTCAATCGACGCGCCGCCGACGACGAAGGGCGGCGGCTGCCACGGCTGAGGCCCCGGAGGTCAATCGTCAACGACGGTGGGGGTGTCCTTGTGCAACGTCTCGCCGCGGAAGAACTCCGGTGACACCGCGCGCCACCCCAACATCAGGGCGAAACCCAGCAGGATCAGCCCAACGCCCAGGATGAGCACCAGGCCGACTCCGAAGATGCTCGCGCCACTGCCGTAGTCGGGTGAGGCGCTGTCCCGCAGCGTGATGATCAGGACCGCGCCCAAGCCCAGTCCGCCCAGCAGGGGGAAGAGCAACTTGAATGCGAAGCTCTTGACGTCGTGGAACAACTCACGGCGGAAAAACCAGATGCAGGCGAACGCGGTGAGGCCGTAGTAGAAGCAGATCATGATCCCCAGCGCATAGATGGTGTCCATCAGCGCGTTCTGGCTCAACAGGTGCAGCACCGTGTAGAAGGTCCCGGCCACCACGCCCGCCATCACGGTCGCGTAGGACGGCGTGAGGTAGCGGGGGTGAATCGCGGCGAATCGCTGCGGCAATGCCTTGTAGGTCGCCATGCCGAGCATCGTGCGCGAGGACGGCAGGAACGTCGTGATCAGGCTCGCGGTGCTCGACGCCAACACTGCCAGGAACAGGAACAGGTGCCACGGGTGGCCCAGTACCGGTTCGGCGACCGAGCCGAACACGTTCGCCGAGTTCTCCTCGTTGCCGAGGCCCTGGCCCTCGGTACCGACACCGGCGTACATCTGGGTGGCCACCGCCACGATCAGGTAGGTCAGCAGGATCGACAGCACGGTCAGCAACGCGGCCCGGCCCGGCGTCTTCTCCGAGCCTTTCGATTCCTCGTTCACGGTGAGGCAGGTGTCCCAGCCCCAGAACGCGAAGATGGACCCGGACAGTCCCGCGATGAATGCCGACAGGGTCAACCCGGCCGGGCTGAACCAATCCCAACTGAATGCGATTCCGGTTTCGGAGGTTTCGGACTTCACGATGGCGATCACCGCGAAGATCATCAGCACCGACAGTTGGAATCCGACCAGGATGAACTGCACCCGCTCGGTGGTGGTGATACCGCGGTAGGCGACCCAGGTCGCGATTGCCAGGAAGGCCAGGCACGTCGCGATGTTGATCAGCGGGTGTTCCCACAGTCCGCCAATGGTCTTGCTGCCGAATGCGTCACCGAGAAACTGATAGAAGAATTCGACGGCGACCCCGGCCAGGTTGGACAGCACGATGGCGGTGGCCAGGATGGCCGCCCAGCCGCCGATCCACCCCACGTAGGGGCCGAACGCCTTGCTGGTCCAGGTGAACGAGGTTCCGCAGTCCGGCATGACCTTATTGAGTTCGCGGTATGCGTAGGCGGCAAAGAACATGGGCAGGAAGCCGGCGATGATCACCACCGGCGTCTTCACCCCGGCCTGGGACACCAGGATGCCGATGGTCGCGGTCAGCGCATAGGCGGGTGCCACCGATGAGATGCCGAGGATCGTGCTGCCCAGGACACCCACCGAGTTGTGCGACAGGCCCTTGTCGACAAGGTCCGCTTCGGCGGCGTGATGCAGTTGGTGTGTTTCGGCCATGCCCACCCCCGCCTGATTAGGAATTCACGCTGCGGGAAGTACCGTACCGCTCACACGCCAGCCTGTTCCGGTGTTTGCTTTCAGCTGATGGAGTTCGACGCAGAAGGGGGCCGCATGACCGAGGCAGCCGAGACGGCCGAGACCGGCGTGGTGGTCGGAGCCGACGGGTCCGACAACAGCGTGGCGGCGCTGCGATGGGCGGCGGACACGGCGGTGGCCTACCAGCTGCCGTTGACGGTGCTCCATGCCCGTCCCGACGCGATGGCGAAGCCGATGCTGGTGGCCGAACCCGACGGTGTGTTGGGCGATGCGGTGGCGGTGGCTCGGGCACAGCAGCCGGACGTGGAGATCCGTGCCCTGCAGATGCCCGATTCTCCGGTGCAGTCGCTGCTGGCCGCAGGGGAGACCGCCGACGTGGTGGTTATCGGATCACGCGGTGTCGAAGGTTTCCGGGGGCTGCTGCTGGGCTCGACGACCATGCACGTCGCCCCGTACGCCCAGTGCCCGGTGGTGGTGGTGCACTCCGGGCTGGAAGGGGGCCTGCCCTTCGAGGACACCGCGGGCTATCCAGGCAACCCCGGGCAGGTCGTGTTGGGCTATGACGGCTCGTCGGCGTCAAATCGCGCGGCTGCGTTCGCATTCCGGCATGCCGCCGCAACCGGGACCGGCGTGGTGGCGGTCAGCGTCGAGCCGGGCCGTGGCGAACCGGAGACCGAGGAGATCGACCCGGAGAACGCGACTCCCGGCTCGGACACCAGCGCCTTCCATTCCCCGGTGCTCGTCACAGCGGCGGCCTTCCCGGACGTGCCGGTGTCCTTCGTGGCAGGGACCGGGCGGCCCGCCGAGGTCCTGCTCGCCGAGGCGGTCGGCGCCGATCTGCTGGTGGTGGGCAGCCGGGGTTCCGGCGGTTTCGCCGGCCTGATCATGGGTTCGGTGACCCAGAAGGTGCTCGCTCACGCCGACTGTCCGGTGGCGGTGCTGCACCCCGGTATCACCGCCGAGACGGCATCCGGAATAGCCTGAGCGGCAACCTATTTCACCACTATTGAGGTGATGGTGACCGGCTTCGCCGGTGGCCCGTCGCCGCCACCGCCCTTGACCCCGGCAGCCGCCCATCGGTCGACGGCTGCCATATCCACCTCATCGATCCGGCCGAACACCGTGTATGTCGGGGGCATCAGTGAATCGCGGTAGATGATGAAGAACTGGCTGCCGTTGCTGTCCGGGCCGGAATTGGCCATCGCGAGCGTCCCCCGCGGATACACCACCGGGATACTCAGCGCAGGGTCACCTCGGCGGTACTGGTTGGTGGGGTACTCGTTGTCGAACCGATAGCCCGGGCCGCCACTGCCTTTCCCGGTGGGGTCGCCGCACTGCAGCACTCCCAGCGAGGCCTCGTTGGTCAGCCGGTGGCAGCGGGTCTCGTCGAAGAATCGCTGGCGGGCCAGGCTGACGAAGCTGTTGACCGTGCAGGGCGCCAACGCATTCTCGAGTTGCAGGCCGACGTCGCCGTCGGCGGTCGTCATGACGGCACTGATGACCGCGGGCTCGGTCGGCACCTTCCCCCCGCGCGGCGGCTTCACCGGCCGGACCGCGGCCGGGGTGGTGGCCGGGTAGCGGCACGACGACCCCAGTCCGGCCGGCGGCGCGAAATCGGGCAGCGTCGGTACCGGCGTCGACGGGGCGGCCTGCTGTCCCGGCGGCCCGTCAAGACCGGACTCCGCCGCCTGCCGGCCGAGTCCGGCGAGCAGAAGTCCGAAGACCAGCACGACGACCATCGCGACGGGGAGCAGATAGCCGAGCACCAGACCGGCGACGGCCAGCCCGCGGCCATGCTCGCCCGAGCGTTTGATCTGCGCCAGCGACACGTGGCCGAACACGACCGCCAGCGGAGCGCACATGAACGCGCTCAGCAGCGATGCGATCGCCAGCCGATTGGTCCGCGGCGGGGCGTACGGGTAGGACGGATGGGGGTACGGCCGGTAGCCCGGCGACTCGTAAGGGGGCGGCGCCGTCACGTTGCCGTCAGTCCAACAGGACCGACTTGATCGTCACCTCGGAGGAGGGTTTGCCGTCCTCGCCGCCGCCGGCGACCTTGCCCTCGGCGATCTTGTCGAGCGTGGCCAGGCCGGTGGCGTCGATGGACCCGAACACCGTGTAGTTGGGCGGCAGCTGGGAATCCTTGTACACCAGGAAGAACTGGCTTCCGTTGGTATCCGGTCCGGAGTTGGCCATCGCCAATGTGCCGCGCGGATAAAGCACCGGCTTCTGCAGAGCCGGATCGCCCTTGGGGTACTGGTTGGTCGGGTACTCGTTGGCGAACTTGTAGCCGGGGCCGCCGGTGCCCGTGCCGGTCGGGTCGCCGCACTGCAGCACACCCAGGCCGGGCGCGGTGGTCAGCCGATGGCAGACGGTGTCGTCGAAGAAGCCCTTCTGGGCCAGGCTGGCGAAGCTGTTCACCGTGCACGGCGCCTCGGCGTTGTTCAGCCACAGCCCGATGTTGCCTTGGTTGGTGGACATACTGACGCTGATCTGGGCCGGATCGGTGGGCACTTTCCCGTTCTTGGGCGGATCGACCTTCTTGGCGGCCTTCTCCGCCGCCGGGTACTGGCAGTTGGCGCCGAGTTCGGCCGGTGGCGTGAAGGTGGGCAGCTGATCCGGGCCGCCGCGCAGCAGGTCGGTCGGGCCCGACTTCGGTGCTGCGGTGGCCGGCGTCTCGGCCTTCTTGTCGCCCTTGAAGACGAAGAACACCACCGCGGCCGTCGCGACCGCGATCGCCAGCACCGCGCCCACCACCGTGAGCAGTCGCTGGCGCTTCTCCTGCTGGGCGCGGCGCTCGAGCTGCTGCTCAAGCTGGCGCTGGGCGGCTTCGCGTCGTTCGGCGTTCGTGGGCACCGCGGTCGTCCTCCGTCATTCCGGTCGTCAATGCGCGCAGTCGAGTGTGCCAGCCCGACCGCGCGAAGGCCGGTCGGGGCTCGCCGAACCGCCGGACACCGACGGGGTCGACCGCGGCGTCGGGCCGGATGGGAGACTGGTCGGCGTGTTGCTCACCGGGTTCCCGGCCGGCTTGTTGGCCTGTAACTGCTACGTACTGGCGCCGCACGCCGGTGCGGACGCGGTCGTCGTCGACCCCGGTCAGCGGGCGTTCGCTCCGCTGCGCCGAATCCTCGACGAGAACCGGCTCACACCGGCCGCCGTCCTGCTGACCCACGGACACATCGACCACATCTGGTCGGCGCAGAAGGTGGCCGACACCTTCGGCTGCCCGGTGTACATCCACCCGGCCGACCGGCACATGCTGACCGACCCGATCCGTGGATTCGGCCCCCGGATCGGGCAGATCGCACTCGGGGCGCTGTTCCGCGAGCCCAAGCAGGTGGTGGACCTCGACCGGGACGGCGAGATCCTGGACCTCGGCGGGATCGGCGTCACCGTCGACCACACCCCGGGACACACTCGCGGCTCGGTGGTGTTCCGGGTCTGCCACCACGATGACGCGGCCGTGTTCACCGGTGACACGCTGTTCAAGCAGTCGGTGGGGCGCACGGATCTGCCCGGCGGCAGCGGCCGGGACCTGCTCGGGTCGATCCTGAACAAACTGCTCGTGCTCGACGACGACACCAGGGTGCTGCCCGGCCACGGCGAACCCACGACGATCGGACTCGAACGGCGCACCAACCCGTTCCTGGAGGGCCTGACCCTGTGAACGGACTGCAGAGCGCCGGGGCGTTCCGGTGAGCGACTTCCAGGCGCCGAAAGGCGTGCCCGACTATCTACCACCTGAGTCGGCGGAGTTCGTCGCGGTGCGCGACGAACTGCTGGCCGCCGCCCGCATGGCCGGCTACGGCGACATCGAACTGCCGATTTTCGAGGACACCGCGTTGTTCGCCCGGGGGGTGGGGGAGTCCACCGACGTGGTGTCCAAGGAGATGTACACCTTCGCCGACCGCGGCGACCGGTCGGTGACGTTGCGCCCGGAGGGCACCGCCGGGGTGATGCGTGCGGTGATCGAGCACGGTCTGGACCGGGGGGCGTTGCCGGTCAAACTCTGCTACGCCGGGCCGTTCTTCCGGTACGAGCGGCCGCAGGCCGGGCGCTACCGGCAACTCCAGCAGGTGGGAGTGGAGGCGATCGGGGTCGACGACCCGGCGCTCGACGCCGAGGTGATCGCGATCGCCGACGCCGGATTCCGCTCGCTGGGGTTGGACGGTTTCCGCTTGGAGATCACCTCGCTGGGCGACGACAGCTGCCGACCGCGGTACCGGGAATTGTTGCAGGACTTCCTGTTCGGACTGGACCTCGACGAGGCCACCCGCGCGCGGGCCGAACTCAACCCGCTGCGGGTGCTCGACGACAAGCGCCCGCACATTCGGGAGATGACCGCCCGCGCGCCGCTGATGCTCGACCACCTCTCCGGCGAGGCCAAGGGGCACTTCGACACCGTCCTGGCGCACCTGGACGCGTTGTCGGTGCCCTACGTCGTCAATCCTCGGCTGGTGCGCGGTCTGGACTACTACACCAAGACCACCTTCGAGTTCGTTCATGACGGTCTCGGTGCCCAGTCCGGTATCGGCGGCGGCGGCCGCTATGACGGATTGATGGCCCAGTTGGGCGGCCAGGATCTGTCCGGGATCGGTTTCGGGCTCGGTGTGGACCGCACCATGCTGGCGCTGCGGGCCGAGGGCAAAGCGGTCGGCGAGCGCGCGCGCTGCGAGGTGTTCGGTGTCCCGTTGGGGGAGCGGGCGAAGATCGAACTGGCCCGACTGGCCGCCGCGTTGCGCAGTGCCGGAGTCCGGGTGGACCTCGCCTACGGAGACCGCGGAATCAAAGGTGCGATGCGGGCCGCGGACCGCTCCGGGGCGCGTTTCGCTCTGGTGGCCGGCGACCGGGACATCGACGCCGGAACTATCGGTGTCAAGGATCTGAGCACCGGTGGTCAGAGTGACATTCCGGTAGATGCCGTTGTGGCAGAGGTGCTTTCGCGGCTGCACTGATGTGCTGAGGCCCAGGCTGCGCCGGCGGCGACGGCAACCCTCAGCAACTTCTTAAGCGGGGCCGGGAACCGCGCACCGGAATACGACCGTTGACCTGGTATGAAGCGGCAGATCGAGGACTATCTGCGCGCCCGGGGCGTGCCGTACTTCCGCGGCCATCACGACGACGAGTACTTTTTCCTCGTCGACCTGCTGGCCGGCGCATCGCGTGGCCGGCTCAACGTCCACGTGGAAGTGTGCGCCGCCGAACCGGATGCGGTGATGGTCACCATCAGCCCGGATCGGTACTACCCGGCTGAGAAGGCGGCCTGGCTTGGCGCGCTGGCCGATCGGTGGAACGCCGGGGCACCCGCGGTCAGGGCCGTCGTGCACGGCTCGTGTGATCCCCGTCTGGTCGGGGTGCAGGCCCAGGGGCGCCATCGCCCCGCCGATGCGGCCGGACTCAACGCCTTCGTCGACGCCGCGGTCGCCGCCGGCATCGACCTGTTCGGCCAGCTGGCCGGCACGGCCACGGCGGGGTCGAGTCCGGTGCTGCGGGACGTCGGCTGAGCGGGGTAACACCCCGCCACCAGGCACCGATAAAGCCGGTATGCGACATCTGACTTTTGCCGCCGCGGTGCTGGTCACCGCGATCGCGGCGGCCGCGACGGCCGGCGCTGACCCGACTGAGACGCCCGCAACGCCCACCCCCTCGGCCACCGAGGCGGCCCCTCCCGCCACCAGTGCCGCGCCCACCAGCACGGAGCCCACCAGCACGGAATCCACCAGTGCCGCGCCCACCAGCACGGAGCCCACCAGCACGGAGCCCACCAGCACATCGGTTGCGGCCGGCGCCCACCAGGTCACCTACACGGTCACCACGACCAGCGACCTGACCGCCAACATCTACTACGTCTCCGCCGATCCGCCGGACCAGGCGTCGGCCAACAAGCCCGAGTTCATGCCTCTGGCGCGCACCCCGGTCGGCCCGGGAGCGCCATGGACGGTGCAGGCCACCCTCAACGACCCCACCCAGTGGGCGTTCGTCAGCGCCAGCGGTGGGCTGCGGGTCAACCCCGAGTTCCGCTGCGAGATCGCCGTCGACGGGAAGGTCGTGGTGTCGCAGCAGGGCGGCAGTGGCGTCCAGTGCGCCCTTCGGCCCTGGTAGCCCGCGGGATCAGGCGCGGCGAGTCAGCCCAGTTCGCGCGCGCTGAACGTGTCGCATTTGTTCGGGTCGCCGGTCTGGTACCCGATGGTGAACCACTTCTGGCGCTGGGCCGATGAACCGTGGGTCCAGCTCTCCGGATTGACCCGGCCGGTGGCCTGCTTCTGGATCCGGTCATCGCCGACTGAGCTCGCCGCCGACAGTGCGTCGGCAATGTCCTTGTCGCTCAACGGTTCCAGATAGGTGACATCGGTGCCGGGCTGCTTGGTGATCGCCGCGTAGTGCGCCCATACGCCGGCGTAGCAGTCGGCCTGCAGTTCCGAGCGCACCCCGTTGCCCTGGGAGCCCTGCACGCCCTGCTGGGACTTCTTGAGATCGCCGGTCAGGTTCTGGACGTGGTGGCCGTATTCGTGCGCGACGACGTACTCCTGGGCCAGCGGCCCACCGCTGGAGCCGAACTGGTCCTTGAGGACCTGGAAGAAGTCGGTGTCGAAATATGCCGTGTAGTCCGCCGGGCAGTAGAACGGGCCCATCTCACTGTCGGCGGCGCCACATCCGGTGCTGACCTGCCCCTTGAACAGCTTCATCTTCGGCCGCTGGTAGCCGCGCAGCAATTGCTCCCACACGCCGTCCACCGAGTTGCCGGTCGCGACGACACGGCATTCGACGAACTTGTTCGCGTCGGCCCCGGTCTTGCACTTGGTCAGGTCGTAACTGGACTGTTCCGGCCCCTGGGCCGGGCCTATCGGCTGCTGGAGCGCCGGGCCGGGATCGACGCCGAGGAACAGCGCCAGCAGCAGGATGGCCAGTCCGCCGAAGCCGCCCCCGATGGCGATTCCGCGACCGCCACCCCGGCCTCCGGTGGAGACGGTGCTGGTGTCGATCCGCATGCCTTCGTTGAAGGTCATGAGTGCTCCTCGTCATCGGCCCGACTGGCCGGGCGCCTGCCGGTCCAGTTTGCCACAGCGCCCGACGACGGCGGCCGGGTCCAAAGCCGCGTCCGAACCCGCCCGGCCCACCTCATAGACTGAGCACTCGTTCATCAGTGTGATTCCACTTCAGACCCAGGGAGAACTGTGCTGCGCACCCATGCCGCCGGCTCGTTGCGGGCATCCGACGCCGGGAAGAAGGTTGTCCTGGCGGGTTGGGTCGCACGGCGCCGCGACCACGGCGGGGTGATCTTCATCGATCTCCGGGACGTGTCCGGGGTTTCGCAGGTGGTGTTCCGCGAGGGCGATGTGCTCGAGCAGGCCCACCGGCTGCGTGCCGAGTTCTGCGTGCTGGTCGAGGGCGTGGTGGAGATCAGGCCGGAGGGTAACGCGAACCCTGACATCGCCACCGGCGACATCGAGGTGAATGCGACGTCGTTGACGGTGCTGGGGGAGAGTGCGCCGCTGCCGTTCCAGCTCGACGAGCCGGCCGGCGAGGAGGCTCGTCTACGGCACCGCTACCTGGACATGCGCCGGGACGGCGGCACCGGCGATGCGCTGCGATTGCGGTCCAAGGTCAATGCCGCCGCGCGATCGGTGCTGGCCGCCAGCGACTTCGTCGAGATCGAGACGCCCACCCTGACCCGGTCCACCCCGGAGGGCGCCCGCGATTTCCTGGTCCCCGCCCGCCTGCAGCCCGGATCGTTCTACGCGCTACCGCAGAGCCCGCAGCTGTTCAAGCAGTTGCTGATGGTCGGCGGGATGGAGCGCTACTACCAGATCGCCCGCTGCTACCGCGACGAGGATTTCCGCGCCGACCGCCAGCCCGAGTTCACCCAGTTGGACGTGGAGATGAGCTTCGTCGAGTCCGACGACGTCATCGCCGTCGCCGAGGACATCCTTGCCGCGCTGTGGGCGCTGATCGGCTACGAGCTTCCGCGGCCCATCCCGCGGATGACCTACGCCGACGCGATGCGCCGATTCGGCTCGGACAAGCCCGATCTCCGGTTCGGCCTGGAACTGGTCGAGTGCACCGACTACTTCGCCGAGACACCCTTCCGGGTTTTCCAGGCGCCGTATGTCGGCGCGGTGGTGATGCCCGGCGGAGCCTCGCAGCCGCGCCGGACGTTGGACGGTTGGCAGGAATGGGCGAAACAGCGCGGCCACAAGGGTCTGGCCTACGTGCTCATCGGCGAGGACGGCACCCTTGGCGGTCCGGTTGCCAAGAACCTCTCCGACGCCGAGCGCGACGGCCTGGCTGCGCGGGTCGGCGCGAAACCCGGTGACTGCGTGTTCTTTTCGGCCGGCCCGGCCAAAGCCTCGCGCGCACTGCTCGGAGCCGCGCGCGGCGAGATCGCGCGGCGCCTGGACATGATCGACGATGACGCCTGGGCGTTCCTGTGGATCGTCGACCCGCCGCTGTTCGAGCCGGCCGGCGATGCCACCGCCGCCGGGGACGTCGCCGTCGGTTCCGGCGCCTGGACGGCCGTACACCACGCCTTCACCGCCCCGAAGCCCGAATACCAGGGTGTCATCGACACCGACCCCGGATCGGTGCTGGCCGACGCCTACGACATCGTCTGCAACGGCCACGAGATCGGCGGTGGCTCCATCCGCATCCACCGTCGCGACGTTCAGGAGAAGGTGTTCGCGGTGATGGGCATCGACCATGCCGAAGCCGACGAGAAGTTCGGGTTCCTGCTGGAGGCCTTCACCTTTGGGGCCCCCCCGCACGGCGGCATCGCCTTTGGCTGGGACCGCATCACCGCGCTGTTGTTCGGCGCCGACTCGATCCGTGACGTCATCGCGTTCCCCAAGTCCGGCGGCGGTGTGGATCCGTTGACCGACGCCCCGGCCCCGATCACCGCGCAGCAACGCAAAGAGTCGGGCATGGATCACAAGCCCGGTCGGTGATCAGCGACTGCGCACGCTGTGACCAGCCGATGACGCGCGGCACATGCGTTTAGCATCGGCGAACTGTTAGTCCTACTATGTACTGGTGTCGATACGGGTCGCCGGGTGCCGATACGTCGCCCTGCATGGCGTTGATGAGACGCGATCGTGACCGTCGACAGCCCCACCAGCGCCGCCGCTGAGTCCACGCCGAGCCGCCGCGACCGCAAACGTGACAGGAAACTCGCGAAGGCCACGACCAAGACCAACGCAAAGACCAACGCCAAGGCCAAAAGGCGCCCCCGTCGCAGCATCGGCTACTGGGCGGTCCGTGGGCTGCGCAAGGCCTGGATGCCGCTGGTGATCCTCACCGTGGTGGCTATCGGCGCCTTTGCCGTGGACCGGCTGCACGGCGTCTTCGGCAAGTCCGAACTCACCCGGCCCGGCAGCGGACTGGCCGACGACCCCGCACCGTTCAACCCGAAAACGGTCGTCTACGAGATCATGGGCCCGCCCGGCGCGGTTGCCACGGTCAACTACCTCAACCTGGACGCCGAACCCCAGATCGCCCGTGACGTCGCCCTGCCCTGGACGCTCACCCTGACGACCACGGCGCCGGCGGCCGCGGCCAACATCGTCGCCCAAGGCGACAGCGACACCATCGGCTGCCGGATCACCGTCGACGGCGTTGTCAAGGATGAGCGCTGGTCCAACGGAGTGAGCGCGCAGACGTTCTGCATCGTCAAGTCCGGATGATCACGCCTCGCCAGGCAGCGTCGTCCAGTAGACGGGGATGCGGCGCCGCCGCAGTACCGGACCCGCCTCGCGCACTGGATTCGCTGGCTGTCGGTGCCGATCATCGTGGGCTGGGTGGCGCTGGCGGTGTATTCCAACGTCGCGGTCCCGCAGATCGAGGTGGTCGGCCAGGAGCAGTCCGTTCCGATGGCGGCCGCCGACGCACCGTCGACCATCGCGATGAACCGGATCGGCAAGGTGTTCGAGGAGTTCGACTCCAATACCTCGGTCATGATCGTGCTCGAGGGCGATCAACCGCTCGGCGACGAGGCGCACCGCTACTACGACGACGATCGTCCGGAAGCTCAAGGCCGACACCACACACGTCGAGCACGTTCAGGATTTCTGGAGCGACCCGCTGACCGCGGCGGGTTCGCAGAGTTCGGACGGCAAGGCCGCCTACGTCCAGGTATATCTGGCCGGCAACATGGGCGAGACGCTGGCCAACGAGTCGGTGGAGGCGGCCAAGAAGATCGTCGCGAGCGTGCCGGCCCCGCCCGGGGTGACGGCCTACGTCACCGGGCCGTCGGCGCTGATCGCCGACACCCACATCGCCGGTGACCGCAGCCTGCAGTTGATCACCGGGCTGACCTTCGGCGTCATCACGGTGATGCTGCTGTTCGTCTACCGCTCGATCGTGACCGTGGTGCTGGCGCTGATCATGGTGTTTCTGGAACTGGCCGTGGCCCGCGGCGTGGTGGCCTTCGCCGGCCACCACCACCTGATCCAGCTGTCGACATTCGCGGTGAACCTGCTGACCATGATGGCGATCGCAGCGGCGACCGACTACGTGATCTTCCTGTTCGGCCGCTACCAGGAAGCCCGCGGCAGAGGAGTGGACAAGGAGTCGGCCTACTACGAGATGTTCCACGGGACGGCGCACGTCATCCTCGGGTCGGGCCTGACGATCGCCGGTGCGATGCTGTGCCTGCACTTCACCCGCAGCCCGATGTTCAATTCGCTGGGAGTCCCGCTGTTCATCGGCATGCTGGTCGTCGTCGCCGCCGCGCTGACGCTGGGCCCGGCGGTCGTCACGGTCGCCAGCACGCTGCGATGCCTGGAACCCAAGCGCGCCATGCGGGTCCGGTTCTGGCGCCGGATCGGCACGGCGGTCGTGCGGTGGCCCGGGCCCGATCCTGGTCGGCACCGTTGCGCTGTCCCTGGTCGGGCTGCTGGCCCTGCCCGGCTACCGCACCGACTACAACGACCGGCACTACCTGCCGCCGGACATCCCGGCCGCGGAGGGCTTCGCGGCGGCCGAACGGCACTTCCCGTCCGCGCGGCTGAGCCCCGAACTGCTGATGATCGAGAGCGACCACGACATGCGGAACTCAGCGGACTTCCTGGTCATCGACCGGGTCGCCAAGTCGATGTTCCACCAGCCGGGCATCGCGCGGGTGCAGACCATCACCCGGCCGCTGGGCACCCCCGTCGAGCACAGTTCGATTCCGTTCATGATCGGCATGCAGGGCACCGCTGCAGACCTTGAACATGTCCTATCTGCAGGACCGCATGGACGACATGCTCAAGCAGGGCGACGACATGGCCGTGACCATCGACAACATGCAGCAGATGTATGACCTGATGGGACAGCTCAACGCCGTCACTCACGACATGGTCGGCAAGATGCACCTGACGCTACGAGGACATCAAGGACCTGCGCGACAACATCGCCAATTTCGACGACTTCTTCCGGCCGATCCGTAACTACTTCTACTGGGAGCCGCACTGTTTCGACATCCCGGTCTGCTTGGCGATCCGGTCGGTGTTCGACACACTCGACGGCATCGACGCCACCAGTGACGACATCCAGGCGCTGCTGCCCAGCCTGGATCAGCTCGACGCCCTGACCGCCCAGCTGCGCACTCTGATGCCGCCGATGATCGCCACCATGAAGTCGATGCGGACCATGCAGCTGACCATGCAGAGCACGCAGTCCGGCATGTACGACCAGATGCAGGCCATGCAGGACAACCAGACCGCGATGGGCAAGGCCTTCGACCAGGCCAAGAACGACGACACCTTCTACCTGCCGCCGGAGGTGTTCGACAACCCCGACTTCAAGCGCGGCATGAAGATGTTCTTGTCGCCTGACGGAAAAGCGGTGCGGTTCATCATCTCCCACGAAGGTGACCCGATGTCGGCAGAAGGTCTCGACAGACGTCGACACCATCCGCAACGCGGCGTTCGAGGCGATCAAGGGCACCCCGTTGGAGGGCTCGAAGATCTACCTTGCCGGTACCTCCACCGCCATCAAGGACATGCAGGAGAGCGCCAACTACGACCTGATGATCGCCGGAATCGCCGCGTTGTGTCTGATTTTCGTGATCATGCTCATCATCACCCGCAGCGTCGTGGCCGCCGCGGTGATCGTCGGCACGGTGGCGCTGTCCCTGGGGACCTCGTTCGGGCTGTCGGTGCTGATCTGGCAGGACATCATCGGCCGCCCGTTGCACTGGATGGTCCTGATGATGTCGGTGATCATCCTGCTGGCGGTGGGGTCGGACTACAACCTGCTGCTGGTTGCGCGGTTCAAGGAGGAGATCCACGCCGGTCTGCGGACCGGCATCATCCGCGCTATCGGGGGCACCGGTTCGGTGGTCACCTCCGCCGGCCTGGTTTTCGCGATGACGATGGCCGCCATGGGTTTCAGTGAGCTCAAGATCCTGGCTCAGGTCGGTACCACCATCGGATTGGGCCTACTGTTCGACACGCTGATCATCCGTGCGTTCATGACACCCTCCATCGCAGCCTTGCTGGGCCGGTGGTTCTGGTGGCCGCAGGTGGTGCGACAGCGTCCGGTTCCCTCGCCATGGCCCGCACCGCGCAGGACGGCTGAGGCAGACCAGACCGTCAGCGCTGCCGCCGACGTCTTGGCCTAAGACGTCCTGAAACGAATAACCGGCCCGGGCAGTATGCCCGGGCCGGCTATTCAGTGGCGACAGTCAGGCCTTGCGGCCCTTCATCACAGCGCCGACGATCGCGGTAAGCACCGCGCCGCCGATCCCGCCGCCGCCAAGCTGCCCCACGATCTGGGCGATGTCCACACCGCCGCCACCGGCACCGCCGAGCAGGTTACCGGCCAGGCCGCCACCGAGAAGACCGCCCAAGGCGCCGGTCAGGCTATTGCCGCCGACCCCCAGGCTGTTCTTGGCTGCGCCGGCCGCGTTGCCGCCGAGCGCACCGCCCAGCGCACCGAGTAACCATTCCATGAGTTCTTCTCCTTAGTGAGGGCCGCCGGCGCGGCAATCGGGATCGAGATTCTCAAGCCATCAGGCCGGAGATCATTCCTGCAGGTGATCCGGGGTCAGATCACTCTTGTCAGCACGGCTCTTCTCGTGGTCGCCGACCGCGTTGTTCTCGTAGGTGACCTGAATCGTGGTCTCCGCGGGGTTGTGGCTCTCGTACCGGATCACCGGAGTGGTCTCGTGCTCGACGTGTGCCTCTCGGATCGTTGCCTTCGGGGCCTCGACGAAACGCTCGACCTTCTCGGCCACGTGCTCGACCTTGTGGCCGAGGGTCTCTGCCGCGTGCTCGGCCTTGTGCTCGACACGCTCGACCAGCTTCGGGACCGGCGGGGCCGGCGGGGCCGGTGGGACCGGCGGGGGAGCTACAGGCCGCGGGGGCGGCGGCGGGGGAGCCACCTTCTTGACCGGCGGGGGCGGCGGCGGGGGAGCCACCTTCTTGACCGGCGGGGGCGGCGGCGGGAGCCACCTTCTTGACCGGCGGGGGCGGCGGCGGGGCAACCACCTTCTTGACCTCAGGCGCCCGCGCAGCGACCTTCACCGGTGCCGGTGCAGGCTTGCGGAACAGCCGGGGCAGCAGCGCCAGCAGGCCCAGCAGCGCCAGGATGATCGGAATCCA
The DNA here is from genome assembly GCA_963715145.1 of uncultured Actinomycetota bacterium. Lineage (GTDB taxonomy): Bacteria > Actinomycetota > Actinomycetes > Mycobacteriales > Mycobacteriaceae > Mycobacterium. Next base: position 228,824 of record CAVQRL010000012.1, on the reverse strand, counting down.
CCACCACCACTTGCTGCCCTTCTTCTCGGCAGCGGGCGCTTCGGGCGCGCTCATGCTCGGCTTGGTCACAGACGTCGTCCCTTCTGCTGTCGGCGCATCGGCCCCGAACCCGGGAATCGTGGCAGCCAGCGCAGCCGGAATGGTGACCAGCCCGGCCGCCTTCGACCACTGGATCTGGGTTCCGTCGGGGCCGACGAATGTGCTGGTCATCGTGCCGTCGCTGTCGGTGGTGTCAGCGGTCGGGTAGCCGAACGGGCCCTTGATGCCACCGGAGGCGCGCCAGGCCTCGAGGACTTTGCCCTTGACGAGCCAGGCACCCACATTCGGGGTCCAGTAGATGGACGCCGCCTCGCCGTTGGCCTCGCTGAAGTCGTTGAAGCGGCCGACCCCGTCGCCGGTGTCGCTCTCGTCATTCTTCGGGAAGCCCAACTCGCCGGCGGGGCCGCCCAGGTCTTGGTACTTTTTGAAGATTTCGCCGTACATAGCCTGGGGGCCGGTCGTCTCAGACCAGAAGATCGCCCCGTTCGCATAATCACGCTCGACACCGCCGGTGATCTCGACGGCCTCGCCGGTCGGAGCGCCGAGCGGCGAACTCTCACCGCCGAACTCGGTGTAGTGGTCGTTGATGGCATTCACGGCGTCGGACGACGGAGCCGCGCTCGCGGTGGGGGCGACCAGCAGGGTGCTGGCCACCATGAACATCCCGCCGAGCGCGAGGGATGCACCGCGACGGCAATGCGGCGACCTGGTTGGTGTCACAACTAACTCCTTTTGATGTTCGGGGTACTGCTGAGGCTTCTCTGTTTTGTTGTGAGGCTGCCCACAGATCCTGCTACATGGGATGACGCCGGGGCGGGAGGGGGTTTCGACCGCCCCGACGTCATCCTGTACGTGACAGCGTCAGGACCGACGATGCCTCGGATCATCCGCCCGGTAGCGCGGATCCTTCGGGTCGGAGATATAAACCTCGCCGGGATCCACCAGGTAGGCCTCGCGGGCCCGGAACACCACTGACTCGTCGCCAACGATGTCATCATCCGGGTGCTCGCCGGTCGCACGTTCGACCCATTCCACTTCGCGGGTGCCGTGCTCGAGGAATCTGGCCTCCACCTCGGTGGCCTTCCCCACCACACGCCGGCTGGTACGGACTTCCTCGGCGCCGTGCTCGACTACCCGCTGGACTTCCTTCTCCACGTACTTGTGGACGATCACCGGCTTCTCGACAACAACCTCGACGATCCGCTCGACGGGCTTCTCGACGATCTTCTCGACCTCGACGTACACCGGCTTCTCGACGATCTTCTCGACCCGGGTCTCGACCGGACGCTCGACGATCACCTCGTTGACGTACTCGACCTCCCGCTCGATCAGCTTCTCGACCAGCACCGGGTTGGTGACGACCTTCTCGAGCACCTTCTCCACCGGACGGTCGATGACCTTCTCGATGATCTTCGGCCGCTCGACGACCTTCTCGACGACGCGGTCGACGGCCTTCTCGATCACCTTCTCGACGATGTTGAGCTTCTCGACGACCTTCTCGACGACGCGGTCGACGGGCTTTTCGATGACCTTCTCGACGATGTTGGGTTTTTCGACGATTTTCTCGACGACGCGGTCGACGGGCTTTTCGATGACCTTCTCGACGATGTTGGGTTTTTCGACGATTTTCTCGACGACGCGGTCGACGGGCTTTTCGATGACCTTCTCGACGATGTTGGGTTTTTCGACGATTTTCTCGACGACGCGGTCGACGGGGCGTTCGACGATCTTCTCGACGATGTTGGGTTTTTCGACGATTTTCTCGACGACGCGGTCGACGGGCCGCTCGAGCACCTTCTCGACGATGTTGGGCTTCTCGACGATTTTCTCGACGACGCGGTCGACGGGGCGCTCGACGATCTTCTCCACGACGTTGGGCACTTCGACGATTTTCTCGACGACGCGGTCGACGGGGCGCTCGACGATCTTCTCCACGACGTTGGGCACTTCGACGATCTTTTCGACGACGCGGTCGACAGCCCGCTCCAGCACCTTTTCGACGATGTTGGGCTTCTCGACGATTTTCTCGACGACGCGGTCGACGGGGCGCTCGATGATCTTCTCGACGATGTTGGGTTTTTCGACGATTTTCTCGACGACGCGGTCGACGGGGCGCTCGATGATCTTCTCGACGATGTTGGGTTTTTCGACGATTTTCTCGACGACGCGGTCGACGGGCTTTTCGACGATCCGCTCGACGATGTTCTCGACGGTGACCTCGACGATCTTTTCCACGACCTTGACCACGGGCTTCTCGACCGTCACCTCGACGATCCGCTCCACCGGCTTCTCAACCGTCTTGTAGACGATCTTCTCGACCGGAACTTCGATGATCTTCTCGACGATCTTCTCGACCGGCTTCTCGACGACCTTGGTGATGATCTTCTCGACCGGCTTCTCGACCACACGCTCGACGATTCGGTTGACCGGAACCTCGACGACCTTGTCGACGATGTTGACCACCGGCTGCTCGATCAGCCGCTGCACGGTGACCGGCTTGTCGACGATGTTGTCCTGGATGTCGACGATCAGCTTCTCGACCAGGCGCTGGACCTGAGCCGGCCGCTCCTCGACGCGATCCACGATCGACACGACGAGCTTCTCGACCAGACGCTGAACCTCCACCGGCTTGTCGCCGATCTTGTCGATGATGGTGACCACCGGGCGCTCGACCAGACGCTGGATCTGCACCGGCTTGTCGACGATGTTGTCGGTGACCGTCACCACCGGGCGCTCGATCGAGCGGCCGACCTTCTGCGGCCGGTCGACGATCTCATCGACGACGGTGACGACGGGGCGCTCGACGAGGCGGCCGACGTTGACGGGCTTGTCGACGATGTTGTCGTCGACGGTGACGACGGGGCGCTCGACGAGGCGGCCGACGTTGACGGGCTTGTCGACGATGTTGTCGACGACGGTGACGACGGGGCGTTCGAGTTCGCGGGTGACCTTGACGGGCTTGTCGACGATGTTGTCGACGACGGTGACGACGGGGCGTTCGAGTTCGCGGGTGACCTTGACGGGCTTGTCGACGATGTTGTCGACGACGGTGACGACGGGGCGTTCGAGTTCGCGGGTGACCTTGACGGGCTTGTCGACGATGTTGTCGACGACGGTGACGACGGGGCGTTCGAGTTCGCGGGTGACCTTCACGGGCTTGTCGACGATGTTGTCGACGACGGTGACGACCGGGCGCTCCAGCTGACGGGTGACCTTGACCGGCTTGTCGACGACGTTGTCGACGACGGTGACGACCGGGCGCTCCAGCTGACGGGTGACCTTGACCGGCTTGTCGACGACGTTGTCGACGACGGTCACGACCGGACGTTCCACCATGCGTGACACCGTGGCCGGCTTGTCGACGATGTCATCGACGGTGTCCACGACCAGACGCTCGATCACCCGCTCGAGGGTGACCGGTTTGTCGACGACTCGCTCCACCGGCCGTTCCACCAGACGCTGAACGGTGTACGGCCTGTCGACGAAGTTCTCAACAATGTTGAGCGGGTCGTTGGGACTCTTGTCTGCCACGGGGTTCTCCCTATATCGCGCGTCCCGGCCGGGCGTCGTCGAAGGCCCTTGTCAGGTCCGCGAGAGCCGAACGCCTTTCCAAGAGTTGCTGAATCCGCATCTGCTGAACCACTGCGTTTCGCAATTCAGGAACCTTGCCAGGCAGCCAGGACGTCTGTCTTCCGGTTAGGGTCTTCAAGTTAGCCACCCGTTTGTTTGCCTCGCAGGGTTTTGGCAAAAGTTCCGGTGTGTTTGCCCGATGATTTCCGCCGGGTAGCCGAACGTTCACTCGCGTGGATGTCAATGCCCTCATCAGGGGTGACTTTTCGACCCGAAAAGTCCTCCAGTTAGGGGGGTCCGCGAATGCGGCCGGTGCACGCGCTGCAGCGCCGGCTGGGAGGGAACTGACAGCGATTTCCCGCCGACCCACGCCGCGGCGCACCGTCATGCCGCCCGCCCGCCCATGGTCGGGGGCGGGTTTCGGCAACTCGCCGGACGCAGGAGGACTGGCCCGCGCAGTGCGTGGTAAGTCTGACCTCGTGCCCGAGAGTCTTTTCGACATGCCGGGCGACGAACCGTCCGCCGGCCCGTCGTCGCGCCCGCCCGCACCGCTGGCGGTTCGGATGCGGCCCGCCGCCCTCGACGAAGTCGTCGGGCAGGGCCATCTCCTCGGTGCCGCGTCGCCGCTGCGCCGCCTGGTCGAGGGTTCCGGGGCGGCGTCGGTGATCCTCTACGGTCCGCCAGGCACCGGCAAGACCACCCTGGCCTCGCTCATCTCGCAGGCCACCGGCCGTAGGTTCGAGGCGCTCTCGGCGCTCTCGGCGGGTGTCAAGGAAGTGCGGGCGGTGATCGACGAGGCCCGCCGGGCCGCCGCCTACGGCAACCAGACCGTGCTTTTCATCGACGAGGTCCACCGCTTCTCCAAGACCCAGCAGGACGCCCTGCTGGCCGCGGTGGAGAACCGGGTGGTGCTGCTGGTAGCCGCGACGACGGAGAACCCGTCGTTTTCGGTGGTCGCCCCGCTGCTGTCGCGCTCGCTCATCCTGCAACTGCACCCCCTGGGCGCCGAAGACATCCGGACCGTCGTGCGCCGGGCCGTCGCGGATCCGCGTGGGCTGGCCGACGCAGTGGCCATTGAGGAGGAGGCCCTTGACCTGCTGGTTCAGCTGTCCGCCGGGGATGCCCGCCGAGCGCTGACCGCACTCGAGGTAGCCGCCGAGACTGCCGCGAGCGGCTGGCGGGCCCATCACCGTCGAGACCGTCGAGCAGTCGCTGGATCGCGCGGCCGTGCGCTATGACCGCGACGGGGACCAGCACTACGACGTCGTCAGCGCCTTCATCAAGTCCGTGCGGGGGTCCGATGTCGACGCCGCGCTGCACTACCTGGCCCGGATGCTGGTCGCGGGGGAGGACCCCCGGTTCGTCGCACGCCGGCTGGTGATCCTGGCCAGCGAGGACATCGGAATGGCGGATCCCACCGCGCTGCCCATCGCGGTGGCGGCTGCCCAGACCGTCGCGCTGATCGGAATGCCCGAAGCCCAGTTGACCCTGGCGCATGCGACGGTTCATCTCGCGACCGCGCCCAAGTCCAACTCCGTGACCACGGCGCTATCGGCCGCAATGAGCGATATCCGCGCCGGGAAAGCCGGAGCGGTTCCGGCGGTGCTGCGCGACGGACACTACTCCGGGGCTGCCAGGCTTGGTCACGCCCAGGGCTATCGATACCCGCATGACGACCCCGACGGCGTTGTGCCGCAACAGTATCCGCCCGACGAGTTGACAGGTATCGACTACTACCGGCCGAGCAGGCACGGCGCCGAACGCGAGATCGCCGGCCGGCTGGACAAGCTGCGCGCCATCATCCGGCGGCGGCGCTGACCTTTCGCGCCACCTGGGGAACCCGCAGCCCGGCTGTGGTGCCGTCGTCGTTGCATAGGCTGAGACCCGTGGACAGCGATGTGCTGGAGATCGACACCTCCCGGCGGCGGACGGTGGATCTGACCGACCATGTTCGCGCCTTCTGCCGCGGACGCGGGGACGGCCTGTGCAACGTGTTCGTGCCACATGCCACCGCGGGCATCGCCGTGATCGAGACCGGCGCCGGATCCGATGCCGACCTGGTGGACGCCCTCGAGCGCCTGTTGCCGCGTGATGACCGCTACCGGCACGCCCACGGATCACCCGGCCACGGTGCTGACCACGTGCTGCCCGGGCTGTTGTCGCCGTCGGTGACCGTCCCGGTCGCCGACGGCAGCCCGCTACTGGGCACCTGGCAGAGCGTGGTGCTGGTCGACCTCAACCGCGACAACCCACGGCGGTCGGTCAGGCTGAGCTTCGTGACGGGGTAAGCCCGGTAATGTAGACCGGTCGACGCGCCGGTGATCCCGGCCCCGTGCCGCACCCCACCACACAAGGACGATCCGACCCGTGCAGACCCATGAGATCAGGAAGCGGTTCCTGGATCACTTCGTCGATGCCGGACACACCGAAGTGCCCAGCGCCTCGGTGATCCTCGACGACCCGAACCTGCTGTTCGTCAACGCGGGCATGGTCCAGTTCGTGCCCTACTTCCTCGGACAGCGCACCCCGCCGTACGCCACCGCCACCAGCATCCAGAAGTGCATCCGCACCCCGGATATCGACGAGGTCGGCATCACCACCCGGCACAACACTTTCTTCCAGATGGCCGGCAACTTCTCCTTCGGCGACTACTTCAAGCGCCGGGCCATCGAACTGGCCTGGACCCTGCTGACCAATCCCGTCGACCGGGGCGGATACGGTTTCGACCCCGAAAGGCTCTGGGCCACAGTCTTTTACGATGACGATGAAGCCGTCGAACTGTGGCAGGAGGTGGCCGGCCTGCCGCCCGAACGCATCCAGCGCCGCGGCATGGCCGACAACTACTGGTCGATGGGCATCCCCGGCCCGTGCGGTCCCTGCTCGGAGATCTACTACGACCGGGGGCCCGAATACGGTGTCGAGGGCGGCCCCGAAGCCAACGAGGACCGGTATATCGAGATCTGGAATCTCGTCTTCATGCAGAACGAGCGCGGCGACGGCACCAGTAAAGAGGATTTCGAGATCCTCGGTCCGCTGCCCCGCAAGAACATCGACACCGGCATGGGCGTGGAACGCATCGCCTGCCTGCTGCAGGGCGTGGACAACGTCTACGAGACGGACCTGCTGCGCCCGGTCATCGACAAGGTGGCCGAGTACTCGCCCCGCGGCTACGGGCGGGGCAATCACGAAGACGACGTCCGCTACCGGGTGATCGCCGATCACAGCCGCACCGCCGCGATCATCATCGGCGACGGCGTCACCCCGTCCAATGAGGGCCGCGGCTACGTGCTGCGGCGCCTTCTGCGCCGCATCATCCGGGCCGCCAAACTGCTGGGCATCGAGCGTCCGATCGTCGGCGAACTCATGAGCACGGTCCGGGACTCGACCGGGCCGTCCTATCCGGAACTGGTCACCGACTTCGACCGCATCAGCCGCATTGCGGTCGCCGAGGAGACGGCCTTCAACCGCACTCTGGCCTCGGGCTCCAAGCTTTTCGACGAAGCGGCCGCCGCGACGAAGTCGGCCGGCAAGACGGTCCTGACCGGCTCGGACGCGTTCGCGCTGCACGACACCTACGGGTTTCCCATCGAGCTCACCCTGGAGATGGCCGCCGAGGCCGGGCTGACCGTGGACGAACTCGGATTCCGCGAACTGATGGCCGAGCAGCGGCGCCGGGCCAAGGCCGACGCCGCCGCCCGCAAACACGCGCACGCCGATCTGTCGGCGTTCCGGGAACTCGTCGACGCCGGTCCCACCGAATTCACCGGATTCGACGAACTCTCCTCGCAGGCAAGGATTCTCGGTATCTTCGTCGACGGCAAGCGGGTACCGGTGGTGGCCCACCGGCCGCGCGTGCACTCCGAAGACATGGTGCCGGAGCGGGTCGAGATCGTGCTCGACCGCACCCCGTTGTACGCCGAGTCCGGCGGCCAGATCGCCGACGCGGGCCAGATCAGCGGAACAGGTGCCGGTGAATCGGCCAAAGCCGCCGTCACCGACGTCCAGAAGATCGGCAAGACGCTGTGGGTGCACCGGGTGAACGTCGAGTCCGGTGAGTTCGTCGAGGGTGACACCGTGATCGCGTCGGTGGATCCGACGTGGCGTCGAGGCGCGACCCAGGGTCACTCCGGAACCCACATGGTGCACGCCGCGCTGCGTGAGGTTCTGGGCCCCAACGCCGTTCAGGCCGGATCCCTCAACCGGCCGGGCTACCTGCGCTTCGACTTCAACTGGCAGGGCGCACTCACCGACGCCCAGCGCAGCCGGATCGAGGAGATCACCAACGAAGCCGTCCAAGCCGACTACGCGGTGAACACCTTCACCACCGAATTGGAGAAGGCCAAGGCGATGGGCGCCATGGCACTGTTCGGCGAGCAGTACCCCGAGCAGGTCCGCGTCGTGGAGATCGGCGGCCCGTTCTCGCTGGAACTCTGCGGCGGCACCCACGTACACAATTCCGCGCAGATCGGCCCGGTCACCATCCTGGGCGAATCCTCGGTCGGCTCCGGTGTGCGCCGCGTTGAGGCTTATGTCGGACTCGACTCCTTCCGGCACCTGGCCAAGGAACGAGCGCTGATGGCCGGCCTGGCCTCGTCGCTGAAAGTCCCCTCCGACGAGGTCCCGGCCCGGGTGGCCACCCTCGTCGAGCGGCTCAGAGCCGCCGAGAAGGAACTCGACCGGGTACGCCTGGCCGGCGCCCGCGCGTCGGCCGCGAATGCCGCCGCCGAGGCCGAACAGGTCGGTAAGGTCCGTCTGGTGGCGCAGCGAATGGCGGCCGGGATGACCGCGGCGGACCTGCGCTCGCTCGTCGGTGACATTCGCGGACGCCTCGGCCGGGAGCCCGGCGTGGTCGTACTGATCTCGGAGCACGACGGCACGGTTCCCTTCGTCGTCGCGACCAATCAGGCTGCCCAGGACGCTGGTCTGCGCGCCGATGATCTGGTGTCCCCGGTCGCCGCCGCCGTCGGCGGCCGAGGGGGAGGGAAAGCGGACCTCGCGCAGGGCTCGGGCAAAGATCCGTCCGGAATCGAGGCGGCGCTGGCCGGTGTGCGCGCCGAGTTGGCGCGCCGTTGAGGCCCACGGTGTCTACCCAGGACCGCAGGCCCGACCGCCCCGGCGCCGATGACCCGGGCCGGGGCAGGCGGCTCGGGGTGGACGTCGGAACCGTGCGAATCGGGGTGTCCGTCAGCGATCCGGACGGCATCCTCGCCACGCCGGTGGAGACCGTGCGCCGCGAGCGTGGTACCGCCCACCTGCGCCGACTGGCGACTTTGGTCAACGAGATGGAGTGCGTCGAGGTCATCGTCGGCCTGCCGCGTACCCTGAGCGACCGTGCCGGTTCCTCGGCTGACGACGCAGTTGCACTCGCCGATGCCCTGGCCGTCCGGATCAGCCCGGTGCCGGTCCGTCTGGCCGACGAGCGCCTGACCACCGTCGGGGCCGCGCGTTCCCTGCGCGAAGCAGGAATGCGTGCCCGCGAACAGCGGGCGATGATCGACCAGGCCGCCGCCGTGGCAATCCTGCAAGGCTGGCTCGACCAACGCCGCAATGCGGCCACGACGCGAAGAGAGTGACGATGCCTGAAGACGTGCAACCCGATCGCGCCGCGCCGCAGGCCGTCGGTGCGCCCCGCCCGACAGCCCCGCAGCGACAGCGCGACCATGGCCGGCGCCGGATCGCGGTCCTGGTGGGGCTGGTGCTTGCCGTCGCGCTGGGGGTATGGCTGCTCGGCCCGAGGCTGTTCGGCGGACCCAAGCCGCCGGCTGACTTCACCGGGGAGGGCAAGGAGGACATCGTCATCCAGGTCCACGAGGGTGACTCCGGCAGTGTCATCGCTCAGGACCTGCTGGACAAGAACGTCATCGCCGACGTCGGAATGTTCATCTCGGCGGCCTCGGCCAACCCCGCATTGGCGTCGATCCAACCCGGCTACTACAAGCTGCGGACCGAAATCCCGGCGGCGACGGCGGTCGCGAAACTCGTCGACCCGGAGTCGCGGGTGGGCAAGCTGGTGATTCCGGAAGGCAAGCAACTCGACGACATCGAGGTGGTCGGTACCGGTGATGTGAACCCCGGCATCTTCTCGCTGATCGCCGATGCCAGCTGTGTGAACCTCAACGGCACCAAGAAGTGCGTGTCGGCCCAGGATCTGAAAGCCGCCGCGGGGGAGGGGACGCTGGAGTCCCTCAACGTTCCGGACTGGGCGGCGAAGGGGGCCGGCGCGGTGGGCCAGAGCCACCGCCGCCTGGAGGGCCTGATCGCCCCGGGCACCTGGAACATCGACCCCTCGTCCTCGGCCAGGGACATCCTGGCCAAGCTGGTCGGAGACAGTGGTGAGCGCTACGTCAAGGGCGGAATCCTCGATGCCGCAAAGAGTCTCAACATCTCTCCGTACGAGGTGCTCATCGTCGGCTCGCTGGTGCAGAAGGAGGCCAAACCGGCCGACTTCGCCAAGGTGGCCCGGGTGATCTACAACCGGCTCGCCAGCGACTACGACCGCCTCGAGTTCGACTCCACGGTCAACTACCCCTTGGACCGCCAGGAGGTCGCGACCACCGACGAGGACCGTGCCAAAGAGACGCCGTGGAACACCTACGCCAAGGCCGGTCTGCCGGCGACCCCGATCTGCTCTCCCGGCGGGGATGCTCTGGCGGCGGCGGAGAAGCCCGAGCCGGGGGACTGGCTCTATTTCGTGACCGTCGACGGCGACGGCACCACGCTGTTCACCAGCGACTATCAGGAGCACCTTGCCAACCGGGACAAGGCGCTGGAAAGCGGCGTGCTCGACTCCGGGCGATGACCCCGCGCCGCGCGGCCGTCCTGGGTTCGCCGGTCGCGCATTCGCGGTCGCCGCAATTGCACCGTGCGGCCTACCGGGCGCTGGGCCTTGCGGACTGGACCTACGACCGCATCGAGTGCACGGGAGATGAACTGCCCTCGCTGATGGGCACTTTCGGCCCGGAGTGGGTTGGCGTTTCGGTCACCATGCCGGGCAAGTTCGCCGCATTGCGCTTCGCCGACGAACGGACCGAGCGCGCCGAACTCGTCGGCTCGGCCAACACCCTGGTGCGAACCGAGCGCGGCTGGCGCGCCGACAACACCGACGTCGACGGAGTGGCCGGGGCGCTGGGAAACCGGGCTGGGCTGCGGCGGGCGCTGGTACTCGGCTCGGGCGGCACCGCGCCGGCCGCGATCGTGGCACTGGCCGGTCTCGGAGTCACCGACATCGTGGTGGCCGCGCGCAACCCGCAGGCGGCGGCCCGGCTGATCGACCTCGGGGCGCGCCTGGGGGTGCGGACGTCGTTCTGCGACCTCACACGGGCCGAGGATCTCGGCGAACTGGCCGGCCGGGCCGATGTCCTGGTCAGCACCATCCCGCCGGACGCCGCCGCCCGCTACGCGGCGACGCTGGCCGCCGTCCCGGTGCTGCTGGACGCGATCTACGACCCGTGGCCGACACCGCTGGCCGAGGCGGTGTCGGCGCACGGAGGCGAGGTCGTCAGCGGTCTGCAGATGCTGCTGCACCAGGCGTTCAGTCAGGTGGAACAATTCACAGGCCGGCCCGCTCCGCGAGAGCAGATGGCGGCCGCCCTGGATTAGCGTCCCGGTGATGGGCATCGTGGGCGCGTGCGCCGCTATGGCGGTGGTCGTCTGGGCGGGCGCGCTGTCCGTCGTCGACATCAGGCGGCGGCGGCTTCCCAATCCGCTGACCCTCGGCGGGGCCGCGGTCATCCTGCTGGGTGCCCTGCTCTGGGGCCGGGGTCCGACCGCGATGCTGGGGGCCCTGGCCCTCGGCGGGCTGTACCTGACGGCGCATCTGGCGGATCCGGCCGCACTCGGCGGGGGTGACGTCAAGTTGGCGCTGGGACTCGGCGCGCTGACGGGCGCGTTCGGTCTACCGGTATGGACGCTCGCCGCACTGGGCGCCCCCGCGCTGACGGCGACCGCAGGCATCGCGGCGCTGGTGTGCCGCCGCGGCGCCGCCGGCGTGCCACACGGCCCGTCGATGTGCGCGGCGAGCCTGGCCGCCGCCGCGCTGGCCGTTCTCTGAGCAGATTGGGCACCGTATCCGTGCCGTGGGAAGATGGTCGCGTGTTGCGATGGACCACCGCCGGTGAATCCCACGGCCGCGCCCTGATGGCTGTCGTCGAGGGGATGGTGGCCGGTGTCGAGGTGACCTCCGCCGATATCGCGGGCCAGTTGGCCCGCCGCCGCCTGGGCTACGGCCGCGGCGCGCGGATGAAGTTCGAGCAGGACGAGGTCACGGTGCTGGCCGGGCTGCGGCACGGGATCACCCTGGGCGGACCGATCGCCATCGAGATCGGCAACAGCGAGTGGCCGAAATGGGAAACCGTGATGGCCTCGGACCCGGTCGCCGACGCCGACCTCGACGTCGCCCGCAACGCCCCGCTGACCCGGCCCCGGCCGGGTCACGCCGACTACGCGGGAATGCTGAAATACGGCTTCGACGACGCCCGGCCGGTGCTTGAACGCGCCAGTGCGCGTGAGACCGCGGCCCGGGTTGCCGCGGCCACCGTCGCCCGGGCCTTTCTGCGGCAGGCCCTCGGGGTCGAGGTGGTGTCCCACGTCATCTCGATCGGGGCGTCGACCCCCTACGTCGGGCCTCCGCCGACCTTCGCCGACCTGCCCCGGATCGACGACAGTCCGGTGCGTGCGTTCGACGCCGCGGCCGAGGAATCGATGATCGCCGAGATCGAGACCGCGAAGCGGGACGGCGACACCCTGGGCGGTGTGGTCGAAGTCGTCGCCCACGGCATCCCGATCGGCCTGGGCTCTTTCACCAGCGGTGAGGCACGTCTGGACAGTCAGTTGGCCGGCGCGGTGATGGGCATCCAGGCGATCAAGGGTGTCGAGATCGGCGACGGTTTTGACACCGCGCGCCGGCGCGGCAGCGCGGCGCACGACGAGATGTACCCGGGACCGGACGGCGTGGTCCGGTCCACCAACCGGGCCGGTGGCCTCGAGGGCGGCATGACCAACGGACAGCCGCTTCGGGTGCGGGCCGCCATGAAACCGATCTCCACGGTCCCGCGCGCATTGGCGACCGTAGACATGAGCACCGGCGAGGCCGCGGTGGGTATCCATCAGCGCTCGGACGTCTGTGCCGTGCCCGCCGCGGGTGTGGTGGTGGAGGCGATGGTTGCACTGGTGCTGGCCCGCGCGGCGCTGGAGAAGTTCGGCGGTGACTCGCTGATCGAGACCCGGCGCAACATCGACGGCTATCTGCGTGAGATCGCCGATCGTGAGTCCTTCGGGTCCGCCTCGGTGATGTCGGGGTAATGCCATGGCGCCCAAGGCCGTACTGATCGGGCTGCCCGGCTCGGGGAAATCGACCATCGGGCGGCGGCTCGCCAAGGCGCTGGGCTGTGCGCTGATCGACACCGACGCCGCGATCGAGGAGCGCACCGGCCGCGCCATCCCGGAAATCTTTGCCACCGAAGGCGAATCGGGATTCCGCCGGATCGAGGAACAGGTGGTCTGCGACGCGCTGCGCGACCACGATGGCATCCTCTCGCTGGGTGGCGGAGCCGTCACCACCGCAGGCGTGCGCGAAGCGCTGGCCGGTCATACCGTGGTCTACCTCGAGATCAGCGCCACCGAGGGGGTGCGGCGGACCGGCGGCAATACGGTCCGTCCGCTGTTGGCCGGGCCCGATCGTGCCGAAAAGTACCGCCGGCTGATGAGTGAGCGGGTGCCGCTCTACCGTCGGGTGGCCACCATCCGGGTCAACACCAACCGTCGCAACCCCGGAGCAGTGGTGCGTTCCATCGTTGGGCGCCTTGAGGATCCGGCACCGCCGCGGAGGCGCCGCACCCCATGGCGGCGGCCCGCCGTCCAGTCGTCGGCGTCTTCCCAGCCGGCCCCGACTGCTCCCGCCTCGGACGCGCAGGCCGAGTCCGGACCGGTCACCCCGGCGACCTTGGCCCGCCGCGCGGGGGCGCGCAAATGACACCGAACATCCCCGGCGAACCGGAGATCATCAACGTAGCCGTGGACCCGCCGTACCCGGTGATCATCGGCACTGGCATCCTCGATCGGCTCAGCGACCTCCTCGCCAGCCGGCACAAAGTGGCCGTCCTGCACCAGCCGGCGCTCGCCCAGACTGCCGAAGCTGATCCGAAAGGCATTGGCCGACAAGGGCGTCGATGCGCACCGCATCGAACTGCCCGACGCCGAAGCCGGCAAGGACCTACCGGTCGTCGGCTACGTCTGGGAAGTGCTGGGTCGGATCGGCGTCGGCCGCAGGGACGCGATCGTCAGCCTCGGCGGCGGGGCGGCCACCGACGTCGCCGGCTTTGTCGCGGCCACCTGGCTGCGCGGTATCGACATCGTGCACGTCCCGTCCACTCTGCTGGCCATGGTGGACGCCGCCATCGGCGGCAAGACCGGCATCAACACCGACGCCGGCAAGAACCTCGTCGGGGCTTTCCACCAGCCTGCCGCCGTGCTGGTCGACATGGCACTGCTGACGACGTTGCCGGCCAATGAACTCATCGCCGGGATGGCCGAGGTCGTCAAGGCCGGATTCATCGCAGACCCGAAGATCCTGGAGTTGATCGAGCGCCGATCCGCAGGAGGCGCTGGACCCGACCGGTTCGGTGCTGCCGGAGTTGATCAGGCGGGCGATCCAGGTCAAGGCCGATGTCGTCGCCGCCGACGAGAAGGAATCGGATCTGCGGGAGATCCTCAACTACGGGCACACCCTCGCCCACGCGATCGAGCGGCGCGAGCGCTATCGGTGGCGGCACGGCGCGGCCGTCTCGGTGGGACTGGTGTTCGCCGCCGAACTCGCCCGACTGGCCGGGAGGCTCGATGACGCCACCGTACGGCGGCACCGCGCGGTGCTGACGAAACTGGGCCTGCCGGTGTCCTACGACCCCGATGCGCTGCCCGAGTTGCTGACGTTCATGGCGGGGGACAAGAAGACCCGTTCGGGGACATTGCGTTTCGTTGTTCTGGACGGCCTGGCCAAGCCGGGCCGACTGGAGGGCCCGGACCCCGGCCTGCTGGCAGCGGCCTACGCGGAAGCGATGTCCTGCGGTGACCAGGAGGCGGCGCAATGACGACGGTCCAGGTGTTCAACGGTCCCAACCTCGGTCGCCTGGGCAGGCGTCAGCCCGAGGTCTACGGCAGCACCAGCTACCAGGACCTGGTGGCGTTGATCGAGGCCGAGGCCATCGAACTGGGTCTGTCCGTCGCCGTGCGCCAGACCGACAGCGAGGCGCAACTGCTGGAGTGGCTGCACGTGGCGGCCGACGACGCGGACCCGGTGATCCTCAACGCCGGCGCTCTGACCCACACGTCGATCGCGCTGCGCGATGCCTGTGCGGAACTGCGGGCCCCGCTGATCGAGGTGCATATCTCCAATGTGCATGCGCGCGAGGACTTTCGGCACCACTCATACCTCAGCGGTGTCGCGACCGGAGTGATCGTCGGCCTCGGGGTGCAGGGCTATCTGCTGGCGCTGCGGTACCTGGCTGCGGAGAGCTGAGTCTTACTACTTCTCCCGATCGTGCAGGCGCAGATCGGCTTCCTCGTGCTCGATCCGAACAGCCTCACGGGCATCCTGGCGCCAGTCCATTTCGGTGCGCGACGGAGCGTACTTCTCGCTGGGGTCCTCATCGGCAGCCGCGTCGAAGACGTTCCCGCCGGCGTGTGTGTGCTGGCTCTTGTAGGGCGGGCGCCGGCGGTCGACCAGCCAGCGACCGGCGGCCACCGCGAGCATGGCGGGCAGGAAGATCAGCAGGGCGGTGAACGCCGGGAAGACGACGAGTTCCGGGCCGAGCCCGTCAACGTACACCGCGTGGTAGACGAGCGAGATGATCCAGGTGACCAGGCCGCTGAGCACGCCGGCCACCAGACCCGCGAGCAGCCAGCGCATGGCCAGGTCGCGGCGACGGTCCGGGTCGGCGTTGGCCCGGGCGTCGGCCATGCCGTCGATCAAACCCCAGATCAGGGCCGCCAGACCGAACAGTGCACACAGCGCGAAGCTGATGGTGCCGGCATTGGTAGGGGAGGCGTTGATCAGCGATCCCTGCACCAAACGGAGCAGAACCATCCCGATCGCGAACACCAGTCCGCGCGGCAACCACGTCGTCATGGGGCATCAGCCTAGCGAGTACCGTCACCGACCGTGACACATTCCCAGCGCAGGGACCGCCTCGTGGCGTGCCTGAGGCGCTGCCGGGTTGGACGCGCTGCTGGTCAGCGACCTGATCAATGTGCGATATCTGTCCGGATTCACCGGTTCCAACGCCGCGCTGCTCGTGTTCGCCGACGACAGCCCGGTGGTGCTGGCCACCGACTCCCGGTACCGGACCCAGGCGGCCCGGCAGGCGCCGGACCTCGAGACCGCCATCGAGCGGGCCTGCGGCCGCCATCTGGTGGCCCGGGCGGTGGCCGCCGGTGCGCGGCGGATCGGATTCGAGAGCCACGTGGTCACCGTCGACGGCTACGACGGTCTGGCGTGCGCGCTGGAGCACCACGACGGCGCGGAGTTGGTCCGAGCCTCGGGCACCGTGGAGGCGCTGCGCGAGGTCAAGGACGCCGGCGAGGTGGCGCTGCTGCGACTGGCCTGCGAAGCCGCCGACGCCGCGCTGGCGGCTCTCGTCGCCGGCGGTGGCTTGCGGCCCGGCCGGACCGAGCGCGCGGTCGCCCGCGACCTGGAGGCGCTGATGCTCGACCACGGGGCCGACGGCCCCTCGTTCGAAACGATCGTCGCCGCCGGGGCCAACTCGGCGGTTCCCCATCACCGGCCGACCACCGCCGAACTGTCGGCCGGCGATTTCGTCAAGATCGACTTCGGCGCCCTCGTCGGTGGCTATCACTCGGACATGACCCGAACCTTCGTCCTGGGTAGGGCCGGCACCTGGCAGCGCGAGATCTACGCGCTGGTGTCCGAGGCGCAGCGGGCGGGCGTGGCGGCGTTGCAGCGGGGCACCGCGCTGGCCGACGTCGACGCCGCGGCGCGCCGGGTCATCGGCGAGGCCGGCCACGGCGACCACTTCGGCCATGGGCTCGGACACGGGGTGGGTCTGCAGATCCATGAAGCGCCGGGCATCGGCTCGGCCGCCGTCGGCACGCTGCGCGCGGGCTCGGTGGTGACCGTGGAGCCGGGCGTCTACCTGCCCGGGCGCGGTGGCGTCAGGATCGAGGACACGCTGCTCGTCGGGGAGCGCGGTCCGGAGTCGCTGAGCCGGTTCCCCAGTGAGTTCACCGTCCTCGGTTAGCCGCCAGACCGTGCGGTCGGCGGCCGCAGGTAAGCTCCGCACAGCGCTTTGTAGTCCGTAACCACCCTGTTGAGGAGAACGACGAACCGTGGCGAACACTGCCGACTTCAAGAACGGCCTCGTGCTGAACATCGACGGCCAGCTTTGGCAGATCACCGAGTTCCAGCACGTCAAGCCCGGCAAAGGCCCGGCGTTCGTGCGCACCAAGCTGAAGAACGTGCTGTCCGGCAAGGTGGTCGACAAGACCTACAACGCGGGTGTCAAGGTGGAGACCGCGACGGTGGACCGCCGCGATGCCACCTACCTCTACCGCGACGGCGCCGACTTCGTGTTCATGGACAGCGAAGACTACGAGCAGCATCCCCTGCCGGAGTCGCTGGTCGGCAACGCGGCCGGCTTCCTGCTCGAGGGCATGCCGGTCCAGATCGCTTTCAACGAGGGCAGCCCGCTTTACCTCGAACTTCCCGTCACCGTCGAACTCGAGGTGACCCACACCGAGCCCGGCCTGCAGGGTGACCGGTCCAGCGCCGGTACCAAGCCGGCGACATTGGAGACCGGCGCCGAGATCCAGGTGCCGCTGTTCATCAACATCGGCGACAAGCTGAAGGTGGACTCGCGCGACGGCAGCTACCTGGGCCGAGTCAACGCCTGATGGCAACGGTGGCCGCTGTCCTGCGTCATCCGGCCGACCACCGTGGCTGACCGAAAGCCCGATAAGGGCAGGTCCCAGGGGCGCCACCAGGCCCGCAAACGTGCCGTGGACCTGCTGTTCGAGGCCGAGGCACGGGGGTTGACCGCAGCCGAGGTGGCGCAGGGCCGCACGGCGCTGGCCGAGGCCAACCTCGACGTGACCGAGCTCAATCCGTACACCGTGGCGGTGGCACGCGGAGTCAGCGCCGACGCCGCCCACATCGACGAACTGATCAGCTCGCATCTGCACGGCTGGACGCTGGAACGGCTGCCCGCGGTCGACCGGGCGATCCTGCGGGTGGCGGTGTGGGAACTGCTGCACGCAGAGGACGTCCCCGAACCGGTGGCCGTCGACGAGGCCGTCGAGCTGGCCAAGGAACTGTCCACCGACGAGTCACCCGGCTTTGTCAACGGCGTGCTGGGTCAGGTCATGCTGGTGACACCGCAGATCCGCGCCGCCGCGGCATCGCTGGCGGCCCGGCCCGAACCCACTCCGGGCATGGACGCCCACGACCATTTCGCAAAGCTGGCCGAGGTCTGGGACACCCAGGCCGAGGCGATGGACGCCGCCATGGGCCGGCACGGCCGCGCCGCCCGCGACGCACTGCACGCCCGTCCCGGCGAGCGGATCATCGACATCGGGTGCGGTCCGGGCATCTCGGCGGTGGCGCTGGCCGGCGAGGTCGCGCCCGACGGCTGGGTCTATGCCGCTCGACATCGTTCCGCAGATGGCCGCCGCCGCCGGCCGGCGGCTGTCGGCGGCGGGCTTGCCCGGATCCGGGGTGGCCGCCGACGCCGCCAGCGCCGATCTGGTCGCGGTGGCCGGGTCGGATCAGCCGTTCGACGCGGCCCACTCGAGGTTCGGGCTGATGTTCTTCGGCGAGCCGAAGTCGGCCTTCGCCAACATCTTTCGCGCGCTGCGGCCGGGCGGACGGCTCGCCGCGTCGGTGTGGCAGCACCTGGACCGCAATCCGTGGATGCTGCTGACCACCGCCACCGCGACCCAGATCCTCGGCATCGACCGTCCGCCGCTGCCGCAGCCGGGTGCCCCGGGACCGTTCTCGCTGGCCGATCCGGACACCACCGGGCAGCTGTTGACCGACGCCGGGTTCACCGACGTCCACCTCGAATCCGTCGAGGCGCCGTTCGTCTTCCCCGGCGACGGCACCGCCGCCGCCGAACGGATCCTGAGCGCCGGACCGCTCGGCTCGGCGTTCCTGGCCGCCGACGAGTCGCTCCGTCGCGAGGTCATCGCCGGCGTCGTCGACGCACTGGAACATCACCGCGGCGAGACCGGCTTCGAGGTGCCCGCCGCGTCGTGGTGCATCACCGCGCGCCGGCCGCGTGACTTAGAGATCCAGCGCCGCGTAGGTGCGCCGGACGAACTTCGGTTGGGCGGTCTGCAGTCTCGGCCAGCGAGGTGTTGCCGGCGACGGCGGCGGCGGCCGACGTCAGATCCGGGTAGTTCTGGATCAGGTAGATCAGGATCAGATCGTTGGCGGGGTCGGCCTGCCACCAGGTTCCGTACGCCCCCGGCCAGCTGAACGTGCCCTGCCCGCCCGGGCCGAACAGCCGCGCCGACTGGGCCGGGTCGGTGACCACCGACAGGTTGAGCCCGAATCCGCGGCCCGACCCAGAACGGCATGCCCAGGAACGGATGACGCTTCTGCGTCGTCGGTGAGCCGGTCGGTGCGCATCAGCCGCACCGACTCCTCGCAGAGCACCCGGACGCCGTCGACCTCGCCGCCGCCGAGCAGCATCCGGGCGAAGCGCAGGTAGTCGTCGGCGGTCGAGACCAGACCGGCGCCGCCCTGGGAGAACCGCGGTTCGCGGACCGGTACGGGGCCCATGACGTCGTGGCGCAGGCCGGCCTGTCTCGTCGAGGCGGTACATGGTGGCGGCCCGGTCCCGCTTCTCGGGGGCGACGAAGAACCCGGTGTCGCTCATGCCAAGTGGCCCGAAGACCCGCTCCGACAGCACGGCCTGCAAGGGCTTGCCCTCGATGCGCGACAGCAGGATGCCCGAGCACCTCGGTGGCGTGGCTGTAGGTCAGCCGCTCGCCGGGCTGATGCATCAGGGGCAGCCGGGCGACCTCGGCGAGCCAGTCGTCGGCATCCTGGCGCAGCGACACCTGGGCGTAGGCGCGCGCGATAGGGCCGACGACCGAGAACGAGTAGGCCAGCCCGCTGCGGTGGGTCATCAGGTCGTCGACGGTGATCGGGCGCTGGGCCGGCGCGGTGTTGTCCAGCGGACCGCTCGGGTCCACCAGCACCCGCATATCGGCCAGTTCGGGCACCCAGCGGGTGACCGGGTCGGACAGCGCCAGCCTGCCCTCCTCGACCAGGGCCATCGCCGCCGCGACCGTGACGGGCTTGGTCATCGAGGCGACGCGAAAGATGGTGTCGCGCGCATCGGCAGTCCGGCCTCGATGTCACGGTGGCCGATTTCGTTGACCTGCAGCACTTCTCCGCGATGCCACACGCAGGTGACCGCTCCGGAGAGAAGACCGGCCTCGACCGCCTGGTCGATGGAGGATCTGTTGTCGGCGAGGTTCACTGCGGCGAGTGTACGGCTCCGCGCCCGACGTGGCCGTCGTGATCCGTCGGCCGGACGGGTGTTAGGCTCCCGGCGTCGACATCCTTTAACGATCCGTCCTGCGAGGCGGAGAAGGAGGTCCGGTTTACGCCGTGGGCAGCAGCGAAGGCACCACCGACCGGGAACTCATGTCCGCCGCGGACGTCGGTCGGACCATTTCCCGAATGGCCCACCAGATCATCGAGAAGACCGCACTGGACGGCGCCGATGCGCCGCGGGTGGTGCTGCTGGGCATCCCGACCCGCGGGGTCACGCTCGCCAGACGGCTGGCCGACAAAATCCACGAATTCTGCGGGATCACCGTCGCCATCGGCGGCCTGGACATCACGCTCTACCGCGACGATCTGGACTTCCAGCCCCCTCGCGCCCTGGAGGAGACGTCAATCCCCGCCGGCGGCATCGACGGAGTGTTGGTCGTCCTCGTCGACGATGTGCTCTACACCGGGCGCTCGGTGCGCTCGGCCCTGGACGCGCTGCGCGACATCGGCAGGCCCACCGTGGTGCAACTCGCCGTGCTCGTCGACCGCGGTCACCGCGAGTTGCCGCTGCGTGCCGACTACGTCGGTAAAAACGTGCCCACGTCGCGCAGCGAGAACGTCAAGGTGCGCCTGGTCGAGGATGACGACGTCGAAGGCATTTGGATCGCCCCGTACGGAGGTCCGCAGCGATGAGGCACCTGCTGTCCGCCCGGGATCTGTCCCGAGACGAGGCTACGGCGATCCTCGACGACGCCGACCGGTTCCGCCAGGCGTTGCTGGGCCGCGACGTCAAGAAGCTGCCCACCCTGCGCGGCCGCACCATCATCACGATGTTCTACGAGAACTCCACCCGGACCCGGGTGTCCTTCGAGGTGGCCGGCAAGTGGATGAGCGCCGACGTCATCAACGTCAGCTCCTCGGGCTCATCGGTGGCCAAGGGTGAGTCGCTGCGCGACACCGCGCTGACCCTGCGCGCCGCCGGCGCCGACGCGCTGATCATCCGGCACCCGGCCTCGGGTGCGGCACAGCAGTTGGCGGAGTGGACGCTGGAGTCCGACGGCACCGGACCATCGGTGATCAACGCCGGGCGACGGCACCCACGAACATCCGACCCAGGCACTGCTGGACGCGCTGACCATCCGCCAGCGCCTCGACGGTATCGAGGGCCGCCGGGTCGTCATCGTCGGCGACGTCCTGCACAGCCGGGTGGCCCGGTCCAACGTCGCCCTGCTGAACACCCTCGGCGCGGAGGTCGTGCTGGTGGCGCCACCGACCCTGCTGCCGGTTGGGGTGGGCGACTGGGGCGGAGCGACGATCTCCCACGACCTGGACGCCGAACTGCCCGCTGCCGACGCCGTGATGATGCTGCGGGTGCAGGCCGAGCGGATGAACGGCGGATTCTTCCCGTCGGAGCGGGAGTATTCGACCCGCTTACGGGCTGTCCGAACGTCGCCAGGCGACTGCTGCCCGAGCATGCGGTTGTGCTGCACCCCGGACCGATGCTGCGCGGTATGGAGATCGCCTTCTCCGTTCCGGACTCGTCGCAATCGGCGGTGCTGCAACAGGTTTCCAACGGCGTGCACGTCCGGATGGCGGTGTTGTTCCACCTGCTGGTCGGCACCGACGAGGCGGTGAGCGTATGACCGGCGGACAGCGGCGCAGCGACTCGGGATCTCCGGAGGAATCAGCCGACGTTCCGGTCCTGATCAGGGGTGTCCGACTCTACGGCGAAGGCGACCAGGTCGACGTCCTGGTCACCGACGGTCAGATCGCGCAGATCGGCCCCGGCGTGGCGCCCCCGGCCGGCGCGGAGGTCATCGAGGCCGCCGGCCAGGTGCTGCTGCCCGGCCTGGTCGACCTGCACACCCACCTGCGCGAGCCGGGCCGCGAGTACGCCGAGGACATCGAGACCGGTTCCGCCGCAGCGGCTCTGGGCGGGTATACGGCGGTGTTCGCGATGGCCAACACCGACCCGGTGGCCGACAGCCCGGTGGTCACCGACCACGTGTGGCGGCGCGGCCGGCAGGTCGGTCTGGTGGACGTGCACCCGGTCGGCGCGGTGACCGTCGGTCTGGCCGGCAGGCAACTCACCGAGATGGGCCTGATGGCCGACGGCCCCGGGCGGGTGCGGATGTTCTCCGACGACGGCATCTGTGTCCACGACCCCCTGGTGATGCGCCGCGCCCTGGAGTACGCCGCCGGCTTGGGCGTGCTGATCGCCCAGCACGCCGAGGAACCCCGGCTGACGGCCGGCGCCGTCGCCCACGAGGGACCCAATGCGGCCCGGCTGGGCCTGGCGGGCTGGCCGCGCGCCGCCGAGGAATCGATCGTCGCCCGCGATGCGCTGCTGGCCCGCGACGCCGGCGCCCGGGTGCACATCTGCCACGCCTCCACAGCCGGCACCGTCGAGATCCTGAAATGGGCCCGGCAACAAGGGATCTCGATCACCGCGGAGGTCACCCCGCACCATCTGATGCTCGACGACAGCCGGCTCGACAGCTACGACGGGGTCAACCGGGTCAACCCGCCGCTGCGCGAGGCATCCGACGTCGAGGCGCTGCGCCGCGCGCTGGCCGACGGGGTGATCGACTGTGTGGCCACCGATCACGCACCGCACGCCGAACACGAGAAGTGCTGCGAATTCTCCGTCGCCCGGCCCGGCATGCTGGGCCTGCAGACCGCGCTGTCGGTGGTGGCGTCGACCATGGTGGCGCCGGGGCTGCTGGACTGGCGCGGAGTGGCCCGGGTGATGAGCGAGAACCCCGCCCGCATCGTCGGCCTCGACGATCAGGGCCGGCCTCTGGAGGTGGGTGAGCCGGCCAACCTGGTCGGTCGTCGACCCGGAGGCGCGCTGGACGGTCGACGGCACCGCTCTGGCCAGCCGGTCGGCCAACACACCGTATGCCGCGATGACACTGCCCGCGACGGTGACCGCGACGCTGCTGCGCGGGCGGATCACCGCCCGGGACGGCAAGGTGCACCGCGCGTGAATACCGGAACCGCCATCGGGACCTACGTGTTCGGGTTCGTCATCGTGGTCCTGATCGGTGTGGTGATCCGGCGGATGCTGCGCGGATGGAAGAACCGCTCGGAACGGCAGGTCGAGATGATCGGAACGCTGCCGCCGATGCCGGACCTGCCCGGCCCGGCGATCATCGCCCCCGCCCGCGGTATGTACGTGGGCTGCACCCTCGCCCCGGACTGGCTGAACCGGGTGACGGTCGGCGATCTGGGCTACCGGACCAAGGCCGTGCTGACCCGCTATCGGACCGGCATCCTGCTGGAGCGCTCCGGCACCGGACCGATCTGGATTCCCCGGGAGTCCGTCATCGGGATCCGGACCGAACGGGGTCTGGCCGGCAAGGTGCTGCCCGGCGCCCGGACCGGCACCGGCGCCGCCGCGATCCTGGTGATCCGCTGGCGGCTGCCCTCGGGCACCGAGATCGACACCGGGTTCCGCGGCGACGACCGGCGGGTCTACGCCCAGTGGTTAGGAGAAGAACCGTGAGCCAGCAGCAGGCCGTCCTCGTCCTCGAGGACGGGCGCGTCTACACCGGGACCGCGTTCGGAGCGGTCGGCCAGACCCTCGGCGAGGTGGTGTTCTCCACCGGGATGTCGGGCTATCAGGAGACGCTGACCGACCCCAGCTATCACCGCCAGATCGTGGTCGCCACCGCCCCGCAGATCGGTAACACCGGCTGGAACCACGAGGACGCCGAGAGCCGCGGCGACCGCATCTGGGTGGCCGGCTACGTGGTGCGCGATCCGTCCCCGCGGGCGTCGAACTGGCGCGCCACCGGGACCCTCGACGACGAACTGGTCCGGCAGGGCATCGTCGGGATCGCCGGTGTCGACACCCGGGCGATCGTCCGCCACCTGCGCACCCAGGGCTCGATGCGGGCCGGCATCTTCTCCGGGCCGGCGCTGGCCGGGACCGCCGAACTGCTCGACCGGGTCCGCAACCAGCCGCCCATGCTGGGAGCCGACCTCTGCGGCGAAGTCAGCACCACCGAGAGCTACATCGTCGAACCGCAAGGCCCGCAACGCTTCACCGTCGCGGCGCTGGATCTCGGCATCAAGACCAACACTCCGCGCAACTTCGCGCTGCGGGGTGTCCGGACCCACGTACTGCCCTCGACGGCGACCTTCGATGCGATCGGCGATGTCAAGCCGGACGGGGTGTTCCTGTCCAACGGGCCCGGCGATCCGGCCACCGCCGACCGCGTGGTCGCGGTGACCCGCGAGGTGCTCGGCGCCGGGATCCCGCTGTTCGGCATCTGTTTCGGCAACCAGATCCTGGGCCGGGCGTTGGGCCGGTCGACCTACAAGATGGTCTTCGGCCATCGCGGCATCAACGTCCCGGTGATCGACCACGCCACCGGCCGGGTCGCCGTCACCGCCCAGAACCACGGCTTCGCCCTGGAGGGCGAGGCGGGGGAGCGCTTCGACACCGACTTCGGGCCCGCGGTCGTCAGCCACACCTGCGCCAACGACGGGGTCGTCGAGGGCGTCGCACTGGTCGACGGCCGGGCGTTCTCGGTGCAGTACCACCCCGAGGCGGCGGCCGGCCCGCACGACGCCAACTACCTCTTCGACCGATTCGTCGAACTCATGGAAGGCGGGAGTCGCTGATGCCACGCCGCACCGACCTCAACCATGTCCTGGTCATCGGATCTGGACCGATCATCATCGGCCAGGCCTGCGAGTTCGACTACTCCGGCACCCAGGCCTGCCGCGTGCTGCGCGCCGAGGGCCTGACCGTCAGCCTGGTGAACTCCAACCCGGCGACGATCATGACCGATCCCGAGTACGCCGACTACACCTACGTCGAACCGATCACCCCCGACTTCGTCGAGAAGGTCATCGCCCAGCAGGCCGCCCGCGGCAATCCGATCGACGCCCTGCTGGCCACCCTCGGCGGTCAGACGGCGCTGAACACCGCCGTCGCCCTGCATGAGAACGGCGCGCTGCACCGTTACGGCGTGGAACTGATCGGCGCGGACTTCGAGGCGATCCAGCGCGGCGAGGACCGGCAGAAGTTCAAGGACATCGTCGCCAAGGTCGGTGGGGAGTCGGCCCGGAGCCGGGTCTGCTTCACCATGGCCGAGGTCCGCGAAACGGTCGCCGAACTCGGGCTGCCGGTCGTGGTCCGGCCCTCCTTCACCATGGGCGGCCTGGGGTCGGGGATGGCGCAGTCCCTCGAGGACGTCGAGCGGATGGCCGGCGACGGCCTGGCCGCCTCGCCGTCGGCCAACGTGCTCATCGAGGAGTCGATCTACGGGTGGAAGGAATACGAACTCGAGTTGATGCGCGACGGCAACGACAACGTCGTCGTCGTCTGCTCGATCGAGAACCTCGACCCGATGGGTGTGCACACCGGCGACTCCGTCACCGTCGCCCCGGCGATGACCCTGACCGACCGCGAATACCAGGTGATGCGCGATCTCGGCATCGCGATCCTGCGTGAGGTCGGGGTCGACACCGGCGGCTGCAACATCCAGTTCGCCGTCGACCCCAAGGACGGCCGGCTCATCGTCATCGAGATGAACCCGCGGGTCTCCCGGTCCAGTGCGCTGGCGTCCAAGGCCACCGGTTTCCCGATCGCCAAGATCGCCGCCAAACTGGCCATCGGCTACACCCTCGACGAGATCCTCAACGACATCACCAAGGAAACCCCGGCCTGCTTCGAGCCGACCCTGGACTACGTCGTGGTCAAGGCACCCCGGTTCGCCTTCGAGAAGTTCCCGGGCGCCGACCCCACGTTGACCACCACCATGAAGTCGGTCGGCGAGGCGATGTCGTTGGGCCGCAACTTCATCGAGGCACTCGGCAAGGTGATGCGGTCCCTGGAGACCACCAAGGCCGGCTTCTGGACCGCCGACGACGATGACGGCTGGGTCGACGAGGTGCTGGCCCGGCTGCGCACCCCCACCGAGGGACGGCTCTACGACATCGAACTGGGCGCTGCGGCTGGGCGCGACCGTCGAGCAGGTCGCCGAGGCGTCCGGCGTCGACCCCTGGTTCGTCGACCAGATCAACGGTCTGGTCGGCGCTGCGCGCCGAGATCCTCGCGGCGCCCGGTCCTCGACGCCGACCTGCTGCGGCGCGCCAAGCACAGCGGGCTGTCCGACCGTCAGATCGCCGCCCTGCGGCCGGAACTCGCCGGCGAGGCCGGGGTGCGGACGCTGCGTCAGCGGCTGGGCATCCACCCGGTGTTCAAGACCGTCGACACCTGCGCGGCGGAGTTCGAGGCCAAGACGCCCTACCACTACTCGACCTACGAGCTGGATCCCGCGGCGGAGTCCGAGGTGGCGCCGCAGACCGACAAGCCCAAGGTGCTGATCCTGGGGTCCGGTCCGAACCGGATCGGTCAGGGCATCGAATTCGACTACAGCTGTGTGCACGCCGCGACCACGCTGAGCGAAGCCGGTTTCGAGACCGTCATGATCAACTGCAACCCCGAGACCGTGTCCACCGACTACGACACCGCCGACCGGCTGTACTTCGAACCGCTGACCTTCGAGGACGTCCTGGAGGTATTCCGCGCCGAATCCCTTTCCGGACAGGGCGGTCCCGGTGTGGTGGGGGTGATCGTCCAACTCGGCGGACAGACGCCGCTGGGCCTGGCACACCGGCTGGAGAAGGCCGGCGTCCCGATCGTCGGCACCCGGCCGGAGGCGATCGACCTCGCCGAGGACCGCGGCCGCTTCGGTCAGGTGCTGATCAATGCCGGACTGCCGGCGCCGAAGTTCGGCACCGCCACCAGTTTCGAGGAGGCCCGCGAGATCGCCGCCGGCATCGGCTATCCGGTGCTGGTGCGCCCGTCCTACGTGCTCGGCGGCCGGGGTATGGAGATCGTCTACGACGAAAAGACCCTGCACGGCTACATCACCCGGGCCACCCAACTCTCCCCGGAGCACCCGGTGCTGGTCGACCGGTTCCTCGAGGACGCCATCGAGATCGACGTCGACGCCCTCTGCGACGGCACCGAGGTGTACATCGGCGGGGTCATGGAGCACATCGAGGAGGCCGGCATCCACTCCGGCGACTCGGCGTGCGCGCTGCCGCCGGTGACGCTGGGCCGCAGCGATATCGAGGCGGTGCGCCGCGCCACCGAGGCCATCGCGCACGGTGTCGGGGTGGTCGGGCTGCTCAACGTCCAGTACGCCCTCAAGGACGACGTCCTCTACGTACTGGAGGCCAACCCGCGGGCCAGTCGCACCGTGCCGTTCGTGTCGAAGGCCACCGCCGTACCCCTGGCCAAGGCGTGCGCCCGGATCATGCTGGGCGCCACCATCTCCCAGCTGCGCAGCGAGGGCGTGCTGGCCGCCGAGGGTGACGGTTCGGCCCTCAACCCGAACGCGCCGATCGCCGTCAAGGAGGCCGTGCTGCCGTTCCGCCGGTTCCGCCGGATCGACGGATCCGGGGTCGACTCACTGCTCGGCCCGGAGATGAAGTCCACCGGCGAGGTGATGGGCATCGACCACGACTTCGGCAGCGCCTTCGCCAAGAGCCAGACCGCGGCCTACGGGTCGTTGCCGATCTCCGGAACGGTGTTCGTGTCGGTGGCCAACCGGGACAAGCGGTCGCTGGTGTTCCCGGTCAAGCGCCTTGCCGACCTCGGCTTCCGGGTTCTGGCCACCGAGGGGACCGCGGAGATGTTGCGCCGCAACGGTATTCCGTGCGAAGTGGTGCGCAAGCACTTCGAGGCGCCCGGCCAGGGCCGTCCGGATATGACGGCCATCGACGCCATCGACGCCGGCGAGGTCAACATGGTGATCAACACCCCCTACGGCAACTCCGGGCCGCGTATCGACGGGTACGAGATCCGATCGGCGGCGGTGGCGATGAACATCCCCTGCATCACCACCGTGCAGGGCGCGTCGGCGGCGGTGCAGGGCATCGAGTCGGCCATCCGCGGTGATATCGACGTGCGGTCGCTGCAGGAGTTGCACGCCGCCCTGGGGGCCGGTGACGTCGGTGGCCCGGCGCGGTGAGCGGATTCGGAACCCGGCTCGCGGCGGCGATCGCGGCCCGCGGCCCGCTGTGCGTGGGCATCGACCCGCATCCCGAACTCATGACGGCCTGGGGGCTGGAGCCGACCGCCGACGGGCTGGCCCGGTTCTGTGACATCTGCGTGCAGGCCTACGCCGACTTCGCGATCGTCAAACCGCAGGTGGCGTTTTTCGAGGCGTACGGCTCGGCGGGCTTCGCGGTCCTGGAGCGCACCACCGCCGCCCTGCAGGCGGCGGGCGTGCTGGTGCTCGCCGACGCCAAGCGCGGCGACATCGGCTCGACCATGGCCGCCTACGCCCAGGCGTGGGCGGGGGAGGGCCCGCTGGCCGCCGACGCCGTGACCGCCTCGCCCTACCTCGGATTCGGGTCGCTGACCCCGCTGCTGGAGGTCGCCGCCGACACGGCCGCGGAGTGTTCGTCCTGGCGGCCACCTCCAATCCGGAAGGGCGCCGGAGTGCAGCGCGCCGTCGTCGATCCGGCGGGGCGGCACGGTGGCTCAGTCCGATCGTCGACGCCGCCGCCGAGGTGAATCGGGCCGCGGCCCCGCAGCCGGGCTCGGTCGGCGTCGTCGTCGGCGCCACCCTGGGCGCCGCGGTGCCCGACGTCGGCGGCCTCGGCGGTCCGGTCCTGGTGCCCGGTGTCGGAGCACAGGGCGGGCGCCCGGAGGCGCTGGCGGGCCTCGGCGGCGCCAAACCCGGGCAGCTGCTGCCGGCGGTGTCCCGGGAGGTGCTGCGGGCCGGTCCGGATCCCCGGGCGGTGCGCCGGGCCGCGGACCGGATTCGCGACGCGGTCGCCTACCTGGCCTGATCCGGCGCACGGCGCGACACGCGCGACACGCCGGACGGCGCGGAATCGGACAGGAACTTCCATCGCCCGCGACCCGACAGCGCCCAGTGTCGCACCCTTGCCGCTGCCGCACCTCGCCGTCCCGAAAATGGCTGCGTGAAAGCCGCTTTCCGGCATGGCGTCAGGCAGGCCGACATCGCTGCGGCCGACCCGCGGCGGCGGCGCCGGCGGGTCCCGGCGGCGGTCTTTCCGACGGCGTTGCGCTGCGGGTTTCCGCCCCGAAACAGGGGGGCGGGTTAGATTTCGTCGGTAGGGCGTGGGTACGGTCGTCGTCGCTGGCTGAAGTACCCGGCCGAGGCAAAACAATGATCGTGATGAGACGGAGGAACCCGTGGCCCTTCCCCAGTTGACCGACGAGCAGCGCGCCGCAGCGTTGGAGAAGGCTGCCGCCGCACGTCGGATACGTGCTGAGCTGAAGGATCGGCTCAAGCGCGGCGGCACCAACCTCCAGCAGGTGCTGAAGGACGCCGAGACCGACGAGGTCCTCGGCAAGATGAAGGTTTCCGCGCTGCTGGAGGCCCTGCCCAAGGTCGGCAAGGTCAAGGCGCAGGAAATCATGACCGAACTGGAGATCGCTCCCACCCGCCGTCTGCGCGGTCTGGGCGACCGGCAGCGCAAGGCGCTGCTGGAAAAGTTCTCCTGAGATTCGGGCGATGAACGCCGGCGGAGGGCCGGACAGCCGGGGCGCTGCATCTTCTTCTGGGCCCCGACCGCGAGCGTCGCGCGGACGCGTGCTCGTGCTGTCCGGCCCTTCTGCCGTCGGCAAGTCGACGGTCGTCCGGCGGCTGCGCGAGGACGTTCCCGATCTGCACTTCAGCGTCTCGGCCACCACCCGTGCACCCCGCCCCGGCGAGGTCGAGGGGTCAGGACTACCACTTCGTCAGCCCTGAGCGCTTCAACGACCTCATCGACAGCGGTGAACTGCTGGAGTGGGCCGACATCCACGGCGGGCTGCATCGCTCGGGGACGTTGTCGGCCCCGGTGCGGGACGCCGCGGACGGCCGGCAAGCCCGTGCTCATCGAGGTCGACCTCGCCGGCGCCCGGGCCGTCAAGCGCGCGATGCCCGACGCGGTGAGCGTCTTTCTGGCCCCACCCAGCTGGGAGGCGCTGCGGGAGCGACTCGTCGGCCGCGGCACCGAAACACCCGAGGTGATGGCCCGCAGGCTGGCCACCGCGGAAGCCGAACTGGCCGCTCAGGGGGAGTTCGACGTCGTCGTCGTCAACAGCCGATTGGAATCCGCCTGTGCGGAATTGATATCGTTGCTGGTGGGAAACACGCCCGAGCCGGCGTAAGCGGTCCTCGATCCGATCATCGAACGGCCCACCCGAATCACTCCAGGAGAAGGTCTACGTGACAACCACTGCCGATCACTACGATCCGGCCCCCGGCGCGGCCACCGCTTACGACACCCCGCTGGGTATCACCAACCCGCCTATCGACGAACTACTCGACCGGGTGTCCAGCAAGTACGCCCTGGTCATCTATGCCGCCAAGCGCGCGCGCCAGATCAACGACTACTACCACCAACTCGGCGACGGGATCCTGGAGTACGTCGGCCCGCTGGTCGAGCCCGGATTGCAGGAGAAGCCGCTGTCGATCGCCCTGCGCGAGATCCACGGCGACAAGCTCGAACACACCGAAGGCGAGTAACCGCGCGCACGCGGGCTCGTGGTCATGAACCCCAAGCGGATCATCGTCGGCGTGGCCGGCGGCATCGCCGCCTACAAGGCGTGTTCGGTGGTTCGCCAACTCGGCGAGGCCGGCCACGACGTCCGGGTGGTCCCCACCGAGTCCGCCCTGCGATTCGTCGGGTCCGCCACGTTCGAGGCGCTGTCCGGCCATCCCGTGCATACCGGGGTGTTCGAGAACGTTCCGGACGTCCCGCACGTGCGACTGGGCCAGGATGCCGACCTCGTACTGGTCGCGCCCGCCACCGCGGATCTGCTCGCCCGCGCGGCGGCCGGACGGGCCGACGATCTGCTCACCGCGACGCTGCTGACCGCCCGCTGCCCGGTGCTGTTCGCGCCGGCGATGCACACCGAGATGTGGCAGCACCCGGCCACCGCCGACAACGTGGCGACCCTGCGCCGCCGCGGCGCGGTGGTGCTGGAGCCGGCGTCGGGCCGACTGACCGGCGCCGACACCGGTCCGGGCCGGCTGCCCGAGCCCGAGGAGATCGTCACTTTCGCCGAGCTGCTGCTGGCCCGCCCCGACGCGCTGCCCTACGACCTGCACGGCAGCAGATTCCTGATCACCGCCGGCGGCACCCGCGAGGCGCTGGACCCGGTGCGCTTCATCGGCAATCGCAGCTCCGGTAAGCAGGGCTACGCCGTCGCCCGGGTCGCCGCCCAGCGCGGTGCCGACGTGACGCTGATCGCCGGCAACACCGCGGGCCTGGCCGATCCGGCCGGTGTGCACGTGCTGCGGGTCGACCTCCGCGGCCCAGATGCACGAGGCCGTCTCCAAACACGCCCCCGACGCCAACGTCCTGGTGATGGCCGCCGCGGTCGCCGACTTCCGGCCTGCCC
Source organism: uncultured Actinomycetota bacterium (assembly GCA_963715145.1). Lineage (GTDB taxonomy): Bacteria > Actinomycetota > Actinomycetes > Mycobacteriales > Mycobacteriaceae > Mycobacterium. The sequence goes on along the minus strand of CAVQRL010000012.1, from coordinate 197,310 downwards.
ACGCTGCCACCAGCAAGATCAAGAAGACCGTCGAGGCCGGCGCCGACGGTGGAACTGGTCCGCACCGACGACGTCCTGGCCGGCGCGGTCCGTCAGCGCGCCGACGGGCAGCTGCCGAATATGCGCGCCATCGTCGGGTTCGCCGCCGAAACCGGTGACGCAGAACGGCGACGTGCTGTTCCATGCGCGGGCGAAACTGGCCCGCAAGGCCTGCGACCTGCTGGTCGTCAACGCCGTCGGCGATGGCCGCGCGTTCGAGGTCGACAGCAACGACGGCTGGCTGCTGAGCGCCGACGGGACCGAGGCCGCCCTGGAGCACGGTTCGAAAACCTTGATGGCAAGCCGTATTGTGGACGCGATCGCGGCGTTCCTGTCCGGCAGCAACGGATGACGTCTGTCGCCGGTCGTTCAGGTTGGCCGGGGAGCACATGATGTGCCCAACACGCGGAAATTGAAGGGGATTGACACTGTGAGCGATAACGGTCGGCTGTTCACCAGTGAGTCGGTGACCGAGGGGCATCCCGACAAGATCTGCGACGCCATCAGCGACTCGGTGCTCGACTCACTGCTGGCGGAGGACCCGAAGTCCCGCGTCGCGGTGGAGACCCTGGTCACCACCGGCCAGGTGCACGTGGTCGGCGAGGTGACCACCTCGGCGAAGGAAGCCTTCGCCGATATCACCGACACCGTGCGTCAGCGGATCCTCGAGATCGGCTACGACTCCTCGGAGAAGGGGTTCGACGGTGCCTCCTGTGGAGTGAACGTCGGCATCGGCCCGCAGTCCCCGGACATCGCCCAGGGCGTCGACGAGGCCTACGAGGCCCGCGTCGAGGGCGAGCGCGACCCGCTCGATCTCCAGGGCGCCGGCGACCAGGGCCTGATGTTCGGCTACGCCATCCGCGACACCCCGGAACTGATGCCGCTGCCGATCGCGCTCGCGCACCGGCTGGCCCGCAGGCTGACCGGGTCCGCAAGAGCGGGCCGCTGCCGTACCTGCGCCCGGACGGCAAGACGCAGGTCACCATCCAGTACGAGGGCACCACACCGATCCGGCTGGACACCGTGGTGCTGTCGACCCAGCACGCTGCCGAGATCGACCGGAAAGGAGCAGCTGCCGGCCGACATCCGCAAGCACGTCGTCGATACCGTGCTGAGTGAGCTGGCCCACGAGAGCCTGGACATCTCCGACTTCCGGCTGCTGGTCAACCCCACCGGGAAGTTCGTCGTCGGCGGCCCGATGGGCGACGCCGGACTGACCGGCCGCAAGATCATCGTCGACACCTACGGCGGCTGGGCCCGTCACGGCGGCGGCGCCTTCTCCGGCAAGGACCCGTCGAAGGTGGACCGGTCGGCGGCCTACGCCATGCGCTGGGTGGCCAAGAACGTCGTCGCGGCCGGCCTGGCCGAGCGCGTCGAGGTCCAGGTTGCCTATGCGATCGGCAAGGCGGCCCCGGTGGGCCTGTTCGTGGAGACCTTCGGCACCGAGACGGTCGATCCGCATCGCATCGAGAAGGCCATCAGCGCGGTGTTCGACCTGCGCCCCGGGCGCCATCGTCCGCGACCTGGACCTGCTGCGGCCGATCTACGCGCCGACCGCGGCCTACGGACACTTCGGCCGCACCGACGTGGACCTGCCGTGGGAGCGGACCGACAAGGTCGAGGACCTGAAGAACTCGGTCTGACGCGCCGCGCCACTCGTCGTCACCGAGCGGCAGCGGGCTGCCCCTCATCCTCGGGGTATCCGTTCGGGTTCATCGTCTGCCACTTCCACGTCGAGGACGTCATGTCCCCGATGGTCCGTAGCGCCCGCCACCCGAGGACCTCGGCGGCGCGTGCCGGATCGGCCCAGCACTCCGCGATGTCACCCGGCCGGCGGGCGACGATCTCGTAGGGGATTTCCCGGCCGGCGGCGTCCTCGAAAGCGTGCAGCAGTTCCAGCACGCTGGTCCCCTTGCCGGTGCCGAGGTTGAACACGTGGCGACCGGGACGTCCCGTGCTGTACCGCAGGGCGGCCAGGTGTCCCTCGGCGAGGTCGACGACGTGGATGTAATCGCGAACGCCGGTGCCGTCGGGGGTGGGATAGTCGTCGCCGAACACGCTCAGGTGATCGCGGCGCCCGACCGCGACCTGCGCGATGAAGGGCATCAGGTTGTTCGGGATACCCGACGGGTCCTCGCCGATGAGCCCGCTGTCGTGGGCTCCGACCGGATTGAAGTACCGCAGCAGGCACACCGACCAGTCGTCATGTGCCTCGGCGACGTCGGAGAGGATCTGCTCGACCATCTCCTTGGTGCGACCGTAGGGGTTGGTGGCCCCGAGCGGGAAGTGCTCCTGGATGGGCACCGAGTCCGGATCGCCGTAGACGGTGGCCGACGAGCTGAACACGATGGTCCGCACCCCCGCATCGCGCATGGCCTCGATCAGCACGATCGTGCCGCTGACGTTGTTGTCGTAGTACTCGATCGGCTTGGCGACCGACTCCCCGACGGCCTTGAGCCCGGCGAAGTGGATGACGGACTCGATGTCGTGCTCGGCAAAGAGCCGGTCCAGCAGCGGACGGTCGCGAATGTCGCCGTCGACGTGGACCGGGTGTGTGCCGGTGATCTCATCGATCCGGCGCAGCACGGCGGGCTTCGAGTTGGAGAAGTTGTCGAGGATGATCGGCTCGATGCCCGCCTCGATGAGTTGCACGACGGTGTGGCTACCGATGTAGCCGGCCCCGCCGGTGACGAGCACCGCCATGACTCCCGCTTTCTATGTTGGTCGCACGGGCAAAAGGCGGCTCACGCCACCGCGAGCCGCCTTCTCGTGAGGGCCGCGTCAGCCGATGAACTGGCTGAACGCCCACTGGTACTCAGCGGGCACCACGTTCACGCCGCACTGGTTCTGCAGGCTGCTCAGCGGAGTCAGGATGGACCGGAAGTCGGCGTACTCCTGGGGGTTGGTGTCGGCGTAATTCTGAATGGTCTGGGCCGCCTCCGCCTGCGGCTGCAGGGCAGCGGTCATCAGCACCCGGTTGGCAGCGGTGTGCGTGTTGAGGTAGGCCCTGGCCTGCTGGGTCACCGTAGCCACCGCACTGTCCACCCCGGCGGGGCTGCAGTCCGGCGCCGCTGACGCCGTCGGCGCGGCCAGGCCCGCGAGGGCGATGCCGCCGACGATCGTGCCGACACAGGCGCGCGCGACGCGCCGGTTCTGACCGGTTGTCATGAGCTTTAATCCTCCAGATATGCGACTTTCTTTACCATTGTGGCTTGTCGTCGCCGGGCCGACAAATGTTACTGATCAGCGGCCCGGATGCAGCGCCGTCCGCAGCGCCGCCAAGCCCCGGTCGGTGGCCTCGGTGGCCGCGGGGACCACTCCCGCGTAGCCCAGATAACCGTGGACCAGCGTCGCGGCGTTATGCAGTTCCACCTGCACACCGGCCTGCGACAGCAGTTCGGCGTAGCGGGCGCCGTCGTCGCGCAGCGGGTCGTGACCGGCGATCGCCACATAGGCCGGGGCCAGCCCGGCCAGGTCGGCGGCCCGGCCCGGAGCCAGTCCGGCCGGCGGGTCGCTGGGGTCCAGGTGACCGGCGTACCAGGTGGTGAACGCGGCGATCGCCGCGTGGTCGAGCACCGGCGCCTGGGCGTTCTCCCGGAACGACGGCAGTGAGGTATCCCACATCGTGGACGGATACCACAGCAGCTGGAAGACAACCGCCGGGCCGCGCCCGGCCCGCACCCGGTCACGGGCCCGCTGGGCGACCACCGCAGCCAGGGTGCCGCCGGCGGAATCCCCGGCCACCGCCAACCGGGCCCCGTCCGCCCCGAATTCCCCGGCGTGTTCGGCGACCCAGCAGGTCGCCGCCCATACGTCCTCGACCGCGGCCGGGTAGGGGTGTTCGGGGGCCAGTCGGTAATCGACCGATACCACGACGGTGTCCGCGCCCACCGCGTGCTGGCGACAGGTCCCGTCGTGGGTGTCGAGGTCGCCGAGCGCGAACCCCCCGCCGTGGAAATACATGGTGACCGGGTGGATGTCGGCCTCGTTCTCCGGCCAGTACACCCGGACCGGGATCGGTCCGCCGGGACCGTCGATGGTCATATCCTGCACCCGCAGGTCGTCGTGTAACTGCGGGCGCGGCAACTCCCGCAACCGGCGCCGGGCCTCCTCGACCCCGCCGTCGACGGTCAGCTGGAACGGCACCGCTTCGAGCACCTTCTGCAGGATCGGGTCCAGCGGGGCTCTGTCGGTCGAATCGGCCATCAGCCCACGGTACGCAGGCCCCGGGGTCACCGACTGACCGATCTTGTCAGACTGCCCGGTTAACGTCGGATCAACGACAAACCCGAGGGGGAAACGGAATTGACCGACAACACCAAGACCCTGATCGCCGCACTGCTGGACCGCTCCGGGTCGATGCGCGAAATCGCCGACGACATGCGTGGCGGGTTCGACTCGTTCATCGCCAAGGAGGCCGGCCAGCCCGGCACCACACAGGTCACGCTGGCCCAGTTCGATGACCGCTACGAACTCGTATACACCGACCGGCCCATCGGCTCGGTGCCGCCGCTGGCCCTCGAACCGCGTGGCATGACCGCCCTTCTCGACGCGATCGGCCGGTTCATCACCGAGGTGGGCGCGGGCCTGGCCGCGCTGCCCGAGGGCCAGCGGCCGGGCGAGGTGACCGTGCTGGTGCTGACCGACGGGTACGAGAACGCCAGCCGGGAGTGGACCGCCGAGGCGGTGCGTTCGCTGATCGCCCAGCAGGAGACGGTCTACGGCTGGGACTTCGTGTTCCTCGGGGCCAACATGGACGCGGTTCAGGTGGGGACGAGTCTGGGTTTCGCGCCGGGTAAGTCGCTGACCTACGATGCCGCGGCGGACGCCGTGAGCGGGGCCTGGGACGCGGTGGCCGGATACAGCGCCCGCAAGCGGTCCATGGGCGTCGGCGCGGCGCCGTCGATAGTCTTCGAAGACTCCGAGCGCCACCGGGCGCGCAAGAAGCGGTAATCACAGGCGGACGGGAGCAGGTGAGCACAACCGCCCGGCGCGCTGCCGAACACGAACCCATCGCGCGGGTGCTGCCGATGCTGTCGGTGCCGCACCTGGACCGCGATTTCGACTATCTGGTGAGCGAGGAGCAGTCCGACGATGCCCAGCCCGGCGTCCGGGTGCGGGTGCGCTTCCACGGCCGGTTGGTTGACGCTTTCGTGCTCGAACGTCGCTCCGACACCGAGCACATCGGCCAGCTCGGCTGGCTGGACCGGGTGATATCCGCGGAACCGGTGCTCACCGCCGAGGTGCGCCGGCTGGTCGACGCCGTGGCCGCCCGCTACGCCGGCACTCGCCCCGATGTTCTGCGGCTGGCCATCCCGCCGCGGCACGCCGGGGCGGAGAAGGGTCAGCGCCCCGCGCCGCTGCTGCCGGTCATCGACCCGGTCGACCCGGCAGGGTGGGCCCGCTACAACGGCGGCGCGGCCTTCCTCGAAGCGCTTGCGGAAGGCCGTGCGGCCCGCGCCGTGTGGCAGGCGCTGCCGGGCGAGAACTGGTGCGACCGGCTCGCCGAGGCAGCCGCCTCGGCCGTCGGCGAGGGCCTCGGCGTCCTCGCTGTGGTGCCGGATCAGCGTGATATCGACGCGCTGTGGCAGGCGGCCACCGCCCGGGTCGACGCGTCCGCCGTGGTGGCGCTGTCCGCCGGATTGGGGCCCTCGGCACGCTACCGGCGCTGGCTGTCGGTGCTGCGCGGGGAGGCCCGCCTGGTCATCGGAACCCGCAGTGCGGTGTTCGCCCCGGTGGACCGCCTCGGCCTGGTGATGATCTGGGACGACGGCGACGACAGTCTGGCCGAACCGCGTGCGCCCTACCCGCACGCCCGGGATGTCGGAATGCTGCGGGCCCACCAGTTGCGTTGCGCGGCGATCATCGGCGGTTATGCGCGTACCGCCGAGGCCCAGGCGCTGGTCACCGATGGCTGGGCGCACAACCTGGTGGCCCCCCGTCCGGTGGTGCGGTCCAGTGCCCCCCGGGTGGTCGCCATCGACGACGACGGCTTCGCCGAAGAACGCGATCCCGCCGCCCGCACCGCCCGGCTGCCGTCGATGGCACTGCGGGCGGCCCGGGCGGCTCTGGAGCGCGGCGCACCGGTTCTGGTTCAGGTTCCCCGGCGCGGTTACCTGCCGTCGGTCGCCTGCGCCCGGTGTCGCACCATCGCGCGCTGCCGGCACTGCATGGGACCCCTGTCGCTGTCCGACCGCGACGCCGAGGGAGCGGTATGCCGGTGGTGCGGCCGGATCGACAGCGCACTGCGCTGCCGGCGTTGCGGGGGCGACTCCATCCGGGCGGTCGTGGTCGGCACCCGGCGCACCGCCGAGGAACTCGGCCGTGCCTTTCCCGGAACCGCCGTGATCACCTCGGCCGGCGACGCAGTACATCCGGAGATCGACCCGGGGCCGGCCCTGGTGGTCGCCACACCCGGCGCCGAGCCGCGGGCACCCGACGGCTACGGTGCGGCGCTGCTGCTGGACAGCTGGTCACTGCTGGGCCGGCCGGACCTGCGGGCCGCCGAGGACACCCTGCGCCGGTGGATGGCCGCCGCCGCGCAGGTGCACTCCCGCGCCGAGGGCGGGGTGGTGGCCGTCGTCGCGGATTCGTCGATCCCCACCGTGCAGGCCCTTATCCGGTGGGATCCGGTGGGCCACGCCGAGGCGGAGTTCGACGGCCGCACCGCGGTCGGGCTGCCGCCGGCGGTACATATGGCTGCTGTCGACGGAGCCTCCGAAGACGTCGCGGCGCTGATCGCTGCGGCCGTTCTTCCCGAGGAAGCCGACGTGCTCGGCCCGGTGGACCTCCCGCCGGGCGTGCGCCGCCCGCCGGGCGCCGGTGAGCACGCCATCCGCATGCTGATCCGGGTCCGACGCGATGAAGGACTGGCCCTGGCTGCCGCGTTGCGCGACGCCACCGCGGTGCAGAGTGCCCGCCGCGACCGCGAGGCGGTTCGGGTCCAGATCGACCCGCTGCACGTCGGCTGACATCTTCGCGTCGCCGCGTTCGGGCTGAAAGCGACTGTGCTGCAACCTATCTGGCTGCGTCGAGCACCACCCGGACCATATCCAGCGTCGTCGAAGGATGCAGCAGCGCGAACCGCCCGATCACCTCGCCTTCCCACACCGTCGGGGTGGCGAAGGCGACCTGCTCGGCCAGCAGCGTGTTCTGCAGGCGCAGGTAGTCCTCCTTGGTCCACCCGGGTTTGCGCCACAACACGATCGACAGCCCGGGTTCGCGCACCAGTTCCACATGCGGGGTCTGCTCGACCAGTTCGGCCACCTGCGCGGTGAGATCGAGCACGTGCTGGACCGCGATCCGGTAGGCGTTCGTGCCGTACACCGCCAGCGAGAACCACAGCGGCAACCCCCGGGCGCGGCGGCTGAGATGGTGGGCGAGGTCGGTCGGGTTCCAGAACTCGGGATGGTCGGACTGATGCAGCGGATCCAGGTATGACGCGTGCTGGGTGTGCACCGAGGCCGCCTGGTCGGGGTCACGGTAGAGCACCGCGGCGCAGTCGAACGGCGCGAACCACCACTTGTGCGGGTCGGTGATGAAGGAGTCGGCGTGCTCGAGGCCGGCGAAGCGCCACTTCTGGTCCGACAGCAACGCCGCCCCGCCGTAGGCGCCGTCGACGTGCATCCACAGATCGCGGTCCCGGCACAGCGCCGAGATGCCCTCGAGATCGTCGACGATCCCGGCGTTCGTCGTCCCGGAGGTCGCCACCACCGCGACCACCGGAGGCCCTTCGTAGGAGTCGAGGGCGGCTTTCAGCGCGTCTCCGGTGAAGCGATGGTCCTCGGTAGCCACCACGAACGGTTCGACATCGAGGATGCGGCAGGCGTTGGCCACCGACGAATGCGCCTCATCGCTGCAGGCGATCCGCACCTCCCGCACCCCGAACCGCTGGCGGCCGATCTCCCGTGCCACGGCCAGCGCCGACAGGTTCGCCGCCGACCCTCCGGACACGAACGTCCCACCCGCCGTGTCGGGCATACCGGCCAGATCGGCGATCCAGCGCAGCACCTGGTTCTCGGCGACGATGGCCCCGGAGGCCTCCAGCCACGAGCAACCCTGCAGCGATGCGATGGAGACCACGGTGTCGAACAGCAACGCCGCCTTGGTCGGAGCGGCGGGGATGAAGCCGAAGAAGCGCGGGCTGTCGGTGGACAGCACATTGGAGGCGATGTGGTCGACGTAGGCGTCGAGGACCTCGCGGGGATCACGGCCGTATTCGTCGATGAAGCCGTCGAGAGCAGCCATGATCGGCTCGGGCGGATCCGGGTGATCCAACGGGGTGTCGGTAAAGGTCAGACGTGTGCGGACGTACTCGAAGACCAATCCCGCCAGGTGCGGGTCGTGCTGGTGCATGCGATCCGGTGGCCGGGTCTCACGCACGACGTGGTGAGCCAGGTACGGGTCGTCGACGGCCATGGGTTTCTCCTGCATCCGGGTTGAGATGTCACCGTAGAGTGCTCTAGCAGGTTAGGGCGAGGAAGATGACGACCAGAGGAGGGCCCGATGCGCTCGTTCGGACGCAGAATCGCCTGGCTGATCCCACTGTTGCTCTGCGTCGTCGGACTCCTGTGGCCGCTGGTGCTGTCCGGCGTGAGCAGCACCGGCGGACCGCTGTCCGACCCGGTGACGATCTCCTCGATGCGCGCCGACTTCACCGTCGACCGCGACGGGCTCATGCAGGCGACCGAAACCATCACCGCGGAGTTCCCCAGCGGACGGCACGGCATATTCCGGTATTGGGACGTCGCCAACCAGAACGACTCCCACATCCGACAGGTGCCGCAGGTCGAAGAGATCTCCCTGGACGGCGAACCGGTGCCCCACGAGTTCTTGTGGAAGAACGGTGAGCGGTTCCTGGTGGCCAAGATCGGCGACCCAGACAGCTACGTGTGGCCCGGAACCCACATCTACCAGATCCGCTACAGCATCCCCGGGGTGCTCGATCCCGGAACGACGGGGGAGGGCAGGCAGTTCGCCTCGGTCGTCGGCAACCCGGCCGGGCCGTCGGTGTTCTTCTGGAACGTGATCGCCCCCGGCTGGTCCAACGACATTGAGCGCGCGGAGATCTCGGTCCGATTGCCCGCCCCGGTGCCCGGGGCGCAATGTGCGGTCGGCCGAGGCGTGGGCCGACCGTGCGAGGAGTTGTCCGTCGACGGCGACACCGTGCGGATCCGGGCGGTCGATCTCGCTCCGGGGACCCCGGTCACGCTCCGTGCCGGGGTCGAGGTACCCACCCCACCCCGCGCCGGCCTGCCGTGGTCATCCCGCTGGGATCCGATCCTCGGACGCTCCGTGCCGCTGGCCGCGTGGTTGCTCGGCCTGAGCGCCGCGACCGGGCTGGGCGCATTCCTGTTCTGGCGCACCACTGTCGAGCCGTCGCCGGGATTCCCGCTGCAGTACGCCCCACCCAAGGGCCTCGGACCGGTGCAGTGCGAGTACATCCGCACCGAGAAGGTTCCGGCGCAGGGGGTCACCGCGACGCTGTTCTATCTGGCCGAGAGGGGTCTGCTCACGCTGAACCAGACCGGGCGCAAGAAATGGGCCGTGACCAGCGTCGGTGGGCCCGGACAGTGGGCCGACGTCGACCCGGTCAGCGTCGCTGTCGGTTCGGCGCTGGGTCTGACGTCCCCGGGCCGCCGGTTCGACGCCAACGGCACCGTCAGCGCGGGCACCAAGCTCACCCGCGCCCAGGCGGACATGGCGACCGCGGTCCGCAGTTGGGCATTCGAGCGGTGGACTGATGGTCAAGCGGCGCAGTGAACTGTGGCTGCGGCTCGCCAACGTGGTTGCGCTGGTGCTGGCCATCTGCGGTTTCCTGCGCCTGGCCATGTTCCCGATCACATTGTGGGGCTTGCCGTTTGCGGTCTTCTTCCTGCTGTCCCTGCCGGCTTGGAGCCCCGGGGTCGGCATGCGCCGCAGCCCGGCGGGTCGTCAGCTGTGGTCCGAGGCCGGTGGGTTTCATCGCATGCTGACCACCGACTCGGCCGAGTCGAGGTTCGATTTCTCGGCCCGCAAGGATCTCTACGCCGCCTACGTTCCGTTCGCGGTGGCCGGCGGGGCTGCGGCGCTGTGGGCGGCCAAGTATCAAGCCGCCACCGGCCAGCCGCCCCCGGATCCGGGCTGGTACCACACGAGTTCGACCGGCAACGGAGGCTTCTTCAGTTCGGGGGTGCTAGTTTCGACAGCTTCGAGTCGGCGCTGTCGTCGTCCATCGGCGCCTACACCGCGTCGCAGTCCTCGTCGTCGAGCGGCGGCGGCGGCGGCGGCGGTGGCGGCGGTGGCGGCGGCGGAGGCGGAGGCGGAGGAGGAGGAGGTTCCTGGTGACCGCGTATCTCGTGATCGCGTTGGTGGTCGCGGTGGCTGTGCTGATCGGATTCGTGCTGGGCTACAACAAACTTCGCGCGGCCGACGTCCGCGCCGACGAAGCGCTCGGCGGCATCGACGTCCAGCTGACCCGGCGTGCCTCCCTGATCCCCAGCCTGGTCAACACCGTTCAGGGGTTCGCCTCCCACGAGAAGGCCGTCCTGGGGCACATCGCCGACGCGCAGGCTGCGCTGACCGCGGCCACCGCCGGCAAGTCGGTGGCGCAGCGCACGTCGGCGGAGCGGCAGTTCGACAGCGCTGTCGGGCAGGTTCTGGCGCTGGGACAGACCTACCCGCAGCTGACTCGTCGAACAACTTCCTGAACCTGCAGCAGAACCTCGCCGACACCGAGGACAAGCTGGCCTTCGCCCGCCAGTACTACAACGACGCCGCGGCGACGGTGAACCGGCTGCGCACCACCATCCCGTGGATGTTCGTCGCCGGCATGGCCGGGGTGGGCGAGCGCGAGTTCTATCAGGTGCCCACGTGACCTCGGGCACGGCCCGCAACACCTGATGCGAATCGTCTTCGCCGGCACACCCGAGCCGGCCCTGCCGTCGCTGCAGCGGCTCATCGACTCACCCCGCCACGATGTCGTCGCCGTGCTGACCCGCCCCGACGCCGCGGCGGGCCGGCGCGGTAGGCCGGCGCCGTCGCCGGTGGCGCAGCTGGCCCTCGACGCCGGCATCCCGGTGCTGCGTCCGCCAGCGTCCCAACTCCGCGGAGTTCGTCGCCGAACTGACCGCGCTGGCGCCCGGACTGCTGCGCCGTGGTGGCCTACGGGGCGCTGCTGAGTCGCGAACTGCTCGCGGTGCCCCGCGCACGGCTGGGTGAACCTGCACTTCTCGCTGCTGCCGGCCTGGCGCGGTGCCGCGCCGGTCCAGGCGGCCATCGCCGCCGGCGACACCGTCACCGGCGCAACGACGTTCCGCATCGAACCCGCGTTGGACTCCGGCCCGGTGTACGGCGTGGTGACCGAAACGATCCGGCCGACCGACACCGCCGGTGAGCTGCTCGACCGCTTGGCGATCACCGGGGCCGGGCTGCTGGAGACCACCGTGGACGGTATCGCCGACGGCACCCTCACCCCGGTGCCGCAGCCACCCGACGGGGTGAGCGTGGCGCCGAAGATCACCGTCGAGCAGGCGCGGATCCGCTGGGACCTGCCCGCCCACGCCGTCGAGCGACGCATCCGGGCGGTCACCCCCGCGCCAGGTGCCTGGACCATGGTCGGCGAACTTCGGGTCAAGGTCGGCCCGGTCACGGTGGACCCCGCGGCCGAACCGTTGCCGCCCGGGGAGTTCGGCATCGACCGGACCGGGGTGCGGGTCGGCACCGCATCTTCGCCGGTGCTGCTGGGCCAGGTGCAGCCTCCGGGCAAGAAGCCGATGAACGCACTGGACTGGACGCGCGGCGCCCGACTGGGCGATCGGGTGCGGGCCTCGTGAGCCCGGGCGGGGATCGCCGTCCCGGGCGCCGGGATGACCGGCGGCAGGGAAGGGCCGACGGTGCCGCCCCACCGCGACGCCGGCCGCGGCGGACCGAACTCGACCCGGCCCGCCGGGCCGCGTTCGACGTCCTGCGGGCGGTCGCCGAGCGAGACGCCTACGCCAATCTCGCGCTGCCGGCCCTGCTGGCTGACCGCGGTATCACCGGACGAGACGCCGCGTTCGCGACCGAACTGACCTACGGCACCTGCCGCACCCGGGGGCTGCTCGACGCGGTGATCGCCGCCGCGGCGGGACGCCCGGTCGACCAGATCGATCCGGTGCTGCTCGACCTGCTGCGTCTGGGCGCATACCAACTGCTGCGCACCAACGTCGCCCAGCACGCCGCGGTGTCCACCACCGTGGAGCAGGCCGGAATCGAATTCGACTCCGCGCGAGCCGGATTCGTCAATGCGGTGCTACGCAGGATTGCCGGCCGCGACGAGGCCGCCTGGCTGGCCGAGTTGGCTCCACCGGCGGCCCAGGACCCGGTGGGCCACGCCGCGTTCGTGCACGCCCACCCGCGCTGGATCGCCCAGGCGTTCGCCGACGCCCTCGGTGCCGACGCGGGCGAACTCGACGCCGCCCTGGCCGCCGACGACGCCCGGCCGGCGGTGCACCTGGCCGCTCGCCCCGGTGTGCTGTCCGCCGCGGACCTGGCCGAGGCGGTGGACGGCGAGGTCGGCCGCTACTCGCCCTATGCGGTCTACCTCAGCGGCGGCGACCCCGGCCGGCTCGCGGCCCTGCGCGACGGCCAGGCGCTGGTGCAGGACGAGGGCAGCCAGCTGGTGGCCCGGGCGCTGACGCTGGCGCCGGTCGACCGGCGAGGACAGCGGCCGCTGGCTGGATCTGTGCGCCGGGCCGGGCGGCAAGACGGCGCTGCTCGCGGCGATCGCCGCCCAGCAGGGTGCGAGCGTCACCGCCGTCGAACTCAACCCCCGTCGCGCCGAACTGGTGGAGGAGAACACCCGCGGGCTGCCGGTCGAGGTGCTGCGCGCCGACGGCCGCGAACCGCCGCTTCCCGCCGGCGGATTCGACCGCGTGCTCGTCGACGCACCGTGCACCGGCCTCGGCGCGCTGCGCCGGCGCCCGGAGGCGCGGTGGCGGCGGACCCCCGCTGATGTCGCGCCGCTGGCGAAGCTGCAGCGTGAACTGCTGGCCTCGGCGATCCGGCTGACCCGGCCCGGCGGGGTGGTGCTCTACGCGACCTGTTCACCGCACCTGGCCGAAACCGTCGGTGTGGTGTCCGACGCGCTGCGGTCGACGTCGCGCCGGCAGCGCGAAGGCCGCCAACCGGTCACCGCGTTGGACACCCGGGAACTGTTCGCCCCGGTCGGCGATCTGGGTCCCGGCCCGTATGTCCAGCTGTGGCCGCACCGGCACGGCACCGACGCGATGTTCGCCGCGGCCCTGCGCAAGGACGACTGAACCCGTCCGACCGGTGCCGACCGAGGCCTTACAGTGGCAGCCATGCCGACACCCATCAGGCCGATGATCGCGCCGTCGATCCTGTCCGCCGACTTCGCCCGGCTGGCCCAGGAAGCCGCCGCCGTCGAGGGGGCCGACTGGCTGCACGTCGATGTCATGGACGCCCACTTCGTGCCGAATCTCACCCTCGGCCTGCCCGTGGTGGAAAGCCTGCTCAAAGCGACCGACATCCCGATGGACTGCCATCTGATGATCGACGACCCGGACCGCTGGGCGCCCGGTTACGCCGAAGCCGGCGCGCACAACGTCACCTTCCACGCCGAGGCCACCGACAACCCCGTCGGGGTGGCCCGCGACATCCGTGCCGCCGGCGCCAAAGCCGGCCTGTCCGTCAAACCCGGGACGCCCCTGGAGCCCTACCTGGACATCCTGCGGCATTTCGACACCCTGCTGGTGATGTCGGTGGAGCCCGGCTTCGGCGGCCAGAGCTTCATCCCCGAGGTGCTCGACAAGGTGGCCCGGGTTCGCCGACTGGTCGATGCCGGGGAACTGACGATCCTGATCGAGATCGACGGCGGGATCAACGCCGACACCATCGAGCAGGCCGCCGAAGCCGGCGTGGACTGTTTCGTGGCCGGGTCTGCGGTCTACGGGGCCGGCGATCCATCGGCCGCCGTCGAGGCCCTACGCCGTCAGGCCGGCAGCGCATCGCCGCACCTGCGGCTGTGACCGCACCCGCGCCCATCGTGGCGGCGATGCGGCTCGCCGTCGAGCAGTCGCAGGCCATCAAAGGTGCCACCTATCCCAATCCGCCTGTGGGGGCGGTGATTCTGGACTCCGCCGGGAACATCGCGGGAGTCGGTGCCACCCAGCCGGCTGGGGGTCCGCACGCCGAGGTGGTCGCCCTGCGGGTGGCCGGTCAGCGTGCGGCCGGTGGCACCGCGGTGGTGACGCTGGAACCCTGCAACCACCACGGCCGCACCCCGCCCTGCGTGGACGCCCTGATCGAGGCCGGGGTGGCCGAGGTGATCTACGCGGTCGCCGACCCGAACCCGGTCGCGGCGGGCGGGGCCGGGCGACTGCGGGCCGCCGGTGTCGCGGTGACCGCCGGTGTGGGTGCCGAGGATGTGGCGGCCGGACCGCTTCGCGAGTGGCTGCACAAACAGCGCACCGGTGTTCCCCACGTCACCTGGAAGTTCGCCACCAGTATCGACGGGCGCAGCGCCGCGGCCGACGGCTCATCCCAGTGGATCACCAGCCCCACTGCCCGCGCCGACCTGCACCGCCGGCGGGCGTCCGCCGATGCCATCGTGGTCGGCACCGGCACTGTGTTCGACGACGATCCCAGTCTGACCGCGCGGCTGCCCGACGGCACCCTGGCAGCCCAGCAGCCGCTGCGCGTGGTCGTCGGACACCGCGAGATTCCCCCGGATTCGGCTGTGCTGAGCGAGGATTCGCCCACCGTCGTGCTGCGCACCCGTGATCCGCACGAGGTGATCCGGGCGCTGGCCGACCGCACCGATGTGCTCCTTGAGGGTGGCCCCACGCTGGCCGGGGCGTTTCTGCGGGCCGGGGCGGTGCACCGGATCCTGGCCTACGTGGCGCCCATACTGCTCGGCGGTCCGGTGACGGCGGTCGACGACGTGGGGGTGGCCAGCATTGCCCACGCGCTGCGCTGGCACTACGACGGCGTCGAGCGAATCGGACCCGACCTTCTGATCTCCATGGTGCCCGGCGACGGGACCGTCTAGATCGCACCCGCTCAGGCGGGCGTGATCATCGCGGTCAGCACGGAGTCGGTGCAGGCCCGCCCCACAGATTGGGTGTGGCGGCGTTGTCGTAGCCGGAGACGAAATCCACACATCGGCCGGCCTTTTCGTCGAACTTGCTGCGATGCAGGGTCCCGACGTTCCCGCCATAGACGTGGATGCTGATCGAGACGTCGTCGGAGGCGTTGGTGACACGGTGCCAGTCGCCGATGGTGGGCGACACCGCGTCGATCCCGCCGCGGGTCAACACGTGGCTCCTCCCGACCGCGACGGGCACCCCGTCGCGCACTCGGTACTCCTCGCTCTGCTCTGTCCCGCGCAGCTGGCCGACCAGTCCCCACACCGTGTGGTTGTGAACCGGGGTGCGCTGGCCGGGACCCCATACGAAGCTCACCATGCTGAATCGTTCCAGGGGATCGCAGTGCAGCAAATACTGGGCGTAGCGGTCGGATCGCGCGGTTGCGTAGTCGTCGGCCAGCCAGCCGTCGTCGGCGATCAATTCCGCCAGCAGTTCGCGTCCGCGGGTTAGGACGACGGTTTCCTCGGCGGTACCGTCCACCAATTCGGTCATTTCACGGACGAAGCGTCGCAGGGGAGCGAGCTGGTCGTTGGAAGTGTCCGGCATGGCTCCGCTCTCCGTTCTAGCTGCTGCGTAACGACTTGTGCTCGATCAGGTCGCGGGAACCCCCGGCGCCGAGCAGCTCCCGGAACGCCTGCACGGTGTAGCCGACGACCGTCGCGTCGGTGCGGGCCCGGGCGGTGGCCGAGCGGGGGAGGGCGAACAATGGCGCCATCTCGCCGAAGTAGTCGCCGGCCAGGGCAACCTTGAGCACTTCCTCATCGCCGCTTGCCAATTCGCGCACCAACTCGACTTCACCCTTGGACACGATGTAGATGGAGTCGCCCATCGTGCCCTGTTCGAAGAGCACCTCGCCGGCATCGAGAGTGACCGTTTCCGGCTCGTGGTTGGTGGCCGACAGGTGTGGCACCAGTTCGACGACGCGGTCGGCCAGCGGAAGCATCCGGGTGTCGTGGGTGGCGACCACGACGACCCGCTCGCCGGAGGCCAGTTCGCGAATCAGCCGCAGCACCCCCTCGACCTGGATGTAGTCCAGGTGGGCGGTCGGCTCGTCGGCGATGAGCAGCGGCGGGTCCAGGGCGATGGCCCGCGCGACGGCGACGCGCTGCTGCTGGCCGCCGCTCATGTCACCGGGGCGGTGGTGCATCCGTTCGGCCAGCCCCACTCGGGTCAGCAACTCGGCAGCCCGTTCGCGCGACTCCCTGCGACCGACCCTGGCCGCTCGCAGCGGCACCATCACGTTCTCGATCGCGGTCAGGCTGGGAACCAGGTTGAAGGCCTGAAAGACGATCCCGACGGTATTGCGCCGGTATTCCGACAGCTGGTTGGCGTCGAGCGTGGTCAGGTCGATGTCGCCGAACTCGATACGGCCCTTGGTCGGCTTGAGGATCCCGCCGAGACAGGACAGCAGGGTGGTCTTCCCGCACCCGCTCGGGCCCAGCAGAATGGCCAGCGAGCCCTCCGCGACGTCCAGACTGAGCCCGTCGATGGGCCGCACGGTGTCCTGGCCGCTGGCGTACTCCACCACCAGGTCTTTGATTCTCAGGTCGGCCACGTCTCAGGGTCCTCCGAAGGCGACAGCCGGATCGACGACGACGGCGCGCCGCAACCCGGCGAGGCTGGCGAGCACCCCGATGGTAACCGCAACAACCGGAAGCAGCACGAAAGCGATCCTGGGGATGTCCACCCGCATCGGGAACAGCGGCCCGAGCAGCACCGACAGCACTCCGCCGAGCAGGGCCGCGAGGACGGCGACGATGATCGCCTGCATCGCCAGTCCGGCCAGGATGGACCGGGTCGGAACGCCGACCGCCTTGAAGACCGCGAAATCCCGGGTACGTTCCAGCGCCGACATGTAAATCATCGAGCCGACGATCATCGCGGCCACCACCCACAGCAGCCCGGCCATCAGGCTCATCGCCTGGCGCGCGCCGGTCAGGGCGCGCAGCAGGTCATCGATCGCGCCGGCGCGGCTGACCAGAATGAATCCGCTGGGCGCCCGTTGGGGCGGCCCGATGACACCGATCGAGGAGATCAGCGACTGCCCGGAGAACAGCAGTTTCTGGGCGCCGCTGACGGTGAGGAATATGTTGGCCTGGCCGGCCAGCGCGGTCGAGTCGTCCACCAGGCCGACGATCTGCAGGTTGCGGCCGCCGACTTCGACGGTGGCTCCGATCGGCTTCTTCATGGTGTCCGACACGGCCGCCTCGTGGGGCTCGGACGGCGGCCGGCCCTCCTTTACCGCCGGCATGCCCGGTCCCCGTTCGGGTGCCCCGAACACGTTCACGCTGCGCGCCGAGCCGCCCATGGGCGTGGTGGCACTGCCGTAGACCAGTGGCACGGCGATGGTCACCCCGGGGACCTGGAGTTTGGTCGCGGGGAATGCCGAGGATCCCAGGAACGGTCCGGTGGCGCCGGTCTTGACCAGGAAGGCGTCGACGCCGAGTGAGTCCACGGTGCGGGTGGCCTCCACCCGGAAACCGTTGGCCAGCCCGGTGAGCACCAGTGTCATCGCGAACACCAGTCCGGTGCCGACGATGGCGATGACGAAACGGCGCTTGCGCCACTGCAGGTCGCGGAGCGCCGCGGTCAGCACGTCGTCACCAGCATGAGGGCGAGGGTACCGACCCGTCCGGCCGATCGGCGAAGGCTTGCGCCAATTTCGCCAACGACGTTCAGGATTGCCGCGTCAATGGGTGGTCTTCGCCCATGTTGATGGTCAGCGGCCGACGGAAGAACCGGGTTATCAGCAACAGCACGCCGATGCCGATGACGAACCAGATGATCCCGTACCGGGTGGACTCGGCGGACAGGTACAGCCACAGCAGCACGGTCAGCATCACGCCGATCCCCGGCAGGACGATGTTTCGGAAAATCCGGCCGGGGCTGTCGATCTCGCGGCGCCGGTAGGCGAAGTAGACGATCACGGTCAGGTTGACGAAGGTGAAGGCGATCAGGGCGCCGAAGTTGATCAGCGACGCGACGAAATCCAGCGTCATGGCGATCGCCCCCAACGACACCACACCCACGAAAACGATTGCGTTCGAAGGAGTCTGGAAGCTCGGATGCAGGTAGCCGAAGAAGCGTCCGATCGGACCCCGGCCGTTGCGTCCCATCACGTAGAGCAGACGCGACACCGAGGCGTGCGAGGCGAGGCTGGAGGCCACGGTGGCGGCGAATGCGGCCGAGGTGAGCAGGATTTTGAACAGATGTCCGCCAACCATGAACGCAATCTGCGGCAGCGCGCTGTTCTCCATGGACTCCTCGTTGAAGCTGGAGATGTCGGGGAACAGCGACTGGGTGAACCAGGCCGAGACGAAGAAGATGCTCCCGCCGATCAACAGCGCCAGCAGGATCGCCTTGGGCACTGTGGAGGAGTCCTTGGCCTCCTCGGTGTACATGGTGATGGCGTCGAAGCCGATGAAGGAGAAGGCCACGATGGTGGCCCCGGTGATGACGAGATTGAGGTGGACTCCCTCATGCCAGAGCGGTTGCGTCGAGAAGATGGTTCCATTGCCCATCCCGTCCTTGAGGGACTTGGCGGCCAGGATGAGGAAGACCCCGATCAGGACCACCTCGAAAACCACCAGGATCATGTTCACCCGTGAGGTGTTGGTCATGCTGAACAGGCACATCGCGGTGATGCAGGCGACGTAGACCACGACCCAGATCCAGGGCGGGGCCTCGGGGAAGAATGCGTACATGTAGCTGCGGATGATGAGCGCGTTGACCAGGGGCAGCAGCAGGTAGTCCAGCAGGGCCGCCCACCCGATGAGGAATCCCAGGTTGGGGCTCATGGTCTCGGAGGTGTAGGTGTAAGCCGAACCGGCGGACGGGAAGACCTGCGTCATGCGGCCGTAGCTGATGGCGGTGAACATCATGACCACCAGTGCAATCAGGTAGGCGCTCGGGACCACGCTGCCGGTCTCACCGGAGACGATGCCGAACGTGTCGAAGACGACCGTCGGCGTCATATAGCCCAGACCCAGGCCCACGATCGCCCACAGGCCGAGCGTCCGGGCCAGCTGAGTCTTGCCTTCGGCGGACACCTGCGTCATCTCGGCCCTGCCATTCGTCGAAGGTCCCAATGTGTCCCTGGTGGCTTACCACAACGCGAGCCGCGTTCGGCGGCATTTACCGGCACTCGTCACCTGTCTGAAACGTCAGGGGGTGTCTCGTCAGACGCCCATCGGGGGCCGACGAGTCGTGTTAGCGTCCTGCACCATGAGGTACGTCGTCGGTTACGGCCCCCGTCAACGCGGTGTTCACGGGATCAACCTCGCGGCAACCCTGGCCCGTTCGTCAGGTGCGACGCTGGATCTGGTCTCGGTGCTGCCCAGCACCGCACCCACGTTCCACATGTACTCACCCGACCGCTCCTACAACGCCGAGGTCGAGGAGCAGGGTCGCGAGTGGCTCCAGCAGGGGCTGGCTCAGGTTCCCGGCGAGGTGCACGCGGAAACCCATCTGCGCCGTGCGGACTCGATCACTCAGGGACTGCTCGACGCGACCGATGATCCCGACTCCGACGAAGCGGCCATGATCGTCGTCGGCACCCGCCATCGTGTTCGCGCCGGGAAGTTCCGATTGGGCAGTCTGGCCGACGCGCTGCTGCATTCCTCGCCGGTTCCGGTGGCCCTCGCACCGGCGGACTACCAGTACCACCCGGGCGTCACACGGCTCACCTGCGCGACCGGGATGCAGCCGGGCGCCGAGGATCTGGTCGACAACGCGATCCGGCTGGCGGCCGACTGGAAGGTTCCGCTGCGGCTGATGTCGCTGGTGGCCGTCGGCGGCGCGGGGCCGGAGGATCAGCGTCAGGAGTGGACCGAGCTGGCCGAAAGGCATGCCGCCACGTTGGTGGACAGGGCGGCCGCCGCGCTCCCGGCCGACTGCCCGGTTTCCAGTGTCGTGGGCCACGGCAAGTCGCTGCGGAAGGCCGTCCAGGGGATGGACTTCGCCGACAGTGAGATCGTCCTGATCGGGTCCAGCCGGCTGGCGCAGCCCAAGCGTCTTTTCCTGGGTAACTCGGCGAGCAAGATCATGCGGGCCCTGCCGGTGCCGATGATCGTCTGGCCGAGGGACTGACGGGTCTCTTCGCCGCCGTTGCGCGACGGCTGGATTCGGCGCTCAGTCCGGGTAGGCGGGTTCGTCGGCGGCCTGGGCATTGCGGCCGCCGATGAACAGTGCGATCGCCGCCCCGACGAGGCAGACGATCGTGGTGATGAAGAAGATCGACCCGTACTGCATGGCGAACGCGGTGCGGTAGCGCTGCGCCTCGGCGGCGATTTTGGCCGCCAGGGTGTCGCCGCCCGCGCTGGGCAGGCTCGCCAAAATCTGATTGAACCGGTACAGCCCCCAGGCGCTCAGCGCTGCCACCCCGATCAGCATGCCGGTCATCCGTGCCACCACCACCAGCGAGGAGGCGATACCGTGCTGCGCCGCGGGCACCACCCGCAGGGCTGCCGACGTCAGCGGTCCGATCACCAGACCCAGTCCGAAACCTGCCAGCGCGAGGTCGGTGTCGAAGACCGGCAGTGAGACCGGGCCCAGCTGGTGTCGTGCGGAGAGCACGTCGATACCCCATTTCGACACCAGCCAGTAGGCGAACGCGGCGATCACCATGCCGACGGAGGCGATCGCCCGGTCGCCGAGGCGGGTGGCCAGCCAGCCGCCCAGTAGCGCGCCCACCGGGAGGGCAATCAGAAAGTGCAGCAGTAGAAACGCCGCCCCGGTCTGGTCCTTGCCCAGCACACCCTGGCCGAACAACTCGACGTTGACCAGCGTGACCATCAGGGCTGCGCCGGCGCACACCGAGGTGCCCAGAGACGCCAGGAACGGCCCGAAGCGCACGCCCTGGGGTTCGATCAGCCGGGTGCGGGCGAAACGTTCCCAGACGGCGAACGCGATGGCGGCCACCACCGCCCCGATGATCAACGGCACACCGTAGCTGGGCAGTACCTGTTTGCCGTCCGGTGCCGGGTTGTACAGGCCCCACACCGCCAGGCCGAGTGCGAGGGCCAGCAGCAGGCCGCCGACGACGTCGACGCGTTCGGGATCGTCTCGTCTCTCACGCCCGGGCAGGCTGAAGTGGATCAGCAGCATCGCGATCAGGGACAGTGGCACGTTGATCCAGAACACGTCGCGCCAGGTGTTGAGCAGCCACACCACACCGATGCCGTACAGCGGGCCCAGGACGCTGCCCAACTCCTGGGCGGCGCCGATCCCGCCCAGCACCGCGGCTCTGCTGCGGGCCGACCACAGATCCGCGGCGAGGGCCAGGGTCACCGGCAGCAGCGCGCCGCTGGCAATGCCCTGGATCAGTCGGCCGATCACCAGAGTTGTCAGGTCGTTGGACAGGGCGGTCACCACCGAGCCGATGGCGAAGCCCAGCAGGCTGGCCTGCAGCACCATCTTGCGGCCGAACCGGTCGGACAGCCGGCCCAGCAGGGGCATGGCCGCGATATAGCCGAGCAGATACCAGGTGATGATCGGCGTGACCTGCTGGATCTTGTTGATCGCGATGCCGACCGACCGCATGATGTCGACCATGATCGTGACCACCACGTAGGTGTCGAGCGCGCCCAGCAGCACGGCGAGGCTGCCGGCGCCGATCGCGACCCGCCGACTGCGGCCGGTCGTTTCCATGGGGTGAGTGGGGGTGATCGACGCCTGGGGCATCACACCGCGGGCTTGGTGACGGTGACCGGCTTGTCCCACTCGGACAGCGTCAACTGCACGGTGTTGCCGGCACTCTGCTCAATCTGAACCTGAACCAGTTGATGCGGAGCATCCTTCTCGATCCACACGGTGGCCGGCATCGGCCCGGTCGCCTTGAGCCGGGGGATCAGCTTATTGACTGCGTCGGCGGTCACCGTGCCGGCGATCTTGACCGACGACACTCCGCCGATGGTCTCGAAGCCTTCCGCCTTGGCCTCGCTGAGGCTGGACATCATGTTGGCCAGGCCGGTGTCGGGGGTCAGGATCACCGAGGGGTCGTAGACCTCGGCGGCAGGTCCCATGTCCAGCCAGTTGTCCGGTGAGAGCGCGGCGTACAGCGTGCCGTCCAGCACCACCAGATCCGCGTCGACGTCGGAGCCGCCCATGACCACCTTGGCACTGGCCTTGACGGCGGTGGCCGGCACGTTGGTCAGATCGCCGCTGAGGGTTTTCAGCGGCAGGCCCTCGACCTTGCCGGTCACAGCGATCTCCAGATGGGCGCTCTTGAGGCCCCTGGTGGTCTGGATGGACTGCTGGATCAGGCCCGCGGCGTCGGGCAGCGGTTCGGCCGCCTTCTTCGACGAGCAACCCGACATGACCAGGGCTGCCGCCAGCAGGGCGGTGAGAACGACGAGAAATCGGCGGCACGTCTGCATAGCTGCATCGTAGAGGGTCGGGCGTGGCACTCCGCGGTAGCGAGGCCGGGGTTGTGCCGATCACGTGGGATCGGTATGAGTGTGGGCATGGTCGATGACCTGGAATTCAGGGCCCTCGCGGCGGGCACCGGCGACGCCGCCGATCTGGTTACGGCGATGGTCGCCGAGATGCGTGATCTATATGACGGTCTGGATCTCGACGCCCCCGACATGCCGAAGGCGGGTCCGGCTGAACTGGGTCCACCCGGAGGCATCTACCTGGTCGGTTACCGGGCCGGCGTGCCGGTGTGCGGCGGCGGCCTCAAGCGACTGCCCGACGGCGCCTGTGAGATCAAACGCATGTACGTGGTGCCGCACGCCCGCCGGTCGGGGGTGGCCCGTGCGCTGCTCGCGGCCCTCGAGGACGCCGCCCGCGGCCTGGGCTACCGGGTCGCCCGACTCGACACCGGCGAACGCCAGCCGCACGCCCAAGCGTTCTACGAGGCGTCCGGATATCGCCGGGTGGGCAACTTCAACAACAATCCGGCCGCGGTGTTCCACGGGGAGAAACGACTAGATTAGGGCTCGTGTTCACCGGAATCGTGGAGGAATTGGGCGAAGTCGTCGGCAAGGACGACCTGGGTGACTCCGCCCGGTTCACGGTGCGCGGCCCGGTGGTCACCACCGACGCCCGGCACGGCGACTCGATCGCCGTCAACGGTGTCTGCCTGACGGTGGTGGAGGTGCTGCCCGACGGCCGGTTCACCGCCGACGTGATGGCCGAGACGCTGAACCGGTCAAGCCTGGCGGTGCTGTCGGAGGGTTCGCCGGTGAATCTGGAGCGCGCCGCCGCGGTCAACAGCCGACTGGGCGGCCACATCGTGCAGGGCCACGTCGACGGAACCGGAACCGTCCTGTCCCGCACCCCCTCGCCGCACTGGGACGTGGTCCGGATCGCATTGCCGCCCGAGTTGTCCCGCTATGTGGTGGAGAAGGGTTCGATCACCGTCGACGGCGTGTCACTGACCGTCTCGGCCATCGGCGGTGACTGGTTCGAGGTGTCGCTGATTCCCACCACGTTGTCGCTGACCACCCTGGGGCGGGCCGACGGTGGGCACCCCGGTCAACCTCGAGGTCGACGTCATCGCCAAATATGTGGAACGGTTACTGGCCGAACGGCGTTGACCGCGCGGCGGCGCCGTCATTGACTGGGCATCCTGGGCGGCCCACACGCCGGTGACCGCATCCTGTGCGCACACTCCACGAGAGCCTGCCGATTCCGCGGTGAAAATCGCTTCTGCGGGGTGGTTCATACTGTCTGCAAGCACTAACGGCAGGGAACCCATTCGGGTGGCAACGGGCAGGCGGCAGACGTGACGAGATTGGACACCGTCGAGAGGGCGGTCGCCGACATCGCCGCGGGCAAGGCCGTCGTGGTCATCGATGACGAGGACCGGGAGAACGAGGGCGACCTCATCTTCGCCGCGGAGAAGGCCACCCCGGAGTTGGTGGCCTTCATGGTCCGCTACACCTCCGGCTATCTCTGTGTCCCACTGGACAGCGCGATCTGCGACCGGCTTGGGCTGCTGCCCATGTATGCGATCAACCAGGACAAGCACGGCACCGCCTACACCGTCACCGTCGACGCCAAAGCGGGTGTGGGAACGGGTATTTCAGCCTCCGACCGGGCCACCACCATGCGGCTGCTCGCCGACCCGTCGAGCACGTCCGGATGATTTCACCAAACCCGGCCACGTTGTGCCGTTGCGGGCCAAAGACGGCGGCGTGCTGCGCCGGCCGGGTCACACCGAAGCCGCCGTCGACCTCGCCCGGATGGCGGGTCTGCAGCCGGCCGGAGCCATCTGCGAGATCGTCAGCCAGAAGGACGAGGGCGCCATGGCCCAGACCGACGAGCTGCGCATCTTCGCCGACGAGCATGGTCTGGCGCTGATCTCCATCGCCGACCTCATCGAGTACCGGCGAAAGCACGAGAAGCACGTCGAACGGGTCGCCGAGGCCCGGATCCCGACCCGGCACGGCGAGTTCCGTGCGGTTGGCTACACCAACATCTACGACCAGGTCGAGCATGTGGCCCTGGTTCGCGGCGATATCGCCGGGCCGGAGAACGACGGGCAGAACGTGCTGGTGCGAGTGCACTCCGAATGCCTGACCGGTGACGTGTTCGGCTCGCGGCGCTGCGACTGCGGCCCGCAGTTGGACGCCGCGATGGAGATGGTGGCCGCCGAGGGCCGCGGGGTGGTGCTGTACATGCGCGGTCACGAGGGCCGGGGCATCGGCCTGATGCACAAACTTCAGGCCTACCAGTTGCAGGACGCGGGCGCCGACACCGTTGACGCCAACCTCGAACTGGGCCTGCCCGCCGACGCCCGTGACTACGGGATCGGTGCGCAGATTCTGGTCGACCTCGGCGTGCGGTCCATGCGCCTGCTCACCAACAACCCGGCCAAACGCGTCGGGCTGGACGGTTACGGGCTGCAGGTGGTCGAACGCGTTCCGCTTCCGGTGCGGGCCAACGCCGAGAACATCCGCTATCTGCGCACCAAACGCGACCGGATGGGCCATGAACTCGGCGGCCTGGAGGACTACGACGACGGCGTCGCGCTACCGGGTGACCTCGGCGGCGCGCTGTGATCCCCGGGGCACGCCGGTGAGTGGGGACGGTATTCCGGACGTGCCGGAGATGGACGCCTCCGGGGTCCGCCTGGCGATCGTCGCGAGCACGTGGCACGCGACGATCTGCAACGCCCTGCTCGACGGCGCCCGCCGGGTTGCCGACGGCGCCGGCGTGGTCGACCCGACGGTGGTGCGCGTGCACGGCGCCATCGAGATCCCCGTCGTCGCACAGGAACTCACTCGCACCCATGACGCGGTGGTGGCCCTGGGGGTGGTGATCCGCGGTGAGACACCGCACTTCGACTATGTCTGCGACGCCGTCACGCAGGGCCTGACCCGGGTATCCCTGGACGCCGCCACCCCGGTGGCCAACGGCGTGTTGACCACCGACGACGAGCAGCAGGCCATCAATCGATCCGGCCTGCCCGGCTCCGCGGAGGACAAGGGCGCCCAGGCCGCGGCGGCGGCGTTGTCCACGGCATTGACGCTGCGGCAACTGCGCTCATGACCGAGACCGCGCACTGGGACGCCGAGCTGCGTCCGCGCCTGGTCCCGCGGCTGGCCGTCGCGGTCGCCGCGTTGATCGCGATCACCGGCATCGTGGTGGCGGTGCTCAACAACCGCGCCATGGGCGCGAACTGGAGAGGCGTGGACCAGATCGCGATCGGAGGGCTGGCCGTCCTACTGGCCGGCGCCATTGCGGTCATCCTGACCCGCCCTCGGGTACGGGTGGGTCCAGCGGGGCTGGCGGTGCGAAATGTGCTGGAGGACAGGCTGATTCCCTGGTCGGATGTGGTGGACGTGTCGTTCCCGCCGGGCAAGCGGTGGGCTCGGGTGGATCTCGAGGCGCATGAATACGTTCCGTTGGTGGCCATCCAATCCGTCGATCGGGAACATGCCGTCGCGGCCATGGACACAGTTCGACGGCTGATGTCCCGCTACCGGCCGGGCCCGGCCTAGCGGGGGCCGCCCCCGACTAACCTGGGCAACGTGGCCGATCCCGCGACTTACCGACCGGCGCCCGGGTCCATCCCGGTCGAGCCGGGCGTCTACCGGTTCAGCGACTCCCACGGCCGCGTCATCTACGTGGGCAAGGCCAAGAGCCTGCGCAGCCGACTGACGTCCTATTTCGCCGACGTGTCGAGCCTGCATCCGCGTACCCGGCAGATGGTCACCACCGCCGCCAAGGTCGAGTGGACCGTGGTGACGACCGAAGTCGAAGCGCTGCAACTCGAATACAACTGGATCAAGGAATTCGATCCGCGGTTCAACGTCCGCTACCGCGACGACAAGTCCTACCCGGTGTTGGCGGTCACCCTCAACGAGGAGTACCCGCGGCTGATGGTGTATCGCGGGCCGCGGCGAAAAGGGGTGCGCTACTTCGGGCCCTACTCGCACGCCTGGGCCATCCGCGAGACCCTGGATCTGCTGACCCGGGTGTTTCCGGCGCGCACCTGCTCAGCCGGAGTCTTCAAGCGGCACAGCCAGATCGAACGTCCGTGTCTGCTGGGCTACATCGACAAGTGCTCGGCGCCCTGCGTCGGCCGGGTCAGCGCCGAGGAGCACCGTCGGATCGTCGCGGACTTCTGCGACTTTCTGTCCGGGCGGACCGACCGCTTCGCCCGCGATCTGGAGCGACAGATGAACGCCGCGGCCGACGACCTGGACTTCGAACGGGCGGCGCGGTTGCGCGACGACCTCGGTGCGCTCAAGCGGGCTCTGGAGAAGCAGGCCGTTGTCCTCGGTGACGGCACCGACGCCGACGTGGTGGCTTTTGCCGACGACGACCTCGAGGCCGCTGTTCAGGTGTTCCATGTGCGCGGCGGACGGGTTCGCGGTCAGCGCGGCTGGATCGTCGAGAAGCCGGGCGATCCCGGCGATTCCGCCGAGGCCGCACTGGTCGAGCAGTTCCTCACCCAGTTCTATGGCGAGCAGGCCGAATTCGAACGGCGCGGCAGACGAATCCACCAATCCGGTGCCGCGGGAGGTGCTGGTGCCCCGGCTGCCGCCGAACACCGAGGAACTGACCACCTGGCTGTCCGGACTGCGCGGTTCGCGGGTGAATCTGCGGGTGCCGCAGCGCGGCGACAAACGGGCGCTGGCCGAGACCGTGCACCGTAACGCCGTCGAGGCGCTGCAACAGCACAAGCTGCGGCGGGCCGGCGACTTCACCGCCAGATCGGCTGCGCTGCAGAGCATCCAGGAGACCCTGGGGCTGGCCGACGCACCCCTGCGCATCGAGTGCATCGACATCAGCCATGTGCAGGGCACCGACGTGGTCGGTTCGCTGGTGGTCTTCGAGGACGGCCTGCCGCGCAAATCGGACTACCGCCACTTCGCCATCCGCGAGGCGGCCGGCGACGGCCGTTCTGACGATGTGGCGTCGATCGCCGAGGTCACCCGCCGGCGTTTCGCGCGTCACCTCCAGGACGCCGGTGCGGACTCCGGCGCCGGGAAGCCGCGCCGATTCGCCTACCCGCCGAACCTTTTCGTCGTCGACGGTGGCGCGCCTCAGGTGAACGCGGCGCAAGCCGTCCTCGACGATCTCGGCGTCACCGATGTCGCGGTGATCGGGCTGGCCAAGCGGTTGGAGGAGGTCTGGGTTCCCGCCGAACCGGATCCGGTGATCCTGCCGCGCAATGCCGAAGGGCTGTATCTGCTGCAGCGGATCCGCGACGAGGCCCACCGGTTCGCGATCTCCTACCACCGGAGCAAGCGGTCCAAGCGGATGACCGCCTCGGCACTGGACACCGTGCGCGGGTTGGGGGAGGCGCGACGCAAGGCCCTGGTCACCCACTTCGGTTCGGTAGCCCGCCTGCGGCAGGCCAGCGTGGAGGAAATCACGGCGGTGCCCGGTATCGGGGCGGCGACGGCGGCGGCGGTGCTCGAAGCGCTCAGCGCCCCGACCGATCCCACCGATCCCGCCGGTTCGGATGCATCGGCCGACGCGGTGGGTGATGATGCACAACAAGCCTTATGACTGATATTCCGATGACCGAGAACACCGCGCCCGGCGGCTCCGGTGCACACCCCGATGCCGCCGACATCGACGTCGTGCTGGTGACGGGGCTGTCCGGGGCCGGCCGAGGCACCGCCGCCAAGGTGCTCGAGGATCTGGGCTGGTACGTCGCCGACAATCTTCCGCCCGAGCTGATCGCCCGGATGGTCGACCTGGGCCTGGCCGCCGGTTCGCGGATCACCCAGTTGGCGGTGGTGATGGACGTGCGCTCCCGCGGCTTCACCGGGGACCTTGATGTGGTGCGCGCCGACCTGGCCGCTCGCCACATCACCCCCCGAGTGCTGTTCATGGAGGCCTCCGACGAGATCCTGGTGCGCCGTTACGAGAACAACCGCCGCAGCCACCCCTTGCAGGGCAACCAGACTCTGGCCGAGGGAATCGCCGCCGAGCGCACCATGCTGGCTCCGGTCCGCGCGAACGCCGATCTGGTGATCGACACCTCGTCGCTGTCGGTCCCGGCGCTGCGGGCCAGTATCGAGAACGCCTTCGGCGGCGAGACCGTCGCCGGGATCAGCGTCACCGTGGAGTCGTTCGGGTTCAAGTACGGCCTGCCGATGGATGCCGACATGGTGATGGATGTTCGCTTCCTGCCCAACCCGCACTGGGTGGACGCACTGCGCCCGCATACCGGCCAGTCCCCGGCGGTGCGCGATTACGTCCTCGGCCAACCCGGCGCGACGGAGTTCCTGCAGACCTACCATCAGCTGCTGAAGCTGGTGGCAGACGGTTACATCCGGGAGGGGAAGCGGTACATGACGGTGGCGATCGGATGCACCGGCGGCAAGCACCGCAGCGTCGCCATCGCCGAGGCACTGGCCGGGCTGCTCGGCGAGGGCCGCCAGCTGTCCGTTCGGGTGTTGCACCGGGACCTGGGGCGGGAATGAGCATCCCGGCGGGCAGCAGCGCAGCGACCGGGGGGATCGGCCCGGCGGGCAGGAGCGCAGCGACCGGGGGGATTGGCCCGGCGGGCAGGAGCGCAGCGACCGGGGAATCGGCCCGATGACCGAAACCACGGGGATCAGCGCACGCCTCGTCGCGCTCGGCGGCGGGCACGGTCTGTACGCAACGCTGTCAGCGGCGCGCCGGCTCACCCCGCACGTCACGGCGGTGGTCACCGTCGCCGATGACGGCGGCTCCTCCGGACGGCTGCGTTCCGAACTCGACATAGTACCGCCCGGCGATCTGCGAATGGCGTTGGCGGCGTTGGCATCTGACAGTCCGCACGGCCGGCTGTGGGCGACGATCATTCAGCATCGATTCGGCGGTAGCGGAGCGCTGGCGGGACACCCGATCGGCAATCTGCTGCTGGCCGGTCTCAACGAGGTGCTCGCCGATCCGGTTGCCGCCCTTGACGAGCTGAGCCGAATCCTCGGGGTCAAGGGCCGGGTCCTGCCGATGTGCCCGATCGCCCTGCAGATCGAGGCAGACGTCGCCGGGCTGGAAACCGACCCGCGGATGAGCCGGGTGATCCGCGGTCAGGTCGCCGTGGCCACCACACCGGGCAAGGTCCGTCGGGTGCGACTGCTGCCCGGCGACCCGCCGGCCACCCGGCAGGCCGTCGATGCGGTGATGGGCGCGGACCTGGTGGTGCTCGGGCCGGGGTCGTGGTTCACCAGTGTCATCCCGCACGTCCTGGTACCCGGCCTGCTCGCGGCCCTGAAAGCCACCCCGGCCCGCCGGGCTCTGGTGCTGAACCTGGCCGCCGAACCAGGGGAGACCGCCGGCTTCTCGGCGGAGCGGCATCTGCATGTTCTGGCCCAACACGCCCCGGGCCTGACCGTGCATGACATCATCGTCGACGCGTCGCGTGTGCCGTCACAGCGTGAGCGAGACCAACTTCGCCGGACCGCGACCATGCTGGAGGCCGCAGTGATGTTTGCTGACGTATCGCGACCCGGCACGACCCTGCACGACCCGGCGAAGCTGGCCGCGGCGCTGCAGGCGGCGCTGGCGGGCGGGGCGGAGCCCCCGACGACCACCGTGCCCACCGTCGTCCCGGCAGCCGAACCGGCGCGCTGGCGGCCGGCTCCCAGACAGACCGAGAGGTGACGCGCGGTGGCGATGACTGCTGAGGTCAAGGACGAGTTGAGCCGCCTCGTCATCAACTCGGTGAGCGCGCGGCGCGCCGAGGTGGCGGCTCTGCTGCGGTTCGCCGGCGGGCTTCACATCGTTGCCGGACGGGTGGTGGTCGAGGCCGAGGTCGATCTGGGCAGCATCGCGCGGCGGCTGCGCAAGGACATCCACGATCTCTACGGCTACAGCTCGGTCATACACATGTTGTCCGCGAGTGGAATCCGCAAAAGCACGCGTTATGTGGTGCGGGTCGCCAAGGACGGGGAGGCACTCGCCCGTCAGACCGGACTTCTCGATATGCGCGGACGCCCGGTTCGGGGCCTGCCCGCCCAGGTCGTCGGCGGCAGCATCGCCGATGCCGAGGCGGCCTGGCGTGGCGCATTCCTGGCCCACGGCTCGCTCACCGAGCCGGGTCGGTCCTCAGCCCTGGAAGTCAGCTGCCCGGGCCCTGAGGCGGCGCTGGCACTGGTGGGCGCGGCACGACGGCTCGGGGTGAGCGCCAAAGCCCGCGAGGTTCGGGGCACCGACCGGGTGGTGGTCCGTGACGGCGAGGCCATCGGAACTCTGCTCACCCGGATGGGTGCGCAGGACACCCGGCTGGTGTGGGAGGAACGGCGCATGCGCCGGGAGGTCCGCGCCACCGCCAACCGGCTGGCCAACTTCGACGACGCCAACCTGCGCCGTTCGGCCCGTGCCGCGGTGGCCGCGGCGGCCCGGGTGGAACGTGCCCTGGATATCCTCGGCGACGGCGTACCGGATCACCTCGCTGCGGCGGGACGACTGCGGGTCGAACACCGGCAGGCCTCGTTGGAGGAACTCGGCCGGCTGGCCGAACCGCAGATGACCAAGGACGCCGTGGCCGGCCGGATCCGGCGGCTGCTGTCGATGGCCGACCGAAAGGCCAAACAGGACGGCATCCCCGACACCGAGTCCGCGGTCACCCCCGACCTGCTCGACGACGCCTGATCCAGCGGCCGCCCGCTTACCCCGCCTCGGGCATCGGCTGCGAGGACATCGCCCATCGGATTCCCCCGACCAGTGCGCGTCCGGCGACCCGGATCGCGGTGGCCTCCACCGGTGGCAGCTGCGGCGGTAACCGCAGCGGCAGTCTCGCCCACCCGGGCAGCATGGACACCGCCGTCGCGGCGATCACGCCGTAGGGAGCCCGCGCCAACAGCGGCAGCGGGGGAGTGAGCAGCAGGAACCGCGCCGCCTCGCGGGCCGCCGGGGTGCTCGTCAACTCCGGGCGGAAGTCCTTGAGGCGCTGGCGAAGTTCGGCCTCGGTGCGGGGCGGGTCCACCACGCCCAGCGCGGTGGCCACCCGGGCGGTGTCGGCCACGTAACCGTCCCGGCCGGCCTGATCCAGGGGCTTGTCCCCGTAGAGCCGGTGCGCCAGCAGAAAGCTGTCGATCTCGGCGATGTGCACCCACTCCAGCAGGTGCGGGTCGTCGGCGCGGTAGGCCCGGCCGTCGGGTGCCACGCCGTGGACCCGCCGGTGGATGCCGCGCACCTTGTCGACCGCGCGCTGGGCGTCCCCGGCGGTGCCGAAGGTGGTGACGGCCAGAAAAGCGCTGGTGCGCTGCAGCCGCCCCCACGGGTCGCCGCGGTAATCGGAGTGCTCGGCCACCCCGGCCATCGCCAGCGGGTGCAGCGACTGCAACAGCAGGGCGCGCAGACCGCCGACGAACATCGACGCGTCGGCATGCACCTCACGGATCGGGCGGTCGGGGGCGAACCAGCGCGGTCCGGGTGCGCCGTGGATGCGCTCCCGGCGTTGTGGACCCTCCGGCCCGGCGACCATGGCGAAGATTCCCCGGCCAAGGCGTTCACGGACTCTGCTCACGTCCAGGTCGACCGGCAGCGACAACAACATATCCCGACGGTACGCCGCGGGGCACCGATCACCGCTGCGCGGCCGTGCCGAAACCCCTCACCCGTTTCCTGCCCGCCTCGATGCCGTCAGCACTAGGCTGACCGGTGGCATTCGCCAAGCATGTGCGTGAAGACAGACTTGAGGAGACGAACGTGACGATCCGGGTTGGCGTCAACGGTTTTGGCCGCATCGGGCGCAACTTCTACCGGGCCCTGGCGACCCAGCAGGCCGAGGGCAAAGCCAAAGACATCGAGATCGTGGCGGTCAACGACCTCACCGACATCGAAACCCTCGCCCACCTGCTGAAGTTCGACTCCATCCTGGGCCGTCTGCCGATGGAGGTCGGCGTCGACGGTGATCACATCGTCATCGGTGGCGCCCGGGTGAAGGCGTTCGCGGTCAAGGACGGCCCCGCCGCGCTGCCGTGGGGCGACGCCGGCGTTGATGTGGTGGTGGAATCGACCGGCCACTTCAACGACGCCAAGGCGCACGGCCACCTCGAGTCGGGTGTCAAGAAGGTGATCATCTCCGCCCCGGCCAAGGACGAGGACATCACCATCGTGATGGGTGTCAACGACAACAAGTACGACGGTAGCCAGAACGTCATCTCCAACGCCTCGTGTACCACGAACTGCCTTGGGCCGCTTGCCAAAGTGGTCAACGACGAGTTCGGCATCGCGCGCGGCCTGATGACCACCATCCACGCCTACACCGGCGACCAGAACCTCCAGGACGGTCCGCACCGGGACCTGCGCCGGGCCCGTGCCGCGGCGGTGAACATCGTGCCGACCTCCACCGGCGCCGCCAAGGCCATCGGGCTGGTGCTGCCGGAGTTGAAGGGCAAACTGGACGGCTACGCCCTGCGGGTGCCGATCCCCACCGGTTCGGTCACCGACCTGACCGTGGAACTGAACAAGTCGGCGAGCGCCGATGAGATCAACGCCGCGCTCAAGGCGGCGGCCGAGGGCCCGATGAAGGGCATCCTGAAGTACTACGACGCCCCGATCGTCTCCAGCGACATCGTCACCGACCCGCACAGTTCCATCTTCGACTCCGGCCTGACAAAGGTCATCGACAACCAGGCCAAGGTGGTGTCCTGGTACGACAACGAGTGGGGCTACTCCAACCGGCTGGTCGATCTCGTCGGCCTCGTCGGCAAGTCCCTGTAACCCATGGCGGTCAAGACCCTGGCCGACCTGCTCGCCGAGGGGGTCGAGGGCCGCGGCGTGCTGGTGCGCTGCGACCTCAACGTTCCCCTCGACGGGAACGGAAACGTCACCGACACCGGCCGCATCGACGCCTCGGTTCCCACCCTCAAGGCCCTGCTGGACGCGGGTGCGAAGGTGGTGGTGACCGCGCACCTGGGCCGCCCCAAGGGCGGGCCCGAACCCAAGTTCTCGCTGGCGCCGGTGGCCAAGGTGCTCGGGGAGCGGCTGGGCCGGCATGTCCAGCTGGCCGGCGATGTGGTGGGCACCGACGCACTGGCCCGCGCCGAGGGCCTCACCGACGGTGACGTCCTGCTGCTGGAGAACATCCGCTTCGATCCGCGGGAGACCAGCAAGGACGATGCCGAACGTGCCGCGCTGGCCGCGGCGCTGGCCGAACTCGTCGGCCCCAACGGGGCGTTCGTCTCCGACGGTTTCGGCGTCGTGCACCGCAAGCAGGCGTCGGTCTACGACGTGGCCAAGCTGCTGCCCTGCTACGCCGGCACGCTCGTCGGGGCGGAGGTGAAGGTTCTCGAGCAATTGGCCAACGCCGGCGAGCGGCCCTACGCGGTGGTGCTCGGCGGGTCGAAGGTCTCCGACAAGCTGGCCGTCATCGAGAACCTGGCGGGCAAGGCCGACAGCCTCATCATCGGCGGCGGTATGTGTTTCACCTTCCTTGCCGCCCAAGGTATTTCGGTCGGCACCTCACTGTTGCAGGAGGAGATGGTCGACACCTGTCGGCGGCTCCTCGAGGAGTACGGCGACGTGATCCACCTACCGGTGGACGTTGTCGTCGCGGCCGAGTTCGCCGCCGATTCGCCGCCGGAAACCGTTGCCGTGGAGAAGATTCCGGCTGGCAAGATGGGCCTGGACATCGGGCCGAAGTCCGTCGAGCGGTTCTCCACCCTGCTGTCCAACGCGCGGACCATCTTCTGGAACGGCCCCATGGGCGTTTTCGAGTTTCCGGCGTTCTCGGCCGGCACCAAGGGAGTGGCCGAGGCGATCATCGCCGCCACCGCCAAGGGTGCCTTCAGCGTCGTAGGCGGTGGTGACTCTGCCGCCGCGGTGCGTCAACTCGGTCTCGGGGAGGACGGTTTCTCCCACATCTCGACCGGCGGCGGTGCGTCGCTGGAGTTCCTCGAGGGCAAGACCCTGCCCGGTATCGACATCCTCAGTTAGGACCGCACATGTCCCGCAAGCCGCTGATCGCCGGCAACTGGAAGATGAACCTCAACCATTTCGAGGCCATCGCTCTGGTGCAGAAAATCGCTTTCTCCCTGCCGGAGAAATATTTCGACAAGGTCGACGTCACCGTGATCCCGCCGTTCACCGACCTGCGCAGCGTGCAGACTCTGGTCGACGGGGACAAGTTGCTGCTCACCTACGGTGCGCAAGATCTCTCCCAGCACGATTCCGGCGCCTACACCGGCGAGATCAGCGGGGCGTTCCTGGCCAAGCTCGGCTGCACCTACGTCGTCGTCGGTCACTCGGAGCGCCGGACCTACCACAACGAGGACGACGCCCTGGTGGCCGCGAAGGCCGCCGCCGCATTCCGGCACGGGCTGATCCCGATCGTGTGCATTGGCGAACATCTCGACGTCCGGGAGGCCGGTAACCACGTCGAGTACAACGTCACCCAGTTGCGCGGTTCGCTGGCGGGCCTGACCCCCGAACAGCTCGCCACCGTGGTGATCGCCTACGAACCGGTCTGGGCCATCGGTACCGGGCGGGTGGCCAGTGCCGCCGACGCCCAGGAGGTGTGCGCAGCGATCCGCGCCGAACTGGCCGCCCTGGTCTCACAGCAGGTCGCCGACGGCATCCGGGTGCTCTACGGCGGGTCGGTCAACGCGAAGAACGCCGGAGAGATCGTCGGTCAGGCCGATGTGGACGGGGCACTGGTCGGCGGCGCATCGCTGGACGGCGAACAGTTCGCCCAACTGGCGGCCAGCGCCGCCGGCGGGCCGCTGCTCTGACCCGCCGCCTGACCCCGACGCCGTAATTTGCCGTTGCCCCGGGTAGGCTATGCGCCATGATCTTCGGCCTGCAGATCCTGCTGGTGGTCACCAGTCTCCTGGTGATCCTGTTGGTGCTGCTGCACCGTGCCAAGGGTGGCGGCCTGTCGACGCTGTTCGGCGGTGGTGTGCAGTCCAGCCTGTCCGGATCCACGGTGGTGGAGAAGAACCTCGACCGGCTGACGCTGTTCATCACGGGCATCTGGCTGGTGGCCATCGTCGGCATCGGCTTGGCGATCAAGTTCTCCTGACGGTATTCGCTGCAGGCAGTGGCAACGCGGTCCGCCTCCCAGCCGCGCTCGGCGGCGACGCGCCAGGTCATCATCGATGCCGCCGTCGATCTGTTCACCGATCACGGATACGGTGAAACCCGCCTGCAGGACATCGTCGAGCGGGCCGGGGTCACGACCGGGGCGTTCTACTACCACTTCGACTCCAAAGCCGTCCTCGGCGCGGCCATCATGGCCCAGGGCTGGCCCAAGGCGTTGACGGTCATCGACGACTGCCTCGGCGATTCGTCGAGACCGGGGCTCGAGCGGGTCATCCTGATGACATTCGCCCTCAGTTCGCTGCTCAAACGGGACCGCTCGGTGTGGATCGCCAACCATCTCAATCAGGCTTTCGGCCAACTCAGCGAAGAAGGCCGACGGGGCTTCGAAAGTCGCGCCCGCCAGTTCGTCGCGCGCGTGTCCGAGGTGATCGATCCCGATGAGCTTCGGCCGGACATGACTCCGGCCGATGTCGGGAATCAGGTGTGGATCACCGTTCACGGCTGTCATCTGCTCTCCGACGCGATGGGTGATGACGTCATCGACCGGCTGGCGCGCAGCTGGCACTTCCTGTTGCCGGCCGCCGTCCACCCGGACACGCTGGACCGCTATCAGCGGTTCGTTGTCCGCGTCGCGGGGAACCAGCGCCCCTCATATACGGTGCCCAGGACCGCGATCTCGCCCAGCCGTTCGGGTGCCACCCCGTAGGGATCCTCGGCCAGCACCGTGAACGTCGCGCACTTGCCCGCGGTGAGTCGCTGACCGCCACCGCGGTGGCGTCGGGGAGGTCCTCATCCATCGTGATGACGCGGCGGGCTGCGAAGACAGTGGTGTGCGGCATGAACCCGATCCTGCCGGGTGATCCCTCGATGGGCCGGGGATATCCGGCCAATCCGGCGGTCCCGGCGCGCGGATCGGCGGCGCGCCACCGATACTTGACTCCATGACCGACGTCGACACCACGCTGGAGCCGATTGGCGCCGTCTACCGGACCAGGGTCGGTCGTGCAGCGACCGAGCCGATGCGGGAGGACATCCGTCTGCTTGGCGCCATGCTGGGCGACACCGTCCGCGAGCAGAACGGGCCCGAAGTATTCGAACTGGTGGAACGGGCTCGGGTCGAGTCCTTCCGGGTGCGCCGCTCCGAGATGGACCGCACCCAGGCGGCCGCCCTGTTCGACGGGATCGACGTGCACCGGGCCATCCCGGTGATCCGAGCATTCAGCACGTTCGCGCTGCTGGCCAACGTGGCCGAGGATATCCACCGTGAGCGGCGCCGCGAGGTGCACGTCGCCGCCGGAGAGGCCGCGCCGGACAGCACCCTGGCGGCTACCTACCGCAAGCTCGACGCTGCCGGACTTGCGGCGGCCGAGGTCGCCGAGGCACTGCAGGGCGCACTGGTGTCGCCGGTCATCACCGCACATCCCACCGAGACCCGCCGGCGCACGGTCTTCGACACCCAGAACCGCATCACCCGACTCATGCGGTTGCGTCTGAACGGTCGCCAGGAAACCGAGGACGGCCGGGCGATCGAGTTCGAACTGCGCCGACAGATCCTCACCCTGTGGCAGACCGCGCTCATCCGGTTGTCCCGGTTGAAGGTCGCCGACGAGATCGAGTCGGGCCTTCGGTACTACCCCGCGTCATTCTTCGAGGTCATCCCGAAAGTCAACGCCGCCGTGCGAGACGCACTGCGCTCACGCTGGCCGGATGCGGACCTGCTGACGCGCCCCATCGTCCGGCCCGGATCGTGGATCGGCGGTGACCGTGACGGCAATCCCAATGTCACCGCCGAGGTCGTGGAGTTGGCCACGCGCGGCGCCGCGGAGACGGCGCTGGTCTACTACTTCGACGAATTGGCGATGCTGGAGCGTGAACTGTCCATGTCGGCGCGGCTGGTCCGCACCGATGACGCCCTGGTGGACCTGGCGTCCGGCTGCACCGAAGCCGCCCGCCTCGACGAGCCGTACCGCCGCGCGGTGCGGGTCGTCCGGGGCCGGTTGACGGCCACCGCCGCCGGCATCCTCGACCGGGACCCCGAGCATGTGCTCGATCTGGGACTGGAGCCGTATCAGGCGGCAGGCGAGCTGCTCGCCGATCTCTCCATCATCGACGCCTCCCTGCGCGCACACGGCAGCGCGCTGCTGGCCGACGATCGATTGGCCCGACTGCGAGACGCCGTCGACGCCTTCGGGTTCCATCTGTGCGGACTGGACATGCGGCAGAATTCCGACACCCACGAGCAGGTGGTCGCCGAACTGCTGGCCTGGTCCGGTGTGCATCCCGACTACCGGTCCCTGTCCGAGGAGCAACGGGTCGCGGTGCTGGTGGCCGAATTGTCCACCCGCCGCCCGCTGACCCGGGACGACGCGGAGTTGTCGGATCTGGTGCGCAAGGAACTGGACATCGTCAACGCGGCGGCCCGAGCGGTACGGATGCTCGGCCCGGAGGCGGTTCCCACCTACATCATCTCCATGTGCCGGTCGGTATCGGACATGCTTGAGGCCGCAGTACTGCTCAAAGAAGCTGGGCTGCTTGATCTTTCGGGTGGAACTCCCGTACGCACCGGTCGGCATCGTGCCGCTGTTCGAGACCATCGAGGACCTCCAGCGCGGCTCGGCGATCCTGGAATCCGCGCTCGACGTACCGCTGTACCGGTCGATGGTGCATGCCCGGGGCGAGGGCCAGGAGGTGATGCTCGGGTACTCCGATTCCAACAAGGATGGGGGCTATCTGGCCGCGAATTGGGCGCTGTACCGGGCCGAGCAGGATCTGGTGGAATCCGCCCGCCGGACCGGGATCCGGCTGCGGCTCTTCCATGGCCGCGGCGGAACGGTCGGTCGTGGCGGCGGCCCGAGTTACGATGCGATCCTTGCCCAGCCGCCCGGTGCGGTCAACGGATCGCTTCGGCTCACCGAGCAGGGTGAAGTGATCGCCGCCAAGTACGCCGAACCCCGGATCGCGCACCGGAACCTGGAGAGCCTGGTCGCAGCCACCCTGGAGTCGACGCTGCTCGACGTCGAAGGTCTCGGCGAGGACGCCGAGCCCGCCTACCGGGTGCTCGACGAGCTTGCCGCCCTCGCTCAGCGGGCCTATGCCGAATTAGTTCATGACACTGAGGGATTCGTCGAATACTTCGAACAGTCCACGCCGGTCAGCGAAATCGGTTCGCTCAACATCGGCAGCCGGCCCACCATGCGCAAGGCCACTACATCGATCGCCGACCTGCGTGCGATTCCATGGGTGCTGGCATGGAGCCAGTGCCGGGTGATGCTGCCCGGCTGGTACGGAACGGGTACTGCCGTACAGGAGTGGATCAGTCAGGGGCAGGAGGGAACTGAAGACCGGGTGGAAGTCCTGCGTGATCTCTACCAGCGCTGGCCGTTCTTCCAGACCGTGCTGTCGAACATGGCACAGGTGCTGGCGAAGTCGGATATGGGCCTGGCCGCCCGGTACGCCGAACTCGTTGAAGACCAGACCCTGCGGGAGCGGGTTTTCTCGAAGATCCGGGCCGAGCACGAACGCACCATTGCCATGCACAAGCTGATCACCGGTCACGACGATCTGCTGGCCGACAACCCGGCGCTGGCCCGGTCGGTGTTCAACCGGTTTCCGTACCTGGAGCCGCTCAACCATCTGCAGGTCGAGTTGCTGCGGCGCTACCGCGGCGGCGAGAACGACGAGCTCGTACAGCGCGGAATCCTGCTGACGATGAGTGGTCTGGCCTCAGCGCTGCGCAACAGCGGCTAGTTGCCCCGTTTCAGGACGTTGAAAACCCCGCGGACGGCCGATTCGGTGGCGGCCACCGGTGCCATCGCCGTCTCGGCCAGTTCCACCAGGCGCAGCACTCGGCCCATCATCCCTTCCAACTGGCCAAGGCTGGCGTTGAGCCGGTTGAGGGTCTCGTCGAAGTAGGCCAGCGACGCTTCCATGGTGCCCACGGCCTTGTTCAGGCCAGTGAGGTTCACCTCGAGGTCGTCGAGGATGTGGTCCATCTGATCGACGGTCTCGTCGGCGGTCAAAGCCGCCTGCGCCAGCGTGCGGAGCCGTTCGGCGGGGGAACGTGGCCGACTCTTCTCCTCCATGCCAGTCAGTCTGACAGTTTGCTTGCCGCTGCGGAGTCAAGAAGCCAAATCGTCGTCTCGCTGCCCCGCGCCCCGGCGGCCGGTACGTCGACGGGATCGGCGCCGGCCACGGCTGCGGCCACCGCATCGGCCTTGGCCTCACCCGATACCACCAGCCACA
This sequence comes from uncultured Actinomycetota bacterium, assembly GCA_963715145.1. GTDB lineage: Bacteria > Actinomycetota > Actinomycetes > Mycobacteriales > Mycobacteriaceae > Mycobacterium. Next base: position 157,459 of record CAVQRL010000012.1, on the reverse strand, counting down.
CTTGCCGGGATCGGCGTACGGCGGGGAGCGTCAGGGTGATCCGCCGCGGCGGCGGCTTGGGGGAGTCGTCCACGCCGACCACCATCTGATCGGTTTCGCGGACGGCTGGCGTGTGCGGGAACAGCGAGTTGATATGGCCCTCACCGCCCATTCCGAGCAGATGCACATCGAAAACCGGTGTGGGCGCACCGAATTCGGCGTTCGCGGCGAGCACGTCCCGGTATCCGCGGGTAGCGGCCTCGATGTCGGCGCCGTACTCGCCGTCGCTGGGCGCCATCGGGTGGACATTGGCCGCCGGGATGTCGATATGGTCCAGCAGCGCCTCGCGGGCCTGCTTCTCGTTGCGTTCGTCGTCGTCATGGGGCACGAAGCGGTCGTCGCCCCAGAACAGATGCACTCGGGCCCAGTCCACCGGATGGGTTCCCAGTCGCTTGAGCAGGGCGGTGCCGGTTCCGCCCCCGGTCAGGACGATCGCCGCCCGGCCCCGGTGGTCGATCGCCTCGCTGATCGCCGCTGCGAGTCGGTCGCCTGCGGCCGCCACCAGAGCGTCGGTATCAGGGAAGGTCGCGACGGCGACGTCGGGGGTGGTCGTCATCCCTCAGCTGACCTCGGCTGGGTAGATGACCTTATCCATCCCGGCCAGCGCCTCGTGATAGATCTCGTCGGCGTCGAGGCGGCGCAGATCCTCCGCGAGACAGTCCCTGGTCTCGCGCCGCGCCAACGGCAGCTGCGCTGCCGGGCGTCCGGTCCGGGTCAGCGTCGCGGTCGCCCCTTCCTGCGGACGGCTCAGGACGATCGTTTGGCTCGGCTGGTCGAGTTCGACTTTGAGCTCACCGGTCTCCCGCCGCACCGGTCCGTCGATGCGGGCGGCCAACCAGCCGGCCAGGATGTCCAACGCCGGCTCGCTGGCCAGCCCCGAGACCAGCGCCCCGGTGACCGGCTCGTACGGCGGCTGGTCCAGCGCAGAGGCGAGCAGCGCCCGCCAGTAGGTGATCCGGCTCCAGGCCAGGTCGGTGTCGCCCTGGGTGTAACCGGGCAGTCTGCTTCGCAGCGCGGCCAGCGGGTTCTCGGTCCCGGTGGCATCGGTGATCCGGCGAATCGCCAAGCGGCCCAACGGATCTTCGGCCGGAACGTCGGGTGGCTCCCCGGGCCACCAGGCCACCACCGGAGTGTCGGGCAGCAGGAACGGCAGGACCACACTGCTGGCGTGGGCTGCCAGGGGCCCGGCGGTCTTGAGCACCACCACCTCGCCGGCGCCGGCGTCCCCGCCGACCCGCAACTGACCGTCGAGGCGCGCTTCGTCGGACTGGCGGTCTACCGGGACAACCACGATGATCCGGCAGGGATGCTCGCGACTGGCTCCGACGGCGGCCTCGATCGCATCCTCCAGGATGGCTTCGCTGTCCGGTGCCACCACGAGTGTCAGGACCCGGCCGAGGGTGATCGCGCCGCCCTCTTCGCGCAGCGCGGTGATGCGCTTGTTGATGTCGTTGGTGGTGGTGTTGGGAAGGTCGACGATCACTTCTGGTGTCTCCGCTCTTCGCTGGCGCTCATCACGGGCCGGTGTCTCCGCTCTTCGCCTGCGCTCATCACGGGCGCCTCCACTCGTGACCGGTCCGCTCGAGCATTTCGAATGCCGAATCCGGCCCCCACGAACCGGACTCGTAGGGGTCGGGCTTACCGTGACCGGCCCAGTACTCCAGCGCCGGATCCAGGATCTTCCAGGACAATTCGACCTCGGCGTTGCTGGGGAACAGCGAGGGCTCGCCGAGCAGCACGTCGAGGATCAGCCGTTCGTAGGCCTCCGGGGAGTCCTCGGCGAACGCCGAGCCGTAGGAGAAGTCCATGTTGACGTCGCGGACCTCCATGGCGCTGCCCGGCACCTTGGAGCCGAAGCGCAGGGTGATGCCCTCATCGGGCTGGACCCGGATCACCAACGCGTTCTGGCCGAGTTCTTCGGTCATGGTGGCGTCGAACGGCAGGTGCGGAGCCCGCTTGAACATCAGGGCGATCTCGGTCACCCTGCGGCCCAACCGCTTTCCGGTCCGAAGATAGAACGGGACACCCGCCCAGCGCCGCGTGTCGACGTCGAGGGTGATCGCCGCGAACGTCTCGGTGGTCGAGGTGTGGGAGAAGCCATCCTCGTCGAGCAGGCCGACGACCTTCTGGCCGCCCTGCCAGCCGGCGGCGTACTGGCCGCGCGAGGTGGTCAGGTCGAGCGGCTGGGCCAGCCTGGTGGCGGCGAGGACCTTGATCTTCTCGGCCCTGACCTCGTCGGGATGGAAGCTCACCGGTTCCTCCAGCGCGGTGAGTGCCAGCAACTGCAGCAGGTGGTTCTGGATCACGTCGCGGGCGGCGCCGATGCCGTCGTAGTAGCCGGCCCGGCCACCCAGACCGATGTCCTCGGCCATGGTGATCTGCACGCTGTCGACGTAGTGGCTGTTCCAGACCGGCTCGAAGAGTTCGTTGGCGAAACGCAGCGCGAGGATGTTCTGAACGGTCTCCTTGCCGAGGTAGTGGTCGATGCGGAACACCGACTTCTCCGGGAAGACGCTGTTGACCACTTTGTTCAGTTCGATCGCGCTCTGCAGGTCGTGTCCAAACGGCTTCTCGATCACCACCCGGCTCCACCGGCCGTTCTGGGGATCGGCGAGTCCGGACTTCTTGAGTTGCTCGAGGACGACGGGGAAGGCGTTGGGCGGGATGGACAGATAGAAGGCGTGGTTGCCTCCGGTGCCCCGCTCGATATCGAGCTTTGCCAGCGTCTCGGCCAGCTTGCCGAACGATGCCTCATCGTCGAAGCTGCCCTGCACGAAGCGGATGCCCTCGGCCAGCCGGTCCCACACTTCCTGACGGAACGGCGTGCGGGCGTGCTGTTTGACCGCGTCGTGCACGATCTTGCCGAAGTCCTCGTCGGCCCAGTCCCGCCGGGCGAAACCCACCAGCGCGAACGACGGCGGCAGCAGGCCGCGGTTGGCCAGGTCGTAGATCGCCGGCATCAGCTTCTTGCGGGACAGGTCACCGGTCACGCCGAAGATCACCACCCCGCAGGGCCCGGCGATCCGCGGCATGCGCTTGTCGCGCTTGTCCCGCAGCGGGTTGTGCCACCCTTCCGGTACGGGGACGCAGACATCCTCCGTGGCAGTCATCTCCGGGCTCATTTCTGGGCGGCGTCCAACTGGGCCTGCGTCGCCTCCAACAACTCCTCCCAGGACTTCTCGAATTTCGCCACGCCGTCCTCCTCGAGGAACCGGAAGACGTCCTGCAGGTCGATGCCCAGTTCCTCAAGCCGGAGGAAGACGCCCTGCGACTCGACGACGGTGTTGCTGATGGTGTCCCCGGTGATGACACCGTGGTCGGCCACGGCGTCCAGTGTCTTCTCCGGCATGGTGTTGACGGTGTGCGCGGCGACCAGTTCGGTGACGTACATCGTGTCGGAGTAGGCCGGGTTCTTCACCCCGGTCGAGGCCCACAGCGGGCGCTGCACCCGGGCCCCGGCCGGAACCAGAACGGCATACCGCGGGGCGATGAAGACCTCTTCGTAGGCGGCGTAGGCCAGTCGGGCATTGGCCACCCCGGCCTTGCCGCGCATCGCCAGCGCCTCCGGGGTGCCGATCGCCTCCAGTCGCTTGTCGATCTCGGTGTCGACGCGGGAGACGAAGAACGACGCGACGGAGTGGATTGTCGAGATGTCATGACCGGCCTTCTTGGCCGCCTCCAGTCCGGCGAGGTAGGCGTCCATCACCTCCACGTGGCGTTCGACCGAGAAGATGAGCGTGACGTTCACCGAAATACCCTCGGCGATGACGGCGGTGATCGCCGGCAACCCGGCTTTGGTGGCCGGGATCTTGATCAGCAGGTTGGGCCGGTCCACGATCTTCCACAGTTCGATGGCCTGCAGGATCGTCGCGTCGGTGTCATGCGCCAGCCGCGGGTCGACCTCGATCGAGACCCGGCCGTCGACGCCGTCGGAGGCCTCCCACTGTGGCCGGAGCACGTCGCAGGCTTCCCGGACGTCGTCGGTGGTGGCGGTGCGGATGGTGGCATCCACATCGGCGCCGCGGGCGGCCAGTTCGGCCACCTGGGCGTCATAGGCGGTGCCCTTGGACAGCGCCCCCTGGAAGATCGACGGGTTGGTGGTGACGCCGACGATCGACTTGGTGTCGATCAATTCCTGCAGATTGCCCGACCGCAAGCGGTCGCGAGACAGATCGTCGAGCCAGACGGAGACGCCGGCCGCGGACAGCGCGGCGAGGTTCGGGTTCTGGGCCATGAGTGTCGTCCTCCTTGGTTGCGGGGATTAGTTGTCGACTGCCCGCTCCGCGGCGGCCACGACCGCCTCGGGCGTGAATCCGAATTCGCGGAAGAGGGTCTTGTCGTCTGCCGACTCGCCGTAGCGCTCGATGGAGATGATCTCCCCGGTGTCGCCGACGTACTTGTACCAACTCTGGGCGACACCGGCCTCGACGGCGACGCGCGCGGGCACGTCCGGGGGCAGCACGCTGTCCCGGTACTCCTGCGGCTGGGACTCGAACCACTCCACGCACGGCATCGACACCACATAGGCGAGAATGTCCCTGTCGGCCAGTAACTTTGCGGCTTCGACGGCCAGTTGGACCTCGGAGCCGGTGGCGATGATGATCACGTCGGCGTCACTCGGGTCCGCGCCGCCCAGAACGTAACCACCACGGGCGACGCCCTCGCTGCTGGTGCCCTCCAGCACCGGCACACCCTGACGGGTGAGGATCGAGCCCGGTGGGACCGCTGGTCGCACCCCGTTGGAGGATGGTGCGCCACGCGTAGGCGGTTTCGTTCGGGTCGGCGGGTCGCACCACGGCAAGCCGGGGGATTGCGCGCAGTGCCGCCAGGTGCTCGATGGGCTGGTGGGTGGGCCCGTCCTCGCCCAGGCCGATCGAGTCGTGAGTCCACACATAGACGGGGTCGATGTCCATCAGCGCGGCCAGCCGCACCGCCGGGCGCATGTAGTCGGCGAACTGCAGGAAGGTGCCGCCGTAGGGCCGGGTCGGGCCGTGCAGCACGATCCCGGACAGGATCGCGCCCATCGCGTGCTCACGGATACCGAAGTGCAGGGTGCGGCCGTACCAGGTGGCATCCCAGTCCTCAGTCGAGATCGACGGCGGCCCAAAGGATTTAGCGCCCTTCATCGTGGTGTTGTTGCTTCCGGCGAGGTCGGCCGAGCCACCCCAGAGTTCCGGCAGTTTCGGACCGAGGGCGGACAGCACGTCTCCGGAGGCCGCGCGCGTGGCGACCGCCTTCGAACCCGGCTCCCAGTGGGGCAGGTCGTCGTCCCAGCCGTCGGGCAGGGTGCCGGCCAACAGCCGGTCCAGCAGTGCTTTGCGTTCGGGTTCCCGCTCGGCCCAGGCGTCGAAGTCGGCCTGCCACTTGTGCGTGCGCTTCCCGGCCGCGGTCCACCAACGTGCGGGTGTGGGCGATCACCTCGTCGGCAACCTCGAAGGTCTTGTCCGGGTCGAACCCGAGGACCTTCTTGGTCGCGGCCACCTCCTCGGCGCCCAGAGCGGAGCCGTGGACCCCGCCGGTGTTCATCTTGGTCGGCGCCGGATAGCCGATGATGGTCCGCAGCGCGATGAATGAGGGTTTGTCGGTGACGGCCTTGGCCTTGGCGATGGCGTCCTCGAGGCCGGCCACGTTCTCCCCGCCCTCGACCCGCTGGACGTGCCAGCCGTAGGCCTCGTAGCGGGCCGGAGTGTCCTCGGTGAACGCGATCCTGGTGTTGTGCTCGATGGAGATCTCGTTGTCGTCCCAGATCACGATGAGATTGCCGAGCTGCTGGGTGCCGGCCAGCGAGCAGGCCTCGCTGGTCACCCCCTCCTCCATATCGCCGTCGGAGGCGATGACGTAGATGTGGTGGTCGAACGGGCTGGTGCCGGGTGCGGCGTCGGGATCGAACAGGCCGCGCTCATAGCGCGACGCCATCGCCATGCCGACCGCCGAGGCCAGGCCCTGACCCAGTGGGCCGGTGGTGATCTCCACGCCCTTGGTGTGCCGGAACTCCGGGTGCCCGGGGGTCTTGGAGCCCCAGGTGCGCAGTGACTCGATGTCGGACAGTTCCAGGCCGAACCCGCCCAGATACAGCTGCAGGTACAACGTCAGGCTGCTGTGTCCGCAGGACAGGACGAACCGGTCGCGACCCAGCCAGTGCGGGTCTCCCGGGTCGTGCCGCATCACCCGCTGGAACAGGGTGTAGGCCGTCGGAGCCAGGCTCATCGCGGTACCGGGGTGGCCGTTCCCGACCTTCTGCACCGCGTCGGCGGCGAGCACCCGTGCGGTGTCCACGGCGCGGGAATCCAGATCTGTCCAGTCGGACGGGTGATGCGGCTGGGTCAGCGCGGAAATCTGCTCAAGGGTGGTCACGAAATGCACTCCTGCGACGTGTGATCAGCGGGCAACCCGATACTGCTGCTCACCCTAGTGCGGGGAATCGGCCCTGCAGTACCAAATCGGCAGCGTCGGGGTCTACCATCCTGTGTAGTAGACGCTGGGCGGCGGATGGCGCCCGTAAGGAGTTGACTGCGTGAGAATGCGCGAAACGCACCTCGTGGACACCGCCGCCCACACGGCGCCGAGCCGGCTTCGCAGTTCCGCGCTGGGCTACCTCGCCCTGATGAAGCCGCGCGTCATCGAACTTCTCCTGGTCACGACGATCCCGGCCATGCTGTTGGCCGACCGGGGCCGCGTCGACCTCGTGCTGATCCTGAACACCCTGTTCGGTGGGATGCTGGCCGCCGGCGGGGCCAACGCCCTCAACTGCGTGGCCGACGCCGATATCGACAAGGTCATGAAGCGGACCGAGCGTCGTCCCCTGGCCCGAGCGGTGGTGCCGCGCAGCCACGCCCTGGTCTTCGGGCTGGCACTCTCGGTCGGGTCGTTCTTCTGGCTGTGGTGGACCACCAACATCCTGTCGGCGCACCTCGCCGCGGCCACCATCGCGTTTTATGTGCTGGTCTACACGCTGCTGCTCAAACGACGGACTTCGCAGAATGTGGTGTGGGGCGGTGCCGCCGGGTGCATGCCGGTGATGATCGGCTGGTCCGCGGTGACCGGCACGATCGGCTGGCAGGCCCTGGCGATGTTCGCGATCATCTTCTTCTGGACGCCGCCGCACACCTGGGCGCTGGCGATGAAGTACAAAGAGGACTACGCCGCCGCCGGTGTGCCGATGCTGCCCGTGGTGGCCACCGAGCGTCAGGTCACCAAGCAGGTGGTGATCTACACCTGGCTCACCGTGGCCGCGACGTGCGCGCTGGTTCCGGCCGCCGGCTGGCTCTACGCCGCAGTGGCGGTCCTGGCCGGTGCCTGGTTCCTGACTCTGGCCTACAAGCTGCACGCCGGCGTGCTGCGCGGCGAGGCTGTCAAGCCGCTGCGGCTGTTCCTGCACTCCAACAACTACCTGGCAGCGGTGTTCTGCGCGCTGGCGGTCGACTCGGTCATTCCGCTGCCGCTGCTGTTCGGGTGACGGTCCGTCAGAACACCTTTGTGACGCCGTAGTAGGCGACGATGTCCTCGGTATGGGGGCTGGAACTGGTCAGGATCGCGTAGGACCGTAACGACGACGATCCGACGCAGCCGTCGACGTTGATATGGATGTCCTTGACGATGACCCGCGTTGCGGTCCCCTTGAACTCTTTCTTCATCACCACCGCGTTGATGACGGTCCCGGGCCGCATTCGGACATCGATCTGGCCCTGGATCGGAAAGGCGATGGAGGTGCCGTTGAACGTGCCGCCGAGAGTGCCGCCGATCCGGATCTGGTTCATCTCGATTCCGCAGCCGATCTGGTAGCCGACTTCGAGCGTTCCTCCGCTCACCGATCCCGTCGTGCTGCCGGTGAAGGTGGCCCCGACCAGCCAGTCGCGGCGAACTCAGCGCCGTCGTCAGGGGCGCGACCGGCAGCTGCGTCTCGTTCTCGGCCGCCACCGTGAGGGTCCGGCCGTCCTCGGTCTCGGCGACACCGGGCGGGGACGGAGGCCACGACGCCGGTGTCCGGCGGCGCCGCGCGCGGCGGAGTCAGCCGGCCGGCGCGATCACCGGGCCGGAAGGGTCGGCGCTGGACGGCCACGGCTGTCCCGAAGCCACGAGCAACAGGCATCCCGCCGTCGCGGTCACCCGGGCGCGCAGCCTTTGAGTCACTAGACGGCCCTGGTCACGCCGAGGTAGGTCACGACGTCGGCGTTGTCGTCCGTCGAACTGGTGAAGGTCGCGAAAGACCGGATGAACGACTGCCCGGCGCAGCCGTCGATCCTGATCCGCACGCCGGTGATCGACACCCGGGCCCAGTCTCCCTCGAAGTCCTTCGTCGTCACCGAGAAGGTGTTCACCCGTCCCGGCTCCAGGACGACCCGCAGCTGCTCGGACGCGTTGGCGTTCAGAAAGACCGGCAACAACTCGCCGTCGATGAGGGGAATCCCGGATCCCGGCGTGATCCCCGCGGTCGAGATCGAATGAAGATCCTGCTGGGTGATCCCGCAGCCGATCTGATAGCCCGCCTCCAGCACACCGCCCTGCAGTTCGGATGAACCCGGCCCCGATGCCGTCCCGGAGAAGACGCCGGCAACGACATACTCGCGTGACCAGGGTGTATTCGTCAGCGCGGTGACGGGGTCGAGTGATTCCTTCGACGCCGAGACCGTCGAGAACCAGCCTCTCCGGTGTCGTCAGCGTTCCGGGGTTGCCGGACGGCAACGCCCCGCTGGCCATCGGCGGCCCGGTGGTGGCGTCTGCGGCGGGCACCACGGTCGGGTCGGCGGGCGGGTCGGCGTACCCGGTCGTCGCGGTCGCGGTCGCCGTTGCGATCGCCAGACAGGTGCCGGTGAGAATGGTGAGTCGACGCAACATTCGCCGGCCTGGCCCCTCCCGGATCAAGGACGTGACCGCCGCCAGCCTCGGGCGCTTCACGGTGACGGACCTTAGCAGTTCACCCCTGGGGACCTATCGGCAGCGGTGTGCCGCTCAGGGCACCAGCACGATCGAACCGGTCGTCTTCCTGGCCTGCAGGTCCTGCGTGGGCGCGCTGCACCTCGGCCAGCGGGTAGTGCCCGCCCACCGTGATCGTGATCGAGTCGTCGGCGATGGCGTCGATGCAGCTCCCCGGCGCGCCAGGCGAATTCGTCGGTGGATCGGATGAAATGCGCCAGGTTGGGCCGGGTGAGGTATACCGAACCGGCGGCGTTGAGTCGCTGCGGGTCCACCGGCGGCACCGGTCCACTCGAGGCGCCGAACAGGGCCAATGTGCCCCGGATGGCCAGGCTGGCCAGGCTGGCGTCGAATGTCGATCTTGCCCACCCCGTCGTAGGCGGCGGCCACTCCGCGTCCGTCGCTCAGATCGCGAACGTGGGCACCGAACTGCGCCGGATCGTCGGGGTAGTCGAGCACCTCGACCGCGCCGGCCTGCCGGGACAGTTCGGCCTTCTCGGGTGTCGAGGCGGTGGTGATCACCCGTGCGCCGAGGCTGGTCGCCCACTGGGTCAGGATCAGGCCAACCCCGCCGGCGCCGGCGTGCACCAGCAGCCAGTCGCCGCGGCTGGACCTGATAGACCGACTTGATCAGGTAGTGAGCCGTCATCCCTTTCAGCAGAGCAGAAGAAATCGCATCCGATGGAACGGACTCGGGAACGTAGGCGACGAAATCAGCGGGCGCACAGCAGTATTCCGCGTACGCCCCAGTGGCGTTGGCGGTGACCACCCGATCGCCGACCTTGATCGCTGCCACGTCGTCACCGGCTGCGGCCACCGTCCCGCACACCTCGGTGCCGACCACGAACGGCAGTTCGCGCGGGTACTGCCCGGAGCGGAAATACGTGTCGATGTAGTTGACACCGATCGCGTCCGCCTTGATCAGCACCTCGTCCGGACCGGGCGCGGGCATCGGCCTGTCGACGTACTGCAGAACCTCCGGGCCACCGGTCTGGGCGACTTCGACTGCGCGCATGTCACTATCATCCCCCTGATGAGCATCAGTTCAGTGGCGACCCGATGAAGCTGGCCCGGCCGAATATCTTCCATCCGCGGATCGTGCTGGCGTCATGCTCGCAGATGGTCGACGGTGACGGAGATGACGACGGCCTGGTCGCCGGCGCTTCGGGCCCGCGGCCTGCACGCCCGCTGGATGTCATGGGACGACCCCCGCACCGAGACCGCCGACCTGGTGATCCTGCGGGCGACATGGGACTACGCCGAACGGCGGTCGGAGTTTCTGGCCTGGACCACCCGGGTGCGCAACCTGCTCAACGCGCCGCCGGTGGTGGCCTGGAACAGCGACAAGCACTACCTGCGTGACCTGTTCGCCGCCGGGATCCCGGTCGTGCCGTCGATGTTTTTCGAGCCGGGGGACACCGTGCGTGCCGCGGACTTCGCCGGGGAGGTGGTGGTCAAGCCGGCGATCGGCGCCGGCTCGATCGACACTTTCCGGTTCGCCGCGGCCGATGCGGCGACGGCGCACGCGACCGCTCTCCTGGCCTCCGGTCGCAGCGCGCTGGTTCAGCCCTACGACGGGCGCATCGCGGCGGGGGAGACGGCATTGGTGTTCCTCGGTGGGGAGCAGTCGCATGCCTTCACCAAGGGTCCGATGCTGCCCCCGCAGGGCGAGGAGCCTCGATTGGACGCCTCGGGAATCTACGCCGCAGAGTCGTTGGCGCCTGCCGACCCGGACGTCGAGCTCTGGGAACTGGGCTATGACGTCCTGGATGCCGCCGCGTCGCAGCTGGGCATCGGCCGAAGCGAATTACTCTATGCCCGAGTCGATCTGATCGGCAGCGGGACTGACGCGGTACTGCTGGAACTCGAACTGATCGAACCTGCGCTGGGTTGGCGGCAACTCAACGACCGCAACCGTGAGTTACGGCAGCGCCGCTTCGCTGTGCAGGTCGAGGCGGCCCTGGATCGTCTCGGGCTCGGTCCGCTGTCGCATCGACGCCCATAGCACCGCGGTGGCGGCGGTGCATGCGGCCGCCCCTGCGACGTGCATCGCGACCAGTACCGCCGGCACCCCGGTGTGGTACTGAACCACACCGATGAGTCCCTGCAGCAGCACCAGTCCGATGACCCCGGCCAGCCGCCGCATGACCCGCCGCGGCGCGCCGACTGCCAGCAGACCGGCGCCCAAACCGATCAGCAGGCATAAGTAGGCCACCATCAGCGTGGCGTGCGCATGGGCGAGGGTGACGATTTCGACCTCGAGTCGCGGGACCACCCGTTGTGGGCTCTTGTCTCCCGGCATGCGGGCCGGCCCCGGTGACCAGCGTCCCCGACACCAACGTGGCGCTGAGCACCACCGCCGTCAGAACCGTCAACTGGCGCAACGGCTTCGGCGCCACCGGCGGTGACCACGCCGTCATCGGGCTGGCCGATCTTGACGTACAGCAGTGCTGCAAGCCAGACCATCGCCATGGACACCAGCAGATGGACGGCGACCGTCCACCACAACAGGCCGGTTCGCACCGTGATGCCGCCGATGATCGCCTGCAGCACCGTCGATGCCGGCATCAGCCAGGCGTAGACCAGAATCTCGCGACGCCGGCGGGCGCGGGTGACCGCCAGCACCGCCAGCATCGCGGTGATCACCACCGCGAAGGTGATCAGCCGGTTGCCGAACTCGACGGCCTGGTGGATGACGGGCACCTCGGAGTGCGGCACCGGGGTGAAACTGCCCGGGAAGCACTGCGGCCAGGTCGGGCAACCCAGACCGGAGGCGGTGACCCGCACGATCGACCCGGTGACCGCGATGAGGCCCTGGCTGAGCAGGACCGCGACGGCGATCAGGCGCTGGGTGCGCACACTCGGCATCGGAAGCCGATCCACCAATCGCACGAAGAGCCGTCCCAAACCCACTCGCCGATCGTAGAGGAACCGGAAAGCCGGGCCGAGGGAGCAGGCGTCAGGTGAACCGGAACCAGCGCACGGCCGCGGCCGCCGACACCACACCCCAGACCGCCAGTACCGCGATACCGAACCAGTCCACCGAGACCTGCGTCGCCCGCGACAGTGCCTCGGTCAGCGCGCCCGACGGTGTCAGCCGGGCCACCCAGGACACCGCGGTGGGCACGATGCCGGTCTCAAGTGTGAGCGCGCCGATTCCGGCGAAGACGAACCACAGCAGGTTGGCCACCGCCAGCACGATCTCGGCCCGCAACGTCCCGCCGAGCAGCAGTCCCATCGCCACGAACACCGCGGTGCCCAACGCGATGATCGCCGCGCCCAGCAGCAGGCCGGCCGGGTTCGGCCGCCAGCCGAGGGCCAGGCCGATCCCGCCGAGCAGGACCGCCTGCAGGAACACCACACTCACCACGGCCAGTGCTTTGCCGGCGATGATGCCCCACACCGGCAATGCCGTCGCACCGAGGCGTTTCAGCGCCCCGTAGCGGCGGTCGAATGCCACCGCGATGGCTTGCCCGGTGAACGCCGTCGAGATCACCGCCAGGGCCATGATCGCCGGTACGAACACCGCCACCCGATGGTCGCGCTGTTCGCCGAACGGCCCGAGCGGCAGCAGCGTCAGGCCGATGAGCAAGGTGATCGGGATGAACATTGTCAGCAGCAACTGTTCGCCGTTGCGCAGCAACAACTTCAGCTCGAGTGCGTATTGGGCGGCCAGCATGCGCCCCACCGCGGCCGGGCGTGGATCCGGGGTGAAGGTGCCCGCCGGGAACAACGTGCTCATCGTGGCGCCTCCCTCACGACCGCAACTCCTTACCGGTGAGGTCGAGGAACACATCCTCCAGGCTGCGCTGCTCGACCCGCAGATCGGTAGCCAGGATATTCAGCCGGGCGCACCAGGCCGTCACGGTGGCCAGCACCTGGGGGTCGATGGTGCCCTCGACCAGGTACTCGCCGGGGCTCTGCTCACTGGCGCGGTACCCCTCCGGTAGCGCGTTCATCAGCAATGACAGGTCCAGCTTGCGGGGGGCGGTGAACCGCAGCTGGTCCTCGGCGCCGCTGCGCATCAACTCCGCCGGGGTTCCCGATGCGACGGGCGCGCCGCGGTCGATGATGACGATCCGGTCGGCCAGTTCCTCGGCTTCCTTGAGCTGATGGGTGGTCAGCACCACCGTCACACCGTCGCGCCGCAGGCCGTCGATGAGCTCCCACACCACCAGCCGGGCATGCGCGTCCATCCCGGCGGTCGGCTCGTCGAGGAAGACCAATTCGGGCCGGCCGACGATCGCGCAGGCCAGCGCCAGCCGCTGCTGCTGACCGCCCGACAACCGGCGGTAGGTGGTCTTGGCGGCCTCGGTCAGACCCAGGGTGTCCAGAAGCCAGGCCGGGTCCAGCGGCCGTGCGGCGTAGGCGGCCACCAGATTCAGCATCTCGGCGGCACGGGCCGCCGGATATCCGCCGCCGCCCTGCAGCATCACGCCGATCCGTTCGCGCACCTGCGCGTTGTCGGCGATCGGGTCGAGGCCCAGGACCTCCACGGTCCCGGCGTCGGGGCGCACGAACCCCTCGCACATCTCGACCGTCGTCGTCTTGCCGGCACCGTTGGGGCCGAGCAGCGCCAGCACCTCGGCCCGGTGGACGTCGAGGTCGAGATCGCGGACTGCCAGGGTCTGCCCGTAGCGCTTCGACACCCCACGCAGGCGCACCGGGGTGGGGGAGCCAGAACTCACGGGGTCTCAGCGTAGGCGGCGGGTGCCGGATCACCTGCCGGTGGTTGGTCTGTCGCGCCGTCGCGCCGGCTCAGGACCTGACTCAGAGCGAGGTCCTGGCCGCTGTAACGCTCGTCGGTCCCGGGCACATAGCGCCATGGCAGGCGGTTGCGGGTGAGCACGATGAGCGCCGCGACGATCAGCGCGCTGGCCAGGGTCGCATCAAGGATCTGGAACAACGCGAAGCGGTCGCCGTTGGCGGTGGGTCCGAAGATTCCGACGATCAGGGAGACCGCGATCGTGGCGATGCGGAATCGGGGTCGGGTCGCCCAGGCGGCCAGCGGGATGATGGCCCACAGCAGGTACCACGGCTGAACGACGGGAAACAGCAGCACGGTGGCGCCCAGCGCGACCCCCAACCCGCCGACGGGGTGCAGGCGGCCGCGCAGCACCGCCAGCAGCAGCCAGCTCACCACGATGGCGATGGTGATGACGCCCATGGCGCGGGTCAGCGACAACACCGCGGTGGTGTGGTCGCCGAGGCCGAGCAGGATGCCCGCCTGGCCGGTCGCCAGTGCCAACAGGGTCGGCGGGGACATCCAGCTGCGCACGACGTTGGCCGTGCCCAGGGTGAACAGCCAGCCGAAACCCAGCCCGCTCGCCCACCCGACGAGGGCCATCACCGCCAGCGCCACCGTTGCGGTCAACAGGCCGGCCGACAGGAACGCCTTGACGGTGCCGCCCCACCGGTGGGCCAGTGCCATCGCGGTGAATCCCAGCGCCAGCAGACCGGGCAGTTTCACCTGGGAGGAGAGGGTGATCAGCACGGTGCCGGCCAGCACCAGCGCCAACGGGACCCACCGGGACCAGTCGGCGCGTGATCGCGGCCATCGCACCGGTCGGGGTAGCAGAGGCGCCCTGGCTCCTGCCGATGCCGCCCGCCCAGCGGCTCCGTCGATGCCGCGCAGCGCGAACTCGGTCCCGGTCAGCATCAGACCGAGCATCAGTGCCTCGTTGTGGATGCCGGCGACCAGATGCATCACCAACAGCGGGTTGGCCGCACCCAGCCACAATGCGGTGACCTCGGCCACACCGCACCGCCGGGCCAATCGTGGTGTGGCCCAGACGATCAGGCCGACGCCGATGAGGACGACCAGGCGGTGGCACAGCACCGCGGCGACGACGTTCTCGCCGGTGAGCTTGGAGATGCCGCGGCCGATCCACAGGAACAGCGGCCCGTAGGGTGCCGGTGTCTCGCGCCACAGGCTGGGTACCGAGAGGGTGAACACATGGTCCAGGCCCAGCCCGGGGGCCGGTCCTACCTGGTAGGGGTTGAGGCCGATCCGGGCGATCTGGCTCTGCGCGAGGTAGGAGTAGACGTCCTTGCTGTACATCGGTGGCGCGATCAGCAGCGGCGCGATCCACAACATCAGCGTGCGGTCGAGCTGGCTGCGCGTCATCCGCCGCGGGCCCAGCGCGAACCGGCCCAGCATGAGCCAGGCGAGGGCCATCATCACCGCGCCGGTCGTGGTCATCGTCAGCGAGACGGTCTGGATTCGGGACGGCAGATTGAGCAGCCGCACCCCGAACGTCGGGTCTTGCACGACGGGGCGCGCGCCGGCGCCCAGCGCTCCGATTCCCATCAGGACGGTGCCGGTCGCCCCGAATATCCTGGTGCGGTGCATCGCCCGCAGTTCGGCTTCGTTGAGCGGCGCGCCGACGGTCCGCTCGTCACCGTGCCACTTCGCGATGGAGGAGCTGAGGGAGAGCTGGCGGGCGGCCACCACAGCACTCTATCCGCCGTGAGCAGGCACCATGAGCTGCCGACGTAGGCAGTCGGTGTACCGCGATCAACCGAGCGGGACGAACCGCTTCAGCTTGCCGGTTGAGCGGTGGCGCTCAAGCCGCGCGACCACCCGAACACTGACTTCCGGCTGGGTCAGACCGTAGCGCCGCGCGGCGCTGACGATGGCGCGCGACAGGGAGTCGACGTCGGGATCGCCGACGACGAGGACGTCCACCCCGGTCGCGGTCTGGATGACCTGATACTCCGTGACCCGCGGGTCGGTGCCCAAAACGTGGCGAAAGGCGCTTGCCGGCACCGTGACCGAGTCATAGTCGAAGTCGTCGTCACGGCGGCCGGTGACGTCGGCCACGCGTAGGAACGCACTTCCGCACGGGCACTGGCCGGGCAGGAACGTTATCTCGTCACCCAGGTCGTAGCGAATGAACGGAAACGTTCGGTTGGCCAATCCGGTGGCCAGTGTCCGGGCTGCAGGTTCGTCGGGGCCCACCGGAGCGCCGTCGGCGTTCACCCGCTCGAGAATCACCTCGTCCTCGCAGATATGCAGTCCGTCCCCATGGCCGCAGCCGACCGCCTGCACACCGATCTCGGTTGATCCCCAAAGGTTGTGGACCGTCGCACCCCAGGCCTGTCGGATGGCGTCGCGGTCCTCGGGCAGGAGCGGCTCCGAGTTGGTGCTCACCCGCGATGGGCGGATCGCCAGCTCACCGGCCGATGTCGCCCGGGCAAGCCGGCCGATCACGGTCGCATACCCGACGAGGTGGGTCGGTTCAGCGGCAGCCACCTTGGTCAGAACCTCGTCGAACGGCGCGCCGGCTTCGATCACAACCGTCTGCATCCCGTCCACCGTCGGCACGTCGAACAGCGGTGTGCTGGCATGCGGTGGCAGGGCGGCGGTCAGGACCGCGAGACGGGTGTGCGCCGGCTTCGACGGGATGCGCCGCTCGTCACGGGCCTGCATCCGCCACGCCAGACAGGTCGCGCTGATGAAAAACGGCCAGTCCCAGACGTACACGCCTCGCACACCGCTGGAGCCACCAGAGCTGAAGACCTGCTGATCGTGCGAAGTGTAGGAAAACCATTGCTGCTCAGCCAGAATCCGCTCGGCTCCGGACCTGTCGAGGTCGGGGACGGTGACGATGTCGTCCCATGCGTCCTGTGCCTGCTGCTTGGTCATCGCGGGCAGCGATGCCAGATCGGCGACGCCGACCGACGCCGGGTCGAGCCCGCGCAGTCGCTCGGCATGAAACGGTGCGCGCTCACGGGCGTATGCGAGCAGGGACCGCAACCTCTGGTCGCGATGCCGTTCGATCTGTTCACGGGACCATTCGAGGCGTCCGAGATGGTCTTCGAGCGCCCCCTGGACCGCATTCAGGTGAGCGGAGCGGATGCGGTCGTACGTCGAACGCGGGTCCGGCACAGGTTCACGTCTCAATTCGCGCACGTTACGGGCTAACGGTCATGGCTCATACCGGGGGGCAAGTCCAGGGGCGCGATGCGCTTCCTTCTCATGTACCTACCTTCTCACTCCTCATACCTAATCGTTGGTCCCTGGCTGGGCGGCTTTCACCCCTCGGCGTCGATGGGCGCATTCGCCCAATGGGCGTCGGGGAAGATGACCAAAAGCTGGTACCGGGGGACACAGAATAGGGCGATGATTCACGAAAGGACGCCCAAATGGGGATGCCCTGGCTGCCCGAAGCGGGCATGGAGTGGTCCAACCACGGTGTGAACCCAACGCACCTGTAGGCGCGGGCGTCGCAAGAAGAAAGGAGCAACACGTGGGTATACGTAGACCGTCATGGTACGAGTACCAGCAGCGGCAAGAGGCGTACCGGGCAATCACCGGTCGCGGCAAGCGGAGCAACGACCGCAACGGCGATTACTACGCCGAAGAGCATGAGTGCGGTCGCGACTGCGAGTGTGACGACAACTGAATCGCAGAACACGCCACACAAAAATTAGTTTTCGCGCTCCGCAGCCTGAGACCGCGTGCCCCCGGGGCCCGTGATCATGACTAGGTAAGGCTGCCCTTGCTAGACCGCCGGTGGTAATTGCGTAACACTGATGTTGTGAAAATCCTGCCGGACGAGTCGCTCGTATCCCGCGCCTCGGTGCCGGACGGTCACACCCGGCGCGCCATCGTGCAGATGCTGCTGGAATCCGGCTCGATCACGGCCGTGGAGATCGGCCGTCGACTCGATATTTCCGCGGCCGGTGTGCGTCGGCACCTCGACGCCCTGGTGGACAGTGGCGACGCGGAGGCCAACCCGTCCGCGCCGTGGCAGCAGGCCGGCCGGGGCCGTCCGGCCAAGCGTTACCGGCTGACCGCGGCCGGCCGCGCGAAACTCGAGCACACCTACGACGACCTGGCCTCGGCCGCGATGCGCCAGTTGCGGGAAATCGGCGGCGACGACGCCGTGCGCACCTTCGCGCGTCGCCGCATCCAGGCCATTCTGGACGGGGTTGAGCGCGCCCCTTCCGATGACGACGCCGCAGTCGCCGACGCCGCCGACCAGGTGGCCGACGCGCTGACCCGGGCCGGATACGCCACCACCGCAACCCGGGTGGGCGGGCCGATCCAGGGTATCGAGATCTGTCAGCATCACTGCCCGGTTTCCCATGTGGCCGAGGAGTTTCCGGAGCTGTGCGAGGCCGAGCAGCAGGCCATCTCGGAGGCTCTGGGCACCCACGTGCAGAGACTGGCCTCCATCGTCAACGGCGACTGCGCGTGCACCACGCACGTCCCCCTGGCAACGACCACCCACGATGAGCAAGGAGCGTCAGCATGACGACCACCCCTGAAACCGCGCCGCTCGGCCAGGAGGAGACCATCGCCTCGCTGGGCCATTACGGCTACGGATGGTCGGACTCCGACGTCGCGGGCGCCAGCGCCAAGCGAGGGCTGTCCGAAGCCGTGGTGCGCGATATCTCGGCGAAGAAGAGCGAACCGGAGTGGATGCTCGACATTCGGCTGAAGGCGCTGCGCACGTTCGAGAAGAAGCCGATGCCGAGCTGGGGCTCGAACCTGGAGGGCATCGACTTCGACAACATCAAATACTTCGTGCGCTCCACCGAGAAGCAGGCGACCACCTGGGAGGAGCTTCCCGAGGACATCAAGCGCACCTACGACCGGCTCGGGATTCCCGAGGCCGAGAAGCAGCGCCTGGTGTCCGGTGTGGCGGCGCAGTACGAGTGCCTGGCCGGTGACACCCTGGTCTGGACGGCCAACCGTGGGCAGATCCCGATCAAGGAGATCGTCCACGGTGACCGGGTGTTCGCATACGACGAGAAGGCTGAGCGCTTCATCGTGGCCGCGGTGAAGGCGGCCGCTCAGACCGACACCCGGCAGACCTACACCGTCGCGACCACTAGGCGGAGCCTCAGAGCCACCGATAACCACCCGATGCTGGTGCTGCGCGACGAGCGCAAGCCCGGGCGGCAGCGAGCACGATTTGTCCGGCGCTGGGTGACGGTCGGCGATATCAAGCCCGGTGATTTCATCGCGGTCCCGCGGCGAATCCCGGAATTCGGTGCGGCAGTGAATCTTCCGACAGTGCCGGGCCTGCAGACGCCGGCCTCGAGCACGGAGGACCTGATGTGGCTGCTCGGGTTGTACATCGGCGACGGCAACCTGCATCTATCGACGAAGACCTATCGGGTGCAGTTCGCCATTCCCGCCACCGATGTCGAACTGCGTACCGAGTTGACGCGGGTCGTGCGCGATCTGTTCGGACTGCGGTGCATCGAGGCCGACGCCTACCGGGTTGTGGTGAACTCCAAGGCGTTGACCGAGTGGATCGTGGCACTGGGCTTTGACGGACTCTCATTGACCAAGCGCGTCCCGGACTGGGTCTACTCGACTCCGGTCGATCAGCGGTTGGCCTTCCTGGGTGGCTGGGTCGATGCCGACGGCTATGTCCAGCCCGAACGCAGCGGATCCGTCATGCTCACCTCGGCCAACGAACCGCTGATCCGGCAGGCCCGTGAGCTCGCTGAACTCTCCGGACTGCGCGCGGCCGGACCGTGGCCGTTCACCCAGCCCCATCGCCACGCGCCTGAGCGCCTGCAGACCGCATGGCGTGTCGGCATCTCCGGCGAGTTCGAGAAGTTGGGCTGCCGTAATCCGAAACGTACCGAGCGGTTCGGCCGCCGTCGTTATGTCCACTCGTCCTCGGCGTCCCACGGGACCACGATCCGGCCGCACTGCAATGACTGGCTGGGTTTCGAGCGGGTGAATTCCATCGAGCCCTTCGCCGTCGAACCAGTCTTCGACATCGAGGTCGACGGGCCGCACAACTTCGTGGCCGAGGGTCTTGTCGCCCACAATTCCGAGGTCGTCTACCACCAGATCCGGGAAGACCTTGAGGCCCAGGGGGTTATCTTCCTCGATACCGATACCGGCCTGCGGGAACACCCGGAGATCTTCAAGCAGTACTTCGGCACGGTGATCCCGGCCGGCGACAACAAGTTCTCCGCGCTGAACACCGCCGTGTGGTCGGGCGGCTCGTTCATCTACGTGCCGCCGGGTGTGCACGTCGACATCCCGCTGCAGGCCTACTTCCGGATCAACACCGAGAACATGGGCCAGTTCGAGCGGACGCTGATCATCGCCGACGAGGGGTCCTACATCCACTACGTGGAGGGCTGCACAGCGCCGATCTACAAGAGCGACTCGCTGCACTCGGCGGTGGTGGAGATCATCGTCAAACCCCATGCCCGGGTTCGGTATACGACCATCCAGAACTGGTCGAACAACGTCTACAACCTGGTTACCAAGCGGGCCCGCGCCGAAGCCGGCGCCACCATGGAGTGGGTCGACGGCAACATCGGCTCCAAGGTCACCATGAAGTACCCGGCGGTGTGGATGACCGGCGAGCACGCCAAGGGCGAGGTGCTCTCGATCGCCTTCGCCGGCGAGGGTCAGCACCAGGACACCGGTGCCAAGATGCTGCACCTGGCACCGAACACCTCGAGCAACATCGTGTCCAAGTCGGTGGCCCGCGGCGGCGGGCGCGCCTCCTACCGGGGCCTGGTCCAGGTCAACAAGGGCGCGCACGGATCGCGTTCCAGCGTGAAATGCGATGCGCTGCTGGTCGACACCATCAGCCGCAGCGACACCTACCCCTACGTCGACATCCGCGAGGACGACGTGACCATGGGGCACGAGGCCACGGTGTCCAAGGTCAGCGAGGACCAGTTGTTCTACCTGATGAGCCGCGGGCTCACCGAGGACGAGGCGATGGCCATGGTGGTGCGCGGCTTCGTCGAGCCGATCGCCAAGGAATTGCCGATGGAGTACGCCCTGGAGCTCAACCGGCTCATCGAACTGCAGATGGAAGGCGCGGTCGGCTGATGACGGTCCTGGCCATCAACAAGGGCGAGCAGTTCAGCTCCTTCGACGTCGACGCATTCGAGGTTCCCGGCGGCCGGGACGAACTGTGGCGGTTCACTCCGCTGCGTCGACTGCGCGGACTGCACGACGGATCGGCGCCGCGGACGGCAGACGCGACCATCACCGTGTCCGAGCAGACCGGGGTCACCGTGGAGACGGTCCAACGGGGCGACGAACGACTCGGCGACGCCGGGGTACCTGCCGACCGCGTTGCCGCGCAGGCGTTTTCCTCCTTCCAGCGGGCCACCATCGTCACCGTTGCCCGCGAGGTGCAGACCCCGGTACCGGTCGAGGTGACCATCACCGGCCCCGGGGTAGGTCAGACCGCGTACGGCCATCTGCAGATTCGGGCCGGCGAACTCGCCGAGGCCGTCGTCGTCATCGATCAGCGCGGCAGCGGAACCTACGCCGACAACGTCGAGTTCGTGCTCGCCGACGCCGCCCGGATGACCGTGGTGTGGATCGCCGACTGGGCCGATGACATGGTTCACCTCAGCGCCCAGCATGCCCGGCTCGGCAAGGACGCGGTGCTGCGTCACGTCGCGGTCACCCTCGGCGGCGACGTGGTGCGGATGGCGGCGACGGTGCGGTACGACGCCCCCGGCGGAGATGCCGAACTGCTCGGCCTGTACTTCGCCGACGCCGGTCAGCACCTCGAATCCCGGCTCCTGGTCGATCATTCCCAGCCCAACTGCCGTTCCAGCGTTCTCTACAAGGGCGCGCTGCACGGTGATCCGGACTCCCGCAAGCCCGACGCGCACACCGTCTGGGTCGGCGACGTCCTGATCCGCGCCGAGGCCACCGGCACCGACACCTTCGAGGTAAACCGCAACCTGCTGCTCACCGACGGCGCGCGCGCCGACTCGGTGCCCAATCTCGAGATCGAGACCGGCGAGATCGTCGGCGCCGGACATGCGAGCGCCACCGGCCGCTTCGACGACGAGCAGCTGTTCTACCTTCAGGCCCGCGGGATCCCCGAGGAGCAGGCCCGCCGGCTGGTGGTGCGCGGATTCTTCGGTGAGATCATCGCCAAGATCGCCATCCCGGCCGTCCGCGACCGCCTGACCGACGCCATCGAACGCGAACTCGCCGTCACCGAATCGAAAGCAGACTCATGAGCAACAAGAACCAATCAGTGCTGGAGATCAAGGACCTGCACGTCTCCATCACCACGCCGGACGGCACCGAGAAGGAGATCCTCAAGGGCGTCGATCTGACCGTACGGTCGGGGGAGACGCATGCGGTCATGGGACCCAACGGATCCGGCAAGTCCACGCTGTCCTACGCCATCGCCGGCCACCCCAAGTACACCGTCACGTCCGGGTCGATCACCCTCGACGGTGAGGACGTGCTGGAGATGAGCGTTGACGAGCGCGCCCGCGCCGGGCTGTTCCTGGCCATGCAATACCCGGTCGAGGTGCCGGGGGTGTCGATGTCGAACTTCCTGCGTACCGCGGCGACCGCGGTCCGCGGTGAGGCGCCGAAGCTGCGGCACTGGGTCAAAGAGGTCAAGGCCGCCATGACCGATCTCGAGATCGATCCGCAGTTCGCCGAACGCAGCGTCAACGAGGGCTTCTCCGGTGGTGAGAAGAAGCGCCACGAAATCCTCCAGCTCGGTCTGCTCAGGCCCAAGATCGCCATCCTCGACGAAACCGATTCCGGTCTGGACGTCGACGCGCTGCGGGTGGTCAGTGAAGGGGTGAACCGATTCGCCGAGACCGAGCATGCCGGCGTGCTGCTGATCACCCACTACACCCGGATTCTGCGGTATATCCATCCGCAGTTCGTGCACGTCTTCGTCGACGGTCGCATCGTCGAGTCCGGCGGTCCCGAACTGGCCGACGAGCTTGAGGAGAACGGCTACGTGCGGTTCACCCGGGCCACGGCCGTGTCCTAGGGGCCGGCGATGACGGCCACGGTTGGAGCCGACCTCGACGTCGAGCGGATTCGCGCCGACTTCCCGATTCTGAAGCGGGTCATGCGCAGCGGACACCCGTTGGCATACCTCGACTCCGGCGCGACGTCCCAGAAGCCGCTGGCGGTGCTTGACGCCGAGCGTGACTTCCTGCTCACCTCGAACGGCGCGGTGCACCGTGGGGCGCATCAGCTCATGGAGGAGGCGACCGACGCCTTCGAGAACGGGCGGTCCGATATCGCCGGATTCGTCGGAGCGGCCCCCGACGAGGTGGTGTTCACCAAGAACGCCACCGAGGCGCTCAACCTGGTGTCATATGTGTTGGGGGACAGCCGGTTCGAGCGCGCCGTGGGCCCCGGCGATGTCATCGTCACCACCGAACTGGAGCATCACGCCAACCTCATCCCGTGGCAGGAGCTCGCGCGCCGCACCGGTGCGACCCTGCGCTGGTACGGCCTCACCGATGACGGGGAACTCGATCTGGACTCGCTGGATCTCGACGAGCGGGTGAAAGTCGTGGCGTTCACGCACCATTCGAATGTCACCGGCACGGGTGCTCCGGTCGCGGAGCTGGTGGCGCGCGCCGGCAAGGTCGGCGCTCTGACCGTTTTGGACGCCTGCCAGTCGGTGCCGCACCAGCCGGTGGACCTGCCGGCGCTGGGGGTCGATTTCGCAGCCTTCTCCGGCCACAAAATGCTCGGCCCCACCGGAATCGGCGCACTCTACAGCCGAGCCGGACTGCTTGCCGCATTGCCGCCGTTCCTCACCGGCGGCTCGATGATAGAGACCGTCACCATGGACTCGGCTACCTACGCCGCACCGCCGCAGCGGTTCGAGGCCGGCACCCAGATGATCTCTCAGGTCGTCGGATTAGCCGCGGCCGCAAGGTATCTCGACGGAATCGGCATGCCGGCGGTCCAGGCCCACGAGCAACGGCTGGTGTCCGCCACCCTGGAAGGGCTCTCGCAGATACCGCAGGTGCGCATCATCGGCCCGAGCGATCCAGGGGTGCGGCGCTCGCCGGTGGCGTTCGTGGTCGACGGTGTGCACGCCCACGACGTCGGTCAGGTTCTCGACGACGAGGGCGTGGCGGTAAGGGTCGGGCACCATTGCGCCGCTCCGCTGCACCGCCGCTTCGGTGTCGCGGCCACGGTGCGGGCGTCCTTCGCGGTGTACAACACCCTCGATGAGGTGGACCGGCTCATCTGCGGCGTGCGTCGGGCGATCGACTTCTTCGGCGATCGCGTTCCGGCGGGCCGGAGCGCGACGACCGGTGAGGCGATGTAATGCGCCTGGAACAGATGTACCAGGACGTGATCCTGGACCACTACAAGCACCCGCACCACCGGGGCCTGCGTGAGCCCTTCGGCGCCGAGGTGCATCACGTGAACCCGACCTGCGGTGACGAGGTCACCCTCCGCGTCGCCTTGTCCGACGACGGCGAACACATCGCCGACGTCTCCTACGACGGCCAGGGGTGCTCGATCAGCCAGGCGGCCACCTCCGTTCTGACCGACCAGGTGATCGGCCTGAGCGTCGGGTGCGCACTCAAGACCGTCGACGCGTTCACCGAGATGATCTCCTCGCGCGGGACGGTCGAGGGCGATCCGGATGTGCTCGGCGATGGGGTCGCCTTCGCCGGGGTGTCGAAGTATCCGGCCCGGGTCAAGTGCGCACTGCTGGGCTGGCTGGCGTTCAAGGCCGCCGTAGCGGAGGCGGTGCTGTTCAGTCCGGCTGTTGCGGGGGTATCGCACACAGGGCAGGAGGAATCATGACCGATGGCACACCCGACGACTTGATTGCCGATCTCGAGGAGGCCATGCGTGATGTGGTCGATCCCGAACTGGGTATCAACGTCGTCGACCTCGGTTTGGTCTACGGGCTGAACGTCGAGAACGACGAGACCGGAAAGGTGGCCCAGATCGACATGACGCTGACCTCGGCGGCCTGCCCGCTCACCGATGTGATCGAGGACCAGACGCTCAACGCCCTGGTTGGTTCGGGACTGGTCAACGGGGTGAAGATCAACTGGGTGTGGAACCCGCCGTGGGGTCCGGACAAGATCACCGACGATGGCCGCGAGCAGTTGCGGGCCCTGGGTTTCACCGTCTGAAGGTTCCGTTCACCTCCTCCGGGAACACATCGCGGCGCCCGGGCGTTGCCGATTGCATGGCTACCCGTGACCTCACTGCGCAGGAATTCAACGAAACCATCAACGGAAACGACATCGTGCTGGTCGACTTCTGGGCGTCGTGGTGCGGTCCGTGCCGTGCCTTCGCGCCGACCTTCACCAAAGCCTCCGAACAGCATCCCGACATCGTCTTCGGCAAGGTCGACACCGAGGCCGAGGAGCAACTGGCCGCAGCCGCCGAGATCCGGGCCATTCCCACGTTGATGGCGTTCAAGAAGGGGCACCTGGTGTTCAACCAGGCCGGGGCCCTGCCGCCCGCGGCCCTGGAGGATCTCATCTCGCAGTTGCGCGATTTCGACGTCGATGCGGCGAGTGCCGAGCAGGGGCCCACAACCGAGG
Organism: uncultured Actinomycetota bacterium; assembly: GCA_963715145.1. Classification (GTDB taxonomy): domain Bacteria; phylum Actinomycetota; class Actinomycetes; order Mycobacteriales; family Mycobacteriaceae; genus Mycobacterium. The sequence goes on along the minus strand of CAVQRL010000012.1, from coordinate 132,196 downwards.
TGTGAAACCCGGGCACACGCTAGCGTGCAACGGTGAGTGAGTCCGATTTCGTCCTCGTCGACCGTCCACGGCCGCACGTCGCCCTGGTCACCCTCAACCGCCCCGAGCGGATGAACTCCATGGCCTTCGACGTCATGGTTCCCCTGCGAGACGTGCTGGCCGAACTGAACCACGACAACGACACCCGCGTCGTCATCCTGACCGGGGCCGGCCGCGGGTTCTCCTCGGGCGCCGACCACAAGTCGGCCGGCGCGGTGCCGCATGTCACCGGACTGACCCGGCCCACCTATGCCCTGCGCTCGATGGAGATCCTCGACGAGGTCATCCTCGCGATGCGCAGGCTGCACCAGCCGATCATCGCGGCGGTCAACGGCGCGGCCATCGGAGGTGGGCTGTGCCTGGCCCTGGCTGCCGACATCCGGGTGGCCGGCACCGGGGCCTACTTCCGAGCCGCCGGGATCAACAACGGCCTGACGGCCAGTGAGCTGGGGCTTTCCTATCTGCTACCGCGTGCCATCGGCTCCTCGCGGGCCTTCGAGATCATGCTCACCGGCCGCGACGTCGACGCTGCCGAGGCGGAACGCATCGGGCTGGTGTCCCGTCAGGTTGCGCCCGAGGACCTGCTGCCGACCTGCTACGAGATCGCCGGGCGGATCGCGGCCTTCTCCCGGCCCGGAACCGAATTGACCAAGCGCACGCTGTGGACCGGGTTGGACGCCAGTACCCTGGAGGGGCATATGCAGGCCGAGGGCCTCGGGCAGCTCTATGTGCGCCTGCTCACCGCGAACTTCGAAGAGGCGGTCGCCGCGCGCGCCGAGAAGCGGGCTCCGGTCTTCACCGACGAGAAGTAAACCCCGCAGACATACCCAGGAGGAGCGGCGCCCGTGATTACCGCAACGGACCTCGAGGTCCGCGCCGGGGCGCGCACGCTTCTGCTCGCCGAAGGCCCCGCTCTTCGGGTCCAACCCGGCGACCGCATCGGCCTGGTCGGCCGCAACGGCGCCGGCAAGACCACCACCATGCGCATCCTGGCCGGCGAGGGCGACCCCTATGCGGGCACCATCACGCGCAGCGGCGAGGTCGGATACCTGCCGCAGGATCCCCGCGAAGGAGACCTCGACGTCCTGGCCCGCGACCGCGTGCTGTCCGCCCGCGGTCTGGACACCCTGCTGGCGGATCTGGAGAAGCAGCAGGTACTCATGGCCGAGGTCGTCGACGACGATGCCCGCGACAAGGCCATCCGCCGGTACGGACACCTCGAGGAACGCTTCGCGGCCCTGGGCGGGTACGCCGCGGAAAGCGAGGCCGGCCGGATTTGTGCGAGCCTGGGCCTTCCCGAGCGGGTGCTCACCCAGTCGCTGCGGACACTCTCCGGTGGCCAGCGGCGCCGCGTCGAGTTGGCGCGAATCCTGTTCGCCGCCAGCGACAGTGGTGCCGGCACCGACACGACCCTGCTCCTCGACGAGCCGACCAACCACCTCGACGCCGACTCGATCGGGTGGCTGCGCGACTTCCTGAAGGTCTACAGCGGCGGCCTGGTGATCATCAGCCACGATGTGGATCTGCTCGCCGATGTGGTCAACCGGGTGTGGTTCCTCGACGCCGTCCGCGGCGAGGCCGACGTCTACAACATGGGCTGGCAGAAGTACCTCGACGCGCGGGCCACCGACGAACAACGTCGCCGACGAGAACGTGCCAACGCCGAGAAGAAGGCGTCGGCGTTGCGGGCACAGGCCGCCAAGCTGGGCGCCAAGGCCACCAAAGCCGTAGCCGCACAGAATATGTTGCGCCGGGCCGAGCGGATGATCGCCGAACTCGACGCCGAACGGGTGGCCGATAAGGTCGCCAAGATCCGGTTCCCCACGCCGGCCCCCTGCGGGAAGACCCCGCTGATGGCCACGGGGCTGACGAAGAACTACGGCTCGCTGGAGGTGTTCACCGGCGTCGATCTGGCCATCGACCGAGGCTCGCGGGTGGTGGTGCTGGGCCTCAACGGCGCGGGCAAGACGACCCTGCTGCGGGTGCTCGCCGGGGCCGAGGTGCCCGACGCCGGTCGGATCGAGCCCGGGCACGGCCTCAAGATCGGCTACTTCGCCCAGGAGCACGACACCCTGGACAACAACGCGACGGTGTGGGAGAACATCCGCCACGCCGCCCCGGACACCGGAGAGCAGGATCTGCGGGGACTGCTGGGCGCTTTCATGTTCAGCGGTCCGCAACTCGATCAGCCCGCCGGAACACTCTCCGGCGGCGAGAAGACCCGGCTCGCACTGGCCGGCCTGGTGGCATCGACGGCCAACGTGCTGCTGCTCGACGAGCCCACCAACAACCTCGACCCGGCCTCCCGGGAACAGGTCCTCGACGCGCTGCGCAGCTACGTCGGTGCGGTGGTACTGGTCACCCACGATCCGGGCGCTGCCGAGGCCCTGGAGCCCCAGCGTGTGGTGCTCCTACCGGACGGCACCGAGGATCACTGGTCCGAGGACTACGCGAGCCTCATCGAACTCGCCTGACCGGCAGCCAGTACGGCACCTGCCGCGCGTATTCGTCGAAGGCCTCACCGTAGATCCGGCGGAACCTGCGCTCCTTGAACCAGGGCCCGACCACGCAGTAGGCGGTGAGCACGACCGCGACGACGAGTTGATCGGGCGTCCAGACCGCCACGGTCCACAGGGTCAGCGCGAACGAGACATAGATCGGCTGACGGGTCAGCCGGAACAGCCCGGTTCGCGGCATCGGGGGATAGCGCGGTCGCCGCCCGCCCAGCAGAGCGGTCCAGCCGATGGTGCCCGTCTGCAATCCCAGTCCGGCGTTGAGCATCGACCACCCGAGCAGCACCCACGCGAGCGCATACAGGGCGGTGATGAGCACCAGGACCGCGCCCTGGGCGCGCCACCAGACGACGCCGCTGGGCGACCACAACCCGAACAGGGCCACCAGCTGCAGGCCCGCGATGATGACGAAGGTCGTCGGGGCCAGCGTCGCCCCCGCGCCTCCGGGTGCCAGCCGGCCCAGGATGCGCCGGCCGCGGGTGCTCAGCAGCGCGGAGTGCAGGAGCGGGAACTGCGCCAGCAGCACGGCGTTGGCGATCCAACTCCACGGCGCGGCCAGGGTTCCCAGGGCCCGGGTCATCCCGCTGTACATCCCGAGGATCATCGCGCCGACCCCCAGGGCGAAACAGACGTGACAGACCAGCCCGTACGCCAGCGCTGTCACGCTGCGGGCCATCGGCCCCAATGACACCGTCACCCTCAACTCCCGGTCCGCCGTAACCTTTAGCAATGAGCCTAGGCCGACGACTGCCGATGTTGCGTTGGTCGATCGTGCGTGCGGCGCTGAGAAACCGCAACTTCGCCACGACCGGACAACTTGGCGACGGGCGGGAGGCCGCCGCCGCGGACTTCGTGGTCAGCCACGCCCGCCCCGGTGACCCCGCGGATGCCCTGTCCCGGCTGGACGAGTTCTCCTACCGCAAGTCGTTCCTGGTCAGTGTCGGCGACGAGAAGGGTGCTCTGCTCGACGCCGCCGTTCGCCGCGCCGATCCGCGGCTGGCCCTGGAACTGGGCACCTACTGCGGCTACGGGGCCCTGCGCATCGCCATCGCGGCACCGGCCGCGACGGTGGTGTCCGTCGAGCTGTCGGAGGCGAACGCCGCGGTGGCGCGCCGGATCTGGGATCACGCCGGCCTCGGCGACCGCATCACCTGCGTGGTCGGGACGATCGGCGACGGCGCGCGCACCCTTGACCGGTTGCAGAGCGAGCACGGCTGCGGGCCCGGTGCCGTGGACCTGTTATTCATCGACCACGACAAGAATTCCTACCTGGTCGATCTGCAGAGCATCCTCGGCCGCGGCTGGTTGCACCCGGGTTCGATCGTCGTCGCCGACAACGTCGGCATCCCCGGCGCCCCGAAGTACCGCCGCTATATGCGCGAGCAGCAGGGTCGGCTGTGGCGCACCGAGGAGCATCGCACCCACGTGGAGTACCAGAGTCTGCTGCCGGACCTGGTGCTCGAGTCGGAGTATCTCGGGCCGGCTGTTTAGCTGCTCGAGCCGGCCTTCAGCATGTTGCGCAGCACGTACTGCAGGATGCCGCCGTTGCGGTAGTAGTCGGCCTCACCGGGGGTGTCGATGCGGACGACAGCGTCGAACTCGACCGTCGAACCGTCCTCCTTGGTGGCCGTGACGTGCACCGTCTTCGGCGTCTTGCCGGAGTTGAGCTCCTCGATGCCGGTGATGTCGAACACCTCGGTGCCGTCCAGCTTGAGCGACGCCGCCGACTCTCCGGCCGGGAACTGCAGCGGGATGACGCCCATGCCGATCAGGTTGGAGCGGTGGATGCGTTCGAAGGACTCGGTGATCACCGCACGCACACCCAGCAGGCTGGTGCCCTTGGCGGCCCAGTCCCGCGACGACCCGGAGCCGTACTCCTTGCCGCCGAGCACCACCAGCGGGATGTTCTGCGCCGCATAGTTCTGCGCGGCGTCGTAGATGAACGCCTGCGGGCCGCCCGGCTGGGTGAAGTCGCGGGTGTAGCCGCCGGACACGTCGTCGAGCAGCTGGTTGCGCAGCCGGATGTTGGCGAAGGTGCCGCGGATCATCACCTCGTGGTTGCCGCGCCGTGAACCCAGCGAGTTGAAGTCCGGCCGGCTGCGACGCCGTTGGCCTCCAGGTACTGCGCCGCGGGGGTGCCCTTCTTGATCGCTGCCCGCGGGGGAGATGTGGTCGGTGGTCACCGAATCGCCAAGCAGGGCAAGAACTCTGGCGCCCGTGATGTCGCCGACCGGCGTCGGCTCGGCCGGCATGCCGTCGAAGTACGGGGGCTTGCGCACATAGGTGGACTTGGGATCCCAGTCGAAGGTGTTACCCGACGGCGTGGGCAGGTTGCGCCAGCGTTCGTCACCCTTGAAGACGTCGGCGTAGTTGTCGGTGAACATCTCCCGGTTGATCGAGGACGCGATGGTGTCGTCGATCTCCTTCTGCGTCGGCCAGATGTCCTTCAGGAAGACGTCCTTGCCGATCTGTCCTTGCCCAGCGGGTCGGACTCGAAATCGAAGTCCATGGTGCCGGCGATGCCGTAGGCGATCACCAGCGGCGGGGAGGCCAGGTAGTTCATCTTCACGTCGGGGGAGATACGGCCCTCGAAGTTGCGGTTGCCGGACAGCACCGCGGTCACCGACAGGTCGTTGTCGTTGATCGCCTTGGAGATTTCCTCGGGACAACGGGCCGGTGTTGCCGATGCAGGTGGTGCATCCGTAGCCGACCGAGGTAGTAGCCGAGCTTCTCCAGGTACGGCCACAGGCCGGCCTTTTCGTAGTAGTCGGTGACCACCTGCGAGCCCGGCGCCATGTTGGTCTTGACCCACGGCTTGGAGGTCAGGCCCTTCTCCACGGCCTTCTTGGCCAGCAGTGCGGCGCCGAGCATGACCGACGGGTTGGAGGTGTTGGTGCACGAGGTGATGCCGGCGACCACGACGGCGCCGTGGTCCAGGACGAACTCGCCCCGGTCGGCCGATCGCACGACCACCGGCTTGCTCGGCCGGCCCGCCGAACCATTGGACGCCGAGGGCCGCATGTCGACCGCGCCGTTGTCGGCGAAGGACAGTGCCGCCGGGTCGCTGGCCGGGAAGGACTCCTCGTCGGCCTCGTCGAGCTTGGTGTGCGGCGTCGGGTGGTTCTCCTCGACGTAGTTGTGGATGTCCTTGCGGAAGGCGGTCTTGGCATCGGTCAGCTCGATGCGGTCCTGCGGACGCTTGGGGCCGGCGATCGAGGGCACCACAGTCGACAGGTCCAACTCGAGGTACTCCGAGAACGCCGGCTCGTGATCGGCGTCGTGCCACATGCCCTGGGCCTTGGCGTAGGCCTCGACCAGTGCCACCTGCTCCTCGCTGCGGCCGGTCATGCGCAGGTAGTCGATGGTGACCTCGTCGATGGGGAACATCGCTGCGGTGGAACCGAACTCGGGACTCATGTTGCCCAGCGTGGCGCGGTTGGCCAGTGGTACCTCGGCGACGCCCTTGCCGTAGAACTCGACGAACTTGCCGACCACACCGTGCTTGCGGAGCATGTCGGTGACGGTCAGCACGACGTCGGTGGCGGTGACGCCCGGCTTGATCTCGCCGGTCAGCTTGAAGCCGACCACGCGGGGGATCAGCATCGACACCGGCTGGCCCAGCATGGCGGCCTCGGCTTCGATACCGCCCACGCCCCAGCCCAGCACGCCCAGGCCGTTGACCATGGTGGTGTGGCTGTCGGTGCCCACGCAGGTGTCGGGGTAGGCGACCCCGTCGCGGACCATGGTGACCCGCGCCAGGTATTCGATGTTGACCTGATGGACGATGCCGGTGCCCGGGGGAACCACCTTGAAATCGTCGAAGGCACCCTGGCCCCAGCGCAGGAACTGATATCGCTCGCCGTTGCGCTCGTATTCGAGTTCGACATTGCGCTCGAAAGCGCCGGCGGTGCCGAAGAAGTCCAGGATCACCGAGTGGTCGATGACCAGTTCGGCCGGCGCCAGCGGGTTGACCTTCTCAGGGTCGCCGCCGAGGGCGGTGACCGCCTCGCGCATGGTGGCCAGGTCGACGATGCAGGGCACGCCGGTGAAATCCTGCATGATCACCCGCGCCGGGGTGAACTGGATCTCGATGCTGGGCTGCGCCGACGGATCCCAGTTGGCGATCGCTTGGATGTGGTCCTTGGTGATGTTGGCGCCGTCCTCGGTGCGCAGCAGGTTCTCGGCAAGCACCTTCAGGCTGTAGGGGAGTTTCTCGGTTCCCGGCACCGCGTCGAGACGGTAGATCTCGTAACTTTTGTCACCCACCGTCAACGTGTCGCGGGCTCCGTACGAGTTCAGGGACGAACTTGCGCTGCTCACATCAACTCCCGGCGTCGTGATCCCGTCAACGGTTGGCGGGCCAGTCGGATACTAAAGGTTGTCCTGCGAAGGACGGGCCGGAGTCCCGGGCGCAAGCCCTTTTCAACGCCGGCTGCACACCAGTCTTGTCCACCCCGGCGCGTGCTGTCACCCCCGGGCGTGGTGTGCGCGGTACGGTCTCGGTTTGTGACGAACCTGCCCGTACCGATCTTCATCCCGGTGGAGGTGTGCACTGCCGTCGGCCTCCCCATGGACGCCCCGCTGGACAGCTGCATGGCAGCCGTGAAGGCCGATGTCGCCGCGGACGGCGTCGCCGCCCCGGCGGCCGACGTGGCCGGTCTGCAGAAGGTCGTCGCCGCCGCGCAGGACCGTGGTGTCGATCTCAAGGTCGTCGTGATGGAGGAGAGCCCGATCATCGACACCCCACTCCGGGATATCGCCAACGCAGATCGGGGACGCCAATCCCGGGTCGACGGTGTTGGTGCTCAGCCCGCAGTTCGCCGGGACCTACAGCAAGAACTACGACCGCGTGCTGCTAGAGGCCGGCCAGGACGTGGCCAAGACGGCGCCGAATCCGGTGCAGGGCGCGCAGAATTTCGTCGACCAGTTGAACACCCCGATTTTCCCGTGGACCGCATTCACGATTGTCGTTGTTTTAGCCGTCGGCGCAGCCGCAGCGATGACCCGACTTCTGCAACGTTGGGCTAAACGCGACACTGCCGCAGAGGCCTAGCCATCCTGCATAAACGCCATTTTCTGGCATTTCTCTAAGGTCTCTATTCGGTTACACCTGCGGAAATACAAACGTGTAATTCTTTTTGCCCGTTTCTTCCGCGACAGCTGTGACGTACGGTGCAACTGTCGCCATTGTTATTGATGTGGCATATGGGGCGTTTGTTGCGAACGTGACTGTTCGCAGAGCACTAGGAGTCAGAGTCGAATGAGACCATCCCGCAGCGGTTCTCTCGTGCGGCCCGCCATCCGGGCGACCCGGGCGGTCGTGCCGCTGACCCTCACCGTCGCCATGGGCCTCACCGTGCCCGGGCCCGCCCAGGCCGACCCGGAGACCCCCAACTCCGTGGCGGCCCTCGTCGCCGATGTGGCCGAAGCCAACCAGCGGCTCGACGACATCGCCGCGCAGGTCCAGATCGAGCAGGAGAGTGTCAACAAGGCCCTCGTCGAGCTTCAGGACGCCCGCGACGCCGCGGCCGCCGCCCAGCAGCAGGTCGACTCCAGCAAGAAGGCCATCAGCGATGCGAACGCGGCGATCATCGAGGCACAGCAGCGGTTCGACACCTTCGCGGCCGCCACCTACGTCAACGGTCCGTCGTCCTCGCTGGTGATGGCCCGTACCCCCGAGGACATCATCGCCACCGCCACGGCCGGTCAGGCCCTCGCCATCAGCAACGAGGCGGTGATGGTCGGGCTGCGCCGTGCCCAAACCGAGGCGGTCAACACTGATTCCGCTGCCCGGGAGGCCAAACTGAAGGCCGACCAGGCGCTCCAGGATGCCCAGGCCAGCCAGGACGCGGCGGTGGCTGCCCTCACCAGAGTGCAGCAGACCTTCCGGACGCAGCAGGCTGAGATCGACCGGCTTGCCGCCGAGCGCAAGGAGGCGCAGCGCAAGCTCGAAGCGGCACGAACCTGGTCGGCCTCCGCCGCGGTCAACAAGGCGGCCGCAGCCGCGGTGGTTCCGGCCCCGGAGGCCGCCGCCGCAGGCGCGCCCGCCCCGGAGGCCGCAGCGGCCGGCCCCGCAACGGGAGACCGATGGGACGGCAACGGTCCGGCCGCCGGCCCGGCCGCCGAGATCAAGGTGCCCTACGGGCTGCCGTCCCAGTGGGACCTCACCCTGCCGGCGGTTCCGAGTGCATTCCTGTCCGGGGATCCCGTCCAGATCATCAACGCCATCCTCGGGGTCGCGCAGAACTCCTTCCAGGTGACCCAGCAACTGGGCAAGAAGTTCCTGCAGAGACTGGGCATCCTCAAGCCCACCGACACCGGCATCACCAACAACGGCGGCATACCGCTGGTCTACGGCAACCAGGCGATCGAGTACGTCATCAAGCGGGCACAGTCCCAGATCGGTGTGCCGTATTCCTGGGGCGGCGGCAACGCGGCCGGGCCGAGCCGCGGCATCGACGAGGGCGCCGGCACCGTCGGCTTCGACTGCTCGGGCCTGGTTCTCTACGCGTTCGCCGGCGCCGGCATCAAGCTGCCGCACTACTCGGGATCGCAGTACAACATGGGCCGCAAGATCCCGACATCGCAGATGCGCCGGGGGGACGTGCTCTTCTGGGGCCCGGAGGGTAGCCAGCACGTGGCGCTCTACCTGGGTAACAACCAGATGATCGAGGCGCCCTACACCGGCGCGACCGTGCGGATCGCTCCGGTGCGCACCAGCGGTATGACGCCCTTCTGCGTTCGATACATCGAGTGGTGAGGCGAAACAACATGTCCGGCAATGCTTCTCGGTTCACCCGCACGATCGGGGCAATCCTGGCCGCGCTCGCGCTGGCGTTGGGCTTCGCCTCACCGGCGTCAGCCGAACCGGGATGGGATCCGACCCTGCCGAAGATCCTCAGCGCGGGTGCGCCCGGCGATCCGGTGGCGGTGGCCCAGGCCTCGCTGGCATTCACCCAGCAGGCCGCCCAGGCGACGATGGACCTGGGGCGCAAGTTCCTGTCCGGACTGGGCATCGGCGGCGGTCCCTCGGCGGTGCCCGGGGGCCGGGTCGGTGGCCCACAGGCCATCGAGTACGTGATCCGCCGCGGCGCCTCCCAGCAGAACGTCCCCTACTCCTGGGGCGGCGGGGCGATCAACGGTCCCAGCGAGGGTGTGGACCAGGATGCCGGCAAAGTCGGGTACGACTGCTCCGGCTTCGTCCGCTACGCCTTCGCCGGGGTGGGGGTGCTGCTGCCCAAGTACTCCGGCGACCAGTACAACGCCGGCCGTCACGTGGCGCCGTCGCAGGCCAAGCGCGGTGACCTGATCTTCTACGGCCCGGACGGCAGCCAGCACGTCACCATCTACCTCGGCAACGGCCAGATGCTGGAATCGTCGTCGGCGGCGGGCCGCGTCACCGTCAGTCCCGTCCGCACCGCCGGGATGACGCCGTACCTGACCCGGATCATCGAGACCTGATCCGGTGCGGGGGTTCGGCACCCCGACGCGCCAGCGAACGGACCCGCGTCGACGGATCCGGTATCGCCTGGAATAGTTGTCAGCGGGCGCGCTGCCGCCCGGAACCTAGTAGATACGCGGTCCCGCCTCTCGTCGGAGACACGCCGTGTCAGCAAGCTGTGGAGGAATTGGATGACGTCACCAGGTGGATACAGCGCGACAAGTGCTGTTGTCACGCCGTCCGGCGGTAACGGTCTGGCCGCTGAGGTGCACACCCTGGAGCGGGCGCTCTTCGAAGTCAAACGGATCATCGTCGGCCAGGACCAGCTCCTCGAGCGCATCCTGGTGGGCCTGCTCGCCAAGGGGCACGTACTGCTCGAAGGCGTGCCCGGCGTGGCCAAGACCCTGGCGGTGGAGACCTTCGCCAAGGTGGTCGGCGGCACGTTCTCCCGCATCCAGTTCACCCCCGATCTGGTGCCCACCGACATCATCGGCACCCGGATCTACCGCCAGGGCCGCGAGGAGTTCGACATCGAACTCGGACCCGGTGGTGTGCAACTTCCTGCTGGCCGACGAGATCAACCGCGCGCCGGCGAAGGTTCAATCCGCGCTGCTGGAGGTCATGGCCGAGCGCAAGATCTCCATCGGCGGCAAGACCTACCCGCTGCCCAAGCCGTTCCTGGTGATGGCCACCCAGAACCCGATCGAGAATGAGGGCGTCTACCCGCTGCCGGAGGCCCAGCGCGACCGCTTCCTGTTCAAGATCAACGTCGACTACCCCTCCCCGGAGGAGGAGCGCGAGATCATCTACCGGATGGGGGTGACCCCGCCGGAGCCCAAGCAGGTCCTCGAAACCGGCGACCTGCTGCGACTGCAGGACGTCGCGGCCAACAACTTCGTCCACCATGCGCTGGTGGACTACGTGGTTCGGGTGGTCACCGCCACCCGCCGGCCCGAGCAGTTCGGCATGCCCGATGTCAGGGCCTGGATCGCTTTCGGGGCCTCCCCACGCGCGTCGCTGGGCATCATCGCCGCGGCCCGGGCCCTGGCTCTGGTGCGCGGCCGGGACTACGTCGTGCCCCAGGACATCATCGAGGTGATTCCCGACGTGCTGCGGCACCGGCTGGTGCTCACCTATGACGCACTCGCCGACGACGTGAAGGCCGATACGGTGATCGCCCGGATCATGCAGACTGTGGCGCTGCCTCAGGTCAACGCCATTCCGCAGCAAGGACATTCGGTTCCCCCGATGGGGCCCGCGGGCGGATCAGCGGTGGCTCCGGCGGCCGGCGCCATCGCTCGGTGAGCGAGTCGGCGTCTGGCGCGCAGGAAGCCGGTCAGAGCACGTTCGTCCACCCGCCGTCATTCGAGCGAGGCGATATCGGCGACGCCAAGCTCTCGGCTGCGCTGCGGACGCTCGAGCTCACGGTCAAGCGCAAGCTCGACGGTGTGCTGCAGGGCAACCACCTCGGCCTGATTCCCGGTCCCGGTTCCGAACCGGGGGAGTCACGGATGTACCAGCCCGGTGACGACGTGCGCCGGATGGACTGGTCGGTCACCGCCCGCACGACCCATCCCCACGTGCGGCAGATGGTGGCCGACCGTGAGCTCGAGACCTGGCTTGTGGTCGACATGTCGGCGAGCCTGGACTTCGGCACCACCGGCTGCGAGAAACGCGATCTCGCGGTCGGCGCGGCCGCGGCGATCGCCTACCTCAACAGCGGGGGCGGCAACCGGATCGGGGCGATCATCGCCAACGGCGAGAACATCATCCGGGTCCCCGCCCGTGGCGGTCGCCAGCACGAACAGCGTCTGCTTCGGGCCATCGCGACCGCGCCGCGGGCGCCCCTGGGTGTGCGCGGCGACCTCGCCAGTGCCATCGACGCGCTGCGCCGCCCGGAGCGCCGGCGCGGGATGGCCGTCGTCATCAGCGACTTCCTCGGACCGATCAACTGGATGCGGCCGCTGCGGGCGATCTCCGGCCGGCACGAGGTGCTCGGTATCGAGGTCATCGACCCCCGCGACGTCGAGTTGCCGGCCGTCGGTGACGTGATCCTGCAGGACACCGAGTCCGGTGTGACCCGCGAGTTCACCATCGACGAACAGTTGCGTGACGACTTCGCCCGCGCGGCCGCGGCCCACCGCGACGAGGTTGCCCGCACCCTGCGCCGCTGCGGGGCTCCGTTGATGACCCTGCGCACCGACCGCGACTGGATCTCCGACATCGTCCGCTTCGTGGCATCCCGGCGTCGCGGCGCCATGGCTGCGGTCCAATGAGCAGAGCGCCGCCGATGAGCCTGCCGTTGCTGGGGCCGATGGCCCTGACCGACTTCGCCCACCCGTGGTTCTTCCTGTTCCTGCTCGTCATCGCCGGGCTGGTCGCCTACTACATCGTCGTGCAGTTCGCCCGGCAGAAGCGCATTCTGCGGTTCGCCAACATGGAGCTGCTGGAAAGGGTTGCACCGCAACGTCCCAACCGGTGGCGCCATCTGCCGGCGATTCTGTTGGTCAGTTCCCTGGTGCTGTTCACCATTGCGATGGCGGGCCCGCGCAACGACGTCCGGATCCCGCGTAACCGCGCGGTGGTGATGCTCGTGATCGACGTCTCGCAGTCCATGCGGGCCACTGACGTGGAGCCCAGCCGGCTTGCGGCCGCCCAGGTGGCCGCCAAGCAGTTCGCCGACCAGCTCACACCCGGTATCAACCTGGGCCTGATCTCCTACGCCGGCACCGCGACGGTACTGGTGTCGCCGACGACCAACCGAGACGCCACCAAGATCGCCCTGGACAAGCTGCAACTCGCCGACCGGACCGCCACCGGGGAGGCGATCTTCACCGCGCTGCAGGCCATTGCGACCGTCGGCGCGGTGATCGGCGGCGCCGGCGGCAGCGAGGAGGACCGGCCGCCGGGCCGCATCGTGCTGATGTCCGACGGCAAGGAGACCGTGCCGTCCAACCCGGACAACCCCAAGGGTGCCTTCACCGCCGCGCGCACCGCCAAGGACCAGGGGGTACCGATCTCGACGGTGTCGTTCGGAACGCCGTACGGCTACGTCGACATCAACGACCAGCGGCAACCGGTTCCCGTCGATGAGGACATGCTCAAGAAGATCGCCGAGCTCTCGGACGGCACCCACTACAGCGCATCGAACCTCGAGCAGCTCAAGGACGTCTTCACCCAGCTGCAGGACCAGATCGGCTACGAGACCATCAAGGGCGATGCCAGCACCGGCTGGCTGCGGCTGGGTTCGCTGCTGCTGGCGCTGGCCGCGCTGGCCGCCCTGCTGATCAACCGCAGGCTGCCCGGCTGATCCCGAGCCCGCGAGCCGGATTTCTAGGTGCCCGCGGTCAGGCACTAAGTTGACGGGCATGACCGATAGCACCCCTTCCGACGCCGTAGGCCGCACCGACGGGGGCAAACCCCCGTTCGTCTCCCGTTCGGTCCTGGTCACCGGGGGTAACCGGGGGATCGGTCTGGCGATCGCGCGTCGGCTGGCCGCCGACGGTCACAAGGTCGCGGTCACGCACCGCGGCTCCGGCGCCCCCGAGGGGCTGTTCGGCGTTCAGTGCGATATCACCGACAGCGCGGCCGTCGACCGGGCCTTCACCGAGGTCGAGGAGCATCAGGGACCGGTGGAGGTGCTGGTCTCCAATGCCGGGATCACGGCTGACGCCTTCATGATCCGGATGACCGAGGAGCGCTTCGAGAAGGTCATCGACGCGAACCTCACCGGTGCGTTCCGGGTGGCGCAGCGCGCCGCGCGCAGCATGCAGAAGAACCGGTTCGGCCGGATGATCTTCGTCGGCTCGGTCTCGGGCATGTGGGGCATCGGCAACCAGTCCAACTACGCCGCCTCCAAAGCCGGCCTGATCGGCATGGCGCGCTCGATCTCCCGCGAGATGTCGAAGGCCGGTGTCACCGCCAACGTGGTGGCACCCGGCCTCATCGACACCGACATGACCCGCGCCATGGACGAGAGGGTCCAGAAGGGGGCGTTGGAGTTCATCCCCGCCAAGCGGATCGGCACCGCCGACGAGGTTGCCGGCGCGGTCAGCTTCCTGGCGTCGGAGGACGCGGGCTACATTGCCGGTGCGGTGATCCCGGTCGACGGCGGGATGGGCATGGGGCACTGACGAGCTTGTCGCCCAGGAACTTTCGAACCCGGTAGTTTTCCCACAAGGAGTCAACACAATGGCAGGTCTGCTCGACGGTAAACGCATCCTGGTCACCGGGATCATCACCGACTCATCCATCGCGTTCCACATCGCCCGCGTCGCGCAGGAACAGGGCGCCGAGCTGGTCTGCACCGGCTTCGACCGGTTGCGGCTGATCCAGCGGATCCTTGATCGACTTCCCAGCCCGGCTCCGCTGCTCGAACTCGACGTGCAGAACGCCGAGCACCTCGACAGCCTGGCCGACCGGATCGCCGAGGTGATCGGCGCCGGCAACAAGCTGGACGGCGTGGTGCACTCCATCGGGTACATGCCGCCGAGCGGGATGGGCATCAATCCGTTCTTCGACGCTCCCTACGACGACGTCGCCAAGGGTATTCAGATCTCGGCGTTCTCCTACGCGTCCCTGGCCAAAGCCGTTCTGCCGATCATGAATCCGGGCGGCGGCATCGTCGGTATGGACTTCGATCCGACCCGGGCGATGCCGGCCTACAACTGGATGACGGTCGCCAAGAGCGCTCTCGAGTCGGTCAACCGGTTCGTCGCCCGGGAGGCCGGCAAGGTCGGTGTGCGTTCGAATCTCGTTGCGGCCGGACCGATCCGGACCCTGGCGATGAGCGCCATCATGGGTGGCGCCCTCGGCGACCAGTTCAAGGACGAGATGCAGATGCTCGAGGAGGGCTGGGATCAGCGCGCCCCGCTGGGCTGGGACATGAAGGACCCCACCCCGGTGGCCAAGACCGTGTGCGCGCTGCTCTCCGACTGGCTGCCGGCCACCACCGGGACTGATCGTCTACGCCGACGGCGGCGCAAGCACCCAGCTGCTCTAGAGATGACCGACGACGGATTCGACGCACTGCTGCTGCTGTCCTTCGGCGGCCCGGAGGGTCCCGACCAGGTGATGCCGTTCCTGGAGAACGTCACCCGTGGTCGCGGCATCCCGCCCGAACGCCTGGAGTCGGTGGCCGAGCACTACCTGCACTTCGGCGGGGTGTCGCCGATCAACGCGATCAACCGGGCGCTGATCGAGGAGATCCGGACCGAACTCGGCAGACGCGGCGAGGATCTGCCGGTGTACTTCGGCAACCGCAACTGGCACCCCTTCGTCGAGGACACCGTCGCGGCGATGAAGACCGACGGGATCACCCGCGCGGCGGTGTTCACCACCTCGGCCTGGGGTGGCTACTCGGGATGTACGCAGTACCAGGAGGACATCACCCGGGCCCGTGCCGCGGTGGGTGACGGCGCACCGGAACTGCAGAAGCTGCGCCAGTACTTCGACCACCCGCTGCTGATCGAGATGTTCAGCGCAGCGATCGCGCAGGCGGCTGCCGGACTACCGGAGGCGCTGCGTGATGAGGCCCGACTGGTGTTCACCGCGCACTCCATCCCGCTGCGCTCGGTCGGACCGCTGCGGCCCGGGCCTGTATCCGCGCCAGGTCCGCTACAGCCTCGGGCCTGGTCGCCGCCGCGGCCGGCTACGCCGACTACGACGTGGTGTGGCAGTCGCGGTCCGGTCCGCCCCAGGTGCCGTGGCTGGAACCCGATGTGGGCGACCATCTGTCGGTGCTCGCCGCATCCGGAACCCGTGCGGTGATCGTGTGCCCGATCGGGTTCGTCGCCGACCACATCGAGGTGATCTGGGACCTGGACAGCGAACTCGCCGAGCAGGCGGACGAATTGGGCATCGCGCTGGCCCGCGCGACGACGCCGAACGCCCAACCGCGGTTCGCCCGACTGGCGCTCAATCTGCTCGACGAGGTGCGCACCGGTCGGGAGCCCGCCAGAGTCGTTGGCGCCGAACCCGTTCCGGGCTACGGCTCGAGTGTCAACGGGCGATTCTGCACGGCCGACTGCGAGGCGAGTGCGGTCGGCTGCGGCGGCCGGCCCCGGGCGTCCGGGTCGCTAGCCGCGCCAGGCGGAGTGCAGGATCGCGGTGACCGCGGCCAGTCGCGCCGCGCGCACCACCGCGGCCAACGGCCGTATCGCCGAGTCGGCGATCGGCCGTCTCCGAAGCGCTCTGGGTGCCGATGGACGCCATTCCCGAACTGACGGTGAGGATCGCGTCGACGTGCGCGGCAGTGGCAAGCACCCGCACCGCACGGGGAGGAGCGTGGTCGGGAGTGCGGTGGTGGCTGTTGGCCTGCAGGGTTTCTTCGACCAATGCCCGGGGATCCTCGGCACCGGCGCACAGTCGTAGGCCGTCGAGGGCTTCGGCGGCGGAGCGCACCGCCGCCCGCAACGCGTACTCCGCGTCGCCGAGATCCGGATGGTCGATGACGGGCGCGGCGGGAAGCGAGTAGACCGACCACGACACCACCGGGGGCCGCGGCACCTCCTCGTCCTCGGAGTCCTCCCATTCGAACAGGGGCACCAGACCGACGGCCGCTCCATCGGATCCGCTGACCAGGACGGCCTCCCCGGCGTCGAGGGCGTCGCTGGAGAACTGGGTGCCGACCACCAGTCCGCGCACGTCCCCGGGCACAGGGAGGGTCGGTGCGATAGCCGGCCGGGCCGGCCACGGATCGCCTGCGGAGCGTCGTGCGACGGTTCGCACGGTCTGCAACAGCGACATGGCGCCCGCGGCATCCATGTCCGGCCATGGCAAACCGGTGCAACCGGCGGCGACGGCGTCATAGGCGATCACCGAATGGCATGGGGCCCAAGCGCTTAGCGCATCGAGGACATCGTCGGGTGCGGCATGGCCGGCCAGCCATGCATTCGCCCACACCGACAACGAAACACTCGGGCACCACATGATGGAGGTGAGTGTAATGGCTCCCCGGCTCTGCGGTCGGCCCACGGCACGGTGCGTACGGCACGCGTATCGTGGCCGTATGCCCGCGGCATTGATCTGGTTGGTGTTCGCTTTGGGGCTGGCCGCGGCCGAGGCGCTGACAGGGGACATGTTCCTGCTCATGCTCAGCGGCGGCGCACTTGCGGCGGCCGGTTCGAGCCTGGCTGCCGGGTGTGCCACTGTGGGTCGACGGCGCCGTGTTCCTGGCCGTCTCGGTGTTACTGCTCGTCGGCGTGCGGCCGGTCCTGCGGCGCCGGTTGACCGCGAACCAGGGGCTTCCGGAGCCGGCCAAGGCCCTGGAGGGTAAGCACGCGCTGGTGCTGGATCGGGTAGACGAGCACCGAGGGCAGGTGAAGTTGGACGGCGAGGTGTGGACGGCCCGTGCCTACGCCGACGGCGACGTGTATCAGCCCGGCGAACAGGTCACCGTGATGCACATCGACGGCGCGACCGCGGTGGTGTGGCGAGCGCCGTGAGTACCGACGAATGAGGAGGATCTGAACTATGGACGGTGCGATCGCGGGACTGGTCTTACTGGCGGTGTTGGTGATCTTCGCCATCGTCGTCGTCGCCAAATCCGTTGCGCTGATTCCGCAAGCCGAGGCGGCGGTCATCGAACGGCTCGGGCGCTACAGCAAGACGGTGTCCGGGCAACTGACCCTGCTGATCCCGTTCATCGACCGGATCCGCGCCCGGGTGGACCTGCGTGAGCGGGTGGTGTCGTTTCCCCCGCAGCCGGTGATCACCGAGGACAACCTGACCGTCAACATCGACACCGTGGTCTATTTCCAGGTCACCAATCCGCAGGCCGCGGTCTACCAGATCAGCAACTACATCGTCGGCGTCGAACAGCTGACCACCACCACGCTGCGCAACGTGGTCGGCGGGATGACCCTGGAGCAGACCCTGACCAGCCGCGACCAGATCAATGCGCAGTTGCGCGGAGTGCTCGACGAGGCCACCGGCCGCTGGGGCCTGCGGGTCGCCCGGGTCGAGTTGCGCAGCATCGACCCGCCGCCGTCGATCCAGGACTCGATGGAGAAGCAGATGCGCGCCGACCGGGAGAAGCGCGCCATGATCCTCACCGCCGAGGGCACCCGCGAGGCGTCGATCAAACAGGCCGAGGGCCAGAAGCAGTCGCAGATCCTGGCCGCCGAGGGTGCCAAGCAGGCCGCGATCCTGGCCGCCGAGGCCGAGCGGCAGTCCCGGATCCTGCGCGCCCAGGGTGAGCGGGCCGCGCAGTACCTGCAGGCACAGGGCCAGGCCAAGGCCATCGAGAAGACGTTCGCCGCGATCAAGGCCGGCCGGCCCACCCCCGAACTGCTGGCCTACCAGTACCTGCAGACCCTGCCGCAGATGGCGAAGGGGGAGGCCAACAAGGTGTGGTTGGTGCCCAGCGACTTCGGCTCGGCGTTGCAGGGCTTCACCAAGATGCTCGGGGCGCCCGGCTCCGACGGGGTTTTCCGCTACGAGCCGTCACCGGTGGAGGCCAATCCCGCTGCGGTGGAGGACGACTCGGCCGAGGTCGCCGACTGGTTCACCACCCGCACCGATCCGGACATCGCCGCCGCCGTCGCCAGCGCCGAGGCCGAGGCGCGGTCGTCACTGCCCGCTGTCGGTTCCGTTCACGAAATCGGTTCACCGCCAGTAGATGTCAACGACGGTTTACCAGCCGCGCTGGTGATGAACGATCCGACGACGCGCGAGGGCCTGCCGCCATCGAATTCGTAAAGCCAGGAGGGCCTAGCTGCCCCACATCCCGAACCCCTGGTCGACCTCGGCGCCCATGATGCCGAGATCGTTGGGGGTGACGTTGAGTTGGGAGTTGCCGGGGGAGGCGCATTCGGTGGCCGCGCCGCCGGTCGCTCCGCCTCCTCCAACACCCTCGCAGCCGGGCATCAGGGGATTGTTGGCACTGCCGCCTCCGTACTCATCGGCCGAGGCCAACGGCGCTGACAGCAGCGCCGCAACCGTTCCGGCTGCCACCGCGAAGAGGGCGAGAGAGTGTCGCTTGTGCATCAGGGCATCCTTCATTCGGAAGTCGATTGCGTTATTGTATCGAGGAATCTATCAAGGTGCTTGCCTCGGTCCCGCAGCTAATCTCAGGAGCCACATGTCAACCGCAGTCCTCGTAGCCCGCCGCGCAGCGGCCACAGTCCTCGGCGCAGGAGCCGTTCTGATCGTCGGCGCGGGGACGGCCGCCGCCGACGCTGTCCCGGGTTGCCTGGCCTCTGACATCACCGCGGTGGAGAGCAATGTCGCCGCCGGAATGACCGCTTACCTGGTCACCCACCCGGAGGTCAACGCGTTCTTCAGCGGCCTTCAGGGTCTGCCCAAGGCCGAGATCGCCCGGCAGACCATCGCATACCTGACCGCCAACCCACAGGTTCAGAATGAACTCGATGGCGTCCGCCAGCCGGTGTCCGATCTGCGTCAGCGCTGCGGTATCGACGAGGCCAACCTCATCGGCGGGGTTCTCTAGCCTCCCCTTCGGGGTGGCGTGACACCTGGTGTCGCCGGGCTTCATAGACCAGTCCGGCGACACCGATCGTTCCGGTGCACAGTGAGACGAACAGCAGCGCCGGGCTGATATTGCCGGTCATCGCGTCGCCGAGGATCACCACTGCCGCGGTTCCCGGAAACAGCCCCACCAGAGTCGCCACAAAGTACGGCACGACACCGACCGACGAGGCGCCCACGGCGTAGTTCAGCACCGAGAACGGCACCGCCGGGATGAGGCGCAGCGACAGCACGGCCGGCCATCCGCGCGTGCTGAGCCGGGCATCCAGAGCGTCCAGCCGAGGGTGACTGACCAGGTTGCTCAGTTGCCAGCCCAGCGCCCGCACCAGCAGCAGCGCGATGACCGCACTCAGGGTGCTGGCCGTCACGGCGAGCGCCACCCCGAGCAGCGGGCCGAACAGCAGACCTGCCGCCAGGGTGAAGGCGGTTCTGGGAAACGGCAGCACCGTCACGACGATGTGGGCACCCAGGAAGGCCAGCGGAAACCAGGGACCGACCGATGCGGCCCAGTCGCGCAGTTGCACCGCCGTCGGCAGCGGGACGACCAGCACAACGGCCACCAGGGCCACCGCGGTGACCGCGGTGACCGTGATCCGGGTCCGGCTCATCTGCCGCGCGGTCGTGGTGATCGCCGACCCCACGGTGCGCAGCGTGTCCACGCCGCGCCGCAGGATCGTCGACGTCACGAATGACAGGTTACGGCCACCACCCGCCGGCACCCCGGCGGCCGCGACGGGGGATTCACCGCAGAGGGCGCACGGGTCATCATTTAGCCTCAAGGGGCAGGTGGCGCGACCCGCGCGATGACGATCAGGAGCTGCCGGTGTCTCCAGTTCAGGAGAAAGGCCTCGAGCAGGCTCGCGCCCGATGGCGCTGCGCCGTCGCCGATGTGCTGACCAAAGGCGGCCGACGCGCTCCCGCCGACCTGGGCGACGAACCGGAGCGTCTGCTGGACTCCCCGACCTATGAGGGATTCCCGGTCCGGGCGCTCTACACCGCGTTGGACGGACTACCTGAGCCCGCGCTCCCCGGCGACTGGCCCTTCGTGCGCGGCGCGGACCCGCATCCCGACGTTCTGTCCGGCTGGAAGGTCGCTGAGGAATTTCCCGCTCCCGGCTTCTCCGGCACTCCCGCTGACGGCAACGCGGTGGTGCTCGACGCCCTGGTGAACGGGGTCAGCGCCCTGATCCTGCGGGTCGGTGGGACCGGGATTGCCGTCGGCGATCTCGACCGCTGGCTGGAGGGGGTCTACCTGGAACTGGCGCCGGTCCGCATCGACGCCGGCGCCGAGTTCGGGACTGCCGCCGAGGCGGTTCGGGCGCTGGTGGCCGGCGCGGACGCCGCCAAGCGGGCGCAGATGTCCATCGACCTCGGGGCCGACCCGCTCACCGCCGACCTCAGCGGTCGGTCGGCACCCCCTGTCGACGAGGTGGTCGCGGTGGCCGCCGGTCTGGCGGGCAGACCCGGTGTCCGGGCGATCACCCTCGACGGTCCCGCATTTCACAACCGCGGCGCCAACGCGGGATGGGAACTGGCCGGTGTGATCGCGGCGGCGACGGACTACCTTCGGCTGTTGACCGGAGCCGGGGTCGACGTAGCCGATGCGCTGGGGCAGATCGGCTTCCGGCTGGTCGCCGATGACGACCAATTCATGAC
This sequence comes from uncultured Actinomycetota bacterium, assembly GCA_963715145.1. GTDB lineage: Bacteria > Actinomycetota > Actinomycetes > Mycobacteriales > Mycobacteriaceae > Mycobacterium. Next base: position 111,058 of record CAVQRL010000012.1, on the reverse strand, counting down.
GATCGCGAAATTCCGTGCGGCCAGACAACTCTGGGCCCGGATCGCCGAGGTACTGGGTCACCCCGACAGCGGGGCCGCCCGACTGCACGCCGTCACCTCACTGCCGATGATGACTCAGCGCGATCCGTGGGTGAACATGCTGCGCACGACGGTCGCCGCCTTCGGGGCGGGAATCGGGGGAGCGGACAGCGTGGAGGTGCTGCCCTTCGACGTCGCGATACCCGGCGGCTTCCCCGGTGTGAGTTCCGATTTCGCCCGCCGCATCGCCCGGAACAGCCAATTGCTGTTGCTCGAGGAGTCGCACCTGGGCCGCGTGCTCGACGCGGCCGGCGGTTCATGGTACGTCGAGGATCTCACGGAAACCCTTGCCGCCCAGGCGTGGTCGTATTTCCAGGACATCGAGTCACGGGGCGGCTTCCGGCAGGCCCACGACTACGTCGCCGAGCAGATCGAGCACGTGCGGGCCCGGCGGGCCGACGACATCGCCCACCGCCGCACCGCCGTCACCGGTGTCAACGAATTCCCGAACCTCGACGAACGGCCATTGCCGCAGGCTCCTGCCACCGCTGCTGTTCAGCGCTACGCAATGGCCTTCGAAGCCCTGCGGGACCGTTCCGACGGCTATCTCGCGCGCACCGGTGTCCGGCCGCGCGTTCTGCTGCTGCCTTTGGGCCCCCTGGCCGAGAACAACATCCGCGCCACCTTCGCGGCGAATCTGCTGGCCTCCGGCGGTATCGAAGCGGTCAACCCGGGAGGCGTCGGCGCAGACACTGTGGGTGCGGCCGTGCGCGACGCGGGAGCCACTGTCGTGGTGATCTGCGGAACCGACGCCCGCTACGGCTCGGAGGCCGAGCAGGTCGCCTCGGCGGCCCGTGCCGCCGGGGCCGGTCAGGTCCTGCTCGCCGGCCCGGAGAAGGCCGTCGCCGACATCTCCGCCGCAGCCCGCCCCGACGGCTACCTGACCGCGAAAATCGATGCGGTGGAAGCGCTCTCGGCGCTGCTCACCCGATTGGGGGCATGATCGTGACTCGTTCGGAGGTCGCCGCCGGCACCGCAATCCCCAACTTCGCCGACGTCCCACTGTCGCACGGGTCCGACGAGACGCCCCCGACTCCCGCAGCCGCCGCCGATCGCATTGCGGCGGCTGCATCGGCTCACGGCTACTCGCCCGACCAACTCGACTGGCTGACCCCCGAGGGGATCGTCGTCAAGCCGCTTTACACCGGGGCCGACCGTGATGCCGTGGTGGCCGCCGGTTATCCACTCGACAGCCTGCCGGGCGAACCGCCGTTCATCCGCGGGCCCTATCCGACGATGTACGTCAACCAGCCGTGGACCATCCGCCAGTACGCGGGCTTCTCGACCGCGGCGGACTCCAACGCGTTCTACCGCCGCAATCTGGCGGCCGGGCAGAAAGGGCTGTCGGTGGCCTTCGACCTGGCCACCCACCGCGGCTACGACTCCGACCACCCGCGGGTGCAGGGCGACGTCGGGATGGCCGGCGTGGCAATCGACTCCATCCTGGACATGCGCCAACTGTTCGACGGGATCGACCTGGCCGGTGTATCGGTGTCGATGACGATGAACGGCGCGGTGCTGCCGATTCTCGCGCTCTACGTGGTGGCCGCCGAGGAGCAGGGCGTGCCGCCGGAGAAGCTCGCCGGGACCATCCAGAACGACATCCTCAAGGAGTTCATGGTCCGCAACACCTACATCTATCCGCCGAAGCCTTCGATGCGGATCATCTCCGACATCTTCGCCTACACCAGCGCCAAGATGCCGAAGTTCAATTCCATCTCGATCTCCGGCTATCACATCCAAGAGGCCGGTGCCACAGCCGATCTCGAGCTGGCCTACACGCTGGCCGACGGCGTCGACTACATCAAGGCGGGCCTGGACGCCGGCCTGGACATCGACAAGTTCGCGCCGCGGTTGTCCTTCTTCTGGGGTATCGGCATGAACTTCTTCATGGAGGTGGCCAAGCTGCGCGCCGGCCGGCTGCTGTGGAGCGAACTCGTCGCCGGGTTCGGATCGCCAAAGCCCGAAATCGCTGTCACTGCGGACCCATTCGCAGACGTCGGGCTGGTCGTTGACCGCCCAGGACCCCTTCAACAACGTCGCCCGGACCTGCATCGAGGCGATGGCCGCCACCCAGGGCCACACCCAATCGCTGCACACCAACGCCCTCGACGAGGCGCTGGCGCTGCCCACCGACTTCTCCGCCCGCATCGCCCGCAACACCCAACTGCTGCTGCAACAGGAGTCCGGCACCACCCGGCCGATCGACCCCTGGGCCGGGTCGTACTACGTGGAGTGGCTCACCCACCACCTCGCCGAGCGGGCGCGTGCGCACATCGCCGAAGTGACCGAGCGCGGGGGAATGGCACAGGCCATCAGCGACGGAATCCCCAAGCTGCGGATCGAGGAGGCCGCAGCCCGGACCCAGGCCCGCATCGACTCCGGTCAGCAGCCGGTGATCGGTGTCAACAAGTATCAGGTCGACGAGGATTCCGAGATCGATGTCCTCAAGGTGGAGAACAGCCGGGTACGTGCCGAACAACTCGAGAAGCTGGCCCGGCTGCGCGCCGAGCGCGACGAGCACGCGGTCCGGGCGGCGCTGGCCGAGCTCACCCGCGCAGCCGCGGCCACCGGACCCGCCGCCGGCGGGCAGGAGCGAAGCGACCAGGGGATGGGTCGAGACGACGGTCTGGGCAACAACTTGATGGCGCTGGCCATCGACGCCGCCCGGGCCAAGGCGACCGTCGGTGAGATCTCCGATGCGCTGGAGCAGGTCTACGGCCGCCACCAGGCTGAGATCCGCACCATTGCAGGGGTTTATCGCGACGAAGTCAGTGCAGGAGGCAGCATTACCGGACTCTCCGAGGCCACCCGACTGGTGCAGAGGTTCGCCGAGGCCGATGGGCGCCGGCCACGCATCCTGGTCGCCAAGATGGGCCAGGACGGGCACGACCGGGGCCAGAAGGTCATCGCCACGGCGTTCGCCGACATCGGCTTCGATGTGGACGTCGGCTCGCTGTTCTCCACCCCCGACGAGGTGGCCCGGCAGGCGGCCGACAACGACGTCCATGTCGTCGGGGTGTCCTCGCTGGCGGCGGGTCACCTGACGTTGGTACCGGCGCTGCGCGCGGCGCTGGCCGACGTCGGGCGTCCCGACATCATGATCGTCGTCGGCGGGGTCATCCCGCCCGGCGACTTCGACGATCTCTACGCCGCCGGTGCCACCGCCATCTATCCCCCCGGGACGGTCATCGCCGACGCCGCGGTGAGCTTGCTGAACAAGCTTGCCGAGCGCCTCGGTTACGACCTGAGCTGATGGGCCCCCTGAGTTGACGGACCCGCTCCCGTCGGGGGCTCCCGACACCGACGCGCTCGCCGCCGCGATCCGCGCCGGCGACCGTTCGGCGCTGGCCCGGGCCATCACGCTGGTCGAATCGACCCGGACCGACCACCGTGAGCAGGCACAGCGGCTGTTGACGGATCTGATGCCCAGCGCGGGCAGCGCCATGCATATCGGGATCACCGGGGTGCCGGGCGTGGGGAAGTCCACCACCATCGAGGCGCTCGGTATGTATCTGATCGAACTGGGCCACCGGGTGGCCGTGCTGGCGGTCGATCCATCCTCGACGCGCACCGGGGGCTCGATCCTCGGTGACAAGACCAGGATGGCCCGGCTTGCCGTCCATCCGGACGCCTACATCCGGCCGTCGCCGACCTCTGGGACGCTCGGCGGGGTGGCCAAGGCCACCCGGGAGACCATCGTGCTGCTGGAGGGAGCCGGCTTCGACGTCATCCTGGTCGAGACGGTCGGGGTGGGCCAGTCTGAGGTGGCGGTGTCGAACATGGTCGACACCTTCGTCTTCCTCACCCTCGCCCGTACCGGAGATCAGTTGCAGGGCATCAAGAAGGGCGTGCTGGAACTGGCCGACATCGTGGTGGTCAACAAGGCCGACGGCGAGCACGCGATCGAGGCCAGCGCGGCGGCGCGCGAACTGTCGGCGGCCATCCGGTTGATCTATCCGCGCGAAACACTCTGGCGCCCACCGGTGTTGACGATGAGTGCACTGGAAGGTTCGGGCTTGCGTGAGTTGTGGGACACCGTGCTCCGGCATCGTGACGTTTTGACCGCGGCGGGGGAGTTCGAGGCTCGGCGCCGTGCGCAGCAGGTGGATTGGACCTGGTCGATGGTGCGCGACGCCGTTCTCGATCGGGTGCTCAATCACCCCGCCGTCCGGGCGATGCGGGCGGAGGTGGAACGGCAGGTCCGCGACGGCGAGTTGCCGCCGGCCGTTGCGGCTCAACGCATTCTGGATTCCGCGAACGGCGAAACTAACAGATCTGCAACGATTTCCTGAACAGTCGGGTCCGGGCTTGTAGATTTGTCAATATGACCCGTGGCAACGTTGCCAAACGCGGTTTGGACCTGCCCCGTGGCGTGCAGGGAGCCGCCGACCCGCATTTCGCCTGCGCGGTGCGCGGTTTCGCCGGCCTTTTCCCGCACCCCCGGTTCGGTGGCGGGGCCCTCTCGGTCTACCTCGACGGCGAACCGGTGGTCGATGTGTGGACCGGCTGGTCGGATCGCCGCGGCCGCCGCCGTTGGTCGGCCGACACCGCCCCGATGGTGTTCTCCGCGACCAAGGGAGTCGCGTCCACGGTCGTCCACCGCCTGGCCGACCGCGGGCTGATCGACTATGACGCTCCGGTCGCCGAGTACTGGCCGGAGTTCGGTGCCAACGGCAAGGGCGCGATCACCGTTCGCGACGTGATGCACCACCGCGCCGGACTCTCGCACCTGCGCGGGGTGCGCAAGCGCGAACTCCTCGACCACCACCACATGGAGGAGCGGATCGCCGCCGCGCCGGTCGGCCGGCATTTCGGGAAGTCGGCCTACCACGCATTGACCTATGGCTGGCTGCTGTCCGGGCTGGCCCGCTCGGTGACCGGGAGGGGAATGCGGGAGTTGATGCGGCTGGAGGTGGCCGCACCGCTCAACACCGATGGCGTCCATCTGGGCCGTCCGCCGGTCGGAGCCCCAACCCGGGTGGCGAAGATCATCGGGCCGCAACTCAACATCCCCAATCCGGTGTTCAATGCGGTCGCCCCCGCGGTCGCGGCGCTGGAGCTCTCGGCGGCGTTCGGTTCGATGTACTTCCCGGGAGTGAAAGGTGTTGTCCAGCGAGACATTCCGCTGCTGGACACCGAGCTCCCCTCGGCCAATGGAGTGATCACGGCGCGGGCACTGGCCCGGATGTACGGTGCGATCGCGAACGGCGGCGTGATCGACGGCCGGCGTTATCTCTCGGCCGACCGGGTCGCCATGCTCACCGGTCGCCGCAGCCTGTGGCCCGACCGAAACCTCATCGTCCCACTGGCCTTCCACCTCGGCTTCCACGGCCTGCCCATCCCCGGCGTGCTCCCCGGGTTCGGGCACGTCGGCCTGGGCGGATCGTTCGGATGGGCCATTCCCGACGAGGGCCTGGCCTTCAGCTTCGTCCACAACCGCTTGCTCACGCCCCTGGTGGCAACGGATCAGGCCGGGTTCGTGGGAACCGGTGTCCTGATCCGGCGTGGCGCCGCATCGGCGCGTAAGCGCGGCTATACGCCGATTACCGAGTTCGGCTCGGCGTACGGCCCCGCGCCGGTCGGCGCCGCAGTCGGCTGATCCTGTCCCCGTCGGGCTCAGCGCGGGCAAAAACCGCGACGGCGCTAGAATGACCGCCAACGGCAGCGATCCGGCCATCACCGGGGAGCCTTCGGAAGAACAGCCCTCGGCGGTGTGCCGCCGGGCCCAGTAGAACCGAACGGGTGTGGCCCGTCACAGCCCGCCAATGAGCGACGTAGGCCCGGTAGCGGGCACGCGTAAGCGGGGTGGTACCGCGGCGCTCGCGCACCAGCGCGTCGTCGTCCCCGTGCCCGGAAACGGCACTGGAGGACGCTCATGACGGAGCTGACCGAGACGCAGACCGGCTATCCCCGGCCGCCCGCCGGATCCCCGGACTTCCCCGCCCTCGAGCGTGACGTGCTGGACTACTGGGCCGTCGACGACACCTTTCGCGCGAGCATCGACCGCCGCGCCGACGCACCGGAGTACGTCTTCTACGACGGCCCGCCGTTCGCCAACGGACTTCCGCATTACGGCCACCTGCTGACCGGATACGTCAAAGACATCGTGCCGCGGTACCGCACCATGCGCGGCTACAAGGTGGAGCGGCGGTTCGGCTGGGACACCCACGGCTTGCCCGCCGAACTGGAGGTCCAGCGTCAACTCGGCATCACCGACAAGGCCCAGATCGAGCAGATGGGCATCGAGGCGTTCAATGACGCCTGCCGGGATTCGGTCCTCAAGTACACCAATGAGTGGCGGGCCTACGTGACCCGCCAGGCCCGCTGGGTGGACTTCGACAACGACTACAAGACCCTGGACCTCTCGTTCATGGAATCGGTCATCTGGGCATTCAAACAATTGTGGGACAAGGGTTTGGCCTACGAGGGTGTACGTGTCCTGCCCTACTGCTGGAACGACGAGACCCCGCTGTCCAGCCACGAGTTACGCATGGACGACGACGTCTATCAGAGCCGACAGGACCCGGCCATCACCGTCGGTTTCCGTCTCAGCGCACCAGAATCCGACCTGGACGGCGCCTATCTGCTGATCTGGACCACCACGCCGTGGACCCTGCCGTCCAACCAGGCGGTGGCCGTCAATCCCGAGGTGGAGTACGTCGTCGTCGAGGTCGACGGCCGGCGACTGGTGATGGCTCGCGCACGGCTCGGCGCGTACGCCCGCGAACTGGGGGAGGACCCCGAGATCGTCGGCAGCTACACCGGTGAGCAGTTGATCGGGTTGCGCTATCTGCCGCCGTTTCCCTATTTCGCTTCATCCGCCAACGCTTTTCAGGTGCTGCGGGGTGACTTCGTCACCACCGAGGACGGCACCGGCATCGTCCACATGGCACCGGCCTACGGCGAGGACGACAAGGCCACCACCGACACCGTCGGCATCATTCCGGTCACCCCGGTCGACGCCAAGGGCCGATTCGACGCGACCGTGCCGGATTACCAGGGCCAGCAGGTTTTCGATGCCAACGCCCAGATCATTCGGGACCTGAAGAACGGGACCGGGCCCGCGGCGGTCAATGCGCCGGTGTTGATCCGCCACGAGACCTACGACCACCCGTACCCGCACTGCTGGCGGTGCCGCAATCCGCTGATCTACCGGGCGGTGTCGTCGTGGTTCGTGCACGTCACCGAATTCCGGGACCGGATGGTGGAGCTCAACCAGCAGATCACCTGGTATCCCGAGCACGTCAAGGATGGTCAGTTCGGCAAGTGGCTGGCAGGCGCCCGGGACTGGTCGATCTCACGAAACCGCTACTGGGGCACGCCGATTCCGGTGTGGACCTCTGACGATCCCGCCTACCCGCGTATCGACGTCTACGGCAGTCTCGACGAACTGGAACGCGACTTCGGGGTTCGGCCGGACAACCTGCACCGGCCCTATATCGACGAGCTGACCCGGCCCAACCCTGACGATCCCACCGGCATGTCGACGATGCGGCGCATCGAGGACGTGTTCGACGTCTGGTTCGACTCCGGGTCGATGCCGTTCGGGCAGGTGCACTACCCGTTCGAGAACGAAGACTGGTTCCAGACGCATTTCCCCGGCGATTTCATCGTCGAGTACATCGGCCAGACCCGCGGATGGTTCTACACGCTGCACGTGCTGGCGACCGCGCTGTTCGACCGCCCGGCGTTCAAAACCTGCGTCGCGCACGGCATCGTGCTGGGCAATGACGGCGCCAAGATGAGCAAATCGCTGCGCAACTATCCCGATGTCAACGAGGTGTTCGACCGCGACGGCTCCGATGCCATGCGCTGGTTCCTGATGGCCTCGCCGATCCTGCGCGGCGGCAACCTGATCGTCACCGAGCAGGGTATCCGGGAGGGTGTGCGGCAGGTGCTGCTGCCGCTGTGGAACGCCTACAGCTTCCTGGCGCTCTACGCGCCGAAAGTCGGCACGTGGCGTACCGATTCGACCCACGTGCTGGACCGCTACATCCTGGCCAAGCTGGCCGTGCTGCGCGACGATCTCACCGCTGCGATGGACGTCTGCGACATCTCCGGTGCCTGCGAACAACTGCGTCAGTTCACCGAGGCGCTGACGAACTGGTATGTGCGACGGTCCCGTTCGCGGTTCTGGGATGAGGATCCCGACGCGATCGACACCCTGCACACGGTCCTGGAGGTCACCACCCGGCTGGCCGCGCCGCTGCTGCCCATGGCGGGCGAGGTGATCTGGCGGGGTATCACCGGCGGACGTTCGGTGCATCTGACCGACTGGCCGGAGGCCGGCGTGATCCCGGCCGACGGAACGCTGGTGGCGGCCATGGACCAGGTGCGCGACGTCTGCTCGGCCGGGTCGTCGTTACGAAAAGCCAAGAAGCTGCGGGTGCGGCTGCCGCTGCCGAAGTTGACCGTGGCGGTGGACAATCCGCAGCACCTCGACCCGTTCACCGGGCTGATCGCCGATGAGCTCAACGTCAAGGCGGTCGAGCTCACCGACGACATCGCCGCTCACGGCCGGTTCGAGCTGACGGTCAACGCCCGGGTGGCGGGGCCGCGGCTGGGCAAGGACCGTGCAGGACGCCATCAAGGCGGTCAAGGCCGGCGCGGGTGTGCTCAACGCAGACGGCACGCTCAGCGCCGGTGACGTCGTGCTGCAGGAGGGTGAGTACGACTCCAAGCTGGTCGCCGCGGACCCGGCCTGCACCGCGGCCCTGCCCGGTGGCGCGGGCCTGGTGGTCCTCGACGACACCGTCACGCCGGAACTGGAGGCCGAGGGCTGGGCCAAGGACCGCATCCGCGAACTGCAGGACCTGCGCAAGTCGTCGGGTCTGGAGGTCAGCGACCGGATCACCGTCGTGATGGCGGTGCCGGACGCGCACGCCGACTGGGCCCGCACCCACCGGGACCTGATCGCGGGCGAGATCCTGGCCACCGGATTCGAGTTCGGCGACCCGGCCGACGGGGTGGAGATCGGCGACGGGGTGCGGGTGGCGATCGCCAAGGCCTGAGCTCGGCGGGGCTAGCCTGCTGGGGTGTCCCGCTGGGTGCTGCATTTCGACATGGACGCGTTCTTCGCGTCAGTCGAGCAGCTGACCCGCCCCACCCTGCGCGGCCGGCCGGTCCTGGTCGGCGGGACCGGTGGCCGCGGGGTGGTGGCCGGTGCCAGCTACGAGGCCCGGGCGTTCGGCGCCCGCTCGGCGATGCCCGTGCACCAGGCCCGTCGCCTGGTCGGTGCGGGAGCGGTGGTGCTGCCGCCGCGCGGGGCTGTGTACAGCCTCGCCAGCAGACGGGTGATGGCGGCCGTCCGCGCCGTCGTTCCGGTGCTCGAGCAGCTGTCCTTCGACGAGGCGTTCGGCGAGCCCGCCGAGCTGGCCGGTGCTTCGGCAGGGCAGGTCGAGCAGTTCTGCGTTCTGCTGCGCCGCCAGGTTCTCGAGCAGACCGGGCTGGTGGCCTCGGTGGGCGCCGGGTCGGGCAAGCAGATCGCCAAGATCGCCTCCGGTCTGGCCAAACCCGATGGTGTGCGGGTGATCCGGCGCGATGAGGAACAGCTGCTGCTGGAGAGCCTGCCGGTACGCCGGCTCTGGGGCATCGGCCCGGTGGCCGAGGAGAAGCTGCACCGACTCGGCATCGACACCGTCGGCAAGCTGGCCGCGCTGTCCGACGCCGAGGCCGCCGACATCCTGGGAGCCAGTGTCGGTCCGGCACTGCACCGGTTGGCCCGGGGTATCGACGACCGCCCGGTCTCCGAACGCGCCGAGGCCAAACAGATCAGTGCCGAATCCACGTTCGCCACCGACCTGACCACCGTCGAGCAACTGCATGACGCCGCCGCACCGATCGCCGAGCATGCCCATCGCCGACTGCTCCGCGACGGTCGCGGTGCCCGGACGGTCACGGTGAAGCTGAAGAAGGCCGACATGTCGACGCTGACCCGGTCGGCCACCCTGCCCTACGCCACCGCCGACGCGGGCACCCTCGCCGCCACCGCCCGTCGGCTGCTGCTCGACCCGCGCGAGATCGGTCCCATTCGCTTACTGGGAGTGGGCTTTTCGGGTCTCAGTGACGTCCGGCAGGAATCGCTGTTCCCGGATCTCGAACAGCACGCGATCGAATCCTCGCAGAGCGGATCCGTCGGTCCGGTGCCGGAACCGGCCGTGGCCGGCTGGCGGGTCGGTGACGACGTGCGGCACCCGGAGTTCGGTCACGGCTGGGTCCAGGGAGCCGGACACGGGGTGGTCAGTGTTCGTTTTGAAACACGCAGCAGCGGAACCGGATTGATGCGGACCTTCGCGATCGACACTGCCGACCTGACCGCCGCCGATCCCGTCGAGAGCCTGGACTGGCCGGATTTCCCGGAGTCGGGCTCAACCCCAGCGGGCGACGACCTCGTCGACGGGTAGCCCCGCACCGAGGGCGGCGATCAACAGCACCCGCGCCTGGCTGCTGCGCAGCCGCGGCACCAGCAGTGCACCGGCCGCGGCGAGATCATGGCCCGGTCCGTATGCGGCCCGGGTACCGCCGCCGGGAACGCGGGTGGTGACCGCGACGGCGACACCGTGTCCGCAGGCGCGCGCCACCGCGTCGAGAACGGCGTCGCCGACATTGCCGGTTCCCATCGCCTCGACGACCACCCCACGTGCCCCGGCCGCCGCGAACGCATCGATCGCCGTCCCGTCGGCCCCGGGGTAGGCGGCCGCGATGTCCACCCGGGGTGCGGACGTGATGGGACCCAGGTAGGGCCGGGCCTTGGCGGCCAGCACCGAGAACGTTCCTTCGGTCACGGACCCGACCTGGGAGCCGGTGAACACCGGCGGACCACCGAGTTTCGACATGCCCAGGGGAGTGAGCACCGCCCCGGCGAAACTCACCAGGACGCCCAACCCCCGAGCCTGCGGACTGGCCGCCACGGTGCACGCGTCGCGCAGGTTGGCCGGGCCGTCGGCGTCGGGAGCGTCCGCGGCATGGGCCGCCCCGGTCAGCACGACCGGAACCTCGGCGGCATAGCCCAGGTCGAGCCACAGCGCGGTCTCCTCCATGGTGTCGGTGCCGTGGGTGATCACCACACCGTCGGCCGAATCCGCGGCATCGGCGACGGCGGCCGCGATCCGCACCCAGTCGGCCGGGGTGAGCTGGGAGGAGTCCACGCTCATGAGATCGATCACGTCGACGTCCAGACCGGCGGCCAGTTCGGCGCCGCTGCGGGCCGGCCGCAACGCGCCGTCGGCCCCGGCGCTGGTCGCAATGGTGCCGCCGGTGGTGATGACAACAAGACCCGCCATGCCCGTCATCATGCCGGGCCGGGGCGTTAGGGAATGATGGGGGAGTGACCGACCAGACCGCCCCAGGATCCGACGGGACGGTCCCGGCCCCCGACGGACCGGCGCCGGTTCGGTCCAGCCGCCGTCTGCGCCTGCTGTTCTCGGTGGCCGGCGCGGTTCTCCTGCTCGACATCGTCACCAAGGTCCTGGCCGTCAAGCTGCTGACCCCCGGTCAGCCGGTGTCGATCATCGGCGACACCGTCACCTGGACGCTGGTGCGCAATTCCGGCGCCGCGTTCTCGATGGCGACCGGCTACACCTGGGTGTTGACCCTGGTGGCCGTCGGCGTCGTCGTCGGCATCATCTGGATGGGCCGGCGACTGGTGTCGCCGTGGTGGGCCGTCGGGCTCGGCATGATCCTCGGCGGGGCGCTGGGCAACCTGGTGGACCGATTCTTCCGCTCGCCCGGGCCGCTGCGCGGACACGTGGTGGACTTTCTGTCCATCGGCTGGTGGCCGGTGTTCAACGTCGCGGACCCCGCGGTCGTCGGCGGCGCGATGCTGCTGGTGGGTCTGTCGCTGTTCGGCTACGACTTCGACTCGCCGGAACGGCGCAGGCCCGCAGGTCCCCCGGACGCCGGCGCAGAGTCAGCCTGATGACCGAGCGGTCGATGCCGGTCCCCGAGGGCCTGGCCGGGATGCGGGTGGACGCCGGTCTGGCCCGGTTGCTGGGCCTGTCGCGCACCGCGGTTGCGACGGTCGCCGAGGACGGCGGAGTCCTGATCGACGGAGTGCGGGCCGGCAAGTCCGACCGGCTCGAAGCGGGGGCATGGCTGACGGTCAGGTTGCCGGAAGAGCCTGCGCCGGTGGAGAACACGCCGGTCGAGATCGAGGGCATGACCATCCTGTACTCCGACGACGACATCGTCGCGGTGGACAAGCCGCCGGGGGTGGCCGCGCACGCGACGGTGGGCTGGCACGGCCCGACGGTGCTCGGTGGACTGGCCGCGGCCGGCTTCCGGATCAGCACCTCGGGCATCCACGAACGCCAGGGAATCGTTCAGCGCCTCGACGTCGGCACCTCCGGTGTCATGGTGGTCGCGCTGTCCGAGCACGCCTACACCGTGCTCAAGCGGGCGTTCAAGCAGCGCACCGTCGACAAGCGGTATCACGCTGTCATACAGGGACATCCCGACCCGTCCAGCGGAACCATCGACGCCCCGATCGGCCGCCACCGCGGCCACGACTGGAAGTTCGCCGTCACCGAGAACGGCCGGCACAGCATCACCCACTACGACACCGTCGAGATGTTCCGCGCCGCCAGCCTGCTCGACATCCACCTGGAAACCGGTCGCACGCATCAGATCCGCGTGCACTTCGCGGCTCTGCACCACCCTTGTGTCGGGGACCTCACCTACGGAGCGGATCCGGTGCTGGCCAAACGACTCGGCCTGGAGCGGCAATGGCTGCACGCCCGGTCGCTGGCGTTCGCCCACCCCGCGGACGGACGCCGCATCGAGATCGCCAGCCCCTACCCGGCAGATCTGCAACACGCCCTGGACGTGCTGCGCACCGACTCGTGAGCGCCACCGGCGTCGGCGCCGCCCCGCAACGTCCCGCCGACGCCAACGGTCTGCTCTACGGCCTCGGGGCCTACGGGCTGTGGGGCGTTTTCCCGTTCTTCTTCGACGCGCTGGCTCCGGCCGGGTCGCTGGAGATCCTGGCCCATCGGGTGGTCTGGACCGTCCTGTTGCTCACGGTGCTGCTGGTTGCCCTCCGGCGGTTGGGCGACCTGCGTGAGATCAGCCGTCAGACCTGGGTCCTGCTGACGGCGGCTTCGGGACTGATCTCGACTAACTGGTTGATCTACATCTATTCCGTCAACTCCGATCACGTGGTCGACGCCGCGTTGGGGTACTTCATCACCCCTCTGGTCAGCGTGGTGCTGGGGGTGGCGCTGTTCGGTGAGCGGCTCAACCGGGTCCAGCGGGTCGCGCTCCTGCTGGCGTGTGCGGCGGTGCTGCTGCTGTCGGTGGGGGTCGGCGGCCCGCCCCTGATCGCCATCGGGCTGGCGCTGTCCTTCGGCCTATACGGCGCCGTCAAGAAGGTGGTGCCCACCGACCCCCGGGTCAGCGTGGCGGTGGAGACCGCCATTGCCGCGCCGTTCGCGGCGACCTACCTGGTGGTGCTGCATCTGAGCGGACAGGCGGAGTTCCTCCACCACGGCCCCGGGCACACCACGCTCATGCTGCTGTGCGGGCCGGTGACCGCGGTACCGTTGCTGTTATTCGCCGCCGCGGCCCAGCGACTTGCGCTGGTGACGCTGGGACTCCTGCAATATCTGACGCCGTCGATGCAGCTCACCTGGGGTGTGCTGGTGGACCACGAGCCCATGTCGCCGACCCGGTGGGCCGGTTTCGCGCTGATCTGGGTGGCCCTGGCGGTGTTCAGCGCGGACGCTCTGCGAAGGTCCCGGGCCGCGCGGGCGGATGCGGCAGGTACCTTGCAGGCATCATGACTGACACCAAGAAGCGAAACCGGCGGATACTGATCGCGGTGATGGCCGCGATCTCCTCGGTCGCGATCGTTGTCCCGCTGGTCAGCGCGCTGCTGGGCCTGTTCGGTTCCGGCCGGTTGAACGGCGCCGACGGACCGATCACCACGACATCGACGACCCCGGTGCTCACCATCAAGCCGCTGTCGGTGCGACCGGTGGTCAGCGCCTTCGTCACCACCCCTGACCAATGCCCGGTGCCGCCCCCGACCCCGCCCGATCAGCCCCTGCGGATCTGCGACATCGCCAAGACCGCCGTATACGAGCTCAAGCCCGAGGCGCTGCGGGTGCAGTTGACCCGCGTCGACTCGTTCCGCAACCCCCTCGACGGCGTCGAGACGGTGCAGATGGCCATGACCGACGAATCCGCCGAGCAGTTCGGCAAGTTCACCGCCGGCCAGGTGGGCAATCAGATCGCCTTCGTGCGGGGCTCCACCGTGGTCTGGGGACCCAAGATCACCGGCCCGATCGACGGTCAGGTGCTTCAGCTGTCCGGTGATCTCAAGCCCGAACAGGCCAAGGAGATCGAGGAGATGCTGCGCGACGGCAGCTGACCGCGAGCACGCCCCGGGACACGCGCCGAGGACACGCCGAAGGCGTCAGCGGGCGGCCCTAGACTGACGGGCCTATGGGTGATCCGTCGGCTCCTCGCGCAAGCGCTCGTCGCGGCGATTCGTTTGTGCATCTGCACAACCACACCGAGTACTCGATGCTCGACGGTGCCGCCAAGATCACCCCCATGCTGGCCGAGGCCGAGCGCCTGGAGATGCCCGCCATCGGGATGACCGACCACGGCAACATGTTCGGCGCCAGCGAGTTCTACAACGCGGCGACCAAGGTCGGGATCAAGCCGATCATCGGCGTCGAGGCCTATGTGGCTCCCGCTTCTCGTTTCGATACCCGCCGCATCCTGTGGGGCGACCCCGGGCAGAAGTCCGATGACGTCTCCGGCAGCGGTTCCTACACCCACCTGACGATGGTGGCCGAGAACGCCACCGGTCTGCGCAACCTGTTCAAGCTGACCTCGCTGGCCTCCTTCGAGGGCCAACTCGGCAAGTGGAACCGGATGGACGCCGACATCATCGCCGAACACGCCGAGGGCATCATCGCCACCACCGGATGCCCGTCCGGCGAGGTGCAGACCCGGCTGCGCCTGGGCCAGGTGGATGAGGCGATCGCATCGGCCGCCAAGTGGCGCGAAATCTTCGGGGCGGACAACTACTTCCTGGAGTTGATGGACCATGGGCTGTCGATCGAGCGCAGGGTCCGCGAGGGCCTGCTCGACGTCGGGCGCAAACTCGGCATCCGGCCGCTGGCCACCAACGACTGCCACTACGTCACCCGTGAGGCGGCCCACAACCACGAAGCCCTGCTGTGCGTGCAGACCGGCAAGACGCTGTCGGATCCCAACCGGTTCAAGTTCGACGGCGACGGCTACTACCTGAAGTCCGCCGCCGAAATGCGTGCCCTGTGGGACACCGAGATTCCCGAAGCCTGCGACTCCACCCTGCTGATCGCCGAGCGGGTGCAGTCCTACGCCGACGTGTGGACACCACGGGACCGGATGCCGATCTTCCCGGTGCCGCAAGGACACGATCAGGGGTCCTGGCTGCGTCATGAGGTCGAGGCTGGTCTTCGCCGGCGGCTTCCCGCCGGCGTGCCGGCGGAGTACACCGAGCGCGCGGCTTACGAGATCGACGTCATCTGCGGCAAGGGATTCCCGTCCTACTTCCTCATCGTCGCCGACCTGATCAACTATGCGAAGTCCATCGACATCCGGGTCGGTCCCGGCCGTGGATCGGCGGCCGGGTCGCTGGTGGCCTACGCACTCGGCATCACCAACATCGACCCCATCCCGCACGGGCTGCTGTTCGAACGCTTCCTCAATCCCGAACGCCCGTCGGCGCCGGATATCGACATCGACTTCGACGACCGCCGCCGCGGCGAGATGGTGCGCTACGCCGCCGAGAGGTGGGGCAGTGACCGTGTCGCCCAGGTCATCACGTTCGGAACCATCAAAACCAAGGCGGCGCTGAAGGATTCGGCCCGCGTCCACTACGGGCAGCCCGGTTTCGCCATCGCCGACCGGATCACCAAGGCGCTGCCGCCGCCGATCATGGCCAAGGACATCCCGCTGGCGGGGATCACCGATCCGAGCCACGAGCGGTACAAGGAGGCCGCCGAGGTCCGCGGCCTGATCGACACCGACCCCGACGTGCGAACGATCTACGAGACCGCCCGCGGGCTCGAGGGCCTGGTTCGCAACGCCGGCGTGCACGCCTGCGCCGTGGTCATGAGCTCCGAACCGCTGATCGAGGCCATTCCGCTGTGGAAGCGCCCGCAGGACGGCGCGATCATCACCGGCTGGGATTACCCGTCATGCGAGGCCATCGGCCTGCTGAAGATGGACTTCCTGGGCTTGCGGAACCTGACGATCATCGGCGACTGCATCGAGAACATCAAGGCCAACCGCGGCATCGACCTCGACCTGGAGTCCCTGCCGCTGGATGACCCCAAGGCCTACGAACTGCTGGGCCGCGGCGACACCCTGGGGGTCTTCCAGCTCGACGGCGGCCCGATGCGGGATCTACTGCGGCGCATGCAGCCCACCGAGTTCAACGACATCGTCGCCGTGCTCGCGCTGTACCGCCCGGGCCCGATGGGCATGAACGCCCACAACGACTACGCCGACCGCAAGAACGGCCGCCAGGCCATCAAACCGATCCATCCCGAGTTGGAAGAGCCGCTCAAGGAGATCCTCTCGGAGACCTACGGTCTGATCGTCTACCAGGAACAGATCATGTTCATCGCCCAGAAGGTCGCCTCCTACACCATGGGCAAGGCCGACGCGCTGCGAAAAGCCATGGGCAAGAAGAAACTCGAGGTGCTCGAGGCCGAGTACAAGGGCTTCTACGAGGGCATGACCGCCAACGGCTTCTCCGAGCGTGCCGTCAAGGCGCTGTGGGACACCATCCTGCCGTTCGCGGGGTACGCGTTCAACAAATCGCACGCCGCCGGCTACGGCCTCGTTTCGTACTGGACCGCCTTTCTGAAGGCGAACTATCCGGCCGAGTACATGGCGGGTCTGCTCACCTCCGTCGGCGACGACAAGGACAAGGCCGCCGTCTACCTGGCCGACTGCCGTCGCCTGGGCATCACGGTGCTACCACCCGACGTCAACGAGTCGGTGCAGAACTTCGCCTCGGTGGGCAATGACATCCGGTTCGGTCTCGGCGCCATCCGCAACGTGGGCGCCAACGTGGTGAGTTCGCTGGTCGCGACGCGCACCGACAAGGGCGCGTTCACCGACTTCTCCGACTACCTCAACAAGATCGACATCGGCGCCTGCAACAAGAAGGTCACCGAGTCCCTGGTCAAGGCCGGCGCCTTCGATTCCCTGGGCCACCCGCGCAAAGGCCTGTTTCTGGTGCACAGCGACGCCGTGGAATCGGTGCTCGGCACCAAGAAGGCCGAGGCGATGGGGCAGTTCGACCTCTTCGGCAGCGGCTCTGAAGACGGGGGCGGCGGCACCGATGCGGTGTTCACCATCAAGGTGCCCAACGAGGAGTGGGACGACAAGCACAAGCTCGCCCTGGAACGCGAGATGCTCGGTCTCTACGTGTCCGGGCACCCGCTCAACGGGGTCGCGCACCTGCTCGCCGCTCAGGTGGACACCGCCATCCCGGCCATTCTCGACGGCGACGTGGCCAACGACACGCAGGTGCGGGTCGGCGGCATCCTGGCCTCCGTCAACCGACGGGTCAACAAGAGCGGAATACCCTGGGCCTCAGCGCAATTGGAAGACCTCACCGGCGGCATCGAGGTGATGTTCTTTCCGCAGACCTATTCGTTGTTCGGGGCGGAGATCGCCGACGACGCGGTGGTGCTGGTGGGCGGCAAGGTGCGTATCCAGGACGACCGCATCACCCTGATCGCCAATGACCTTGTGGTGCCGGACTTCTCCAACGCCCAACCGGACCGGCCGCTGGCGGTGAGCCTGCCGACGCGACAGTGCACGCTGGACAAGGTCACCGCACTCAAGCAGGTTCTGGCCCGGCACCCCGGCACATCGCAGGTGCATCTGCGGCTCATCAGCGGTGAGCGGATCACCACGCTGGAGTTGGATCAGTCGTTGCGCGTCACACCGTCCTCGGCCTTGATGGGTGACCTCAAGGCGCTGCTGGGCCCGGGATGTCTGGGCGGCTGAGGCGCTGAACGTGGCCTAGCCGCCCGTCTGGCCGCCTCCTCCGGCCTCATCGGGATTGGCCTGCTGATCCATCAGGGATTCGTTCTTGGTCTGCTCCGCGTCGGCTGTCGCTTGTTCGCTCTGCTGGGGTCCCGGTGTCGGGCCGGCACTGTTGCAGTTCAGATTGAGCACGACCTCGCTGCCGCCGGTGAATCCGCTCGCACCGACCACCTCGGCCGTGTGGGACCCGGAAACGATGCATTCCGATGTGGGTAGCTCGTCGCCGACGACGGCTCCCAGCCTGCTCGTCATGCCGGCTTCCTTGATCGCCCGCTCGGCTTCGGCGTAGGTCTGACCGTTGAATTCGTTGTCCGCGCCGGCGATCGAGGGTGCGACGAACAACGAGACTGCGGCCGCGGCGATCATGATTCCGGACAGGTGGGGCTTGCGCACGTCGGGCTCCTCTCTCGATCTCTCCAGAGTCCTCAGATTAACCGGTCGCTCTATCCCCGGCCGACCTTCCGGCTACTAGGCTGCAACCATGCCGCTTGAGGGTGAATACGAACCGAGCACATCCGATTGGGCCCGTGAGAACGCGGAGTTGTACATGTCCTCGGGGGGAACACAGGGCACCGAGTTGAAGGGCAGGCCCGTCGTGCTGCTGACCACCGTCGGCGCCAAGACCGGCAAGCTGCGCAAGACCCCGCTCATGCGGGTCGAACACGACGGTCAATACGCGGTGGTGGCATCGCTGGGCGGAGCGCCGAAGCACCCGGTCTGGTACCACAACATCACCGCCCATCCGCGCGTCGAACTGCAGGACGGCACCCGGACGGCCGAGTACGAGGCTCGGGAGGTCGTCGGTGACGAGAAGGCGACCTGGTGGGAACGCGCCGTCGCGGTGTGGCCGGACTATGCCGACTACCAGCGCAAAACCGACCGGGAGATCCCGGTGTTCGTGCTCACCCCGATTCACTGATTCGCCCTGACCGGTGGCACCATAATGCGGTGTCCGCTGACCTGAGCCACCGTTCTGTGTCGTCGCCGATCACCGCGGCCGACATCGACGCGGCCGCTGCGCGGATCGCCGATTTTGCCCAGCAGACTCCGCTGGACTTCAGCGATCGACTCTCCGCCGCCACCGGCGCCGAGGTGTACCTGAAGCGCGAAGACCTGCAGAGCGTGCGCTCCTACAAGCTCCGCGGCGCCTACAACCTGCTCAAGCAACTCAGCGGGGACGAGTTACGTGCCGGGGTGGTGTGCTCCTCGGCGGGCAACCACGCGCAGGGGTTCGCACTGGCCTGTCGGACCATGAAGGTGCACGGCCGGGTCTATGTGCCGGCGAAGACCCCGAAGCAGAAGCGGGACCGCATCCGCTATCACGGTGGCGAGTTCATCGAGGTCATCGTCGGCGGATCCACCTACGACGATGCCGCCGAGGCCGCCATCGCCGACGTGGCCCGCACCGGCGCCACGCTGGTTCCGCCCTACGACGACCCGCGCACCATGGCCGGTCAGGGCACCATCGCCGTGGAGATCCTCGATCAGCTCGGCAGGGAGCCCGACCTGGTCATCGTCCCGGTCGGCGGCGGCGGCTGCATCTCCGGAATCACCACCTACCTGGCCGAGCGGACGACCAACACCGCGGTGCTGGGCATCGAGCCGGCCGGGGCCGCGTCGATGATCGCCGCGCTGGCCGAGGGCCGGCCGGTCGACTCTCGAGCACGTCGACCAGTTCGTCGACGGCGCCGCCGTCAAGCGTGCCGGTGCGCTGACATTTCAGGCGCTGTCCGCGGCGGGCGACATGGTGTCGGTGACCACCGTCGACGAGGGTGCGGTGTGCACCGCGATGCTCGACCTCTACCAGAACGAGGGCATCATCGCCGAGCCGGCCGGCGCGCTGTCGGTCGCCGGACTGCTCGAGGCCGAGGTGACTCCGGGATCGACGGTGGTGTGCCTGATCTCGGGCGGCAACAACGACGTCTCCCGGTACGGCGAGGTGCTCGAGCGGTCGCTGGTGCACCTAGGGACTCAAGCACTACTTCCTGGTCGACTTCCCGCAGGAGCCCGGCGCGCTGCGCCGTTTCCTCGACGAGGTGCTCGGGCCCAATGACGACATCACGCTGTTCGAGTACGTCAAGCGCAACAACCGGGAGACCGGCGAGGCGCTGGTCGGCATCGAACTCGGCTCGGCGGCCGACCTGGAGGGCCTGCGCGCCCGGATGGACGCCTCGGGACTGCACGTCGAGGCGCTCGAGCCGGGGTCTCCGGCCTACCGCTACCTGACCTGAGCGGTGGGCACCGGTCGCGGGCCGTCACAGCCGAATGACGGCGAGATCATTGGCCCGGAAGACCGGCTCCAGTGGGACCCCGATCCGGCCGGCGGCCGCGGTGAGGACCTCGGCCCACCTCCGGTCTTCGGCCGACACCGGGTCCCTCCCGGGCCGGGTGAGCAGCAGTGCCACCGAGGTGTCGCTTTCGAAATCCTCCAGCAGGACCGCAAGGCCGATCATCAGGTCGTCGACCACGTCCTGGCGCGGAGCACGTCCGATGGGAATCTGGCTGAGCACCTTGAGCATTCGGCGGTCGCTGCCGACGAAGCCGAGCCACAGCAGTCTCTCGCCAAAACCCAACGGCCCCATGAGTGCACGCCAGCGCTGCCGCATGTCCTCGGCACAGTGGATCGGGTCGGTTGCGGTGTCGATCGTGGGTGGTTGTGTCATGGCGCCGATGATGGTCCGTCGCGGCGCGGCCCGACTTCCTCAATCCACAGACCGGACCACGGCCACCGAGTGGGCGGGGAGCATGGTGCGGTCGGCGCCGATCTCAGGGAGGCCCCACTGGGCGAGCGCATCACCGCCGACGCCCACCTCGACCGCTTCGGTCCCCAGGTTGGCGGCGATCGCCACAGCGCCGCGCCGCATCACGATCCAGCGCCGGTCCTCATCGACGTCGACCCCCAGATCGGGCAACCACGGGTCGGCCATGTCAGGCTCGGTGCGCCGCAACCGGATCAGGGTCCGGTAGAAATCCCGAAGTTCGGCGTGCACGGGTTCGACGGCCTCGGTCCAGTCCAGCTTCGAGCGCTCGAAGGTGTCCGGATCCTGCGGGTCGGGAACGGTGTCGGCGTCCCACCCGTGTTCGGCGAACTCCGCCCTGCGGCCCTCGGCGGTGGCGCGTGCCAAGTCCGGTTCGGGATGGGAACTGAAGAACTGGAACGGTCTGGTTGACCCCCACTCCTCGCCCATGAAAAGCATTGCCGTGTAGGGCGATCCGAGTACCAGGGCCGCCTTGATGGCCAATTGGCCGGTATCCAGGTTCTGGGCGGGGCGATCCCCGGCCGCCCGGTTCCCGACCTGGTCGTGGGTGCAGGTGTAGGCCAGCAGTCGGGTGGCCGGGATCAGGCTGGTGTCCAGCGGTCGACCGTGCCGGCGCCCCCGGAACGACGAATAGGTGCCGGCGTGGAAGTAGCCGTTGCGCAACGTCACCGCCAGCGCCGCCATCGAGCCGAAGTCGGCGTAGTAGCCCTGCCGCTCACCGGAGACGGCGGTGTGGATGGCGTGGTGGATATCGTCGTCCCACTGCGCGGTCATGCCGTAGCCGCCGCGGTCCCGCGGGGTGATCAGCCGTGGGTCGTTCAGGTCACTCTCGGCGATCAGCGACAGCGGCCTTCCGACGACGACTGATAGGGCGTCGGTCTCGGCGGCGAGTTCCTCGAGGATGTGGATCGCGGTGTTGTCGACCAACGCGTGCACGGCGTCCAGGCGCAGGCCGTCGGCGTGGAAGTCCCGCATCCAGCGCAGTGCGCAGTCGATGATGTAGCGGCGAACCTCGTCAGCGCCCGGCCCGGACAGGTTGACGCCCTGCCCCCACGGGTTGGCCGAGTCCGACAGGTAGGGGCCGAAGCGGGGAAGGTAGTTCCCCGAGGGCCCCAAGTGGTTGAACACCGCGTCGATCAGCACGCCCAGGCCGCGGGCGTGGCAGGCGTCGATGAGGCGGACCAGGGCGTCCGGTCCGCCGTACGGTTCGTGCACCGCGAACCACAGCACCCCGTCGTAGCCCCACCCGTGGGTGCCGTTGAACGCGTTGACGGGCATCAGTTCGATCAGGTCGACACCGAGGTCGACCAGGTAGTCGAGTCTTCCGATGGCGGCGTCGAAGGTTCCCTCCGGGGTGAACGTTCCGGTGTGCAGTTCGTAGATGACGGCACCTTCGATGCTGCGGCCGGGCCAGTCGGCATCGCTCCAGGCCGCGCCCCGGGCATCCCACAGTTGCGAGCGCTCGTGAACTCCGTCGGGTTGGCGAGCCGAGCGCGGGTCGGGCAGGACGGCAGGGTCGTCATCGAGGACGAATCCGTACCGGGCATCCGGGCGGCAGTCCACGTCCGTCCGCCACCAGCCGTCGTCGGCGCGGGTCATCCGGTGCAGTGCGCCGTCGACGTCGAGACGTACCTGTCGCGGTAGCGGGGCCCACACCGCGAACTCAGTCATCGGCTCTCTCCAACAGGGCCACCGGCAGTTCGCCGAACAGCCGCGACGCCGGTGTGGAACCGTGGTGGCGGGCGCCGGTGATCCGGTCGATCCATGTTCCGGGCGGCAGTGTCAGGGCCGTTGGGCCCCAGCCGGTTTCGGCGAGAGTCAGCGTCCAGCGGGTGACCGCCACCAGCACGTCGTCGCCACGCCGGAAGGCCACCAGGTGTTCGGCGGCGGGGCCGTCGGCCAGCACCGGCTGATACCCGCCGCGCAGGAAGCTCTCCGGCCGGTCGCGGCGTGCGGCGAGCGCGGCGGCGACCACGCGCAGTTTCGGATGATCGCGACGGTGCAGCGCTTCCCGGCGTTCGTCGTAGTCGACCGGTCGACGGTTGTCGGGATCGACGAGGCTGTCCTCCCATAGTTCGGTGCCCTGGTAGACATCCGGGATGCCGGGGACCGTGAGTGCCAGCAGTTTCTGGCCCAGAGCGTCATTGTGCGCATGCGGCAGAAGGCGGTCCACCAGTGCGGTCATCTCTGCGGCGGGCGGTCCGTCCAGCACGGTGTCCAGCCAGGTGTGCACCGCCCGTTCGAACTCCCCGTCCGGTTTCGTCCCAGGAGGTTCGACGGCCCGCCTCGCGAATCGCCTTCTCGGTATAGGCGTGCATCCGCTCTCGAAGACGTCCGCTGAGGCGACCGTCGATCGGCCATATTCCGAAGATGTTCTGCCACAGGAACAGTCCGGTCAGCCGGTCGGGCGGAGGCAGGGCGTTGTCCCAGCGAGTTCACCAGCTCCGACCACAGACCCGCGGCCTGGGACAGCACACCGATGCGAGCGCGGACGTCCTCGCCGCGCTTGGTGTCGTGGGTGGACAGGGTGGTCATGGCGTGCGGCCACAGCTGTGCCCGGACGGCGGCGGCGCGGTGGAACTCCGCCGCGCTGACCCCGAAACGCTGCGGGTCCCCGCCGACCTCGTTGAGCGAGACCAGCCGGGCATCCCGGTAGAAGTAGCAGTCCTCCACGGCCTTGGCGGTCATCGCCCCGCACAACTGCTGGAGCCGGGCGGCGGGTTCCGGGTGGGCCAGCGCGCAGGCCAGAATCTCCAGTGGCGCAGCCAGTTCCGGCTCAGCGGCGATCGTGGCGGCCATCGCTGCGCCGAGGGTCTGCGACAGTGCCGGGTAGTCGCTGCGGTATACCCCGACGGCGGCCAGCAGCGCAGCAATCGCCTCCGGCAGCCGGGGATCGCCGGCCCCGGCGGCCTGTTCGACCGCCCGGCATACGCGGGCCAGCTCACTGGCGAGCCCGCCGGTGGCGGCGTCGATCTTCAACTGCCGCAGCGATTCCGGGGCCGTCGCGTGGCAGAAACCGGCCGACTCGATCAGGGCTGTCAGGGTGGCGGCACCGGTCGGGTCGACGAAAACACCACCGATCTCGCGAAGAGCGTCGTACCCCGTGGTGCCGTCGACCGGCAAAGACGGGTCTAGGGGCTCGCCCGACGGCCAGGATCTTCTCGATGACGATCCAGGCCTGCGGCCCCACCAGATCCCGCAGCCGGGTCAGATAGCCGGCCGGGTCGGTCAGCCCGTCGGGATGGTCCACCCGCACCCCGTCGACGAGTCCCTCGGAAAACCAGCGGGCCACCGCGGAGTGACTGGCTTCGAACACCTCCGGGTCCTCCTGGCGCAGCCCGGCCAGTGCGGTGACCGAGAAGAACCGGCGATATCCGCACACGCCGCTGCGCCAGCCGACCAGCTTGTAGTGCTGGCGGTCGTGCACCGCCGCCGCGTCGCCGCCGCCGGTGCCCGGCGCGATGGGGAAGCTCATCGAGTGGTAGCGCAGGACGTCACCGTCGAGAGTCAGGGCGTCGGTGTCGGAGCCGAGCACCGGAAGCACGAGACGTCCGTGTTCGTCGGCGCTCCAGTCGATATCGAAGAAGCTCGCGTAGCGCGAGTTCCGGCCGTGCCGCAGGACATCCCACCACCACGGATTGTGCTGGGGGAGCCCGACGCCGACGTGATTGGGCACGATGTCGACGATCAGGCCAAGGCCGCGGTCATGGGCCGCGCGGGCCAGCGCGGTGAGTCCGGCCGAGCCACCGATCTCCGCGGACACCGAGGTGGGGTCGGTGACGTCGTAGCCGTGTGCCGAGCCGGGTTCGGCGGTCAGGATCGGGGACAGGTAGAGATGGCTGACGCCCAGATCGCCGAGATAGTCGACGATCTGCTCGGCGTCGGCGAAGGTGAACGCGTCACCGCGGAGTTGCAGGCGGTAGGTGGACAGCACCGGACGGTCTGCGGTGATGGGCATAGGTGCCTGTTCCCGTTAGTCGATATTTTGAAGCACAAGGACCGAGCGGCCGTTCACCGGGATCGTCTCCCCGGCAGCCACCTGCAGTTCGGTAGCTCCGCGAGGGTCGGAGGTGTCGATGACCCCGCGCCACGCCCTGACGTACTGGGACTCCGGAATAACGAAGTCCACCGGGTAGGCATGGGCGTTGAAGCACAGCAGGAACGAGTCGTCGATGATCCGTTCGCCTCGTGCATCCGGTTCGGGCAGCGCCGTCCCGTTGAGACCCACGGCCACTGATTTGATCCCCGAATGCCAGTCGTCCGACGTCATCTCCTCGCCGTTGCGGGTGAGCCAGTAGATGTCGCGCAGGTGATTTCCCCGGTGCGTCGGCCGGCCGTCGAAGAATCGGCGCCGCCGGAACACCGGATGGGCCATCCGCAGGGCGGTCACCTTACGGGTGAACTCGAGCATGTCGGCGTACTGCGCGGCTTCGCTCCAGTTGATCCAGGTGATCTCGTTGTCCTGGCAGTAACCGTTGTTGTTGCCGAGTTGCGTGCGGCCGACCTCGTCGCCGTGGCTGATCATCGGGGTGCCCTGCGAGACCATCAGGGTGACCATGATGTTGCGCATCTGCCGGTGCCGCAGGGCGATGATCTCCGGGTCGTCGGTCGGTCCTTCGACCCCGCAGTTCCAGGATCGGTTGTGGTTCTCGCCGTCGCGGTTGTGTTCACCGTTGGCGTCGTTATGTTTCTCGTTGTAGGACACCAGGTCGGCGAGGGTGAAGCCGTCGTGGCAGGTGACGAAGTTGATGCTGGCGCTCGGCCGGCGCCCGGTCGCCTCATAGAGGTCCGCCGAACCGGTCAGCCGGGAGGCGAATTCGCCCAGCGCGGCCGGTTCGCCACGCCAGTAGTCGCGCACCGTGTCGCGATACTTGCCGTTCCACTCGGTCCACAGCCCCGGGAAATTGCCCACCTGGTAGCCGCCCTCGCCGATGTCCCACGGTTCGGCGATCAGCTTGACCTGGCTGATCACCGGGTCCTGCTGCACCAGGTCGAAGAACGCCGACAGCCGGTCGACGTCGAAGAACTCCCGGGCCAGAGTGGACGCCAGGTCGAAGCGGAACCCGTCGACGTGCATCTCCAGCACCCAGTACCGCAGCGAGTCCATGATGAGTTGCAGGGTGTGCGGATGGCGCACGTTGAGGCTGTTACCCGTTCCGGTGAAGTCCTTGTAGCGCCGCAGATCGGAGTCCAGCAGCCGGTAGTACCCGGCATTGTCGATACCGCGGAAGTTGATGGTCGGCCCCAGGTGATCGCTCTCGGCGGTGTGGTTGTAGACGACGTCGAGAATCACCTCGATCCCGGCGTCGTGGAATGCCCGCACCATGGACTTGAACTCGCCGACCGCGCCGCCGGCGTGATGGTTCGCCGCGTACTCCGCGTGCGGTGCGAAATAGCCGAATGTGTTGTATCCCCAGTAGTTTCGCAACCCGAGGTCCACCAACCGCTTGTCGGTCATGAACTGGTGGACGGGCATCAGCTCGATGGCGGTGACGTGTAGGGATTTCAGGTGGTCGATGACAGCCGGGTGGGCCAACCCGGCGTAGGTGCCGCGCAGCTGTTCGGGTACGGCGGGATGGCACTGGGTCATGCCCTTGACGTGCGCCTCGTAGATGATCGTTTCGTGGTAGGGGGTCCGTGGCGCGTGGTCGGAACCCCAGCCGAAGAACGGGTTGATCACGACGCTCGTCATGGTGTGGCCCAGCGAATCGATCCGCGGGGGCTTGCCGCCGGTCGCCTTGTCCTTGGCGTTCAGGTCGTAGGAGAAGAGCGCCTGGGTGAAGTCGAACCGGCCCTCGAAGGATTTCCCGTAGGGATCGAGCAGCAGCTTGCTGGAGTCGCATCGCAGGCCGGCCGCGGGATCCCACGGCCCGTACACCCGGAAGCCGTAGCGCTGGCCCGGCGCGACGGTCGGCAGGTAGGCGTGCCAGACGTACCCGTCGACCTCGTCGAGTTCGATCCGGGTCTCGGCGTCGTTGTCATCGATGAGACACAACTCGACCCGTTCGGCGACTTCGGAGAACACCGAGAAGTTGGTGCCGGCGCCGTCGTAGGCGGCGCCGAGTGGGTAGGAGTTGCCGGGCCAGACGGTCGGATTGACGGGATCGCTCGGCGGCATGTGCTGACCCTATCCAGGGCGGGCTAAAACGGTGGCGGGTCCGCGTTCATTCGTGCCTCGTTGATGCCGCGCTCCCACTGGATGCGGGCCAACCGCTCGGCAGCCCGCGTGCGGCGCCGGGTCGGCATCATCAGTGTGCGACTGTCGCCGTCGATTCGGTGTGCGGTCACCGTCACCGGGCCGGTGGGCTCCGCCAGTTCCGGGAAGAACAGCGCGCCGCTCGGGGTCGTGGTGTAGGTCCGTCCGGAGGGTGCGGTCCAGACAATGGTGCCGTTGCTGAATTGTTCTTCGCGCCAGCCGTTCTCGCCGCATAGGAAAGTTTTGATCAAGTGGTGCGTGCGACACAGTAGGGCGAGGTTGGACGGGTGGGTCGGCCCGCCCTGACCGTAGGGAATCGTGTGATCGATATCGCAGACCTCCGCCGGTCTGTCGCAGCCGGGGAAGCGGCAGCCCAGATCCCGGGCCCTGACGAAATCGGCGAGGGCGGCCGAGGGCCGGTAGCGCGGCTCTGCCGCGAGCTCATCGCGGGTGGGCACCGGCCGTAGCAGGGCTCGCTTGCGCAGCTCCCTGATCTGCTCGGCGGGTATGGCGCCGTGACCGGGTAGGTAGCCGGCGGCCTCGCTCGCGCCGGACACCGTGGCGGCCTGCGCCATCACATGGATCACGATCTGACCCGGCTCGGCGGAGTTGGTGCGGGCCGGGCAGTCGGCCGATTCGCAGCCGCAGGTCATCGCCGACCCCCCGGCGGCCAGCACGGCCATCGCATCGGCGCGCTGCTGACGTTTGGTCCGGGGATCCTGCCGGCACACCGTGGCGGTCAGCTGATTCAGGCGGCGGTCCAACGCGGCGGCGTCCGGAGCCCGCAGCGTCCCCCAGAACTCGGTGAGTCCGTCCCGGCTGGGGCCGATGTCGACGTGGCGGTCGGCATCTGACGTCCGGGCGACCCGCACGGCTGCGGGATCGACGTCTCGCACCCACCAGTCGACGAGATCGGCGATTCGGTTATGCGAGTATGCGTTCCAGCGTGGGGCCACACCGGCCAGCCGCGAGTCGATTGCGGCCAGGGCATCGGGATCGGTGATCAAGCCGGTACGGAAGACCGCTAGGGCGATGACACGGAAGTCCACCTCCCCGGCGGCGAAGACCGTACCCAGCTTGGGCAGCCGTTCGAGTAGCTCCACCCCGTAATTCATCTGCGATGACGCCCGGCTCCGGCTGATGCCGAGCTCAGCCCCGACTTCGGCGGCGATCGCCTCCCAGTTGTCGATGCACCACTGTGTTCGATCGACCTCGTCGATGGCGGCCATCCGCAGTTGGCACAGCCGGCCGGCGGCCAGCAGTCGGTGGGCGACGGCAACCCGCTCGGACCGTTGCGCCGAGCGCATGGATTCGAGGAGCGAGGCCTCGTCCAGAATATCGAACATACGTGCGATGCTAGCGGGGCGCTACGACAGAATCCGCTACCCGATCAACGCGACAGTCACCACCAACCGGTCGCCGCACCGATCTGTCGGCCGAGTTCCGGTGTCATGGTCCGCATATAGGTCGCCGACAGATGGTGCGCGTCGTGGTAGACGAGCACATTGCCCTCGATCGCCCGGCAGTAGTCGTCGCGGCACACCGCATCGCTCATATCGAGCACTTTCATGCCCGGGAACCGGTCCACGAAGTCCAGTGTCTGATTGCGGTCGGAGAGCACCTGGGAGCGTTTCACTCCGCAGGACTCCGCGTCGCCGCCCTTGGCCAGACAGTCTGCCGGGATCAGCGGTTTGTTGTTGCGGGTGAGCCAGGGGGTATCGCGCATGGCCAGGACCGGGATATCGGCCTCGCTGAGGGCCTTCCAGATGCCGATGTAGGTACCGGGCATCATGTCGCCCGGTTTGATGTTCCACGGCCGGGTGGAGGTCGTGAACACGTAGTCCGGGTGGTCGGCGATGAGCCGGGCCATGACCCGCTCGTTCCACTGGCGGCAATTGGGGTAGGGCCGATTGTCGCCCATCACCAGCGGCCGTCGGCTCGGTGGTCAGCGGGCAGCCCATCTTCAGGTAGGTGACGACCTTGAAGTGATGCTCCTTGCCGAGGATGTCCAGGGCGGTGATCCAGTGCTCGGCATGTGAACCGCCGGCCAGCGCGATGGTGCGCGTGGCGGAGATGTCGCCGTAGGAGCAGTTGATCACCCCGGCGTTGTCGAACTCACTGATGCAGCCGTCGTTGGTGGACTCCGGCACGTCGTCCTCCGCCTCCAGCACGGTGGGCCGGAACGGCAGTTGGGGCACCTTGGCGTTGTCGATCAGGGCCCGCGCGCCGGGATACCCGTCGGCGGTCAGGCCGGTCAGTTCCTTGCCGCTGGCGCGCTGCACCGCCACGTGTTCGCGCCAGGTGAACGACGTCGCGGTCAAGGCCACCGCCAGCAGCGTCACGGCGGTGCCGCCGACGACGGCAGGGCGGTGCAACCACGCACGCCAGGACCGAGTCCGCGCACCGGGTAGAGCCCGGGCCCGCTGATAGCGCAGCGGCTCCTCGACGAAGCGCATCGTCAGGTAAGCCAGGACCCCGGACACCAGCAGGATCACCAGACCGTCGAGGAATTCGGCGTGCGACCCTCCGGTGTAGGCCAGCCAGAAGATCAGCAGCGGCCAGTGCCACAGGTAGAGCGAGTACGCCATCGAACCCAGCGTCACCAGCGGCCGAACAGCCAGCAGCCGGTTGGGCGCCGGCAGCCGGTCCCGGGTGGACGGCCGGGCCCGCCCGGTTGGCGCCGGCCATGATCAACAGCATCGCGGCGCCGACCGGTACCAGCGCCCACGGTCCCGGGAACTGTTTGACGCCGTCGATCAGCGCCCCGCAGGACAGGATTGCCGCCAGGGCGATCGTGGCCAGCAGGGTGCGCACCCACATCGGCCAGGTGACCAACGGCACCAGGGCGCCCACCAGGACGCCGAGCAGCAGCTCCCAGGCCCGGGCGAAGCTGTTGTAGTACGCGGTGACCTGATCGGCCTGATGGGCGATGATCGCGTAGACGAACGACGCCACCGTCAACGCCGTCAGTAGAACCACGAAGACGGTCCGCAACCGTCTGCTGCCCAGCAGCCGGCGCAGGAGGGCGGCGACCCCGAAGATCAGCAGCAGAAAGCTGATGTAGAACTGCCCCTGGACCGACATCGACCAGATGTGTTGCAGGGGCGATACGGCCTCGCCGGCGCGCAGGTAGTTCGACGCCGTCGCGGCCAGTTCCCAGTTCTGGTAGTAGCCCAGACTGGCGAGGGTCTGGTCGGCGAAAGCCTCCCAGCGGGTCTGCGGCTGGATCGCGACGGTCAGCACCGCGGACGCCGCGAGCACCAGCACCAGCGCCGGCAGTAGCCGGCGGGCCAGCCGTTTGATGTTGGGCCAGGGCGACAGCGAGGTACCGGGTGTGAGCACGGTGCGCAGCACCGAGCCGCCGAAGAAGAAGCCGGAGAGCGCCAGGAACACGTCCACACCGCCGGACACCCGCCCGAACCAGACGTGGAAGATCGCCACCAGGGCGATCGCCACCCCGCGCAGACCGTCGAGGTCACGCCGATACAGCGCCTCCCGGCTGACCGGGCCCGGCGCGGGGGCGGTGACCTCCGGTGCGGTCGTTTCCGGCGGCCGGGTCAGGGTGAGGGTGGGCATGATCGCCCGCCAATCTACCAATTCCGCAGGCCCACGCCGCCACGGCGGGAGGCCGGGAGAGGGGACATCCGGCATGGCGACGCTAGGCTGCCTCGCGTGTCGGCGTTGACCCCGCAGCAGATCAGCGCCATCGACGCCGCACATATCTGGCATCCGTACAGCACCCTGGGTGCCGACGCGATCCCGCCGGTGGTCGCCGTGGCAGCCGAGGGCGCCTGGCTGACGCTGAACCGCGACGGCAGCGACGTCCGTGTTCTCGACGCGATGGCGTCGTGGTGGACGGCGGTGCACGGCCACGGCCATCCCGCCCTGGACGCCGCGATCACCCGGCAACTGGGGGTGATGAACCACGTCATGTTCGGCGGCCTCACCCATGAGCCGGCGGCGCGGCTGGCCCAACTGCTCGTCGACATCACCCCGGCGGGCCTGGACACCGTGTTCTTCTCCGACTCCGGATCGGTGAGCGTCGAGGTCGCGGTCAAGATGGCCCTGCAGTACTGGCGCAGCACCGGACGGTTCGCCAAACACCGGCTGATGACCTGGCGGGGCGGCTATCACGGGGACACCTTCACCCCGATGAGCGTGTGCGACCCCGACGGCGGCATGCACTCGTTGTGGCGCGACGTGCTGACCGAGCAGGTGTTCGCACCGCCGGTTCCGGCGGCCTACGATCCCGGCTACGTCGCCGCCTTCGAGGACCAATTACGTTCGCACGCAGACGAACTCGCAGCCGTCATCGTCGAACCCGTGGTTCAGGGCGCGGGCGGAATGCGGTTCCACGACCCGCGTTATCTGTCCGACCTTCGGGCGGTCTGCGACCGTCACGACGTCCTGCTGATCTTCGACGAGATCGCCACCGGCTTCGGCCGCACCGGGGAGATGTTCGCCGCTGACCACGCAGGCGTGAGCCCGGACATCATGTGCGTCGGCAAGGCCCTGACCGGCGGCTACATCACGCTGGCCGGCACGCTGTGCACCCGCGCCATCGCCGAGACCATCAGCGGCGGCGAAGCCGGCGCACTGATGCACGGGCCGACGTTCATGGCCAACGCGCTGGCCTGCGCTGTCGCGGTGGCGTCGGTGGAACTGCTGCTCAGCCAGGACTGGCGGACCCGCGTCGGGGAGATCAGCGCCGGTCTGTCCGACGGGCTCGAACCCGCCCGGTCGCTGCCGGCAGTGGCCGACGTTCGGGTGCTCGGAGCGATCGGCGTGATCGAGACACATCAGCCCGTCGACCTGAGGACGGCCACCCCGGTGGCCCTGGACCACGGCGTCTGGCTGCGTCCGTTCCGCAACCTCATCTACGCCATGCCGCCGTTCATCTGTACCGGCCCGGAGATCGCACAGATCGCCGCGGCGATGGTGGCGGTCGCCGCGGGCGTCGACGGGCAATAGGCTGGCCGTGATGACTCCCGAGACCGACACGTCCCCGCTGGCCTGGCTGGACGGCGTGGAACAGCAGCGCCGCCGGGCCGGGCTGCGCAGGTCGCTGACGCCGCGGCCGGCCATCGGCGGCGAGGTCGACCTGGCCTCCAACGACTATCTCGGGCTGGCCCGCCACCCCGAGGTGATCGAGGCCGGAGTGCGGGCGCTGCGGACCTGGGGCGCCGGGTCCACCGGCTCACGGCTGGTCACCGGCAACACCGAACTGCACGAGGAATTCGAAAGCGAGCTGGCCGATTTCGTCGGTGCGGCGACCGCTCTGGTGTTCTCGTCGGGGTACACCGCCAATCTGGGTGCGGTGGCCAGCCTCTCCGGGCCCGGCTCGCTGGTGGTCTCCGACGCCGCCGCCCATGCTTCGCTGGTCGATGCGTGCCGGCTGTCCCGGGCCCGGGTGGTGGTCAGTCCGCACCTCGACGTCGCGGCGGTCGAGGCCGCCCTGGCCGACCGCGGCGAGGAGCGCGCACTGGTGGTCACCGACTCGGTTTTCAGCACCGACGGTGCGCTGGCTCCCGTGCGTGAACTGCATGAGGTGTGCCGGGCGCACCGTGCCCTGCTGCTGGTAGACGAAGCCCACGGCCTCGGGGTCCGGGGTGTGGGCGGCCGGGGGTTGTTGCACGAGGCCGGCCTGGCCGGCGCGCCCGACGTGGTGATGACGACGACGCTGTCCAAGGCCCTGGGTAGTCAGGGCGGGGTGGTGCTGGGGTCCGAGGCGGTGCGCAATCACCTGATCGACGCCGCGCGGCCATTCATTTTCGACACCGGCCTGGCGCCCGCGGCGGTGGGCGCGGCACTGGGGGCGCTACGGGTGCTCGCCGACGAACCGTGGCGCCCGCAGGCGGTGCTGGCGCACGCCGCCTATCTGGCCGATGTGACCGGAGTAGCGCAGCGTCCGCCGTCGGCGGTGGTGTCGGTGATCCTGGGTGATCCCGACTCCGCGGTGGCCGCCGCGGCCGCCTGTCTGGACGCCGGTGTGCGGGTGGGCTGTTTCCGTCCGCCGACCGTTCCGGCCGGCACCTCGCGGCTGAGGTTGACCGCGCGGGCCTCGCTCTCGGCCGACGAACTCGACCTCGCCGGCGAGGTGCTTACCGCGGTGCTCGGCCGCATGCCCGCCTGATGGGCGTTCTCGTCGTCACCGGGACCGGCACCGGCGTCGGCAAGACGATCGCCACCGCCGCCCTGGCCAGCCATGCCCGCACCGCCGGTATCGACGTGGCGGTGTGTAAACCGGTCCAGACCGGCGCGGGCAGCCACGGTGAGGGTGACGACGATCTCGCCGAGGTCGGGCGACTCTCTGCGGTGACCCACCTGGTGTCGGTGGCCCGCTATCCCGAGCCACTAGCCCCTGCGGCAGCCGCCGAGTCGGCCGGCCGGGCGCTGCCGTCGGCGGGGGAGATCCTCGATGCGGTTCGCGCCGCGTCCGGGCCCGGCCGGCTGACGTTGGTCGAGGGCGCCGGTGGCCTGCTGGTGGAGGTCGCCGAGTCCGGCGTGACGCTGCGCGACCTCGCCACCGACCTGGATGCGCCTGTCCTGGTGGTCTGCGAGGCTGGACTCGGCACCCTCAACCACACCGCGCTGACCGTGGAAGCCCTTGACCGCAAGGGACTTTCGTGTGCCGGCCTGGTGATCGGCGCCTGGCCGCATCAGCCCGGGGCGGCCGAACGCTACAACCGCGGCGCGCTTCAGCGGCTGGCCCCGGTCCGCGCGGTGCTGCCCGCGGACGCGGCGGCACTGGCCCCGGAGCAGTTCGCCGCGATGAGCGCCCGGGCGTTCGACCCCGACTGGGTCGCCGGGCTGCTCTGATGGCGCACTCCATCGAATTGCTGCTGGACACCGGCAGCGACGCCGCCGTCCGGGCGCAGTGGCGGGCGCTGGCCGACGTCGGCCTGCCCAGCCAGGTGCACGTGAAGTCGGCGACCAACCGGCCGCACATCACCCTGGTGGCCGCGCAGCGGATCAGCCCCGCCGTCGATGAGTCCATACGTGAACTGGCGCCGCGATTGCCACTGGACTGCGTGATCGGGGCGCCCCTGGTGTTCGGCGGGCCACGGCTCACCCTGGCCCGGCTGATCGTTCCCTCGTCGGCGCTGCTGGAACTGCACGCCGAGGTCTACCGGCGCAGCCTGCCGCACGTCACCGGGGAGCCCTTCGAGCACTGCGCCCCGGGGCACTGGACACCGCACGCCACCCTCGGCCGGCGGTTCACCGCCGAAGAGATCGGCCCCGCGCTGGCGGTGGTCGACCGTAGTGGCGGGGACCTGGCCGCCCGCGTGGTGGGGCTGCGGCGCTGGGACAGTGACGAACGCATTGACCATCTGCTGGTGGGCTAACCTTTCCAGCGTGACGCAGGCAGCCGGCTCGACTCCCCCCGACGTTCTTGCCCAGGCGCGCGAGCAGGTTCTCGAGCGCGGTGAGGGACTCTCCCGCGAGCAGGTGCTCGACGTGCTGCGGCTTCCCGACGACCGGCTCGAGGAACTGCTGGCGCTGGCCCACGAGGTGCGGATGCGCTGGTGCGGCCCGGAGGTCGAGGTCGAGGGCATCATCAGCCTCAAGACGGGCGGCTGCCCGGAGGACTGCCACTTCTGCGCCCAGTCCGGCTTGTTCGCCTCCCCGGTGCGCAGCGCCTGGCTCGACATCCCGAGTCTGGTCGAAGCGGCCAAGCAGACAGCCAAGACCGGCGCGACGGAGTTCTGCATCGTCGCCGCCGTCCGCGGGCCCGACGAGCGGCTGATGGCCCAGGTGGCGGCGGGTATCGAAGCCATCCGCAACGAGGTCGACATCCACGTCGCATGCTCGCTGGGCATGCTCGACCAGGGCCAGGTCGACCGGCTCGCCGAGATGGGCGTGCACCGCTACAACCACAATCTGGAATCCGCCCGCTCGTTCTTCCCGAACGTGGTCACCACCCACACCTGGGAGGAGCGCTGGGACACCCTGCAGATGGTGCGCGACGCCGGCATGGAAGTCTGCTGCGGCGGCATCCTCGGCATGGGGGAGACGCTGGAGCAACGTGCGGAGTTCGCCGCCGAACTGGCCGAACTGGATCCGCACGAGGTACCGCTGAACTTCCTCAATCCCCGCCCCGGGACCCCGTTCGGCGACCTCGAGGTGATGCCGGCCGCCGAGGCGCTCAAGGCCGTCGCCGCCTTCCGGTTGGCGCTGCCGCGGACCATGCTGCGCTTCGCCGGCGGCCGGGAGATCACCCTGGGCGACCTCGGTGCCAAGCAGGGCATCCTGGGCGGCATCAACGCGGTGATCGTCGGCAACTACCTGACCACCCTGGGCCGGCCCGCGGAGGCCGACCTGGAACTGCTGGAGGATCTGCAGATGCCGATCAAGGCCCTCAACGCCAGCCTGTGATGACCGATCACCTGTCGACTGCGGTCGACGCCGGCGTCTACAACGTCTACACCGGAGAACCCGCCGGCGCGGACCCTCCGGCCGCCGCCCGGTTGGGTCTGGAGCCGCCGCGGTTCTGCGCCGCGTGCGGCCGGCGGATGATCGTGCAGGTGCGCCCGGACGGATGGTGGGCACAGTGCTCGCGGCACGGACGGGTGGATTCCCAGGATCTGGAGACGCGGCGATGACGGCTGCCGCGCCTTCGCCACGCCGGTCGCTGCGGTTCGCCGTCGTCAGTGTCATTGGGGGACTTGCGCTTTGCGGCGCCGCGCTGGGCGTGCTGTGGGCCTGGATCGCCCCGCCCATTCACACCATCACCGCGC
This sequence comes from uncultured Actinomycetota bacterium, assembly GCA_963715145.1. Lineage (GTDB taxonomy): Bacteria > Actinomycetota > Actinomycetes > Mycobacteriales > Mycobacteriaceae > Mycobacterium. The sequence continues at coordinate 75,224 of CAVQRL010000012.1, read as the reverse complement.
TGACCCGATCCGGTGAACGGATCGACGCCTTCCTCGGCCGGGAATCCGACAACCTCTTCGTGGCCGCCGCCATGATGATCGGCCTGCTCACCATGCTGGCCGTCGTCTCGGCGGTTCTGGTGTGGCAGTGGCGGCCGCACCGCGGCCCGGTGATCGTCACAGCGCTGTGGCTTGGCCAGATCGCGGCGGGGACCGCCGCGTCCGGTGTCGGTGCGGCACTGGCGCACTGGCGCTACGGCACGGCCGATCACCAGGGCGTGGAGCTGAGTCCGGAGAACCGCGTGCACTACTTCACCGAGGCCCCGCCGGTGTTCGTCGGGCACCATCCGCTTCAGGTCGCGGTCACCTTGCTGATGCCGGCCGCACTGGCGGCGCTGGTGTACGCGTTCATGACGGTGGCGACCCCGCGCGACGATCTGGGCGCCTGGCCGGGGGAGGACCCGCTGGCCCAGGCCGCATCGGTGTACTGAAGCCGGCCTTAGAGCGGGCGGAACGGAACCCGACCGCCGAGCATCACCCGGGCGACGATTCCGCCCAGGCGCCACATGCCCGGGTAGGTGATCGGGTTGAACAGCGTGGGCCAGGTGGTCCGGACGATGTGATCATCCAGTGGGCTGTCGGCGAATCGGTCGATGAGCCAGCGCAGCGTCATCGGCGCCGACATCGGGTGCAGCAGCATGTGCTCGCTGAACCTGTCGCGGTGGTAGGTGACCTGCGCGCCGCCCTCGGAGTACAGATGGGCCAGTTCGTCGATGTCGTCGACATTGATGATCGAGTCGTGCACGGCCTGCACGATGAGCACCGGCGGCGTCGGCGCGGTGCGGCCCAGCCGGATGGCCTCGAAGACCTCCTGGACCTCCGGCATGTTCAGCACGTGCTCCAGCGGCGGGTGCACCAGGTCGTCCATATCGGCACGGAACATCCGGATCAACGCCTGCAGGGTGGTCATCCGTTCCAGTCGCTGCAGCGTGGCGCGGCCCTCGGGCGTGGCATGCTCCTCGACGACGCGGCCCAGGCCGGGGTAGGTCTTGGCCAGTGCCGAGATCACCAGGGCGGGCAGGCCGGCGTAGCTTGAGCCGTTGAGCCGCAGGAAGGTGTTGCCGAGGTTGCCGACGGGCGAGCCCAGCACGGCCCCGACGATATTGAGCTCCGGGGCGTACTCGGCGTACGTCTCGGCTGCCCAGGCGCTGGCGAGGCCGCCGCCGGAGTAGCCCCACAGACCGACCTTGCTGTCCGCGGCGAGTCCGAACCGTTCGAAATTCAGGGTGGCCCGCAGACCGTCGAGCACCCGATGGCCCGGCTCGTGCGGAGTGCCCCACATGCCATCGCGGCCCTCGTGGTCGGGGACCGACACCACCCATCCCTCGGCCAGCGCCGCGGCCATCAGCAGGTACTCCCACTGGGCCAGCGACCCCATGGCCCTGGCGCGGCGGCGCAGTGCGTAGGAGGGGAAGCAGCGTGACGAGACGGCGTCGATGGCGCACTGATAGGACACCACGTGCCGCGGCTGGCTGTGGCTGTGCCCGGCGGGAACCAGCACGGTGGTGACCGTGGCCTCCGGCTGTCCGCTGCGGTCGGTGGTGCGGTAAAGCAGTTGGGTGGCGCGCACCTTCTGCGGAACCACGCCCAGAAAGCCCAACTGGACGTCGCGGGAACGCAGCACGGTTCCGGGGGCGGCGTGGTGGAAGCCGGCCGGCGGGTCGTAGAACGGGTCCTTCGACGGCAGGACGGGCCGGGTGCCGCGCTGAAGATCATGATGCGGTGCTCGGCCGATCCACTCGGGACTGACCGCCCCGTCTGCGCTTGTCATTGCGCTATTTCTACCTTAAGAAGGGTCTAAGAATCCAGTCGGTGAGCCGGGTGGGCGCAATGCCGCGAACTCGTCGGTGACCCTGAGTCGGGATTCGGTGAAGCGGTAGAGCGCCGCCGGACGACCTCCGCTGCGCCCGGGGTGGGCCGTCGTGCCGGTCCGGGAAATCACCCCCCGGCGGGCCAGGACCCGCTGCAGGTTGGTGGCGTCGACCTGATAACCGAGTGCTGCGCCGTAGATGTCGCGCAGGGTGGACAGGGCGAATTCCTTTGGCGCCAGGGCGAATCCGATATTGGTGTAGGACAGCTTCGCGGCCAGCCGGGAATGCGCATAGGCCACCATGGGGCCGTGGTCGAACGCCATCGGCGGCAGTTCGCGGACCGGATGCCAGCGCGTGTCAGACGGCAGCGCAGGCCTGGCGGGGGAGGGCACCAGCCCGAGGAAGGCTGACGCGATGACGCGGGCGCCGGGCACCCGGTGCGGATCGGAGAACACGGCCAGCTGCTCGAGATGAGCGACTTCGCGCAGATCCACCTTTTCGGCGAGCTGGCGGCGCACCGAACTGCTCAGATCTTCGTCTTCGCGGACCTGCCCACCGGGCAACGACCATTTGCCCATTTCCGGCTGCAGGGCGCGCTGCCATAACAGCACGTCGAGGTCGGGTTTGCCAGAAGCCCCATCACGCACCTGGAATACGACGGCCAGCACCTCGTGTTGAGTGCTAGTATGACTCATGTTTTCGATTGTAGATCGAAAACCTCGGAGACAAGGAAAATCGGAGACCAGGAAAAGAGGGGACCATGACGGTCGTGGATCCTTTTGCCACGTTGGTCGGCGACTGGGATTCCCCCCTCGCCGACCGCATCGCCGACGGGCCCGGCGGCTACACCGGTGTCGAGGGTGACGCCCAGTGGGCCGAGGAGGTCCGTCGGCTGGCGCGACTGCGCGGCGCGACGATCCTCGCGCACAACTACCAGTTGCCGGCCATCCAGGATGTCGCCGACCACGTCGGGGATTCCCTGGCGCTGTCGCGTGTCGCCGCCGAGGCGCCCGAGGACACCATCGTGTTCTGTGGGGTGCACTTCATGGCCGAGACCGCCAAGATCCTCAGCCCCGACAAGACCGTGCTCATTCCCGATCAGCGGGCCGGGTGCTCGCTGGCCGACTCGATCACCGCTGACGAGTTGCAGGCGTGGAAGGACGATCACCCCGGAGCAGTCGTGGTGTCCTACGTCAACACCACCGCCGCGGTGAAGGCGCTGACCGACATCTGCTGCACCTCGTCCAACGCCGTGGAGGTGGTGGCCTCCATCCCCGAGGACCGTGAGGTGCTGTTCTGCCCGGACCAGTTCCTGGGCGCCCACGTCAAGCGGATCACCGGCCGCAAGAACCTGCACATCTGGGCCGGCGAATGCCACGTCCACGCCGGCATCAACGGTGACGAACTCGCCGCCCAGGCGGCCAGCCACCCCGAGGCCGAGCTGTATGTGCACCCCGAATGCGGTTGCGCCACATCAGCGCTCTACCTGGCCGGTGAGGGCGCCTTCCCGGCGGACCGGGTCAAGATCCTGTCCACCGGCGGCATGCTGGACGCTGCCCGCGCCTCGCACGCCAAGCAAGTGCTGGTGGCCACCGAGGTCGGCATGCTGCACCAGTTGCGCCGGGCCGCACCGGGGATCGACTTCCAGGCCGTCAACGACCGGGCGTCCTGCCGGTACATGAAGATGATCACCCCGGCCGCGCTGTTGCGCTGCCTGGTCGAGGGAGCCGACGAGGTCGATGTCGACCGTGACACCGCCGAGCGCGCGCGGGCCAGCGTGCAGCGGATGATCGAGATCGGACAACCGGGCGGTGGGGAATGAGCCGGGGGTTCGCCTGCGGCGCCGCGTCAGCCGGTCTGGACTGGCAGCAGCGCGCCGACGTCGTCGTGATCGGCACCGGGGTCGCCGGGCTGGCCGCCGGGCTCGCCGCGCACCGAAAAGGCTCGCGCACCGTCATGTTGAGCAAGGCTGACGACACCGCCACGTTCTACGCCCAAGGCGGGATCGCAGTGGTTCTGCCGTTCACCGACGACACGGTGGACTCCCACGTCGCCGACACCCTGGCAGCCGGGGCCGGCCTGTGCGACCCGGACGCGGTGCGCTCGATCGTCGCCGACGGCTACCAGGCGGTCGCCGACCTGATCGCCGACGGCGCCCGGTTCGACGAGAGCGCGCCAGGTCAGTGGGCGCTGACCCGCGAGGGCGGCCACTCCCGGCGGCGCATCATGCACGCCGGCGGTGACGCCACCGGGGCGGAGGTGCAACGCGCCCTCGACCACGCCGCCGCGACCCTCGACATCCGCCGCAACCACGTCGCACTGCAGGTGTTGCACGACGGTGCGGCGGTCACCGGGGTGCTGGTGCGCAACGCCGATGGCCTCGGCGTGATCCACGCGCCGTCGGTGATCGTGTCCACCGGCGGTCTGGGACATCTCTACGGCGCCACCACCAACCCCGAGGGCTCCACCGGCGACGGTGTGGCGCTGGCGTTGTGGGCCGGTGCCGCGGTGGCCGACATCGAGTTCATCCAGTTCCATCCGACCATGCTCTTCGACCGACGTGGCAGGGGCCGGCGGCCGCTGATCACCGAGGCGCTGCGCGGCGAGGGTGCGGTGCTGCGCGATGCGCGAGGTGACTCGGTGACCGCCGGGGTGCACCCGATGGGTGACCTGGCCCCCCGCGACGTGGTGGCCGCGGCCATCGATGCCCGCCTGCGGGAGACCGGCGACGAGTGCGTATTCCTCGACGCCCGTGGTGTGGAACGGCTCGAGCAGCGGTTCCCCACGGTGACCGAGGCGTGCCGCCGGGCGGGCATCGAGCCGACCCGCCAGCCGATCCCGGTGGTTCCCGGTGCGCACTACAGCTGCGGCGGTGTCAGCACCGACGTGTACGGGCGTACCGAACTGCCGGGTCTGTTCGCCGCCGGAGAGGTGGCGCGCACCGGGATGCACGGCGCCAACCGGCTAGCCTCCAACAGCCTGCTCGAAGGCCTGGTGGTCGGCGGCCGAGCCGGACGCGCCGCCGCGCAGCACGGCCGCTCCGCGGCGCCGGCCACGGCGAAAGTCGATGAGCTCCAGCATGTTTCGCACGACCGGCGGGACCTGCAGCGGGCAATGACCCGCTGGGCCTCGGTCGTACGTGACGGCGAGGGTCTGCGCGACCTCGCCGCCACGCTCGATGATGCGCCGGTTCGGGTGATCCGCACCCGGGCGGACTTCGAGGACGTCGCGCTGACGACGACCGCGCGGGTGGTCGCCGCGGCGGCTCTGGACCGCACCGAGAGTCGCGGGTGCCACCACCGCAGCGACTATCCGGACGCCGATCCGGCCCAGGCGGTCAGCCGCACGGTTTACGACCGGCCGTCCGTCGCCGCGCCGCTGCCATGACGCTGACGGCCCAGGAGCGCTCCGAGGCGCTGGTCGTCATCCGCCGGGGTCTCGACGAGGATCTGCGCTATGGGCCCGACGTGACCACGGTCGCCACCGTGCCTGCCGATGCGGTGAGCGAGGCGGCCATGGTGGCCCGCGAGGCCGGCGTGGCTGCGGGTGTCGACGTGGCCCTGATGGTGCTCGACGAGGTGATCGGACCCGACGGTTACCGGATCGTGGACCGGGTGGAGGACGGCGCCCGCCTGGACCCCGGGCAGGCCCTCCTGCGTCTGCAGGCGCCCACCCGCGGTCTGCTCACCGCCGAACGGACCATGCTCAACCTGGTGTGCCATCTGTCCGGGATCGCCACCGCGACCGCGCAGTGGGTGGACGCGGTCGAGGGCACCGACGCCAGAATCCGCGACACCCGCAAGACCCTGCCCGGTCTGCGGGCGCTGCAGAAGTACGCGGTACGCGTCGGTGGCGGGGTCAATCACCGGATGGGTCTGGGCGACGCGGCGCTGATCAAGGACAACCACGTCGCCGCCGCCGGGTCGGTGGTCGCGGCCCTGCGGGCGGTGCGTGCCGCCGCGCCGGATCTGCCGTGCGAGGTCGAGGTGGATACCCTCGAGCAACTCGACGAGGTGCTCGGGGAGGACGTGCAATTGATTCTGCTCGACAACTTCCCGGTCTGGCAGACCCAGATGGCGGTGCAGCGCAGGGATTCCCGCGCGCCGGGGGTGCTGCTGGAATCCTCCGGAGGGTTGTCGCTGGACGCCGCGGCCCAATACGCCGGCACGGGGGTGGACTTCCTCGCCGTCGGTGCGCTCACCCACTCGGTGCGGGTCCTCGACATCGGTCTGGATATGTGACCGCTGCCAGTTCCCCGGACTTTCCTAGTTCCCCAGACTTCCGGGCGGCCAATCGACGCCGATCTCGTCACAGATCGGCGGGATGATGATCAGTGCTCCGCGCGGGCTGCAGAACGGGGTACCCGGTGGCGGCCCCGGCGGGGGCGGAATCGGCGTCGGGAATTGGTTGGGACCTTCCCAGTAGTTCGCCGCCGAGTGGGTGAACACATCCCAGTCGTAGTAGTAGGTGTGGCAGACGGACATATCCCAGTTGAGCTGGCCGGGCGGTCGGGGAGGATCGTTGGGCATGGGTTGTCCGGGACACCACTGGAACGGTCCGTAGGTGTAGGCATGCGCTGTGCCCGGGCCGATGGCGACGGCAGCCAGACTCAGGCCTGCGGAGACTGCGGCCAATGTTGCCACGCGAGTCACTCGTTGCTTCATCCGGTGACGCTAACGCATTTTTGACGGCACTGAAAGGGTTTGCCAGTCGAGGCAATGCCGTCAGCCCACATCCGCGACGAAGACGCCTATCCCGCGCCGCGCCGCCATCCGCGCCATCAGTGGCAACGACGGGTCGTCGGTGCCGGCTTCGACGATGCGCGGGTTGGTCAGGTGGACATCGCGCCCGCTCAGCCGGATATCGGCCTCGCCGGCGGCCAGAATGTTCTTGACCCAGTTCGTCTTTCCGTGCGCCAGCATGATTGCCACGGTGTGGCCTTTGCGGTATGCCGACACCGCGGTTTCGAGGTTCCGGCCCGACGTTCGGCCCCGGTGCTTGATCACCGTGACGCCCGGTACGAACCGGGCGATCGGCACGGCAACCGGATTGATGTATTTGATCTGGAAGTTCTCCAACCACGGCGGGAACTTCATCGGCACGCCGGGGGAGTTGTTGGGGTGATCCTGGGCCTTCATGGATCGCATTGTCCCCCGCTACGGGTCTCCGCTACAGCACCCGCACCGATTCGGACGGACTTCTGCTGCAGTTCGCTCGACAGGACAATCCGAGCTAATCGGAACCTCTTTCCGCTTCCTTCGCCTGTTTCTTTTTGTGCCGCTTAAATGCGCGCACTGCAGAATTGACGGTGACGAAGTCATACTCGCTGTTCCTCCCGCGGCGCTTCTCAATCCAGTCGCGGTCAAAAAAGTTATACAGATTGCTCTTCACACGGGCTGAGGCGAGCACAATACCCGCGGCATCCAGTTCCTCCCTGATCTCATCAAATTTTTGGAGCGCCGAGTAATCAATGACATTGATCGGACTTGCATCGACTACGAGCCATTCCACCGGCGTCTGCGCACTGGTAATGACATCTCGCAGACCATCTCTGAAATAATCGGCATTGAAAAACACCAGGTTGGAGTCGAACCGATAAATCACGAGTCCCGGAATGGTCTTGGCTTCCGGGTAGTCCACCGTGTGATGGAACCCTTTCATACCCTTCACACGGCCCAATTCACCCTGGTGGGGCTTGGAAACCACCGACAGCAGCCAGAGTAGTGAGAGGGTTACTGCAAGCAATACTCCGGGGAGCACGCCGAGAATCAGCACGCCGAGCGTGGTCGCGACCGACAGCAGTAGCTCACGGTGGCTGACGGCGTACAGGTGACGTAGCTCCCGCCAGTCGAACAGACCGACGGCGGACACCATAATCACGGCGGCCAGGGCAGCCGTGGGAACGTAGGCGAGGGGCTCTGTCAGAAAGAACAGCACCAGAAGCATGGCGGCGGCGGCCGTAAGCCCCACCAACTGGGTCTTGCCGCCCATGGCGTTGTTGACGGCAGTTCGGGAATCCGCACCGGTTACCGGGAATCCCTGCGCCAGTCCGGAGGCGATGTTGCAGGCTCCGAAGGCGATTAGTTCCTGGTTGGCGCTTATCTCGTAGTGATTGCGCCGCGCGAAGCTCTTGGCTGTCAGTACGCCACTGGTGAAGCTGACCAGGGTAATGCCGACCGCGTTCAGAAATAGTTCGGTGACTTCGCGCAGCTCAATATGCTGAAGATGCAGCGGAGGCAGTCCGGCCGGCACATTGCCCAGTACCGCGACACCACCTTGATCCAGGTCCATCGCCGCCACTGCGGCAATTCCAGCAACCACGACGAACAGGGCGGCAGGCAATCGCGGGCCCAGGCGACGCAACACGACCAGCGCCGCCAGCATGCCGAGGCCAAACCACAGTGTCGGCAGATGAGATTGATCGAGACGTCTGAAGAATTCCACCAGCTTGGGGAAAAACCCCGTGGCCTCACCGGAATAGCCGAACAGTTTCTGTAGCTGGCCCGCAATGATGAAGAGTGCGACGCCATTCAGGTAACCGGTGAGAATGGGCTGGGACAGGAAGTTGGCGATAAATCCCAGCCGTGCGAAACCGGCGACGATGTACAAAACCCCTGTCAACAGGGTCAGGATCAACATCAGCGTCAGATATTTCGCCGGATCGCCCCCGGCCAGCGGGCCGAGACTCGCCGCGACAATGATGCAGGTCGCTGCATCGGGGCCGGTCATCAGCTGGCGTGAGGATCCGAACAATGCATAGGCCAGCAGCGGGAAGATGGCTGAATACATGCCATAAACCGCCGGCACACCCGCGAGGTCCGCATAGGCGATGCCGACAGGAAGTGCGACTGCCGCCACAGACAAGCCTGCCCCAAGGTCACTACGCAGCCAAGACCGGTCATAGTGGGTGAATGCGTCGAGGCCCGGCATGATCTGGTGGGCTATCCGCAGCACCTTTCCGTGCTGGCGGTTATCGGATCTCAATGCTCATCTCCAGAGGCCGCATTTCCGTTGTGACAGTTTCCCAAATGACCGTCCCACATCACGTGACCGGCGGCTGTGGGCCTGTCGACGAAGGCCAGCCAGAGGTCCCAACCCATGCGCGGAGTATCCAGCCACGGAACCGTTGCATAAACGATTTTCCATCGGATGCGCTGATCGGCGACAATTACCCGTGATGATCACACCTTCGGTTCGGCTCTCCCGCATCGACCTCCGCGGCCGCGCCCTGACCGCCGCGCAACTGCGCGCCGCGCTGCCCCGCGGCGGCGTGGACGTCGACGCGGTGGTGCCCACGGTCCGTCCGGTCGTCGACGACGTCGCCGAACGCGGAGCCGTGGCGGCCCTGGAGTACGGCGCCCGGTTCGACGGCGTGCGACCCGACACGGTGCGGGTGCCGGCCGTCGAACTCGACAATGCCCTGGCCAGGCTCGATCCGGACGTGCGCGCCGCTCTGGAGGTGGCCATCGACCGGACCCGCGCCGTACATGCCGACCAGCGCCGCACCGACACCACGACGACGTTGGGACCCGGCGCCACCGTCACCGAGCGCTGGATTCCGGTCGAGCGTGTCGGCCTCTACGTTCCCGGCGGCAATGCGGTCTACCCGTCGAGCGTGGTGATGAACGTCGTGCCGGCCCAGGCTGCCGGTGTGCAGTCCCTGGTGGTGGCCAGCCCGCCGCAGGCGGACTTCGGCGGTCTGCCCCACCCGACCATCCTGGCCGCGGCCGCACTGCTCGGCGTCGAGGAGGTGTGGGCGGTCGGCGGAGCCCAGGCGGTGGCTTTGCTGGCTTTCGGCGGCACCGACACCGACGGTGCCGAACTCGCACCGGTCGACATGGTGACCGGACCGGGCAATATCTATGTGACCGCCGCCAAACGGATCTGCCGCTCGCAGGTCGGCATCGACTCCGAGGCCGGCCCCACCGAGATCGCCGTCCTGGCCGACCACACCGCCGACCCGGCCCATGTGGCCGCCGACCTGATCAGCCAGGCCGAGCACGATGTGCTGGCGGCCAGCGTGCTGGTCACCGACAGCGTCGCCCTGGCCGATGCCACCGACGCCGAACTCGCGGCGCAATTGCCGACGACGGTACACCGAGAGCGGGTGACCGAGGCGCTGACCGGCCCGCAGTCGGGCATCGTCCTGGTCGACGACCTCGCCGCCGGGGTGCGGGTGGTCAACGCCTACGCCGCCGAGCACCTGGAGATCCAGACCGCCGACGCCGCCGAGGTGGCTGGGCGGATCCGCGCTGCCGGAGCGGTTTTCGTGGGTCCGTGGTCGCCGGTGAGCCTGGGCGACTACTGCGCCGGGTCCAATCACGTGTTGCCCACCGCCGGGTGCGCCCGGCACTCAAGTGGGCTGTCGGTGCAGACCTTCCTGCGCGGGATACACATCGTGGACTACACCGAAGCCGCACTCAAAGACGTCTCCGGTCACGTCATCACCCTGGCCAACGCCGAGGACCTGCCGGCCCACGGCGAGGCGGTCCGCCGGAGGTTTGAGCGGTGATGAGCGCGTGCGCGAAGAGCAGACGGCAATGACCCTCGGCGAACGGGTGGGTCTGGACGACCTGCCGTTGCGGGATAACCTGCGCGGCAAATCCGCTTACGGCGCGCCGCAACTCGACGTGCCGGTGCGATTGAACACCAACGAGAACCCGCACCCGCCGAGTGCCGCCCTCGTCGACGACGCCGCCGAGTCGGTGCGCGCCGCGGCCGCCCAACTGCACCGCTATCCCGATCGCGACGCCGTCGACCTGCGGCGCGATCTGGCCGGCTATCTGACCCGGGCGACCGGCGTGCAGGTGAGCGTTGAGAACGTTTGGGCAGCAAACGGATCCAACGAAATCTTGCAGCAACTGCTGCAGGCGTTCGGCGGTCCGGGCCGCAGTGCGATCGGCTTCGTGCCGTCGTATTCGATGCACCCGATCATCGCCGACGGCACTCAGACTCGGTGGATCGCGGCGCTTCGCGCCGAGGACTTCAGCCTGGATGTCGACGGCGCGGTGGCGGCGATCGGTGAGCAGCAGCCCGACGTCGTCTTCGTCACCAGTCCGAATAACCCGACAGGGCAGAGCGTTTCATCCAGTGACCTGCGCCGGTTGCTGGAGGCGATGACCGGCGGAGTGCTGATCGTCGACGAGGCTTACGGCGAATTCTCCTCTCGGCCCAGTGCCATCGGGTTGATCGAGCAGTATCCCGCGCGGCTGATCGTCTCCCGCACCATGAGCAAGGCGTTCGCCTTCGCCGGCGGCCGCCTGGGCTACTTCGTGGCGGCCCCGGCGGTGATCGAGGCGGTCCTGCTGGTGCGGTTGCCGTATCACCTGTCGGCCATCACCCAGGCCGCTGCGCGTGCCGCACTGCGGCACGCCGACGAGACGCTGGCCTCGGTGGCCGCCTTGGCGGCCGAACGGGATCGGGTCAGTGCGGAGTTGAGCGGCATGGGATTTCGGGTAGTGCCCAGTGACGCTAATTTCGTGTTGTTCGGCGAGTTCCGCGATGCGGCGGCCGCCTGGCAGCACTACCTCGACGACGGCGTCCTGATCCGCGACGTCGGCATCCCCGGGCATCTGCGCGTCACGATCGGACTGCCCGAGGAGAACGACGCCTTCCTGACCGCAAGCCGCAGGCTTGTCGCCACCGACTCGAGTCCTGTTGGGCCACAGCCGCTAGGAGCATCATGACCCAGACCGCTGAATTTCACGTCGCAGCCCGACGTGCCCGGGTCGAGCGCAAGACCAGGGAGTCCGACATCGTCGTCGACCTCGACCTCGACGGCACCGGCAAAGTCGAGATCGACACCGGTGTCCCGTTCTTCGACCACATGCTCACCGCGCTTGGCACCCATGCCAGCTTCGACCTGACCGTCACCGCCCGCGGCGACGTCGAGATCGAGGGTCACCACACCGTCGAGGACACCGCGATCGTGCTCGGCACCGCACTGGGCCAGGCACTCGGCGATAAGCGCGGCATCCGCCGGTTCGGCGACGCCTTCATCCCGATGGACGAGACCCTGGCGCACGCCGCCGTCGACGTCTCCGGACGGCCCTACTTCGTGCACACCGGCGAACCGGAGTACCTGGTGGATTTCACCATCGCCGGATCCGGCGTGCCATATCACACCGTGATCAACCGGCACGTCTTCGAATCACTGGCCGCCAACGCCCGGATCGCCCTGCATGTCCGCACGCTCTACGGCCGCGACCCGCACCACATCACCGAGGCTCAGTACAAGGCCGTGGCCCGCGCGCTGCGTGAAGCCGTCGAGCCCGACCCCCGTGCCACGGGCGTACCGTCCACCAAAGGTGTTCTGTGACGGCATCTTCCGTCGTCGTTCTGGACTACGGTTCGGGCAACCTGCGATCGGCTCAACGCGCGCTCGAGCGCGTCGGCGCCGATGTTCAGGTGACCGCCGACCGATCCGCCGCCCTTGCTGCCGACGGTCTGGTGGTGCCCGGCGTCGGGGCATTCGAAGCCTGCATGACAGGTCTGCGCGGCATCGGTGGCGATGAGATCATCGCCGAACGGGTGTCGGCCGGCAGGCCGGTGCTGGGGGTGTGTGTCGGCATGCAGATCCTGTTCGCACACGGGGTGGAGTTCGGCGTGGACAGCCGCGGGTGCGGGCAGTGGCCAGGATCGGTGACCCGCCTGGACGCGCCGGTGATCCCGCACATGGGCTGGAACGTCGTCGAGGCCGCACCCGGCAGCAGACTGTTCAAAGGACTGGCGCCGGACACCCGGTTCTACTTCGTGCACTCCTATGCCGCGCAGGTGTGGGAGGGCAACCCCGGGGCGCTGCTCACATGGGCCACCCACCATGTGCGCTTCCTGGCGGCGGTCGAGGACGGGCCGTTGTCGGCTACGCAGTTTCATCCGGAGAAAAGCGGCGACGCCGGTGCCGCGCTGCTGGCGAATTGGGTTGAGGAGCTCTGATATTCAGATGGACAGCGTCGGGAATCGATTGATCTTGTTGCCGGCCGTCGACGTGGTCGAGGGCCGAGCGGTGCGCCTGGTGCAGGGTAAGGCCGGTAGCGAGACCGAGTACGGCTCCGCGCTGGAGGCCGCACTGACCTGGCAGCGCGACGGTGCCGAGTGGATCCATCTGGTGGACCTCGATGCCGCGTTCGGCCGCGGCAGCAACCGTGAGTTGCTCGCCGAAGTCGTTGCCGCCCTTGATGTCAAGGTCGAGATGTCCGGCGGAATCCGCGACGATGAGTCGCTGCGGGCGGCGCTGGCCACCGGATGCGCCCGGGTCAACATCGGCACCGCGGCTCTGGAGAACCCGGAATGGTGCGCCCGCGCGATCGGCGAGTACGGCGACAAGGTGGCGGTGGGTCTCGACGTCCAGATCGTCGACGGCGAACACCGGTTGCGTGGCCGCGGCTGGGAGACTGACGGCGGCGACCTCTGGCAGGTGCTGGAACGGCTTGATGGCGAGGGTTGTTCGCGGTTCGTCGTCACCGACGTCACCAAGGACGGCACCCTGACCGGGCCGAATCTCGACCTGCTCGAAGGCGTGGCCGAATGCACCGACGCCCCGGTGATCGCCTCCGGCGGCGTGTCCAGCCTCGACGATCTGCGGGCCATCGCCACCCTGACCGATGCCGGGGTCGAGGGCGCCATCGTCGGAAAGGCCCTCTACGCCGGACGTTTCACGCTGCCCGAGGCGCTGGCGGCGATGAGGTCGGCGGTGGGCCGCTAACGTGCCCGACCTCCAGCTGCTCGTCGCCGAAGCCGCGGCCATCCTGGACCGGGCTGCCGAGCCGTTCGTCGCCGGGCACCGAGCCGAGTCGGCCGTGCAGAAGAAGGGCAACGACTTCGCGACCGAGGTAGACCTCGCCCTGGAACGCCAACTCGTCGCGGAGTTGGAGGCGGCTACCGGAATCGGCGTGCACGGCGAGGAATTCGGGGGAGCGGATCTGCATTCGCCGTGGGTGTGGGTCGTCGACCCGATCGACGGCACCTTCAACTACGCCGCCGGCTCGCCGATGGCCTCGATTCTGGTGGGCCTGCTGCGCGAAGGCGAACCCGTCGCGGGACTGACCTGGCTGCCGTTCACCGGCGATCGCTACACCGCGGTGCACGGCGAGCCGTTGATGCACAACGGCGTCGCTCAACCGGCGCTGCGCCCGGCCGGTCTGGCCGAGTCCATCGTCGGGGTGGGCAGCTTCAACGTACTGGGCCGGGGACGCTACCCGGGCCGGTGGCGGCTGGCGGTGTTCGCCGAACTCAGCCGGGTCTGCTCGAAGATCCGCATGCACGGTTCGATCGGCATCGACATGGCCTACGTCGGCGCCGGAATCCTGGGGGCCACCATCCATTTCGGCGGGCAGACCTGGGACCACGCCGCCGGGGTGGCGCTGGTCCGGGCGGCCGGCGGTATCGTCACCGACCTGGCCGGCCGGGATTGGACACCCGAGACCCGCGGGATCCTCGCCGCCGCACCCGGGGCGCACGAGCAGGCACTCGACCTGCTGCGTCGGGCGGGATCACCGGAGGAGTTTCGCTGATGCCAGAAAAGATCACGGATGTGGCGGTGCGGGTCATTCCCTGCCTGGACGTCGACGCCGGGCGGGTGGTCAAGGGCGTCAACTTCGAAAACCTGCGCGACGCCGGGGATCCGGTGGAACTGGCGGCCGTCTACGACGCGCAGGGCGCCGACGAACTGACCTTCCTGGACGTCACGGCGTCGTCCTCGGGGCGGGCGACGATGCTCGATGTGGTGCGCCGCACCGCTGAGCAGGTGTTCATCCCGCTCACCGTCGGCGGGGGCGTGCGCTCAGTCGAAGATGTCGACGCCCTGCTGCGGGCCGGCGCGGACAAGGTGTCGGTCAACACCGCGGCGATCGCCCGCCCGGAACTGCTCGCCGAGTTGTCCCGGCAGTTCGGATCCCAGTGCATCGTGCTGTCGGTCGATGCCCGCACCGTGCCGGCGGGCGGCACGGCGACGCCGACGGGTTGGGAAGTCACCACTCACGGCGGACGGCGCGGCACCGGCATCGACGCAATCGAATGGGCAAGGCGCGGAGCCGAACTCGGCGTCGGGGAGATCCTGCTGAACTCGATGGACGCCGACGGGACCAAGGCGGGATTCGACCTGCCGATGCTGCGGGCCGTGCGCGAGGCGGTCACCGTGCCGGTGATCGCCAGCGGCGGCGCCGGGGCGGTCGGGGACTTCGCGCCCGCGGTGCAGGCGGGTGCCGATGCGGTGCTGGCGGCCAGTGTGTTCCACTTCGGCGAGTTGACGATCGGTGAGGTCAAGGCGGCGATGGCCGCGGAAGGTATTCCCGTCCGATGAGCGCTGGCGGAGAGGGCGAATCAGGCTCCATTCCGATGAGCGCGCTCGACCCGGCAATCGCCCAGCGGCTCAAGCGCAATGCCGACGGACTGTTCGCCGCCGTCGCACAGGAACGCGGCACCGGACAGGTGCTGATGGTCGCCTGGATGGACGATGAGGCCCTGGCCCGCACCCTTGCCACCCGCAGGGCCACGTACTTCTCCCGCTCGAGAGGCCAGTACTGGGTCAAGGGCGAGACCTCCGGGCACACCCAGCATGTCCACTCCGTGCGTCTGGACTGCGACGGCGACACCGTGCTGCTCGAAGTCGATCAGGACGGCGCGGCCTGTCACACCGGCGAGCACACCTGCTTCGACGCCGACGTACTGCTCTCGCCGACCGACTGACAGGCGAGGCAGAGGACTACGCCGACGAACGTGACCGCAGCACCTCGAGCGCTTTGTCGGCGTGGGTGTCCATGTTGACCTCGCTGGAGATCACCTCCAGCACCGTCTGGTCGCTGTCGATGACGAACGTGGTGCGCTTGACCGGCAGGAACTTGCCCAACAGCCCGCGCTTGACGCCGAAGCTCTCCGCCACCGAGCCGTCGGCGTCGGACAGCAACGGATAGTCGAAGCGCTGGGAGTCGGAGAAGCGGGCCTGCTTGTCGACATCGTCGGTGCTGATGCCCACCCGCGAGGCTCCGACCGACGAGAACTCACTCGCCAGATCTCGGAAGTGGCAGGCCTCCTTGGTGCAACCGGGCGTCATCGCCGCGGGGTAGAAGAACAGCACGATCGGGCCGTCGGCGAGCAGGCTGGACAGCGATCGTGGCGTGCCGGTCTGGTCGGGCAGTTCGAAGTCCGGCGCGCGGTCACCCCGTTTGATCTGTGTCATAGCTGCCAACTTAGTCGCATTGCCGTCTGGTGACGCCGCACTGCCGGGCTGAACAGGTCTGGGAGGATGTACCGCGTGCAGTCCACGACCTCCCGCGCCGAGTTCCGCGTGCTGGCCGCCGAGCACCGGGTGGTGCCGGTGATCCGCAAGGTGCTCGCCGACAGCGAGACCCCGCTCTCGGCATACCGCAAGCTGGCCGACAACCGCCCCGGAACCTTCCTGCTGGAATCCGCCGAGAACGGACGTTCGTGGTCGCGATGGTCGTTCATCGGCGCGGGCGCGCCGGCGGCGCTGACGGTGCGCGACGGGCAGGCCGTCTGGCTCGGATCCACTCCACAGGGGGCGCCCAGCGGCGGCGATCCGCTGGAGGCGCTGCGCGCCACCATGGAACTGTTGTCCACCGGCCCGCTCGACGGCATGCCGCCGCTGTCCAGCGGGTTGGTGGGATTCTTCGCCTACGACGTCGTCCGGCGCCTCGAACGGCTGCCCGAACTGGCCGTCGACGACCTCGGCCTGCCCGACATGGTGCTCCTGCTGGCCACCGATCTGGCCGCGGTCGACCACCACGAGGGCACGATCACCCTGATCGCCAACGCCGTCAACTGGGACGGCCGCGCCGAACGGGTCGACGAGGCCTATGACGCGGCGGTGTCACGGCTGGATGCGATGACCCGCGCACTCGGCCAGCCGCTGGGCTCCACGGTGGCCACCTTCACCCGACCGGAACCGCAGCACCGCGCCCAGCGCACACTGGAGGACTACAGCGCCGTCGTGGAGCGTCTGGTCAAAGAGATCGAGGCGGGCGAGGCCTTCCAGGTGGTGCCCTCGCAGCGCTTCGAGATGGACACCGAGGCCGATCCCATCGACGTCTACCGCATGCTGCGGGCCACCAACCCCAGTCCGTACATGTATCTGATGCAGATCCCCGATGATGATGGCGGAACGGCGTTCTCGATCGTCGGCTCCAGCCCCGAGGCGCTGGTGACCGTGCAGGAGGGGTGGGCTACCACCCATCCCATCGCCGGGACCCGGTGGCGCGGACACACCGAGGAAGAGGACCAGCTGCTCGAGAAGGAGCTGCTGTCCGACGAGAAGGAACGTGCCGAGCACCTGATGCTCGTCGACCTCGGCCGCAACGATCTCGGCCGGGTCTGCGTGCCCGGCACCGTCCGCGTCGAGGACTACAGCCACATCGAGCGCTACAGCCACGTGATGCACCTGGTGTCGACGGTCACCGGCCTGCTCGCCGAACATCGCACAGCGCTGGACGCGGTGACGGCCTGCTTCCCCGCCGGAACCCTGTCCGGTGCACCGAAGGTACGCGCGATGGAACTGATCGAGGAGGTGGAGATGACCCGTCGCGGCCTCTACGGCGGCGTGGTCGGCTACCTCGACTTCGCCGGCAACGCCGACTTCGCAATCGCCATCCGGACCGCGCTGATGCGTGCGGGCACCGCCTATGTGCAGGCCGGCGGCGGGGTGGTGGCCGATTCGAACGGCCCGTACGAGTACACCGAGGCCGCCAACAAGGCCAGGGCCGTGTTGAGCGCCATCGCCGCCGCCGAGACGCTGAGGGCACCGTGATCCGGGTCGCCCAGCTGATTCTGGTTGCCGGTGCGCTGGCGCTGTGGCTTGCCTCCCGGCTGACGTGGGTGTCGGTGGGCTCCTTCGACGGCCTCGGCCCGCCGAAGACCACCACGCTGGACGGCGCGACGTGGTCGACGGCCCTGCTGCCGTTGGCGGTGCTGCTGGTGGCTGCGGCGCTGGCCGGGCTGGCGGTGCGCGGTTGGCTGCTGCGGGCCGTGGCGGTCCTGCTGGCCGTGGTCTCCTTCGCTCTGGGCTACCTCGGCATCAGCCTGCTGACGATGCCCGACGTCGGTCCGCGCGGTGCCGAGCTCGCCGGGGTCGAGGTGGCCACACTGGTGTCCAGCGAGCGCCATCCTGTCGGCGCGGTGATCACTCTGGTGGCGGCGCTGGGCGTGCTGGTGGCTGCGGTGCTGCTGATGCGTTCGGCGGTATCGGCGGCGCATCAGAGCACCCGGTACGCCGCGACGGCGGGGTCTGCGGGGCCCGGCGGGGACAACGAGTCCGAGCGGGTGATGTGGGATGCACTGGACGAGGGACGCGACCCGACCGTCAACCGCGCTGAGACAGAGGGTCGGTGAAGGATGCCGGCGGTCGGACGGCTACCCTTTGACCCAATTCAGCGTCATCGTCAGGCACCGCCGGAGGGGATTCCGCAAACATGAGTTCGGCAACAGTGCTCGACTCCATCATCGAGGGAGTCCGCGCTGACGTTGCCGCCCGCGAGGCGCTGGTCAGCATGGCTGAAGTGAAGGCCGCGGCCGAGGCCGCGCCGGCTCCGCGCGATGCGATGGCGGCGCTTCGTGCCCCCGGTATCGCCGTGATCGCCGAAGTGAAGCGGGCCAGTCCGTCGCGCGGCCAACTCGCCCCGATCGCCGACCCCGCCGAACTTGCGCGGGCCTACCAGAGCGGTGGTGCCCGGGCGATCAGCGTGCTCACCGAGGAGCGCCGGTTCAACGGATCGCTGGCCGACTTGGACGCAGTCCGGGCCGCCGTCACGATCCCGGTGCTGCGCAAGGACTTCATCGTGCGGCCCTATCAGATTCACGAGGCCCGCGCCCACGGCGCCGACATGCTGCTGCTGATCGTGGCCGCCCTCGAACAACCCGCCCTGGTGTCGATGCTCGACCGCACTGAATCCCTGGGCATGACGGCTCTGGTGGAGGTGCACACCGAGGAGGAGGCCGACCGTGCCCTGCAGGCCGGCGCCTCCGTGATCGGCGTCAACGCACGCAACCTGAAGACCCTTGACGTCGACCGGGACTGCTTCGGCCGGATCGCTCCGGGCCTGCCGTCCAACGTCATTCGCATCGCTGAGTCCGGTGTGCGCGGTCCCGCCGACCTGCTCGCCTACGCCGGCGCCGGCGCTGACGCCGTCCTTGTCGGTGAAGGTCTAGTCACCAGTGGCGATCCCCGGACGGCGGTGTCCGACCTGGTGACCGCGGGGGCGCATCCGTCCTGCCCGAAACCGGTCCGCTGACACGCGAGCGGTAGATCTGACATGGCCGACACCTCGATCCCCACCCTGCCCCGCGCCAGCGCAGCAGTGGCCGAGCCGACGGGCCACGACCCGGACGCCCGCGGCCATTTCGGGGTCTTCGGAGGGCGCTACATCCCCGAGGCGCTGATGGCCGTCGTCGAGGAGGTGACCGCCGCGTACGAGAAGGCCCGGTCCGATCAGACGTTCCTCGATGAACTCGACCGGTTGCAGACCCACTACGCCGGCCGGCCCTCGCCGCTGTACGAGGCCGCGCGCCTGAGCGAACACGCCGGCGGAGCGCGGATTTTCCTGAAGCGGGAAGACCTCAACCACACCGGATCGCACAAGATCAACAACGTGCTCGGCCAGGCCCTGCTGGCAAAGCAGATGGGCAAGACCCGGGTGATCGCCGAGACCGGCGCCGGCCAGCACGGCGTGGCCACCGCCACCGCGTGCGCACTGCTGGGCCTGGAGTGCGTGGTCTACATGGGGGCGGTGGACACCGCCCGTCAGGCACTCAACGTCGCCCGGATGCGCTTACTCGGCGCGGAAGTCGTTGCGGTGCAGTCGGGTTCGAAGACGCTCAAGGACGCCGTCAACGAGGCCTTCCGGGACTGGGTGTCTCACGCCGACGACACCTATTACTGCTTCGGCACCGCGGCGGGCCCGCACCCGTTCCCCATGATGGTGCGCGACTTCCAACGGGTGATCGGTATGGAGACGCGTGCGCAGATTCTCGCGCAGGCCGGGCGGTTGCCGGATGCCGTCACCGCCTGCATCGGCGGGGGATCCAACGCCATCGGGATCTTCCACGCGTTCATCGACGATCCGGGTGTGCGCCTGATCGGCTACGAAGCCGGCGGCGACGGCGTCGAGACCGGGCGGCACGCGTCAACCTTCACCGGTGGATCGCCCGGGGCGTTTCAGGGCTCGTATTCCTATGTGATGCAGAACTCCGACGGCCAGACCATCGAATCCCATTCGATCTCAGCGGGATTGGACTATCCAGGTGTGGGCCCCGAGCACGCCTTCCTCAAGGACGCCGGACGGGCCGAATACCGTCCGATCACCGACACCCAAGCCATGGACGCCTTCCGGTTGCTGTGCCGGCTCGAGGGCATCATCCCGGCCATCGAGTCCGCCCATGCGGTGGCCGGCACGGTGGATCTCGCGGCCGAACTCGGGCCGGAGGCGATCATCGTCATCAACCTCTCCGGTCGCGGCGACAAGGATGTCGAGACGGCCGCGCGCTGGTTCGGGCTGCTCGATTCTGCTGGCCAAATTGGGCAGGGTCCGGGAGCGTCATGACGGTTGCACACAGCCCGGCCGGCCGGCTCGGACGGGTCTTCGACCGGTGCCGGGCCGAGGGCCGCGCCGCCCTGATCGGCTATCTGCCAACGGGTTATCCGGACGTGGCGACCTCGATCGACGCGATGGTGGCGATGAGCGCCGACTGCGACATCATCGAAGTCGGCGTGCCCTACTCCGACCCCGGCATGGACGGCCCGGTGATCGCGACCGCCACGGAGGCCGCACTGCAGGCTGGGGTCCGGGTTCGTGACACCCTGCGCGCCGTGGAGGCGATCAGCGCCGCCGGCGGCAATGCCGTGGTGATGAGTTATTGGAATCCCGTGCTGCACTACGGCGTCGACGCTTTCGCCCGGGATCTGGCCGCGGCGGGCGGCCTGGGGATGATCACCCCTGACCTCATTCCGGACGAGGCTGCTGCCTGGGTTGCCGCGGCCGAGGCACATGACCTGGACCGCATCTTCCTGGTGGCGCCCTCGTCCACCCCCGAACGGCTGGCCCGCACGGTCGAGGCATCCCGCGGTTTCGTCTACGCCGCCTCCACGATGGGCGTGACCGGCGCACGGGATGTGGTGTCGCAGGCGGCACCGGAACTGGTGCGTCGCGTCAAGGAGATTTCCGATATCCCGGTCGGTGTCGGCCTGGGCGTGCGTTCGCGTGAGCAGGCGGCCGAGATCGCGCACTTCGCCGACGGGGTTATCGTCGGTTCTGCCCTGGTGTCCGCACTTGCCGACGACGGGGTTGCCGCGGTCCGCACGCTGACCGAGGAACTTGCCGTCGGGGTTCGAGAGAAGGTGCCTGCCACGTGACCACAACGGTGCTTGCCTACTTCCCGAGCCCGGGTCAGGGCGTCTGGTACCTGGGCCCGTTCCCGATCCGGGCGTACGCGCTGTGCATCATCGCCGGGATCATCGCCGCTCTGGTCATCGGCGATCGGCGCTGGGTGGCGCGTGGCGGCGAGCGCGGTGTGATCTATGACGTCGCGCTGTGGGCGGTGCCGTTCGGACTGATCGGCGGTCGGCTCTACCACGTGATGACCGACTGGAAGACCTACTTCGGCCCGGACGGGGCAGGCTTGGCCGCCGCGTTGCGGATCTGGGAGGGTGGCCTGGGGATCTGGGGCGCCGTCGCCCTCGGCGCGGTGGGTGCGTGGATCGGCTGTCGCCGCAAGGGAATTCCGCTGCCCGCCTTCGGCGACGCGGTGGCGCCCGGCCTCGTGCTGGCCCAGGCGATCGGCCGGTTGGGCAACTACTTCAACCAGGAGCTCTACGGCCGCGAGACCACCGTGCCGTGGGGTATGGAGATCTTCTACCGCCGCGACTCCTCCGGTCAGGTGGACGTGCACTCCCTCGACGGGGTGTCGACCGGGCAGGTCGCTGCGGTGGTCCACCCCACGTTCCTCTACGAGTTGTTGTGGAACCTGCTGGTCTTCGTCTTCCTGCTCTGGGCGGACCGCAAATTCCGCCTCGGGCACGGTCGGCTGTTCGCGCTCTACGTGGCGGCCTACTGCGTCGGCAGGTTCGGGGTCGAGTTGATGCGTGATGACACCGCGACCCTGATCGCCGGTATTCGCATCAACGTCTTCACATCGGTGTTCGTCTTCATCGGTGCGGTGGTGTACTTCCTGCTGGCCCCCAAGGGCAGGGAGGATCCGGCGAGCCTGCGCGGTAAACAGCCGCTGGAAGCCGCCGAAGAGGAGTCGCTGGCCGACGAGTGGGCCGAGGATCTGCTGTCCGCGGCCAAGGGCAGCGGCATTCTCGCGGCCGCGTCCGTTGCCGGCGAACATGAGTCCGAGGATTCCGAAGCCGTCGGCGATATCGAGGCCGAGGAGGACGCCGAGAAGACGGATCTGATCGAGGCCGTCGAGGCTGAGGTGCTCGAGACTGAAGTGCTCGAGACCGACGAGGACGAGGACGCTGAAGCGCAGGACGCTGAGGCGGAGGTCGCTGAGGCGGAGGTCGCTGAGGCAGAGGTCGCTGAGGGGGAGGACGACGTCGAGCAGGTCTCCGCGGAGGAGGCTGAAGCCATCGAGGACGAGGCCGAAGCCGAGGATGAGGCCGCTCTCGAGGTCATCGAGTCCGACCGGGACGAGGACCAGGTCGCTGAGGAGGTCTCCGAGAAGGCTGAAGCCATCGAGGATGAGGCTGTCGTCGTCGGCGAGTCGGCGGACTCCATTGACGAGCACGCCGAGACCGTTGAGGACGTCCTTGGCAGCGATTCCGAGACTGAACCGGCCGACGAGGAGGTCGATGAGGTCGAGGCGGTCGTGGATGAAGAACCCGAGCCAGAGGGCGAACCGGAGCCCGAACCGGTCGCCACGGTCGCAGCGGCCCCGGCGAACGTCGACCGCGAGCCGGTCGTCGAGGAGTCGCAGCCCAAGACGGGCTTGACCCTCAGACGGCTGCTCTGGGGTGCAGGCAACCGCGGCGGCAAGTGATCGCTGGCATGCTGGAGAGCGTGACAGAGCAGTCTGACGCCCGGCGGGTCCGGCTGACCGCGGGGCTGGGCTCTGGTCTGGCGGCAGCCGCGTCGCTGGCCTACGTCGGCCTGGTCGATCCCCACCGGCCCGGGTCGCTGTTCCCGCCCTGCATGTTCAAGACGGTCACCGGCTGGAACTGCCCGGGCTGCGGTGGGCTGCGGATGACCCACGATCTTCTGCACGGCGACCTGTCGGCCGCCGCGGTGGACAACCTGTTCCTGTTGGCCGGGCTTCCCCTGCTGGCGCTATGGACGCTGTGGCGGATGCGTCGCGGCCGGCGGGCATTCACGCCGGCGGTCCTCACCGTCGTGGTCGTGGCGGCGGTGGTGTGGACCGTCGTCCGGAATCTGCCCGGATTTCCGCTGGTTCCCACAATGATCGGTTCCTAGTCAACTCACCGAACTATGCTCAGGCGCGTGACTCGGCGCGCCAAGATCGTTTGCACCCTCGGCCCGGCCACCGGCAACGACGTCATGGTGAAAGCCCTGGTCGAGGCCGGAATGGACGTCGCCAGAATGAACTTCAGTCACGGCGATTACGCGGATCACGAGGCCGCCTACGCCCGGGTCCGTAAGGCCTCTGACGAGACCGGGCGTGCGGTCGGCATTCTGGCCGACCTGCAGGGCCCCAAGATCCGGCTCGGCCGGTTCAGGGACGGCCCCACCGAATGGGTCAACGGTGAGACCGTCCGCATCACGGTGGCCGACTGCGAGGGCACCCACGATCGTGTCTCGACGACCTACAAGAATCTGGCGCAGGACGCCCAACCGGGGGACCGGATGCTGGTCGACGACGGCAAGGTGGCTGTTGTCGTGGAGCACATCGACGGCGACGACGTGGTGTGCACCGTCACCGAGGGCGGGCCGGTCAGCAACAACAAGGGCCTGTCGATGCCCGGCATGGCTTTCTCCGTCCCGGCCCTGTCCGAGAAGGACATCGCGGATCTGGAGTTCGCCCTCAAACTCGGTGTGGACATGGTCGCGCTGTCATTCGTGCGCTCACCGTCCGACGTCGACCTGGTCCGCGACGTCATGGACCGCGTCGGCCGCCACGTCCCGGTGATCGCGAAACTGGAAAAGCCCGAAGCGGTCGCCGACCTGGAGGCGATCGTCGCGGCGTTCGACGCCATCATGGTGGCCCGCGGCGATCTCGGGGTGGAACTGCCACTCGAAGAGGTTCCGCTGGTACAGAAGCGGGCGATTCAGACCGCCCGGGAGAACGCCAAGCCGGTGATCGTGGCGACCCAGATGCTGGAGTCGATGATCGAGAACTCCAGGCCGACCAGGGCCGAGGCGTCCGACGTCGCCAACGCGGTGCTCGACGGGGCCGATGCGGTGATGCTGTCCGGAGAGACCTCGGTCGGCAAGTTCCCACTGGAGGCGGTGCGCACCATGGCGCGCATCATCTGCGCGGTGGAGGAGGGTTCCAACGAGCCACCGCCTCTGATCCACGTCCCGCGTTCCAAGCGCGGCGTGATCTCCTATGCGGCCCGCGATATCGGCGAACGCCTCGACGCCAAGGCACTGGTGGCGTTCACCTCATCCGGGGACACCGTGCGCCGGCTGGCCCGGCTACACAGCCACCTTCCGCTGCTGGCGTTCGTCACCGCTCCGGAGATCCGCAACCAGATGGCTCTGACCTGGGGAGTCGAGACGTTCATCGTGGCGCACAAGGACTCCACCGATGACATGATCCGCCAGGTCGACCACGCCTTCCTGGAGATGGGCCGCTTCCAGCGCGGGGACCTCGTCATCATCGTCGCGGGGGCTCCACCGGGCACAGTAGGCTCGACGAATCTGATTCACGTGCACCGGATCGGGGAGAACGACCACTAGCGAGAGGCACCACGTGCATTCGGAGCGGTCCGATTTCGAGGAACTGCTGGCGATTCTGCAACTGACTCCGCTGGGTGACGACGTCTTCGCGGGGCGTCACCCCCGCAAGAATCCGGTCCGGACGTTCGGTGGCCAATTGATGGCGCAGGCGTTCACGGCGGCGAGTCGCACCCTGGATCACGATCTGCCGCCGAGTGCGCTCTCGGTGCACTTCATCTCCGGTGGAGATCCCACGAAGGACATCGAGTTCCACGTCATTCGGCTGCGTGACGAACGTCGCTTCGCCAACCGGCGGGTCGACGCGATGCAGAACGGCACGCTGCTGGCAACCGCGCTGGTGTCCTACCTGGCCGGCGGCCACGGCCTGGAGCACAACTCCACCCTGCCGAAAGTAGATGAGCCGCACGATCTTCCGGGGATCGACGACCTTCTGGTCGGATATGAGGAGGTGGTCCCGCACTTCGCGAACGCGATGCGGCCCATTGAATGGCGTTACACCAACGACCCGGCGTGGGTGATGCGGGACAAAGGCGAACGACTGGACCGCAACCGGGTCTGGATGACGGCCGCCGGGGACATGCCCGACGACCCGGTTTTGCACACCGCGGCGATGGTGTACTCCTCGGACACCACGGTGCTGGATTCGATCATCACCACCCACGGTCTGTCGTGGGGCTGGGACCGAATCTTTGCCGTGACCATCAACCATTCGGTGTGGTTCCATCGGCAGGTCGACTTCAGCGACTGGGTGCTGTATTCCACCGCCTCACCGGTGGCCGCCGAGTCGCGCGGGCTGGGCATGGGGCACTTCTTCAACCGAGCCGGTGAAGTGGTGGCCACCGTCGCTCAGGAGGGCATCGTCAAGTACTTTCCGGGGAAGTGACCCGGCCCGCGCAGGCTATCGGGATCAGCGGTTCGATGCCGGCTGCCCGAACAGGTCAGCCACCCGGTCCTCGAAATCGCTGGTGCACAGATCGGTTTTCACCGGATCATTTCCGGCGTTGCTCAGGCAGTCGAAGAACTGCGGGACGTCGGCGCCGTTGAACACCCACATGACCCAGGCGATGCTCACGACGATGGCCAGCACGCCGAGGATGATGCCGGCCGTGGCCATGCCGCCGTTGTTGGCCTCTCCCCGCTTGACCCGGCCGCGTCCGACCAGACCGAAGATGATCGCGACGATGCCGAGCAGCACGCCGAAGACCACCGAGCATGAACCGAACAGACCGAGGATGCCGGTGATCAGTGCGGCGACGCCGAGTCCGTTTCGCATGACGGTGGGGGCGCCGGGGTAGTAGTCGCCATAGGGCATCGGCGGGGGCGGGTAGCCGCCGCCGTACGGTCCGGGGGCGGTCCGGGGATAGGAGTAGGGGTTGGGCGGCATCCCCGCCGGTGCCGGTGGGGCGGTCGGCGGCATGGGACCGGCCGGGGGGGTGAAGGAATCGCCGGAGGATTCCGGATGCTCAGTCATATCTCCCGCCTCACCTGGTTGGGACGGCTGTCAGGGTACCCGCCGTGTCTGCGGTTACGACGCGGAAAACAGGGCGCGGATCGCGGTGCTTGACGCCACCGCGATCCGCGCCCCGATGAATCGACTAGCGGTTGCCGAGGGCCTCGTTGACCACCGTGCGGACGTTCTGACCTTCCTTGCGGATGCTGAGAGCCGCGATGACCTCGAACACACCGATGATGATCAGCCAGATACCCACCACCAGCACCAGCGTCGCCAGCGAGGAGAAGGGGTAGGCCAGCACGATGATTCCGGCGAGGATGCTGACCAGGCCGAAGAAGATGTTCCAGCCGCGTCCCGGCAGACCGGGCTCACCCAGTGCGGTCGCCGTGGTGGCCACCCCGCGGAAGATGAACCCGATCGCGATCCAGATGGCGAGAAGCAGCAGCGCGTAGCCCTCGCCGAAGTGGCGGAACGCCAGGATCGCCAGGATCAGCGATGCCGCGCCGCTGATGAACAGCAGGATGCGACCGCCGGCCGAGGTGTGCAGGCTGAACGCGAAAATGACCTGAGCGATACCGGAAATCAGCAGGTAGGCACCGAATAGAGCGGCCGCGACCACAAGTGTCGGACCAGGCCAGAACAGCACCATGACGCCGAGGATGACGGAGAGCACACCCGAGAGCAGAGTCGACTTCCACAGGTGCTGGAACAGACCCGGCTGATGGGTGGCATTCGATGTAGTTGTCATGGCGCTAAGTCTGGCACAGCACCCGCGGCCGTCATCGGATTAGCCCTTCGGCACGCCAAGCAGGTCTGTGGGCTGTAGTTTTCTTGTGGCGCCCACGCATCGGAACGCGGCGCCGTTCAGGCAGAGATGAGGTCAAGGTGTTCACAGGACAAGACATCGGGCAGCGCTGGTGGAGGACCGCAGCAGTGGTCACCGTGGCCGGAGCCCTGACTCTGTCGGGCTGTGCGAAGAACAGCGAGTCGGGATCGGGCGGTTCGGCCGGTCCCACCCAGTCCACCGTCGCGGTGACACCGCAGACGGTCGAGGAGATCGCCGCGACCGTGCCGGAGGACATCCGCAAGTCCGGCAAGCTCGTCGTCGGCGTCAACATCCCCTATACCCCCAATGAGTTCAAGGACTCCGACGGCAAGATCGTCGGTTTCGACGTCGACCTGATGAACGCCGTCGCCGCCACCATGGGCCTGACAGCCGACTACCGCGAGTCCGATTTCGCCAAGATCATCCCGTCCATCGACGGCGGGACCTACAACGTCGGCATGTCCTCATTCACCGATACCAAGGAGCGTGAGAAGCAGGTCGACTTCGTCACCTACTTCTCCGCCGGCACCCAGTGGGCCCAGCGTCAGGGTAGTGCGGTCGACCCGAACAACGCGTGCGGCAAAAAGGTGGCCGTGCAGGCCACCACGGTCCAGGAGACCGACGAACTGCCGGCCAAGAGCAAGAAATGCGTCGACGCTGGTCAGCCGGAGATCGAGATCATCAAGTTCGACGGCCAGGATGCGGCCACGAACGCCGTGGTGCTGGGCCAGGCCGATGCGATGTCGGCGGACTCCCCGGTGACCGCATGGGCGATCAAGCAGAGCAACGGCAAACTGGAGGCCGCCGGACCGGTGTTCGACTCCGCGCCCTATGGCTGGCCGGTCAAGAAGGGGTCGCCACTGGCGGCCTCGTTGCAGAAGGCACTCGAGCACTTGATCAAGAGCGGTGACTACAAGACCATCGCCACCAACTGGGGTGTGGAGTCCGGCGTCATCGACAAGCCCGTCATCAACGGGGCCATCAACTAGGTATGGCTGGACAACAGCCGTCGCCCGCCGCCATCGATGCCGTCCCGCTACGGCATCCGTGGCGGTGGGTGGGCGCTGGCGTCATCCTGGTTCTGCTCGGGCTGTTCCTCTACGGCGCGGCCACCAACCCGGCCTACGGGTGGGCCACATACAGCAAGTACCTGTTCGATGAACGGATACTGTTCGGGGTCTGGAACACCCTGCAGTTGACCGTCTACGCGATGGTGCTCGGCGTTGTGCTGGGCATCGTGCTATCGGTGATGCGGCTGTCGCCCAACCCGGTGTTCCAAGCGGTGGCGTGGGTGTTCCTGTGGATCTTCCGCGGCACACCGGTGTACGTCCAGTTGGTGTTCTGGGGTCTGCTTCCGACGATCTACCAGAACGTTCAGTTCGGAGTCCCGTTCGGGCCGTCGTTCTTTCACCTCAATCTGCAGAGCCTGTCCATCCCTTTCCTGCTGGCGGTCATCGGGCTGGGTCTCAACGAGGCGGCCTACATGGCCGAAATCATCCGTGCCGGAATCACATCCGTGCCGGAGGGCCAGACCGAGGCGTCGACCGCGCTGGGCATGTCATGGGGAATGACGATGCGGCGGACCGTTCTTCCCCAGGCGATGCGGGTGATCATCCCGCCCACGGGCAACGAGTTGATCAGCATGCTGAAGACCACCTCGCTGGTCACCGCGGTGCCCTATTCCTACGACCTGTACAGCATCGCCTCGCGTGAGATCGCCGCGCGAACCTTCGAACCGGTCCCGATGTTGCTGGTCGCCGCGACCTGGTACCTGATCGTGACCAGCATCCTGATGGTGGGTCAGTACTACCTGGAGAAGTACTTCTCGAAGGGGATCTCGCGGAAGTTGACGACCAAGCAGCTTGAGGCCCTTGCCAAAGCGCAGACCGAGGCGGGTCACGTATGACCGAGATGGTGCGAGCCGAGAGTGTCTGCAAGAGCTTCGGAGCCCTGCAGGTCCTCAAGGGCGTCACGTTGTCGGTCGATCGCGGCCAGGTGTTGGTGCTCGTCGGGCCCTCCGGCTCGGGCAAGTCGACGTTCTTGCGTTGTATCAACCACCTGGAGACCGTGTCGGCCGGGCGTCTGTACGTCGACGGCGACCTGATCGGGTACCGCGAGAAGGCCGGCAAGATCTACGAGATGTCGCCTCGCGACGCCGCCAAGCAGCGACGCGACATCGGTATGGTGTTCCAGCACTTCAACCTTTTCCCGCACCGGACCACGCTGGACAACATCATCGAGGCGCCGGTGCACGTGAAGGGCGTCAGCAAGTCGGCGGCCACCGACCGGGCCCGCGAACTGCTCCAGCAGGTCGGGTTGGCGGACAAAGCCGACGCCTACCCGGCACAGTTGTCCGGTGGCCAGCAGCAGCGGGTGGCGATCGCCCGGGCGCTGGCCATGGACCCCAAGCTGATGCTCTTCGACGAGCCGACGTCCGCGCTTGACCCCGAACTCGTCGGCGAGGTGCTGGCGGTCATGAAAAAGCTTGCCGGCGCGGGAATGACGATGATCGTGGTCACCCACGAGATGGGGTTCGCCCGCGAGGTCGCCGACCAACTGGTGTTCATGGACGGCGGGGTGATCGTCGAGAGCGGCCCGCCGCGGGAGGTGCTGAGCAACCCGCAGCACGACCGCACCAAGGCGTTCCTGTCGAAGGTGATGTAGCCCCTCAGCGGGTGCCGGCTTCGATCGCGGCGACGATGGGCGCGGCCTGCTGGGCGCCGACCGGCGTGAGGCTGAAGCCTGTCGCGATCACATCGCCGATACGGCGCGCGAGATCGCCGGAGGTCATGTGACTCTCCAGCGCCGCGCCGGGGCAGGACGTGACCGGGGTGACTTCCTGATGGCTGGCCAACGTGCTCGTCGTGATCCCGAATTGCTTTGTGGCCCAAGCGCATACCAGGGCGGCCCCATTCAACTGGGCCTCGGACACGGTCTCCTGGTCGAAGTCGCCCTCGCAGAGAACCAGGAAGTGGCCTTCTGTGTCGTAGTCGGTTGCGGTGTCTCCGGCGATCGCGGTGTCACGCAGCGCGAAGATATTGCCGTTGCGGTCCACTGCGTAGTGGTAGGCGATGTCGACCCAGCCCTTGTCGTCCTGGTGGTAGCGCTGATGCTGCTGAAGACGGGCCACGATGTCGCTGTTGTCGGGCAGGGCGACGGCCGAGTGGTGGATGGTCATCCGGGTGATGGTGTGGGGCGTTCCGCCGGGGCGCGGTGCCCGGGCCCCCCAGGCTTGGCGGGGGAGGACGACGCCGGAGGCGGTCGGCGTTTCAGGGGCTGCGGCCGTCGGACCGGCGCGGCCAACCGCCATGGCCGCCAGGGCGACGGCGCCGCCGATCTGCAAGGCGTCTCTGCGTGTGTATCGAGCCATCGCGACGTGCTAGCTGGTCCGACTCTCGGCGCGCCGGCCGGACAGGTCCTCGAGCGCCGGGGCTTCCTGCCCCGGTAGTCCCGGCGTCGGCTTACGGTCCACCAGGAACCACGTCCGCATCACACCCTTGCCCTTGACCTCGACCTCGCCACGCTCTTCGAGGATGAATTCGTGGCGTAGCCGTTCGTAGACGTTCTGCGGCACCTGAATCCTGCCGAGTGGGTCGGTGGATTCCATCCGCGAGGCGACGTTGACGGCGTCGCCCCACACGTCGTAGAAGAACCGGCGCGCACCGACGACGCCGGCCACCACCGGTCCGGCGGCGAGGCCCATCCGGATCGGCACCGGGTTGCCCTGCGGGTCGCGGAGGCCGGCGACCGCCTTCGAAATGTCCAGCGCGAGGGCGGCGATGGCTTCGACGTGGTCAGGCCGGGTGGTGGGCACGCCGCTGACCACCATGTAGCCGTCGCCGGTGGTCTTGATCTTCTCCAGGCCATGCCGGTCCACCAGGCGGTCGAAGGTGGTGTAGAGCCGATCGAGGAACCGGACCAGTTCGGTGGGATCCATGTCGCTGGCGCGTTCGGTGTAGCCGGCGATGTCGGTGAACATGACTGATGCTTCGTCGTAGCGGTGGGCGATGGTGCCGTGGGCCGGATCCTTCAACTGTTCGGCGACCGTGGCGGGCAGGATGTTGGCCAGCAATGCCTCGGAGCGTTTGTACTCCACCTCCATCGCGTCCTCGGCGCGTTCCACCTCGCGCATGGCGTACCAGACGGTGGCGAACATCAGCAGGCACGCCCCGGTCGTGGCGAACACGAACCCGGCGTTGAGCGCCCAGCGCGGCTGGATTCCGGTGTCCTGCGGCACCAGGAACTGCAAGGCGATGACAAGGCCGGCACCGACGACGACGGTGGAGCCGGCAAGAACGAGGTGGTCCATGCCGAGCACCAGCACCGCCAGGGACGCCGACACCAGGAAGTAGAACTGCACACCGGAGTCGGTGCCGATCTGGGAG
Source organism: uncultured Actinomycetota bacterium (assembly GCA_963715145.1). Lineage (GTDB taxonomy): Bacteria > Actinomycetota > Actinomycetes > Mycobacteriales > Mycobacteriaceae > Mycobacterium. The sequence goes on along the minus strand of CAVQRL010000012.1, from coordinate 43,848 downwards.
CCGACGAACGTCAGCGAGGTGAAGGAGACGATGACGAAGACCAGGGCGGCGATCATGTCGCCGAACCGGTGCAGCAGTGGGATGGCCAGGAAGACCGCGGCGGTGGCGATGTTGAACAGTCCGATGTACAGCACGCCGTGGCCGGTCAGGGTCTGCAGCAGCCCGAGACTCGCGGTCAGCGCGGCGGCGATCCACGCGGCCAGGTTCAGTACTCGTTGCGGCCTGGTGACGGACTCCGCCCAGTGCTGATTGCGGGCCGGGGGCCTGCGCTGCAGGCGCTCAAGGTCCGACCGCCGGAACGGCCCTTCCGACGCTATCCGCGCAGCGCATCCCCGTTTGGACCACACCTATGCAGCGTAACCCTCCGAACCCGGACGGGGTGCTGCACGGAAACGGGTTGGCGAATCAATCTCTGAAGGGCGAACCAGGCTCAGCGGTTCCCACGACCAGGGGAGAATCGATCGGAGGGGTCTGACAGTTGATGACGTTGTTGGGATCCGTGCAGTCCACGGGGTCGGCCGGGGCATAGGACGGGGCAGCGGTATCCGTCGGCGCGGGGGCCGGGTCACCGGGAGCCAGCGGCGCCGGTGATTGTGCCTGACTCGAGTGCGCGCCGGACAGGATCGCCGCCCAGGCGACAGCGGTGCCGCCGGCCATCAAGGCCATGCTGCGAAAAGCTCGGGCTGAACTCATGACGCTCTCCCATTCGTGGCGTGGCCACATCGTGGTTATCCGACGGTGATGGTGGTAACACCGTTCGGCAAGCGTGATGTGTTACACGCACCACGACCGCCGGCGTCATTCAGCAGGCGTACTGCGCCCCGACGCCGGCCGCCGGCGGAGATTGACGCGTGCAACCGAACGTGTCGATCCCGGCGTCGCTGTAGCGAACCGCCGTCTTGCGGGCGTAGTTGACGCACACCAGAACCATGGCGTCGGTGCGGCACCGGAACTCGCCGAATGACACCGAACCGCCTTCGGGCAGCGGGGCGCCCTGCCCGGCGGCGAACCGGCCCGGGTCACCGTGCGCGGAGCCGATCAGCACGCTTGAGCCGTCGAAGTCCACCCAGCCGCCCTTCCACGCGCCGTAGACGTCCGGTGGTTGCGGCGGCGGATCCACAAGATTCACCAGACATGCCAGCCCGCCGGCGGCACGTTTGCCATCGGTCATACAACTCGTGCCGAACGGGGTGGTGAAGGCTGTGTCATCACCGAGGGGGGTGGTGGTACCGCCCCGCAAAGCCACCCTGAAGTCGGCACTGTCGACCGGGGGCCCGGCCTGCACCCAGGCGATCGCCGCGTCGACCGGCTCACCGGCCCCCGGAGCGGCCGCCGACGGAGAAACCGTGGTCGACGAGGTCGACGCGTGGGGGGAACCGAGCGTGCTCGTCGCCGAACCCACGGCACGCGACGGGGTGATGGGGGTCAGCTCGGTGGGCCCCGGCTTGCCCGCCGGGACCGTCGAACACCCTGCGACCAGCACCGACGCGGCGAACAACACGACAATCCGCATCCGGTCAGGCTAGCCGCCGGTCGTCCGGAGGCCCGTCAGGCGCGGCGTGGGCGGCGATTCAGTACGGTCGGAACCATGCACGAGCACACCGTCCAGGTCAGCACCGCCAGCGGCGTGGTCGAGGGGTTCACCCGTGACGGTGTGAACCGGTGGCGTTCCATTCCCTACGCCGTTCCGCCGGTGGGTCCGCTGCGATTCCGTGCGCCCGAGCCCGTGCAGCCCTGGCCGGGGGTCAAGGGCTGTCACCGCTACACCGCGTGCGCCCCCCAGCACCGCGTCTACACGATGACCGGGGTCGGCAAGTACCAGCCGATGAGCGAGGACTGCCTCACCCTCAACGTGGTCACCCCGAAGTGGGACGGCCCCGAACCCGGCGACGAGCCGCTGCCGGTGATGTTCTTCATCCACGGCGGCGGCTACATCCTGGGCTCCTCGGCGACCCAGCTCTACGACGGTGCCGCCCTGGCGCGCCGGGGTTGTGTCTACGTGTCGGCGAACTACCGCCTCGGAGCGCTGGGCTGCCTTGACCTATCCTCGCTGTCCACCCCGCAGACGCCGATCGAGAGCAACCTCTTCCTGCGCGACATCGTCGCGGCGCTGAGCTGGGTCAAGAAGAACATTTCGGCCTTCGGTGGTGACCCCGACAATGTGACGATCTTCGGGGAAAGTGCGGGGGCCCACGCCGTGGCCACCCTGCTGGCCGTGCCGCCGGCCGAAGGCCTTTTCCACCAAGCGATCTCGCAGAGCCCGGCCTCCGGCATGGTCAGCTCACAGGAGGTGGCCGCCCAGATCGCCGACCGGTTCATCGACAGGATGGGGGTCGATCGCCGCAATGCCGCCGCCGAACTGCTCAAAGCCAAGCCTGCCGATCTTGTCCGGGCCACCCACTACGTGATGAACCACAGCCTGGACAAAATCGTGGGTGCCTCGGCCGTGGGTCCCACCCACGGCGACGATTTCCTTCCCCTGGACCCGTTCGAGGCGATGAGACAGGGTGTGGCACATAAGGTTCCGCTGATCGTCGGCACCAACGCCGAGGAGGGACGGCTGTTCACCCGGTTCCTCAAGCTGCTGCCCACCAGCGAGCATGCCATCGAACGAATCCTGGCCCACACCCCGACGGAGGTCCGCGAGCAGATCCTGGCGGCCTATCCGCAGTACCCGGATCCCAAGGCCTGCATCGAATTCGGCGGTGACATGATCTTCGGCACCGCGGCCTGGCAGATCGCCGAGGCGCACGCCAAAGTCGCGCCCACCTACGTCTACCGCTACGACTTCGCGCCCCGCACCCTGCACTGGGCCGGTCTTGGCGCCACCCACGCCACCGAACTCCTGGCGGTGTTCGGTGTCTACCGTTCCCGCGTCGGCGCGGTGCTCACCGCCGGTGTGGACCAGCGCGCGGCGGTCAAGGTCAGCCACCAGGTACAGACCCGCTGGCAGGAGTTCAGCCGCACCGGGGTGCCCAATGACTGGCCCGCGTACAACCGGGAGGAACGACCGGTGCTGGTCTTCGACCGCCACACCCACGTCGAATACGATCCCCATCCGCACCGCCGCAAGGCCTGGGCGGGGTTCAGCCTGGCCCGCGACTGAGTCCCGTTGTTGACACCTGTCATACGTTGATGGGGTGACCCGCGCCGACGCCCCCGTGGAACGCCCCGACGACCTGACGGCCGACTGGCTGACCGAGAACCTCGGGGCCGGACGGGTCGGCGGGTTCAGCGTCGAACGGATCGGCACCGGCCAGATGAGCGAGTGCTACCGGGTCGCCCTCGTCTACGACGAGGGCGACGGCCCCGCCTCGGTGGTCCTCAAGGTCGCCGCGAGTGATCCGATGAGCCGGGGGACCGGTCAGGCGCTCGGGCTCTACGAGCGGGAAGTCCGCTTCTACTCCGATGTAGCTCCGCGTTTGGTGGGTGACGCGGGTGGCCCGATCGCGCAGTGCTACCACGCCTCCTACGAGCCGGAGACCGGTGTCTTCAGCCTCCTGCTCGACGACGCCGCCCCCGCCGAGGTCGGTGACGAGATCCGCGGCGCGACGATCGACGACGCGACGATGGCGCTGACCGAGTTGGGCCGGCTGCACGCGCCGCTGATCGGCAACAAGACTCTGGCCGACGCCCCCTGGCTCAACCGGGAGACCCCGCTCAACCAGGCGATGATCACGGGACTGTTCCACGGATTCGTCGACCGCTACGGCGAGGCCATCACCCCCGAGCAGCGGCTGGTCTGCCAGAGACTCGTCGACAGCTTCGACGCCTACCTGGCCGAGGAGGCGGCCGACGATCGGGTCAAGGGCCTGGTGCACGGCGACTATCGACTAGACAACATGCTGTTCGGCCGGCCCGGTTCGCTGCGCGACCTGACGGTGGTGGACTGGCAGACCGTCACCTGGGGACCGGTCTTGACCGACGCCGCCTACTTCCTGGGCTGCGCGTGCAAGACCGAAGACCGCCGCGCCCACTATGACGACCTGTTGGCCGCCTACCACAACGGCCTGGGGCCCAACGCGCCCGTGAGCCTTGCGCAGGTCCGTGAGGGGGTGCGGCGGCAGAGCTTCTTCGGCGTGATGATGGCGATCGTGTCCTCGATGCTCGTCGAGCGAACCGAACGCGGCGATCAGATGTTCCTCACCATGCTGGACCGGCACAGCAGCCATGTGCTCGACACCGGTGCGCTCGACGTCCTGCCGGCGGCCGCGCACACCGAAGCGCTGCTACCGGATCCGGCCGACGAGGCCGCTCACCCGCCCGGGGCGGAGCCGCTGTGGAACGAAAGCTGGTACTGGGACTTCGCCGACCCCGAGCAGGGCGTCGGGGGCTGGATCCGGCTGGGTTTGGTGCCCAACCAGGATCTCGCCTGGATCAACGCACTGATCTGTGGACCGGACTTGCCGACGGTGGCACTGCTGGACTTCAACGCCCCGTTTCCCGACGATCCTAACGACGTTCACGGCGACGGCATCGAATTGCGCCACGCCGCAACGGTTCCGCTACAGGAGTGCCGCGTCGAGGTGCGCGGACCGGCGCAGGTCTACGACGACCCGTCGGCGCTGCTTCGCGGCGAGGCCGGCCGGCCGGCCGAGATGGCGATGAATCTGGTGTGGACGACCACCGGCACCCCGTATGCGTATCGGATCGCCACTCGTTACGAAATCCCCTGCACCATCAGCGGAACCGTCACCGCCGACGGCCGCACCTACGAGTTCACCGCCGTCGCCGGGCAGCGCGACCACTCCCACGGCGTGCGCGACTGGTGGAGCATGGACTGGGTCTGGAGTGCCCTGCACCTCGACGACGGCACCCATCTGCACGGGGTGGATCTGCGCCTGCCCGGAATGCCCCCGGTCAGCGTCGGCTACATTCAGCCGCCCGGCCAACCGGTGATCGAGACCACCGCCGTCACCGCGGACGCGACGCTGTCGGAGGCCGGCCTACCGCTGACAACCACGCTGACCATGGAGCCCGGGCCGCTCGTCGCCGACATCGAGGTCCGCGGCCATGCCCCGGTGCGACTGGTCGCCCCCGACGGACGGGTCAGCTTCTTCCCACGGGCCTGGGCGACGGTGCAGACCACCGACGGCCGTCACGGTGTGGGCTGGCTGGAGTGGAACACCAACCAACGAGATTGAAAGCACGCAGGCCGCCATGCGGAATCGGCCTGCGTGGTTTCAATCTCGACGTGCGATGGCCTACGCCTTGACGACCTGGGTCCCACCGGCCATCTCATCGTGCTTGCCCTGCTTGGTCGGGCTGTTCTCGATCGTCACCGCGATGTAGACCCACGCGGCGAACGACAGGATTCCCCCCAGGCAGGGAATGAGATTCAGCAGCAGGAACGCGTTGCGGGTCGCGGCCTGTTGCAGCGTCGGCTTGGAGGCGCCGCCGGGGCCGTGGACCCGAAGACCCAACAGCATCTTGCCGGGCGTGCGGCCCATCTGGGACTCGAACAGGGCGAAGTAGGCGAAGGTCAGCAAACCCCCGAAGACACCGGCCACGAAGTAACGGTTGTTGCCGTCGAACAGCAGCGACAGCAGATAGGCCACGATGCCCACGCCGAACCCGTCGATCAGACGGGCTCCGAGCCTGATCCACAGACCGCCCGGATTGCCGAAGCCGACCGGGGGAGCGCCCGGGAAGTAACCGCCCGGGGCGCCGTAGGGATTGGGCAACGGTTGGTAGCCGGGCGGCGGCGGCGGGGGGTAGCCAGGGGGCGGCCCGAAACCGGGCTGCGGCGGCGGGGCCGCATATCCCGGGGGCGGGGGCGGGTACGGCTCACCCGTCGGCGGCGGAAATCCGGACGGTTGCCCGAAGTCGTTGGGATCCTGGTCACCCGTAGTCATCTGCGATCTCCTCAAGGGACGTCGGTTCGTCCCAATCTACCTGTCAGGGCCGATGCCGCAGGGCCGTCGCCGACGTGTCGATACGGATACCGGGTGAGCCGGACCCCGAACCCGCTACCGTCGGCGGCGATGAACTACGACTGGGAGTCGCTCGGCGACCGGGTGTACCGGTGCCGGCTGCCCTTCCTCGACGTGACGGTCGGGCTGGTGTGCGGGGACGTCGATAACCTGCTGATCGACTGTGGCACAACGCTTTCCGAAGCACAACGAATCGCGGCCGACGTCCGGGAACTGGCGGGCTCGCCGGTGAGCCGGCTGGTGATGACCCATCACCACTTCGACCACATTCTGGGCTGTGGTGGATTCGGTGCCGCTGAGACCTACGCCGCTCCGCCGGTGGCCGCGGCGTTATGTGACCGACTGCACGACGTCCGTGCCGAGGCGGTGCGGTACGGCGCCGATGCCGATGAGATCGACCGGGCCGCCCGCGCGGTGCGCGCGCCCGATCACCTGGTGTGGCGGGCCGACATCGACCTGGGAGACCGGGTGGTCGGGGTGGAGTACCCGGGGCGTGCCCACACCGACCACGACCTGGTCGTCATCGTGCCCGGCGATCCGACAGTGGTGTTCTGCGGCGACCTCGTCGAGCAGTCCGCGGATCCGGCGATCGGGCCCGACAGCGACCTGGCGAAATGGCCGGCCGCACTCGACCGGGTGCTCCAACTCGGCGGCCCCGATGCGGTTTACGTGCCCGGCCACGGCGCGGTCGTCGACGCCGCGTTCGTCCGGGCCCAGCGCGACTGGCTTGCCGCCCGGGCCTGAACTACCAACCCGTCGTCAGCACCCGGTCGAGCATGTCGACGAAGAAGTCGGCCGACTCCCGGGTGATGCACATCGGCGGCTTCATCTTCAGCACGTTCTGCCGATCGCCGGTCGGCTGCACGATCACCCCGAGTTCACGCATCCTCTCGCAGATCGCGGCGGTTTCGGCCACGGCCGGCTCCAGTGTGGTGCGGTCTGAAACCAACTCCACGCCCACGTACAGGCCGCTGCCGTGCACGGTGCCGATCAGCGGGTGGCGTGTCGCCAACTCGTTGATCCGCGCCACGATGTGATCGCCCACGGTGACGGCGTTCTCCTGCAGGCCCTCCTTCTCGATGATGTCGAGAACGGTCAGCCCGACCACGCTGGAGACCGGGCTGCCGCCGGCCGAGGAGAAGAAGTAGCCCTGGGTGCGGTACGCGTCGGCGATCGCCTTGCTGGTGATCACCGCGCCCAGTGGCTGACCGTTGCCCATCGCCTTGGCGACGCAGACGATGTCGGGTACCACGCCCTGCTGCTCGAAGGCCCAGAACCAGCGTCCGGTGCGGCCGTAGCCCACCTGAACCTCGTCGGCGATGGCCAGACCGCCCGCAGCGCGCACCGCCGCGTACACGGCCTTGAGGTAGCCGTCGGGCAGCGCCATCCCGCCGGCATTGCCATAGAACGGTTCACAGATGAACGCCGCCGGTGGATACCCCTGGGCCACAAGCCCTTCGATGATCGCCACCGCCTCCGGTGCGTACTTCGAGGCGTCGATCCCGCGGTGCTCGCCGCGGTAGGAGTTGGGCGACGGCACGGTATGGACCCACGACGGCCGGGTCGACAGCGCATTGGGGTTGTCGGCGATTGACGTCGAGATCGCATCGGTGGCATAGGTCCAGCCGTGGTAAGCCTCGGCCACCGCGACGATGTCGTGGCGGCCGGTCGCCGCCATCGCCAGCCGCAGCGCCAGATCGTCGGCCTCCGAGCCGGAATTCACCAGGAAAACGGTGTCCAGCGGGTCGGGCAGGGTGGCGGCCAACCGCTCCGAGAACGCCACCACCGCACCATAGTTGAACCGCGAGTTGGTGTTCAGCCGCCGCCACTGACGGGCCACCGCGTCGGCCAGCACCGGATGGCCGTGGCCCAGCACCGCGACATTGTTGACCATGTCCAGGTAGCTGCGCCCGTCAGTGGCGACCAGGTGCTCGCGCCAGCCGCGCTCGATGCGCGGGGGATGGTCGTAGTAGTGCTCCTGCACCTCGGCGAAACTCTGCGAACGCCGCGCCCGCAACGCGACGCTGTCATCGGCGGGGCCCGGGGCCACCGGTAGGCCCAGCAGCGGCCCCGGATCGCTGACCTGCGCGAGCCAGCCGACCGCATACTCGGGACCGACGAACTGCGGCACCTCGCCAGTGCCGCGGCGGACCTGGACCCACACCCGGCCGTCCACGTTCGCCAGCGCCTCGCCGACCTCGGCGGTGTGCCCGCCGGGACCGGCCGGCCGCAGCGCGCCGCGCACCTCCAGCGTGCCGGCGGCGCCGGTCAGCGTCACCGCGCCGCTGGCGTCGTCCACCGTGACCGAACCCGCCCACGGCGCGGTCAGCGTCAGCGGCCGATCGGTCCACAGGTCGATGCCGGTCGCCACGGTGGCCGGCGAGGTGTCGCGCAGCATCGCCGATCGGGTGAGCCGGGCCTGGCCGAACACCGTGACCGCGCCCGACGCGCCACCCGCGAGGGCCTCGGTGGCCAGACGGTCCTCGCAGTCCGGTGCCAGCCACACCCCGCCGTCCATCGCGTCGGACTCCGCGGAGAAGTCGACGACGGCGATCGGGCCGGCGTCCACGATCAGCTCACCGGTGATCGGCCCGGTGGCGTGCGCCACGCCCAGGGCATGCCGAATCTGGGCGGTCATCACGTCGAAGGGAATCGCGTTGGCGCGCTCGAAAATCCGCCACTCGTGCTCCAGAGCCGAACTCGCATAGTCATTTTCGACGTCGATCGAGGACTGGTGGATGCCGCTGACGACCAGCACCGCACCGCGCAGCACCACCAGCGGCCACAACGCCTCGACCTCGGCCGGCCCGAGGGGGCGCACCGCATGAAAGGCCTGAACCGCCGCCAGCGTGGTCGCCGGCTCGCAGCCCTCGTGGCGCAGCAGGGTGGCCACCGCGACGGCCAACTCGGCCACCGTCCACGACCGAATCAGGTCGCCGAAGTCGATCAGCCCGTCGGGCAGCGCAGCCGGCCCCGCGCAGACGACGTTGTCACCGGTGATGTCGCCGTGGATCACCTGCACCGGGAGGTCCTCGGCGAGACCGGCGATGACCTGCCACGCCGCGGCCGCGGCGGCCTGGACGGTCTGCCGCCGGTGCGGGTCGCCGACGTGACCGGCGAGCAACTCCACGGTGCGCATTCCATGACGAAGATCCCACTGCAGCACGCGGTCGACCCCGGGGTGGTCAAAGGCGGCCAGCGCCCGGCAGGTCCGGCCGGCCAGATCGCCGAGCGCGGCGACCTGTGCCGGACGGACATAGGCGTCCCCGCTCAGGGTGCCGCCCTCCAGGAAGCTGATGATCCGCGCGAAAAGCGTTCCACCCGATTCGATCTCGACGAGGGCTGACCCATTGATGTTGGTGGCCGTCCGGATGTGTTCGGTGGCGTGGATGAAGGCGGCGGCGGCGTCCTGGGCCTCCAACTCGGCGCGACTGAACGCCGGATTGGCGATCTTGAGCACCCCGATGGGCTCGCCGGCGGGCGTGCGCAGCAGGAAGTTGGCATCCTGCTGGCTGCCCAGTGCACTCACCGTCACGGTAAGCCCGAAGTGGGTGGCGGCGATCTGCGCCGCCTGCTCCTCGGTGATCGCCGGGACCGGCAGTTCGGCGGCCTCGAAGAAATCGAACGTCGTCATTGCTTCCTCATGGTGAGCGGTGTCACTGTACGGGCATCCATCATGGCTCTAGGTTGGTCGCCATGCGGGCATTAATCATCGTCGACGTGCAAAACGACTTCTGCGAGGGCGGGTCGCTGGCGGTGACCGGCGGCACGGCGGTCGCTGCGGCGATCAACGGCCTGCTGGCCGGCCACCACGGCTACGACCACGTGGTGGCCACCCAGGACTCACCACATCGATCCCGGCGGCCACTTCTCGGACCATCCCGACTTCGTCGACTCCTGGCCGCGGCACTGCGTCGCAGGCACCGCGGGCGCCGAGTTCCATTCGCAACTGGACACCAGCGCCATCGAAGCGGTGTTCCGCAAGGGGGAGTACGCGGCCGCCTACAGCGGGTTCGAGGGGGCCGCCGACGGAGTGGGACTGGCCGAGTGGCTGAAGGACCGCGGCGTCGACGAGGTGGACATCGTCGGGATCGCCACCGACTACTGCGTCAAAGCGACCGCGGCGGACGCCGTGCAGGCGGGTTTTACCACCCGGGTGCTGACGGATCTGACAGCCGGAGTGTCGTCGGACTCGACCGCGGCGGCGCTGTCCGACTTGCAAAGGGCCGGCGTGCGTCTGGTCGCAGGCTCCTGATCTCAACGGGCCTGTCGCAGGGTCTCCCAGTCGTGTTCAGATTCCAACTGGGCGATCAGGCTGCGGGTGCGGTCTTTGAGCAGTTTCGTCATACCGATGCCGATGATCACCGCCAGGACAAGCGCCACCCAGGAGAACCGGGCCAACCACTTCTCGGCAGCGATGCCGAGGAAGTACACCACCGCCGTGGTGCCGCCGGCCCAGCAGACCGCGCCGGACGCATTGGCGGCCAGGAAGTGTGGGTAGCGCATCCGTAGCGCACCCGCCAGCGGTCCGGCCAGGATCCGCAGCAGCGCAATGAACCGGCCGAAGAACACCGCCCAGACGCCCCAGCGGGTGAACAGCTGTTTGGCCAGTGCGACGTGCCCGGTTCCGAAATGCTTGGGAAAGCGCCTGCCCAGCCGTTCGAACAGCGACATGCCGAACTTGCGGCCGATGGTGTAGCCGATCGAGTCGCCGACGATCGCGCCGATGATCGCCGAGACGCCGACCCACACCGGGCTGATGCCGACGCTCCTGGGTCGACAGCACCGCCGCGCTCACCAGCGCGATCTCCCCGGGTAGCGGGATGCCCAGACTCTCCAACCCGATGATGATGCCGACGGTCAGGTACACCGCCAGCGGGGGAATGGACTCCAGGACGGCCTCGAGGCTCACGGATGCACTTTAGGAGAGGTCGACCCGCTTGCGCCGGTAGAGGTACCGACCGCGAGCAGGACCAGGCTGATCATCAGGATGGCGGTCGCCAGCACGTTGATCTGCGGTGGCACAGCAGCTTTGGTGGCGGCGTTGACGTAGAGCGGATAGGTGACCGTCGACCCGCTGACGAAGTAGGTGATGATGAAGTCGTCGAGGGACAACGCGAAGGACAGCATCGCCGCTGCGACGATGCCCGGCACGATCAGCGGCAGTGTCACCTTGAAGAACGTCCGTGTCGGAACTGGCTCCGAGGTCCAGCGACGCGTCTTCCAGGGTCCAGTCGAACCCGCGGATCCGCGCCCGCACCGTCATCGCGATGAAGCTGATCTCGAAGGCGACATGGGCGATGATGATGGTCAGAAATCCCGTCGCCCAACCCATGCTGAGGAACAACGTCAGCAACGATGCACCCATCACGACCTCGGGTGAGGTGAGCGGCAGGATCATGAAGGTGTCCACCGCTTTGCTGCCCCGGAACCGTTGGCGGACAAGGGCGATCGCGACCAAGGTGCCCAGCACCAGGGCGATCGCCGTCGACAGGGCCGCCACTTCGAGGCTGAGCCGCAGGGCTTTGGCCAGCGCCGGGTATTTGAACGGGTGCAGCCAGTTCTCCAGCGTGAAGCCCTGCCAGGTGTAGTTGAACTTGCCCGCCGGCTTGTTGAACGAGAAGACGATGATGACCAGGATCGGCAGGAACAGGAACAGCAGGGTGAATCCGGCCGCCACCCGCAGGGCGACGTCACCGAGTTTGAACGTGCCGCGGAAGTTGCGGCCCGGTTCGGTCAGAGTGGTGACTGCTTGGACCGTCACACGGCACCTCTCAAGCGGGCGAGGCATCTCAAGCGGGCGAGGGAGGTCATCACACCAGGTCCTCGGTGCCCAGGGCCCTCGTGTAGAGAAGCACGCCGGCCAGGATCAGCGCCATCAGCACGAAACTCATCGCCGCGGCGACCGGGTAGTCCTTGACCACGAGGAACTGTTTCTGGATGACGTTGCCGATCATGGTGGTCTCGGTGCTGCCGAGATAGTCGGCGTTGATGAAGTCGCCCACCGAAGGGATGAACACCAGCAGGCTGCCGGCCAGCACACCCGGCATCGCCAGCGGCAGAATGATCTTCCCGAACATCCGGCGATTGGTGCCGTACAGGTCGCGGGACGCCTCGAGCAGGCGCGGGTCGATCTTCTCCAGGGCGACGTACAGCGGCAGGATCATGAAGATGATCCAGTTGTAGGTCAGTCCGCCGACCACCGCCCACCCGGTCGACAGCACGCGGCCCTCGCTCGGGAGCAGGCCGACCGTGCCGAGCGCGCTCCACCACCCAGCCGTTGTCCGCCAGAATCGTTTTCCAGGCGATGGTGCGGATCAGGAACGTGACGAAGAACGGCAGGATCACCAGTCCGAGAAGCAGATTCTTGAACCGACCGGCCTTGAACGCGATCACGTATGCCAGCGGGAAGGCCAGCAGCAGGCAGAGCACCGTGGCCGACAGGGCGTACCCGAAGGACCGCAGAATCTGCTCGCGTGTACTCGGTCAAAGCCCGGCCGTAGTTGGCCCACTCCCACCCGAAGGTCAGCTTGGGCAGATAGATGGACCCGCCCATCGTCGACAGTGAGGTGCGGAACAACGAGAAGAACGGCACCACGTAGAACACGCCGAGGTAGGCCAGCGCAGGCAGGATCATCAGATACGGGCGCGATCCTGCTGCGCTGGCGGTTACTGCTGGCTACTCCAGCCATGTGGTCACCTCCGTGGACGGCGCCATCCGATCAGCCGCCGGTGACTGCGGCGTACGCCTTGTTGAATTCCTGGGTCTGCTCGTCGGTCAGCGGCGCCCAGGCCTTCAGTTTGTCCAGCGTCTCCTTGCGTCGGGTTGATCAGCGGGTTGGTGGCCAGTTCGGGATTGACCTTGTTCAGCTCGTCGGTCATATCGCTGAGCACCGGCACGTACCGGGTCGCGTCGATCAGCTTGGCGTAGTTGGCCCGGTCGTAGATGTAGTTGATCCACTCCTCGGCGGCCTTCTGGTTCTCGGTGGTGTAGGGAATCACCATGGTGTCCACGAAGGTGCTGCGACCCCGTCTCCGGCACCACGAACTGCAGGTCCGGGTTGTCCTTCTGCAACTGCACCACGTCGCCCGAATATGCCTGGGCGACAATGATATTGCCGGCCGCGAGGTCGTCGGCGTAGTCGTTGCCGGTGAACCGGCGGATCTGACCCTTGTCCTTCTGTTCCCTGATGAGGTCGACGGCCTTCTGCACGGTCTCCAGCGTCGGGTCCTCGGGGGAGTGGCCCTGGGCCAGCATGAACATGCCCAGCCCGTCCTGGGTGTCGGAGAACAGGCTGACCTTGCCCTTGAAGGCCGGATCCCACAGGTCGTCGACCTTGGTGATGTCGCGGCCGGTGGCGGCGCGGTTGTAGGCGATGCCCACCATGCCCGACATATAGGGCGCGGTGTACTTGCGGCCCGGATCGGCCTTGCCCTCCAGCAGGTCGGTACGCAGTTCTTCATGTTGGTCCAGCGCGTCTCGCTGATCGGGTTGAGCCAGCCCAGGCCGATCAGTCGGGCGGCCATGAACTGCGTCGGCACCACCAGGTCGGCGCCGATGTCCTGCTTGCGCGACAGCGGTTCCTTGTTTTTGGCGAACCACTCCTCGTTGTCGTTGAAGTCCTCTTTGTAGTCGACGGTCAGACCGGTGGCGGTCTGGAACGCCGCGACGAAGCCGTCGGCCATGTACAGCGGCCAGTTGGAGACACGCAACTTGCCCGAGGCCGGGCTGCCGTCGTCCTCGGGCGCCGTCGGCGCCTCCGACGACGGTCCGGCGGCCTTGTTGTCCGAACTGCACGCGGCCAGGAAGGACGGCCCGAGGACGGCGGCGGCCGCGGCGGCGGCACCTCCGCCGATGAAGCGCCGGCGCGAGGCCAGTTTGGCCAGGACGCGGGGATCGATGTCTGCCATGGGGTTGCCCTTTCGTTGGGTCCGGATCGGAGACGTCGGTTGGTCTCGAGGTGGTCTAGGGAGAAGCGGTCGAGTCGGCGGGTATCTCTTCGAGGTGCGCAGCCTTCGGGATATCGCCGGCCGGCAGCACCAGCGAGGCGTCCGGTGTCCAGCCGACGTAGACCTGGTCGCCGGGACGCAGCATCGGCAGGTCCTGTTCGGGCCCGATGTGGGCGAGCACTGGTGAACCGTCGGCGGCAGTCAGCGAGAGCCGCAGCACGGGCCCCTGGAAGGTCAGGTCCGACACCGTGGCCGGCACCGCCGCCAGCTCGGCGGACGGGGGCGCCATCGATACCCGCACCCGTTCGGGGCGAACCATCAACGTGGCCTGGCCGCCGGGTTCGATCATCGTCTCGCCCGGCCGGGCCCGCAGTGTGGAGCCCAGCACGTCGATCTCGACGTAATCCCGGTTCGCCCGGCCGGTCTGTCGGCCCTGCCAGAGATTGGCCTGACCGATGAAGCCGGCGACGAACACGCTCGCCGGCCGGTCGTAGATCTCGGTCGGGGTGCCGATCTGCTCGACGTTGCCGGCGTTCATGACCGCGATCCGGTCGCTCATCGTGAGCGCTTCTTCCTGGTCGTGGGTCACGTAGACGAACGTGATGCCGAGCTCGCGCTGGATGCGCTTGAGTTCGAACTGCATGACGTGGCGCAGCTTGAGGTCCAGCGCGCCCAGCGGTTCGTCGAGCAGGAGTGCGCTGGGGTAGTTGACCAGCGCCCGGGCCAACGCCACCCGCTGCTGCTGGCCACCGGAGAGCTGGGACGGCTTGCGCAGGGCGAAGTCGGTCAACCGCACCACGTCGAGCATCTCGTCGACACTCTTCTTGATGGCGGCCTTGTCCTTCTTCTGGCTGCGCGGCCCGTAGGCGACGTTGTCCCACACCGTCATGTGCGGGAAGAGCGCGTAATGCTGGAAGACGGTGTTGACGTTGCGCTTGTTCGGGGGCACCCGGGAGACGTCAACGCCCTCGAGGCGGATCTCGCCCTCGGTCGGGGTTTCGAATCCGGCGATCATCCGCAGCGTCGTGGTCTTCCCGCACCCGGAGGGCCCCAGCATGGAGAAGAACTCGCCCGCACCGATCGAGAAATCGGCATCGGCCACCGCGATGTAGTCGTCGAATCTCTTTGTCACATGTGCGATTTCGATGACCGGGGTGCCATCGGACCGGCCCTCGTGGCGCGGCGTGGTCTGTCGGGTGGCGGCTGCGCCGATATCGGTCAGGACCGTCCTCCTTACATATGCGGGTGGCCCTTCCCGGGGAAGGTCCGGGATAAACCTCCTAAACCTTCGCGGATTTGCGCATCATCCGCAACACATTGCGCAACCGATTCCGCAAAAGTTCGGCACCGGCTGTGCGGTTTCGTGCGCGACACGCCGTCGCAGAATAGAAATCGGCAGACTCGGCGACGTGGTGGCGGGCGACACGGCCCATCACATGTGCGCGCCGCCGTCGATCCGCACCTCGGTGCCGGTGACGAAGAACGACTCGGGGCTGCCCAGCATGGCCACCACGGCCGCGACCGCCGAGGGATCGGCGAAGATCGCCCCGTCCGGCAGCGGCAGGCCCGGGGCAACCCGGGCGAACAACCGGAAGTCGGCGTCAGCCGGCAGGCCCGGGCCGACGCTCTGCCTGGACTCGCCGGTGCCGTCGGTCATGCCCGAAGAGATGGACCCGGGCTGCACCGAGTTGAACCGGATGCCCTCTTTGGCGAACTCCGCGGCCAGGGCGTGGGTCATCGCCAGCACCCCGCCCTTGGACGCTGCGTACGCCGACATGTACGGGTGGGCGAAGTTCGCCGAGGTGGAACTGAAATTCACCACCGCCGGGGCGTCGCCCAGTCGCAGCGCGGGCAGCGCCGCCCGGATCACCAGGAAGGTCCCGACCAGATTCACCCTCAGCACCTGCTCGAAGTCGGCCAGCGTGGTGTCCAGGAAGTGCGCCGAACGCAGGATCCCGGCAACATTGACCAGGGTGTCGAGGCCACCGAGGGCAGCCACCGCGGCGCCCACGCCGGTGCCGACCGACTCCTCGTCGCCGACGTTCATCACGACGGTGCTCAGCCGCCCGTCATGCGCGCCCGCCTTGGCCACGGTGTCGTCGAGGCCCGCGCGGCTGATGTCGGCGGCCACCACCCGACCGCCCTCGTCGAGGATTCGCAGCACGCAGGCCTGACCGATTCCCGAGCCGCCGCCGGTGATCAGCACCCGACGGTCGGAATATCTCTGAAGGCTCGCCATGGAGTTCGCTCCTGTTCGGGGTCGGTGTACGGGCAACCGGCGGCAGGGTCGTGCCCGATAGAACCATTCTCGGTGCCCGCCATGCGGAGGTTCGACTAACCCGCGCTGGTTCGATCGCATACATTCTGGATAACTGTTGAACCTGGATAACTGTGGAACAGGTTCCAATCGAGGAAATGAGCTCCCGGACGGATGGCGGACAAAGCGGATCGCTGGTCTCCGGGTATCGCGCTGGACAAGGGCATATCGACCCCGATGCAGGCCATCGGGGGACTGTTCGCGATGTCCGCCGACGCGGTTCGCTATGTCTTTCAGCGCCCGTTCCAGTGGCGGGAGTTCCTTGAGCAGTCGTGGTTCGTCGCCCGCGTCTCGCTGGCACCCACCCTGCTGGTGGCCATCCCGTTCACCGTGCTGGTGAGCTTCACCCTGAACATCCTGCTGCGCGAGCTCGGCGCCGCCGACCTCTCCGGTGCCGGTGCGGCCTTCGGCGCCGTCACCCAGGTCGGCCCGCTGGTCACCGTGCTGATCGTCGCCGGTGCGGGTGCCACCGCCATGTGCGCCGACCTCGGCTCACGCACCATCCGCGAAGAGATCGACGCCATGGAGGTGCTGGGCATCAATCCGGTGCAGCGCCTGGTGACGCCTCGCATGCTGGCCTCGGGCCTGGTCGCGCTGCTGCTCAACTCGCTGGTGGTGATCATCGGGATTCTCGGCGGCTACGTGTTCTCCGTGTTCGTCCAGAACGTCAATCCCGGTGCGTTCGCCGCGGGCATCACTCTGCTCACCGGCGTCCCGGAGGTCATCATCTCCTGCGTCAAGGCCGCGCTGTTCGGGCTGATCGCCGGACTCGTGGCCTGCTATCGCGGCCTGATGATCAGCGGCGGCGGCGCCAAGGCCGTCGGTAACGCGGTCAACGAGACCGTCGTCTACGCCTTCATGGCACTGTTCGTCGTCAATGTGGTCGTCACGGCCATCGGCATCCGGATGACGGCGGGCTGATCTGATGGGCAACCTGACCGTCCTGCGCGGCACCTACCCTCGGCTGTTCCGCGAGTTGCACCGCCCGGTCGGTTTCTTCTCCCGGATCGGCGACCAGACCCTGTTCTACGGCCGGGCGATCGCCGGCATACCGTACGCCGCTTCCCACTTCCGCAAGGAAGTGGTCCGGCTCATCGCCGAGATCAGCATGGGTGCGGGCACGCTGGCCATGATCGGCGGCACGGTGGCCATCGTCGGATTCCTCACCCTGGCGGCCGGCGGGACGATCGCGGTGCAGGGATATTCGTCGCTGGGCAACATCGGCGTCGAGGCCCTGACCGGCTTCCTGGCCGCGTTCATCAACGTGCGCATCTCCGCCCCCGTGGTGGCCGGCATCGGCCTGGCGGCAACCTTCGGCGCCGGCGTGACCGCCCAACTCGGTGCGATGCGGATCAACGAGGAGATCGACGCCCTGGAGTCGATGGGCATCCAGTCGGTGGAGTATCTGGTGTCCACCCGACTGGTCGCCGGCATGGTGGCCATCACGCCGCTGTACTCGATCGCGGTGATC
Organism: uncultured Actinomycetota bacterium; assembly: GCA_963715145.1. Lineage (GTDB taxonomy): Bacteria > Actinomycetota > Actinomycetes > Mycobacteriales > Mycobacteriaceae > Mycobacterium. The sequence goes on along the minus strand of CAVQRL010000012.1, from coordinate 26,177 downwards.
CTGTCGTTTCTGGCCAGCGAGTTCGTCACGGTCGCCCTGTTCGGCCAGTCGGCGGGGCTCTACCGCCACTACTTCACCACGTTCCTCAACCCCCTGGACCTGATGTGGTCGTTCCTGCAGGCGGTGCTGATGGCGATCACCATCCTGCTGATCCATACCTATTTCGGTTATTTCGCCCAGGGGGGTCCCTCCGGGGTGGGTGTGGCCGTCGGCAACGCGGTGCGGACCTCGCTGATCGTCGTGGTGTCGGTGACCTTGCTGGTGTCGCTGGCGATCTACGGTTCCGACGGCAACTTCAACCTTTCCGGGTAACGCGCTATGGCCAAGACGACGTTCACCGACCGCCCTTACGCCCGACCGCTCGCCGGGCTGGTGACGGTGGTGGCTCTGATCCTGGTGGTCCTGCTCTCGGTCGGACTCTTCCGCGGCAGCTTCACCAAGAGCGTTCCGGTGACGGTGATCGCCGACCGCGCCGGTTTGGTGATGTACCCCAACGCCAAGGTCAAGATGAACGGCGCCCAGGTCGGCAAGGTGGACTCGATCGAACACCTGCCCGGCGGCGGGGCCGCATTGCATCTGGCCATCGACCCGGACTCGGTGCCGGCCATCCCGGCCAACGTCGGCGCCGAGATCACCTCCTCGACGGTGTTCGGGTCGAAGTTCGTCGAATTGGTGCCGCCGGCTCAGCCGTCAGCGCAGAACCTGCGGGCCGGGACCCGGATCCAGGGCGGCGACAAGGTCACGGTGGAACTGAACACGGTGTTCGAGAAGCTGGTTTCGGTGCTGTCCGCGGTGGAGCCGGCCAAGCTCAACCAGACCCTGGGGGCGATCTCCACATCGCTCGACGGACGCGGGCGGAAGTTCGGCCAGACCCTGGTGGACCTCGACAGCGCGCTGGCCAACCTCAACCCGGCGCTGGACAGCCTCAACCACGTCCTGGAGGTCTCGCCGACGGTCTTCAACGCCATCGCCGACGCGTCGCCGGATCTGCTGACCACCGCCGCGAACGCCACCCGCCTCAGCGACACCATCGTCGACCAGCGGGACAGCCTCGACGCCCTGCTGCTCAGCGCGATCGGCCTGGCCGATATCGGCACCGATGTGCTCACCGAGAACCGGCAGCCGCTATCGGACGTGGTGCACCTGCTGGTGCCCACCACCGACCTGACCAACCAGTACAACCCCGCCCTCACCTGCGGCATCGCCGCCCTGCTGCCGTTGGCCAACGGGCCGGGTCTGGCCATGCCGGGGGCGACCCTGCTGCAGGGGTTCTTCCTGGGCCGTGAGCGTTACCGCTATCCGGGCAATCTGCCCAAAGTTGCGGCCAAGGGCGGCCCGCAGTGCACCGACCTGCCCAATGTGGGCTACGAACAGCGTCCGCCCTACGTGGTCACCGATATCGGGGCGAACCAGGCGCAGTACGGCAACCAGGGGATTCTGCTGAACTCCGAAGGGCTCAAGCAGGCGTTGTTCGGTCCGCTCGACGGCCCGCCGCGCAATACCGCACAGATCGGCATGCCCGGATGAAGCCGTTGCGGGGGACCGGGATCAAGGTGGCCGTCTTCATGGCGGTGATGCTCATGCTCACGGCTGCGCTGTTCGCCATCTTCGCCCAGATCCGAAGCGGCCCGCAGAACATGTACTCCGCCGTCTTCGAGGACGTGTCCAGCCTGAAGGAGGGCGACTCGGTCCGGGTCGCCGGCGTCCGGGTCGGCACGGTCAACCGGGTCAGGCTGGAACCGGACAACTCCGTGACGGTCGGTTTCGGCGCGGACCGCGACATCGTGCTGACCGCGGGCACCAAGGCAGCGGTCCGATACCTCAACCTGGTCGGGGACCGGTATCTGGAACTCATCGACTCGCCCGGATCGAGTCAGATCCAGCCACCCGGATCGGTCATCCCCGCCGCACGCACCGAGGCCGCACTCGACCTCGATCTGCTGCTCGGCGGCCTGAAACCCGTTGTGCAAGGACTTAATCCGCAGGCGGTCAACGCCCTGACGAACTCACTGATCCAGATCCTGCAGGGCCAGGACGGCAATGTCGAGTCGTTGTTCGGCAAGACCTCGGCATTCACCAATTCGCTGGCTGACAACAGCCAGACCGTCCAGCAGCTGATCGACAACCTCAACTCGGTGCTGGCCACCATCAACGCCGACGGCGACAAGTTCTCCGCCACCGTGGACCGACTGGAGAAACTGGTGACCGGGTTGGCCGGTGACCGGGATCCGATCGGCAATGCGATCACCGCATTGGACAGTGGGACGGCCTCGCTCACCGATCTGCTGACCCAGGCCCGCGCTCCGCTGGCCGGTACGGTCGACCAACTGGCCCGGCTTGCGCCGATCCTGGACTCCGACAAGGAAACTCTGGACCTCGCGCTGCAGAAGGCGCCGAAGAACTACCGGAAGCTGGTGCGGCTGGGTTCCTACGGAAGCTGGATCAACCAGTACCTGTGCGGTATGTCGGTGCGGGTGACCGATCTGCAGGGCCGCACGGCGTACTTCCCGTGGATCATGCAGCACACCGGAAGGTGCGCGGAGCCGTGATCGTGACAAGCAGGCTGCCGTGCTGAAATACCGCGGCCCCCAACTCATCCGTTCGGGATTCATTGGCCTGACGCTGATTCTGCTGGTCATCACCGTCGGCCTGCAGACCCAGCGGCTGTGGAGCATGGCAACCTCGATCAGGCATCAGGCCCAGTTCCTCGAGGCGGGCGGACTTGCCCCCGGTAATGACGTGAAGGTGTCCGGTGTGAAGGTCGGCACCGTATCCGACGTGTCCCTGCAGCAGGGCAAGGCCCTGGTGACCTTCATGGTCAACGGCAAGGTCCGCCTGGGATCGGACACCACCGCGCACATCCGGACCGGGACGCTGCTCGGCCAGCGGGTGCTCACCCTGGAGTCCAGCGGAGAGGGCAGGCTGCGCAACACCGATGTGATCCCGGTGTCACGGACGGGGTCGCCGTACTCGCTGACGGATGCGCTCGGCGAGTTCGCCGGCAACACCCGCGACACCGACACCGCCGCGCTCAACCAGTCGCTCAACACGCTGTCGGCGACCATCGAGAGGGTCGCACCGCAACTGGGCCCGACGTTCGACGGCATCAGCCGGATCTCCCAGGCGCTCAACGAACGCAACGCCTCGCTGTCCGGATTGCTCAAGAGTGCCGCCGACGTCACCGGCATCCTGTCGCAGCGCAGCCAGCAGGTGAACGCGCTGATCCTCAACGGCAACGAACTCCTCGGTGTGCTCCAAGACCGCCAGTACGCGATCGTCACCCTGCTGGCCAACACCTCCGCGCTCTCCCAGCAGCTCAGCGGCCTGGTCGCCGACAACGAGCAGGAACTCGCGCCCGCGCTGGAGAAGCTGAACTCGGTGACCGAGATGCTGCAGCGCAACAACGACAACGTCGCCAAGGCGATGGCGGGCCTGGCGAAGTTCCAGCTGACCCAGGCCGAGGCGGTCAACAACGGCTTCTACTACAACGCGTTCGTCGCCAATCTGAGCCCCGCACAGACACTGCAGCCGTTCTTCGACTACGCGCTGGGCTTCCGACGCGGAGTCGACGCCGGCCAGCCGCCCGACAACGCCGGGCCACGCGCGGAATTCCCGTTCCCCTACAACGGGATTCCGCAGCCGAATGAGACGTGGGGCCCACCACCGGGGCCGCCCTGATGAGCAGATCCCGAGCCGTCGTCGCGGCACTGCTGACACTCCTGCTCGTCGCCGGGGTGGGTTTGCTGGCGCGCAACGTCGCGGGCAAGCCGACCACGATCACCGCCTACTTCACCTCCGCCACCGCGATCTATGCCGGCGACGAGGTACGGGTCGCCGGGGTGAAGGTGGGCAGGATCACCTCGATCGACCCACAGGGCACCAAGGCCAAGATGACGCTGGCGGTCAACGGCGGGATTCCGATTCCCGCCGACGCCAGGGCCGTCATCGTGTCCTCCAACCTGGTGGGCGCCCGCTACGTCCAGTTGGCTCCGGCCTACGGCGCCGACGGCGACACCGGGCGGCCGATGATGCGCGACGGCGCCGTCATCGACACCGATCGGACCGCCGTGCCCGTCGAGTGGGACGAGATCAAGACCCAACTGGCCCGGCTGTCCGCCGAACTCGGCCCGACCAGCGGTGTCTCCGGCTCATCGGTAGGCCGGTTCATCGACAGCGCCGCCACCGCACTGGAGGGCAACGGCGACAAACTGCGCGAGACCATCAAGCAACTCTCCGACCTGAGCCGCATCCTGGCCGACGGCAGCGGCAACATCGTCGACGTCATCAAGAACCTGCAGACCTTCGTCACCGTGCTGCGCGACAGCAACGCCCAGATCGTCTCGTTCCAGGACCGACTGGCCTCGGTGTCCAGCGTGCTCGACGGCAGCCGCTCCGACCTCGACGCCGCCCTGACCAACCTGTCCAGCGCGGTGGTGGACGTCAAGCGTTTCGTAGCCGGCAGCCGTAACCAGACCGCCGAGCAGATCGAGCGGTTGGGCGACGTGGTCCGCAACCTCAGCGACAATCAGATAGCGCTGAAGAACCTGCTGCACGTGGCACCCAACGCGATCGGCAACAGCTACAACATCTACAACCCCGACATCCAAAGCGCCCTGGGCGGTTTCGCGCTGGCCAACTTCTCCAACCCGCTGCAGGTGGTCTGCGCGGCCATCGGGGCCATCGAGAACGTCACGGCCCCGGAGACCGGCAAGCTGTGTTCGCAGTATCTGGGCCCCGCGCTGCGGCTGCTCAATTTCAACTACCTGCCGCTGCCGACCAACGTCTACCTCGGCAAGTCGCCGAGTCCGTGGAACCTCATCTACTCCGAAGCGCACCTGGCGCCCGGCGGTGACGGCACCGGGCCGACGGTCGAGATCCCGCCGGAATACTCCGCCTACACCGGCCTCAACGGCGACGTTCCGCCGCCGCCCGGGTGGGGTCCCCCGCCGGGGCAGCCCGGTCCGCCTCCGCAGCGCGGGGCTTACGCGCCCAACGGTCTGCCCGCCGACCCGCAACCCGCGCTGTACCCCGGTGCGCCCATCCCGGCGGGGGTGCCGCATGGCCCGGCCCCGGGACCGTCGGGTTCGGCGACCCTGCCGGGAATGCTGATGCCCGCGGAAGCGCCGGCCGCGGCGGTTCCGGGCGCCGTGACGCCCCCGATCCCTCCGCCGGTGCCGCTTGGGCAGGGAAGGGGGACGCCGCCGTCATGAGATCCCGGTTGCGCCGCCTGATGATGGTGGCGGCAGGTGTGGCAGTCAGTGTCAGTGGCTGCGGGTTCGAGGGCCTGAACTCCCTGCCCTTACCCGGTGCGGTCGGCCGCGGCCCGGGTGCGGCCACCTATCACGTCGAGTTGGCCAATGTCGCCACGCTGGAACCGAATTCGCCGGTTCTGGTCGGCGATGTCGTGGTGGGGAGTGTCAACGCGATGCGGGTTCGCGACTGGCATGCCGACGTCGAGATCTCGGTCAAGCCGGACGTCGACATCCCCGCCAACGCGGTGGCGACGGTGGGCCAGACCAGCCTGCTGGGCTCCATGCACCTCGCGCTGAACCCGCCGCTGGGTTCGGCGCCCAGCGGCCGGTTGGCCCCGGGTTCGACGTTGGGCCTGAACAAGACGTCGACCTACCCGTCCACCGAGCAGACCCTCTCGGCGCTCTCGGTGGTGATCAACGGCGGGGGAGTGGGCCAGATCGGCGATATCGTCGCCGAACTCAACAGCGCGCTGAACGGCCGCGAACCGCAGATCCGGGATCTGCTGACGCGGCTCAACGACTTCGTCGGTGTGCTGGCCGCCCAGCGCGACGCCATCAACGCGACGGTGGTGTCGCTCAACCGGGCGGCCGGCACCTTCGCCGGGCAGCGCGATGTGCTGACCAGGGCGCTGGACCGGATCCCGCCTGCGTTGGACGTCCTGGTCGCCGAACGCCCCAGGCTCACCGCCGCGTTGGACAAGCTCGGGAGGTTCAGCGCCGTCGCGACCGAGGTGGTCAACGACACCCGCGACGATCTCATCCGCGATCTGCGCAATCTGGAGCCGACGCTGCGGTCGCTGGCCGATGTGGGGCCGCAGTTGGATCAAGCGCTGGCGTATTTCACCGCATTCCCCTACGGGCAGGCCACCATCGACCGCGCGATCCGGGGTGACTATCTCAATCAGTTCATCATTTTCGACTTCACCGTGCCACGGCTGAAGAAGACCCTGCTGCTGGGCACCCGCTGGGGCCAGGAAGGCGCCAAACTCGTTCCCGCACCGGGTGATCCGTGGTATGCGACCTACACCTACGATCCGCTCAACGCGCCGTTCAGCGCCCCGCCGGCGGCGGTCGCCGGGGTGATCGACGGGGAGGATCCGGACGCCGGCCCCGATGCCGTCACGGAGGTCTCGGCGCCCGGGCCCGCGGCGCAGGTCCCCCCCGGTGCACCGCAGGTCCCCCCCGGTGCACCGGTTCCCGATCCGCACTCACCCGATCTGCAACTCGCCCCGATGGACAGAGGCGGCAACTGATGCTCACCCGTTTCGTGCGCGCACAGCTGGTGATCTTCACCATCGCCTCGATCGTCGGGATCCTCGCCATGGTGCTGGTCTACATGCAGTTGCCCACGCTGCTCGGGATCGGTCGGATGGCGGTCACCCTCGAACTGCCCAGAACCGGCGGGCTGTACCAGTTCTCGAATGTCACCTATCGCGGGGTGCAGATCGGCCGGGTCACCGACGTGCGGGCCACCCGCTCCGGGGCCGAGGCCACCCTGTCGTTGGCCACATCCCCGAAGATCCCAGCGGATCTGGAGGCCCGGGTGCTCAGTGTGTCGGCGGTCGGCGAGCAGTACGTCGACCTGCTGCCGCGGACCGACGGCGGGCCCTACCTGCACGACGGGTCGGTGATCCAGGCGAAGGACACGACCGTCCCGCAGCGGGTCGGTCCGATGCTCGATCAGGTCAGTGCGTTGCTGGACAGCATCCCGAAGGAGAAACTCGGCCAACTGCTCGACGAGTCGTTCCGGGGCCTCAACGGTTCGGGGATGATCTGGCCGCACTTCTGGACTCGTCGTCGATGGTGGCCGGCGACTTCAACGGCGTCGCCGACCGGGCCCGCGCTCTGGTCGAGGACAGCCGCCCACTGCTGGACGGCCAGGTGGCCTCGGCCGACGCGATGCGGACCTGGGCCCGCAGCCTGGCCGGCGTCACCGACCAGCTGACGGCCAACGACCCGCAGATCCGCGGGGTGCTGCAGAACGGCCCGGGGGCGGTCCAGGAGGCCGCGCAACTGCTCAACCAGGTGAAACCCACACTGCCGGTATTGCTGGCCAACCTGACCACGGTGAGCCGCATCGCCGTCACCTACCACGCCTCGTTGGAGCAACTGCTGGTGCTGTTGCCGCCCTACGTCGGATCGGTTCAGGCCGTCGGCCTGCCGCGTAACAACCCGACCGGCTTCACCCAGGGCGACTTCACCCTGACCATCGGCGACCCGCCGGCCTGCACGGTCGGCTTCCTGCCCCCGTCGTCGTGGCGCTCGCCGTCCGACCTGACCGATGTCGACACCCCCGACGGGTTGTACTGCAAGCTGCCGCAGGACTCTCCGATCGCCGTGCGCGGTGCCCGCAACTACCCCTGCATGGGCCAGCCCGGAAAGCGCGCACCGACCGTCGAGATCTGCGAGAGCGACCGGAACTATGAACCGCTGGCCATGCGCCAGCACGCGACCGGCCCCTACCCGTTCGACCCGAACCTGATCTCGCAGGGCGTCCCGCCGGACGACCGGGTCACCTTCAATGACCACATCTACGGACCGCTGGAAGGCACCCCGATGCCACCCGGTCCACCGCCGGCTCCACCGGAAAGCCCTGCGGTGCAACCGGTTCCGGCGGCCGACGGCGCCACGGTGGCACCGAGTGCCTTCACGCCCGGCGGTTCCGGCCCATCAGTTGCCATCGCCACCTACGACCCCAAGACCGGTCAGTTCGCCACCCCGGACGGCACGGTGGCGCGCCAGGCCGATGTGGTCACCGGTTCGGCACAGCGCGAGTGGACCGATCTCCTGCCGACCGGGTGAGTGCGGGTTCGGTCAGCCGATCTGGACCAGTTTGAACGGCATGGTGATGATGATCGCCAGGCTTCGTCCGCAGGCACCGCTGGGTCCGGTGGTGGCATCCTCGCCGATCAGAGTGCTCGACGACGGGTCTGTGGTGTCGCCGTCAGGTGTCATCCGCTTGAACCGGAAGACTTGGAAGCCGTCCGCCGTCGATCCGTCCGGGCACGGTATCCACTGCGGCACAACGTGTTTGACGTACCATTCGCCGCCGGTCTGGTAGATCGGTGCGGTCCAGCCCTGGTCGCTGGTCACCGTACCGGTGCATTCGGTGGGATAGCTGCACTGCGAGGAGACGGTCCAGATGGCCCGGACGCTGTTCTGCTTGTGGAAAATGTCGTTGGAACGCGCCCACTCGCCGTTCGAGGTCGCGGTGAACGTGCCGTTCAGCGCCCATTCCGCGGCATGTGCCGGGGGCGCGACGGCGATGCCCGCGATCAACACGGTCGCCGCGATCACCACACCACGCATGGCTGTCTCCTCAATGTCCCCAGCGATTATTCCCGCCGGTGACCCGGCGATTCGGGTGTTTGGCCGGGAAGGGCCATATCCAGGGCGGCCAGATGGCTGAACAGCATCGAGGCCCCGATCGGGTTACCGCCGCCGGGGTAGGTGGTACCACTCACGGCGGCCATCGTGTTGCCGGCCGCGTACAACCCCGGGATCGGCCGGCCGTCCGTGCCGAGCACTCGCGAGCGGGTGTCGGTGCGGAGCCCACCTTTGGTGCCCAGATCCGACAGCCCGAACGCGGCGGCGTGGAACGGCGGGGTGTCGATGGGCACCAGCGGTGGCTTGCCGCGGGAGAACGCCCGGTCATAAGCCTCGTCTCCGCGGCCGAAGTCGGTATCGGCGCCCTCGGCCACCAGCCGGTTGAACCGCTCGACGGTGTCGGTCAAGGCGGCGGCCGGAACGCCGATACGCTCGGCCAATCCATCCAGGGTGTCGGAGGTCCGCCACAACCCTGCTGCCGTGTATCGCTCGGTCTGGACCATCGAGACGTTGGTCGCCTTGACCGGCGGCACCTCGCCGCGGCGGTGGTCGTAGACCAGCCAGAACGGCACCTGCAGGCGCCCCGCCGCCATCTCGTCGATGATCGTGCGGCCGATCCGGTCATAGGGCCCGGACTCGTTGACGAAACGCCGCCCGGCCTGGTTGACGAAGATGCCGCCGGTGAACCACAGCGCGAAAGCGGCGCGGCCGTCGGGATGGATCAGCCCCGGCGACCACCAGGCCTGGTCCATCAGGTCGGTGTCGGCGCCGGCCCGTATCGCGGCCCGGTGCGCGGCGCCGGTGTTGCCGGGAGCGCCCATACTGTCTTCGGTGCGGCCGGGAACGCCGAACTCACCGCGCATCTGGGGGTTCCGCTCGAATCCGCCGGCCGCCAGCAGGACCCCGCGGCGAGCGGCGATCCGCACCGGGCGTCCGGCGCGGCGGGCGACCGCGCCGACCACCCGGCCCCCGTCCAGGATGAGGTCGACGAGTTCGGTCTGCGGGGACAGCGACGCGTGCGGGTACTTCTGCAGCCCGAGCAGAAAGCGCCCGATCAGCGCCCGCCCACCGATGAGCAGATCCGGGGCCGGGGCGCCCAGTCGGTCATTGTCGAGGGGCCCGCGCACCAGTGCCGCCGCCGGTCCCAGACACTCACCGGGCAGGGGGGCCGCGATGATGTGGCGCATCCCGTCGAGGCGGGCGGCCGGTGCCTTGCCGAAGTAGTCCGGCCAGGGCAGCACGGCGAACTCGAAAGCCGGGTCGGCCTCGAGATAGTCGATCAGTGCCGTGCCGCGGCGAACATAGGTCTCCTGGAGGTCGGCCGGGGTGCGCTCACCGACGACGGCGCGGAAATACCTCAGCGCCGCGTCGATGGTGTCGTCCACTCCGGCCCGGCGCAGCACCGCATTGCACGGAAACCACATTCCGCCGCCACCGGAATAGGCCGTCGTCCCGCCGAACTTGCCGGTGGATTCCAGCACGGTCACCGACAGGCCTTCCCGGGCAGCCGTGTACGCCCCGGCCAGCCCGCCACCGGAACCGGCGACGATCACATCGACGGCCTCGTCGAAGGAATGCTCGGATATCTCGCCCATCACCTCCCATGGTGGACCCCCGCGGCGCCGGTTGTGATCGGTCTGCCGGGAAACTGCTGGTAACAGCGTTCACATCTGTCCCAATGGTCACAGCTGCTGCTAGTCTGGCGTCGATTCCCCTGCGGCATCCGGCGGGAATGGCGTTCTGAGGGCGCTGAAAGGAAAGCCATGGCGCAACTGTCGGAGCGGGACGCTCCGGAGTCGCAGGCTGAGCGCCCACAGGCGCCGGTCCGGGTGCCGCGGCGCAAGCTGCTGAATCGCATCAGCATCCAGTCGAAGCTGATCATGATGCTGGCGCTCTGCACGATCCTCGCCGCGGTAGTCGTCGGTGGAATCGCTTACCAGAGCGGCCGCGACTCGCTTCGCACCGCGGCCATCAACCGGCTCACCGAAATCCGGGAGTCGCAGTTCCGCACGTTGACCGAACAGGTCACCGATCTGCACAGCGCGCTGATCACCTACACCCACGGCAGCACGACGCGAGACGCGCTGCGCGACTTCACCGCCGGGTTCGATCAGCTCGCCAACGCCCCGGTCACTCCCGAGATGTCGAAGGCGATCACCGACCGCTACGCATTCTTCGCCGATCAGACCGAGAAGGGGAGCGGAACGCGCCTCGATGTGGGCGCGCTGCTACCGACGTCGAATGCCGAGCGTTATCTGCAGGCGACCTACACCGCGAAGCTACCCACCGACGACGGCGCCCTCGCGGTCGACGATGACCGTGACGGCAGCGCCTGGTCGGCGGCGAACGCCAAATACCAGGGCTTCTTTCGGGAGATCGTCACCGGTTTCGCCTTCGAGGATGCTCTGCTGCTCGACGGCCGCGGCAATGTGGTCTACAGCGCGTACAAGGACATCGACTTGGGCACCAACGTCCTCACCGGTCCGTACAAGGGCTCAAAGCTCGCGGACGCATACACCCAGGCGATGTCGAGCAACAAAGCCAATCAGGTGGTGTCCACCGATTTCGAGTTCTACCAGCCGGCCAAGATGGCGCCCACCGCATGGATGGTCGCCACGATTCCGGCAACCGGAAAGCCCGACGGTGTTCTGGCCCTGCAGTTCCCGATCACCAAGATCAACAAGGTGATGACGTTCGACGGGAACTGGGCCCAAGCCGGCATGGGCGACACCGGCGAGACTATTCTCACCGGCCCCGAGTTCCTGATGCGGACGGACTCCCGGCTGTTCCTCGAAGATCCCGAGAAGTACCGGCAGAAGGTCATCGCCGCCGGCACACCGGCGGACATCCCCGACATCGCGATCCGCCAGGGCGGCACGACCCTGATCCAGCCCGTCCCCCAGGAAGCCCACATCGAGGCGCAGAAGGGATCTTCCGGCACCCTGATCACCAAGGACTACCTCGGCGAGGAGACCATCCAGGCCTACGCGCCCATCGGCAAGAAACTCGGCCTGCGCTGGTCGATCGTCGCCAAGATCGACACGCATGAGGCATTTGCCCAGGAGGCCACCTTCACCCGCGTTGTGGTTCTGGCGACCACCGGAATAATTCTGCTGGTCTGCCTGCTGGCGGTCATCCTGGCCCAGGTGTTCCTGCGGCCGATCCGCCGCTTGGAAGCCGGTGTGCAGCGCATCAGCGCCGGCGACTATCGGATAGACATCCCGGTCGAGACCCGAGACGAGATCGGTGACCTCACCGGGATGTTCAACGAGATGAGCCGCGTCCTCTCAGTCAAGGAGGAACTCCTCATCGAGCAGCGCGGTCAGATACGGCGGCTGCTCGGTTCGCTGATGCCGGCACCGATCGCCGAGAGGTTCAGCGACGGTGAAGTGATCGCTGCCCGTGCGTATCCCAACGTCACGGTGATCTATGCCGAGATCGCCGGTCTGGACCGTCTTCAGGCCGAGCTGGCTCCGGGGGAGTCGCTGAACATCGTCAACGAGCTGCTGAGGCAGTTCGACTCTGCTGCAAAGGATTTCGGCGTTGAACGGGTTCGCCCGGTGCGCAACGGATACCTGGGAAGCTGTGGGCTGGCCATCCCGCGACTCGACAATGTTCGTCGCACCGTGGACTTCGCCCTGGAGTGCCGGCGGATCATCGAGCGGTTCAACAGCGAGGAGTCGCTGAATCTGAGCCTGCGGGCGGGAATCGACACCGGCACGGTGAGCAGCGGACTGGTCGGCGAGCCGACCCCGGTCTTCGACATGTGGGGCAACGTGGTCAACCTGGCACGCCGGCTCAGGAACGGGATGCCGGAGTCGGGTATCTACGTCACCTCCGCGGTTTATGACGCCCTCGCCGACAGCATCTCGTTCACCGAGGTCGACGCCCTCGCCGCCGACGGTTCCCCGCAACGGGTCTGGCGACTTTCGGAGCCGCTCTGATGGCCAGTGTGTTGGGCGCCCCGTGGTTCTACTGGGCGGTCGGAATCGTCATCGGCCTGCCTCTGCTGCTGATCGCTCTCACCGAATGGCAGCACGGCCTGCGCCGCCGTGGCAGCAGCTTGATCGGTCCGGTGAGCCTGTTACGCAACTACCTGCTGCCACTGGTTGCCCTCCTGGCGGCGATGATCGGGGTCACCCAGATGCCGCGCGGCTCAACGCCGGTGCGCATCGTGGGCACGCTGGTGGCGGTCGGCGTGCTGATTCTGATGCTCTCCGGTGTCCGGGCTTCGCTGTTCTCCGCAGCCCCGCAAGGCAGCTGGCGTGGGCGGATGCCTACGATTTTCCTCGACGTGATCCGGTTCGCGCTGATCGCGGTCGGGGTCGGGGTGATCTTCGCCTACATCTGGGGGGCGCACGTCGGTGGCATGTTCGCCGCCCTGGGCGTCAGCTCGATCGTGCTCGGCCTGATACTCCAGAACTCGGTGGGCCAGATCGTCTCCGGGCTGCTGATGCTGTTCGAGCAGCCGTTCCGGCTCGGCGACTGGATCGAGACCGACAAGGCCAGCGGTCGGGTGATCGAGGTGAACTGGCGTGCCGTGCATCTGGCGACCACAAAGGGCGTACAGATCACGCCGAACTCGTTGCTCGCGGGGGGGTCGTTCACCAATCTGAGCAGGCCGGTCGATCAGCACGCGGTCAGGGTGGTCAGCGTTTTCGCCGCCGAGGACAGACCAGACCTGGTGTGTGAGATGCTCACCCGCGTCGCGGCCCAGTTGCCGCAATGCCATCCCGACCTCACACCGACCGCGGGTCCGGTAGCAGACCTGAAGTACCACACCATGAAGTACCGCACCAAGATCCCGCTGCGGTCACCGGCCGATGACGCCGATGCCGAGGCGACCTTCCTGCGCTGGATCTGGTACGCCGCCCGCCGCGACGGACTGCACCTCGACGATGCTGACGACGATTTCACCGACCCGCAACTGTTGGCCGCCGCGATCCGGACGGTGGTTGCCCCAACTCTGCGACTGAACACCGATCAGCAGACCGAGCTGGCCGCGCACGCCACCGTCGAGCGCTACGGTTCCGGGGAGCTCATCCAGCCGGAAGGCATTGTGCCTGAGGCTGTGTCGTTCATCGTGTCGGGCACGGTGCTGCTCACGGCGAAAGCCGACGACGGATCGCAAACCGAGGCCGGGACACTCGAAGTGGGGTCATACCTGGGGCACAACACGCTGATCCGCAATCCGACCGTTGGCTCGGCGTTCGCCCTCGACGAGGTGACGTTGGTGCGGGTCCGGCGGGATGCGATCCAGAAGGTGGTACAGCGCAACCCATTGCTGCTGCAGGAATTCGGACGCTCTATCGAGAGACGGCGCGCCAGGGTTTTGCGCGCGGCTGCCGGCGACGCCGACGACAGCAGCGCCGCCCGCTAGCGACTCAGCCCCATTCATGGTTCATCGCCCGGGAATCGGTGATGTCCTCGATCGTCTGGATCTCGCGCAGACGCGGCCTGCCGAGGGCGATCAGCAGCATGCCGATCAGTCCGGTGACCGCTCCGAGGCCGAAGATCACCGTGTAACTGCTCTCCGGGGGATACCCGTTGACGGTGCGACTGAGCAGCACCGCGACGATCGCCGCGGCGAGCGACGCCCCGACCGTTCTCGCGATGGCGTTGATGCTGGTCGCCACACCCGTCTCGCCGGGTTCGACCTCACGGACCACCAGTGCGGGCAGCGCCCCGTACGCCAGGCTGATGTAGGCGTTGATCAGGATGGCCGCCGCTATCACCTGCCAGGCCGTGGCGTGCGCGACGGCCAAGAGGACGAAACCCGCTATGCCGGTGACGGTTCCGGCGATCAGGACCGGCCGGGCTCCGTAACGTTCGATGTAGCGGCCGCTGGCAAGCGCGGTGACGAAGCCGGCCAGCGCCCCGGGCAGCAGGTAGACGACGCTGGATTCCAGCACCGAAGCTCCGAAACCGTAGCCGCTGGCGGTCGGCGTCTGGACGAACCCGGTCAACCCCAGGAAACCGAAGTACAGACCCATACCCACCGCCACCGTCGCGGTGTTGGTCAGCAGCATCGAGCGTCGGGTCAGCATCGTCGTGGACACCAACGGTTCCGCGCAACGTCGTTCCCACCACCACCAGACCGTCAGGACCGCGACACCGGTGAGCCCCGCCGCGACGGTTCTCGGTGACCCCCAACCCCAGGTGTGCCCCTGGGTAACGGCCAGCAGAAGGGGTGACAGGCCCATCGCCAGCCCGACCGCGCCGGTCCAGTCCACCGAACCCGACACCGACCGGGGCCGTCGCGGAACCACCATCAGCACAGCGGCGATGACCAACGCCACGAATGCGACGGTGAACCAGAAGACCCGGTGGTAGCCCGCGTCGCCGCGCATCAGGATCCCGGTCATCACCAGACCCATCCCGCCGCCGAACCCGAGCACCCCGGACAGCACGGCCATCGCCCCCATCAGCCGGCCAGGCGGGAGTTCCTCGCGCAGGATCGACACCCCGATCGGGTACAGCGAGAACGACGCCCCCTGCAGCACCCGAGCGACGATGAGCAACGGCAGCGACGACGTGGTGGCACCCAGCACCGAGCCGGCCAGCACCACCATCAGCACCGCCAGCAGCACGTTCCTCTTGACGTTGAGGTCGGCGAGGCGGCCGATGAGGGGAGTGGTGGAGGCCGCCGCGAGCAGGTTGGCCGTCACCGCCCAGCTGACGTCGACGGGGGAGGCGTGCAATTGACGCGCCATCACCCCGAGGACGGGGACCACAGCGGTCTGCAGCACGGCCACGGTGAGCGCGACCATGCTCATGGTCGCGATCAGCAGTCCGGGGCGGGCCGCCACAGGCGCCGCGGAGGTTGCCTCGATACCCGCCACCGCCGTCCCTTCGCCTCACACCCGCGTTGATTATGTCGGCTAACCATCTGTGCGAGGATTCCGGGGTGTTCACCGCCGCGACGCACTTCTTCTCCGGTGACGACGCGGGCGTGTTCCACCCCACCGAGTCCGCCCTCAGTCGGTGGGGTAACGACTCGCTCAACGGCCCGGCCGTCGTCGGCCTGGCCGCGCGTGCGCTCGAAACCCAGCACGGGATGGACGGATTCCTGCCCACCCGCCTGACCACCGATCTGTTCAAAGCCGCGCACCGCGTTCCGACCGAGGTGCGCACCCGGCTGATCCGGGACGGCCGGCGAATCCGCAACTGCGAGTGCGATGTTCTCCAGGGTGGAGTCCTGGTCGCCCGGGCGACGATGGTCGCCTACCGGCAGTCGCAACCGCCCCCCGGCGAGGAATGGGTCCCCCGCCAGTCGTTCCCGACCCCCGCCGGGGTGTGCGGGCCGGCGTATCTCATCGGCAGCGACGCCTCGGCGTGGAGCCAGGGCGGCACCGGGCACCAGAACACCGCCCGCAAGCGCGTCTACCACCGGACCATCGATGTCGTCGAGGGCGAGCAGCCCAGTCCCTTCGTGCGAACGGTCGTCGCCGCCGAGGCCACCAGTCTGGTCACGAATATGGGCACCCGCGGCATCGGCTACATCAACGGTGACCTCACCGTCGGCATGTCGCGGCTGCCGGTGGGGGATTACGTTGGGGTGCAGGCAGATTCACACTGGTGCAACGACGGTATATCGGTCGGCTCCGCCACCCTGTTCGACGACACCGGCCCGTTCGGCACAGCGATAGTGACCGCGATCGCCAACCCCGCCGCCCAGATCGACTTCAGCACCCCGGACCCGAGGCCGACGCCGGGCGTCTGAGGAACAATCGACCCATGGACGAGATGTCTTTTCTGCGTGACGACGAGATCGTGGTCGAGGCCGCCGGGGCGTCGGTCGCCGGACGGCTCACCGTCCCCCGGCAGCCACGCGGCATGGTGGTGTTCGCCCACGGCAGCGGCAGCAGTCGGCACAGCCCGCGAAATCGCTACGTCGCCACGGTGCTGCAGTCGGCCGGACTGGCAACCCTGCTGTTCGACCTGCTCACCGACGCCGAGGAGCGTGACCGATCGAATGTCTTCGACATCGGATTGCTGGCGGCTCGGTTGGTCGATGTCACCATCTGGCTGCGCAGCGCCCCGGATGCCGCCGGCCTGCAGGTGGGGTACTTCGGTGCAAGCACCGGCGCCGGGGCGGCACTGCGGGCGGCCGCCGATCCGCGGGTCGAGGTCTTCGCGGTGGTCTCGCGGGGTGGCCGCCCGGATCTCGCCGGTGAATTCCTCGCCGGGGTCGACGCCCCCACACTGCTCATCGTCGGCAGCCGTGACGATGTGGTCCTGGACCTCAACCGCCAGGCCGCGGCGGCGATGACCGCGGAATGCCGGGTCGCCGTGGTCGAGGGCGCCACCCACCTGTTCGAGGAACCGGGAACCCTCGAACAGGTCGCCGCCCTGGCGCGGGAGTGGTTCCTCGACCATCTGACCCCGATTCCGCTGCAGCCATGAGCAATCGGGACGCCGTGCTGATCAGCCCCGAACGGCTGATGAGCGCCGCCACGCCGCCGCCGGCGATCCTCGACGTGCGCTGGCGCCTGGATCAGCCCGACGGGTACGAGGCCTTCCTGGCCGGTCACATACCCGGGGCGGTCTACGTGTCTCTCGAGGACGAACTCAGCGACCACACCCGTGCGGGACTGGGCCGCCATCCGTTGCCCACCGGAGCCGTCCTGCAAGCGGGCGCACGCCGGTGGGGTCTGCGGCGTGATCAGCCGGTCGTCGTCTATGACGACTGGAACCGCGCCGGGTCGGCGCGGGCCTGGTGGGTGCTCACCGCCGCGGGCATCGACGATGTCCGCATCCTCGACGGCGGGCTGGCGGGGTGGATCAGCGCCGGCGGTGAGGTGGTGTCCGGTCCAGTGAATCCGCCGGTCGGCGATGTCGACATCGTCCACGACGATCTCTACCGCGGCGGCCGGCCGGTGCTGACGGCCGACGGGATCCAAAGCGGCGAGGTGAGGACGCTGTTCGACGCCCGGGCTCCGGAACGGTTCCGCGGGGACGTGGAGCCGGTGGACCCGGTGGCCGGGCACATTCCCGGCGCGCGGAATCTGCCGAGCACCTCCGTCCTGGGCCCCGACGGGCGGTTTCTGCCCGACGAGCGCCTCGCGGCGCTGGCCGGCGCGACCGGTCACGCCACGGGTGCGTACTGCGGTTCCGGTGTCACCGCGTCGGTGGTGCTGGCGGCGCTGAGCGCCGCCGGCGTCGACGGGGCCCTGTTCCCCGGGTCATGGTCACAGTGGAGCGGCGAGGGCCGGCCGGTTGAGCGCGGCGGGGGACACCCCTGACCCGTTCAGGTCAGTCGCGGACCCAGATCGAGATGTAACCCATCGGGATGCCGGTACTGGCGGCGATGCACTCCCGGGCGGCGAGTTCCACCGAGACGCGGCTGGAAGCCTCGGCGGTCTGGTCGATCTCCGGGATGTGGATGATCCACCGAGCGGCGTCCTGCCGGATCGTGATCTCGAAGCACTGACCGGCGATGGGGCGCAGCACCCGGTGCGGACGGCGCCCGCGGTGCGGGCGTGCGGCGGCGGTGCGGGTCCGGTGGGAAGTGTGCATCTGTGCTCTCTTCGAGGCCGATGTCGGGCGGCTCGAAACTACCGCGGCGGTCATGCGACCGCCAAATCCCTGACCGGCGCTTTACCGGCTCAGCCGAGCAGGGACCGGGGCCGGCGACGCTATGCTGCGTGACGGATCCCGAGCGACGGACAGGAAGAGGCGGCGCATGACACCTGCTGGTCTGGTCGGGCGTGTCGGCGGCTTGGCGGCAGCGCTGGGCGCCGGGGTGGTGGTCGGGCTTGCCGTGGCCTCACCGGCCTCGGCCGAGGAGTCCGCCGCGGCACACCCCGGCCCACGCGGGGCCGCCACTGCCGAACATTCGCCACGCACGTCATCCGGTGTCGCGCACCCCGGCGGCCGGCGACGCGGCGCCCCGCCGCCGGCCCGGTCCGCCGCAGCCGAACCCGCAGCGGCCGTCTCGGCTACCCGGGTCGTTCGCTCCGCCGCGGCGGCACGCTTGTCAGCGCCGACAGCGACGGCGGCCCGGCCGGCGGACCGACTGCCGGTCGCCGCTCCCGACCCGGTCCTGGAAAGCCCGGCAGCCGCGGCTGCGCCCCCTGCGGCGACACCGGTGGTGAGCCCCTCCGCAGCCCCGGCCGCAGCCTCGGCACCCACCGCCTCGGCCCTCGGTTCGCTGTGCCTCTGCGATCCGCGCGGCAGGCTGATCACCGTCTACAGGGGAGTGCACTTCGTCCTGCCGCAGAGCCCCGCCTTCTTCATCAAGAAGGTGACCGGCACCGGTACCTTCACCGCCAACTCCGGCTATGACCTCGGCGACGAAGACCAGTACGACTGGAACAAGTTCACCGGCATCGTCTACTCGCCCCTGCAGCACGACAAGAACTCCGCCATGGTCGGCTGGCGTTACAACCTCACGACGCAGGAATTCGAGATCGCGCCGTTCTACAACGTGAACAAGCAACGGATCCTGCCGAACGAGCAGACCGAGGTCATCTCGGTGCCCGCGGAGGGGACTTTCCGCTACACCGTCGACTATTCCGGAGTGACGATCAGCTACGGCGACACGACGGTGTTCAAGCCCTATCCGCCCGGATTGACGCCTAATGTCTGGACCTCCACCCGGGTCAGTGGCTGGTTCGGCGGCAACGAGGCGGCGCCCCGGACCCTCACCTACTACCTCAAACTGACGTGACTCGGGGGAACCCCGTGGCGAAGAGGTTGTACGTGTGGCTGGTTGTCGCGGCGCTGGCCGCCGTGGCGGTGCTGATCGTCGTCATGCGATCGTCGCTGAACCACAACGAGAATCCGGCTGCCGCCAAGAACCTGACCGTCACCATCGATGAGCAGACGTTCGATCTGCGGGACGGCGTCGCCCAGGTGGACCCAGCCCCGGGATCGGCGACCAAGAACACCCTCCGCATCGTCGGCGAGCCCGTCGCCGGTGACGTCAATGGCGACGGCAGGCCCGACTCCGCGTTGCTGCTGAGCAATGACCCCGGCGGAAGCGGCACGTTCTACTACGCCGTGGTGGCCATCAACGACGGCGGCGGCTACCACGCCACGAACGCGCTCCTTCTCGGCGACCGGATCGCACCGAAATCACTCGACGTCAGCGACGGCAGGTTCGTTTACCGCTTCCTGGATCGCGACCCCGGTCAAGCGATGTCGGCCGAACCGACGGTCGAGAGGGAGGTCGTCATCGACGTCGATCCCACGACGGAGCGGATCTCCGCCGTCAGCTGATCTGAGCGGCGAAGAACTCGGCGCTGGCAGCGGAGGCGTTGACCGCGAAACTGGTCGGGCCCACCACATCGGCCGGCAGCGAGAACCGGCCGGCCGGCCAGGTGTGCCCGCCGCCGTTGATCTGGACCAGGGTCACCTCGGTGTTGTCGGCACACCCGCTCGCGGTCATTTCCTGCACCTCGCCGGTTGCCGCCGGGGCGGGCACCAGCGGACCGGGACAACGGTCCATCTCCCGCCACCGTTCGACCAGCGCGGGAGCCGAGACGATATCGCTGGGGCCGCCGCGGCCGTTCATCGGGCCGCCGCCGTAGGGCACCACCGGGTCGGCGGTTCCGTGCACGGCCATCACCGAGACCGGCTGCGAGGGGGCGCAGGGGATGGCCGCCCCCAGCGTTCCGGCCACCGGCGCGATCGCGGTGACCAGGTCGGCGCGCTCGCAGACCAGGCGGTTGGCCATGAAGGCGCCCGCGGACATGCCGGTGACGAAAACATGCCCGGGAGGGATGCCGTAATCGCGGCCGAGTCGCTCGATGAGCGCGGAAAGGAAGCCGACGTCGTCGATGCCCTGGCGGTCCGGCAGCGACGCGCCCCGGCCGTCGGCCCAGGTGGTGTCGATCCCGTTGGGATAGGCGACGACGAACCCATAGCGGTCGGCCACCGAGTTGTAGTCCGTCAGGTCGGCCTGCTGCTGTCCGTTCATCCCGGCACCGTGCAGGTTGATCACCAGGCCGTTCGCTTGACCCGCCGGAGCGTGCACGAGATAGGTCCGCTGCAGGCCTCCGACCGTCAGCATCCCAGGCGGATCGATGGGCTCGGCGAGTGCGGGGGCCGCGGTGATCCCTCCGATCACGAGGGCAGTGGCAAGGGCGGAGAAGCGAGAGAACACCGCCCCAGTTTGCCAGGCGGTCGAATCAGTCGCGTACTGCGGGCTAGGCGCCGAGGGCCGGCCCAATGGTCGTGTTCCAGGACTCCTGCATCTCCGACTCGAACAACCCCCAGGTGTGCGAACCCTCCGGCCGGACGACGTAGGTGACCGGAATCCCGGCGGCCGCCGCGGCGTCGGCGAACCGCTTGGTGCTGGCGGCGACGATGCCCTCGATGAACCCGCCGGTGATGTTCGGTCCGAATCCCGGCGGCAGTCGGTCGACGTCCCCGACCGCGCCGCCGGCCGCGCCCGCATAGATCGCCACTCCGCCCAGCTTGCCGACATTCTTCGACGGATCGTGAGACACCCACACCGGGCCGCCCAGCGGTCCCCACATGTTCTCCGCGCTGGCTCCGCCGGATCCGAGGGTGATCGCCACTTGCTGGGCCGACTCCGGATCCGACGGCGACAGGAAACCGCTGTAGGAGCCGACCGCCCGGTAGACGCCGGGGGCCTGGACGGCGTAGTCGATGGCCGTGCCGCCGGTACTGGACAGACCCCCCACGGCGTTGACGCCGTTGGCGTTGTAGGCGGCGTTGATCAGCGGGGGCAGTTCGCGGGTCATGAAGGTCTGGTACTGCTTGGACGAGTCGTTGATCCAGTCGGTGTACCAGCTGAACTGGCCGCCCAGGGGAGAGACCACGTTGACGTACTTGTTGGCGAAGAACCCCTGGATGTCGGTCATCCCGAACCAACTCTTGGTGCCCGGGGCGAAACTGGCCCCGGGATCAAGGTTGTCGCCGCCGTCGATACCGGGCAGCAGGTAGAACGTCGGAGCGCCGCCACCGGGCGCCTTGTAGACATCGTTGACGACGACCTTGTTCATCGCGGCGGAATAGACCGACACCTTGTCCCAGCGGTCGGTCACGTGCTCGACGTCGGTGATGTGCGCGCCCTGCGCCGGTTCGGCAAGGGCCGGCGGGACGGACAGCAAACAGCATGCAGCCGTCAGGATCGCGATCAGAGCACGAGTTTTCTTCAGTTGCACCCGACGATTATGCATGTCCGTCGATTAGGGCGCGGTATTGCACCTGGGTGAGGCGGGATCTGCTCAGCGTCGATCCTGTCCGGGGTCCTGGTCGATGAACGCGATCAGCGCACGGGCCACCTCGGGCGAGTAGAGCAACGACAGATGACCCAGTCCATCCACGGCGACATCCCGGCCGCCGCGGGAGGCGAGCGCACTCGTTGTCGGCGGATGAACGATGTTGTCGTGGGTCGAGTAGACGCTCAGCGTCGGCGTGATGACCGGCCGATCGCGACGTTCGGCGTGGAACTCGCCCTCACGGAGTTCCTTGGCAACCCTGCCCAGGATCGGACCGCGCCATTTCACCCCGGCGTGCGGCGTACCGACGGTGATGCAGTGCGCCACGCGCTGTTGGCCCTCGGGGGAGTGCGCGTATTCCACGCACACCAGCCCGCCGAGCGAATGGGCCACCAGAGTCACCTTCTCGGCGCCGCTCTCGGCGCAGACACGCTCGACGAACCGGGCCAGCCGGGGGATGTTTCGGTCGACCGAGTCGAACCAGGGATAGTTGAACCCGTACAGCGGCCCTTTGGACGATTTACGGAATTGCCTTGCCATCCACCAGAAGTCGGCGCGGTTCTGGAAATATCCGTGCACGAAGACGACCGGGGTTCCGTTGCCGCCGCCCATCTTTCGGCCGATGAAGAAGTACAAGGGGACCAGTGGCTGGGTGATCAGGACGTAGTACAGCTCGTTCCACATGGCCGCCAGCTGGCGTTGTCCCGGCCGGCGGTCGACGTGAGCGGTCATCAGGAAAAAGGAGCCGAACAGATACACCAAGGCGCCGGCCAGCAGGACCGCGGCAATCGCCAGGGCACCCAGTTCGGCATCCTTGAGCGTCACGGCGGAAATCGTAGCGTGAGCTGCCGCGACGCGGGCGGGACTGACTACGCCGTGACGGGTTGGCTCTGCCGCAGTGCTTCTCGCGCCAGGAGTCGGTCGCGTTGCTCTTCGAACTTGGCGACCTGACCTTCCAGTTCGGCAAGGTAGGTGGCGAGTTGTTCGCGGCGTTGCTCACCGACGTCGGTGAAGTCGGCGCGTTCGAAGATGCGCCACTTCCGCAAGACGGGCATCACGACTTCTTCAAGATGCTGGCGCAGGTCATAGATTCCGTGTTTCGCCATCATCATGCCGTTGCGGCGGAAGTTCGGCATGCCCTGACCGGGCATCCGAAAGTTCTCGACAACGGCCGCAACGGCTTCCAGGGCCTGGTCGGGCACCAGGTCGAGGGCCTCGCCACACATGTTCCGGTAGAAGATCATGTGCAGGTTCTCGTCTGCGGCGACCCTGGCGAGCAACCGGTCGGCGACGGGGTCATTGCACACCTTGCCGGTGTTGCGATGACTGACCCGGGTGGCGAGTTCCTGGAAGGAGACGTAGGCGATGGAGAGCAGGAAGTCGGTCTTGTGCCGCGCCTCCTCCTCGGGGGTGGCCCGGAACCCGTTGGTCATATGGACCATGCGGGCCTGCTCCAGAGCGACCGGGTCCACACCACGGGTGACGACGAGGTAGTCACGGATCACGATGCTGTGCCGGGCTTCCTCGGCCGTCCAGCGTCCGACCCAGGTGCCCCACGCACTGTCGAGGGAGAAGTAATCGGCGGCCTGGTGGTGGTAGGAGGGAAGATTGTCCTCGGTCAGCAGGTTGGTGATCATCGCCGCCTTGGCGACCTCGCTGAGTTGCGACTGCCCGGGCTCCCAATCCTGACCACCCATGGCAGCAAAGTTGCGGCCCTCATCCCACGGCACATAATCATGGGGGTGCCACTCGACGGCCATCGCAAGATGCCGATTCAGGTTTGCCTCGGCGGCCGGTTCAAGCTCGCTGAGCAGATGGTTGTCAGACAATTCGCGCATCATCACACCCTGTCGCCCCTGTGTATCGGCAGGGGCGAATCGCCGCCTACATATCCGGGTCGCGTAATGAGGGGTCCGACCGAATCACTTACGACGCTACCAGCGATATTCGGCTGCTCGAAATGCGCGGCGGGTCGGGGGCCCGGTGCACGATACCGTGGAGCCATGCGCTGGCGCGGACTGAACCACGTCGAGTTCAACGTGCTGGACTACGAGCGGTCGATCGCATTCTACGATGCGATGTTCGGCTGGCTGGGCTACCGCAGTTTCTGGACACTGGACATCGAGTACCGGTCCACCTATTACATGGCCCGCTTCCCGTTCCCGCACAGCTACATCGGAATCCAGCCGGCCGCGACCGGCGGGAAGCTTCGCCACACCGATCAGACCGTCGGCATCAACCACGTCGCGCTGTGGGCGCGCACCCGCCGTGAGGTCGACGATTTCCACGCCCAGTTCCTGCTTCCGCGGTCGGTGCCCGTGGTGTACGCACCTCGGGAGTATCCGGAATACACCCCTGGGTACTACGCGGTGTTCTTCGACGATCCGATCAGCGGTATCCAGTGGGAGCTGGCCCGGTTGCCGACGGTTCCCTCGCCCGCCGCGCTGTGGCGTTCTCAGCGGGCCCTACGCACCTATCGGCGCGCCCATCCCCAGTGGCGGCATTCGGTGGCCCGGGAGGCGATGCGCACCCTGCCCGGGCGGCCGGAGCCGGCGCCATGACCAGCCGGGACAGGGTCCCCGGGCGCGATCGCGTGCTTGCAACTGTCACCAACCTGGTCCGCGGTGCGCTGATTGGTGTCGCCGAAGCCATCCCCGGCGTGAGCGGCGGGACGGTCGCATTGATCGTCGGCATCTACGAGACGTTGATCAATGCGATCGCCAATGCCGTTCTCTCCGCGCGGCAACTCGTCGGCCTCGGTGCGGGGAAAGCCTCCGCGCGGGCCGCCGCCGCCACGTTCCGCGGTCTGCCCTGGCGAATCCTGGTCCCCGTGGCGATCGGCATGGCCATCGCACTGATTCTCGGAGCGCGATTCATCGAGCCACTGCTTGAGGAGCATCCGGTTCAGATGCGGGCATTGTTCTTCGGACTCGTGCTCGCGGGTGTGTACGTGCCTGCGCACATGGTGATCCGCACGGCTCCCGGCGGATGGCGCCCGACGGATCTCGCCGTCGGGGCAGTGGCCGCGATCTTTCTGTTCGGCCTTACGGGTGTGCCACCAGCCAACGTCACTGACCCGGGTCCGATCGTGATCGTCCTGGCTGCGGCCGTGGCCATCTGCGCGCTCGTGCTGCCCGGGGTCTCCGGTTCATTCCTCCTGCTTTCCATCGGCATGTACGAGAAGACCATCAGCGCCGTGAATGACCGCGACTTCGGTTACATCGCACTCTTCGGATTCGGCGCCGTCATCGGGCTCGCATCGTTCGTCACGCTGCTTAAGTGGCTGCTCGCCAACCGGGCTCGGATCACCCTCGTCATCATCACCGGGTTCATGACGGGGTCTCTTCGGGCGCTCTGGCCGTGGCAGTCCGCGGACCGCGATCTGCTCGCGCCGTCAACCGACATCGGCATGGTTGTGCTGTTATCCGCCGCAGGACTGCTGGCCGTCGTGGGACTGATTCTGGTCGAACGCCGGCTGGGGAATCTCCGAGGAGCAGACAAACTTCGGCTGACCGCCGAGATCCTTTCGCCCGGGGGGTGTGGATCGGCGCACCGCCTGAACGCCCTCGCGACAAGGCCGGGCCAGTGGTGTGATGGGTGTATGCAGCTACCGCAACGGCTCGCCCGATTCAATCGGTACGTCACCAACCCCGTGCAGCGCCTGTGGGCGGGCCGGCTACCGGGCATGGGCGTGCTGGAACATGTCGGCCGAAAGTCCGGCCGCACCTACCGCACCCCGCTGACCGTGTTCACCACCGACGACGGCGTCGCCATCCTGCTGACCTACGGGCCCGAGCGGGACTGGCTGAAGAACATCACCGCCGCCGGCGGTGGCCGACTGCGCCGGCACGGACACCGCATCGACGTCTGTGACCCACGGGTGGTCACCAAAGAACAGGCCGCTGGGCACGTCACCGGCTTCGGCCGGCGGATGTTCCCGCGGTTGCCGTTCGACAACGCGGTATTGCTGACCCGGGTTCACTGACCGCGGCCGAACACGGACCGGCCCTCGGCATGCTGGTGGGTACCGGATTCGGGCAGCCCGAGCGCTGGACTGCGACTCGGTGGGGGCTGCTGGCCGTCGCGGCCGCGTTCGGGTATCTCGTCGTGGGCTACAACTCGGTGTCGATCCTCGTCCCGGCCGCCTGTGGCGTGCTGGGCGCACTGGTGGCATGGGGCGCGGACCCGATCCTAAAAGTGCATTTGCTACCGAAAGTTAATGGATGCTCTCTCCTCGCTCTGAAAAAATTTTGGAGAATTTCCAAAAATAACGAGAACATGGTCCACCAATTTTCCTTTTAGGAAAAGTCTCAACATTACAAACCGCCAACTTGGGCGGTTTTTTTGTGCCTTATTTCCCCAATAGTTTCAACACTTAGCGAGATATACCACGGCGACAGTCAAT
>CAVQRL010000011.1:0-3902 GCA_963715145.1 uncultured Actinomycetota bacterium | reverse complement strand
AATACCCGGGTGCAGCAAGGGTTCGCCGCCGGTCAACCGCACAGTTCGGATCCCGAGTTGTGTCCCCACCCGTACGAGTCGCTCAATCTCATCAGGTTTGAGCAGGTGCGGCCCGGGTGTCCACGGCACACCTTCGGCCGGCATGCAGTAGGTGCAGCGGAGATTGCAGCGATCCGTCAACGACAGCCGCAGGTCTGTGTGCACTCGGCCGAAGTCGTCGACGAGCGCCGTCACGCCGAACCCACCCATTCGTGCTGCCCGTCGGCGAACGTCTGCCGCTTCCAGATCGGCAACTCGGCCTTGACCGAATCGACCAGGTCGACGACCGCGGCGAACGCCTCACCGCGATGCGCCGATGCGGCGACCGCGACGAAGGCGGCATCACCGATCGGTACCTCACCGTGGCGATGTGCGGTGGCCAGTACGCATTCCGGGTGGCGGTCGGCGACGGCGCCGGCGATCCGCCGAAGCGCTGCGGCCGCGTCCGGGTGGGCCTCGTACTCAAGTCGGGTCACCGGCCGGCCGGCGTCATGGTCGCGGACATTCCCGCAGAAGGTGATGACCGCGCCACGGTCGGGGCCCGCCACCGCTTCGGTCAGGGCAGCGACGTCCAACGGCTCCGCGGAGAGCGTTGTCCTGGCGACCGGCATGGCTTCAGCGTAGGCGGCGTCAGTGGTCGCCCCCGTCGAGCTGATCCAGGGCATGCCGGGCGATGGGCAGCAGCACGGTGAGGCCGTCGCGGACCGCGCCGGGGGAGCCGGGCAGGGTGACCACCAACGCCGTGCCGACCACGCCGGCAATCCCGCGAGACAAGCCGGCCATCGGAGTAGTCGCCGTGCCGGTGGCGCGGATCGCCTCAGCGATCCCGGGAACCTGCCGATCCAGCATCGGTGCGATCGCCTCCGGGGTGATGTCGCGCGGGCTTAGCCCGGTGCCGCCGGTGGTGATGACGAGACGGGCACCCGCGCCGATGGCCGCGGCGACGGCGTTGCGAACAGCGTCGACCTCGTCGGCGACGACAGTGGCGGCCACGGACGCACCCGCCGAGGTCAACGCCTCTGCGAGCAGCGGACCGGACCGGTCCTCGTACTCGCCGCGGGAGGCGCGGTCGGAGACGGTGACGACCGCGGCGGTGACGCCGTCCAGTGCGGGCGTTTCGATCACGCCGGTCGAGTCCAGTCGCCGTTGCGACCGCCGGACTTCGACTCGACCCGGATGTCGGTGATCGTCGCCGCCGGGTCAACTGCCTTGACCATGTCGACGACGGTCAGTCCGGCGACTGCCACGGCGGTCAGCGCCTCCATCTCAACGCCGGTCCGGTCGGCGGTCCGGACGGTGGCGGTGATCGCGACGCCGTCGTCACCGATGTCGACGCTGACATCCACCCCGTGCAACGCGAGCGGGTGGCACAGCGGGATCAGATCGGGGGTCCTCTTGGCGGCCATAACGCCGGCCAACCGGACGACAGCGGTCAGATCGCCCTTCGGCAGATCGCCGGCGCGGGCCAGCGCCGCCGTCTCGGGGGAGAGCGCAACGCGGCCGCTGGCGGTGGCGGTCCGGACGGTGATCGGTCGGTCGGTCACGTCGACCATCCGGGCCGCGCCGTCGTCGTCCAGGTGCGACAGTGACATGTCAGTCCTCGGTGGGCGGCTGTCGGCGGGCAAGTGCCGCGAGCCGGTCGGCCAGTGCAGCGATTCCGGCGGCGTCCAGTTGTTGCGCCGCAGCCGCATAGCCGAGCAGGTACGTCGTGACCGGCGCGGCAGGCCGCTCGACGTGATGGGCGGCCTCACGGGCCAGATCTAGAACGGCGTCGACGTCGACGGGATCGGTGACGCCGATCTCGGCGGCAGCTGTCGCCGTCCACTGCTGGAGTCGGGACTCGGTCATCCATGCCTCCTGGTGCGCCCTCAGGTCGACCAGATCGTCCCACGTGTCGGCGTCGGCACCAGTGTGCCTGGACATCCGCACCGGTATCGGTCCGGCGGCTTCCATGGCACGGTGCAACGGACCGTCCGCCTTCAGTTCCAGCCCTTCCAGGACTGCGACGTCCCAGATCGACAGCAGCGGCTGGCGCCGGTCGTCGACCAGGGCCCAGGCGGCGGCTCCGTCTGCGGCGAGAAGAGCGGGCAACGCTGCCGCGACCGCGGGCGCGTCGGCGGCGAGCAGCAGGACGCGGTCCACAGTCGGCGGGAGCAGCAGCAGCCCGGCGGCGACGGCGGCGGCCGGACCACCGCCGGGTGGCTGCTCACTTGTCCACGTGACGCCGACCAGATCGGGGTCGGTGCGCAGGCTGGGTGGCGGCGTTGGACCGACGACGACGATCGGGTCGGCTGCGGTCGAGCGAGCTGCCGCCACGGCGTGCGCGAGCAGGGGGCGGCCGCCGAGGCTCAGGTACGGCTTGGCGGCGTACCCGAGTCGGGATGCCTGCCCCCCGGCCGGGATGATCGCCGCGAGCCGCATACCGCCCAGCCTGCCACCGCCCGGTCGTAGGGTCGGCGGATGACCACTGACCAAGTGCTGCGAGAGCCGTCCTGGCCGCAGGCGAGGGCCGCCGCCCACGCCGCCGGGACGCCGCTTCCGGCCAGCGAGGTACCGCTGGCTGCCGCGATCGGCACGACTCTGGCGGCACCGCTGGTTGCGCTGCACCCCATACCTCCGTTCGACACGTCGATGATGGACGGCTGGGCGGTAAGCGGGGATGGGCCTTGGCAGCTGGTCGGCGAAGTGCTTGCCGGTTCGGTGGGGGCGCGCCTCACAGCCGGTCAGGCTGTGGTGATCGCCACCGGTGCACAGGTGCCGGCCGGGGCGGCGGCCGTGATCCGGCGCGAGCACGGCGAGGTCGCCGAAGGCCGGCTGCAGGCACCGCCACCGCCGGCTGGCGCCGACTACCGGCTGGCGGGCGAGGAATGCTCGGCCGGCGAGGAACTGCTCCCGGCCGGAACCAAGGTGACGGCGCCGGTGGCCGGCCTGGCCGCTTCGGCCGGGTACGACGTCGTGTCGGTTCGCCAGCCGCCGAGTGCCGACGTGTTCGTCCTCGGTGACGAGTTGCTGGCCCAAGGACTGCCGCGCAAAGGTCAGATCCGCGATTCCCTGGGCGTTCAGGTACCCGCGTGGGCGAGTGCGGCTGGCTGTCGTAAGGGACAGGTCGTGACAGTGCCAGACACATTGCCTGCCACCATCGCTGGGCTCGACGCCAGCAAGGCCGACCTGCTGCTCACCACCGGCGGTACTGCCCGCGGGCCGGTCGACCATCTGCACGGCGCTATCGCTGACCTTGGGGGCGAGTTGGTCGTCGACGAGGTCGCGGTTCGGCCAGGGCACCCGATGCTGCTCGCCCGACTCCCGGGCGACCGCTACTTGGTGGGGCTCCCCGGTAACCCGATGGCGGCCGCGGTGGCCTTCTGCACGCTGGCACTACCGCTGTTGGCCGGCCTCGCGGAACGTCGGCTGCCCGAGCTCGACTTCGGGCGGTTAACTGCGCCGATCGGTGCGCCGGCGACGGAGCATCGACTGGTTCCCGCGATCGTTCGCGGCGGAACGGTGTCCCCCTTGCCGCATCAAGGGTCGGCAATGCTGCGCGGCCTGGCGCGGGCGACGCATTTCGCGATCAGTCCACCCGGGGGCGCGACCGAGGGCAGCGAACTGTCGCTGCTGGAACTGCCCTGGCACTGACCGCTCGGCTACTTCCGGATGTCCGATTTCGTACTTCCACCGCGCATGGAAATGGGCCGGTGCACGCGGGGATTTGGGTTTTCCGCACGTCCTACGGGGGCGGGACGTGCGCAATTGCGTGCGGAAAACCTGGATGGAGTTCTCGCGGTGGTGTTCGTCTCGCCGTGGCGGCGATTCTAGGTGCCGGTAGGGGCCGGATTGGTCGTCGCGGGACGGTCGTTGCTGCCTGA
>CAVQRL010000010.1:0-51803 GCA_963715145.1 uncultured Actinomycetota bacterium | reverse complement strand
CAGGCCGACCCCGTAACCGGGCCCGAGGTACCCGCCCTGCGGCGTCCCGATGTAGGTCGGGGTGCCGTTGGAGTAGCCGATGCACTGGCCGTCGCCCCTTGATCCGAACCAGGCCAGGCACTGGCCGGTCGCCGAGAGGGTGCTGTCAGCGGTAAGGGCGGCGACGGCCGGAGCGGTCAGCGCGGCGAACGCCAACCCGCCCGCCATCACGGCGCGGCGCAGGGAGTGTGCGGTAGCCATATCTGACCTTTCGCTGGGGACAGCCGATTCGTTAACTGTAGCCGCTGGGGCGGGGTCACGCTGAAAGGTCATCACCGCTGGCCTGCTCGAGCAAGCTTCGCCGGTAGGCCTCCAGGGCGACCAGATCGCCGAACAGGGCGTGGTACTCGTCGCCCTGCTCGATCGGCGACATCCGCTGAAGTTTGGATTTGACCTCGGCGATCTGCCGACCCACCCAGACTTCCTGCATCCGGGCGAGCACACCGGCGATGTAGCGCGGCAGTTTCTCGTCATCGTCGACCTTGATGGTCTCCACCCCGAGTTCGCTCACCAGGCTTGCGGTCGCCGGGGCGGTGGCCTGTTCGCGCACGGCCTCGATCCACCGGGCGCCGGTGATCCCCGCGGACGTTCCGCCCGCGGCCGCGATGGCGGCACGGACCGCCGCGTAGCCGGGATGGGTGAAGCTCTCCACCGTCAGCGCGTCGAACACCGGACCGGCCAGTGCCGGGCATTGCAGAGCCGACTTGAGCGCCTCGCGTTGCGGCCACAGAGTCGGGTCCCTTGGGTCGGGTCGTTGGGCGGCCGGGTCCCGGCGCACCGGGGCGGCCGATCGGTCGGTGCCGCGGGCCGGCGTGGGCTTGCGTCCGGCATCTTCGCGGACCCGGGAGATCACCTGGGCGACGTCGTCCCAGCCGACCCAGCCGGCCAGTTGCCGGGCGTACTCGTCGCGCAGCGTCGGGTCCTTGATCTTGGCGACCATCGGAACGCATTGCCGCAGCGCGTTCACCCGGCCCTCGGCGCTGTCGAGGTTGTGTTCGGCGAGTGTGGTGCGGATGGCGAACTCGAACAGCGGTGTGCGACGGGCCACCAGGTCGCGCAGCGCCCCATCCCCGGAGCGCAGGCGCAGATCGCAGGGGTCCATGCCGTCGGCGGCTACCGCGACGAAGCTCTGCCCGGCCAGGTTCTGCTCGCCGCCGAAGGCCTTCATGGCGGCCGCCTGCCCGGCCGCATCGCCGTCGAACACGTAGATCAGTTCGCCGCGGAAGAACTTGTCGTCCATCATCAGCCGCCGCAGCATCGACAGGTGCTCGTCGCCGAAGGCGGTACCGCAGGAGGCCACCGCGGTGGTGACCCCGGCCAGGTGCATGGCCATCACGTCGGTGTAGCCCTCCACGACGACAGCCTGGTGCGACTTGGCGATGTCGCGCTTGGCCATGTCGATCCCGAACAGCACCGCGGACTTCTTGTACACCACCGTCTCGGGGGTGTTGACGTACTTGGCCTCGATCGGATCGTCGTCGAAGATCCGACGGGCACCGAAGCCGACCGTTTCGCCGCTGGCACTGCGGATCGGCCACAGCAGCCGCCGGTGAAAACGGTCCATCGGGCCACGGCGGCCCTCCCGCGACAGCCCGGCCGCCTCGAGTTCCTTGAACTCGAAGCCTTTGCGGATCAAGTGCTTGGTCAGCGAGTCCCAGCCCGACGGCGCGAAACCGCAGCCGAACTGCCGGGCCGCCGCGGCATCGAAGTTGCGCTCGGTGAGATAGCGCCGGGCAGGTGCGGCCTCTTCGGATTCCAATGCGGCGGAATAGAATTCCTGTGCAGCGGCATTGGCGGCGGTCAGTCGGCTACGACTGCCTCGGTCGCGCTGCAAGGTGTTGCCGCCGCCGGTGTAGGTGACCGTGTGGCCGATCCGGTCGGCCAGCATCTCGATGGCCTCGACGAAGCTCACGTGTTCGATCTTCTGCACGAAGGCGAAGACGTCCCCACCCTCGCCGCAGCCGAAGCAGTGGAAGTGCCCGTGGTTGGGCCGCACATGGAACGACGGCGACTTCTCATCGTGGAACGGGCACAGGCCCTTGAGTGAATCAGCCCCGGCGCGGCGCAGCTGCACGTAGTCGCCGACCACATCCTCGATGCGGATCTTGTCGCGGATGGCGGCGATATCGCGGTCGGGGATGCGGCCCTTGCGGGCGCCTCCCCCGCTCACCGCACCGGTCACGGGGGCAAGTCTAGAACGCTGGGCCCCCGGCACCGGCCGCTAGAGCGTGACGCCGGCGTCGATACGCTCCAGTCGTCCCTCGGTATAGGAGGCGACCTGATCGACCACCACCCGCATCCGGGCGTCGTCGTCGACGGCGGACTGGAAGGCGGGGACCAGCATCGCGTCCAGACCCCCGGGGCCGCGGCGAGCAGGCGGTGGGCCACCCGGTGGACGCGTTCGCGCTGATCGGCCTGGATGGCCAGATGCCGCGGGTCGGACATGATGAACTGCAGCGCGAGGGTCTTGAGAACGGCGACCTCGGCCCGCACCTCCGGCGGTACATGAAGCTCAGCCTGATAACGCACCAGCGGCCCGGGACCGGCCTGCCGCCGGGTCTCGGCGATCGCCGCTGAGGCGAACCGGCCCACCAACTCGCTGGTGAGCCGTTTGAGCGCGACCGACGCCGTCAGGGTGGCGTCGTAGCGGCCGACGGCGGCGACCACCGGAAGCTCCGACAGCCGCCTGGCGGCGGCCTCCAGGTCGTCGGGGAAGGCGCCGGATCCGTACACCGAGGTGCCAAGGCGGGCCAGGGCCGCTGCGGCGTCGTCGTCGGCGAGCACCCGCAGGTCGATGCGACCGGAGACCACCCCGTCCTCCACGTCGTGCACCGAGTAGGCGACGTCGTCGGCCCAGTCCATCACCTGGGCCTCCAGGCACGGCCGGCCCGACGGCGCGCCGGCGCGCACCCAGTCGGCGATGGCCGCGTCGTCGGCGTAGAAGCCGAACTTGCCGCCCGACGCGGGGCGTTGCCACGGGTACTTGGTGACCGCATCGAGCGCGGCGCGGGTCAGATTCAGTCCGACGCTACAGATCTGATCACCCTGCGCCTCAAGGACTTTGGGCTCCAGCCGGGTGAGGATCCGGAAGTTCTGGGCGTTGCCCTCGAATCCGCCGCAGCCCGCGGCGAATTCGTCGAGCGCACGTTCCCCGTTGTGCCCGTACGGCGGATGGCCGATGTCGTGCGCCAAGCCGGCCATGTCGACCAGATCGGGATCGCAGCCCAACGGCACAGCCATGCCGCGGCCGATCTGGGCCACCTCCAGCGAATGGGTGAGCCGGGTGCGCGGGGTGTCGCTCTCCCGGGGGCCGACCACCTGGGTCTTGTCCGCCAGCCGGCGCAGAGCGGCGCTGTGCAGCACCCGGGCCCGGTCGCGGGCGAAATCCGTGCGGTGTTCAGCACTGGTTCCGGGCAGCGCTGCGTCCTTGGGCGGCTCTGCCACCACGCGCTCCCGGTCGGCCGCCACGTAGCGCCCCGGCTGGTTCGTCGTCACCGTCTGTGTCACCGAGAGGACAGTCTGCCAGCATCCGCTCTGAGCATGATCGGCGCGAAGTTTTGCTGGGACCCCGGTTGTCGGACCCGCGGGCTACTAGATTGGCGGTCATGCGCCTCGCCCGTCTGTTCAGTCTGCTCGCCGCGATCCTGACGGCATTCACCTTGCTGGCCCCGGCGGCCACCGCGGAGCCCCCGTTCCGGCTGCCCGACCAAGTCACCGACAACGCCGGGGCGCTGAACGACCGGCAGCGGGCCGACGTGCAGAGAGCCGTCGACAAGCTGTACAGCGACCGGCACGTGCGGCTGTGGGTGGTGTTCGTCCAATCGTTCGCGCCGCAGGGTGCGGTCGGCTGGGCCCAGCAGACCCAGAAGATCAGCGACCTGGGCAGCGAGGACGCCATCCTCGCAGTGGCCACCGAGCAGCGGTCCTACGCGTTCCTGGTGTCACCCACCGCGGCGGGCGGTAGTTCGACCAAGGTGGACAACCTGCGCCGCGACGCCATCGAGCCCGCGTTGCGCAACAAGGACTGGGCCGGTGCGGCGGTGGCGGCGGCCAACGGCCTCGACGGCTTGGGCAGGGGCGTCGGAGCCGGCAAGGGCGGTGGCGGCGTCTCGCTGCTTCCGCTGCTGATTATGGCCGGAATCGGCCTGCTGGTCATCGCAGCGATGATGATGTGGAGCCGCAAGCGGCGGCGTAAGCAGCACGAGGCCGCCGTCGCCGCGGCCAAGAACCTCGACCCGACCGACCCGGCCGCGCTGGCATCGGTGCCGATCAACGCCCTCGACGATCTGTCCAAGTCGATCGTCGTCGAGGTCGATAACGCGGTGCGCACCAGCGCCAACGAATTGGTGCTAGCCGTCGAGGAGTTCGGTGAGGCGCAGACCGCCCAGTTCGCCGCCGCTGTCGACAGCGCCCGCGAGACCCTCAAGCAGGCGTTCCTGGTCCGGCAGAAGCTGGACGACAACGTTCCTGAGCCGCTGCCCGAACGTCGGAGTCTGCTGACCAAGGTGGTGGTGTCCGCCGCCCGGGCCAACAAGGAACTCGACGCCCAGACCGCGTCCTTCCACCAGATGCGTGACCTGGTGTTCAACGCCCCGGAACGCCTCGACATGCTGACCCAGCAACTGGTCACGGTGACGGCCCGGATCCAGCCCTCGGAGGCGAAGCTTGCCGAACTACGCGGCGAGTTCGACGATGCGGCCCTGGCGTCGGTGTCGCGCAACGTCAACGCCGCGCGCGAGCGACTGGACTTCGCCGACAAGGCGATTACCCGGGGCCGTGAATTGGCGGCCAAACCGGTGGCTGGCGAGGTGGACGAACTGGTCGACTGCGTGCGCGGCGGCGAGTCGGCGTTGCAACAGGCCAACAAGATGCTCGACGCGGTGGACAGCGCGGCCAGCGACATCCGGCGTGCGGTGGCGACGCTGCCGTCGGCGATCGAGGACATCCAGCGCGGTATCAACCAGGCCTCCGAACAACTCGCCCAGGGCGGGCTGACGAAAGCCACCGAGCTGTCGACCGCCCGCGACGCTGCCGTCAAAGCCGTCGCGGCGGCACAGAACACCGGTGGGGCCGACCCGCTGGGCGCGTTCACCCAGCTGACCCAGGCCGATGCCGAACTGGACCGGCTTCTGGCCGGAGTCGCCGAGGAACGCGAGGCCGCCGAGCGGCTGGAACGTGCCTACGAGCAGGCACTGGCCACCGCTCAGTCGCGGGTGCGTTCGGTGTCGGATTACATCGACACCCGCCGCGGCAGTATCGGCTCGGAGGCCCGCACCCGGCTCAACGAGGCGGTGCGACAGTTGGAGGCGGCCGAGGCCAGGAAGAAGACGGACATCGACGCGGCGATCAAGCACGCGAACGGCGCCTCGCTGTTGGCCGCTCAGGCCCAGCAGTTGGCCAACGCCGACGTGCAGGCCGGCCAGCGTGCCTATCAGTCCAGCTATCGGGGCGGACAGTCCGACATGGGCGCCATGGTCGGCGGCATCATCCTGGGCAATATCCTCACCGGAGGATTCGGCGGCCGCCACGGCGGTGGTTACAGCAGCGGCGGTGGCGGCGGCTGGACGACCAACAGCTACGGCGGGTCCACGGGCGGCGACTGGATCGGCGGCGGCGGGCGGTTTTAGGGGCCGGCTCGGCTCCCAGCCGCTCCCTCAAGCGCCCCCTCAAGCGCCGTGTGTGAAGGTAGCTTCACATCCGGCGACCAGCGTGGAGATAACTTCACACGCGGCGGGGTTCGGGACCCCACGCGCGGCGGGGTTCGGGAATCCGGGCGCAATCACCCTCAGCCGAGCAGGCGCGCCGCCAGATACCCCGTCACGGCGTCCAGGCCGACCCGTTCCTGGGTCATCGCATCGCGGTCACGGACGGTGACGGCCTGGTCCTGGAGGGTGTCGAAGTCGACCGTCACGCAGAACGGTGTGCCGATCTCGTCCTGGCGCCGGTAGCGCCGCCCGATCGCGCCCGCGTCGTCGAATTCGACATTCCAGTGCTTGCGCAACGCCGCGGCGAGGTCACGCGCTTTGGGGCTCAACTCCTCGTTGCGCGACAACGGCAGCACTGCCGCCTTGACCGGCGCCAGCCGCGGATCCAGCCGCAGCACCGTGCGCTTGTCCACCCCGCCCTTGGCGTTGGGCGCCTCGTCCTCGGCGTAGGCGTCGATGAGGAAGGCCATGAATGAACGGGTCAGTCCCGCTGCGGGTTCGATGACATACGGGATGTAGCGGGTGTCCGTGGTCTGGTCGTAGTAGGACAGGTCGACGCCGGAGTGCTTCGAGTGGGTGGACAGGTCGAAGTTGGTGCGGTTCGCGATGCCTTCCAACTCGCCCCACGGGTTACCGGCGAACCCGAACTTGTACTCGATGTCGGTGGTTCCGTCGCTGTAGTGCGACAGCTTCTCCCGGGGATGCTCGAAGAGGCGCAGGTTGTCGCGGTTGATGCCGAGGTCGACGTACCACTGCAGGCGGGTGTCGATCCAGTATTGGTGCCACTGCCGGGCGGTGTCGGGTTCGACGAAGAACTCCATCTCCATCTGCTCGAACTCGCGGGTGCGGAAGATGAAGTTGCCCGGGGTGATCTCGTTGCGGAAACTCTTGCCGATCTGGCCGATGCCGAACGGCGGCTTCTTGCGCGCCGTGGTGACCACGTTGGCGAAGTTGACGAAGATCCCCTGGGCGGTCTCCGGCCGCAGGTAGTGCAGGCCCTCTTCGCTCTCGATCGGGCCGAGGTAGGTCTTGAGCATCATGTTGAACTCGCGCGGCTCGGTCCACTGGCCGCGAGTGCCGCAGTCCGGGCAGACGATGTCGGTCATCGGCACCGACTCGGGGTCGGCGACGCCTTCTTTCGCCCCCTTCTTCTCGAAGTGCGCCTCCTGCATGTGATCCTGGCGATGCCGCTTGTGGCAGTTCAAACACTCGACGAGCGGATCGTTGAACACCTCCACGTGCCCGGAGGCCACCCAGACCTCGCGGGGCAGGATGATCGAGCTGTCCAGGCCGACGACGTCCTCGCGGCCGGTGACCATCGCCTGCCACCACTGCCGCTTGATGTTCTCCTTGAGTTCCACGCCGAGTGGCCCGTAGTCCCACGCCGAGCGGGTCCCGCCGTAGATCTCCCCGGCGGGGTACACCAGCCCCCGACGCTTGGCCAGGTTCACGACGGACTCGATGACGGACGCCACGGTGAAATGCACTCCTGTCTGCGACTACAGCAACCGACTCAGCCTAGGCGACGGGCTTTGACATGCTTACCCACCCGTGAAATCGTCGTCTGACATGTTCCCCGACAGCGATCGCCATTCCGCCGGTACCGGTGTGCGGGCGACGCGGCAGCGTGGGGCGATCATCGCACTGCTCGACACCGTCGAGGAGTTCCGATCGGCGCAGGAGTTGCACGACGAACTGCGCCGCCGCGGCGAGAACATCGGGCTGACCACCGTGTACCGCACGTTGCAGACCCTGGCCGCCGCGGACCTGGTCGATCTGGTGCGTACCGACACCGGCGAATCGGTCTATCGCCGCTGCGCGGCGCCGCATCACCATCACCACCTGGTGTGCCGGGGTTGCGGCGCGGCAGTAGAGGTCAGCGGGCGAGAGGTAGAGGCCTGGGCCGCCGATATCGCTGCCGCACACGGCTTTTCCGACGTCAGCCATACCATCGAGTTGTTCGGCACCTGCTCGGAGTGCCGCTAGGTCAGCGCGCGACGCACCTCGGCCCCGCCGGTCAGCACCACGGCCACCAGCGTCTGCAACGCCTCAGGATCCAGACCGCCGGCCGGGAAGTTGTAGCGCAACATCACATCGGCGACCTCACCGGGCCGCTCGATCATGGTGACGGTTCCCAGGGCGGTCGTACCGGCAAGGGCCGCAACGTGTTTGCGCAATTCCCCGGTGCACGGCAAGTCCCACGCGAGGAGTTGATTCAGCGAGATCAACTCCAGGCCCTCGGCGATCTCCAGGGCGCGCAGCGAGGCGAAGGTGCCGTCGTGGCGGATCGTGAGGGCACCGTCGTCCTCGATCTCGACCGGCATGACCTGCCCAAGGACCTCGGCGAGTTCCACGGCTAGGCGCGGCCGAAGCGGCGGTTGCGGTTGACGTACTCCTCGCAGGCCGCCCACAGGTCCCGGCGGTCATAATCGGGCCACAACTTGTCCTGGAACACGAACTCCGCGTAGGCCGCCTGCCACAGCATGAAGTTGCTCGAACGCTGCTCGCCGGAGGTCCGGATGAACAGGTCTACATCGGGGATGTCCGGGCGGTGCAGATGTTCGGCGATGGTGGCCTCGCTGACCCGTTCCGGGTCGATGCGGCCCGCCGCGGCCTCGCGCGCGATACCGCGCATCGCCTCGACCAATTCGGCGCGGCCCCCGTAGTTGACGCAGTAGTTCACGGTGATCACGTCGTTGTTGACCGTCATCTCCTCGGCGATCTCGAACTCCTTGATGACACTGCGCCACATCCGCGCCCTGGATCCCACCCAGCGCATGTTCACGCCCATGATGTCCAGGTTCTCCCGGCGCCGGCGAACAACTTCGCGGTTGAAGCCCATCAGGAACCGCACCTCGTCGGCGCTGCGCCGCCAATTCTCGGTCGAGAAGGCGTATACGGAGAGGTGCTTGATACCGAGTTCGATTGCCCCGCAGGTGATGTCGATCAAAACGGCCTCACCCATCTTGTGGCCCTCGGTGCGGCTCAGGCCACGCTGAGTGGCCCACCGGCCATTGCCGTCCATGACCACCGCGACGTGTTTGGGCAGCTGGTCGGCCGGGATCGCCGGCGGCACGGCCTTGGAGGGGTGCTGCGGCGGCCGGCGCGGACCACCGTCGGGGGCGGGCGGTAACTCCGGGAAGACCACGGGCCAGGTGGACGTGTCGGGAAAGATCGGGTAGTCGTCAGGCGGCGGGGGCAGCTGCGGGAACTGCTCCCTGCGTCTGCGCTCACCCCCCCGCCAGGAGCTGGCCACCCGTTCCATCGCCATGGGGGACATCCTGCCTGAAGATTGCCGGTGAATGGTCAGCGGGCTGGAAGTGTCCCCGCTCGACCAGCGGCAGCGTCCGTAGCTGACGTTCCAGGTGCCATTGCAGGTGGGCAGCCACCAGCCCGCTGGCCTGGCTGCGGTGCGACGAGGACGAGGACTCCGCGACCGCCCAGTCGCCGTCATGCAGTGCGGTCATCAGATCCACCACTGCCTGCGGCGGGGTGACCGACCCGGACGGGCGGCAGTGCATACAGACACTGCCACCGGCGGCGATGTGGAACGCGCGGTGCGGCCCCGGTGCCGCGCAGCGCGCACACTCGGTCAGCGAGGGTGCCCAGCCGGCGATGCCCATGGCGCGCAGCAGGTAGGCGTCGAGTACCAGTTCCCGGGGCCGGCTCCCGTCGGCGACCGCCCGCAACGCCCCCACGGTCAACCGGTGCAGTGCGGTCGCCGGGGCGCGCTCCTCACCGGCGAGCCGCTCGGCGGTCTCAAGCACGGCACAGGCGCAGGTGTAGCGGCCGTAATCACAGACGATGTCGGTGGCGAAGGCGTCGATCGACACCACCTGCGTGACGATGTCGAGGTTGCGGCCGGGGTGCAACTGGACGTCGATATGGGCGAACGGCTCCAGCCGGGAGCCGAACTTGCTGCGGGTGCGGCGCACCCCCTTGGCGACCGCACGAACCAGGCCGTGGTCGCGGGTGAGCAGGGTCACGATGCGGTCGGCCTCGCCGAGCTTGTGCTGGCGCAGCACAACCGCCCGGTCCCGGTACAGCCGCATCGGTCCAGTCTGTCACCGGGAGCCGACATCGCTGGTCCCCCGCGCCGCACGCACCGCGGGGAATACCTTGGAGAGCGGAGGTGACATGACGATCGTCTTTCGCGGTGGCTCGGTCTACACCCTCAACCCGGACCGTCCCTGGGCCCAGGCGGTCGCGGTTCGCGGCTCACAGATCATTGCGGTCGGATCCGAAGCCGAAGTCCTCGCGGCCGCCGGCGACGGGGCACGATGTGTCGACCTCGACGACCGGATGGTGATACCCGGATTCATCGAGGCGCACATTCATCCGATGCTGGGCAGCTTCGTGACGTCCGGAACCGATCTGCAGGTTCCCGACCGGGAGGCCGCTCTGGCGGCGGTCGCCGACTATGCGCGCACCCACCCCGACGGCCCGGTGCGCGGATTCGGCTGGCGGGTGGACATGTTCGGCCCCGAGGGTCCGCACCGGCAGGACCTGGACGCGATCCTGCCCGACCGCCCGGCGCTGCTGTTCGCCATCGACGGGCACAGCGTATGGGTCAACACGGCAACGCTACGACGGGCCGGGATCACTCGGGACAGTCCCGACCCGGTGCCCGGATTCAGTTACTACGCCCGTGACGCGTCCGGCGAGCCGACCGGCGTCGTGTTGGAGGCACCGGCGATCATGGGCATACTCGGCGCCGTCGACCCGCTGACCCCCCAGCGGCTGGCCGAACAGTTCGCCGAATGGGCGCCCAAAGCCGCCGCTGCGGGGGTCACGGCGCTGTTCGACGCGGGCATGCCGCCCGCCGGGGATGATCCAGACGGTTTGGCCGACATCTACACCGACGCCGAGGCACGCGGTGAACTGCCCTTCCGGGTGGTGGTCTCACACCTGTGCAAGGAACCGCCGATCGACGACACGGTGGCGGCGGTGACCCGGCTCCGGCGTTTTGCCACCATCTACCGCCCGAGGGCACTGCTGGACACCGGAGCGACGATCGCTTTCGGCAGCGATTGGCCGGGGGCGGGCTGGTTCTCCACCTACAAACCGCTGGACGCGATCGAAACGGCCGTCACTCGCCAATCGGTCGGCACGCCGGATATGGCCGTTCTCGAGCCGGCCGATCAGCGACTGGACCTGGCCCAGGCGCTGTACGCCGCGACCATGGGGCCCGCTCTGCAACTCCGTCTGGATCACCGTGTGGGGTCGATCGAATCCGGCAAGCAGGCCGACCTCGTCGTGCTGGGACACAACCTGTTCGATGTAGAAGCGCACCGCATCGCCGAAACACCGGTCGACATGACGATGATGAACGGCCGGATCACCCACTCCGGCTCGCTGTCGTTGTGACCGCGGCCGGTACGCGGCGCCTAGAACCCCAGCCGACCCAGCAGCTTGGGATCCTGCTGCCAGTTCTTGGCCACCTTGACCCGCAGATCGAGGTAGACCTTGGTGCCCAGCAGCTTCTCGATCTGGCGGCGGGCGGTGGTGCCGACCTCTTTGAGCCGGGCCCCGCGATGCCCGATGACGATGCCTTTCTGGCTGTCGCGTTCCACGTAGAGGATGGCGTGGACCTCGATCAGGTCCCCCTGCTCAGCCGAGCGGCCTTCGCGTGGGGTGACCTCGTCGATCACCACGGCCAGCGAGTGCGGCAGTTCGTCGCGGACCCCCTCCAGGGCCGCTTCGCGGATGAACTCGGCCATCAGGACTTCCTCGGGCTCGTCGGTGAGCTCCCCGTCCGGGTAGAACGCCGGCCCGGGCGAGAGCTGCTCGACCATCACGTCGATGAGAACGTCGACCTGCTCGCCCGTGGTGGCCGACACCGGGACAATGGCGGCGGCGTGTTCGCCGGCCAGTTCGTCGACCGCGAGAAGTTGGGCGGCGACACGGTCCTTGGCGACCTTGTCGATCTTGGTGATGATGACGATGAGTGCCGTCCTCGGGACGCCCTCGCGGATCTGTTCGTAGATCCACCGGTCCCCCGGGCCGATGTCCTCGTCGGCGGGGATGCACAGCCCGATCACGTCGACATCGGAGTACGTCTCACGAACCAGATCGTTGAGGCGCTTGCCCAGCAGCGTGCGCGGCCGGTGCAGACCGGGTGTATCGACCAGCACGATCTGGAAGTCCTCGCGGTGCACGATGCCGCGGATGGTGTGCCGGGTGGTCTGCGGGCGTTTGGAGGTGATGGCGACCTTGCTGCCCACCAGTGCGTTGGTCAACGTCGACTTGCCGGTGTTGGGCCGACCGACCAGGCAGACGAATCCGGAACGGAAGTCAGACACTCACCGCCTCCCCTGACTCGTCGAGGGGCTTGATCAGGACGGTGCCGACGCGCACCCGCCCGCGGTGGTCCGAGCCGCGCTCTGCACGCAGACGCAGACCGTGGAAGACGACTTCGGAGCCGGGCAGCGGAACCCGGCCCAGCTCCA
This sequence comes from uncultured Actinomycetota bacterium, assembly GCA_963715145.1. Lineage (GTDB taxonomy): Bacteria > Actinomycetota > Actinomycetes > Mycobacteriales > Mycobacteriaceae > Mycobacterium. The sequence goes on along the minus strand of CAVQRL010000010.1, from coordinate 39,610 downwards.
GTGCCAGCAGTCCGCCGACGGTGTCGACATCGAGGTCATCGTGGAACTCGATGCCGTAGAGCTCGCCGAGATCCTCGATCGGCAGCCGGGCGGACACCCGGAAGGTCTTGTCCCCCAAGTCTTCCACGGGGGCCACTTCATCGGTGTCGTACTCGTCGGCGATCTCGCCGACGATCTCCTCCAACACGTCCTCGATGGTGACCAGCCCCGCGGTCGCACCGTATTCGTCGACTAGCAGCGCCATGTGGACCCGGTCACGCTGCATCTCGTTGAGCAGGTCGTCCAGCGGTTTGGAGTCGGGGATGAACACCGCGGGGCGCATCACTTCGGCAACGGTGATGTCGCGGGCGGCGGCCACCGAGTAATACGTCCGGCGCACCAGGTCTTTGAGGTAGACGACGCCGACGATGTCGTCGACGTCCTCACCGACCACCGGCATCCGGGAATGGCCGCTGCGGATCGCCAGCGATGTCGCCTGGGTGGCGCTCTTGTGGCTTTCGATCCACACCATCTCGGTGCGCGGCACCATGACCTCCCGCGCCGGGGTGTCCCCGAGTTCGAAGACGGACTGGATCATCTTGCGTTCATCGTCGGCCACCACACCGCGTTGCTGGGCCAGATCGACCACCTCGCGCAGCTCGATCTCCGAGGCGAACGGACCGTTACGGAAGCCCCGGCCCGGGGTCAGGGCGTTGCCCAGCAGGATCAGCAGCCGGCTGATCGGGGCGAGCAGCAGCGAAATCGCCTGCAGCGGAAGGGCGGACGCCAGGGCGATGGAGTACGCATGCTGACGGCCCAGTGTGCGCGGCCCGACCCCGACCCCGACGAAGCTGGCGACGGTCATGATGGCCGCCGCGGCGATGAGTGCCCAGCCGATACCGAGCCGATCGTCCAAGTAGTCGACCATCAGGACGGTCGCGGTGGTTTCACACGCGATACGCAGCAGCACAACGAGATTGATGTAGCGGGGACGTTCGTTGATCACCCGGCTCAACCGCACCGAACCCGGACGTTCGTCGCGGACGAGTTCCTCCACACGTGCCGTCGACACGGTGCTGATGGCCGCGTCGATGGCGGAGAACAGTCCACCCAGCAGAATCAGCGCGATTGCGCCGGCCAGCGGTGCCAGTCCGCTCAACGCTCGAAGTTCCGTGACTTGTCGAGCAGGCGCCGGTCCCGCTCGGCCTGCCGATCCTGATGGTAGGCGTTGACCTGCTCGGCGACCCACTCCTCCAGTAACTGACGCTGCAGCGCGAACATCTCCTTCTCCTCGTCGGGCTCGGCGTGGTCGTAGCCGAGCAGATGCAGCACTCCGTGCACGGTGAGCAGCGCCAGTTCCTGGCCCAGGCTGTGCCCGGCGGCTTTGGCCTGATCGGCGGCGAACTGCGGGCACAGCACGATGTCGCCCAGCATCGAGGGCCCCGGGTCGGGGGCGTCCGGCCGGCCGCCGGGCTCGAGTTCGTCCATCGGGAAGCTCATCACGTCGGTCGGACCGGGCAGGTCCATCCAGCGCATGTGCAGGTCGGCCATCGCGGCGGTGTCCAGCAGCACCATCGACAGTTCGGCGGCGGGGTTCACGTCCATCTTGCCGATGACGAACCGCGCGACGCTGATCAGTTCCTCTTCGGACACGTCGATGCCCGATTCATTGGAAACCTCGATACTCATGCGCAGTGTTCTACCGCTGCGACGATCGGCGCCGAGCCCGGTTGGGCAGACCAGGCTGTTCACCGGCACGGGCGTAGGCGTCGACAATGTCGGACACCAACCGGTGGCGCACCACATCGGCACTGGTGAGTTCGGCGAAGTGGATGTCGTCGATCCCATCGAGGATGTCCATCGCCGCACGCAAGCCCGAACGCGCCCCGCCGGGCAGGTCGACCTGGGTGATGTCCCCGGTCACAACGATTTTCGAACCGAAACCCAGACGGGTCAGGAACATCTTCATCTGCTCGGCGGTGGTGTTCTGCGCCTCGTCGAGGATGATGAACGAATCATTGATCGTGCGGCCGCGCATATACGCCAGCGGCGCCACCTCGATGACCCCGGCGCTCATCAGCTTCGGGATGGCCTCGGCATCCATCATGTCGTGCAGCGCGTCGTAGAGCGGACGAAGGTACGGGTCGATCTTCTCGCTGAGGGTTCCCGGCAGAAAGCCAAGGCGCTCACCGGCTTCCACCGCAGGCCGGGTGAGGATGATCCGGGTGACCTGCTTGGTCTGCAGGGCCTGAACGGCTTTGGCCATCGCGAGGTAGGTCTTCCCGGTGCCGGCGGGGCCGATGCCGAACACCACGGTGTGCGCGTCGATGGCGTCGACGTAGCGCTTCTGGTTCAGCGTCTTGGGCCGGATGGTCTTTCCGCGCCGCGACAGGATGTCCAGCGTCAGCACCTCGGCGGGCGAGGCGCCGTCGTCGCCGGACACCATGGCGACGCTTCGCCGCACGGCATCCGGCGACAGCACCTGACCGCCGGCCACGATGGCGATGAGTTCGGAGATCACCCGTTCGGCCAGGGCCACCTCGGCCGCCGACCCGGACAGATTGACGGCATTGCCGCGGACATGCACGTCGGCTGACAGACCGGCCTCCAGGGCGCGCAGATTCTCGTCGGCGGATCCCAGCAGGCCTACGACTAGGTCGGGCGGAACAGTCATGCTGCTGCTCACCTGCGCGGCGGTGCTCGTTTCGCGGGGCGTCAGTTCAATGCCTGCTTTCTGTGGTTCTGCGCCATTTGCGGGTAATTCTACTGACCGATCGACCACCGGGCGGTGAGAACACCCAACGCACCGAGGGCCACCGCCGCGGCGGTGGACGTCCGCAATACCGTGGGGCCGAGCCGGACCGGCTGCGCTCCGGCCGCTGAGAGCGCGGCAAGCTCGCCGTCGCTGACACCGCCCTCCGGCCCGACCATCAGGATGATCGATTCCGCTTGCGCCACCGGTAGATCCGCGAGCGCGCGGTCGGCGGACTCGTGCAGCACCAGGGCCAGGGCACCGGCACCGGTGCGCGCGGCGAGCAACGAGCACAACTGGGCCGTCGAGACCGGCCCGTCGACATCGGGAATCCAGGGGCGCCGGGACTGCCGCGCCGCCGACCGGGCGACCGCCCGCCAGCGCCGCAGGCCCTTGGCGGCGCGATCACCGTCCCATCGGGCCACACAGCGCTCTGCCTGCCAGGCCAGGAAACCGTCGGCGCCGGCCTCGGTGGCCAGTTCGACGGCCAGTTCGGAACGCTCTGACTTGGGGATGGCCTGAACCACCGTGACCGCGGGCGCGGGCGCCGCCACGGTGCTGCGTGCGGTGACCCGCGCGGTCAGGGTGCGCTTATCGGCGTCCTCCACGATGCACTCGGCCATCGCGCCGGCGCCGTCGGAGATCACCAACGACTCCCCCGGCCGAATCCGGCGCACCGTGGCGGCGTGGAAGCCTTCGTCACCCTCGACGACGGCCAGCCCGCCGGCGGCCGGAACGGTCTCGGCGTAGAGCAGGGTCGCGACCACCAGCAGAGCCGAATGATCAGCGGCCGGTGAAGGTTTCGCGTAACCGGCTGAACAACCCGCCACCGCCGGCCTGCGCCGAGGTGGTGCGGGTCATTTTGACGGCGGCCTGCTCGGTGCTGCGGCTCTTCATCTCGGTGAGCAGTTCGCGGGTACGGGCATCCAGCTTCTGCGGCACCATCACCTCGACGTGGGCGTGCAGGTCGCCGCGCAGGTCGGAGCGCAGCCGGGGCATACCCTGGCCGCGCAGCGTGGTCACCGCGCCGGGCTGGGTGCCGGCGCCGATGGTGATCTCGGTGGGGCCGTCGAGAATGCCCTCGACGATGACCGTCGTGCCCAGGGCGGCGTCGACCATCGGAACGGTGATGGTGCAGTGCAGGTCGTCGCCGTCGCGGACGAAGAAGTCGTGCGGTTGCTCATGGACCTCGACATACAGATCGCCGGCCGGCCCGCCGCCCGGACCGACCTCGCCCTGCGCGGCCAGTCGCACCCGCATGCCGTCGGAGACGCCGGCCGGGATCTTCACGCTGATCTCCCGGCGGGCTCGAACCCGGCCGTCGCCGCCGCAGCGCTGGCACGGGTTGGGAATGACTTCGCCGACACCGGCACAGGTCGGACACGGCCGGGAGGTCATGATCTGGCCGAGCAACGAGCGCTGCACGCTCTGGACCTCGCCGCGGCCGCCGCAGATGTCACAGGTCACCGGCGTCGAGTCGCCGTGGGTCCCCCTGCCCTGGCACAGATCGCACAACACCGCGGTGTCGACGGTGACCTGTTTGGTGACGCCGGTGGCGCAGTCGCTCAGGGTCAGCCGCATCCGCAGCAGCGAGTCCGATCCCGGCCGGACCCGGCTGACCGGCCCACGCGAGCCGCCACCGCCGCCGAAGAACGCCTCGAAGACGTCACCGAGACCGCCGAATCCGGCGAACCCGCCGCCGGCACCCGCCGATTCCATCGGATCGCCGCCGAGGTCGACGATCCGCCGCTTCTCCGGGTCCGACAACACCTCGTAGGCGGTGCTGATCTCCTTGAACCGCTCACCCTCGTCGGGGTTGATGTCGGGGTGCAGTTCGCGGGCCAGTTTGCGGTAGGCGCGCTTGATCTCCGCATCGCCGGCATTCCTGCTGACTCCGAGCATTCCGTAATAGTCGCGTGCCACGCCTGACCTCTTTCGTCTGCGCCGCGCTCAGCCGGCGCGGTTGCCCAGAACCTCACCGATGTACATCGCAACCGCGGCGACGTTGGCCATCGTCCCGGGATAGTCCATCCGCGTCGGGCCCACCACGCCCATTCCGCCGTAGACCGTTCCCGCGCTGCCATAGGTGGTGGTCACCACCGAGGTGCCCACCATCTGCTCAGCCTCGGTCTCGTGACCGATGCGCACGGTCACCCTACCGGCCTCCTGCTGCGCGGCGAGCAGACGCAGGACGACGACCTGCTCCTCAAGCGCCTCCAGAACCGACCGCAGCGAACCGCCGAAATCTGCCGTGTTGCGGGTGAGGTTCGCGGTTCCACCCAACAGCAGCCGCTCCTCGCTGTGCTCGACGAGCGACTCCAGCAGCACGGTGGCAGACCGGCCAACGGCGTCGCCGAAGCTGCCGCCCGGCCCGCCGGCGCCGTTGAGCTGGCTGGCCAGGTCGGCGACCGCGGCCGAGGCCGCCGAGATCTTCTTGCCCTCCAGCGCGTGGGCCAGCACATCGCGCAACTGCCCGAGTTGGTGTTCGTCGATGGTGTCACCGAGTTCGACGATGCGCTGATCCACCCGGCCGGAGTCGGTGATGACCACCATCAGCAACCGGGCCGGGGTCAGGGCCACCACCTCGAGGTGACGCACGGTAGATGCGGACAGCGTCGGGTACTGCACCACGGCCACCTGCCGGGTGAGTTGTGCCAGTAGTCGCACGGCGCGGCGCAGCACGTCGTCGAGGTCGACGCCGGACTCGAGGAAGGTCAGGATGGCCCGGCGCTCCGGGGAGGACAGCGGCTTGACATCGTGGATCCGGTTGACGAACTCCCGGTAGCCCTTCTCGGTAGGCACCCGCCCGGAACTGGTGTGCGGCTGGGTGATGTAGCCCTCGGCCTCGAGCACCGCCATGTCGTTGCGAACGGTGGCGCTGGAAACGCCGAGGTGGTGGCGCTCGACCAAGGCTTTGGAACCGATCGGTTCCTTGGTGGCGACGAAGTCGGCGACGATGGCCCGCAGCACCTCGAAACGGCGATCATCGGCACTTCCCATCAGCGCACCTCCTAGGAGTTCCTCGCCATTTTACGGGTTCGGAGCAGCAGGATTAGCAGCCGGGGACGCCGACTGCCACCGCCGGGAGTCCGGCGGTGGCAGCGGCGGCGTCACCCGAACAGGGCGATCATCGGCGGGAGGGCGGGTCCCTTGCCGTATCCGGGCAGCCAGGCCGAACTAAGCGGCCCGCCGCCGTTGCGGGGGGTCGGCTTGGCGTGCAGCGACGCGTGGCCCTGTTTCTGGCACACCTTCGCGGCACCGGCCTCCCGGCAGCCCGTGGGGTTGGAGGTCGCTCCGGCGGCCGGCGCCAGGGCGACGGCACCGGCGGCGGCTGCCGCGATCAGCGGAGCGATGAGGCGGGCGACAATCGTCATGGTCGGCACTTTCTGTTAGGTGGGAGGTCGCTTCGGCTTTCGCCGCTGTGACCCTGTACCAACCACGCTATTGATAGACGAACTCTAAATCATGAAGTTCATAACGTACGCATAGGAAGGGTGGTGCCGGCGCCCTAGCTGCGAGCAGACATCGGATCGCCGGCCACGTCGGCAGCCGTTTCCGGCGCCGCCGGGAAACGGACCGTGAAAACGGTTCTCCCCGGATGGGATTCGGCGAACACCTCACCGTTGTGCGCGTCGACGATGGATGCGACGATCGCCAGGCCGAGCCCGGTGGATCCCATTTCGCGCGAACGCGCCTTGTCGGCGCGCACGAAACGGCCGAACAGATTGGGCAGGACCGCCTCGGGAATGCCCGGCCCGTCGTCACTGATCGTCACCTCGACCATCGGCGACCCCGCGCCGGCCAGACTGGCCGCAGCGGCGGTCACCGTGGTCCCCGGCGGGGTGTGAATGCGGGCGTTGGTGAGCAGATTGGCGAGGAGTTGCTGCAGTCGCACCCGATCGCCGCGCACCCACAACGGGTGGCCGGGCAGATCGGCCACGAAGTGATGATCCGGTCCCGCCACCGCCGCGTCGTTCACGGCGTCGGCGACCAGGTCGCAGATATCGAGGTCCTCGAGTTCGAGCTCGTAGCCCTCACCGAGCCTGGACAACAGCAGTAGATCGGAAACCAGCGTCGACATCCGTTGGGACTCGGCCTCAATCCGCGTGAGGGCGTACTCCGTCATCGGCGGCAGCATGTCACTCTCCTGCCGAGTCAGTTCCGCGTAGCCGAGAATGGCCGCCAGGGGCGTCCGCAATTCGTGGCTGGCGTCGGTGAGGAACTGTTTGGTGTTGCGATCCGACTCCGCCATCCTGGTCAGCGTCGAATCGACGTTGTCCAGCAACTGATTCAGCGTGTGCCCCACCACACCCACCTCGGTCTGCGGGTCGGTGTCGCGATCGTCGACGCGGGCGGTGACGCGGTACTGCGCGGCATCCAGCGGAAGCGACGCTGCGTCTCCGGCGATCGCGGCGACACGGCCCAGCGGTCTGAGCGATTGACGGACCAGGACCACGGTCCCGGCAGCAGCAGCCAGTAGCGCGAGCAATGCGAGGCCGGCCACGACGAGGGCGTTGTTTTTGAACGTCTCGTTCGCATCGCGCAGCGACACCGCCGAGACCAGCCGAATCCCACCCCCGACATCGCGACTGCCGACCTGATGCTGACCCAGCTCACCGAGCCGAACCGTTCGGGGGGCGGAGTCGGTCCAGGTGATCTTCTCCAGATCGGCCACCACCTCGGCCGGCGGGGCCTTGGGATCGCCATCGGTGAAAACGGCCGCGAATCCGACCTTGCCTTCGCGGACCACCGCGATGACGGTGCCGGGCGGCTGGCCCGGGAAAGCCTCCAACTCGTCCGCCGCAACAGATCCCGCTGCCGGCATGGTGACAGCCAACTTGGCCTTGGCGTAGGAGTAGTTGAACGCCGCCAGTGAATTGGCCACCTGACCGTTGAGCAGGTAGACCATCTCGCTGCGCAGGCTGATCTCGGCAATCGCCCCGACGGCCAGAATCGCGACGGAGACGATCGTGCACACTCCGATGACTAGCTGCCGGCGCAGCGATCGCGGTGACCACCACCGCCGGCGCTGGGTCACTGTGGTGGTCGGAGCATGTATCCCACGCCACGGACGGTGTGGATCATCGGCTCGCGCCCGGCGTCGATCTTGCGACGCAGATACGAGATGTAGAGATCGACGACACTGGACCGTCCGCCGAACCCGTAATTCCAGACGCGGTCGAGGATTTCGGCGCGGCTGATCGCGCGGCGGGGATTGCGCATGAGATAACGCAACAACTCGAACTCCGTCACGGTCAGGGAGATCTCCTCGCCGCGGGAGTCGGTGGCACGGCGGCCGGTGCCCCCACGGGTCACCACTCGGCTGGATCCGTCGAGCGTGAGATCGCCGACCATGAGCACCTCGTCATCCGGGGCGGCCATGGCCTTGGAGCGGCGCAGCAACCCGCGCAACCGGGCGACGAGTTCCTCGAGACTGAACGGCTTGGTCAGGTAGTCGTCGGCGCCCGCGGTGAGTCCGGTCACCCGGTCGAGCACCGAGTCACGGGCGGTGAGAAACAACGTGGGGGTGTAGGTCTCGGACTCGCGGACGGTTCGCAGGATCTGAAGTCCGTCGATATCGGGAAGCATGATGTCGAGCACCAGCAGATCAGGTTGGAAATCGGCGTACTTGGCGATGGCCTCCTGGCCGTCGCCGGCCACTTCGATCTCCCAGCCTTCGTAGTGCAGCGCCATCTTCAACAGGTTGGTCAACGCCGGCTCATCATCGACGAGCAGCACCCGGATCGGCGTCCCGTCGGTCCGGGTGATCTTGGGAAGCTGTCCGAGGATGGCCTGGCGCTTGCGCGGTGAGCGTGGAGTAACCATGACAGTCATACGATAATCCTCTGCGGAAGTTTGCCGAACGTCATGGAATCCATATGAACTTCATATCCGTGACGACATTTGCCGAAGAGTCCACCGAATACTCTGCACCGGAACGATATCCGCATGACAGGACCGTCACCGTTTCGTCATACCTCTGGAATCCGCGCGTTGCCGCGGCGTGTAAGCGGAGTTCACTTGCGATCCATATGGATTCTCTATGCGTACTTTGTCGGTCTCATAGCCGGTACCTAACCTCGAGTCATGGCTGAACCGAGATCGCACACCCGAGCAACTCCAGAGCAGGCCGGCCGACCGGGTTTGGCGTCAGCGGTGTTGCGCTACGACGTCCCCGCATCACTGGTCGTGTTTCTGGTGGCACTGCCGCTCTCGCTCGGCATCGCCCTCGCCTCCGGCGCCCCACCGCTGGCCGGTCTCATCGCCGCGATCGTCGGCGGCATCGTGGCCGGGGCGCTGGGCGGCTCACCGCTGCAGGTGAGCGGGCCGGCTGCCGGCCTGACGGTGATCGTCGCGGGGTTGGTCGCCGAGTTCGGCTGGGCGGTCACCTGCGCGATCACGGTCTGCGCCGGGTTGCTGCAGATCCTCTTCGGGTTCAGCAAGCTGGGTCGTGCAGCGCTGGCGATCTCACCCATGGTGGTGCACGCGATGCTGGCCGGCATCGGCATCACCATCGCCCTGCAGCAGGTTCACGTTCTGCTCGCCGGAGAAACACACAGTTCGGCATGGCACAACATCGCCGCCTTCCCGGCGCATCTCGGCGAGGCCGACCCGGCGGGGATCGCCATCGGCGTGCTGGTGATCGCGATTCTGGTGGCATGGCGCTGGGCACCGGCGGCGGTGCGCAAGATCCCCGGACCGCTGGTCGCCATCGTCGTCGCCAGCGCGGTTGCCATGGTGTTCGCCCCGGGGGTGCCCCGGATCGAGTTGAACGGCTCGCTGATCGACGCACTGCAACTGCCGGGTCTTCCGGAAGGCAACTGGGGCGCCTTCGCGGTCGGCGTCTTAACGGTGGCGCTCATCGCCAGCGTCGAGAGCCTGCTGACAGCGGTCGCCGTCGACCGGATGCAGACCGGCCCACGCAGCAACCTGGACCGGGAACTGGTGGGCCAGGGCGCGGCCAACATGGTCTCCGGCGCCATTGGGGGCCTGCCGATCACCGGGGTGATCGTCCGCAGCTCCGCCAACGTCGCGGCCGGGGCCCGTACCCGCGCTTCGAGCATTCTGCACGGGGTGTGGGTGCTGGTCTTCGCTCTGCCGTTCGCCGGCCTGGCCACCCAGATCCCGATGGCCGCGCTGGCCGGTCTGCTGATCGTGATCGGCGTGCAGTTGGTCAAGATCACGCACATCGAAACCGCCCGCCGCACCGGCGATATCGGGGTGTATCTCGTCACCCTGCTGGGGGTGGTTTTCCTGAACCTGCTCAACGGAGTCCTGCTGGGTCTGGCGATGGCGATTGTGATGACGCTGTGGCGGGTGGCCCATGCGAAGGTGACGGCCGAGCCCACCGGCGAGGACCGGTGGCAGGTGACCATCGAGGGCGCCTGCACCTTCCTGTCACTGCCGCGAATCCATCAGGCACTCGACGCGGTGCCGGCGGGGGCTCGGGTCACCATCCGGTTGTCGACGACCTTCATCGACCATGCGGCGCGGGAATTCGTCGATTCATGGCGCCGCCAGCACGAGGCCGGCGGCGGGACGGTGGTCATCGACCACGATCTGCTGGGCACGCCTGACCATCGCCCTGCGCGGGCCCGCGCCGCCGCCGCAGCACCCGCCGCGACATGCCCGACCTGCGCGAACCCGATGAGGTTCTCCCGGCCGGGGCGAAAGAACGAAGTTAGCATCGTGAATTCTATGTCTACTCTATGAGTGTCGTGACCGGCGGCCACCGCGCTCATAACATGGAGTTCACAAGGGGCGATCAAGCCGAAACCACCACTGCCGGTGAGGGTTTCACCGCCCGACTAGCGAAAGGAACAACGCTCATGTCCTTCAAGATTTTCGCCCCGGCCTTCCTGGTGGGCGCCGCCGCCGCAGCCATCGTCTCCGCGCCGGTCGCCGCCGCGACATCCGCAAACTGCGATGACAGCGGCCCGACCTCGGTGTGCACCCGAAACGGGCACACAGCGATCTACGCCGAACCCCGGCAGACGGGTCCGAACCTCATGATGGCGCCCGGCATGCCGTTCGGCTTGGGAACTCTGCCGATCATGGCGATCGACTAACATCCCCCCGCCCCCACCCGCGAGGCCGCGAGGCGCTTCGACAACGAGGCACCCGCGGCCTCGCCCCATGCGCGGGGTCTAGAGGTCCAGTTCGATGTCCGAACACGGCAGACTGTCGCACACCGTGATCCGCTCGGCCGCCGGCCGCCCGGTATCACCGCGCGTCGTGCCGCTGAGTTTTGGCGTGACACAGGCCCGGCACAGCCCACTGCGACAACCGGTCGGCACACGGATCCCCACCCTGTTGGCGGCTTCCAACAGCGTTGTGGTGCCGTCGACTTCGATCGACCGTCGGGTCCGGGCGAAGGTGATGACATAGCGGCTGCCATCGTCGGCGGGCCGACGCAGTTCAGGGTGGGCGAAGGATTCGGTGCGCAGACGCTCCGGGGCCTGCCCGAGTCCAGTGAGGCATCCGCGCAGGACATCGACCAGCCCCGCGGGCGCGCAGACGAACGTCTCCCGATCTTCGGCATCCGGCACCAGAGTCGCGATCATCTCCGGGGACGGCCGCCGCCCGGTGAAGACATGGACGCTGATCCCCGGCAGCGCACCGATTTCGGCGATCTCCCGTTCGAAGAGAATCCTGCTGTCGTGGTTGAAGTAGAGCAGCACGGCGTCCCGGGGCGCACCGGAGCGGCCGAGTCGCCGCAGGTGGCTGATGATCGGCGTGATGCCCACACCCCCGGCGACGAACAGCGCCCGGGCCGGGATGTCGGGGCTGGCGAGACCGCCGGTCGACACCGGGGGGCTCAGCAGGGTGATGTAGTTCGCCGACCCGAACGTCATCGTTGAGACGGTTGGAGACTCGACCACCCGACACCCGCTTGACGCAGATGTCCATGGTGTCCGAGCCGTCGCTGTCGTGAACCAGGCTGTACTGGCGGATCAGCGTCTGCTCGCCCTCCGGCACCTGCACCGAGACGAACGCTCCCGGATCCCAGCAGACGTCGTCCCATCCGCGCGGCTTCTCCAGCCGGATCAGCCGTGCCTGCCCGCCGGCCAGCCGCTCGGTGGCCACAACCCGAACCGGCACGTTGTACCACCGCGGCTTGTCCAGGTACGGAGCATCCGGCAGCCGCCGGTATCGCACCCCGGAGGTCAACCGACGAGCCAGTCCGGCCGGGCGCTTCAGCAGCATCAGCGGGTGCCCGGCTTCACGTTCACCGACCGGGATCGACAGGCCGGTCAGCGTTTTGAGCAGCAGCGCAGCCGTCTCGCCCAACGGCGTCTCGTGATAGGGCAAGCCGTACCGGGTGACGATCTCCTTGACCCGCGGCGCGACCTCGCGCTGGCGGTTCGGCGGCAGGTCCGGAAACAGGTGGTGCTCGACATGGGTGTCGAGCCCGCCGTAGAAGATCCGGAAGTCGGGGCGGTTGTCGAACGGGACCTCCTCATCGAGGATTCGTTGCAGCACCGAATCAAGCTGCGGACTGCGCAGAAAGTTTCGGGTGCTTCGGATCTGGCGCCGGTAGTACTCGTCGTGGGTCTCCTCGGGTCCCGGATCGGCGAAGACTTCCATCTCGCCGGCGTGGTGCTCGATGGCGACGAGGAAAAGCACCGCCGCATACCCGGCCACGCCGCCGACATGGTTGGCCACCATGGCCGGCAGGAACCGGCGGCCCGTCGACAGCGGCTCGCTGATCAGACGGCGCTTGGTGTCGGCAAGGGCGATGCGCAGCGGGCCGCGCAAGGTGTCGCGGGACCAAAACCGGCTGCCGTCAACCTCTCTGGTGATGTTGGCCACCAAAAAAGGTGCCAACTGGGTGAGGAATGGGAACACGGCGCCGAGCAGCGCGACTTGGACCGCGTGGTGACCGAACCAGTCCTGCGCGGCCTGGCCGCGCAGCACGCTGTACCCGAGATCGTGGTCCTTGCCGACGATGTTGGTGTACGGGTGATGGCCCTCGTGGTGCATGACCTTCCACTGCGCCGCGTCGACGTTGAAGTCCCAGTGGTACCGATCGGAGTGGTACTCCCCGTTGCCGGGCAGATCGTCGTAGCTGCCGTGCAGGATGTTGTGGCCGAGTTCGGAGAACTGCAGCAACCGGTAGAGCATCTCCAGCACCGCGGCCCGGCCGGCGGCACCCGGCCCCCCGGTGCGAAGCAGTTCCAGACGACGGGCGTCGATGGCCTGCCCGTAGGCGGTCACCGTGCGGATGTGCTCGAGGTCGGCGTCCCCCATCGCCGCGCGGGCCTCGTCGTAGAGGGCTCGCAGTTCGTCGGCGAGACCGGTGGTGACCGTGGCAAGTGCGGTAGCGGACATGATCCTCACCCTAGGCAGGAAGAATCGCCAGGTTAATGTCCCGACCGGGCACGAATTTGATATTTTCGGGCGATGGCCGGATTCGCCGCGCCGGTGTGGGCCGTCCCGCGCGGCACCGAGGGTGTCCGGATCATGACCCAGGCGGTGGCCGCGTCCATGCCGATCGCCGACTGTCTTGCGGGTACCGGCCTGACCGAAGCCACCCTGGCCGACGAGGACGCCGAGATCTGGGCTCATCAGGAGTTCCGCGTCGTCAGCAATATCGTGCGACGACTCGGCGACCGCCCGGGTCTGGGCGTCGACGTCGGCGGGTTCAGCACACTGGGCCGACTGGGCGTGCTGGGGTTCGCCCTGCTGACCAGCGCGACCCTGCGGGAGGGCTTGGAGCGGATCCTGCCCTATCAGGCGCTACTGCCCTCACACGTGCGGTTCTCGATCGCCGCCGACGGGGCGCGCGACTGTATCGTCGCCGACGACACCGACATTCCGGCCGACATCCGGCCGTTCATCGTCGAACGCGATCTCGCCGGGCTTGCAGCCGTCATGGCGGGTGCGAACATCCCGATCGCCGTCGAATGGGTGGAGACGACACTCGACGAACAACGGGCGCGGCGACTGGCGCAGACCTGGACGCTGACGACAGACGTCCGCCCCGATTGCCCGGTCAACCGGATCGTCGGCGCGCCCGGAATCCTCGATATCGCCCTGCCCCAGTCCGATCCGAACACGACGCGGGTTTTCCAGCGGCAATGCCGCGAACTGTTGGACCGGCGGGTGTCCAGGGTGGGTGTCGCAGGCCAGGTCCGCAGCCGTATCCTGCACGATCAGCGCGGCCTCCCGTCGATGCAGACGATCGCCGACGAATTGCACCTCGACCCCCGCACCCTGCGGCGCAAGCTCACTGCCGAAGGCACGTCGTTCCGCGCCCTGATCGCCGAGGTTCGGCGGTCCAGGGCCGAGCAGATGCTGGCCACCACTGTTCCGATCGAGACGATCGCCCGGCACCTCGGGTACGCCGAGACGGCCAGCTTCACCCACGCTTTCCTGCGATGGACGGGACTGTCGCCCAGTGCCTTTCGGCGCAACCTGCGGTGTGAAACCCAGAAGTCAATCCAGTAGATCCCGCACCACCGCGTCGGCAAGCAGTCGGCCGCGGTCGGTGAGGATCAGCCGGTCGGCGGCCTCGGTGAGCAGGCCGCCGTCGACAGCCCGTCCGGCGCGGCGCCGTTCGGAGTCGGTGAGCACCCCGACCGCCAGGCCGCGGCGCAACCGGATGCCGAGAAGCACATCCTCGACGTGGCGGTCCTGCGCCGAGAGCGTCTCGAAACCGGCTGCCGCCGAGTCCCCTTCGGCAAGAACCTCGGCATAAGCCCTCGGGTGCTTCACATTCCACCAACGCACGTCGCCGACGAACCCGTGTGCACCCGGTCCGGCCCCCCACCACTGCCCGCCGTTCCAGTAGCCCTCGTTGTGCCGGCACTCGACCACCCGGGCGGCTCCAGTTGGAAACCTCGTACCACTGCAACCCGGCGGCCGAGAGCCTTCGATCGACGAGTTCGTAGCGGCGGGCCAGGAGGTCGTCGTCGGGAGCGGCGACCTCCCCGCGACGAACCCGGCGCGCCAGTGCAGTGCCGTCCTCCACCACGAGGGCATAGGCCGAGACATGGTCGACCCCGGCGTCCACCGCGGCCTGAACCGAGGCCACCAGGTCGTCATCGGACTCCCCCGGTGTGCCGTAGATCAGGTCGAGATTGACGTGCTCGAAGCCGGCTGCCAGCGCTTCCCGGGCCGCGGCCACCGCCCGGCCGGGCGAGTGCGTGCGGTCCAGAACGGCCAGCACCCGTGGCGACGCGGACTGCATGCCCAGCGACACCCTGGTGTAGCCGGCCGCGCGCAGGTCGGCGAAGAACCCGGGCGAGGTGGACTCCGGGTTGGCCTCGGTGGTGACCTCGGCGTCGGCCGAGAGCGCGAAATTGACAGCGACGGCGTCGAGCACCCCAGCCAGGCGCTGCGCTCCGAGCAGGGATGGGGTCCCGCCGCCCACGAACACGGTGTCCACCGGCAGCGGTCCCACCGCGGCGGCGGCCATCGCCAACTCGGTGCGCAACGCCTCCAGCCAGCCGTCCGGGCTGGTCCCGCCGAGTTCGGCGGCGGTATAGGTGTTGAAGTCGCAGTAACCGCACCGGGTGGCGCAGAACGGGACGTGCACATAGATTCCGAACGCGGTACCGGGAGTCGGGCGCAGTTCGGGCAGCACACTGTGAGTGTCCCAGAACACCTCGCCCGCGCGGCGAGACAAGGTCGTCCCATTAGGGCATCCTGACCGGGCCGTGGCAGACTGTTCCCATGTCCGTCCGGCCCTCGTCTCAGCGCACTGTCGCGCTGGTGGCCCGGCGGCACGTCGACTTCAAGCGCGTCTGCAGCTGTTGTTGTCGTCCGGCCTGACGCCGTAGTCCGCCCATCCCAGATCAGCTGGCCGCCGGATTGCGTCACCGGACCGCCGACCGGTGATAGCACGTATTCCAGCGCCGGCTCCCGACAGAGGAGCACCTCTTCCCATGACCCAGCCGACCAAACCCAAGCGCAGTGAGGGCCAGTGGGCCCTGGGCGATCGCGACCCGCTCAACGTCAACGAGGAATTCAAGAAGGAAGACCCGGCGCTCAACGTGCGGGCCCGGATCGAGAACATCTACGCGAAGCAGGGCTTCGACAGCATCGACAAGACCGACCTGCGCGGCCGGCTGCGCTGGTGGGGCCTCTACACCCAGCGCAAGGAGGGCTTCGACGGCACGTTCACCGGCGAGGAGAACGTCGACCTCATCGAGGCGCCCTACTTCATGCTGCGGGTCCGCAGCGACGGCGGAGCACTCAGCGCCGCGGCCCTGCGCACCCTCGGGGAGATCTCACGCGAGTTCGCCCGCGACACCGCCGACATCTCCGACCGGCAGAACATCCAGTACCACTGGATCCGCATCGAGGACATGCCGGAGATCTGGCGGCGCCTGGAGGCGGTCGGCCTGCAGACCACCGAGGCGTGCGGCGACTGCCCGCGCGTGGTCCTGGGCTCGCCCCTGGCCGGCGAGTCGCTCGACGAGGTGATCGACGCCACACCGGCGATCGACGAGATCGTCCGCCGCTACGTCGGCAAGCCCGAGTACGCCAACCTGCCGCGCAAGTTCAAGACCGCGATCAGCGGCCTGCAGGACGTGGTGCACGAGATCAACGACGTCGCCTTCGTCGGAGTCGATCACCCCGAGCACGGCCCCGGACTGGACCTGTGGGTGGGCGGTGGCCTGTCCACGAATCCGATGCTGGCCCAACGCCTCGGCGCCTGGGTGCCGCTGGACGAGGTGCCCGACGTCTGGGAGGCCGTCGTGAGCCTCTTCCGCGACTACGGCTACCGCCGGCTGCGGGCGAAGGCCCGGCTGAAGTTCCTCGTCAAGGACTGGGGCGTCGCAGAAGTTCCGCGAAGTTCTCGAAACCGAATACCTCAAGCGGCCACTGATCGACGGCCCCGCGCCCGACCCCGTCGTGCGTCCGATCGACCACGTCGGCGTGCAGCGACTGCGCAACGGGCTCAACGCCGTTGGCGTGGCCGCGATCGCCGGACGGGTGTCGGGCACCATCCTGACAGCAGTGGCCGATATCGCCGAGAAGGCGGGTTCCGACCGGATCCGGTTCACCCCGCACCAGAAGCTCATCGTGCTCGACGTTCCCGACGACCAGCCTCGATGAGGTGGTCGAGGGCCTCAACGCACTGGGCCTCTCCTCGACCCCGTCGCAGTGGCGGCGGAACCTGATGGCCTGCAGCGGAATCGAGTTCTGCAAACTGTCCTTCGCCGAAACACGGGTCCGCGCGCAGTCCCTCGTGCCGGACCTGGAGAAGCGACTGGCCGACCTGAACGCCGAACTCGACGTTCCGGTCACCGTCCATCTCAACGGCTGCCCCAACTCCTGCGCCCGGATCCAGGTGGCTGACATCGGCTTCAAGGGTCAGATGGTCGACGACGGCGATGGACCGGTCGAGGGTTTCCAGGTGCACCTCGGTGGAAGTCTCGGCCTGGACAGCAACTTCGGCCGGAAGCTGCGGCAGCACAAGGTCACCAGTGACGAACTCGGCGACTACATCGAGCGGGTGGTGCGCAACTTCATCGCCCAGCGTGAGTCCGGCGAACGCTTCGCGCAGTGGGCCGTGCGGGCTGACGAGGAGGCGTTGCGATGAGCACGGAAGCCGACCTTCGCGCGCTGGCCGCTCATGGGGCGGCCGAACTGAACGGGGCCTCCGCCGCCGACCTGCTGGCCTGGACCGACCGCCATTTCGGCGGTCACTACGTGGTGGCGTCGAACATGCAGGACGCGGCGTTGATCCATCTGGCCGCCCAGACCCGTCCAGGCGTCGATGTGCTGTTCCTCGACACCGGCTACCACTTCGCCGAGACGATCGGCACCCGCGACGCCGTCGAGGCCGTGTACGGCGTCACCGTGGTCAATGTCACGCCGGAACACACTGTGGCCGAACAGGATCGACTGCTGGGCCAGGACCTGTTCGCGCGCGATCCGCACGAGTGCTGCCGGCTGCGCAAGGTGGTTCCACTCGGCCGCGCACTGAGCGGCTATGCCGCCTGGGTCACCGGAATCCGGCGGGTGGAATCCCCGACCCGGGCCGACGCCCCGCTGATCAGTTTCGACGAGGCGTTCAAGCTGGTGAAGATCAACCCCCTGGCCGCCTGGACCGACGAGGATCTGCAGTCCTATATCGAGACCCACGGCGTGCTGGTGAATCCTCTTGTCGAGGAGGGCTATCCGTCGATCGGTTGCGCCCCGTGCACCGCCAAGCCGGCCGACGGCGCCGACCCGCGCAGCGGACGCTGGCAGGGCGTGAACAAGACCGAATGCGGGTTGCACGCCTCATGAGCATCCTGCGACACCCGGCCCTGATCCTGACCGCACACGGCAGCGCAGACCCCCGCTCGTCGGCGACCACCCACGCGGTGGCCGAGCAGGTCCGTCGGCTACGACCGTGGCTCGACGTCAGGGTGGCGTTCTGCGAGCGCAGCGAACCGAACCTACGCGACGTCCTTTCCGCCCTGGACCGTCCGGGGTTGGTCACACCGCTGCTGCTCGCCAGCGCCTATCACGCGCGCGTCGACATCCCGTCGATGATCGACGAGGCGAAGGTTCCCGTGCAGCAGGCCGACACCCTGGGCGAGGATCCCCGACTGGTGGACGTACTGGCTCAGCGGCTCGGCGAACGAGGGATGGGCCAGGGCCGTGAGACGGGCATCCTGGTCGTCGCGGTGGGTTCCTCACACGCAGCCGCCAACGCGCGCACTGAAACCCTGGCCTCGGCACTGTGCCGGCGCGGCTGGCCACGGGTGCGAGTGGCTTTCGCCACGGCTGCGCCTTCGGTGGCCGATGGGATCGCCGACCTGCGCCGCAGCGGAGCCAGCCGTATCGCTGTGGCTCCATGGTTCATTGCGCCCGGCCGGATCACCGACCGGGTGGCGACGGTTGCCTCGGAACTCGACGCCGCGATGGCCGAGCCACTCGGTGCGCATCCGCTGCTGGCCCAGACGGTTCTGGACCGGTTCGACCTGGCAGCGGCCAGTCGGCTGGCGGCCTGAGCCCACCGGCACCGGAGATTCGCCGCTGCGATAGCGCCCGCGGTTTCGCTATCGGTCTGACGGGTTCAGCCGGCCGTCAGCCAGGTGCGCCGGGTGCTCCGTCGGCCCCGGGTGCCCCGTCGGCCCCGTCAGCGCCATCGGCTCCCCCCACGCCGCCCTGACCGCCCTGACCGCCGTTGCCGCCCTGGCCACCAGCACCGCCGGCGCCACCGCGACCGCCCTGCCCGCCGTTGCCGCCGTTGCCCCCGCTCCGCCCGTCACAGTCTTCTCCTGAGTCGTCGATGGCGCCGAGGATCCGACCGACGTCTGCGACGTCATCGAACCTTCGGCCGGGTCGATGGTGTGCGAACAGCCCGAGGTGATCGTTGCCACTACCCCAACGACCACCGCGAACGACGCCGCGGAAATCCTCACCATCGGCCCAGTCTAGGGGCGCTGCTCGGCGCCGGCGATCGGCGGGATCCTGGTGGCCCGGACGTAGACGGTGTCGCCATCCTTGAGCGCCGAGGGCCTCGGCGTCGCCGCGGGTGATCTGGGCGATGAACGACATGCCGTTGGTGGCACTGGTCATCTCCACCCGGACCTCGAAACCGAGATACACCACCCGGTCGACGGTGGCGCGGATGACTCCGGTGCTCTCGGCGGTGCCGTCGCCGGCCGCGATCGCCATCTCCGGTGTCCGGCCGACCCGAATATCGTGCGGCCGCACCAGGATTCCGTTCAGCGTAGACACCGTCCCGAGGAACGACATGACGAAGGGGTTGGCCGGGCTGTCGTACACCTCGGTCGGTGTGCCGATCTGTTCGATGCGGCCCTTGTTGAGCACCGCGATCCGGTCGGCGACATCCAGCGCCTCGGACTGGTCGTGGGTCACCAGCACGGTGGTGACGTGGACCTCGTCGTGCAGCCGCCGCAGCCAGGCCCGCAGATCCTCGCGCACCTTGGCGTCCAGTGCCCCGAACGGCTCGTCGAGCAACAGCACGTCGGGATCGACCGCCAGCGCGCGCGCCAATGCCATCCGCTGACGCTGGCCGCCGGACAGCTGGCTGGGATAGCGGGTCTGGAAACCCGACAGCCCCACCACCTCCAGCAGATTGTCGACCTTGGCGTCGATCTCCGGCTTGCGCAGTTTGCGGATCTTGAGGCCGAATGCCACGTTGTCGCGCACGGTGAGGTGCTTGAACGCCGCGTAATGCTGGAACACGAAGCCGATCCCGCGGCGCTGCGGCGGCACCCTGGTCACGTCCTGGCCATTGATGACGACCGTTCCGGAGTCGGGCTGGTCCAGACCGGCGATGGCGCGCAGCAGCGTCGACTTGCCCGATCCGCTGGGCCCCAGCAGTGCGGTCAGCGACCCGGCGGGCACGACGAAGTCGACGTTGTCCAGGGCATTGAAGTCGCCGTAGCGCTTGTTCGCGCCGCTGACGACGATCGCGTCGTCATGACGCTCCTCATCTGCGGCTCCTCTCGCCGCGACTCCAGCACCACCTGGGCCACGAGCACCAGGACCGCGACCATCATCAGCAGCGTCGAGAGCGCGTACGCGCCGTATTCCGCGCCCCGGTTGTAGCGATCGGACACCAGCAGGGTCAGCGTCTGGGACTTGCCCGGCAGGTTCGACGACACCATCAACACCGCGCCGTACTCGCCGAGCGTGCGGGCCACGGTGAGCACGATGCCGTAGGTCAGGCCCCACCGGATCGACGGCAGGGTGATC
The DNA here is from genome assembly GCA_963715145.1 of uncultured Actinomycetota bacterium. Lineage (GTDB taxonomy): Bacteria > Actinomycetota > Actinomycetes > Mycobacteriales > Mycobacteriaceae > Mycobacterium. Next base: position 19,206 of record CAVQRL010000010.1, on the reverse strand, counting down.
CGCCAGAAGGTCTGCCACCAGGTGGCCCCGAGGGTAGCGGCGGCCTGCTCCTGTTCGGTTCCCAACTCGTGCAGGACCGGCTCGACCTCGCGGATGACGAACGGCACGGTGACGAAGATGCTTGCCAGCACGATGCCGGGCAGTCCGAAGATGATCTTGACCCCGAGGTCCTGCTCGACGAATCCGAGGAGTCCGGCGCTGCCCCACAACAGGATCAGCGCCACACCGACCACCACCGGGGACACCGCGAACGGCAGGTCGATCACGGCCTGCAGAACACCCTTGCCGCGAAAACGTTTGCGGGCCAGCAGCAATGCCGTCGGCACCCCGAACACGACGTTGAGCGGCACCACGATGGCGACCACCAGCAGTGACAACTGCAGCGCCGATATCGCCGCCGGTGTCGTGATCGAGCCCAGGAAGGCCCCGAGCCCGGGTTGGAACGTACGCCACAGGATCAGCCCGACCGGAACGATCACCAGGACCAGGACGTAGGCCAGCGCCAGATAGCGGGTGAGGAACCGCGCCAGCGGAGACAGGATCACGTCAGCTCTGCCTCGCGCTTGGCGGCCCTGGATCCCACCACCCGCAGAACGAACAGCACGATGAACGAAACAATCAGCAGCACAATGGAAATCGCCGCCGCTCCGGTGCGGTCGTCGTTCTCGATGAGGGTGCGAATCCACTGCGACGACACTTCGGTTTCCCCCGGGATCGCCCCGCCGATGAGGACGACCGAGCCGAACTCGCCGATGGCGCGGGAGAACGCCAGACCCGCGCCGGTGAGCAGTGCGGGCAGCAGTGCCGGCAGGATCACCCGGGCGAAGATGACGGGGTTGGTCGCGCCCAGCGATGCGGCGGCCTCCTCGGTTTCCCGGTCCAGTTCGAGCAGCACGGGTTGCACCGTGCGCACGACGAAGGGCAGCGTCACGAACAGCAGCGCCACCCCGATACCCCATTTGGTGTGCTGCAGATGCAGTTTCACCGGACTGCCCGACCCGTACAGCGCCAGCATGACCAGGCTCGCCACAATGGTGGGCAGCGCGAACGGCAGGTCGATCACCGCGTCGATCAACCGCTTGCCGGCGAACTGATCACGGGTCAGCACCCAGGCCACCAGCAGCCCGAAGAACGCGTTGACCAGCGTTACGCCGACCGCAACCGTCAGGGTCACCCGGAAGGACTCCAGCGCGGCACCAGAGGTGACCGCCGCCCGGAACGCCGACCAGCCGCCCCGGCCGGACTGCCACAGGATGGCGGCCAGTGGCAGCAGCACGATCACGCTGAGCCAGATCGACGCCGCACCGGCGAGTGCGGGCGTGGATCCGGCCCGCCGGGCCGACACGACCGTGTCGGCGTCGACGACGGCCGTCATCCGGTCGCCCTCTTGTAGATGGTCGTGATCGCCCCAGTGTCCTTGTCGAACAGGGCGGTATCCACTGAACTCCACCCGCCCAGGTCGGCGATGGTCCACAGCTTCTGCGGGGCCGGGAAGTCCTTGGCGAAATCAGCCGCCACGGCCGGATCCACCGGCCGGAAGCCGGCCCGGGCCCAGATCGTCTGGCCTTGTGGGGTGTACAGGAAGTTCTTCAGGGCGGTGGCCTTGTCCAGGTGGGCGCCGACGGTGACGACGGCGACCGGATTCTCGATCTTGAACGGTCTGGGGCGGGTTGACGTGGTCGACCTCTTTGCCCTGGCGCTCGATGTGGATGGCTTCGTTCTCGTAGCTGATCAGCACGTCGCCGGAGCCCTGCAGGAAGACGTCGGTGGCTTCGCGGCTCGAACCGGGACGGGTCCTGACGTGATCGGTGACCAGTGTGGTCACGAAGTCCAGCCCGGCCTGCTGGTTCTTGCCGCCGTCGCTCTTGGCCGCGTACGGGGCCAGCAGATTCCATTTGGCCGATCCGGAGCTCAGCGGACTCGGGGTGATGACCTCGATCCCGGGGGCGAGCAGGTCGTCCCAGTCCTTGATGTTCTTCGGATTGCCCTTGCGAACCACCAGCGAGACCACTGAGCCGAACGGGACGCCCTTGGTGACGTCGGTGTTCCACTCCGGTGACACCTTGCCCGCCTTGACCAGCCGGGTGACGTCGGGCTCGACCGAGAAGTTGACGATGTCGGCCGGCTTGCCGTCCGCCACGGCACGGGACTGGTCGCCGGAGGCACCGTAGGACGCGGTGACCGCGACGCCCTTACCCTCGGGGGTCTCGCTGAAGGCCGGGATGATCTTGCTCCAGCCCGGCTCGGGAACCGCATAGGCCACCAGCGTCAAGGTGGTGTCGGCGTCGCTGTCTGCACCACCCACCACATCGCTGGCCCCCCCGCCGCAGGCGGCGAGCAGGGTGGCGGTGGCAGTGATCGCCGCGGCGGTGCGCCCGCGGCGCAGAAACACGGTGAACCTCGGGGACATGTGTCGATCGGCCTTTCTCGTTACAGGTGACGGGGGCGCACGCCCGTCAGGCAGACGAGGGGTTCACGCGGCGAGATGCCATGACCACCAACAGCTCTGGACGGGCAGAAGTCTGTCAGCGACAACACGCGAGGTCGATGACGGCGGCGCGGCCCGGCAGGGCGCAGCGGAAACCGGTCACCGAACGCATGGGCCGCAGCCTAACAGAGCACTTTCGCGCATCCGCGATCAGCGGTTGACCAGCCATACCAGCACGACGAGAACCAGCAACGCCACCAGGGCCAGTGTCACCCGGGACCGCGGCATACCGTTCACCGGCCGTCCCCGGTGCCGCCGCGCATCCGGCGGACCACCCGGATTCCATTTCCCAGCACCGCGTCGATCGCGACAGCCACACCGTAGGAGACCAGCAGCACGACCGGCATGACGAGGAAGGTCTGCAGCACGAACCCCCGCCCGGACAGCCACAATTCGAAGCTGTCCCACCAGCTGAGGAAACCGGCCACGCCCCCACCCTAGCCCCCGCCGCGCCCCGGCCTCCCCCGTCGGACGGGCGGCCGCAGCCATTCTGGCCGTATCCGTGGACGGCGCGGCCCTCACCAGCCATGATTGCGGAATGGTTCTGCACGCCGCACCCACCGACATCGGGAGTCAGAACACCGACGGTGATGGCACACCACTGAGCGTGACCAAACCGCTGCCGGATGTCCCGGCTCCGCGGCGCAGCCCGTTCCCGCCCATCGCGGACTACGCATTCCTCTCCGACTGCGAGAACACCTGCCTGATCTCGGCGGCCGGCTCGGTGGAGTGGATGTGCGTGCCCCGTCCGGATTCGCCGAGTGTGTTCGGCGCGATCCTGGACCGCGGCGCCGGGCACTTCCGGCTCGGGCCGTACGGGGTGACGGTGCCCGCGGCGCGGCGCTACCTGCCCGGCAGCCTGATCATGGAGACCACCTGGCAGACCCCGACGGGGTGGGTGATCGTGCGCGACGCCCTGGTGATGGGGCCCTGGCACGACCTGGACGCCCGCTCCCGGACCCACCGCCGCACCCCGATGGACTGGGACGCCGAGCACATCCTGCTGCGCACGGTGCGGTGCGTGAGCGGCACCGTCGAACTGGTGATGAACTGCGAGCCGTCCTTCGACTACGGACGGATCAACGCGGCCTGGGAGTACTCCGCGAACGCCTACGGCGAGGCGATCGCCCGGGCCCGCAGCGATGGCGACGCCCATCCGACATTGCGACTGACGACCAACCTCCGGATCGGCCTCGAGGGCCGGGAGGCCCGGGCCCGCACCCGACTCAAAGAGGGCGACAACGTCTTCGTCGCGCTGTCGTGGTCCAAGCACCCGGCGCCGCAGACCTACGAGGAAGCCACCGACAAGATGTGGCAGACCAGCCGAGGCATGGCGGCAGTGGATCAACATCGGGCACTTCCCCGACCACCCGTGGCGGTCCTATCTGCAGCGCAGCGCGCTCACGCTCAAGGGCCTGACCTACTCGCCGACCGGTGCGCTGCTGGCGGCCAGCACCACGTCGCTGCCGGAAACCCCGCACGGCGAACGCAACTGGGACTACCGCTACGCGTGGGTGCGCGACTCGACCTTCGCGCTGTGGGGCCTGTACACCCTGGGCCTCGACCGCGAGGCCGACGACTTCTTCTCCTTCATCGCCGACGTGTCGGGTGCCAACAACGGCGAGCGCCATCCGCTTCAGGTGATGTACGCCGTCGGCGGGGAACGCGAGCTTGGTCGAGGGCGAACTCGACCACCTCTCCGGGTACGACGACGCGCGGCCGGTGCGCATCGGCAACGGCGCCTACAACCAGCGTCAGCACGACATCTGGGGCACCATGCTCGATTCGGTGTACCTGCACTGCAAGTCGCGGGAGAACATCTCCGACGCGCTGTGGCCGGTGCTCAAGGAACAGGTCGAGGAGGCGATCAAGCACTGGCGCGAACCCGACCGCGGGATCTGGGAGGTGCGCGGCGAGCCGCAGCACTTCACCTCCTCCAAGGTCATGTGCTGGGTGGCGCTGGACCGCGGCGCGAAACTGGCCGAGCTGCAGGCGATCGAAGAGCTACGCCCAGCAGTGGCGGGCGATCGCCGACGAGATCAAGGCCGACATCCTGGCCAACGGGGTCGACTCCCGCGGGGTGCTCACCCAGCGCTACGGCAACGACGCCCTGGACGCCTCGCTGCTGCTGGTGCCGCTGGTGCGGTTCCTGCCGCCGGACGATCCGCGGGTGCGGGCCACCGTGCTGGCCATCGCCGACGAACTGACCGAGGACGGCCTGGTGCTGCGCTACCGGGTGGAGGAGACCGACGACGGCCTGTCCGGCGAGGAGGGCACCTTCACCATCTGCTCGTTCTGGCTGGTGTCGGCGCTGGTCGAGATCGGCGAGGTGAGCCGGGCCCGGCATCTGTGCGAGCGGCTGCTGTCGCTTCGCCAGCCCGCTGCACCTCTATGCCGAGGAGATCGAGCCCCGCACCGGCCGGCATCTGGGGAACTTCCCGCAGGCCTTCACCCACCTGGCGCTGATCAACGCGGTGGTGCATGTGATCCGGGCCGAGGAGCAGGGAGACGGTACGGGGGTGTTCCAGCCGGCCAACGCGCCCACATAGCCCGGCTCCGGTGTGGGGGACGGGCTCAGCGGCTGCGGCGGATGTTGTCGAGCATCGCCTGCACCAGATCGACGGCGCGGGTGCCGGCGACCCGCCGGGCGGGCAGCACATCGGTGACCGCGACGTCGACGTCGACGATGCAGTCACCGGACAGACCGACGGCGCGCTCGGTGGGGAAGGCCGGCTGATCGCGAGTCTCACCGCTGAGCACCACCGCGGACAGGATTCCGGCGGCCTGACGCACGTCGGTCACCGTCCACTCCAGGGCGGACGTCGGCGTGATGTGCACGGTCACGGTGACGTCGTCGCAGGACTGCCACCGGGTCACGAAGGTGGCGAACATCCGTGCCGCATCGGCGTCGGAGGCGAATCGCACCACACCGGTGTGGGCGCTGGAGACGGTCTCCCCCTCGCCGTAGCGGGCGAAGTCCCGCAGCGCCACATCGCGGACACTCCCCTGCTCGTAGACCACCCGCATCAGCGGGGTGGCAGGGCCCAGGCAGTCCAACGGGGTGGCGTCGCTGTTGTCTCGAATCCCGTTGGGCAGCAGCGTGATCGAACCGGTGATCTCCGGGCCGGTCGGATCGAGGGGATTACCCACCGCCTGCGCGACCTGGTCGGGGGTGGGCAAAACCTGTTGGAGCCGGGCCGAGCGCTGGCGCACCGGCGCGCCGGCCACGTCGGCCGAACACGCCGCGAGAACGGCGGCGCTCAGCGTAGCGCCGAGGCCACGTGCCAATCGCCCCCAGACGACCGGACAGTCGTAAGTAATGGCCCCTACTTCCGCGTCTTGTCACCTGGCTTGTCACCGGTGGCGTCGGTGGACAGTGCAGCGACGAAGGCCTCCTGCGGGACGTCGACCCGCCCGATGGTCTTCATCCGTTTCTTACCCTCTTTCTGCTTCTCCAGCAGTTTGCGCTTACGGGTGATGTCGCCGCCGTAGCACTTGGCGAGCACGTCCTTGCGAATGGCCCGGATATTCTCGCGGGCAATGATTTTCGAGCCGATCGCGGCCTGCACGGGAACCTCGAACTGCTGGCGCGGGATGAGCTCCTTGAGCTTGACGGTCATCTTGTTGCCGTAGGCCTGCGCGGAGTCCTTGTGCACGATGGCGCTGAAGGCGTCGACGGCCTCACCCTGCAACAGGATGTCGACCTTGACCAGATCGGCCTCCTGCTCGCCCGCCTCCTCGTAATCGAGGCTGGCGTAGCCGCGGGTGCGCGACTTCAGCGAGTCGAAGAAGTCGAAGATGATCTCGCCCAGCGGCATGGTGTAGCGCAGTTCGACCCGCTCCGGCGACAGATAGTCCATCCCGCCGAGTTCGCCGCGGCGGGACTGGCACAACTCCATGATGGTGCCGATGAACTCACTCGGCGCGATCACCGTGCACTTGACCACCGGTTCGTAGATCTCACGCATCTTCCCCGACGGCCAGTCCGAGGGGTTCGTGACGATCTTCTCCGCACCGTCTTCGGTGATCACCCGGTAGACGACGTTGGGCGAAGTGGAGATCAGGTCCAGATCGAACTCCCGCTCGAGCCGTTCCCGGGTGATCTCCATGTGCAGCAATCCCAGGAAACCGCAACGGAATCCGAAGCCGAGCGCCACCGACGTCTCCGGCTCGTAGGTCAGCGCCGCATCGTTGAGTTGCAGCTTGTCCAGAGCGTCGCGCAGATTGGGGTAGTCCGAGCCGTCGACCGGATAGAGGCCGGAGTAGACCATCGGCTTGGGCTCCCGATAGCCGGTCAGCGCCTCGGTGGCACCGTGGCGCGCGCTGGTGACGGTGTCGCCGACCTTGGACTGACGGACGTCCTTGACCCCGGTGATCAGATAGCCCACCTCGCCGACACCGAGGCCCGCGGTGGGCTTGGGCTCCGGAGAGACGATGCCGACTTCCAGAAGTTCGTGGGTGGCCCCGGTGGACATCATCTTGATCTTTTCGCGCGGGACGATCTTGCCGTCGACCACGCGCACATAGGTGACCACGCCGCGGTAGATGTCGTAGACCGAGTCGAAGATCATCGCCCGGGCCGGGGCGTCGGCGTCGCCGACGGGCGGGGGCACCTGCCGGACCACCTCGTCGAGCAGGGCGGCGACGCCCTCGCCGGTCTTGCCCGAGACCCGCAGCACGTCGCCGGGCTCGCAGCCGATGATGTGCGCCAGTTCCGCGGCGTAGCGCTCCGGGTCGGCGGCGGGCAGATCGATCTTGTTGAGCACCGGGATGACCGTCAGATCGCGGTCCAGGGCGAGGTAGAGGTTGGCCAGCGTCTGCGCCTCGATGCCCTGGGCGGCGTCGACCAACAACACCGCACCCTCGCAGGCCTCCAGTGCGCGGGACACCTCATAGGTGAAGTCGACGTGTCCGGGGGTGTCGATCAGGTGCAGCACGTAGTCCCCGGCCGCCAGACCCTCGCCGTCGTCCTTGACCGTCCAGGGCAGCCGGACGTTCTGCGCCTTGATGGTGATGCCCCGCTCACGCTCGATGTCCATCCGGTCGAGGTACTGGGCACGCATCGACCGCTCGTCGACCACACCGGTCAACTGCAGCATCCGGTCGGCCAGCGTCGACTTGCCGTGGTCGATGTGAGCGATGATGCAGAAGTTGCGAATCTGCGCCGGCGCAGTGAACGTCTGATCGGCGAAACTGCTGATGAGATCTCCTGGTGAGCGCGCGGGGTCCGGCCCGACAAGCGTATCGACCCCGCCCCGATTTGGATCCCCCGACTCCACCTCGAGACCGTCAAAGGCGCATCGTCGCCGCCGGGGATCCTCGCCTATGCTCATCAGAATGGCGTCGCAGTGGAGGACGTTCCAGCGTTTCGCGGAGCATCTCGTGTTCAACGAAGCACCGAAGTTCATCCGTCAGTTGCAGCACCCCGGCGAGGTGCAGCAGGTGGTTCAGCGGACCATCCAGAACGGCATTCAGCAGGGCCTGCGGCTGGGCATCGAAGCTCTCATGGCGACCGCGATGCCCCCGCCGCCGCAGGTGGCCATCACCGCCGGCCGGCCGGTCACCAGCGACAGCGCCCCCACCGCGCATCGGGCCCGCAGGGTGGTCTACGCCCCCGACCTCGACGGCCGGGCCGATCCCGGGGAGATCGTCTGGACCTGGGTGGTCTACGAGGACGATCCGACCCGCGGCAAGGACCGCCCCGTCCTGGTGGTGGGCCGGGACCGCCAGACCCTGCTGGGCCTGATGCTGTCCAGCCAGACCCACCATGCTCACGACCCGAGTTGGGTGCACATCGGCTCGGGAGACTGGGACCACGAGGGACGCCCGAGCTGGGTCCGGCTGGACCGGGTGCTCGACGTTCCGGAGGAGGGCATCCGACGCGAGGGCGCGATCATCGACCGGGTCACCTTCGAGATCGTCGCAATGCGGCTGCGCACCGAGTACAGCTGGAGCTGAGCTCTCCGCGGCCGGCGGTCAGCCGCGCTGGATGTAGTCCTGCAGCTGCTGGCGCTCGGCCTGCAGTTCCTCCATCCGGTTCTTGACCACATCGCCGATGCTGACGATGCCGACCAGCCGGCCGTCGTCGAGCACCGGAACATGGCGGACGCGGTTATTCGTCATCAGCGCGGCCAGGTCATCGACGGGGTCATCCGGTGCGCAGATCACCGCGACGTCGCTCATGATGTCGGCGACCGGCCGGCGCAGCAGGTCCGGTCCGACGGTGTGGAGTTGGCGCACGATATCGCGTTCGGACACGATGCCGATCAGCCCGTCGGGCCCGATCACCACCATGGCGCCGATGTTGTGCACGTCCAGCTCCGCCAGCAGGCCGGTGACCGTGGTGCTCGCGGTGACCGTCGCCACCACCGATCCCTTGCCGCGCAGGATGTCCGCGATGCGCATGGGTGCCGCCTTCCCCGGTCTGTGACCGATGTCACATCAGGCTACGACGGACGGGCTCACGATGGAAGTGCCGCCGGTTCGAGCCAGTCCGGGTTCCGGCGCCCCGCCGGGCGGGTAGGAATGAGGTCATGATGGACATCACCCTGCTCGGCACCGGAAGCCCGATGGTCGATCCGAACCGGGCCGGCCCGTCCACCCTGGTGACCGCGGCCGGACAGACCTTCCTGGTGGACTGCGGCCGCGGAGTGCTCATGCGGGCCGCGGCGGCCGGGGTCGGCGCGGCCAACCTCACGGCACTGCTGCTGACCCATCTGCACAGCGATCACATCACCGACCTGTCCGACGTGATCACCACCCGGTGGGTCACCACATTCGTGCCCACTGCCCTGCCGATCATCGGGCCGCCCGGCACCGCGGCGGTGGTGGAGGCCACCCTGGCCGCCCTGGCGCCCGACATCTCCTACCGCATCGCCCACCACGCCGACATCACCGAACCGCCGTCGGTACAGGTGCACGAGTACGCCGAGGGTCAGGTCTGGGACTCCGGCGGCGTGCGGATCACCGCCGCCCCGACCGACCATCGCCCGGTCGAACCCACCATCGCCTTCCGGATCGAGCACGACGGCGCGTCGGTGGTGCTGGCGGGCGACACGGTGCCCTGCGCCTCCCTCGACGATCTCGCCCGCGGCGCGAACGCGTTGGTGCACACGGCGATCCGCAAGGATCTGGTGGACCAGATGCCCGCTCAGCGGATTCGCGACATCCTGGACTACCACTCATCGGTGGAGCAGGCCGCGGCGACCGCCGCCCGGGCCGGGGTCCAGACCCTGGTGCTGACGCACTACGTGCCGCCGCTGATTCCCGGACAGGAGGACCAGTGGCGGGCACTGGCCGCGAAGGAGTTCGGCGGCCGGGTGGAACTCGGCGGGGACCTGTTGCGGGTTGCGGTGAAAGACTAAGCGAGACGGGTCATCTCGACGACGACGTCGAGGTCGCTGGATCCCTCCCCATGGTAGATCCCCTTCAATGGCGTGACGTCGGAGTAGCAGCGACCGAATCCCACACTGATGTACTGCTCGTTGATCTCGGTGTCATTGGTGGGGTCGTAGTTCCACCACCCTCCGACCCGGGCCTGAATCCAGGCGTGACTCTCGCCCTCGACGGCCTCGCCGACGGCGGCATCCTGACTGGGATGCAGGTAGCCGGAGACGTAGCGGGCCGGAATTCCCATGGTGCGCAACAGGATCAGTGACAGGTGCGCGAAGTCCTGGCAGACGCCCTTGCCCTCCTCGCAACGCGTCGATTCCCGAGGAGTGCACACCGGTCGTTCCGGGGACGTACTGCAGTTCGTTGCGGACCCAATCGACGGTGGCCAGCACAGCGCCGTACGGGTCATGACCTTTGGCGATCTGCCGGGCGATCCGGTCGGTGTGCTTGCCGAACGGCGTGTAATGGGTGGGGGTGAGCACCTCGTGGTAGCGGTCCCGCACCGCCTCGGACTGCAGATCGGCCCAACTCACCGCGCCGGTTCGCGGTTCGGGCTTGTCGGTCTCGACCACCGATGACGACGTGACCTCGAGTTCGGTATGCGGGGCGTGCAGGTCGAAGGCGGTGACCGCGGTGCCCCAGTAGTCGACGTAGCGGTAGGACCGGGTCGCCGGAGCGGTCTCGACACGGTTGATGATGACGTTCTGCCGGGAGTCCGATCTGGGCGTCAGCCGCGCCTCGTTGTAGGACGCGGTCACCGGCGACTTGTAGGCGTATCCGGTCGCGTGGACCACCCGCATGCGCCACATCAGGCACCACCTTCGCTCAGGCCGTCGGCCACCAGCAACGCTCCGCTTCGCCCGGCATCGGACCACTCGACCCACGGCGCGAGCCGGAAGTATCTGAGTGCCAGGGCTTCGCCGACCTCGACGCAGGTGGCCTGCAGCCCGGCCAGCCTGATCTCCAACGAGTCCAGCAATGCCCCGGGCTGCACGAACTCCAACTCGCTGCGCGCCCGGCCCAGAACCCGGCGCGCCTCCGCGCCGGCCCCGTCGGTGGGGCCGTGCATCAGCTGGTCGAGGCTGTGCTCGGCGAGCTTGAGCGAGTAGAAGGCCGACCGGGGGAACTGCCGGTCGAGCAGCATGAACTCGACGACCCGGTTGGCGTCCAGGACGCCGCGGTGGGTGCGCAGGTAGGTGTCGTGTGCGCCGGCGGCGCGCAGGACGCTGACCCAGGTCGGCGACGAGGCGCTGTCCCCGACCCGGGACAACAGCAGTCGCACCGTCATGTCGACCCGCTCCAGGGCGCGGCCGAGTACCAGGAAGCGGTATCCGTCATCGCGGGACAGAGTCGAGTCGGCGAAGCCGGCGAACATGGCGGCGCGGCCTTCGATGAAGGTGAAGAACTCGTGCGGCCCGAGGCGCCGCGCCGCCCGCTCCCGTTCGGTCAGCGCGTTGTAGGTGGTGTTGAGGCATTCCCACATGTCCCCGGAGATCGCTTCACGGGCCGATCGGGCGTTCTCCCGCGCGGCGATGATCGCGTCGACGATGGAGCAGCCGCGGGACAGGTCTCGGCTGAAGGCGACCCGATCGGTCAGCCCCCACATGTCCAGCCGGGACTTCGGCGGTTCGATACCGAGGACCTCCAACAGGATTCGCGAGGCATGGTCGGGGTCGACGCTGGAATCCTCGAGCAGTTGGTGGACGGTGACGTCGAGGATCCGGGCGGTGTCGTCGGCGCGTTCGACGTACCGGCCGATCCAGTAGAGCGCTTCGGCGTTACGAGCCAGCATCACTACACCCCGCTCTGCTGCTGCTGCTGTTGTTGTTGGTTGCCCAGAATCGACGGTTGCTGTGCCGGTTGCATTTCGGTGCTGAGGCTGGCCCGCGGAAGCGTGCGCACGACCTGGGCGGCCGCCAGTTCACGCGAGGCCGCCGACGCCCGGGATGCCAGTACCCAAGTGTCCTTCGACCCGCCACCCTGGCTGGAGTTGACCACCAGCGACCCCTCGGTCAGCGCGACGCGGGTCAGTCCGCCCGGAAGCACCCACACCTGCTCACCGTCGTTGACCGCGAACGGCCGAAGATCGACGTGGCGGGGCACCAGATTGTCGCCGACCTTGGTCGGCACCGTGGACAGTTGCACCACCGGTTGAGCGATCCACCCGCGTGGATCGGCCAGGATCTTGCGGCGCACCGAGGCGAGTTCCTTCTCGGATGCGTAGGGGCCGAACACGATTCCGTAGCCGCCGGATCCCTCCACCGGCTTGATGACCAGTTCGTGGATGCGGTCGAGAACCTCCTGGCGTTCATCGTCGAGCCAGCAGCGCAATGTGTCGACGTTGGCCAGCAACGGCTTTTCCCCGAGGTAGTAGTCGATGATGGTGGGCACATAGGTGTAGACGAGTTTGTCGTCACCGACGCCGTTGCCGACCGCACTGGAGATCACCACGTTTCCGGCCCTGGCCGCGTTGACCAGACCGGCCACCCCCAGCACCGAATCGGGGCGGAACTGCATTGGGTCCAGATAGTCGTCGTCGATGCGGCGGTAGATGACGTCGACCTGACGCTCCCCGTCGGTGGTGCGCATGTAGACGACGTTGTCGCGGCAGAACAGGTCCGGACCCTCGACGAGTTCGACGCCCATCTGCCGGGCCAGCAGCGAGTGCTCGAAGTACGCGGAGTTGAACGGTCCCGGGGTCAAGACCACCACGGTGGGATCGGACTCGTTGGTGGCCGCCGCGTTGCGCAGGGCGCGCAACAGGTGCGAGGGATAGTCGTCGACCGACCGCACCCGATGGGTGCCGAACAGATTCGGGAACACCCGCGTCATCACGCGGCGGTTCTCCATCACGTAGGAGACCCCGGACGGGGATCGCAGGTTGTCCTCCAGCACCCGGAAGGTGCCCTGGGCGTCGCGGACGATATCGATGCCGGCCACGTGGATACGCACGCCGTTCGGCGGGTCGATGCCGACGGCTTCGCGGTGGAAGTGCTCGCACGAGGTGATCAGCCGGCGCGGGATGACGCCGTCGCGCAGGATCTCCTGGTCGCCGTAGATGTCGTCGAGGAATCGCTCCAGCGCCGTGACGCGCTGGGCGATGCCGCTTTCCAGCTTCGCCCACTCGGCGGCGGAGATGACCCGTGGCACCAGGTCCAGCGGGAAGGGCCGCTCTTCCTCGCCGGACAGCGAGAAGGTGATGCCCTGGTCGACGAAGGCGCGCCCCAGTGCCTCGGAGCGGGCACTCAGTTCGTCGGGACCGGTGGGTCCCAGCTCGGCATAGATGCCCTTGTAGGGGGCGCGGACCCCGCCCCGGCGGTCGAACATCTCGTCGAACGCGGCACCGTAGGGACCCAGGTCGCGGTATCCGCCGAAGATGTGATGTTCGTCTGAAACGGCGGATTGGGCCGAGGCGGGCTTGGCCTCAGTCCCCGGGCTGCGTGGAGTCACAGCTCACATCGTCCAACATATCCGCTGTTTTCGCAGGCTGTGCGGCTCCGCTTTGGGACTCGGGCCGCATTCCTGGTAGTCTCGCAGGGCGCCGCGAGGGCAGTGGATCGTCCGCGTCCCGGCGCACGACAACCAGCTTTTGTGAAGGGTATTGACGCGTGGCCAACATCAAGTCGCAGAAGAAGCGCATTCTCACCAACGAGCGCCGCAGACAGCGGAACAAGTCGGTGAAGTCTTCGCTGCACACCGCCATCCGCGCGTTCCGCAGCGCGGCAGCCGAGGGCGATAAGGACAAGGCCGGCGAACTGCTCGCCGCCACCAGCCGCAAGCTCGACAAGGCCGCCACCAAAGGCGTGATCCACAAGAACCAGGCCGCCAACAAGAAGTCGGCCCTGGCCCAGGCGTTCAACAAGATCTGACGTTCAGCGCCCCGCCGCCAGCTGGGCCACTTTGCGCACGGCGTCCTCCAGCGCGTAATCGGGGTCGGCCGCTGCGCCCTTGACATCGGCGTTGAGAGCGGCGACCAGCCGGATCGCGGCGGCCACCTTGTCGCGGGACCATCGGCGCGACTGCTTCTGCACCTTCTCCACACGCCACGGGGGCATCCCGATCTCGCCCGCGAGTTGGTAGGGGTTACCCGAGAGCGGGCCGACCCGGGCGATCGCATGCACGGCCTCGGCCAGTGCGTCGGCAAGCAGCACATTCGCCACTCCCCGCGACATGGCCCAACGCAGGGCTTCGGCGGAACCCGCGATATCTCCCGCGACCGCCTTGTCGGCGATGTCGAAGCCGGTGACCTCCGCCCGGCCGCTGTGGTAGCGCCGGACTGCGGCCTCATTCACCTGGCCGCCGGTGTCGGCGGCCAGTTGCGAGCAGGCCGCGGCAAGCTCACGGATGTCGGAGCCGACGGCGTCCAGCAGCGCGGCGACCGTGTCGTCGTCGACCTTGATCTTCAACGCACGGAACTCCCCGCGGACGAAAGCCGAGCGTTCGGCCGCCTTGGCGATCTTGGCGCACTGGTGGGTGCGGGCACCTAACTCCTGCAGTTGAGTGGCCAGCGCCTTGGCCCGGCCGCCGCCGGAGTGCAGCACGACCAGCACGGTCCCGGGCGGCAGGTCGGCGGCGGCCGAGCCGATCAAGGCCACGGCGTCCTTACCGGCCTCGTCCGCGGACTCCAGGATGACGACCCGTTCGTCGGCGAACAGTGACGGGCTGAGGAGTTCGGCGAGCTCGTTGGTGGAGACGTCGCCCGCCCGGAGCCGATTCACCGGCACATCGTCGGTCCCCGCTGTCGCCCGGGCGGTGCGAAGGATCGCACCTACCGCCCGATCGACGAGGAGCGCCTCGTCGCCCAAAACAAGGTGCAGCCCAGCCATCTCACCCACCACCCGATGGTGTCATGCGGGTACGACGAGACCCGACACCGACCACGCCGCAAGGCATATCGTCGCGGCCCCGGCAGCCAGCCGAAACCACCGCCGGCGCCACAGCAGCACCGCCGCCGCGGTGGCACCGCCCACGGTGGCAAACCCGGCCCACCCCGATGGCACCGACACCGCCGCAGCCGGGATCCGGCCCGCCAGATGCGCCACTTCCAGCAACCACCACACTTCCGGGCCGGTGCAACGGATCAGCAGACCCGCCAGCGGCGAACAGAGGCACACCAGTGCAGCCGCCGCGGTCCCGAGCACAGTGATCGGCGGAATCACGACGGTGACACAAAGATTCGCCAGCACGGAGACCAGACTGAATTGGCCCGAGATCGCCGCGATGAGCGGAGCGGTCACCAGGTGGGCGGCCAGGGCGACACAGGTCGCGTCGGCGAGCGCCTTGGGCCAGCCCCTGCCGACCAGTCGCGCAGACCACACCGGCGCGAGAACGATGAGAGCCGCGGTGGCCGACACCGACAGCGCGAAACCGAGATCGACGGCCAGTTGCGGCGCCAGCGCCATCAGGGCGATCACCGCGGCAGCGAGCACCGGGACGGCTTGGCGCCGGCGGCCCGACCAGACCGCCACGAGCGCGATGGCCCCCATCACCGCGGCACGCAGCACGCTGGCGGTGGGCTCGACCACCACCACGAACACCGCGAGGACCACCGCCGCGAGCAGGACAGCGGCCCGCGGGCCGATGAGATGCGCCGAGAGCAGTGCCACCCCGCAGATGATGGTGACGTTGGCGCCGGACACGGCGGTCAGATGTGTCAGTCCGGCTGTACGGAACTCGGCGGTGGTCGCCGCCGGGACCGCCGCGGTGTCACCGAGCACCAGTCCGGGCAGCACAGCGGCCTGATCGGCGGGCAGTATCTCCCGGGCGGCGGCGGCGAACCGGTCCCGAACCAACCGGGCGGCACGCTGCAGACCGGAGGACCGGCCCAACATCGGACGGCTGACCGCGGTGAGAACCGCGACGGTGAGGTCGCGCCGGGCCGGCCGGGCGATCCTGGCCCGGAATCTGGCGGGTTGCCCGACGCCGAGTTGCCCGAAGTCCGCTGCCGACCCGAAAACGGTGACCGCACCGTCACTGTCGGCGTCCCCGAGTCGGGTCACGTCGGCGCGAAACATCACCCGGGCCGGGCCCGCCCGGCGGGGGCTCTCCGTGGGGGCGACGGTCACCCACACCGCGCTGCCGAACCGGCGGGACAGCAGGTGGCTGTGAAGCGCATCGGTGCGCAGCGCAATCGAGACGCCGAACCCGGCACCGACGATCGCCGTCGCCACGACCCCGGCGGCGGCGGGGCGCATCAGCGAGCGCCATCGCCGGGCGATGATCCACCACGAAGCCCCGATGCCCACGCT
Source organism: uncultured Actinomycetota bacterium (assembly GCA_963715145.1). Classification (GTDB taxonomy): domain Bacteria; phylum Actinomycetota; class Actinomycetes; order Mycobacteriales; family Mycobacteriaceae; genus Mycobacterium. The sequence continues at coordinate 3,078 of CAVQRL010000010.1, read as the reverse complement.
CAGCGCCGCCAACCACAGCCCCAGGCCCCAGACCAGCCCCGCCGCGGTCACCGCCCAGGCGGCGAGGGCGGCCGGCACCAGCCGGACATCGAGTCGGGTGGGCGGCGGGGTCATCAGACCCGCACCAGGGGGCGCAGCTTCTCCAGGCGGGCGGGGCCGATGCCGTCCACCTCACCGAGTTGGTCAACGCTGGTGAAGCGTCCGTTGGCCGAGCGCCAGGCGACGATGGCCGCGGCGGTGACCGGGCCCACCCCGGGAAGGGCATCGAGTTCCTCGGCGGAGGCGGTGTTGAGATCCACGGGCGCAACGGGTTTGGCGGGGGCGCCGGGCGGCGGCTGGCTGGCCGGGCCGCCCACCGAACTGCCCAGCGCACCCACCGAACCTGCCGGCCCGCCCACCGAACTGCCCAGCGCGGCCCGCTGTCCGGCCGGGGTGGCGACGCCGACGACGATCTGCTCGCCGTCGGCGAGATGACGGGCGAGGTTGAGCCCGAGCGTGTCGGCGCCGCGCAGTGTCCCGCCCGCGGCAGCGACCGCGTCGGCCACCCGCGCATTCGGCGTGACCGTGACCAGTCCCGGCTGCTGCACGAGACCGACGACACTGACGACCATCGACTGCTCGGCCGGCGGGCGCGGGGGTGCCGACGGTGGGCTCGTGGTCGGTGCGGAACTGAGAAGGGAACCGGGCACCGCTTCCACCGACGGCAGATTGGCCGAGACGACGGGTTCCGGCCGCTGGCGGATCAGGGTGAACACGGTGATCAGCACAGCGAGCACCGCGATCGCCGCCAAGGCGACACCGCCGGCGCGGCCGGGGTCGGCGCGTATCGCCGACAGCCAGGCCTGCCCTGCCGTCGGCCGACCGTCGGGCACCCAACCGGGGATCGCCGCATCGATGTCCTCATCCGCCTCGTCGGGATCGTCACCGTCGTCGGCGTCGCCGATCGGTCCGGGCTGGGCACCCAGACGGCGGTAGAGCGTGGCACGCGGCTGTTCAGTCGACATGTCGCGAACGTTAGGCCCGCAGTCCGTCGCCGCGGCTACCCCGTTTCGCCGCCCTCGGCGGTCGCTGTGGACGAATCCGAGACTGTGGATGCCGCCGCTGGCCATACTGCAGGCAGCGCTAGCGACCACCCGGGAGAGACATGACCGCCAGCAACGATCGGCCGATCCGCGTGATTCAGTGGACCACCGGAAATATCGGGCGGCGCTCGCTGCATGCCATCATCGGCCGCCCGGATATGGAACTGGTGGGCGTCTACGCGCACGGCTCCGACAAGGTGGGCCTGGACGCCGCGGATCTGGCCGGCTGGAGCGAGCCGACCGGGATCATCGCCACCAACGACGTCGACGCGCTGCTGGCGGCCCAGCCCGACGCCTGCTGCTACAACCCGCTGTGGCCGAGTGTCACTGAACTCGAACGGCTGCTCGAGGCCGGGGTCAACGTCTGCACGTCAGCGGCGTGGATCACCGGCGGCAAGCAGAGCCGGGCGGACCTGGACCGGATCCGACGGGCCTGTGCACGGGGCAATTCCAGCATCTTCGGCAGCGGGGCACATCCGGGAATGACCAACATGGTGGGCATGGTGCTCTCCGGGGCGTGCGAACGCGTCGACGAGATCCGGATCACCGAGTCGGTCGACTGCTCGACCTACGAGTCGGCGGGGACCCAGACTGCGATGGGGTTCTCCTGCGATCCGGAGGCCCCCGGGCTGGCCGAGAGCGTGGCCGAGGAAAGCGAGGTGTTCGCCGAGTCCGCGGCGATGATGGCCGACGCGATCGGGGCGAAGCTGGACCGGATGACGTTCGAGGTCACCTTCACCCCGGCTACCGGCGATTCCGACCTCGGCTTCATGACGATTCCCGAGGGCACCGTCGCCGGGGTGTACGGCTACCACCGCGGGTGGGTCGGCGACCGCAACGTGGTCAGCGTCGGTTTCAACTGGATCATGGGCAGCCATGTGGTGCCGCCAAAGCCGCTGGAGCACGGGCACGTCATCCAGGTCTTCGGAGTGCCCAACATGCGCACCGTGCTGCACTGTCTGCCGCCGAAGGACTGGTCCGAACCCGGCTTCATGGGACTGGGGATGATCTATACCGCGATGCCGGTGACCAACGCGGTGCCCGCCGTGGTGGCGGCGCCGCCGGGGATCGTGACGTTGAAGGATCTTCCCCCGGTCACCGGCCGCTTTCGCGGTTAGCCTTCCCCATCGCTTCGCCCAGGCCTGCCGTGATCGCGGTGTCGGTTTCTCCTTCGGGTTTCCCGTCGACGCGCGGGTCTGGGATGCCGTGGACACCCTCAACCTCGCCGGGGGCTGGTATCCGGCGATCGACGCCGGCGGCAACCTGCGTGACGGGGCGTGGGTGGCCGAGGCCACCGATCTGGTCAACCTGTCGACCTGGCCTGCCGGGACCCGGATGGTGCTGCGCAAAGAGAGACCGCACCCCGGGGCGCAGCTGCGCTTCACCGACATCGGCGGCATGCGGGTGACCGCGTTCATCACCGACACCCCGCCCGGGGCGGTGCCCGGACAGCTGGCCGGCCTGGAACTACGGCACCGCCAGCACGCCCGCGTCGAGGACCGCATCCGCGAGGCCAAGTCCGCCGGCCTGGCCAACCTGCCCTGCCATGATTTTCAGTCCAATGCCGCCTGGCTGGAGATCGTCCTGGCCGCCGCCGATCTGGTCGCCTGGGCCCAACTCATCGGATTCACCCACGCACCCGAGTTGGCCCGCTGCGAGATCAACGCCTTCCGCTACCGGGTCCTGCACGTCGCGGCCCGCATCACCCGCGGTGCCCGCCAACTACGGCTGCGCATCGACGCCACCTGGCGCTGGGCCGCAGGGATCGCGACCGCCTGGCAGCGCATCCGCGCCGCCTTCGCCTGACCGCCAGACCAGCCCTGACCACGACCAACCCGAAAGACCCCGGCCCCAGGAACGCCCGCCCACCCCGGCGACACGGGCGGGGCGAACACACCCCAAAACCAAAATCGCTGCTGCTCAGCGCATTTCATTGTTCAGCGTCCGTGAACCCCACCGACACGAAAAATCGGGGATCGAGGAGGAGGTGTGAATA
>CAVQRL010000009.1:0-283063 GCA_963715145.1 uncultured Actinomycetota bacterium | reverse complement strand
CGATCCACTTCGGCGTCGTCCAGATTGCTCAGCGCAGTGGTGCCGATCTCGCCCGCGGCATGGATGATGCCGGCCAGCGGCGGTAGCTCGGCTTGCACGGTGATCAACAGGCGTGCGACGTCGTGCGGATTGGCGACATCGGCAGCGACGACCCGGAGTTCGCAGCCGTACTGTTCGCCCATCGCATCGATGCGCTGTCGGACGGCATCGGTGGGCGCGCGTCGACTGATCAGCACCACATGCCTGGCACCCTGCGCGGCCAGGTGTTCGGCGATCTCCAACCCGATGGATCCGAGCCCCCCGGTTACCAGATACGTTGCGTCACTGCGTAGTTCCAGCGCGGTCACGCTCGGCTGTCCAGCCCGTCGAACTAGCCGGGGTACATAGACCGCTTGATCACGCAGCGCGACTTGGTCTTCCCGAATGGCCGAGTCACTCGGTTCCGCCATCAGCTGATCGATCAATCGCGACCACTCGTCGGTGGTCCCTTCAGCCAGATCCGCCAGTCCGCCCCATAGTCGCGGATGCTCCAGCGAGGCGGCGCGACCGAACCCCCACAGGCAAGTCTGATCCGGTGACACGGTGTCCGTATCGGTGACTCGCTGCGCTCCGCGGGTCACCATCCAGATGGGTGAGCGCAGTTCGGCGGCGACAGCGGAGCGGAAGAGTCGCCGCGTTCCGCCCAGGACCCGGTGTTGCATCCGCAACAGCGACTCCGTCGATGGCGCTCTGTCCGGGTCGATGGCCGCGACATGCAGGATACGGAGCGTCGGTTCGTCCGCCGCAGCGGCTCGCAGCGCGACTTCGAGCCGCTGCCCGTCCGAGTCAGGCATCGGCAGCCCGAGAATGCGGTGCCGGTGCCCGCGCGCTGTCAGCGCGTCGACCAATGGCTGAAGTACCTCGGCGTCGTCGCCGATGATGAGCCAGGCAGCTCCCTCTCCGGTGTCCGCATCCGAGGCGCGCGAGGACCCACCAGCGGTTTTCTCCCAGCGGATCTCGTAGCGGGAGTCCCTGGTGGACTGGGCCTTACGTTGCCGCTCTGGCCGGACCGGCTGCTCATGGATCCGGTACTCGCGATGCTGGAACGGATAGGTGGGCAGGTCAAGCTTGCTTGCCGGTCCCTGCCGGACAGCGTCGAAGTCCGGCAGGTGGCCGAGGACATACGCTTCGGCAAGGGCTTCGGTGATCTGGCGCTGGTCGGCGGTGTTGCGACGCAACGACGCGATCGCCCGTGGCGCAGTGGCCGGGTCGGGCCATGCCCGCAGGGCTGCGGCGGTGAGCACCGGTTGCGGGCCCACCTCCAGCAGCACCTTGCAACGCAGCTCGGCAAGGGTGTGCACGCTCTTGGCGAATTCGACCGGTTGGCGCGCGTGGCGCTGCCAGTAGGCGCCATCGAGATTCACGCTCCTGCCCAGCGCGGCGCCGGTACGGTTACACACCAAAATCTTTTGCGGTGGGCTGAAATCGAACCGGTCGGCATATGACTCGAATTCGCCCAGGACCGGATCCAGCAGCGCCGAGTGGAACGCGTGGCTGGTGTCCAGCCATTCACACCGCACACCGTCGGCTGTCAATCCGGCCACCGCCCGGTCCAGGTCCCGTGCAGGTCCCGACAGCACGGTGTTGGCACCGTTATAGGCGGCCACCGACAGAGTCGGGTACTCGTCGACGACGCGCTCGACGCGCTCGGCGGCGGCGAACACCGCGACCATCCGACCGCCTGCAGGCAGACTGCCGAACAGGCGCCCGCGCTCGGCCGTCAGCATCGCGCCGTCGTCGAGGCTGAACACGCCCGCGACACAGGCCGCCGAATATTGGCCCACGCTGTGGCCCAGCACCACGTCGGGTTCGAAGCCCCATGATTGCCAGAGCCGGGCCAGGCCCACCTCGACCGCGAACAAAGCGGGCTGGGCGTAGCGGGTCTGCCGCAGCGTCTCTGCTGGGTCAATGCCGTCCGCGTCGCCGCTGCCGAAAATCACATCCAGCAGAGGCTTTTCGAGTACACCTTCGACTGCCGCCGCGCACCGGCTCAACGTTTCGGCGAACACCGGTTCGGTATCGAACAGTTCCCGCGACATCCCGACGTATTGACTGCCTTGACCGGGGAACAGCCACGCCGTCTTCGGCCTGCGATCGGACACTCCCCGCACCAGACCAGGTGCCGGCCGGTCGTCAGCGAGCGCGCCGAGCAGCTCCATGGCAGATCCGGTCGAATTGACCACCAGCGCAGCACGATTCTCGAGATGCGCTCGCCCCGCTCCCGCGGTGAAGCACACGTCGGCCAGTGCGGCCTCCGGGTGGTCGGTCAACCAGCTGCGGTATTGATCGGCGACCTGCATCAGCGCCTCGGGCGTACGGGCCGAGAGCGGAAGCACGCTGAACTTCTCGTCCCTGGGCTGCTCGAGGGCGTGCGGTACCTCCGCGGGCTGGGCCACCGGAGCTTCTTCGAGGATGACGTGCGCGTTGGTCCCGGCGAACCCGAACGAGCTGACTCCCGCAACGCGCGGCCGACCCTCGCGTTCCCAGGGCGTCGTCTCCTTGACGACTTCGACCGCCAGCTGGTCCCACGGAATGTGCGGTGACGGGTTCTCGAAGTGCAGATGCTTCGGCAGGGTCTCGTGCTCGAGCGACAGGATCACCTTGATGACACCCGCGATCCCCGCAGCTGCTTCCAGGTGCCCGATATTCGTCTTCACCGAGCCGATCAACAGCGGCCGGCCCGGGTCGCGTCCGGCGCCGAGCACTGCACCTGCGGCCTGGACCTCGATCGGGTCGCCCAGTGACGTCCCGGTGCCGTGAGCTTCCAGGTATCCGACATCGGTGGGTTCGAGGCCCGCACGCTTGAGTGCTGCGGTGATAACTCGTTGCTGGGCAATGCCGTTCGGCACCGTCAAGCCGCCCGATGCGCCGTCCTGGTTGATCGCGCTCCCGCGGATCACCGCCCGAATCCGGTCACCGTCGCGAATCGCGTCCTCGAGACGTTTGATGACGATGACGCCGCAACCCTCGCCGCGCACATAGCCGTCCGCGGCCGCATCGAACGTCTTGCACCGGCCGTCGGGCGCCAGCATGTGCGCGCTGGAGAACGTGATCATGGTCGCCGGGGTGAGCAACGCGTTCGCACCGCCGGCCAGCGCGAGGTCGCATTCCCCCGAGCGCAACGCTTGGCATGCCTGATGGATAGCCACCAGCGACGAACTACACGCCGTGTCGACGGCGACCGCGGGACCCTGCAGCCCCAGCCGATGGCTGATCCGGCCCGCTGCCGCAGCATTCGACGTCCCGATGCCCAAATAGGCCTCGATCTCGGGGTAGGTCAGTTCGCCGAATGCCATTCCCAGAAAGTCATGGGTAGACAAACCGACGAAAACACCGGTGTTGGTATCAGCCAGCGCCGTCGGCGCAGTACCCGAATGCTCCACCGCCCGCCACGCCGTCTCCAGCAAGAGCCGATGCTGCGGGTCCATCAACCTGACCTCGCGCGCCGACATACCGAAGAACGGCGCGTCGAACCCCAACACGTCATCGACGAAACCGGCACGCCGGGTCACGACCTTCCCCGGAACACCTGGTTCCGGGTCGAAGAACTCGTCGGAATCCCACCGGTCCCGGGGCACCTCCGATACCGCATCCCGGCCTTCCCGCAGCACCTGCCAAAACTCGTCCGCGTCCGAGGCGCCCGGAAAACGCGCCGCGTAGCCGACGATCGCGAAACCCGCCGCCGACTCCATCAGACCCGCGACGGACGTCGACTCGGTTGTCGTCGGCGGGTTCGGCACGGTGGCTTTCCGGGATTTGTTGTCCCACATAGTCGGCGACCGCGCTGGGGGTTCGGTGGTCGAAGATCAGCGTGGACGGCAGCGTCAGCCCGGTAGCGGTTTTGAGGCGGTTACGCAGTTCGACGGCGGTCAGCGAGTCGAAGCCGAGGGTTTGGAATTCGGCCTCGGGGTCGATGTCCTTGGGGGACGGTCGGCCGAGCACCTCAGCGGCCTGCAAACACACCACCCCTACCAGCAGGTCGTGCTGTTCACTGGGAGCGAGCCCGTCAAGTCGTTGTGCCAGTGCCGATTTCGATTGGGCGGCGCTACCGGTGTCCTCGATCTGGCGTCGTCGCGGGCCGCGTGCGAGCCCGCTGAACAACACCGGCAACCCACCGCTCTGGGCCAGCGCGTCCAGTGCGGGCCGGTCCAGACGGGTGGCCACCATCACGGGGTGATCGATCACCAGCGCGGCGTCAAGTAACTCCAGCGCCTGCCGGGGGTTCATGGGGGCCAGTCCGCTGCGGCTCATCCGGGCCCGATCGCGGCTGCTCAATTGAGCGCCCATACCGCTGGGCTGTTCCCACAACCCCCACGCCAGTGATATCCCGGGCAACCCTGCGGCCTGCCGGTGAGCAGCCAACCCGTCGAGAAACGCGTTGGCCGCCGAGTAGTTACCCTGCCCGGGTGCGCCCACCGTGGCCGCGATCGAGGAACACAGCGCAAACATCGACAAGTCCAGTTCACGGGTGGCCTCATGCAGGTTCCACGCCGCGTCCACCTTGGCCCGCAACACCGTGTCGACCCGGTCGGGTGTCAAGGACATGATTGCTCCGTCATCGAGCACCCCGGCGGCATGAATCACGCCGCGGACCGGCGGGAACTCCCGAGACAGCTGGGCGAACAAACCCTGCACCGCCTCGCGATCGGCCACGTCACAGGCCACCACCGCCACCTTGGCGCCGGCATCGGCAAGTTCGGCGGCCAGCTCAGCTGCTCCCTCGGCGCGATCGCCGCGCCGGCTGGCCAATACCAGATGCCGCACCCCATAGGCACCGACCAGGTGGCGGGCCAGTTCCCCGCCGACCGCCCCGGTGGCGCCCGTGATCACAACCGTGCCGCCGGCAAGCCCATCAGCCAGCGCCGAGGGCATGGTCAGAACCACCTTGCCGATGTGGCGGGCCTGGCTCATGAACCGCAAGGCCGCCGGCGCGCAACGCACATCCCAGCTGGTAACCGGCAGCCGATGCAACACCTCGGAGTCGAAGAGCTCCCGCACCTCGTCCAACATCTCCTGCATGCGCACCGGGCCTGCCTCTGACAAGTCGAACGCCCGATAGGCCACACCGGGATAGTTGGCGGCGATCTCCTGCGCATCGCGGATATCGGTCTTGCCCATTTCGAGGAAACGCCCACCGCGAACGAGCAGGCGCAGCGAAGCATCGACGAAATCACCGGCCAGCGAGTCGAGCACCACATCAACGCCGCGGCCCTCGGTGACGGCAAGGAACTTCTCCTCGAAGTCCAGCGTTCGGGAATCACCGATATGGTCGTCATCAAACCCCATGGCGCGCAGCGTGTCCCATTTACCGCGGCTGGCGGTGACGAACACTTCCACCCCCCAGTGGCGAGCCAACTGCACCGCCGCCATGCCCACGCCACCCGTCCCGGCATGGATCAGCAGCGATTCCCCGGCGCGAATCGCCGCCAGATCGGCCAACCCGAACAAGGCTGTCAAGAACACCACCGGCACGGCGGCGGCTTCGGCCGGTGTCCAGCCCTGCGGCGTCCGGGTAATCAGTTCCTGATGCACCACGGCCAGCGGACCCGCGCCGCCCAGGAATCCCATGACCGCGTCACCGACGGTCACACCGGTGACCTCCGGACCGATCTCGATCACCACCCCGGCACCCTCGGCACCCAGCGGGGGGGCTTGACCGGGATACATCCCCAGCGCGGCCACCACGTCGCGGAAGTTGACCCCTACGGCTGACACCGCCACCCGCACGTGCCCCGGCTGCAGCGGTGCATGCACCTCCGGGCAGGGCTGGAACACCAGATCCTCCAGCGTCCCGCCGCCACCGGCGACCAACCGCCACGCCGACTCCCCCGCCGGCAGCGCCAGCAGCGGCGGGGTCGGGGACAGTCGGGCGGCATGAACTGTGCTGCCGCGCACCAACAGTTGGGCTTCGCCGAGGTCAGCAAGCAACGCCACGTCCACCGCCGTGTCGGTGTCGATCAACACGATCCGGCCATCACTTTCGGACTGCGCCGACCGCACCATGCCCCATACCGCCGCGGCCGCCAGGTCGGTGACGTCCTCGCCGGGCAACCCGACGCCACCATGGGTCAACACCACCAGAGTGGCCGCTCGATCCTGGCCCAACCAGGACTGCAGCACGTCTAGCGCGGCGTGGGTGGCCGCGTACACCGAGCCCACCGCATCCGAACCGGCGGACCTGCATTCCCACACCACGACACCGGCATCACAGTCGACGCTCAAGTCCTCCCAGGAGACCACCTCGGGCAGATCTGTCTCATCAATATCATTGTGGCTCAATGCTATTGGTGACCACATCACTTCCAACGGCCCCTGATCGGGTGCACCACCGGCCGCGGAAACCGCGGCGCTCAGCTGCTCGGCGCTGATCGGTCGCGTGACCAGCGAGTCCACCGTCAGCACCGGCAATCCCGCGGCATCGGCCACGTCGATGGAGATCGCATCCGCCCCCGCCGAGGTAAGGCGGGCCCGCACCCGCCCGGCACCCGCGGCATGCAAGGACACGCCACGCCAACAGAAGGGCAACCTCGTCTCGGTGGTATCAAGAGCCAGCCCCAGGGCATGCAGCACAGAGTCCAACACCGCCGGATGCATTCCCATCCCGTCGACCGCTACACCGGCCCCGGTAGGAGCGGCCACCTCGACGAAGAGCTCCGACTCGCGCCGCCAGATCGCGACCAACCCCTGAAACGCCGGGCCGTAGGCATAACCGCGCGCCGCCAACTGCGCATAGCCGTCCGAGATATCCACACTCTCCGCGCCCGCAGGCGGCCACACCGACAAGTCCGCCGAGGCCGCTGAAGCGTTCACCCCGAGCTTGCCTTCGGCATTGAGCAACCAGCCCTCGGATTGATCATCTCGGGAATACACCGACACCGCCCGGTGCCCTGACTCATCGGCGTTCCCCACGACCACCTGCACCTGCACCCCCGTACCCGGGTGCATCACCAGCGGTGCGGCCAGCACCAACTCCTCGATGACCGCACAACCCACTTCATCACCGGCGCGGATGACCAACTCGACGAAACCCGCCCCGGGAAAGAGCACCGCTCCGCCAATCACGTGATCGGCCAACCACGGCTGATCCGCCAGCGACAACCGGCCGGTCAACGCCACCCCGTCGACATCGGGCCGCTGGACCACCGCACCCAACAAGGCATGTTTAGTCCCGCCCAGACCCAAACCGGCCGCATCGGCGGGCCCATCCGCGCCCGGCGTCTCCCAGAAGCGCCGCCGCTGAAACGCATACGTGGGCAACTCGACCCGCCGCCCACCCAAGCCGGCGAACACCGCCGGCCAATCCACCGGCGCACCGGTGGTGAACAACTGACCGGCGGCACCCAGCACCGAGGCCAACTCTGGGCGGTTCTTACCCAACGTCGCCACCACCACCGCCTCAGCCGGGGCCAATGATTGCGCGATGGAGCCCGTCAGACCACTACCGGGACCGACCTCGATGAAGTGGGTCGCCCCAGCCATCTGCAGGTGACGCACGCTGTCGGCAAACCGCACCGGCCGGCGAACATGCTCGACCCAGTACTGCGCAGACCCGAAATCACTGTCGGCGCCGACCAATTCGCCCGACACGTTCGACACCAACCCGATCCTCGGCTCGCGCGGCTCAACCCGGGCCGCGACCCGTGCGAACTCCTCGAGCATCGGCTCCATCAAGGGCGAATGAAACGCATGCGAGACCGCCAGGTGGTGCACCCGCCTGCCCTGCTCAGCAAACCGATCCGCGATCGCGCTCACCGTGTCCTGCGCACCAGAGATCACCACCGACGTGGGCGCATTGATCGCCGCGATCCCCACCCCCTCGCCCAGCAAGGGCATCACGTCGTCTTCGGCGGCGGCCACCGCCACCATCGCCCCACCTGCCGGCAGCGCCTGCATCAACCGGCCCCGCGCGACCACCAACATCGCCGCGTCCGCCAAGGTCAACACCCCGGCGACGTACGCCGCCGCAAACTCCCCCACCGAGTGGCCCATCACGAAATCCGGCTGTACCCCCCAGCGTCGCAACACCGCGAACAGTGCCACCTCAACCGCGAACAGTGCCGGCTGAGCAAACTCGGTGCTGTCGAGCAGACCCGGATCGGAACCCCAAACAACCTCGCGCAGCGGCAACCGCAGATGGCGATCCAACTCATCGGCCACCGCATCAAAAGCCTCAGCAAACACCGGTACCTGGCCATACAGCTCGCGGCCCATCCCGATCTGTTGCGAGCCCTGCCCGGGGAATACCACCACCGTCTTGCCCACCGGCTCCGCTTGACCGACCACCACACCTGCGCCCGGGTCACCGTCGGCCAGCGTCGCCAATCTCTCCATCAACGACTGCCGATCGGCACCCACCACCACCGCCCGATGCTCAAACACCGACCGGCCCGCCAACGAGCACCCCACATCGACCGGATCCAGCCCCGGGTGAGCCCGCACATGGGCTAACAATCGGCTCGCCTGTGCCGTCAGCGCCTCAGCCGATCTGGCCGAAATCACCCACGGCAGCACCGACAACCCCGACGCGCCCCGGGTGCTTTCGCTCACCTCAGTCGGGGCCTGCTCCAAGATCACATGTGCGTTGGTGCCGCTGATCCCAAACGAGGACACCGCCGCCCGGCGCGGACGCCCATCAACCGTCCAGTCCCTCGCCTCGGTCAACACCGACACCGCGCCGCTTTCCCAATCCACCCGTGGGGAAGGCACATCCACGTGCAACGTCGCCGGCATCACGCCATGGCGCATCGCCTGCACCATCTTGATCACCCCGGCCACCCCGGCCGCGGCCTGGGTATGACCCATATTCGATTTGATCGAGCCCAGCCACAGCGGCCGCCCCGGAGGGCGGTCCTGACCATAAGTGGCCAACAATGCCTGCGCCTCAATGGGATCGCCCAACGTGGTGGCCGTCCCGTGCCCCTCCACCACATCGACGTCAGCTGCGGTCAACCCTGCGCTGGTCAAAGCTGCCCGAATGACCCGCTGCTGGGCTTGCCCGCTGGGCGCGGTCAACCCGTTGGAGGCGCCATCCTGATTGATCGCGCTACCGCGCACCACCGCCAGCACCGAATGCCCCAACCTCCGGGCATCCGATAGCCGCTCGAGCACCAGCACCCCGGCACCCTCACCCCAGCCGGTTCCGTCGGCCGCCCCGGCAAACGCCTTGCAACGCCCATCGGCAGCCAACCCCCGCTGCCGACTGAACCCGACGAAAATCGACGGCGACGCCATCACCGTCACCCCACCGGCCAACGCCAATTCGCACTCGCCCGCCCGCAACGAGGCCATCGCCGAATGGATCGCCACCAGCGACGACGAGCACGCCGTATCCAGCGACACCGCTGGGCCCTCCAGCCCCAACACATAGGCGACCCGCCCGGAGGCCACGCTCACCGTCGTGCCGGTCAACCCGTACCCCTGGAGGGCACCGAAATCTCTGCTGCCATAACTCGGCGCGAAGATCCCGGTGAACACCCCGGTGTCCGACCCCCGCAACGACAACGGGTCAATCCCCGCGTGCTCCAAGGCCTCCCACGAAACCTCCAGCATCAACCGCTGCTGAGGATCCATCGCCAACACCTCACCGGGGGCGATCCCGAAGAACCCAGCGTCAAAGCCGGTGGCGTCCTCTAAAAACGCACCCTTGCGGGTATAGGTCTTGCCGTCCGCATCGGGATCCGGATCATATAAATCCTCCACGTCCCAACCGCGATCAGTCGGAAAGTCAGTCACCAGATCCCGGCCCGCCGACACGACCTCCCACAACGCATCCGGAGAATCCACCCCGCCCGGAAAGCGGCACCCGATCCCCACCACCGCCACCGGCTCCGACGCGCGTTGTTCGTATTCGCGCAGCCGTGCGCGCGCCTCGTCGAGCTCTACCACCGTCTTCTTCAGATAGCGGAAGAGCTTCTCGCGTTCCTCGTCGGCGCCCTCAACGTTGGTGGTCATAATCAGTTGCTTCCCTTCATGACTCGCCAAACTCGGAATCGATCAGCCGGAAGATCTCGTCCGGAGTGGAGGCCGCCTGGATCCGCTTGCCCAGCCCATCAACGTCGCCGGTGATGGTGCCGAGTAGGGCACGCAGACGATCGGCAACCCGCTGCTTGTCACTGGGCCCGATGGTCGACACCAGCGCTTCGACCTTCATCAGCTCCTCGTCGATTGCCGCGAGGCCGTCGACGCCAGGGTACGCCTGAGCGGATGGCTCCGACCGTCTGTCCGATCCAGGCAGTGCGGCCTCCACATACTGGGCCAGTCCTGAGATCGAGCCGCAATCCCAACCGATCGTCTCGGGCAGCCGCAGACCGGTGAGCACGGCCAATCGATTACCGAGTTCGACTGTCATCTGCGAGTCGAAACCCAGCTCCGAGAAGGCCAGATCCCGATTTATCGACCGAGGATCCGGCTCAGCCAACATCTTCGCGGCCTCGGTACATACCGCGTCGGCCACCAGTCGGTGCCGTTCCTGCTGCAAAAAGGCCAACCGCTGCTTGAGCGTCACTTCGCCGACGTCTCCGTCAGCCGAGTGCGCGCTGTCGGCCGTCAGGTCATCACGCTGCGCGGGCGCGTCAGACTGGGGCTCAGTCAACGGAAGTTCCCAAATCGGTTTCGTCGGGCTCTCCATGCGAAGCGCGCCACGCAACAGTTTCCCGTTCGGGGTTCGAGGGAGTCGGTCGACAATGGCAAACCTGTGCGGCACCTTGAATGTGGAAAGCCGGTTGAGCAATCGCCGGTGAATGTCTCGTACAACCAGTTCGTCGATGAGTGCATCGGTCGCCGGGACCAGAAACGCCTGTAGCGTAGACGCGCCCGTGGGCTCCCTTCCGGCGACAACGGCGGCCTCAGCCACAGCGTCGTCCTCGACGATGAGCCGCTCGATGTCCCTCGGATTGACGTTGACCCCGCCGACAATTTCTGTGTCGTCTGCGCGGCAATGGTAGGTAACCCACCCCTCGTCGTCGATGCTCACCCGATCCCGCGTCTCCAGCCAACCATCACTTCCCAGGGGCGGTTCTCCTCGATTCCAATAGCCCGGCGTGATTCCTGGACCGCGGACCCATAGGTCCCCCTCGATCCCGGGGACGGCTGGGGTGCCATCTGGCGCCACAACACGAATCTCATAGGGCGCAAGGACCTTTCCCAGGGTTCCCAGGCGCCATTCATCGACGCTATTCGATACGAATGTCTGCCCGACCTCGGTCGATCCGATTCCGTCAAGAATCGGGATGCCGCCGAAGAATGTCGTGATGCGCTGGACGAGACCGATATCCATAGCCTCCCCTGCTGAGACCACGCAGCGAAGCGAACGGAACGAGTCGGGAGCGCAGGTGTCGATGACTCTGGCAAAGAAATTTGGCACACCGTAAAGCACCGATGGTTCGAATCGCGCGCTCAGAATGGCGGCCATCTCCGGACTTATCGGCACCGGGTTGATGACCGCGGAACCACCTGTCGCAAGTGGAAACCAGACCGAGTTGCCCAGGCCGTACGCAAAATACATGCGCGCGCTGGATAGCCCGGTGTCTCGGGGAGCGAGCCGCAAGGCATTTCTGCACATGGCCTCAACAAACGTCAATGGGTCGGCGTGACGATGGATCGCCGCTTTCGGCGGACCCGTGGTGCCGGATGTGTACGTCGCGTACGCAAGGTCGCCACCGCTGAGGAGTTGGTAGTCGCCCGGACCGACTCGCGTCGCATCAGACATGAGCTCGGCGGCTTCCACAACAACCGAGCGCTGAAACCGATCGCGCAGAGGACCGGATGTGACGACAAGCGCCGGCTCCGTGTCGCGCTCCTGAAACGCATGGTCATCGCGATGGAGGTCCGGATTCACCAAGAAGGCCAGGATCCCGCGCGCAAGGCACGCCAGCAACAGCTGCACCAGCTCCGGCGAATCGGGAAGGCATAACAGGACGCGATCTCCGCTGGAAAGGCCGCGGCTTCTCAGCACTTCCCCGAGGCGCGCGCCGCCGTCATGGATCTGGCCGTGAGTCACCACGTCCGGCGCATAGTAGGCGGGCTTGTCGTACCACCCCGCCTGCGATGCCCGCTGGGCGAGTAGTTCCGCCAGATTCCCATTCACCATGTTTTGATTCCCATTCACGATGCTCAGCCGAGCGAACTGGACGCCGTCGTGGCCGACCGATTTCGATCCACGGACACGACTGCTCCGATACGACATGGTCAGCGTTAAGAAATTCCGGGGATTCGATCATGCAGCACACATCGATCTAGCCTCATCATGTCGATGTCGCTTGCTTGTCGGTAACGTCGAATTATTCAATCGGAGCATCTTCGAATACAGTTCTAAGGATATATTCAGTGATGATAATGACCGGTTGCCCTCCGGCGATGATGCGGTATCGGCGGGCCACGTTTCCCGTTCGCGAATTCTGATATCCGTCAAGTGCGGCCCAACTCGGCAACTTTCCCGTCCAGACCCTAACCTCCTCCTTGAAAGTCTCAATGCAACTGGCTGCCAGAACCTCGCCGATAGGATGATCCGTTTCCGTCAGGCTTGTCATGATTGCGCGAGGTAAGAGATCGATGGCGATCAACGATTCCGCAGCGATGAATGCGTTCCCTGAAGTCCGGCCCTTGAGCAGGATGTCACGCTGAAGAACCCGGCCGATCGCTAAACCATCCAATTCGGGCATTTTCGGCGCGACGTCGTGAATCTGCTGGTTGATGATCTCTACAGCGATGTCTTCGTTGGCCAGAATGCTCAGAATCCGGGTGAGGGTGCCATTTGTTGCTATAAGTATGCGTAGGTCGCGATCAAGCTTTCGGATTTCTGCAACCGACAGTTCGGCTTCGTGGTGAAAGTCTGCTGTCATTTTTGAACGTCCAGCGGTTGGATTCGACCCTTTCCGCCGGATTCTCCGTCCTGGTATCGGGGGCGACGATCCGCAGTGCCGATGCCCGCGGCGCGCGGTAACTGACCAGGTTGTCGCCGTCGCTCACTTCGCTCTCGCAACGCCTCTCCTGACCATCCGGCAAGCCTAAAGCATCGCGTCGGTGAGCTCGCATGGCTGTCGGATTGCCGTCTCGCTGAGGTTGAAGCGGGAGAACCGGTAGACGAAAACGCTTGAGCGTCGGGTGGTTCGGGTGGTTTACGCGTTCGGCACCAGTCGCCATCGCCGATCCCGAGCTTCTCCGCCACAGCCGTCGCTCGCCGGTGCCCCCTCGGACACAATCTCAACCGTCGACGGACGCCCCGCCCCGGGTGCGGATCAGGCTGGCGACCGTGGTGACGAACAGGACCACCGCGATGACGCCGATCGACATCTGAGTCGAGATCTCCGGCACGTCGACGTAGTTGCCATTGTTGATGAATGGCAGCGAGTTCTTGTGCAGGGCGTGCAGGATCAGCTTCACGCCGATGAAGCCGAGGATGATCGACAGCCCCACCGACAGGTACACCAGCCGGTCGAGCAGCCCGCCGATGAGGAAGTAGAGCTGGCGCAGACCCATCAGGGCGAAAGCGTTGGCGGTGAAGACGATGTAGGGCTCCTCGGTGAGGCCGTAGATGGCCGGGATGGAGTCCAACGCGAACAGCAGATCGGTGAATCCGATGGCCACCAGCGCCAGCATCATCGGGGTGAAGGCCCGGCTGCCGTTGATCCGGGTGAGGAACTTGTCGCCGTCGTAGTCGTCGGTGGTGGGCACGAACCGGCGCACCAGCGAGACCAGCCGGCTCTCGCGCTCGACTTCGGCATCGCGTTCGTGGCCGCTCTCCCGCGCCAGTTTGAGCGCGGTGTAGATCAGGAAGACCCCGAAGAGGTAGAACACCCAACTGAAGGCGTTGATGGCGGCGGCGCCGACGGCGATGAATCCGGCCCGCATGACCAGCGCCATCACGATGCCCATCAGCAGCAGTTTCTGTTGGTACATCCGGGGGACGGCGAAGGAGGCCATGATCACGGTGAACACGAACAGGTTGTCCACCGACAACGCCTTCTCGGTGACGTAACCGGCGAAGTATTCACCGCCGTACTGGCCACCCCACTGCCACCAGATGAAGAACCCGAACAGCACGGCGAGGCCGACGTAGACCGCCGACCAGGATGCCGACTCGCGGAACGTCGGTTCGTGCGGCACGCGGACGTGAGCGAAGAAATCGAAGACGAACAGGCCGAGGATCACCACGCACGTGATCACCCACACCGCGGTGGAGACTCCCATGGCGGGAAGTATTACGGAAATGAACGTCGCGGGCCCGGTTGGGGTCCGAATCCACTAATGAGCTGTGGCGATGTGGCCGGGCGGCAGGTGCCGGCCAGTGCCGGGCCGACGACGACCGCCGGCGGCGTAGAGGATCCAGGACACGACCACGGCCAGCAGCGCCGCCGCCTGAACGTATCCGGTCGCCCAGGCGGGGTAGAAGACCCCGGTCACGTACTGATCGATGAAGCCCGCCGGGCTCAGCGGCGCCATGCCCGCCCGGGCGCGGGCCCACCGTTCCAGAGCGGTGAGCGGACACCAGAAGTTCAGCACCACGCTGCCGACCGCCCAGGCCACGGCCATCACATGGATCACGATGGTGCGCCGCCGGCGAAGCGCCAGGAACCCACCCCCGGGCAGGTAGACCAGGAAGGCGAAATGGGTGACGACCACCGCGCCCACCAGCGCGACGAACAACGGCCGCATTCCGATCACGATACGCCGGTGCGCGTAGCGTGAACCCGTGCCCGGACAGGTGCTCTTCATCCACAACGACCCGACCGCGCCGGAGGGTCTGCTCGGGGAAGCGTTCGCCGAATCCGGCTTTGACGTCAGCACTTTCAGCGTAGTGCCGGCCGACCGCGCGGCTGATCCGGTGCTCGACGTCACCTTTCCCGATCCTCTCGACTACGACGTGATCGTGCCTCTCGGCGCGCGCTGGGCGGTCTACGACGACCGGTTGGCCGACCGGTGGGTGGGCGCCGAGATCGACATGGTCCGCCGCGCCCTGGACGCCGGCGCCGGCGTTCTCGGCGTGTGTTTCGGCGGTCAACTGCTGGCCACCGCACTCGGCGGAACGGTGGAACGCTCCCCCCACCCGGAAGTCGGCTGGCATGAGGTGCACAGCGACGACCCGGCCCTGGTTCCGCCGGGTCCGTGGTTCCAGTGGCATTTCGATCGGCTCACTGCTCCGCCAGGCGCTCTCGAGATCGCCCGAAACGGCAGCGCGACACAGGCTTTCGTCGCCGGGCGGGCGCTGGGGCTACAGTTCCATCCCGAGGTCGACTCCGGGTTGGTGGAGCAGTGGATCGCCGAGGACGACGGCGGGGACATCCCCGGACTCGGGCTTGACGCCGACGATCTGCGGGCCCGTACCGCCGAGCTGGCCGACGACGCCGCACGCCGGCTACGGCTGCTGGTGGCGGGTTTCCTCGACCGGCTCACCGACGACACCCTGCACCGCCCGCACGGCCGCGGGTAGGGCTGCGGCCACCGCCGGGCTCAGCCCCATCCCGTGACCGGTGTCGGCGACGTCCACGGTCACCACCACCACCACCTCGGGCGCGCGGCCCAGTGCGCGGGCCAGCGCGTAGGTCTGCTGCAGGCTCAGTTCATGGGAGCTGACCGGACGCTCGTCGGCGAGATCGTCGAGGCCGCACCGGCGCACCCGGCCCGGGTCCGGGCCGGTCGCGGCATCGACCACGACGGCGAGCCGGGCCCCCTCCCCGGCGTCGAGGATCGCCGTCGTCTCGGCCGCGCAGCGAAGCACCCGGACTCCGGGAAGTTCCAGCGCCTCCACCATCGCCGCCACCGCGGGCCCGACGCCGTCATCGCGGCGGTAGGCATTGCCCAGCCCGATGACCACCGCGTGGGTCAACGCCGGTTCACCGTCACGGTGAGGAAATGGGTGGCGCAGGAGATGCACGGGTCATAGTTGCGGATGGCCCGTTCGCACATCGTCGTCAGCGCCGCGTCGTCGAGGTCGACGCCGGCCACGACCACCTTGGTCAGGTCGGCTTCGATGGCCGCCTGGTTCTGCGATGTGGGCGGGACGATCAGCGCGGCCGCGATCATCCCGGATTCGTCGATCTCGTAGCGGTGGTAGAGCAGTCCGCGGGGGGCCTCGCTCCAGCCGTGCCCGACTCCCGGGCGCGGTTCGACCTCGACGTGGGGTCGGGCCGGCCGTTCGTAGTCCTCGATGATGCGCAGCGCCTCCTCCACCGCGTACACCGTCTCCACGGCGCGAACCACGATGCTGCGGAACGGGTTTCGGCATTCATCGCCCAGCCCGGCGGCGGCCGCGGCCTCCTTGGCCAGTGCGGACAGCCGCCCGTGGTTGAGGCTGTAGCGGGCCATCGGCCCGGTGAGGTGCGGGCGGCCGTCCAGGGTGGCATGCAGGGCGGTCGAATGCGCCACATGGGTCTCGCGCACGTGGTCGCTGAACTCCGCGATCGGGAAGGGCGGTCCGGCGCTGCGGACGACGGTGCCACCTTCAAGGGCATAACGCTGGCCGGTGAGCGCGAGCAGTTCGTGGTCGACGGTCAGGTCGGGGAAGTCGAAGCCGGCCACCCAGGTGACGGTATCCAGGGCATGGTCGAGCGCGCGGCGCAACTCCTCGGCCATCGGGGCGAGATCGGCGCGGGTGGGGGTGGAGTAGAAGCCGCCGACCCGGACGTTGACGGGGTGGATCGCGCGACCACCGATGACCTCCTGGAGCCGGTTGCCCGCTTTCTTCAACGCCAGACCGCGTTCCACGGCCTCCCGGTGATCACGTGCCACGGTGATCACGTCCGGCGCGCCGAGGAAGTCCGGGGCGTGCAGCATGTACATGTGCAGGGTGTGACTGTGGATCCACTCCCCGCAGTACAGCAACCGGCGCAACGCGAGCAGTTCGTCGGGCAGCCTCACCCCGCAGGCGTCCTCGATCGCGTTGCAGGCGCTGGTCTGGTAGGCCACCGGACAGATACCGCAGATCCGTGCGGTGATGTCCGGCGGTTCGGTGTAGGCCCGGCCGCGCAGGAACGCCTCGAAGAACCGGGGCGGTTCGTAGATGTTGAGTTCGACGACTTCCGGCACACCGTCGCGCAGTTCGACATTCAGCGCGCCCTCACCCTCGACGCGGGTGAGTGCACCGACCCGCAGGGTGCGGGACGAGGGGTTGTCCGGTGTCATTCGCCGTTCCGTTCGGCGCTGAACTGCGTGACGTTGAACGTATCGAAGACGCGGTCGACGTCATCGCCGGACAGCCCGTCGCGGTGCAGCAGCGGGATCATCGCGGTCATGTTCGGGGTCGCCATCGGACCGAAACACCCGTAGCAGCCGCGGTGGTGGCTCGGGCACAGTGCGCCGCACCCGGCGTGGGTGACCGGGCCGAGGCAGGCGATGCCCTCGGCGACCGTCACGCAGGTGACCCCGGCGCGCTTGCACTCGGTGCAGACGGTCGCCGCGGGAAGTCGCGGTTTGCGCCCGACCAGCAGTGCGGCCAGAGTGTCGAGCAACTGGCCGCGGTCGATCGGACAGCCGCGCAACTCGTAGTCGACCCTCACGTGCGCCGAAGCCGGCGTGGAGGTGGCCAGCGTGTAGATGTACTCGGGGTGGGCGTAGACCACCGAGGTGTACTCGGCCACGTCGGCGAAGTTGCGCAGCGCCTGGATGCCGCCGGCGGTGGCGCAGGCGCCGATCGCGACCAGAATGCCTGACTGCTCGCGGATTTCGCGGATCCGCTGCTCGTCATGCGCCGTGGTGATCGACCCCTCCACCAGCGAGATGTCATAGGGTCCGCCGACCATCGCACTGGAGGCCTCGGCGAACGTCGCGATCTGCACCTGCTCGGCGAGCAGGAGCAGTTCGTCCTCGCAGTCGAGCACCGTCAGCTGGCATCCGTCGCAGGATGCGAACTTCCACACTGCCAGGGTGGGCATCTACAACTCCTCGACGTCCAGCAGGGGTCGGGCGACGTCGTAGCCCACGACCGGCCCGTCCCGGCACAACAGCAGCGGACCGAGCTGGCAGTGACCGCACCAGCCGACCCGCACTGCATGTTGCGTTCCAGGGATACCCGGATATCGCGCTCCGCCATCCCCTTGGCCAGCAGCGCCTGGGCGCCGAAGCGCATCATCGGCTCCGGCCCGCACAGGAACGCGGTGGTGCGGTCCGGCTGCAGGCTCAGCCGCCGCAGCGGCTCGGTGACGAAGCCGGTCTCGCCCGACCCAGCCCTGGATCGGCACGTCGACGGTCACGTGGGTCTCCAGCCGCGAATCCGCTTGCCACGTCGGCCAGTTCGGCGGCGTAGAGGAAATCGCGCGGTGCGCGCGCCCCGGCGATGAGCATCACCCGGCCGTAGCGGTCGCGCGTCGGCCAGCGCCCCGAGCACCACCGGGCGCAGCGGCGCCAGTCCGACGCCGCCGGCGACGATCACCAGATCACGGCCGGCAGCCTCGGCCAGACCCCAGGTGGTGCCGAACGGTCCGCGCACGCCCAGCGTGGTGCCGGGTTCGGCGGCGCACAGCGCGGCGCTGACCGCGCCCACCGAGCGGATGGTGTGGGTGAGGGTGCCGTCCGGCGATGATACCGCTGGTCGAGATCGCCACCTCGCCGACGCCGAACGCGTAGAGCATCATGAACTCACCGGGCAGCGCAGTGGGCAACGCCGCGGCCACCGGTTCCAGGTGCAGGGTCACCGAGTCGGCGTTCTCCACCACCCGCGAGCGCACCCGGTAGGGCACCGGGGCCATCGCCGAGGCCTGGGCGACCACTCCCGTCAGCGTCTCAGTCATCGTCACGCTCCTGCGCGAACGTCGGCCATCTCCTCGGTGATGTCAATCCCGGTGGGGCACCAGGCGATACAGCGTCCGCAGCCCACGCACCCGGAACTGCCGAACTGGTCGTGCCAGCTGCTCAGTTTGTGGGTCAGCCAGTGCCGGTAGCGGGACGGTCCGGATTTCCGGACCGGGTCCCTCATGGACGAAGGTGAAGTCCAGTTCGAAGCAGGATGACCATTCCATCCACCGCTCGCGCGTGCTCGCCGGTGAGGTCGGTGACCTCGGAGGTGCTGGTGCAGAAACAGGTCGGGCACACCATGGTGCAGTTGCCGCACGTCAGGCACCGACTGGCGACATCGCCCCAGTGCGGCGGACTCCCGCGAGTCGATCGAGCAGCTGACGCAGATCCCCCGCCGGCATCGCCCGACCCATCGCCGACGCGGCGTCGACGATCCCGGCGTCGGCCGCGGCGCGCGCTCGGCCGGCTCGACCGGCCGGTGCGGGATGGCCGCCAGCAGCTCGGCGCCGGCGGCGCTGCCGGCCTCGGCGAGGTAGGTCACGGCATCGCCGTCGACGCGTTCGGTCAGCGCCAGGTCGTACCCGGGTCCGCAGGCGGGCCGGTGCCCATCGAGGTGCAGAAGCACAGCCCACCCGGTTCGGTGCAGTTGACGGCGACGATGAAGGCGCCGTGCGACGGGCGGTGTAGGCGCCGTCCGGATGTGCGGCCCCGGTCAGCACCCGATCCAGCACGCCGATCGCGGCCAGGTCACAGCCGCGCACGCCGAGGAAGGCGTAACGGCGGCTCGGCCGCAGTCGTCGTCGTCCATCCGGATGACCACACCTGCTGGCGCTGCGGATGCAGGAACTGCTTCCACGACTGCGGGCCCGCCGAATGCCCGAACGCCGCCCGGTCGGCCCGTTCCCGCACCCGGTAGGTGCCCGGCGCGACGTCCACGCCCCAGCCGTGCGGCAGGTCCTCGACGCCCGTCGATCTCGGCGAGCACGATCGCATTGTCCCGCAGGGTCGGTGCCCGACGACCCGGTAGCCCCGATCGGCCAGCGCACGGATCAGCTGGTGCAGTCCGGCGGTGTCGATCACCCCTCGACAGACGCCATAGGCCCATCGTGCCGTATCTCCCCCGAACCGCGCGCGGGGAAGGGGCGATCAGATGGTTACAGCACACCCGGAGCGGGGTCGTGACCCAACTGGTGGGCCAGCGCATCGCGCGATATCGGGCTGACGGAACCGATGCCCGAGGGCGCTCAGCTGCCGCGGGCGCCACCCGCTGATTGGCCTCGGCGAGTTCGACCGCGCCCTGTTTGCCCAGCAGCAGTCGCGGGCCGATCGAGGGGACCGGCAACAGGGCGGGCCGGTGCAGTGTGCCGGCCAGAGCGTCGGTGTACTCGCTGTTGCGCACCGGGTTGGGCGCCACGGCGTTGACCGGACCGGACAGCCGCGTGTCGTAGACGGCGCGGTAGTAGATGTCGAGCAGATCGTCGATGCCGATCCAGGACAGCCACTGCTTGCCGCTGCCCAGCCGGCCGCCCAGCCCCGCGGCGAACAGCGGCCGCAGCAGTTTGCAGCGTTCCGCCGTCGGCGGCCTGCACGATCCCGGTGCGGACCGTCACCACCCGCGGCCCCGCCGTCGCCGGCCGGTGCGGTGGCCGCTTCCCAGTCGGCGACCACGTCGGCCAGGAATCCGTCGCCGCGCGAACTGCTCCTCGTCGAGCACCTCGTCGCCGCGGTCGTATCCGTAGAAGCCGATCGCCGATGCGCTGACGAAGGCCCGCAGGCCGGCGGTGGCGGCCGCGATCTCGGCCAGACGCCGGGTCGGTTCGATGCGGGAGTCGCGGATGGCGCGGCGATGTGCGTCGGTGAACCGGCCGGCGATCGACTCACCCGCCAGATGCACGACGGCATCGACGCCCTCGAGCAGATCGGCGGCGGGATTGTCCGGATCCCAACGTCTTTCGTCGGTGCTTGCGGGGTCGCGGCGGACCAGCCGGATCACCCGATGGCCGCCGGTGGACAGGAAGGCCGACAGCGCGGTGCCGACCAGACCCGAGGCCCCGGTGATCGCCACGACGAGCGAGCCCGCGCCGGCCTCGTGCGGCGTCGCGATGGGCGGCGAGATCCTCGGCGACCTGGCGGTGCCGGTAGGCGAAGGTGGAGCGCAGCGCTGCTCCCGGCACGGTGGTGTCGACCTCGTCGTGCATCCGGGTGCGCCCCGCGCCGGCATCGCTGAACCGGTGGGTGTGCCGCCACCAGCCGATCACCCGCGGCGGCAGGGTCATCAGTCCGTCGGAGGACAGGACATCGACGAACTGGTGCGGCGGGTCGTAGCCGGCCGGGTCGTGCTGGGCGATCCACCGCAGTCCGCCGGGCAGCCCGAGAATCGCCTGGCCGTTGGCCAGCGACTCGGTCTCCTTGACGATGCGCATCGGCTGCCAGGGCGGGACCAGTCGCCGCATGGCGCCCGGCCGGGTGTGCCATGCCCACACCTCGTCAAGCGGATGTTCGACGATGCTGGCGTACTGGATTCCCATGTTCCCCCAGGGGTGTCGGATCAGCGCGCGTCCGATTCACCACGCTCATCGGGACTGCCGGACACACTGTCGTCGGTCTCGTCAGCGTAGACCACGGTGGTGGACCCGTCGTCACTCATGACGACGTCGGACTCCCCGGACCCGTCCTCCTCGGGCTCGTCGGCGCTGATCACCGTGGCGGCTTCGTCGGGGTAGGGCTCGCCCGCGTAGACGACGACGGTGGCCGAATCGTCGGGATACGGCTCGGCGGAGGACTCGGAATAGTCGATGGCGTCGGCGATCGCGTCCTCGTCTTCGGTGACGGTCAGCGCGTCCTCGTCTTCGGTGACGATGTGGATGGCCGCCTCCTCGGCCGCCGGCGGGTACACGGGTTCGTCGTCGCTGGGGGTGTCGTCGTCGGGCTCGTCGTACAGGATCTCGTCGGGATGGTCCTCGACGCGGATCTGCTCGTCGAGCGTGCCGGGGATCGACTCGTCGTCGGTGTCGGGATAGTCGGCGACCTCGGCGTCGTAGGCATCGGCATCTGGCGTCGGCATCGTAGGCGTCGGCGGGTCCGCCGACATCGACCCCGTCGACACCGACCCCGCTGACACCGGGCGGGGTGCCACCGGCGCGGGACCTCCGTCCGGTCCGAGGCGCCGGCCGCCGGCCGCCGGTTGCGGTCGCGGATCGCATCGACGATGAGCAGCAGACATTCCCAGCGCGCTCAACCCGATACAGACCCAGGCGATCACCTCGTTGCTGGTCACCACGGCGGTCACCAGCGCGGCGAGGCTGACCACCGCCAGCACCAGAGCGATGATCAGCATCGGTCCGCCCCCCGCGGATCGCTAGCCAGCACCCCTACTGGTGCGTCGTGTACGTGACGTCGCCGGTGTCGGCGGGAGCGGCCGAGCCGCGCTGGCCCAACTCCTCGAGCTGGGATTCCAGGTACGTCTTCAACCGGGTGCGGTACTCGCGTTCGAAGGTGCGCAACTGCTCCAGGCGCCCCTCGAGGAAGGTGCGCTGCTGGTTGATCGTGCCCATCACCTCGGTGTGCTTGCGCTCGGCGTCGGCCTGCAGGATGTCGGCCTTCTCCTGAGCCTGCCGCAGCTGGGCCTCCGACCGGGTGGCGGCGTCGTTGAGCATCGCGTCGGCGCGCTGCCGGGCCTCGTTGACCGTGGTCTCGGCGATGTAGCGCGCCTCGGAGACCATCTGGTCGGCGCTGGCCCGGGCATCACCGACCAGCTTGTCGGCTTCGGCCCGGGCGTTACTGGTGAGCCGGTCGGCGGTGTCCTGGGCGAGGCTGAGCACCCGGGCCGCCTTGAGGGCCTGCTCCTCGTTGCTGGCCTTCCTCCACCACGACGGCCGCCTCAACCACCGGGGCCGGTTCGGGCTGATACATCGGAATCGCCTGCGTCTGAACCACTCCCGAACGGGCGGAGGCCAACTCCGCGTCCAGTTCGCTGACCCGCTGGCGCAGGTCGGCGTTCTCCTCGAGCAGGCGGGCCAGTTCGGTCTCGATCAGGTCGAGGAAGGCGTCGACCTCGTCCTCGTTGTAGCCACGCTTGCCGATGGGCGGCTTGCTGAACGCGACATTGTGAACGTCGGCCGGTGTCAGTGGCATTGTCTGCCCCTTCCGATCTGGGACGGCGGAATAAAACCGCACTGGAGTGTAGAACGCGTTTGAGTTCGATCCGTACTGTAACTGGCGCCCATCCTGTCACACCAGACCCGCAGGTTGCATTAGTGCAAAGAATTAAGACCGATTATCAGAGTTTGAGTCGTCGTCTTATCAGAATTTGGCCCCTGCAACCGGCTTTATCGGACCGCGGCCCCGAATGACAGTTGCATGCCCAGGAAAGCCAGCAGCAGCAGCACCATGATGGAGAAGTCCAGCCGGACCGCGCCGATCGTGAGCTGCGGAATGACCCGTCGCAGTAGCTTCACCGGCGGGTCGGTGACGGTCATGATCGCCTCCAGAATCACCACCGTGAACCCGCGCGGATGCCAGTCCCGGCTGAACGACCGGATGAACTCGACCACGATCCGCGCGATCAGCAGCAACCAGAACACGAAGAACGCAAAGCCCAGGATCTCGAAGAACACCGCCACCTAAAGCCGGTCTTTCTCATCGATACTTCTCGCCGAAGCCGCTGGGAAAGCCAGCGGCGCGCCGTCAGCCTACCGATAACTGACGACGCGCCCCGCCGATCAGTCGATCACTGATAGCTGTAGAAGCCGGCCTCGGCGATCCGGCGGCGCTCCTCGGCGGAGACGTCGACGTCGGCGGGAGCCAGCAGGAACACCTTGGTCGCGACCTTGTCGAAGGATCCGCGCAGCGCGAACGCCAGGCCGGCGGCGAAGTCGACCAGCCGCTTGGCGTCGGCGTTGTCCATCGAGACCAGGTCCATGATCACCGGCTGGCCGTCGCGGAAGCGCTCACCGATGGTGCGGGCCTCGTTGTAGTCCTTGGGTCGCAGCGTGGTGATCTTCGACAGCGGGCTGCCCTCTTCGAACAACATGGCCATCCGGCGCGGGTCCATGGCCAGCGCGCCGCGGGTGGAACCGCGCATGGCGCCGAACCGCGAACGCGGCGGCAGGTCGTGCGGACGCTCGAATTCGCGCGGACGGAACCGCGGCTCTCGTCGTAGGCGACCCGGAATCCACCGGTGGGCGGGTAGTCGGCGTCGCGGTCGTCGTAGTGATCGCGGTCGTCATAGCGGCCGCCGACCCGGACGTCGGGCCGGACGTCGTCGTAGGCGTCCTCGGCGAACCGCTCGCCGCGACGTGAGAATCCGCGACCACGGCCGACGCCGGTGTCCCGGTCGTCGTCCTCGTAGTACTCGTCCTCGTAATCATCCATCGGCGCCATACCGAAGTAGGCCTTGACTTTGTGCAGAGTGCTCATCCGCGGACCCTTCTTGGAGCTGGACTTCGACTGACGTGAAGCTGGTGGTGACGGTGATGATTTTGTGACTGGAGTGACTACTCAGGGAGACGTTAAAGGACGTTCGCCCATTAACGCCGTACCGACACGCACACACGTTGAGCCGTGTCGCACCGCGACCTCCAGATCCCCCGACATTCCGGCCGACAGTTCGGCGGCGCCGGGGTGGGCGGCGAGGATGCGTCGGTGCTCGGCGGCCAGGGCGGCGAACGCGGTATCGGGGTCGGCTCCCAGGGGAGGAACGGCCATCAGCCCGACCAGGTCGAGAGCGCCGGACTCGGCGACCTGTGCGCACAACCGATCGACGGCGTCGCGGTCGCCGATGTCGACGCCGCCGCGTTCGGTGTCGCCGTCGAGGCTGATCTGGACGAACACCCGGAGCGGACGACTTCTGCGGCCTTCCGACAGTGCCCGTGCGGCGCCCTCGTCGAGCGCGGCCGCGACCCTGCCGGTCGAGACCGAGTGCACCGTATCCGCCCACGCGCGCAATGAGTTTGGCCTTGTTGCGCTGAATCCGGCCGACCATGTGCCAGCGCGCGGACCGCGGATCCGGCCCACCCGGGTCGGCGCCCTCCCGCCCGCCGGGGACGAGCCGCTCGAACTCGGCGATCTTCGCCGTCGCCTCCTGCTCGCGAGATTCGCCGAAGGAACGGCACCCCAACCGCCACAGGATGGCGACATCGCTGGCCGGAAAGAACTTCGTGATCGGTAGCAGGGTGATGTCCTCGACCGGACGGCCGGCGGCCTCGGCAGCCCGCGAGAGCCGGGAGCGCACCCCTGCCAGCGCCGTGGTCAGCTCCGCGACCCGGTCCCCCGCCTGCCGGTTCTGTGTCACGGCTCACTCCATCCACACCAGAGATGCCAGCCGGCCCGTCGGCGCGTCCCGGCGGTGGCTGAACAAGGCGGGGTCCGCGACGGTGCACCGCGGATCGATGTCGATCGCGGTGATTCCGGCGCCCTCGAGTTGCCGCGCGATTCCGGCCCGCAGATCCAGCGCCGGCGTGCCGCGTGGCGTGGTCGTGCGACTGCCCGGCAGCCGGGCCTCGACCTCGGCCGCCATCTCCTCGGGCACCTCGTAGTTGGGTCCGCTGACGGCCGGGCCGAGCAGCACCGAGATGTCCGGGTGCGTGCGCCCCGGCGGCCAGCATGGCCTCGACGGTCCGCAGTACCACCCCGTCGGCCGCCCCGACCCGTCCGGCGTGGACCGCGCCGACGACCCCGGCGCGGGCGTCGGCGAGCAGCACTGGAACGCAATCCGCGGTGATCACGGCCAGCGCCAGCCGCGGCGTGCTGGTGACCAGCGCATCGGTGTCGTCGAACGGCTCGGCGCGGGGCGCGTCGACCGTCTCGACGTGAACACCGTGCACCTGGTTCATCCACACCACATGATCGTCGGGCAGGCCGATCGCCGCGGCCAGCCGTCTGCGGTTGGCCGCCACCGCGGCCGGGTCGTCGCCGACATGGTCGCCGAGATTGAACGTGTCGTACGGCGGTGCCGAGACGCCGCCGGACCGGGTGGTGGTGACGCGACGGATGCGTACGGTCACGGACGAGGAATCAGTGCCGCATGAACGGCGGCACGTCGACGTCGTCGTCGTCATCGCCGAACGGCGAGGAACCGTTGGTGTGCGGCGGCGACCTTCACCGGTTCGAGGGGCTCGAACAACGGCGAATTCGCCACCTGGCCCGCCGTGGCGGGTGCGATGACGTGCGCGGCGGAGATCGACGGCGAGGGCGCCGGCGCGCCGGCATCCTCGGCGAGGGCCGAGCCGCGCCATTGGTGGCGGTACCGATGACGGGGCCCTGCGGTTGACACTGGTGGCGTCGAACCCCGCGGCGATCACCGTCACCCGCACCTCGTCGCCGAGTGAATCGTCGATGACGGTGCCGAAGATGATGTTCGCCTCGGCATGGGCGGAGTCCTGCACCAGCGAGGCGGCCTCGTTGATCTCGAACAGGCCGAGGTCGCTGCCGCCGGCGATCGACATCAGCACGCCCTGGGCGCCTTCCATCGAGGCCTCCAGCAACGGGGAGTTGATGGCCATCTCGGCGGCCTTGATCGCGCGCCCCTCTCCGCGGGACGACCCGATACCCATCAGCGCGGTGCCCGCGCCACTCATCACGCCCTTGACGTCGGCGAAGTCGACGTTGATCAGACCGGGGGTGGTGATCAGGTCGGTGATGCCCTGAACACCGTTGAGCAGCACCTCGTCGGCGCTGCGGAAGGCGTCCATCAGCGACAGGCTGGCGTCGCCCATCTGCAGCAGCCGGTCGTTGGGGATGACGATGAGGGTGTCGCAGCTCTCCCGCAGCGAGGTGATGCCGTTCTCGGCCTGACCGGCTCGCCGCTTGCCCTCGAAGGAGAACGGCCGGGTCACCACGCCGACGGTCAGCGCGCCGAGTTTGCGGGCGATATTGGCCACCACCGGCGCGCCGCCGGTGCCGGTGCCGCCACCCTCACCGGCGGTGACGAACACCATGTCGGCGCCGCGCAGCAGTTCCTCGATCTCGTCCTTGGCGTCCTCGGCGGCCTTGCGGCCGACCTCGGGGTCGGCGCCGGCGCCCAGGCCGCGGGTGGAGTCCCGGCCGACGTCGAGCTTGACGTCGGCGTCGCTCATCAGCAGCGCCTGGGCGTCGGTGTTGATGGCGATGAACTCAACGCCTTTGAGGCCCTGTTCGATCATCCGGTTGACGGCGTTGACGCCGCCACCGCCGATGCCGACGACCTTGATGACGGCGAGATAGTTATGCGGGGGGGTCATCGGTCTGGTCTTCCTCCGTGACATGTGCTGTAGGTGGCGGTCTGCGATTCCCCTGGGCAAACCCTCAACCTCAACCAGAGGCTTAGAGTTATGTCAAGTTGTCGCGTAGTCAGAACGGTATGACCGGGGGGCGCCGGATTGGGGAGGCGCGCCCGCGTGTCGCTTGTGAATTTCGTGTTTCGACTCCGGGGTCGCGTCCCGTCGGGCCGCCGTCGCCTGCTGCGCCCACCGGATGTCGCGTGCTGCGCCCACCGAGTGTGAAGCCATCGTCACACTCGACGCCGAGCGTGAAGACAACGTCACGCCCGGCGAACCGGACGGCCGCGCCGGCCCTACTTCACCGTCGGTAGATCGGGACTGGAGACGTCGTAGACGCGTCCCGGTTGGGTCAGCAGGGCCGCGAGTTTGTCGGCCTTCTCATCGGTGCGGTCGGTGGTCCCCCACACCACGGTCCGGCCGTCGTTCAGAGTCAGGGTGATCGACGCGACCGACGGCGCGGCCACCCGGCTGACCTGGGCCACCACCTCGGGCCGCAGGGCGGTGATGACCTGCAGTGCGGCCCTGGTCGGCGGATCGGTGGGCCCGGGGTTGTCGACGTCGAGATACGGCAACCCCGGCGGCGGCGGGGCCGTCGCGAAGTCCACCCCGTCCCGGTCGAACAGGTGGGGCCCATCGGGAAAGTCCTTGACCACCACGGGAATCCGCTCGGTGATGGTGATCCGCAACGCCGACGGGTACTGGCGCTGGACCCGCGCCGAGGCGACCGCGCGGATGCCGGCCACCCGGTCGGCGACCTCGTCGGTGTCGATCTGCAGCAGCGGAGTCCGCAGCCGGACCGCGGCGGCGTCGACGACCTGCTCGCGAGTCACCGCCCCGGTACCGATGACGACCAGCGCGCGGGCCGACATCAGCGGGGTGAAGTAGAGCACCAGGCCCAGCGCGACGCTGACCACCGTGGCGAAGATCAGCCAGATCAGGAGTTTGAGCCCCCGGACGGTCCGGGCGGCGACGGCGGGTTCCTCGACGAGCTGGCCGCGGGCCCGGCGCTTGGCCTCGCGGCGGGCCTGTTCGATGGCCGTCGCACGCTGTTGGGCAGCCCGGCGCTCGGCGCGTTCCCGGCGCTCCCGCCGACGCGGACCCTCGAGGTCGACGGCCGATTCGGCCTCCTGCTCCCCTTCGGTCTGTTCAGCGCCCGCGGGGGCTTCCGGGCCGTCGGCGTCCGGCGCTGCGGGGGTCGGGTCCGGGGTGTGGGGATTCTCGCTCACGCCAACCGCCCCGGAGCACCGTTGGCCGCATTGAGCGCCGCGATGATCTCCGGGCCGAGCATGGTGACGTCACCGGCACCCATGGTGACCACCACGTCGCCCGGCCGCAGGGATGCGGCCACCTGTTGGGCGACCGAGGAGAAGTCCGGCAGGTAGCGCACCGGCGCACTGACGTGTTCGGCGATGGTGGCGCCGCTGATGCCGGTCAGCGGCTGTTCGCGCGCCGCGTAGACGTCGAGCACGAAAACCTGGTCCGCGGTACCCAGCGCGTCGGCGAACTCGCGCGCGAAAGCCTTGGTGCGGGAATACAAGTGCGGCTGGAACACCACGACGCTGCGGCCCGGCTCGCTGGTCGGCCTGCCGGTCGGACCCTGCCGGGCCACCTCGCGCAGCGCGGTGAGCGCCGCCCTGACTTCGGTCGGATGGTGGGCGTAGTCGTCGAAAAACCTTACCCCGCTGGCGATTCCGACCAGCTCGAACCGGCGGCGCACTCCCTCGAAGCCGGCCAGCGCGTCCAGGACCGCCTCGACCGGGGCGCCGGCCTCGACGGCGGCGAGCAGTGCGGCCAGTGCATTGAGGGCCATGTGCCGGCCCGGCACCGCCAACCGCATCGCCCGCTGGTAGGGCTCCCCCGCCAACTGGATGTGGGCGACAGCGCCGGTCCCCTGCTGCTCCCAGCCGACAAGCGACCCGGCCACGTCCGCCCGGGGGTGCTGCCGTAGCGGAGCACCCGCACACCCAACGCGGCACTGCGTTCGGCCAGTGCCGCCGCGCCGGGATCGTCGACACACACCACCAGCGCCCCGCCGGGGGCGAGGCGTTCGACGAACGCGTCGAAGACCGCGGTGTAGGCCTCGGGCGTGCCGAAGTAGTCGAGGTGGTCGACTTCGATATTGGTGACCACCGCGACGTCGGGGGTGTACTCCAGCAGTGAGCCGTCGCTCTCGTCGGCCTCGGCCACGAAGACGTCGCCGCTGCCGTGGTGAGCGTTGGTGCCGGCCTCCCCCAGATCGCCGCCGACGGCGAAGGAGGGGTCGAATCCGCTGTGCTGAAGCGCCACGATGAGCATCGACGTCGTGGTGGTCTTGCCATGCGTCCCGGTCACCAGCAGGGTCCGATGGCCCGACATCAACTTGGCCAGCACCGCCGGACGCAGGATCACCGGCACGGCGCGGCGGCGCGCCTCGACCAGTTCCGGGTTGGTTTTGGGAATGGCGGCATAGGTCGTGATGACGGCGGTGGGGCCGCCGGGCAGCAGATCGAGGTTGGCCGGGTCGTGACCGATGCTGACCTGTGCTCCCCGGGCCCGCAGTGCGGCGACACCGCGCGACTCCTTGGCGTCCGACCCCGACACCAGCGCACCGCGGTCGAGCAGGATGCGGGCGATACCGGACATCCCGGCCCCCCCGATGCCCACCAGGTGCACCCGGGCCAACTCCGGGGGCAGCGGCGGGCCGGTCACCGGCGGGCCCTCCGGCCGGCACGGGCCACCTCGAGCACGACGTCGGCGACCCGGCGGGCGGCGTCGCGGTGGCCGACCCCGGCGGCCGCCTGCGTCATCGCCGCCAGTCGCGGCGCGTCGGTGATCAGCCGCACCACGTCGGCGCGCAGGTAGGCGGGGGTCAGGTCGGCGTCGGCGACCAGCAGTCCGCCGCCGGCCTCGACCACCGGCAGCGCATTGAGGCGCTGTTCGCCGTTGCCGATCGGCAGCGGCACATAGATCGCCGGCAAGCCGACGGCCGACACCTCGGCGACGGTCATCGCCCCGGACCGGCAGATCGCCAGATCGGCGGCGGCGTACGCCAGATCCATCCGGGTCAGATAGGGCAGGGCCACGTAGGGCGGATCGCCGGGCTTCGGGGTCGGCAGGTCCAGAGTGTTCTTCGGGCCGTGGGCGTGCAGGACGGACACCCCCGCCGCAGCGAGATCGGCGGCGGCCGCCGAGACCGCGCGATTGATCGACACCGCTCCCTGGGACCCGCCGAACACCAGCAGGACCCGGGCGTCGTCGGCGAACCCGAAGTGGGCGCGGGCCTCGGCCCGCAGCGCCGCCCGGTTCAATCCGGTGATCGACGCGCGCAGTGGCATGCCCACCACCTCGGCGTGGTCCAGGCCGGAATCGGGGACCGCGGCCAGTACCCTTCGGGCGATCCGCGCCCCGAGGCGGTTGGCCAGCCCGGCGCGGGCATTGGCCTCGTGGACGACCACCGGGTATCGGCCCCGCGAGGCCAGATACGCGGGCACCGCGACATACCCGCCGAATCCCACCACGACGTCGGCGTCGACGTCCTCGAGCACCGACCGGGTCTGCCGGACCGACCTGCGGATCCGCCACGGCAGCCGCAGCAGGTCGCCGTTGAGCTTGCGCGGCAACGGAACCGGGGTCACCAGGCGGAGGTCGTAGCCACGCTCGGGCACCAACCGGGTCTCCAGGCCTCGCGGCGTGCCCAGGGCGGTGATGCGGATGGCGGGTTGCACCGCGGTCAGCGCGTCGGCGACCGCCAGTGCGGGCTCGACATGCCCGGCGGTTCCGCCGCCGGCGAGCACCACCGAGACGGTGCCGGACCCGGGGCCGCCGTCGGTACCCGAGTCGCCCCGGCCCACACCGCCGTCGACCTCAGAGACGTTCACCGGCGACGCTGACCTTCCAATGCGCGGGAACGACGGTCGTTCCCCTGGCGCCCGCGGCCCTCAGCCGCGGCGGCGCGCCTCTGATCAGAGGCGCCTCCATGATGCCCTGAGTCCCGGCGCGCGCCGTGCACCGTCCCCGTTTCGGTGTTCCGGGCGCTCGCCGCGGCGCGGGTGCGACCGCTCTCCGCCGCGGCGCGGCGACTCCGTTCGCCCGGCTCGGCCCGGCGCGCCGGCGTCGCGGTTTTTCGGGCGGGCTTGGCGGCTTTGGCCGGGACTTTGGCGGGCCGGCCGGCCGGCGTGGTCTTCTTCGGCGGCTCCGGGCGCGACCGCAACCGGTTGCGCAGGACCTCCACCCGGCTGGGCAAGTAGGCCTCGGGTAACGGCAGGCGCAGCAACCGGTTCATCCGGTCGTCGCGCCCGGCCCGCAGCGCCGCCACCGCGTCAGGCTCGTGCCGGGCCGCATTGGCCATCAGCCCCACCATGAACAGTGTTGTGGCTGTGGATGTCCCACCCGCCGATATCAGCGGCAGCTGGATACCGGTGACCGGGAGCAGGCCGATCACATAGCCGACGTTGATGAACACCTGACCGATCACCCAGGCCGTGGCGGTAGCAGTCATCAGTCGCAGGAACGGGTCGGTGGAGCGTTTGGCGATCCGCATGCCGGTGTAGGCGAACAGCCCGAACAGGCAGATCAGCCCGAAGGCGCCGATGAACCCGAGCTCTTCGCCGACGATGGCGAAGATGAAGTCGTTGTGGGCATTGGGCAGGTAGTTCCACTTGGCGGTGCCCTGGCCGAGCCCGTCGCCGAACACCCCCCCGTTGGCCAGCGCGAACTTGGCCTGCCGCGCCTGGTAGCCGGCGCCCTGGGCGTCGGCGCTGGGGTCCAGCCAGGACCGAACCCGGTCGGACCGGTAGCCCGCGGACAGCGCGAGCACGGCCGCGGCCGACACCGCGGCCACCAGCGAACTGACGAACACCTTCAGCGGCAGACCGGCGAACCACAGCAGGGCCAGCAGGATGATGCCCAGCGACACCGTCTGGCCGAGGTCGGGTTGGGCCACGATCAGCGCCAGCGCGCAGACCGCGGCCGGCAGCAAGGGGATGAGCATCTCGCGCAGGCTGGCCCGTTCCATCCGGCGCGCGGCCAGGATGTGCGATCCCCAGATGACGAAGGCGATCTTGGCCAGTTCCGAGGGCTGCATCGACAGGCCGCCGAGCACGAACCACCCGCGGGTGCCGTTGGCGACCCGGCCGATGCCGGGAATCAGCACCGCCACCAGCATCACGATGGTCAGGGCGAAGGCGGAGAACGCCGTCGCCCGCAGGAACCGCACCGGCAACCGCAGCGCGATCCAGCACGCGAACAGACCCAGCGTCGCCCACATCACCTGGCGGATGAAGATCGACCACGGCGAGCCGTCCTCGTCGTAGGAATGCACGCCAGAGGCGGACAGCACCATGATCAGGCCGAGGATGGTCAGCAGGGTGGCCACCGAGATCATCAGGTGGAACGACGTCATCGGCCGGGCGAGCCAGGCGCCGAAAGGCTTGGGCGGAGCGAACTTCCGGGTGACCGGGGCGGTGACGACCGGAGCTGCCGCGTCGGGTTCGGTGCCCGACTCCGTGTCGGGGTCCACCGGAGCGACGTCGCTCGCGTCTGTCGCGGCGGCATCGGTCGACTCGGCGTCCCGGCGCCTGAGCCGGGACCAGACCGCGCCCACGGTCCTACCGCGCCTTGCCTGCGGCCCGGACGCGGACCGCGTCGGCGAACGCCTCGCCGCGGTCGGCATATCCGGTGAACTGGTCGAAGGACGCGCCGGCCGGGGCCAGCAGGACCGTATCGCCCGGTTGGGCCAGCTTGGTGGCGGCGTCGATGACTGCCGTCATCACCTGCCAGCCGACGCCGGGACCGGACGCTTCGATCAGCTGAGTCTCATTAGTAACATCTGACTCACTGGTCTCATCCACCACAGCATCCTCCCCCGTCACAACCTGGATGACCGGGAGATCGGGAGCGTGTCGCGATAACGCCTTGGCGAAGTCGGCGCGGTCGCGGCCGATCAGCACGACACCGGCCAGCCGGTCGGCCACCCGGGCCACGGTGTCCTCGACCGACGCGCCTTTCAGCATGCCGCCGGCCACCCACACCACCCGCGGATAGGCCATGATCGACGCCTCGGCCGCGTGCGGATTGGTGGCCTTGGAGTCGTCGACGAAGCTCACGCCGTCGATCACGCCGACCCGCTCGGCGCGGTGCCGCCCCACCCGGAAATCGGTCAGCGCCGCCGCGATGGCCGTGGCCGGCACATCGACCGCGCGGGCCAGCGCGGCGGCGGCCAGTGCGTCGAGCACCCCCACCGGGCCGGCCACCGGGATGTCGGCGACCTCGGCCAGAACCAGGCCGTCGGCGAACGCCCGGTCGATCAGCGCCCCGTCGCGCACACCGAGTTCCCCGGCGGCCGGCTCACCGAGCCGGAAGCCGACTTTGACCGGCGCCGCCGCCCGGGCAGCAGCGCGGCGGCCGTGGGGTCGTCCAGGCCCGCCACCGCCACGCGGCCGTCCAGCGCCCTCGCCTTGGCCGCCGCGTACGCCTCGAACCCGCCGTGCCAGTCCAGGTGGTCCTCGGCGACGTTGAGCACCACACCGGCGTCGGGCCGCAGTGACGGCGCCCAGAACAGCTGGAAGCTGGACACTTCGACGGCCAGCAGATCCGACGGCTGCGCCAGCACGTCGAGCACCGGATCGCCGATGTTGCCGCACAGCACGGCCCGACGTCCGTCGGCGATGAGCATGTCGTAGAGCATCGACGTGGTGGTGGTCTTGCCGTTGGTGCCGGTCACCACCAGCCAGCGCCGCGGCGGCCCGTAGCGGCCCGCCGCGTCGAGCCGCCAGGCCAGTTCCACATCACCCCAGATCGGCACCCCGGCCGCGGCCGCGGCCGCCAGCACCGGTGCGGTCGGCGGGAACCCCGGACTGGTGACCACCAGGTCGACGTCGGCGACCCGGGCTTGAGCCTCTGCCGAACCGACGGCCTCCACCCCGCCGATCGCCCGGGCCGCGGAGAGGTCGTCGTCGAACACCGTGAGATGGACCCCCGAGTCCGCCAGGGCCGCAACGATGGCCCGACCGGTGACGCGGGCGCCGGCCACCAGTACCCGGGATCCGGGGGCCAGCAGTGACAGGTCGGCCACCTCAGTCCCCGATGGCGTGCAGCCACTCGCTGTAGAACAGCGCCGACCCGAGTCCGCAGGCGATCGCGGTGAGCAGCCAGAACCGGATGATCACCGTCGTCTCGGCCCAGCCGACGAGTTCGAAATGGTGGTGGAACGGCGCCATCCGGAACACCCGGCGCCCGGTGGAACGGAACGCGACGATCTGCATGACCACCGAGGTGACCTCGGCGACGAACAGTGCGCCGAGCACGACGGCCAGCACCTCGGTGCGGCTGGTGATGGACAGGCCGGCGATGATCCCGCCCAGCGCGAGCGACCCGGTGTCACCCATGAAGATCTTCGCCGGGGCGGCGTTCCACCACAGGAATCCGGTGCATGCACCGGCGGTCGCGGCGGCGATCAGCGCGAGGTCCAGCGGATCGCGGACGTTGTAGCAGCCCAGTCCGGGGGCGGTTGCGCAGGAGTTGCGGTACTGCCAGAACGTGATCAGCACATAGGCCGAACTGACCATCGCCATCGACCCGGCCGCCAGACCGTCGAGGCCGTCGGTGAGGTTCACCGCATTGGACCAGGCACTGACCAACACGAGGACGAACAGCACGAACAGCAGCGGCGGCAACGCGACGGTGGAGATCTCCCGAACGTAGGACAGGGTGTTCGAACCGGGCGTCAGCCCCTCGGGATTGGCGAACCGCAGCACCAGGACGCCGAACAGCAGCGCGGCGCCGATCTGCCCGACGGTCTTGGCGGTCTTGTTCAGGCCCAGATTGCGCGACCGCCTGATCTTGATGAGGTCATCGAGAAAGCCGACGATGCCCAGTATGGTGGCCAGCCCCAGCACCAGCAGACCCGACGCCGAGGGGCCCATCCCGTCCAGAACCAGACCGACCAGGTGGGTCCCGAAGTAGCCGGCCCAGATGCCGGCCAGGATGGCCACCCCGCCCATCGACGGCGTGCCGCGTTTGGTCTTGTGACTGGGTGGCCCGTCCTCACGGATCTCCTGCCCGAAGCCCTGCCGGCTGAAGAGCCGGATCAGCGTCGGCGTCAGCAGGATCGACACCATCAGCGAGATGCCGACGGCGATGAGGATCTGTCTCATCTCATCGGCTCCGTCTGAGTGCCGAGGAGCGCTTCGGCCAGTGCGCCGAGCCCGGCCGCGTTGGAGGCCTTGACCAGGACCACGTCACCAGGTGCGAGTTCGGCGCGCAGCAACTCCAGCGCGCCGTCGGCATCGGGCACCTGGAGCGACTCCGATCCCCAGGATCCCTCCATGACCGCCCCCTGATGCATGGCGCTCATGGGCCTCCCGGTTCCGACGACGACAAGACGACTGATATCTAAGCGCACGGCGAGCCGTCCGACGCGGTCGTGTTCGGTTATCGAGTCCTCCCCCAACTCGCCCATCTCGCCGAGCACCGCCCAACTCCGGTTCCCCTCGTGCTGCCGGGCCATCACCGCCAGGGCCTGCAGTCCGGCCCGCATCGAGTCCGGATTCGCGTTGTAGGCGTCGTTGATGATGGTGACCCCGTCTGCGCGGGTGCGCACTTCCATCCGATGCCGTGACGCCGGCGCCGCATCGGCCAGCGCGTCGGCGACCTGCTGCAGGCTGGCCCCGCATTCCAGCGCCACCGCCGCCGCCGACAGCGCGTTGCCGACCTGATGTTCGCCGTGCACCGCCAGGGTGACCTGCACCGACCGCACCGGGGGCCCGCAGGGTGAACCGCGGCCTGGCCAGTTCGTCGAGTGTCACGTCCTCGGCGCGGACGTCGGTCGTCTCGCCGCGGCCGACCGTGACCACCCGGGCGCGGGTCTGCGCGGCCATCGCCGCGACGACGGGGTCGTCGGCGTTGAGAACGACGACACCGGAGTCCGGAACCGCTTGTACCAGTTCGGCTTTGGTGGCGGCTATCGCCTCGCGCGATCCGAATTCACCGAGGTGCGCGGTTCCGACGTTGAGCACCACCGCGATCGACGGCCGCGCGATCCGGGCCAGGGCATCGATGTTGCCGGGATGACGCGCGGACATCTCCAGGACCAGGAAGTCGGTCTCCCGGGTGGCCCGCAGCACGGTCCAGGGGTGGCCCAGTTCGTTGTTGAACGACCCCGGCGGGGCCACCACCTCACCGAGTGGGCGCAGCACCGCGGCGATCAGGTCCTTGGTGGACGTCTTGCCCGAGGATCCGGTGATGCCGACGATCCGCAACCCGCCGGCCACCAGGTCGGCGGCCACCGCGGCGGCGAGGGTGGCCAGTGCGGCGAGCACCGCGGCACCGGATCCGTCGACGTCGTGCTCGAGTGCCCCGGAATGGGCGTCTTCAGCGGCCGCGGGCGGCACGATGATGGCCGGAACCCCGACCGGGCGCGCGGCCAGCACGGCCACCGCGCCCGCCGCCACGGCAGCCGCGGGCGAAGTCGTGGCCGTCGGCTCTGGCCCCCGGACAGCGCCAGGAACAGCCCGCCGGGGGTGACGGCCCGTGAGTCGAACTCCACCGTCGACGGTGACGTGCGTCGCCGCGGCCTCCTCGGGCGTGATGTCGGCCAGCCGGCCGCCGACGATGTCGGCGATCTGGGCGACGGTCAGGTCGATCATCTGCGCCTCCGGACGATTCGCGTGTGTCGAGCGCGCGCGGCCAGTTCCTCGCGGTCGTCGAAGGGCCGGGTCTGCCCGCCGCCCGTCTGCCCGGTCTCGTGACCCTTGCCGGCGATCACCACGACATCGCCGCGCCGGGCCCAGCCGACCGCATGCCCGATCGCCGAACGCCGGTCGGCGATCTCGACCACCTCGGCCGGCGGCCGGCGTCCGGCCGGCGGCCGCCCCGGCCATCACCGCCGCACGGATCGTCGCGCGGATCCTCGTCGCGCGGGTTGTCGTCGGTGACCACCACCAGGTCGGCGAGCTCGGCCGCGACCTGCCCCATCGGCGCCCGCTTGCCCGGATCGCGGTTCCCGCCGGCGCCGAACACCACCGCCAGCCGGGCACCCGGCCGGCGCAGCGTCTCCAGCACCGCGCGCAGCGCGCCGGGCTTGTGGGCGTAGTCGACGACGGCCAGAAAGTCCTGGCCGCGGTCGACGAGTTCGAGACGGCCGGGAACCGCGGCCGTGCGCAGTCCCGGCGACGCCTGCTCGGGCGAGACGCCGACGGCGTCGAGCATGGCCAGCGCCAGCAGCGCGTTGGCCACGTTGTAGCGGCCCGGGAAGCCCGATCCGCAGCCGGTGGTGCACCCCGGCCGGGTCGACGGCGGTGAACTCCTGCAGTCCGCTGTCCAGTTCGACGATGTCCTCGGCGGTCCAGTCGGCCTGGTTGCCCTCGGCGCTGACCGTGACCGCGGCGGCGGCGCGGTCGGCCATGGCCCGGCCGGCCTCGTC
Organism: uncultured Actinomycetota bacterium; assembly: GCA_963715145.1. Taxonomy (GTDB): domain Bacteria; phylum Actinomycetota; class Actinomycetes; order Mycobacteriales; family Mycobacteriaceae; genus Mycobacterium. Next base: position 245,641 of record CAVQRL010000009.1, on the reverse strand, counting down.
GTCGACGCAAACCACCGCGATGTGCGCGTGCAGCGGCGAGTCCGGGTCGAACAGCCGCGCCTTGGCGTCGAAGTAGGCCTCCATCGTCGGGTGGAAGTCCAGGTGGTCACGCGAGAGATTGGTGAAACCGCCGACCGCGAAACGGATTCCGTCCACCCGGCCGAGTTCCAGGGCGTGGCTGGACACCTCCATCACCGCGGTGTCCACACCGCGCTCGGCCATCACCGCCAGCAGCGCCTGCAGCGCAGGAGCCTCCGGGGTGGTCAGCGCGCTGGGCACGTCCGAACCGGCGATCCGGACGCCGACGGTGCCGATCATGCCCGGGGGTGCGTCCGGCCGCCCGCAGGCCGGCCTCGATGAGGTGGGTGGTGGTGGTCTTGCCGGAGGTTCCGGTGACGCCGAGGACCACGACCCGGTCCGACGGGTGGCCGTAGACGGCCGACGGCCAGCGCCCCGAGCACCGCACGCGGTGCCGGATGGACCAGCACCGGCACCGGCGCGGGATCGCCCAGCAGGCGGTGGATCACCGCGACGCCGTCGGCGTCGGTGAGCACGGCCACCGCGCCCGCGGCGATCGCCGCGGCGGCGAACTCGGCGCCGTGGGCCGTGGACCCGGGCAGCGCCGCGAACAGGTCTCCGGGTACGGCGTCCTGGGCGCGCAGGGTGACTCCGCTGACGCGGACATCCGGCAGGGCGGTCCCACCGCCGCCGGAGCCCACTGCGATGGTGTCGGCCAGGAAGCGGAGCGACAGCCCCGGGGTGTTCCGGGGCCGCAGTGCGCTGGTCACCGCCGGTCACCTCCCGTCGACTAGGTCAGGGCGGCCGCGCGAGCGATCACCGCGCCCGCCCGATCGGTGCTTCACCCTACCGACCACCCCGGTTCGGGACCGGGAGTCAGGCCGCCTGCAGGGTCAGCGGCGGCCCCGGATCGGGCGACAGCGGGACGTTCTCCCGCTGCATCAGCCAGCCGGCGATGTTGTGGAACAGTGGGGCGGCCGAGTGGCCGGGAGATCCGTCGGCATTGCGGGACGGCGCGTCCATCATGATCCCGATGACGTAGCGGGGGTCGTCGGCCGGTGCCATGCCGGCGAAGGTGATCCAGTAGACGTCGTCGTAGTAGCAGCCGCAGGCCGGGTTGATCTGCTGGGCGGTGCCGGTCTTGCCGGCGACCTGATAGCCCTCGACCGCGGCAGCCGGACCGGTGCCCTGCTGGGCGCCCATCGGGTCACGCTGGACGACGGCCCGCAACATGTTGCGCACCGTCCGGGCCGTCCCCGTCGTTGACCACGCGGATGCCGTCCGGCCGGGGTTCTTCGGTGCGGGTGCCGTCCGGCGGCGATCGTGGCCTTGACGATGCGCGGCGGAATCCGCACCCCGTCGTTGGCGATGGCCTGGTACATCCCGGTCATCTGCAGCAGGGTCATCGAAAGACCCTGTCCGATGGGCAGATTGGAGAAGGTGCTGCCCGACCACTGGTCGATGGGCGGCACGATGCCCGCGCTCTCTCCGGGCAATCCGACTCCGGTGCGCTGGCCGAGGCCGAACTTGCCGAGCATGTCGTAGTAGCGCTCCGGTCCGATCCGCTGGGCCAGCATCAGGGTGCCGACGTTGGAGGACTTCCCGAAGACACCGGTGGTGGTGTACGGCATCACGCCGTGGCCCCACGCGTCGCGGACGTTGACACCGCCCATGTTGATGGACCCGGGTACCGACAGCACCTCGTCGGGGTTGGTCAGGTCGTATTCGATCGCCGCCGCCGCGGTGACGATCTTGTTCACCGATCCGGGCTCGAACGGCGAGGTGACCGGCAGGTTGCCGATCTGCCGGTCGGACTGGCGGCCGATGTCCTGGCTCGGGTCGAAGGTGTTGTCGTTCGCCATCGCCAGCACCTCGCCGGTCTTGGCGTCGAGCACCACCGCCGAGACGTTCCTGGCACCGGAGGCGTTCTTGGCCAGTTGCACCTGCTGCTGGACGTAGAACTGGATGTCATCGTCGAGGGTCAACTGCACCGTGGACCCGTTGACGGCCTGGTGGCGGTTGCGGTAGCTGCCCGGGATCACCACCCCGTCGGAGCCGCGGTCATAGGTGACCGACCCGTCGGTGCCCGCCAGCTTGGCGTCCATCGACTCCTCCAGGCCCGAGCAGTCCGTGGCCGTCCCAGTCGATGCCGCCGACGACGTTGGCCGCCAGCGAGCCGCCCGGGTACTGACGGATGTCCTGCCGCTCGGCGCCCACCTCCGGGTACTTCTTGACGATCGCGTCGGCGATGCCGGGATCGACGGCCCGGGCCAGGTAGACGAAGGTCTCGTTGCTGCGCAGCTTCTTGAGCAGGGTCGGCGGCGTCCGGGTGTGTTGTTCAGCTTGGCCGACACATCCCGGGCGATCTCGGCGAGCCGCTGGTCGGGATCCGGGGCGGCCGGTGACTTCTGTTTGGCCTCGACGAGTTGCTTGCGGATCTTGGTGGGCTGGAAGGTCAGCGCGCGGGCCTCGGTGGTGAACGACAGCTTGTCGAAATTGCGGTCGACGATCGCTGCCGCGCACCGCCTTCTCGACATCGGTGACCTTGAGCTGACCCGGCGGCCTGGGCCCGCAGACCGGCGGCCCGGGGCACCTGCAGGTTGAACAGCTGCCCGGCGGCGACCATCAGGGCGATGAAGATGACGATGTTGCCGACCCGGTAGCGGTAGCCGAAAGAGGCTCTGTCCGAACGGGTTTCGGCGACGGCCCGGATGCGGCGGGCGTTGGCCGCCCGGCCCTGGCCCGCGGTGACCGGCTGGCTGGACGGGGTGTGCACCCGGCGGTTGCCGCCCGCCGGCCGCTTCACTGCGGCACTCCTGCGGCGGCACCGGCCGGCGGGCCCGCCGGCACCGGTACCGGGCCGCTGGGACCCGTCGGCGGCATCGGCGCCACCCCGGCGGGCGGAACCACGGCAGCCGGCGGTGCGACCGGCAGCAGCACCAGCCCGCCCTGGCCGCTGGCAGCGCCGGGGCCGGGCAGGGGCGCGGGGCCGGGCAGCGCGGAGCCGGCCGGGGCGTGTGCGCTGTACGGGTTGGGCGCGGGCGGCACAACCACCGGCACCTCGCCGGCGCCGGGGAGAGCACGTGGTGGCGCGCCGTTGACCGGGACCTCGCCCCGCGTGCCGGGCTTCGGGGCCGGCGGCGCTGCCGGGGCCGGCGGCTTCTCCTCGGGCAACTTGATGTTCAACGGAGGCGGCGGCGCCCCCTCGGCGGGCTTCGGCTGGCCGACGACGAACCAGTTGCCGGCGGGGTCCTGCACCAGATGGGCGGTGTCCCGTGACGGGATCATGCCCAGATCGCGGGCCGCGTCGGCCAGCGCCGGCGCCGACTCGGCTTCCAGTACATCCCGCTCGAGGGCCTCCTTCTGCTGCATCAACGCGTCATTGAGGGCTCGGGCGCTCGACAGTTGGTAGGAACGCTGCGCCGAATCGGTGGAGAGCCACAAGGTGACGGCCAGGCCGATGGCCAGCGAGCCGATCACCAGCACCACGAACGGAATCCTGGCCAGCAGGGCCCGGGGCCGCAGGTCGACCTTCGTCAGCCGTGCGATCAGCCGGTCACGGAGGGGAAGCCGGATCGCTTTGGGCGCCTTCGCTTTCCGCGCCTTGGCGCGCGCTTTGGCCTGGCTGGCCGTCTTCGGGCGGGCCGGCCGGTCGGCCGGACGCGAAGTGGGCACGCTCTGCGGGCCGGGACGCTGCGACCGGGGCTCCTGAGGGCGGCGGCCACGGGTGGCGGCACGCTGCCGGCCGGGCCGGGCCGGCGCGTCCGCCACGCCGCCGCGGCCTGGGGACCCGTCGGCTCCGCGACGACGGTGTGGCGGCGCACCGGTGACATCGACGTCATCAGTGGTGCGGCTGGCCCGCTTACGCCCGACCTTCATTCAGACGTCCTCTCGCCGGCGTCGTTCGATGGCCCGCAGCCGCACCGGTGCGCTGCGCGGATTGCGTTCGATCTCCTCCGCGCCGGCCCGTTCGGCGCCGCGGGTGAGACTGGTGAATTCCGCTTCGTGGCCGGGCAGCTCCACCGGCAGGCCCGCCGGAGTACGCGAGGCCGTCGCAGCACCGAATGCGGCCTTGACGATCCGGTCCTCCAGGGACTGGTAGGCCATCACGACGATGCGCCCCCCGGGGCGCAGCGCCGCCAGCGCCGCCGGCAGGGCTGCGGTCAGGGAGTCCAGTTCGGCGTTGACGGCGATACGCAGCGCCTGAAAGGTGCGCTTCGCCGGATGGCCGCCGGTCCGACGCGCGGGAGCGGGAATGGCGTCGTACAGCGTCTCGACCAGCTGGCCGGTGCGGCGAAACGGCGTCCGGGCCCGCCGCTCGACGATGAATCCGGCGATCCGCGACGCGAACTTCTCTTCGCCGAACCTGCGGAGGATGTCGGTGAGTTGCCGGCGGTCATAGGTGTTGAGGATGTCGGCCGCGGTGAGTTCGGCATCCGAGTCCATCCGCATGTCCAACGGGGCATCCTGGGCGTAGGAGAATCCCCGCTCCGGGCGGTCCAGTTGCATGGAGGACACCCCGAGGTCGAACAGGATTCCGTGCACCGACCCGACTGCCCCCAGACCGACCTCCTCGAGGGCGTCCGCCAGCCCGTCGTAGCGGGTGTGCACGAGGGTGACACGGCCGCCGAAGCGGGCCAGCCGTCGGCCCGCGGTCGCCAGCGCGTCCGGGTCACGGTCCAGTCCCACCAACCGCAGGCCGCTGAACTGCTCGAGAAATCGCTCGGCGTGGCCGCCGGCGCCGAGGGTGGCGTCGACCAGGACGGCTCCGGACCCGTCCTCGGCGCCGCGCGTCAGAGCGGGCGCCAGCAGATCGACGCAACGTCCCAGCAGGACCGGGATGTGGCCCGGTTGGATACTGCCCCGGTGGCGGGTGGGGTCCTCGGTCACGACAGGATCTCCGACTCCGATGGGTGACACCGCCCCTGCAGCGAGGTCCCTGTCCGAGTTCGCGAACCTGGCGTCGGGGAAGTACGCCAGGGTCGGTTCGGGCAGAGACCACGCTGCACGGGCAGTCGCGGACCTTGTCACCGCGGGCCTAGATAATGCCGCTGATCGCGTCATCGCTGGCCGCGGAGAAGTTTTCTTCATGGGTCTGCTGGTAGTTCCGCCAGGCGTCGGCGTCCCAGATCTCCAGGAAGTCCACCGCCCCGATCACCACGCAGTCTTTCGACAGATCGGCGTACCGGCGGTGGTCGGCCGACAGCGTGATCCGGCCCTGCGAGTCCGGGTGCTGCTCGTCGGTGCCGGCCGCCAGGTTGCGCAGGAAGGCGCGGGCCTCGGGATTGCTGCGCGAGGTCGCCGCGGCCCGTCGGGCCAACTGCTCGAACTGGGCCCGCGGATACACGGCGAGGCTGTGGTCTTGGCTCTTGGTGACCATCAACCCTCCTGCCAGATCGTCGCGGAACTTCGCGGGCAGCGTCAGGCGGCCCTTGTCGTCCAACTTCGGCGTGTAGGTGCCCAGGAACATCTCCCGCACCTCCTACACCCGGGGCCTTCACCCCGCTGCCGCCACGATACCCCACTATCCCCCACTTTTCTCCACTTGTTGACCCGAAAGTCGCCATTCCGCGCCCCATGGGCGGCTTTATGCGTCCGACGGGCCCGGAAAAGGGCACCGTCGGGAGTGGTCGGCGGTGAAAAGCACAGCTCAGTCGGGTGGGGAGAAGTGGGGCGCGCCGCAGCCACGCGTCACCCCGGGATGGGCACAACAGGTCGCCCGGGACGGGGTGATCCATCCGGAGACCATCCGGAGACAAAAAGGGGGGCAGCCGATCGGCTGCCCCCGAAAACCCTGTTACCTGCCGTTACTCGTCGAAACGACGACGGAAACGGTCCTCCATACGACTGGCGAAGGAACCGCCACCACCGCGCTGGCGACGCTGACGGGACGGCCCGGGGGCCGCACCGCCGTCGCGCTTACCGACGACCGGCGGACCGGTGACCGCGAAGATCACGCCGGCGAACATCACGACGAACCCGACGACCGACAGCGCCGGGAATCCACCGATCATCGTCGCCTTGATCGCGACACCCGCCACCAGCATGGCCAGTCCGAGGACGAACAGTCCCGCGCCCTGCAGACGTCTGCGCATCGACGGGGTACGCAGATTGCCGCCCCGGACGCTGGACGCGAACTTCGGATCCTCGGCGTAGAGAGCACTCTCGATCTGATCGAGCATCCGCTGCTCGTGCTCGGAGAGTGGCATTCGTCCCTCCTTTGCCGAAGCCGAAACAGTGGTTCCCGCCACGGCATCGGCCGGGCAGTTATTCATATGATACGAGCAGGCGATGCCCCGTACCACCCCGTTCGAACACCTGATTTGGTGATCTGTCGATCCGAGTCTAATCGCCGGCCCGGCCAGGCCGGCACTCCTACGCCCGGCGTAAGGGCAACGTCACAGTTGCCTGCCGTTCGCCAACCATAATGACGACGTAGTCGCGAACAGCGGACACGACGGCGGGAAGGGGCGAGCGGCGGTGACGATCTTCCTCATCGACCTGTCCCCCGGCGATATGCAGCACCGGCTCGGCGAGGCGCTGTCGGTCTACGTCGACGCGATGAGCTACCCGCGCGGCACCGAGGGCCAGCGAGCCTCGATGTGGCTGGAGCACACCCGCCGCAACGGGTGGCGCGGGGTCGCCGCGGTCGATGTGGACGCCGGCGAGTCCGGCCATCCCACCGAGGAGCAGGTGAGCCGCGCGCGACTGCTCGGCGTCGCCTACGGCTACCGCGGCGCGCCCGACCAGTGGTGGCAGCAGCAGGTGGTGCGCGGCCTGCGCCACGTCGGCTTCCCGCACGCCCACATCAGCCGCTTGATGGGCGACTACTTCGAACTGACGGAGTTGCACATCCACCCCGGCGCCCAGGGCCGCGGACTCGGCGAAGCACTGGCGCGCCGGTTGCTCTCCGATCGCCCGGAGGCCCACGTGCTGCTGTCCACCCCGGAGATCGACGGCGAGCCCAACCGCGCCTGGCGGCTGTACCGCCGACTGGGCTTCACCGACGTCATCCGCGGCTACCACTTCGCCGGCGACCCGCGGGCCTTCGCCGTTCTGGGCCGCGCCCTTCCCCTGCCGGGGGAGCGCCCCCGGCCGGAAGAGCACCGCGGACCGCCGACCTGAGTGGGATCTGGCACGATACCCCTCGTGCCGTCCCCCGTGCGTGACCGCGTTCACAGCCGTCGCCTGCGCGCGCTGGTGCTCCTGCTGGTGCTTGTCGCTCCCGCGCTGGCCGGTTGCCTGCGGGTGCACGCCTCGATCACCGTATCGCCCGATGACCTGGTATCCGGCGAGATCCTCGCCGCGGTCAAACCCCGCAACGACAACGACAAGGGGCCGCAGTTCGACGAGAACATGGCGTTCAGCCAGAAGATCTCGGTGTCGTCGTACACCGCCGACGGCTACGTCGGGTCGCGGGCCAGTTTCAGCGATCTGACCTTCGCCGAGGTGCCGCAGCTGGCCAACCTCAGCCGTGACGCCACCGGTGTGGACATCTCGTTGCGCCGGGCCGGCGACCTGGTCATCCTCGAGGGTCGGGTGGATCTGACCAACGTCACCGATCCCGAGGCCGACGTGACGTTCAGCGTCGCGTTCCCCGGCGAGGTCACCTCGACCAACGGTGATCGCATCGACACCAACACCGTCGAGTGGACGCTCAAGCCCGGTGTGGTCACCACCATGAGCGCGCAGTCCCGCTACACCGACCCCAGCACCCGGTCCTTCACCGCCGCCGCGATCTGGCTCGGGCTGGCCGCCTGTCTGGTGGCCGGGATCATCGCGGCGCTGGCCTGGCGTGACCGCGACCGCACCTCGCCCCGCTTCGCGGCCGCCGAAACCGGCGACGACCTCTAGTCTGAATGCACCCGGACCGTCGTCCCGGGTGCGCACACGCCAGGGCCGACGTCGAAGCGGGAGAAAGGGGCGCCGCGCTGAGTCCGCACGCAGCAGCACCGTCGGCTGCCGAATTGGCCGGGGCCGTCACCGAACAGCTTCGGGATTACCTGGCGGGACGCCGGCGCCGAAGCCGCCTACATCGGGCCGGACTACGACGGCCTTGATCGCCGTCCTGGAGGATTTCGTCCTGCGGGGCGGCAAACGACTGCGGCCGGCCTTCGCCTACTGGGGCTACCGGGCCGTCACGCCCGACCCGGAGACTCCCGTCGACGACCGCGATTCTGCGGCTGTTCTCCGCACTGGAACTGCTGCATGCCTGCGCCCTGGTGCACGACGACGTGATCGACGACTCGGCCACCCGCCGCGGGATGCCGACCGCGCACGTGCACTTCACGGCACTGCACCGCGGGCGCGGCTGGCGCGGCTCGCCCGAGCAGTTCGGCCGCTCGGCGGCGATCCTGCTGGGCGACCTGTCGCTGGTGTGGGCCGACGACATCGTGGCCGAGTGCCGACCTGTCCCCCGACGAGCAACGCCGGGTGCAGCGCGTCTGGTCGGACATCCGCACCGAGGTCCTCGGCGGCCAGTACCTCGACATCGTCGCCGAATCCAGTGGCGCGCACTCGATCGCGTCGGCGATGAACGTCAACACCTACAAGACCGCGTCGTACACGGTGTCGCGGCCGCTGCAGTTGGGTGCCGCCGCGGCCGCCGACCGCCCCGACGTGCACGACATCTTCCACAGCCTCGGCACCGATTTCGGGGTCGCCTTCCAATTACGCGACGACGTGCTGGGCGTTTTCGGCGATCCCGCGGTCACCGGCAAGCCCTCCGGCGACGACCTGCGCTCCGGAAAGCGCACCGTGCTGCTCGCCGAGGCGGTCGAACGCGCACAGCAGTCCGACCCGGCCGGCGCCCGACTGCTGGTGTCCTCGGTCGGCACCGATCTCACCGACGCCCAGGTGCGCGAACTGTGTTCGGTGATCGAGTCGGTGGGCGCCCTGGCCGCGGTGGAGGACCACATCGACATGCTGACCCGCCGGGGACTCGAGGTGTTGCGGCAGGCCCCGATCAACGCGCCGGCCAAGGCCGGGCTGACCGAACTCGCCGGATTGGCCGCCAACCGGTCGGCATAGCGATGTCAGCATCGACCAGTGCGCCCTCCGCGCCGACGACCCTGAGCGCTCTGGTCGCCTTCGCGCGCTCCGACGAGGGACGTCCGGCCCGGCTCGGATTCCTCGGCGCGGTGCTGATCACCGCGGGCGGCCTCGGCGCGGGCAGCACCCGGCTGCACGACCCCATGCTGGAGTCGCTGCACCTGTCCTGGATGCGTTTCGGCCACGGCCTGGTGATCTCCTCGCTGCTGCTGTGGGGTGGTGTGCTCGACGATGCTGGCGGCGTGGTTGTGGCTGGGCCGCCGACTGGTCGACGGCAGGCCGACCGGCGAGGCACACGATGATCGCCACGACCGGATTCTGGCTGGCGCCGCTGCTCCTGAGCGTCCCGCTGTTCAGCCGGGACACCTACTCGTACCTGGCGCAGGGAGCACTGCTGCGGGACGGTTTCGACCCCTACGTGGTGGGCCCGATCGAGAACCCGAATTCCTTGCTGGACAACGTCAGCCAGGTCTGGACCACCACCACCGCCCCGTACGGCCCGGCGTTCATCCTGGTGGCGAAGTTCGTCACCATGCTGGTGGGCAACAACGTCGTCGCGGGAACCATGCTGCTGCGGCTGTGCATGCTTCCCGGGCTGGCCCTGCTGATCTGGGCCGCCCCCCGGGTGGCCCGCCACGTCGGCGCCGAACGGCGCAGTGGCACTGTGGATCTGCGTGCTCAACCCGCTGGTGATCATTCACCTGATGGGCGGGGTGCACAACGAGATGCTGATGGTCGGCCTGATGATGGCCGGCATCGCGCTGACGTTCGCCGGGCGCCATGTCGGCGGCGCGGCGCTGATCGCGGTCGCGGTGGCGGTCAAGGCCACCGCGGTGCTCGCACTTGCCGTTCATGGTGTGGGTCTGGGTGCGCCATCTCGGCGGAAACCGCTTGCGGGCGTTCGCTCATTGCCTCCGCGCGCCTCGGTGGCCACGTTCGTCGCGGTGTTCGCGACGCTGTCCGGCCTGGCCGGCGTCGGGCTGGGCTGGCTGACCGCGCTGGCCGGCTCCGTGCGGATCATCAACTGGCTGACCATTCCCACCGCCGTCGCCAACCTCACCGACGCGATCGGCAGCCTGCTGGTGCCGGTCAACTTCTACGCCGTCCTCGACGTCACCAGACTGGTCGGCATCGCCATCATCGTCGGAATCACTTCCCGTTGCTGTGGTGGCGGTTTCGGCACACCGACCGGGAGGCGCTGCAGGGTATCGCCTGGGCGATGGTGGTCGTCGTGCTGTTCGTGCCGGCCGCACTGCCGTGGTACTACACCTGGCCGCTCGCGGTGGTCGTCGGCGCTGGCGCAGTCGCGCGCGGCGATCGCCCTGATCGCCGGCTTCTCGACGTGGATCATGGTGATCTTCAAACCGGACGGCTCGCACGGCATGTATTCCTGGCTGCACGTGGTCGCTGGCCACCGCATGCGCGGTGACGGCGTGGTATTCGCTGCGGCGCGAGAAATCGTGGCGGGCCGCCTGAGCCCGATGCCTCAGTACGCCATCGCCTGAGCCCGGCGCAGCACCTCGCGCGCCTGGTGGGCGTGCAGGGCATCGACGGGCCGGGCGTTGGTCACCGCCTCGCGACGCCGTCACGGGTGACGGTGAGCGAGGGATCGGCGGTGAACAGCCAGCGCAGAATCTCGGTGTCGCGGTAGCCGCCGTCGCGCAGGACGGCGAGCAATCCGGGCAGCGACTTGACCACCTGGAAGCGCCCCGAACCGGCCGGTCCGAGGAACACCTGCGGGACGACGGGAATGCCGTTGCGCCGCACGGCGACCAGATGCCCTTCCCGCAGTTCGCTGATGCACCCTGGTCACCGGCATGCCGCAACAACTCGGCCACCGTCGGCAGGTCGTAGACGGGCTCGTCGGGGTCGAGGACGTCGTCGACCGCCGGAATGCTGCTCACGGCGATCAGTCTAAGGAACTCCCCGCGAGACACGCCGCCGTTGTCACCAGATCGCGTCGGCCGGTTCGTCTGCCGGCGACTCTAGGATGGGCCGGTGACGTCGGACCCTCGTCGGCGCCGTCTTGTCGGGCACTGCTCGACGGCCGCTACCGCGTCGAGACCACCATCGCCACCGGCGGAATGTCGACGGTGTACCGGGGGCACGACGTCCGTCTCGACCGGCCCGTCGCACTGAAGGTGATGGACGCCCGCTACGCCGGTGACCAGCAGTTCCTGACCCGTTTCCAGCGCGAGGCCCGGGCGATAGCGCGGCTGAAGAACCCCGGCCTGGTCGCCATCTACGACCAGGGCGGCGACGCCGGGCACCCGTTCCTGGTGATGGAACTCGTCGAGGGCGGAACCCTGCGCGAACTGCTGCGCGAGCGCGGCCCGATGCCACCGCATGCGATGGTCGCCGTGCTGCGCCCGGTCCTGGGCGGGCTCGGCGAGGCCCACCGCGCCGGTCTGGTGCATCGCGACGTCAAGCCGGAGAACGTGCTGATCTCCGACGACGGCGAGGTCAAGCTGGTCGACTTCGGATTGGTGCGCGCCATCGCCGAGGCCGGTATCACCTCCACCAGCGTCATCCTCGGGACGGCCTCCTACCTGTCACCCGAACAGGTGGCCGGCACGGCCACCGGACCGCGCAGCGACGTGTACTCGGCCGGCATCATGGCCTTTGAGTTGCTCACCGGCACAACACCGTTCCGAGGCGACAACGCCCTGGCGGTGGCGCACCAACGGCTGGATCAGGATGTGCCGCCGCCGAGTTCGGTGATCGGCGGCGTGCCACCGCAGTTCGACGCGTTCATCGCCCGTGCGACGGCGCGGAACCCCGACGCACGGTTCCCGGACGCGTCGGCGATGGCCGGGGAACTCGAGGCCATCGCCGAGGAACTCGAACTGCCCCGCTTCCGCGTGCCCGCACCGCAGAACTCCGCCCAGCACGCCGCCGCGACCGTCGCGCAGGGGCGCCGGAGCCAACGGGCAGCCCCGGCGGATCGTTCGCCGGAGGCGCAGCCGGCCGGCGCTGCGCCGGTGCGCCAGGCGACCCGGCAGTTCACACCGCCGCCACTGCACCGCGGACCCGCCCGACTCGACCGGGACGACCCGGCTGAAGTATCCCAGCCGTCCGACGAGTATCTCTGGGCCTCAAGGCAATTCGCCGGCATCGACATCGAGGATTTCGCCTGGGCGCGCCAGCGCGCTCGGCGCGCCATGGTGTTCTGGGTGGTTGCGGTGCTGATCCTCACCGGTCTGGTGGCCGCCGCAGCGTGGTCTGTGGGCACCAACCTCGACTGGCTGATCGGCCATTAGGCGGCCAGCGCGCCCCGGCGGCCGCGCGCTCAATCCACGCCCGCGGCCAGAAAGACGGCACCGAAGGCTTGAGGGAACAGCTCCATCGCAGCGGCCAGGGACGCCATTGTCGCGTGCCGCTCGTCGCCCATCCCGACCAGCGTGTCGACTACCAGCGGACCCATAATCTCGGTGAGCCCATGGCCCTCGCTTCCAAAGAAGCCGGCCATCTCGAGTGTGACCGCCCCGTGGGTCAGGGTCCACAGCCGGGCCGCCATGACCAGGCTGCCGTCGTCGCGAATTCGGCCCGCCGCGATCATCCGCCGTACGACGGCGTGCAGCGCCTCGAATGTCACCGCCCACTCGGGTCGGCCGGTCGGACTGCCCGTGACCGTCACGTCGGTGCGGACCTCGAGTAGCGGCTGTGGTGTCGCGGTGCCGAAAATCAGTTGGTAGCGTTGCGGATTCGACAATGCGAACTGGTGATAGGCCAGACCCATCGCCAAGAAGTCGGCGACGGGATCATCGGTCTGCGGAACCTGCGCCAAGCTGTCGGCGAATCGGGAGAGCGCCTCGCCACCCACCGCATCGAGGAGTCCGGCCATGTTGCCGAAGTGCGTGTAGACCGCCATGGTCGAGGTACCGAGCTTCGCGGCGAGATTGCGCACACTCAGCGACTGCACGCCTGTCGCGCTCAAGGAGTTCGACCGCGGCCTCGACCAGTTTCTCCCGCTGCGTGCTCACCCTTGCCACCCTGCCATAACGGTGTTATACCTCATAACACCGTTATATGAAGGGATCGGCTCATGGCGAACCGCTATCTCGAGGGCGCCTACGCCCCGCTGGCCGAGGAGTACACCGTCACGGACCTCGATGTGGTCGGTGCGATCCCGGACTACCTCGACGGCCGCTACCTGCGCAACGGGCCGAACCCGATCGGCAAGATCGATCCGGAGCGCTACCACTGGTTCGCCGGTGACGGCATGGTGCACGGGCTGCGGCTGCGCGACGGCAAGGCCGAGTGGTACCGCAACCGGTACGTGCGCGGCCCGCAGGCCTGCCGGGCGTTGGGGGAGCCGGAGCCCAAGGGTCGGTTCAAGGTCGCCGGGCTGGGCGCCAACACCAACGTGATCGGCCACGCCGGTCGGACGCTGGCCCTGGTTGAAGGCGGCCTTGCGCAATACGAGCTGACCGACGAGCTCGACACCGTCGGGGCGTGGGACTTCTGACGGGACGCTGCCCGGCGGCTACAGCGCCCACCCGAAGCGGGACCCGGAAAACGGTGAGTTGCATGCCGTTACCTACGGCATGGAGCGCGGCAACACCGTGCAGTACTCGGTGATCGGGGTCGACGGCCGCGCCCGCCGCACCGTCGACGTCACCGTGCACGGCAGCCCGATGATGCACGACTTCTCGCTGACCGAGAAGCACGTCGTGTTCTACGACCTGCCGGTCGCCTTCGACCCGGCGCTGGCCGCCGAGATGACCGCGCCCGGACCGCTACGGCTGCCCGCGCGGCTGATGCTGTCGGCGTTGATAGGGCGGGTGCGCATCCCGGATCCGATCATGGCGCGCCAGTCCAAATCCGACGGCACCGACCGTAGGTTCCCGTACCGGTGGAATCCGCGCTACCCGGCCCGCGTCGGTGTCATGCCGCGCGAGGGCGGGGACACCGACGTCCGCTGGTTCGACGTCGAACCCTGCTACGTCTTCCACCCGATGAACGCCTACGACGACGGCGACACCATCGTCCTCGATGTCGTGCGGCACCCGAAGATGTTCGACACCGAACGCCTGGGCCCCGACGAGGGCCCGCCCACGTTGGACCGCTGGGTGGTCGACCTGGCCGACGGCAAGGTGCGTGAATCCCGCATCGACGACCGCGGGCAGGAGTTCCCCCGCGTCGACGAGCGGCTGGTCGGCAAGCGGCATCGATACGGCTATGCACCTGCCTTCGGCGACGATAACAACGGCACCGACCGGCTACACAAGCACGACTTCATCAGCGGCGGAACGGCCGACCGAACATTCGGGGCTGGAAAGCAGTTGGGCGAGTTCGTCTTTCACCCGAGATCAGCCGACGCCGGCGAGGACGACGGTGTGCTGATGGGCTACGTCTACGACCAGGCGACCGACCGCAGCGAGCTGGCCATTCTCGACGCACAGACCCTGCAGGACGTCGCCACCGTAAAACTGCCGCACCGGGTACCAGCGGGTTTCCACGGAAACTGGGTGCCGACAGGCACGTAAATGCCCCGATTCGGAATCAGTCGCGGAGCATCTCAGCGACCAGGAACGCCAGTTCCAGGCTCTGCTGGGTGTTCAGCCGCGGGTCGCACGCCGTCTCGTAGCGCCCGTGCAGGTCGGTGTCGGAGATGTCCTGTGCGCCACCGAGGCACTCGGTGACGTTCTCCCCGGTGATCTCGACGTGGATGCCGCCGGGATGGGTGCCCAGGGCGCGGTGCACCTCGAAGAAGCCCTGAACCTCGTCGACGATCCGGTCGAAGTGGCGGGTCTTGTAGCCGGTGGAGGATTCGTGGGTGTTGCCGTGCATCGGGTCGCACTGCCAGATCACCTGATGTCCGGTGGCCTGGACCTTCTCGATGATCGGCGGCAGCAGGTCACGGACCTTGTGGTTGCCCAGCCGGCTGACCAGGGTGAGCCGTCCGGGCCTGTTGTGCGGGTCGAGACGCTCGACGTACTCGACGGCGAGTTCCGGGGTCATCGTGGGGCCGATCTTGACCCCGATCGGGTTGGCGACCACTTCGGCGAAGGCGATGTGCGCCCCGTCGAGTTGCCGGGTGCGCTCACCGATCCAGATGTAGTGCGCCGAGAGGTCGTAGAGCCGGGGCTCGCCGAACTCGTCGCTCAGCCGCAGCATCGCGCGCTCGTAGTCGAGGACCAGCGCCTCGTGGCTGGCGTAGATCTCCGCGGTGTCGAGGTTGCGGTCGTTGACCCCGCAGGCGCTCATGAACCGCATGCCCCGGTCGATCTCGTTGGCCAGCGCCTCATAGCGCGCACCGGCCGGCGAGGTACGGACGAACTCACGGTTCCAGTCGTGCACCAGATGCAGCGAGGCCAGGCCCGACGAGGTCAGCGCGCGGACGAGGTTCATCGCCGCGCTGGCGTTGGCGTAGGCGCGGACCAGCCGGGACGGGTCGTGGTCGCGCACCGCCGGGTCGGGCGCGAAGCCGTTGACCATATCGCCGCGGTAGGACTTCAGCCCCAGCGCGTCGATATCCGATGACCGCGGCTTGGCGTACTGGCCGGCGATCCGGGCCACCTTCACCACCGGCATGCTCGAGCCGTAGGTCAGCACCACGGCCATCTGGAGCAGCGTTCGGATGTTCGCCCGGATGTGCGGTTCGGTGTTGTCGGCGAAGGTCTCGGCGCAATCGCCGCCCTGCAGCATGAAGGCCTCACCGCGGGCGACCGCGGCGAGCTGGCCGGACAGCCGCTCGATCTCCGAGGCCACCGTGACCGGCGGCACGCTCTCGAGCACCGTGCGCATGGCCTTGGCCTGCTCGGGATCCCAGCTGGGCTGCTGGGCGGCCGGCTTGGCCAGGGCCGCATCCAGCCGGGCCCGCAGATCGGTCGGCAGCGGCGGCAGCGCCGGCAGCTGGTCGATCGGTACGTCAACGGTCCAGTTCACGACGACCATCCTAACCGGGCCGACCGCCGCCGATGACCACCGGCGAAGCGGCCTACCTGCGCCGGAGCGACTTCGGCGAGCCGTCGCCGACGCCACCGGCGAGGTCGTGGCCGGTGGTGATGAGGTGGTAGCGCCGGCGGTTGTGCCGCGCATCGACCAGCGCATCGTGGGTGTCCTGCGGTCTCGGCGGCATCCGGGGGCTGCCGTGGTCCTCCCACAGCTGCCGAAGCTCGCGGGTGAACCGCGGGATCTGCGGCGGCAGGCTGGTCATCGGGCCCCACAGCTGACACAGCGCGACGTGGTCGTAGGCGCCCACCCAGGCCCACAGTTCGATCGGCTCGTCACCGTCGATTCCGAGGAAGTCCTCCAGGCCCTCCCGGATCTCCCGGCGCGAGCGCCACACCTGAGACGCCGGCGACGGCAGTTTGGGCAGCACGTGGGAGCGGACCCAGCGTCCGGCCGACTCCGGATCGAACTCGGTGGAGACGGCGTAGAACTCGCGACCGTCGTCGGCGACGACGCCGATCGAGATCAGGTCGATGATGCGCCCGTTGTCGATGAACTCGGTGTCGTAGAAGTAGCGCATGGCGGCGCCTATCCGCCCGGTTTGGCCGGCACCGGCGCGACGGCCGGGTCAGCGGGGGCGGGGGCGCCGGGCGCGGGGGCCGCGTGCACCTCGCGGTCCAGTTCGGCATTGACCTCGGTGTCGTCGGGAAACCGCGGCTCACCGGCGATGACATGCTGCAACCAGAGGTTGGCCTGCACGAAGGGCCGCCGCACGACGCGCTCCCGTTCCATCGAACTGCGCATCTTGCGGGGCTTGTCCTGGTAGTGCCAGCGGGCCCACGGCGCGTGCGGCCGGGACAGCCGGATCGCGCCGACGAACAGAAGCGGGGTGAAGAACATCCCCAGCAGGCCGGTCCACAGTTTGCCCTTGAGCAGCACGACAACCGCCAGGGCCAGGTTGAGCGCGGCCAGGGCGATGACGGCGATCCGGGCGGTCAGCGAATCGGCGTCGCGCCAGATGTCGATGTCGAAGAACGCCAGCGGGTTGAACCCCAGCACCAGCAGGCCCGCCACCGCCACCGCGACGAACACCGCGTCCACCGAGGTGCGGCCTTCTTCTGACCAGTAGACATCCTGCAGATGCAGAATCAGCGCGAACTCATCGAGCACCAGCGCCGCGCCGATCCCGAAGAAGATTCCCGCGACGGTGAACTCACGCACGCCCCCGTTGGTGGCCATGCTGATCATGGCGACGCCGGAGATCAGCACCAGGATGACGCCGAACACCGCGTGGTGGATATGCGTGCCGCCTTTACCGGAGATGTTGTGCGGTTGCCACCACTTACGCGGGCCGGTCCGGTTGGCGGTCGCCCGGATGTAGCGGGTGATCGTGCGGGTGACGAAGAAGGTGACGATGAAGGCGATCAGGCACCACATCAGCGGTTGACGTCCCGGCGCGACGAACTCGAACCGGAGGTCCACACCCAGGGGATGCACGTCGAGGGGCACGGCTAGAAAACTTACGCCTCACCCGGCCCGGCCCCGCGCTCCGGATACGCTGGTGGGGAGATGAGCACGTTACGGTCGCCCGACTGGGGCAGTCTCCTCGGGCGAAGCCGATCGGGCCGTCCGGCGGCCGTCATCTGGCGGCTGACCCAGGTACTCATCGTGATCGCCGTGGCACACGCCGGCTGGCAACTGTTCGCAGACGTCCCCTACCGCATCGACGCCGATGTCTACCGAATGGGCGGGCAGGCCTGGCTGCAGGGCCGGCCGTTGTACGCCGACGGTGCGGTTTTCCACACCCAGGGCGGCATCGACCTGCCGTTCACCTACCCGCCGCTGGCCGCCATCGCGTTCAGCCCGCTGGCCCTGGTGTCGCTGCCGGTAGCCGGCGTGGCCATCAATGCGGTCACCTGCGCACTGCTGATGGTGTCGATCTGGATCGTCCTGACCCGGCTGGGCGTGGCGGAAACCTGGCCGGTCGGCGGATCCGCATGGGCCCGGCGTGGCTGGCTGGCGGCCGGCGCGATGGCCGCGGGGATGAAATACCTCGAGCCGATCCAGGCCAACTTCTCGTTCGGCCAGATCAACGTCGTCCTGATGACGTGCGTGATCGCCGACTGCGTTCCCCGCCGGACGCCCTGGCCGCGCGGCGTCCTGGTGGGGCTGGCGATCGCGCTGAAACTGACGCCGGCGGTGTTCCTGCTCTACTTCGTGCTCCGCCGCGACCTGCGGGCGGTCGCGGCGGCGATGGCCTCGTTCGCCGCGGCGACCCTGGTCGGGTTCGCACTGGCCTGGAAGGACTCCTGGGAGTACTGGACGGTCACCGTCGGCCAGACCGACCGGATCGGCGATGCCACGCTCAACACCAACCAGAACGCCGCAGGCGCGCTGGCCCGGCTGGGGTTGGGCGAGAGCACCCACTTCGTGCTGTGGACGGCGGCCTGCCTGGCGGTTCTCGCCGTGACGGTATGGGCCGCGCGCCGGGTGCTGGCCGCCGGTGAACCCACGCTGGCGCTGATCTGCGTCGCTCTGTTCGGGCTGGTGGTCTCGCCGGTGTCCTGGTCGCACCACTGGGTGTGGGGCCTGCCCGCGATCGTGGTGAGCGCCGTCGTGGCCTACCGCCGCCGCGACGTGGCGCTGGCACTGGTCTGCGCGGCCGGGGTGGCGCTGATGACCTGGCCGCCCATCGAACTGCTGCCCGAGCACCACGAAGCCGGCGCCGCCTGGTGGCGGCAGCTGTTCGGGATGTCCTACGTGTGGTGGGCGCTGGCGGTGATCGTCGTCGCGGGATGGCGCGTGCCGAACGGCCCGGCTAGCCGGCGGCGGTCTCGGGAATCCGAGCCGATGGCTGCGCTGGGCCCCCCGGCTTGATCGTCTGACCGCCCGGGACGCCCGGCTTGAGGCTGGCCGCGTAGATGTCGACGTACTCCTGACCGGACAGCTTCATCAACTCGTACATGACTTCGTCGATCACCGCGCGCTCGATGAAGCGGTTACCGGCCATCCCGTCGAACCGGGAGAAGTCCATCGGCTCCCCGAAGCGCACCTCGACCCGGCCGAACCGCCACATCCTGGATCCGGGCGGGTTGACGACGTCGGTTCCCACCATCGCGACCGGGATCACCGGGACGCCGGTCTCCAGCGCCAACCGGGCCAGGCCGCTCTTGCCCTTGTACAGTCGGCCGTCCGGCGAACGGGTGCCCTCGGGATACATCCCGAGCAGCTTGCCCTCTTCGAGGAGTCGCTTGGCGGTCTCCAGGGCGCCCTGCGCGGCATCGGCGTTGGAGCGATCGATCGGCACCTGCCCGGCCACGGTGTAGAACCAGGCGGTCAACCGGCCCTTGATCCCCTTGCCGGTGAAGTACTCGGACTTGGCGAGGAAGGTGATCCGGCGGCGGACGACCAACGGCAGGTAGAAGCTGTCGGCCACCGCGAGGTGATTACTGGCCAGGATTGCCGGCCCGGAGCGTGGAACATACTCCAGCCCTTGGACTTTCGGGCGACCGAGGAACGCCAGCAGGGGGCCCATCAAGATGTACTTGCAGAACCAGTACCACATAGACCCTCCGTCGCCTGCTCACGCACGCACATGCACGTGGAGATAACTGTACCCAGCGCCGCTAGGCGGCGACTACATGGCAATCGGTGTTCACGGCCATTACTCAGGACGCATCCCTGGGGGCATCGACAGTGGGTTCGACGACGATCGGGATGTGGTGATAGCGCCCGTTCTGGGTCGGCGGCGGCGCGCCCTCCCCGGCGGCGGAGGTGTCATCGCCATCGGCCGGTGGCTCGTCGGCCGACGCGGCAGGCTCGGCGGCCATGGCGCGAAGCGCCGTCAGCACGGTCACGCTGTGTTCGGCGAGCAGGCCCAGGAGCGGGTGCTCCTCGCCGGCAAGGAGTGCGGCCACGGCGCAGACCGGGCACCACACCTGCTGACAGCGTCCCGGTCCGCGCGACGACTCCCCCGCCGCCGCCGCGGCCGCCCGCACCGCCGGGTCCAGACGATCCAGCAGAACCTGGGCGAGTTGCCGCAACTCCGGTCCGAAATTGGGATGCGTCATTGGGGCCACACCTCCGGATCGGGTCGGAATCGCACCGACAACTCATTGCCGCGCAACGAGGCACCCGCCACGATGCACCGGCGCAGGACCGACGCCAGCCTGACCCGGCGGCGCAGTCCGCCGACGGTGATGATCAGGTCGTCGCCGGCCCGGCCGAGGCTCAGGGTGGTCGCGTCAAGCGGATGGCAACTCTAGTCGCATGCGATAGACGGCATCCAGACCCGACCCCGACTCGCGGTCGACGACGGGCCGCAACGGCCCCGGCGGTGCCGAACCGTCCCGGCGCCGTGCCTCGTCCAGCAACTGCGCCAGCGCCTTCGGGCCGATCGGTTCGCCGGCGAGATGCGGGGTGAGCAGCAGCCGAAGGTCACCGGTCGAGGCGGTGAGTTCGTCGAGCACCGACTGTTGTTCGGCGATACGCGCGGCGTACCACCCGAAGGCCGGGTGATCGGGAAGGTTGCTGTACTCGTAGGAATCATCCTGGAACAGAACCTGATTGACGATCAGCTCGTTGACCCGGATCCCCATGACGGCCAGCGCCGCCAGGGTTCGCGCGGCCTCAGCGGCGACGACACGCTCCGGGGTGAGCACCAGGTGGGCGCCGACCCGCTCATGGCTCAGCAGGTGCGACAGTTTCTCCACGCTGCCGTGCAGTGTCTCGACCAGGGCAGCCGCCGCGGCGGTGCGCGGATCCTCGCCGGCCGACGACAGCCGCCGGTGGCGCGGCCAGGCCCGCTCCGCGTACACCGCGAACGCCGCGGGCAGGGTCAGCATCCGAAGTGCGTCGGCGGTCGATGCGCAGTCCACGATGACGAAGTCCCACCGGCCGGACTCCGCCAACTCGGCCACCCTGCGCAATCCGAGTATCTCCTGAATGCCCGGGAGTGACGAAAGTTCCTCGGGAGCAATGTCTTTGAGGTCAGACGCCGGGAAGCGCGCGGCCAGCACCGGGGCTGTCAGCCGCCAGGCCGACTCCAGCAGCGCCAGGGTGTCCAGGGCCAGCGCGTCCAGATGCCCGCCGCCGGTGTCACCACCGCGCTCCTCGGTGAGGATCCGCACCGGTTCGGCGCTGCCGGCGGGTGCAACCGCGGTGCCGAGAACCTCGCCGAGTGAGTGCGCCTGGTCGGTCGACACCACCAGCACCTTCTGCCCGGCCAGGGCGGCCGCCACCGCCGTGGCCGATGCCAGCGTCGACTTCCCGACGCCGCCCTTGCCGACGAAGAAACCGATACGGGCCGGCACGGTCTGATCCGTTGGCGGGGTGGCGTGCGCGGTGTCGGTGGCGGTATTCACTCAGCCCTCGACTCGCCGCTTGAGGTCCTTGAGCGCAGTCTCGGTCAGCCGGCGTTCGGCTTTGCGCTTGAGTAGCCCGATCATCGGCACCAGCAGGTCCACCGACAGTTCGTAGGTGACGTCGGTGCCGGTTCCGTTCGGGGTGAGCCGGTAGGCGCCGTCGAGGGCCTTGAGCAGGGTGCTGGAGACCATCGACCACCGCACCGATTCCCGGTCGGACGCCCAGTCGTACTTCAGCACCATCGTGTCGCGCAGCACCGCAGCCTCGAGCACCAGTCTGGCCACCTTGGGGTAGCCCTCCGCATCGGCCTCCAGGACCTCGGTCTCGGTGTACTCAGACACCCACTCCGGGTAGGAGGCGATATCGGCGATGACATCCATCACGGTGCGGGGGTCCGCATCGATGTAGATGGTTTGCGCCGTTCTGTCAGCCACTGTTCTACCGCTTACCCATCGCTTCCTCGGACGTGATCTCCCGGTCCCGCCCGGTGACAAACCGTACCCTGCCGCAGCGGATCAATCCGTGTCAGACGGTCGGTGCGACACCGACGGGTCGTCCGGCTTCCAGGGTGTTCTTGATCTCGAAGGCCATCCGCTTACCCGCCACCCGGCGCCGGTGAACCATCCCCGGCAGATCCATCTTCTCCAGTTGCCCGGGCTGCACGCCAGTGGGCTCGGCGTGCAGGAAGTAATGCAGCAACACACCGTCGAGGACCGGCTCCAGCCAGATCTCCATCGTGCCGGTGAGCGGGCCGGCGACCGTCCAGCGCACGCCCTTGTCCGCCCGGTCCTCCACGACGTCGAGGATCAGATCGCCGAACCACCGGCGCCAGCGGGCCCGGTCCCCCACCGCACGGCCGACCGCCGCCGGATCTGCGGCGACGAACGTCTCGTCGGCGACCTGAATGGTGCTCACGCTCAACAGCTTCACATATCTCACCGGCCGGGATACCGGCCGGTCCATCTACTGCCGAACCGGGCGCACCGCCAGCAGTTCGGCCAGCCGCGAGGTGTGGGCGTCCCAGGTCCAGTCCCGGCAGATCCAGTCGCGCCCAGCCCGCCCCATCCGCCGGGCAGCGACCGGGTCGGCCAGCAGATCGCTGATCGCCTCGACGATCTGGCCGTGCGAACGGCCGTCGACCACCCGGCCGGTCTCCCCGTCCCGCACGGCCTCCGGTGCCCCGCCGGAATCGCCGGCCACCACGGGGATCCCGGTGGCCGAGGCCTCCAGGAACACGATTCCCAGTCCTTCGACGTCCAGACCGCCGCCGCGGGTGCGGCAGGGCATGGCGAACACATCGGCCATGGCGTAGTGGCCCGGCAGGTCTTCGCCCGGCACGCCGCCGGTGAACACGACGTCGGCCTCGACGCCGCACTCGGCGGCCAGTCGGTGCAGCCTCTCGGCGTAGGGCCCGCCACCGACGATCACCAGCGCAGCATCGTCCACCCGGCGCCGGATATCCGGCCAGGCCTTGATGAGCATGTCCTGGCCCTTTCGGGGCACCAGCCGGGAGATGCACACCACCACCGGACGCCGGCCGAGGCGGTAGCGGGCACGCAGTTCGGCGCGCGACACCGAGTTCGGCTCGAATCGATCGGTGTCGACGCCGGGGGGCAGGTGCTCGAGCCGGGCCCGCGGCCCGAAGGCCGACGCAACCCGGCCGCGGGTGTAACGGCTGATGTAGGTGATCACGTCGGTGCTGTCGCCGATGCGGCGCAGGGCCGCCCGCGCACCGGGCAGCATCGACCAGCCCACCTCGTGCCCGTGGGTGCAGGCCACTATCCGCCGGGCGCCCGCGTCGCGGGCCCGGGGGCCGAGCAGCGCCAGCGGGGCGGCCGCCCCGAACCACACCGTCTCGATGCCATGCTCGCGGATCAGCCCACGCATCCGGCGGTCCACTCCCGGTTGGGGAAGCATCAGCGTGCCGGGATGGCGCACCACCGGAAACGGGGCGGCGCGGTCGTACTCCTGCGCGCCCTTCCACCGCGGGGCGTACACGACGAGCTGTTGCTCGCCCGTTGCCGCCAGCCGGTTGGCGAACTGCTCGAGATAGGACTGGATGCCGCCGCGGCGGGGCGGAAAGTCATTGGTCACCAGCAGGATCCGGGTCATCGCTCCTAGAGGCTATCGGCGCGTCGCTAGCGGTTCAGCCATACCGCCCACCTGGCCTGCATATCGGTGAGGTCGGTGCCCAGGGCCTCGCGCACCGCGGTCGCCAGATCCCCATGCCCGGGCCCGCAGGCATCCACATAGAGACGACGCAGCCCGTCGATGCCATAGGTGTCGGCGACGAAGCGGGCGAACCACCACGCCCGGTCGTAGCCGGCCGACCGGTCGGCGCCGTCGAGATCGGCGTCACCGGGCAGGGCGGTCGTCGACCCGGCGCCCCGCGGTAGCGGCGCCGGTGGGCGAGCGACGAAGTCGGCAACCCCCTCGGTGAGCCAGCGGGGCGCGTCCACAGCGGTGTCGGCGCGGGCCGCGAAGTGAAAAAGCTCGTGGGTCAACACGATTCGCAGTGCCGAGTCCGACATCCGCGCGGCACCGGGTGCCAGCACGATCCGCGCCCCGGTCACCTGCCGCCGGGCGAGGTCCACCGTGTCGGCCACCGAGACCGCCGCGATGTCGGTCCAGCGCCGATTCGGATCGAGGTTGGCCCGGGCCGCGAATTCGGCATCGGTCCCGGTGGCCACGACGACGATCTCCCGCGGCCAGTCGCCGCCCCAGAACCGCTCCACGGCGGCCACCGAATCACCCAGGTCGGCCCGGACCCGGTCCAGCAGCACATCGGTGGCCTCTCCGCCGAGGCTGATCG
The DNA here is from genome assembly GCA_963715145.1 of uncultured Actinomycetota bacterium. GTDB lineage: Bacteria > Actinomycetota > Actinomycetes > Mycobacteriales > Mycobacteriaceae > Mycobacterium. Next base: position 221,499 of record CAVQRL010000009.1, on the reverse strand, counting down.
ACCGGACGGCCCGGCCGGCGACCGCGGGCGCCGACTCCGACGCGGACGGGGGCGACGGACGGCGGTCGGGAAGGGCGGCCAGGAAAACCCCGGCCAGCAGCGATTCGGCGGCGAGGACCGCTGCCAGGAGAGCGCGGGCGCGGACCGCGATCAGTACCGACGGACGTTGTAGATCGGGGCGTTGTTCACCGGCTCGACCGCCACCGGAACACCGTAGGTGGAGGCGTGCACCATCATGCCGTCGCCGATGTAGAGGCCGACGTGCGAGGCATCGGAGTAGTAGGTGACAACGTCACCGGGCTGCATCTGGTCGAGCGAGACCGGTTGACCGCCGGACGACTGCATCTGGCTGGAGTGCGGCAGGAAGATCCCGGCCTGCTGGAACGACCACATCACCAGACCGGAGCAGTCGAAGGCGCCGGGACCCGATCCGCCCCAGACATAGGGATCACCGAGCCGGCTCAGGGCCGCCTGGACCGCTGCCGCGCCGGCGCCGGCGCCCCCGCCGCCGCCGGGTCTGGCCGCGGCCAGCGCCGCGATGTCCGGCCCACCGGCCGGGGGCGCCGCCAAGACCGACGGCGGCAGTGCCACCGGAGCGGCCGGCCGGGCCAGGGCGGCCTGCTGGGCGGCCGTGAGCATGGCATAGCGCGCCTTGACCGCATTGATCTGCACCTGCAGTTCGGACTGCTTGCGCTGCAGGTCCGCCCGCACGGCGGCGGCTTCATCGGCGGCCGCCTTGGCTTCGGCCGCCGACCTGGCCGACGCGGCCTCGACGACGGTCGCCTGCTGATTGGCGGCGCGGAAGTTCGCCATCTGCTCGGCCATCTCGGTGGCCATCACCCGTTGCACGGCCATCTTGTCGATCAGTCTCTGCGGCGACGACACGGTCAGGATCGCGGTCAGGCCGTCGGTGCGGCCGCCCATATAGACCGATGCAGCTAATTTGTCGACCGCGCCCTGATAGGTGGCCAGTTGGGACTTGGCGGCCTCCAGAGCAGCGACGTCGCTGGTGTGCCTGCGGTCGGCTTGGACCTGGATCTGGACCTTCTTGTCCAGGTCGATCTGCGCCGAATGCATGGACTCGGTGAGTTGCTCGGCCTGCCGGGACAGCTCGTTGAGCTTGGCCAGCGCGTCCTGAGCGGGATCGGCGAACGCCGCGGTGCTCCACACGCCGGCGACAGCCGTCATGCCGACGATTGCGCCCACCAGAGGCTTCCGGACAACGAATTTCGTCAGGAAAATGCGGTCAAACTTCAAGATTTCGAATCCTTTGACTGCGTCGACTGAACCCGTCGAACTGCCTGCAACTGTGTCTTAGGTCTCGGCTAGGTTACGAAACGGCAACGGCTTTGTCCAACGCAGACGCTAAGAACTTGCGTCACAGCAGCCACAGCAGCCCCAGATCTGGTCCCTGGCGCCCTAACTGGCCAGCCCGGCATCACCGTTCCGGCGGATCGGAACCAGCCGCAATCGGGGCGCCATCCCGGCCTCGGCGAGCACCTCCAATGCCGCACGCTCGTCCTGCAGCAAAGTCTCTGGCACGCCGAGTAGCACGCTGACCACGCACTCGCGGCATCCCGGCCCCCGTACCGCGCACTCGTCGCAGTCGATGACCACCGGCTCATCCGGCTCAGGTATGCGGTGTCCCATCTCGGTCTCCTCCGACGTGGCAGTACGGCCTGTACTGCGGCTTACCGAACGGTAGGACCTCCCCCCGACAAATTTAATTTCCGCGCGCGGCGGGGCCGGACTGTCGGTGCAGGTGTCTACCGTCATTCTCCGTGGCCGGTTCCCGGACAGACCCGCAGCTGAGTTTCGCCGACCTGCTCGCCGACACCGGCGAGGAAGCGCAGTTCGGTCCCGAAGAGGTGCCACTCCTGGAGACCACCTTCGTCGTCGTCGATCTCGAGACCACCGGCGGGCGGGCCAAAGCGGGCCCCGGCGGGGCCTTCGACGCGATCACCGAAATCGGCGCGGTCAAGGTGCGCGGTGGCGAGGTGATCGGCGAGTTCGCCACCCTTGTCGACCCCGGCAGAGCCATCCCGCCCCAGATCGTCGAACTCACCGGCATCACCACCGCGATGGTCCGCGACGCGCCGACGATCGCTGCGGTGCTGCCGATGTTTCTGGAGTTCGCCCGCGGAGCGGTGCTGGTGGCCCACAACGCCGGCTTCGACGTCGGGTTTCTGCGTGCCGCCGCACAACGCTGCGGGATCCCCTGGCCCAGGCCCCCGGTGCTGTGCACGGTGCGGCTGGCCAGGCGGGTGCTCTCCCGCGAGGAGGCCCCCAGCGTCCGGCTGTCCGCGCTGGCCACGCTGGTCGGCGCCGCCACCCGGCCCACCCACCGCGCACTCGACGACGCGCGCGCCACCGTCGATGTATTGCACGCGCTGATCGAGCGGGTCGGCAATCAGGGGATCAGCACCTACGGCGACCTGCGCTCGTATCTGCCCGGCGTGAGCAATGCGCAGCGCAGCAAGCGGGTGCTGGCCCGGAAACTGCCGCACCGGCCGGGTGTCTATCTGTTCCGCGGACCCGGTGACGAGGTGCTTTACATCGGAACCGCGAGTGATCTGCGCCGGCGGGTCGGCCAGTACTTCACCGGCGCCGATCCGCGGGGCCGCATGAAGGAGATGGTGGCCCTGGCGACCGCCGTCGACCACGTCGAGTGCGCGCACGCACTGGAAGCCGGCGTACGGGAACTCCGCCTGCTGGCCGCCCACGGGCCGCCCTACAACCGGCGGTCCCGCTTCCCGCACCGGTGGTGGTGGGTGGTGCTGACCGACGAGCCGTTCCCCCGGCTGTCGGTGGTGCGCGAGCCTCGCCTGGACCGTGCCGTCGGCCCGTTCCGCTCCCGCGCGGACGCCGTCGACACCGCCGCGCTCCTCGCCCGCTTCACCGGGGTGCGAACGTGCACCGGCCGAATCGGCCTGCGCGGCGCTCACGGGCCCGCCTGCCCACCGCGGGAGGTGGCGCCGTGCCCGGCCGCCACCGGGCTGAGCGCGTCGGACTACGCCGCCGCACCGCAGCGGGCCGCCGCCCTGATCGACGGCCTGGACAACACGGCGCTGGAGGCGGCGGTCGAGCAGGTCGGGGAACTGGCTGAACGGACCCGGTACGAGAGCGCCGCACGGCTTCGGGACCTGACCGCCGCCGCGGTGGAGGTGCTGTGGCGGGGCCAGCGACTGCGGGCGCTGGCCACCGTCGCCGAACTCGTCGCCGCCGCTCCCGACGGGCAGGGCGGCTGGCAGTTGACCGTCGTGCGTCACGGCCAATTGGCGGCGGCCGGGCGCGCGCGGCGCGGCGTGCCACCGATGCCGGTGGTCGACGCGTTGCGCAGCGGCGCCCAGGTGGTGCTGCCGCAGCCGGCGCCGCTGGGCGGCGCACTGGTCGAGGAAACCTCGCTGATCTCGCGCTGGCTGGCCCAGCCTGGCGTCCGGATCGTCTGCGCCACAGAGGGTTTCGCGTCTCCGCTGCAATCCGCCGGCCGATGGCTCGACTGGGCCGCGACGGCCCGTTCGGCCCAGTACGCGGCGTCAGCGCTGATGGCTGAACGTCACCCCTCAGAGTTGACGGGTGAACGTCACCCACCGCTCCAGCAGTCGCTGCGCCGCACCGGAGTCGATGGCCTCGGCGGCCCAATTCAGCCCCTGCTCCCAGGAGGGAAGCCATTCGGCATGGCTGGATAGCCCGGCGTGGGCGACCATCGCCCCGGCCGCGTTGAGCACCACCGCGTCGCGCACCGCACCGGTGGCGCCGGCCAGAACCGTGCGGGCCTCGGCGGCGTTGAACTCGGCGTCACCGCCCACCAGTTCGGCGATCTGCGCACGCGGAAAGCCGAAACCCGCCGGATCGAACGTGAGCTTGTCGATGGTGCCGGCCTGAACCCGCCAGATGGTGCTGGTGGCCGTCGTCGTGAGTTCGTCGAGGCCGTCGTCCCCGTGCACCACCAGAACGCTGGCGCGCCGGGCCGCGAACACACCGGCCATCACCTCGGCGAGGTCGCCGAAGGCACAGCCGATCAGCCCGGCCCGCGGACCGGCCGGATTGGTCAGCGGGCCAAGCAGATTGAACACCGTCGGCACGCCGATCTCCCGCCGCGGCGGACCGGCGTACTTGAAGGACGGGTGGAACACCGGCGCGAAGCAGAACCCGATGCCCACCTCGTCGACGCAGCGCGCCACCTCCTCGGGTCCCAGGTCGATGCGGACCCCGAGCGCTTCGAGCATGTCGGCGCCACCGCTTTTCGACGACGCCGCCCGGTTCCCGTGCTTGACCACCGGAATCCCGGCCGCAGCCACCACGATCGCGGCCATCGTGGACAGGTTGACGGTGTTGAACCCGTCACCGCCGGTGCCGACCACGTCGACGGTGTCCGTGCCGATGGCGTCGGTCGGCACCCGCCGGGCGTAGGCCAGCATGGTGTCGGCGAGCTCCCGCACCTCGGCGGCCGACGGACGCTTCATCCTCATCGACACGCCGAAGGCCGCGATCTGGGCGGGCGTGGCGGCCCCGGACATGATCTGGTCCATCGCCCAGGCCGCCTGACCGGGCGTCAAGTCCGATCCGCTTGTCAATCGGCCCAGGACCTGCGGCCATGACGTGTTCGGGGGCTCAGACGATGACGATGTCACCGCCCGATCGTGCCATGAGCGCGACCGGCGAACCAAAGACTTCGGGCCGGTTGACGGACCGGCCGGAAAACTAGTTGTGACTAATTCTGCCCCTGGGTGTACCTGACCAACTACAAAGCGTCATACTTCTCTCTGTGACGAGCGCTGTAGGCACCTCCGGAACTGCGATAACGTCCCGCGTGCATTCGCTGAACCGACCGAACATGGTCAGTGTCGGCACGATCGTGTGGCTATCCAGTGAGTTGATGTTCTTTGCTGGGCTGTTTGCGATGTACTTCACCGCACGGTCCCAAGCCGGTGGAAGCTGGCCGCCGCCGCCCACCGAACTGAACCTCTACCAAGCGGTTCCGGTGACATTGGTGCTCATCGCGTCCTCGTTCACCTGCCAGATGGGCGTGTTCGCCGCCGAACGCGGTGACGTCTTCGGACTGCGCCGGTGGTACTCGATCACCTTCCTGATGGGCCTGTTCTTCGTCCTCGGGCAGGCCTACGAGTACTACCACCTGGTCACCCACGGCACCACCATCGCCAGCAGTGCCTACGGCAGCGTCTTCTACCTGGCGACCGGATTCCACGGTCTGCACGTCGTCGGCGGTCTGATCGCCTTCGTGCTGCTGCTGCTGCGCACCCGGATGGCCAAGTTCACCCCCGCCCAGGCCACTGCCGCGATCGTCGTGTCCTACTACTGGCACTTCGTCGACATCGTCTGGATCGCCCTGTTCGCGACGATCTACTTCATCCGTTGATGAGAAGGGGTTCGATGCTCACCATTGGGTCCGGCATGAGCGACAAGTCGCGCCGACGTCTCCATCGCCGGTTGGCCGGGGCCGTTCTGCTGCTCTTCGGTTTGGCGCTGGCCGGGGTTCTGGCCGCCACGCTGACCCCCAAGCCGCAGGTCGCCCAGGCTGACCAGTCTCAGTCAGCGCTGCTGCGTACCGGCCAGCAGCTCTACGAGACGGCCTGCATCACCTGCCACGGCGCCAACCTGCAAGGCGTTCAGGGCCGCGGCCCGAGCCTGGTCGGCGTCGGCGAGGCGGCGGTCTTCTTCCAGGTCAACACCGGTCGTATGCCGATGGTGCGCGGTGAGGCCCAGGCACCCCGGAAGGCCCCGACCTTCGACCTGGCCCAGACCGACGCCATGGGTGCCTATGTGCAGAGCATGGGCGGCGGCCCGCTGGTTCCCCGCGACGCCGACGGTCAGATCGCCGATCACTCCCTGATCGGCAACAACATCGCCCGCGGTGGTGACCTGTACCGGCTCAACTGCGCGTCGTGCCACAACTTCACCGGCCGCGGCGGCGCGCTGTCGTCGGGTAAGTACGCCCCCGGGCTCGACCCGGCCACCCCGGCGCAGATCTACACCGCCATGCTGACCGGCCCGCAGAACATGCCGAAGTTCTCCGATCGTCAGCTCTCGCCGGAGGAGAAGAAGGACATCATCGCCTACGTCCGCTCGTCGTCGCAGACGATGAACCCGGGCGGCTACGGCCTCGGCGGCTTCGGCCCCGTGCCGGAGGGTGCGGCAATTTTCGTCGTCGGAATGGCGGTCGCAATCGCGATCGCGATGTGGATCGGGGCGCGGGCATGACCCAACACGAGCACGAAAGCGGCGAGAACCTCGCCGGAATGTCCAACGAGGAGCTCACCGCACTCGGCGCGCGCATGGACGGCGTGGAGACGGTCCTCAAGGAGGAGCGCTGGCCGGTGGCCGGCACCCGGGCCGAGAAGCGCTCCGAGCGCCTGGTCGCCCTGTGGCTGCTGGTCGGCGGACTCAGCGGTCTGGCTCTGCTGCTGGTGTTCCTGTTCTGGCCGTGGGAGTACAAGCCCTACGGCGTCAAGGGCAATCTGCTCTACTCATGGGCCACCCCGATGTACGGCATCACCTTCGGCCTGTCGATCCTGGCCATCGGCATCGGCGCGGTGCTCTACCAGAAGCGGTTCATCCCCGAGGAGATCTCCATCCAGGATCGCCACGACGGGGCTTCCGCGGAGGTGGAGCGCAAGGCCACGGCGGCCACCCTGGTCAACGCCTTCGAAACCTCGACGATCAAGCGCCGCAAGCTGATCTGGACGTCGGCGGGCATCGGCCTCGGCGCGTTCGGGCTCGGTTCGGCGATCGCCTTCGTCGGCGGCCTCATCAAGAATCCGTGGAAGCCGGTGGTTCCCACCGCCGACGGCATGAAGGCCATGCTGTGGACGTCGGACTGGACCCCCCGGTACAACGGCGAGACGATCTACCTCGGTCGCGCAACCGGTCGCCCCGGTGAGTCGCCGTTCGTCAAGATGCGTCCGGAGGATATCGACGCGGGCGGCATGGAGACGGTGTTCCCGTGGCGGGAGTCCGACGGCGACGGCACCACCGTCGAGTCGGCCGAGAAGCTGTTGCACGTTTCGATGGGCGTGCGCAACCCCGTCATGCTGATCCGCATCAAGCCGGTCGACATGCCCCGCGTGGTCAAGCGCCAGGGTCAGGAGAGCTTCAACTTCGGTGAGCTCTTCGCCTACACCAAGGTGTGCTCGCACCTCGGCTGCCCGTCCTCACTCTACGAGCAGCAGACACACCGCATCCTCTGCCCGTGCCACCAGTCGCAGTTCGACGCACTGCACTTCGCACGGCCCATATTCGGGCCGGCTGCGCGTGCCCTCGCGCAGTTGCCCATTACTATCGATAAAGACGGCTATCTCGTCGCCAACGGCGACTTCATCGAACCTGTCGGACCGGCATTCTGGGAGCGCAGATCATGAGCATGAGCGTCTCTGACCGCATCGACATGGCTGCCGACAACATCGACTCGCGGTACCACCCCGCGGCGGCGCTACGGCGGCAGCTGAACAAGGTATTCCCCACCCACTGGTCGTTCCTGCTGGGTGAGATCGCGCTGTACAGCTTCATCATCCTGCTGCTGACCGGCGTGTACCTGACCCTTTTCTTCGACCCGTCGATGGCCGAGGTCACCTACAACGGCGTCTACCAGCCGCTGCGGGGCATCCAGATGTCGAAGGCCTACGAGACGGCCCTGAACATCAGCTTCGAAGTCCGCGGCGGGTTGTTCGTCCGCCAGGTCCACCACTGGGCGGCGTTGCTGTTCGCGGCGTCGATCATGGTGCACATGGCCCGGGTGTTCTTCACCGGCGCCTTCCGGCGACCCCGCGAGGCCAACTGGGTGATCGGCGTCCTGCTGCTGATCCTGGCCATGTTCGAGGGTTTCTTCGGCTACTCGCTGCCGGACGACCTGCTGTCGGGCACCGGCATCCGCGCCGCCCTGTCGTCGATCACCCTGGGCCTGCCGCTGGTGGGCACCTGGATGCACTGGGCGATCTTCGGCGGTGACTTCCCCGGCAACATCATCATTCCGCGGCTATATGCGGTGCACATCCTGATCTTCCCGGGAATCATGCTGGCACTCATCGGCGTTCACCTCGCGCTGGTGTGGTTCCAGAAGCACACCCAGTTCCCCGGCCCCGGCCGCACCGAGACCAACGTCGTTGGTGTTCGCGTCCTGCCGGTGTTCGCGGTCAAGTCCGGCGCCTTCTTCGCGATGATCGTCGGCGTCCTGGGGCTGATGGGTGGCCTGCTGCAGATCAATCCGATCTGGCAGCTCGGGCCGTACAAGCCCTCCCAGGTCTCGGCCGGCTCTCAGCCCGACTTCTACATGCTGTGGACCGACGGCCTGATCCGCCTGTTCCCGCCGTGGGAGATCTACATCGGCAACCACACCATCCCGGCCGCCGTCTGGGTGGCGGTCATCATGGGCCTGGTGTTCCTGCTGCTGTTTATCTACCCGTGGCTGGAGAAGCGCTTCACCGGCGACGACGCTCACCACAACCTGTTGCAGCGTCCCCGTGACGTCCCGGTCCGCACCGGGATCGGAGCGATGACGATCGCGTTCTACACCGTGCTGACCTTGAGCGCGAGCAACGACATCATCGCCTACAAGTTCCACATCTCGCTCAACGCGACGACGTGGATCGGCCGTATCGGGATGCTGGTGATTCCGCCGTTGGCGTTCTTCTTCGCCTACCGGTGGGCTGTGGGCCTGCAGCGTAGTGACCGTGACGTGCTTGAGCACGGCATTGAGACCGGCATCATCAAGCGACTCCCGCACGGTGCCTACATCGAGATCCACCAGCCGCTGGGGCCGGTCGACGATCACGGCCACCCGATTCCGCTCGAGTACGAGGGGGCGTCAGTGCCCAAGCGGATGAACAAACTGGGTCTGGGCGGCAAGCCCGGTAGTGGCAGCTTCCTCACCGCCGACCCGGCGTCCGAGGATGCAGCTCTCAACGAGGCGGCCCACGCCTCCGAACAGCGCGCGCTCACGGCCCTGGCCGAGTACCAGAGTCACGAGCACAACGGCAACGGGGACGGCCAACGCCAGTAACCGGACGCCACAACGACGAGAAGGGGCCCCAGCCGATCGGCTGGGGCCCCTTCTCGTCGATCCCGTGGAAACCCCCTGCCCCCTACTCCCCCGCAGGCTCCACGACGTCGGCCAGCATGCGCTGATGAAACACCAAGACGGCCGGCATGGCGACGGTGATGACAGCCGCCACACCCAATGCCACCCAGGCACCGGTATCGCTGGCGACGGCGAGCAGATAGGTGGCCGCCGCGACTGCGGTCAAGGCCAGGCCCATCGCCGACAGCAGCGATGTGGTCCCCCGTAACCAGACCCGATCCAGCACCGCGCCGGGGACCGGCGCCGACCCGTCCACCTCTGGCTCGCGCTGGGCGTACGGATCCACCCCGAAGACCCGGATCTTCTCCGTCGGCGCATCCACCGGTTGCGCCGGACGCAGTTCGGCGGGCGTGGCGGTGTCCGCGGCGGCCTCAGTGGGCTCGGCCAGTGCGTTGCGGCGAGCCCGCAGCAACAGCGGGACGGCGCCGATGATGATCAGGGCGGACACGGCGATGATCGCGTACAACAGCGTCGAAGACTGTTCACCACCACCGGATTGGCCGCTGGCCAATCCCACCAGGGCGACCGCGGCGACAACGCTGACAGCGAGCAGAATCAGCCAGATCGCGCCGCAGACGCCGACCATGATGCGGTCGACCGTCTCCGGCGCTCTGCCCGTCGCCTGGCTGTCTGCCGCTTCGGCAGCTGCTTCGGACGTCATCAGCAGCTCGTCTGAGCCGCGTTGTTCTGGTTCGATGACAGCACCGTCCCGTCGCTCGTAGTAATCGAACAGTTGAGCCTGCTGACCAGGAACAGGCTGGAAGCCTGCACCGAGCCGACATCCGATTGCGAAATCGGAGTGACCGTCAGCGACCATGGGATGTAGACGTTGCGCTGGGTGCGGCGCCTTCCCGAGGCATCGACGTACGTCACCGTGATGATGTCACCCGGGGCTTTCGTCCCGGTGACGGTGTAGGTCACTTGCCGCGGACCGGCCTGGGTGGTCGTCACCGGCGGCGGAGGCGGGGGCTCCGCAGTCGTCGCGGGCGGCGGTGGCTCCGGTGTCTCGGGCGCCGGCGGCGGCGGGGGCGGTGGCGGCGGTGGCTCCGGCGTCACCGTCACCGTCTCGGTCGCGGGCGGGGGCGGAGGCGGCGGTTCCGGCGGTGGCGCCTCGCTCGGCGGCGGAGGTGGCGCAGTGGTGGTGATCTGGTCCTGGACCGGCGGCGGTTTGACCGTCGTGGTCGTCGGCGTCGCGACGGTCTTGGTGTCGGTCCCGGTCACCAGCAGCGACACAGACACCACCAGGGCGATGGCCGCGATGATCGCGGTGATCCCCACCACCCACGGCCATTTCGGTGGCGGCAGGTCGACCTCGCCCTCGACGGGTACCAATTCGGCACGGCCGTAGGTGCGGTCGTAACTGTCGTAATCGTAGGTCTCAACGTCCGCTGGGACGTACGGCGCGATGGTGTACTGCTCCGCCTCCGGCGCGGAATAGGCACGGGAGAATCCGGTGTCGGTCAGTTCCTCCCGGTCGTCACCGCCCGGACGGTCCGACGGCTCGTATCCCGGCGGATTTGGCCCACTCATCTGTGCCTATCCTCTTTCGACTGCACGGCGCGCCAGGCTTTCGGCCGGACGAGGCTGCTGTTTCCAAGGAAAAACACTACCCAACGGGCCAGCCCGGACCGGGAAAGGACACCGCCGGCGTCAGACATCCACGCCGGACGGTCAATCAGTGCTTCTCGGGTCCGATGTAGTACTCGAAGACGAATCCCGATACGGCGGCCAGCACGAACACGATGCCGGTGAAGATCAGCCAGGGCAGCCACAGAGCCGCACCGATGGCCGCGGTCGAAAAGGCCAGCGCGATCAGGATGGGCCACCAGCTGTGCGGGGAGAAGAAACCCAGTTCTCCGGCGCCGTCGGCGATGTCGGCGTTCTCGTAGTCCTCCGGACGGGTGTCGAGGCGACGGGCCACGAAGCGGAAGAACGTCCCGATGATCAGTGACAGGCCGGCCGTCAGGACCAGTGCGGTGGTGCCCGCCCACTCCAGCCCACCCGGCTCGAACACCGCCGTGAGGGTGCCGTAGACAACAGCGGCGAGGACGAAGAATCCGGTCAGGATCTCGAACAGCCTGGCTTCGATACGCATGTCGGACTCTTTCCTACTTGTTCGCCTGCGCGGCCATTTGCTGCTTGGGGATCACCTGTTCGCCACGGCGGGTGTCGAACGGCTTGGTGCTGGTGGCAACCGGCGACTGGTTGATCGCCCGCAGTGCCTCCGCGTTGTTCTTGCCGGCGATCCGGGCCTGGAGATAGGTCTTGAAGTCGTCGGCGGGCACCACGCGGATCTCGAAGTTCATCATCGAGTGGTACGTGCCGCACATCTCCGCGCACCGCCCGACGAAGGCTCCGGTCTCGTTGATCTGCTCGACCTGCCACGTGTTTTCCGAGTGGTTGGCCTTCGGATTCGGGAACACGTCGCGCTTGAACAGGAAGTCCGGGACCCAGAAGGAGTGGATGACGTCCGCCGAGGCTTCCTGGAACTCGATCCGCTTGCCGACCGGGAGCACCAGGACGGGAATCTCGTCGCTGGTGCCGACGGTCTCCACTTTGTCGAAGTTCAGGTAGGAGCGGTCCTCGGGGTTCATCCCCCGGATCGCGCCGACCATTTCCTCCCCGTGGGAGTCGGTGCCCTCGGGCTTGGAGGTCAGTGCCGCCTTGCGGGCCGGATCGGCACCGTCGTAGTTGAACGAACCGTCCTTGAACGCGACCTTCTGATATCCGAACTTCCAGTTCCACTGGAAGGCGGTGACGTCGACGACGACCTCGGGGTTGGGGTCCTTGTACAGGATCTTCTGCTGGGTCACCACGGTGAAGTAGAAGAGCACCGAGATGATGATGAACGGGATGACGGTGAGGATCAGTTCCAGCGGCATGTTGTAGCCGAACTGCCGGGGCATCTCGTTATCGCCCTTCTTCTTGCGGAAGAAGGCCGCGCACCAGAACATCAGCGCCCAGACGATCACGCCGACGACCAGCGCCGCGATCACCGACCAGAGCCACAGCTTGTGGCTGGCCTGGGCTTCCGGAGTGATGCCCTTGGGCCACCCCAGGGCGAAGGCCTCACGCCAGCTGCACCCGCTGAGGGTCATGGCCAAGCCCGCGAGAGTAGCGCTCAACGCCACCATCCGTCGCCGCTGAGAGCGGGGTTCCGTACGGCCGAGCCCGCGTGGTGTCACTGCGCCGCCTCCTGTGTCACAACCTGGGCCGATGGCATCGGTAAAACGCACCCGAACGCGCATCGCCACTCGAATACTACGCAGCGTAGACCACCAATCAACAGCAGGCAGACACACCTGGCGATTCGGCCGCATACCGTTTCGGCCGACAACCGGCGTTCGGGCATACTTGGCCGGATGTGCGGACTGCTTGCCCTGGTAGGACATGCCGCCGGCGCCGTCACCGAGGAGACCGTCGAAGCCGTTGCGGGCGCGTCGCACCTCATGCGCCACCGGGGGCCCGACGAGCCGGGGACCTGGATGATGCCGCCGGAGCCGCTGGGCCGGCGACATCGGGGACGGTGGTCCTGGGTTTCAACCGGCTGTCGATCATCGACATCGCCCACTCCCATCAGCCGCTGCGCTGGGGGCCGCCGGACGCAGCCGGATCGCTATGTCCTGGTGTTCAACGGCGAGATCTACAACTACCTGGAACTGCGCGAGGAGCTGCGGAACGACATTCGGGGCCCGATTCGCCACCGACGGCGACGGCGAGGCGATCGTCGCCGCCTACCACTACTGGGGCACCGAGGCACTGGTCCGGCTGCGCGGCATGTTCGCGTTCGCACTGTGGGACACCCAGCGCCGCGAACTGTTCTGCGCGCGCGATCCCTTCGGCATCAAACCGTTGTTCATGGCGACCGGCCCGGGCGGCACCGCGGTGGGCAGCGAGAAGAAGTGCCTTCTCGGACCTGGCTGACATCCTGGGCCTGGACACCGACATCGACACCCGGGCACTGCAGCACTACACCGTGCTGCAGTACGTGCCCGAACCGGAGACGCTGCACCGCGGGGTCCGCCGCCTGGAATCGGGCTGCTACGCGGTGATCCGCCCGGGTCAGGACCCCCGTGGTGACCCGGTATTTCCGGCCCCGGTTCGACGCGGTCGCCGTTCCGCCGCCGGCTCCGAACAGGCCCGCTACGACGAGATCACCGCGGTGCTCGAGGACTCGGTCGCCAAGCACATGCGCGCCGACGTCACCGTCGGGGCGTTCCTGTCCGGCGGCATCGACTCCACCGCCATCGCCGCGCTGGCCATCCGGCACAACCCGCGGCTGATCACCTTCACCACCGGCTTCGAGCGGGAGGGTTTCTCGGAGGTCGACGTGGCGGTCGCTTCGGCCGAGGCCATCGGCGCCCGCCACATCGCCAAGGTCGTCAGCCAGTCGGAGTTCGTCGCCGCACTGCCCGAGATCGTCTGGTATCTCGACGAGCCGGTGGCCGACCCGGCGCTGGTGCCGCTGTTCTTCATCGCCCGCGAGGCGCGCAAGCACGTCAAGGTGGTGCTCTCCGGCGAAGGCGCCGACGAACTCTTCGGCGGCTACACGATCTATCGGGAACCGTTGTCGCTCAAGCCTTTCGACTATCTTCCACGCCGGTGTCCGCAAATCGCTGGGCAAGGCGTCGCGCCCGCTGCCGGAGGGCATGCGGGGCAAGAGCCTGCTGCACCGCGGTTCACTGACGCTCGAGGAGCGCTACTACGGCAACGCCCGCAGCTTCTCCGACGAGCAACTGCGGACGGTGCTGCCCGACTTCAACCCGGGCTGGACCCACACCGACGTCACCGCCGGTGTGTACGCCCAGTCGCAGGGCTGGGACCCGGTTGCGCGCATGCAGCACATCGACCTGTTCACCTGGCTGCGCGGCGACATCCTGGTCAAGGCCGACAAGATGACGATGGCCAACTCGCTGGAACTGCGGGTGCCGTTCCTGGACCCCGAGGTGTTCGCGGTCGCCTCCCGGCTGCCCTTCGACCAGAAGATCACCCGGACCACCACCAAGTACGCGCTGCGCCGGGCGCTGGAGCCGATCGTGCCGGCGCACGTGCTCAACCGGGCCAAGCTCGGGCTTCCCGGTGCCCATCCGGCACTGGCTGCGATCCGGCGAACTGATGGACTGGGCCTACGGCATGATCGACGCCTCGCAGGCCGGTCATCTCGTCGACCTCGCCGGCGGTGCGCACGATGCTCGACGAGCACCGCGCCGGGGAGAGCGACCACAGCCGACGGCTGTGGACGGTGCTGATCTTCCTGCTCTGGCACGCGATCTTCGTCGAGCACAGCGTGGTGCCGCAGATCAGCGAGCCGCACTACCCGGTGCAGCTTTAGCCGAGCGCGAGCGCACGATGTCGTCCGGCCGCCTCGGCACCGTAGGCGTCGGCGAGACGTTGCTTGGCGATGCCCAGGTCCCAGGTCCAGTTCTGCGTGCCGGTGGTCTCGAGCACCAGCACCGCGACCAGCGAGCCGAGCTGCGCCGAGCGCTCCAGGATCAAGTCCGGCGCCGCGGCCGGTCAGGAATCCGGCGCGGAAGGCGTCGCCGACCCCGGTCGGGTCCACCTGCGCGGTCTCCGGCACCACCCCGACGTGGATGTTCGTACCGTCGGCGCCGACCAGATCGACGCCCTTGGCGCCCAGCGTGGTGACCCGCAGACCGACCTGGCCGAGCACGTCGGCGTCGGTCCAGCCGGTCTTGGACAGCATCAGGTCCCACTCGTAGTCATTGCTGAACAGGTAGGTGGCGCCGTCGACGAGGCGACGGATCTCCTCGCCGGACAGCCGGGCCAACTGCTGGGAGGGATCGGCCGCGAAGGCCAGGCCCGAGCGCACGGCACTCCTCGGTGTGCGCGAACATCGCGTCGGGATCGTTGGCCCCGACGATCACCAGATCGGGCGTGCCGACGGCGGCCACCACGTCGGCCAGCTTGATGTTGCGGGCCTGCGACATCGCACCCGGGTAGAACGACGCGATCTGGGCCATGTCGAGGTCGGTGGTGCAGACGAACCGGGCGGTGTGCTGGGTGTCGGAGACCAGCACGCTGTCGCAGTTGACGCCGGCGGACTCCAGCCATTCGCGGTAGTCGGTGAAATCCACGCCTGCCGCACCCACCAGGACGGCGTCGCCGCCGAGCACGCCGATGGCGTAGGCCATGTTCCCGGCCACCCCGCCGCGATGCACCACCAGATCGTCGACCAGGAAGCTCAGCGACACCTTCTGCAGATGCTCGGCCAGGAGCTGCTCGGAGAACCGCCCCGGAAAGCGCATCAGGTGGTCGGTGGCAATGGACCCGGTCACCGCGATCGTCACGAAGTGTCACGCCCTTCACTCATTGAGCAGACCCGGCGGTGCGCTAGCCTGCGTATCAAGAGCCGACTATATGGCCCGACCGCCCAGGGACGCGGACGTGGCTCGATTCTGCAACCGACGACAACCCAGGAGAGCTATCGATGGCTGGCCCGTATCCGCCGCTCCCGCCGGGCGGCGCCGAGGGTCAACCGTTCCCCGGCGCAGCCCTTCCTACCCCTACCCGACCGCAGCTATCCCGGGCCGCTCCCTCCGCCGGTGAGCTATCCGACCCCCGCCCCGCCGCCGCCGGAACAAGGCACTGCTGTGGACACTGCTGGCGTCTTGGCTTGGTCGCCGCACTGGTGGCGACGGCGGTCATCGCCGGTCGGCGCGGCGGGCAGACAGGCCGCGGCCGGCGTTCACCGAAGCGCCGCCAGAGACCGCGATCCAGAACTACCTGACCGCGCTGTCGGACGGCGATACCGAGACGGTGGCGCGCAACACTTTGTGCGGCATGTTCGACGGCATCAAGGACCGCAAGTCGGATATGGCCCTGGCCCGTCTGGCCAGCGATGCGTTCCGCAAGCAGTTCGCCCAGGCCGAGGTGACCTCGATCGACAAGATCGTGCTGTCGTCGCCGTATCAGGCCCAGGTGCTGTTCACCATGAAGGTGCAGCCTGCCGCGACATCGCGCAAGGCCCGCGACGAGGAGCAGGGCGTGGCGCAATTGCTGCGCCAGGACAACCAATTGCTGGTGTGCTCATATCTGCTGCGCACCGCTGCCCAGTACTGAACGCAGTGAAGGACTGAATCGGGACCCAGTACTGAATCGCCGGTCGATCAGTTGAACGAGTCGCCGCAGGCGCAGGATCCGGTGGCGTTCGGGTTGTCGATGGTGAAGCCCTGCTTCTCGATGGTGTCGACGAAGTCGATCGTCGCGCCCTGCACGTAGGGAGCGCTCATCCGGTCGACGGTCAGCGTGACGCCACCGAACTCGACGGTCAGGTCGCCGTCGAGCGCCCGGTCGTCGAAGAACAGGTTGTAGCGCAGGCCCGCGCATCCGCCCGGCTGCACGGCGATGCGCAGCGCCAGGTCGTCACGGCCCTCCTGGTCGAGCAGGGCCTTGGCCTTGGCCGCGGCGGCGTCGCTCAGGGTCACGCCGTGGGTCGAGGTGCCCGGATCGGTCGCGGTGGCCGACTCGTCAGTCATTACGTCTCCCTTGTACGGAAAGTCACGGAGGTGGTCACTAAGGATGACCTATATCGACAACGGTACCTGGTGGCGTCGCTATTCCTTCGCCAGTTCCCCGGCCGTCCGGAAGGCCAGGCCGGATAGCTGTGCCGGCGGCGTCGTCGATCGCCCGCCGTACCGAGCCCGCATAGTCGGCCACCGCGTGCGCCGTTGTGATCCCGGCCGCCGCCAATACCGACCCGGCCAGCGTGACCTGCCCGGCGAGCACCACGACCGGCACCCCGTGCCGACGGGCCGCAGCCGCCAGCGCGCCGACCACCTTGCCGTGCAGCGACTGCTCATCGAGACGGCCCTCCCCGGTGACCAGCAGATCGGCGTGCGCGATCTGCTCGCCGGCTCCGGTGTGCGTCGACGATCAGGTCGGCGCCGGACTCGCGGCGGCCGCCGAGAGCCAGCAGTGCCGCGCCGAGCCCGCCGGCCGCCCCCGCGCCGGGGACCCGCTGACCGAGCGGCCGGTGACGGCCTCGATTTCGCGCGGCCCATGTCGCCAACCGGGCCTCGAGTCGCGCGACGGTCGCCGGGTCGGCACCCTTCTGCGGGCCGAAGACCGACGCCGCTCCGGTCGGGCCGAGCAGCGGATGCTCGACGTCGGTGGCGGCGACCAGATCCACCCCGGCCAGTTTGCGGCCCGCCTCGTCGATCCCGCCGAGGGCTTCGACCATCCCCCGCCCGCCGTCGGTGCAGCCGCTGCCGCCCAAGCCGACGACAATGGTGCGCGCGCCGCACCGGAGAGCCTCGTCGATCAGCTGTCCCACGCCCCTGCTGTGCGCGTCCCAGCGCCGTCTCGACCGTCGGCGGGCCGCCCAGCAGATGCAAGTCCGCAGGCCTGCGCGGATTCGATGTAGGCCGTCGCCGTCGTCGGGTTGTACACCCACCTGGCGTCGACGTCCTGCGCCAGCGGGCCCCGGACGCGGGCCTGCCAGGTCTGCATCTCCGGGTGGCCGGAGGCCAAAACCTCGACGAAGCCCGGCCCGCCGTCGGATTGCGGCGCCAGCACCAGCCTGTCGTCGGGTCGGGCCCGTCGCCAGCCCGTCGGCGATCGCGTGTGCGGCGTCCACCGCGGTCAGTCGTGTCGCCGAAGCAATCCGGGGCGATCAGCGTTCGCAGGCCCGCCGGGACTGGCTCGGTCATTCCAGCAGGCTACGACTCACCGCCCGGCAGCGGCGAAGTAACCTGACAGCGTGAGACTGCTGGGCCGCAGGGCCGACGACGCCGACGACGCCGAGGGCTCCCCCGTGGCCGAATCCACTCCCGAGGTCGGGTCCACCGCAGAGTCGACGTCGATCGGCCAGGTGGGCACGACCGCCCCCAAGGGACGCCCGACCCCCAAACGCAGCGAGCGCAACAAGAAGCGCGGCCCGGTCGCCCCTGCGCCGATGACGGCCGCCGAAGCACGCCAGCGCCGCAAGCAAGCCCGCAAGTCCATGACCAAGGAGGAGCGCAAGGCCGAGAAGGTGGCCCGCCGGGCGGCTCTGGCGGAGCGCCGCGAGCGGATGGCCTCCGGCGAGGCGGCCTATCTCCTTCCCGCGCGACCAGGGCCCTATTCGCGGCTATGTCCGCGACATCGTCGACTCACGCCGCAATGTCCTGGGCCTGTTCATGCCGGCGGCATTCTTCCTGCTGTTCATCATGCTCGCCGCACCCAAGCTCCAGCTCTACATGTCACCGCTGATGCTGCTGCTCACGATCGCCATGATGCTCGACGGACTTCTGTTGGCGCGCAAGGTGAACAGGTCCGTCGACGCGAAATTCCCGGACAACACCGACACCCGGTTCAAACTCGGCATGTATGCGGTCAGCCGGGCCACCCAGTTGCGTCGTTCCCGGATCCCGCGACCACGGGTCGAGCGCGGCGCCAAGGTCGTCTGATCCACGCGTGCGAACCCTGGTGCTGGGCGGCATCCGGTCGGGAAAGTCACGCTGGGCCGAAGCGGTGATGGCCGAGGATCTCACGGCGAGCGACACGGTCAGCTATATCGCGACGGCCTGCGCCGTTGTCGACGATCCGGACTGGGAACAGCGCATCGCCGCCCACCGTGAGCGCCGCCCGCAGTCCTGGCGGACGATCGAAACCGCCGATGTGGCAACGCAATTGCGTGCCGAACCACGGAATCCGGCGCTGGTCGACGACCTGGGTGACTGGCTCACCGCCGTGCTTGACCGCCGCGGCTGGGACGGCGGTTCAGTCGATGCCGACGTGTCCGATCTGGTCACGGCGGTGCGGTCCTTCGCATCACCGCTGGCACTGGTGAGCCCCGAGGTCGGCCTGACGGTGGTGCCGGACACGGCGGCGGGCCGCCGGTTCGCCGACGAACTGGGCACGCTCAACCAGCAATTGGCGGACTGCTGCGAGCGTGTGGTGCTGGTGGTCGCCGGGCATCCGGTCTGGGTGAAACAGTGAGGGAGTCGTGCTGATGCTGTTCGGTGAGGTCGCCACTCCGGACGGGCGCGTGGCCGCCGCCGCCCGCCGGCGTCAGGACCTGCTGACCAAGCCGCCGGGCGCACTCGGCCGGCTCGAGGATCTCTCGGTGTGGGTGTCCTCCTGCCAGGGACTGTGCCCCCCTCGGCAATTCGACCGCGCCCGCATCGTCGTCTTCGCCGGGGACCACGGCGTGGCCGCGCCACGGTGTATCGGCCTATCCGCCCGAGGTCACCGCGCAGATGCTGGACAACATCGAGGCCGGCGGCGCCGCCATCAACGTGCTGGCGGAACTGGCCGGTGCGACGGTGCGGGCGGTCGATGTCGCGGTGGACCGCGATGTGGAACCGGGACCCACATCGGATCCGCCGGTCCACCGGCAACATCGCGACCGAGGACGCGATGACCGCCGACGAGGCCGAAGCCGCCCTGGAGGTCGGTCGACGGATGGCCGACGAGGAGGTCGACGGCGGAGCGGACCTGCTGATCGCCGGCGACATGGGAATCGGGAACACCACGGCCGCAACGGTATTGGTGGCGTCGCTGACCGGTAGCGAGCCGGTCGTGGCCGTGGGCCGCGGGAACCGGGATCGACGACGCGGGCTGGTCGCGCAAGACCGCGGCGGTGCGTGACGCCATGTACCGATCCCGGGACCTGCGCGCCGACCCGCATCGCACTCCTGGCAGCCTGCGGCGGAGCGGATCTGGCCGCCATGGCCGGCTTCTGCGCGCAGGCCGCGGTCCGCCGGACCCCGGTGCTGCTCGACGGCCTGGTCGTCACCGCCGCCGCTCTGGTGGCCGAGCAACTGGCGCCCGGAGCGCGGATGTGGTGGCAGGCCGGGCACCGCTCCCCGAACCGGCGCACGCTCTGGCGCTGTCCGAGCTCGGTCTGACCCCGATCGTCGATCTCGGACTGCGACTCGGTGAGGGCACCGGCGCCGCGGTCGCGCTGCCGATCGTGCGCGCGGCCGTTGCGACGTTGTCCGCGATGGCCACCTTCGAGCGAGGCCGGACGTGTCGGGTCCCGGCTCCTCCGAGTTCCCATGATCTCCAGCCTGGCAAGCGCTTTCGCATTCGGCACGGTATTGCCGATCGGCCGCGGCGACCGCGGCGCCGGCGGCGGGACCGTCGACCGCGCTCCCCGTCGTCGGCGCGGCCCTCGGGCCTGATCGCGGCTGCCGTGCACTGGGCGGGCAACTGGGCATTCGGACCGCATAGCCTGCTGGCCGGGGCGCTGACCGTGACCGTCCTGCTGGTGCTGACCCGGGGCCTGCACATCGACGGCCTGGCCGACACCGCGGACGGCCTCGGCTGCTACGGCTCCCCGCAGCGCGCGCTGGAGGTCATGCGACAGGGGGCCGACCGGGGCGTTCGGAGTAGCCGCGGTCGCCGTGGTGATCCTGACGCAGGCGGCGGCGTTCGCCGCCGTGTCGCCGGGTGCGATGGCGACGGCTGACGGTGGTGACCGCCGTCGCCGCGGGCCGGGTCGCCGCCGTGCTCGCGGCGCGGCGTGGCGTTCCCCCGGCGGAGGGCAGCCGGCTGGGCGCCTGGGTGGCCGGCACCCAGTCGCCGTGGACCGTGGCCGGATGGACCGCCCTGGTGGCCGGGTGCGCCGGGCTGGCAACTCCGCGACCGTGGCAGGGACCGGTCGCGGTGGTAGTCGCACTGCTGGCCGCGACCGCCCTGGTCCATCACTGCGCGCGCCGGTTCGGTGGGATCACCGGAGACGTCATCGGCGCTGCTGTCGAACTGACCACCACGCTGACGCTGGTCGGCCTGGTGGTCCGAACCTGAGGGGCGAATGTGCTGGGCGAGTTGACCGAATCGCAGATCGAGGATCTCCTGCGCACCGAGGTGATCGCCCGAATCGGGTGCATCAGCGAAGGGCGCGTCTATGTCGTGCCGGTCAGCTACGCCTATGACGGCACCTACATCTGGGGCCATGGGATGGACGGAGCAAAGCTGCGGGCCATGCGCGCGCACCCGGAGGTCTGCGTGGAGGTCGAGCACGTCGACGATATGTCCAACTGGCGCAGCGTGATTGCGTGGGGAACGTTCGAGGAGTGCCACGGCGCGGACTGGGACACCGGGATGGCGCTGCTTGTCGAGCGCATCATGCCGCTGCTGAAATTCCCGCCGCACCAGCCACCGCCGGATCTGTCGGCGCTGCGCCGGGGCTCGATCTACCGAATTAGCATGACGACCAAGACCGGCCGGTTCGAGGAGGTGCACGATGGCTGACGAGCATGGACCCGTCGACCCCGCGTGGTTCCGTCGGCAGGCCGATCGCAGCGGTCTGGTGTTCTTCAAGCTGCGGGTTGCGCCGGATGCGGCGTTCGAATTCCTCAACGATGCGGTCTCCGACCAGATCGGGTGTCCGGCCGCCGAGGGCCTTGCCGACGCTGCGGCCTTGCTGACATGCATAGACCCCGGCCACGCTGACCGGCTGGCCCGCATTCTCGCAATGCCCCCCGGCACCGACGATGTCGTCGAACTGACCTGGCGGCACCGTAGTGACGGGCATCCCGTGTACAGCAGATTCTGCGTGCAATCCCGACAGCGCGCAGATGGCTCGGTGGTGATCGAAGGCACCGGCCGTGACATCAGCCAGTTACATGAAGCCGAAGTCAACCTGAAGCTGTCCGAGGATCGATACCGGCTGATGGCCGAGAACGCCTGGGATGTCATCTGGCGGATGGGGATGGACACCACGATCACCTATGTCAGCCCCTCGGTCGAGCGGGTTCGCGGCCTCACCCCCGAGGAGGCGATGCGCCAACCGCTCTATGAGGCGCTCACGCCGGACTCGGTGACCACCGCTCTGGGGTACTTCCAGCGATTGTTCGAGGCGATGCAGGAGGGAACCACTCCGCCGGTCTTTCACGGCGAAGTCGAGTTCTACCGCAAAGACGGCTCCATCATGGACGCCGAACTGCAAGTCATCCCTCATCTGGATGCCGACGGCCAGGTGACGGAGCTCATCGGCGTCAGCCGGGACATCAGCGAGCGGAAGATCATCGAGGCGGAATTGACCCGGCTGGCCATCACCGATGCGCTGACCGGGGTGTGGAACCGAGGACACGGCGAGGCATTGATGGCCGCCGACGTAGCGCAGGCATCCCAACAGTCCGTGTCATTGTCCGTCGCCTTGATCGATCTCGACCACTTCAAGGCCGTGAACGACACCCACGGCCACCAGACCGGAGATCACGTTCTCAAGGGTGTTGCCCGCCGCCTCACGGAGAACGTGCGCGGCACCGATGTGGTCGCGCGCTGGGGCGGCGAGGAATTCGCAATCCTGATGCGCCACTGCGCCCTTGGCGAAGCCGTCAGTGTCGCCGAGCACCTGCGCGCCCGGATATCCGACGGCCCACTCGGCGAGGTGAGCGTGGTCACTGCGAGTATCGGTGTCGCAGAACACCGGCCGGACGAAGACATCACGTCCCTGCTCGGCCGCGCCGACAAAGCGCTTTACGAAGCGA
Source organism: uncultured Actinomycetota bacterium (assembly GCA_963715145.1). Taxonomy (GTDB): domain Bacteria; phylum Actinomycetota; class Actinomycetes; order Mycobacteriales; family Mycobacteriaceae; genus Mycobacterium. The sequence continues at coordinate 198,966 of CAVQRL010000009.1, read as the reverse complement.
AGAAATCCGGCCGCAACAGGGTGTGCGCAAGCGACATAGGTTCGGCGCCGCGCCCGGAGACGTTAGCGCGCAGCCGGGTCATCCAGCCCCCACCCGCGCAGCGTCAGCGGAGCCGGGTCATCCAGCCGTGCGTGTCGGCGAAGGTGCCGCGCTGGATACCGGTCAGGGTGTCGCGCAGGCCATGGTGACCTCGCCGGGTTCGCCGTCGCCGACGGTGAACTCGCCGTCGCCGTACTTGACCTGAGCGACCGGGGTGATGACGGCGGCGGTGCCGCAGGCGAACACCTCGGTGATCTCGCCGGCGGCGACCCCCTTGCGCCACTCCTCGACGTCGATCTTGCGTTCCTCCACCGCGTATCCGGCGTCACCGGCGAGTTGCAGCAGCGAGTCACGGGTGATGCCGGGCAGCAGCGAACCGCTGAGTTCCGGGCGTCACCAGCCGCGCCGATCCGCCGCTGCCGAACACGAAGAACAGGTTCATCCCGCCCATCTCCTCGATGTAGCGGCGTTCGATGGCGTCGAGCCACACCACCTGGTCGCAGCCGTGAGCGGAGGCCTCGGCCTGGGCGAGCAGCGAGGCCGCGTAGTTGCCGCCGAACTTCGCCGCGCCGGTGCCGCCCGGGCTGGCCCGCACGTACTCGGTGGACAGCCACACGCTGACCGGCTTGATTCCGCCCTTGAAGTACGCCCCGGCCGGCGAGGCGATCACCAGATAGCGGTATTCGGCCGAGGGACGGACGCCCAGACCGGGCTCGGTGGCGATGATGAACGGCCGCAGGTACAGCGACTGCTCGCCCCCGGCCGGCGGCACCCACTCGTGGTCCACCGCGATCAGCTGGCGCAGCGACTCGATGAACAGGTCATCGGGAAGTTCGGGGATGGCCAGCCGCCGGGCCGAGGACCGCAGCCGCGCCGCGTTGGCTTCCGGCCGGAACGACACGATCGACCCGTCCGCCCACCGGTATGCCTTGAGCCCCTCGAAAACCTCCTGGGCGTAGTGCAGGACGATCGCCGACGGGTCGAGTTCGATCGGGCCGTAGGGCACCACCGTCGCGTCGTGCCACCCGCGCTCGTGCGGTGTAGAGCAGGGAAACCATGTGGTCAGTGCAGTATCGGCCGAATCCGGGGTCGGCCAGGATCGTCTGGCGCTGCGCATCGCTCGCCGGGTGGGCGTTGCGCTGCACGGCGAAGCTCAGCGTGGCCTGGGACATGCGGTCATCCTATAACCGCGAGACGATCGGACTCAGCGGGTCTTGACGTCGACGAACGGCGGCTTGACCACCTCGCAGTCCAGCAGGCGACCTCGGACGTCGACGTTGATCACCTCGCCGTCGGCGACGTCGGCGTCGGTGTCGATCAGAGCCAGGGCAATCCCGGCGCCCAGCGTCGGCGAAAAGGTTCCCGACGTGGTGACGCCGATCGGTGCCGCGTCGCGCATGACCACCATCTCCGCCCGGGGCACGCCCTTGCCGACGGCCCGCAGGCCGCGCAGCAGGCGCTTGGGGCCGGCCTGTTTCTCGGCCAGCAGGGCGTCACGGCCCCAGAAGCCGTCCTTGGACCAGCCGATGGCCCAGCCGCAGCGGGCCTGCAGCGGCGAGATGTCCAGGGACAGTTCGTGACCGTGCAACGGGTAGCCCATCTCGGTGCGCAGGGTGTCGCGGGCACCGAGTCCGGCGAGCTGGCCGCCGCGGTTTTCCACCTCGGCGACCAGCGCGTCGAAGACCACGGGCGCGGAGTCCCACGGCGGCAGGAGTTCGTAGCCGTGCTCCCCGGTGTAGCCGGTGCGGCACACGCGGACCGGCACTCCGGCGTACTCGGTGTCGGAGTAGCCCATGTAGTCCATGTCGGTCGGCATACCGAGGGCCTTCAGCACGTCGGCGGATTTCGGACCCTGGACCGCCAGCACGGCGTATGACCGGTGCTGGTCGGTCACGGAAATTCCCTGCGGTGCAGCCTCGTGCAGCGCGGCGACGACGGCCGCGGTGTTGGCGGCGTTGGGCACCAGGAAGATCTCGTCGTCGCTGACGTAGTAGGCGATGAGGTCGTCGATCACTCCCCCGTCGGGCGTGCAGCACAGGGTGTACTGGGCCTTGCCGGGACCGATGCGGCGCAGGTCGTTGGTGAGCGCGGAGTTGACGAACTCCGCCGCCCCGGGTCCGGTGACCAGCGCCTTGCCCAGGTGGCTGACGTCGAACAGTCCGACGGCTTCCCGGGTCGCGGTGTGCTCGCCGACGGTGCCGCCGTAGGCCACCGGCATCAGCCACCCCCCGAACGGGGCGAAGGTGGCACCGTGGTCGCGGTGTTGGGCTTCCAGCGGACCGTGCAACAGTTCGTCGTCGCTCACGGGGTCCAACCCTAATGCCGATTAGGGTGTCGCTGGTGAGCACCCAACCCGGATACACCGCCCCCACCGTCACCGTCGCCGCCGGCATCCCCAAACGCGGGGCCGGTTCATCGGTTCTGCTCGTACCGGTGGTCAGCGGCAAGGACGACGACGGCGCGCCGTCCGTCGTCGGCGGCCCGTTCCTCGATGCCGAGGCGATCGGCGAGATCGAGGTGGCCTTGCGGGCGCTGGGCGCCAAAGCCGGTCCTGAGCAACTGACCCGGCTGCATGTGCCGTCCCTTCCCGTCGGAAGCGTGCTCGCCGTGGGGCTCGGCGAAGCGCGCGACGAATGGCCAGCCGAGGTCATCCGGCGCGCATCCGGATCGGCGGCGCGATCGCTGAACGGGGTGAAGTCGGTGATCACCCTGCTCTCCGAACTGCACCTGGAGGCGGCCGTCGAGGGCCTGATCCTCGGTGCCTATCAGCTGCATGAGTTCCGCAGCGAGAAGACGGCGCCGAAGGATCCGGCCCTGTCGTCGATCACCGCCTTGAGCACCGCGTCCGGAGCCAAGCGGCAGGCGGCCCGCGCCGTGGCGATCGCCTCGGCGGTGGCCACCGCGCGGGATCTGGTCAACACCCCGCCAAGCCACCTGCATCCCGACGAATTCGCCAAGCGGGCAAAGCTTTTGGGCACCCTGGCCGGGCTGACCGTCGAAGTGCTCGACGAGAAGGCGCTGTCCAAGGCCGGCTATGGCGGGATCGTCGGCGTCGGCAAGGGTTCGGTGAACCCGCCGCGGCTGGTGCGGTTGACCTACAAGGGCGGGAAGTCCAAAAAAGCCAAGAAGGTCGCCTTGATCGGCAAGGGCATCACCTTCGACACCGGCGGCATCTCCATCAAGCCGGCCGCTCAGATGCACCATATGACCTCCGATATGGCCGGGGCGGCGGCAGTGGTCGCCACCATGGTGCTCGCGGCCAACCAGCAGTTGCCGATCGATGTCATCGCCACCGTACCGATGGCCGAGAACATGCCGTCGGCGACCGCTCAGCGGCCGGGCGACGTGCTGACGCAGTACGGCGGCATCACCGTCGAGGTGCTCAACACCGACGCCGAGGGCAGGCTGATCCTGGCCGATGCGATCGTGCGCGCCTGCGAGGACAGCCCGGACTATCTGATCGAGACCTCGACGCTGACCGGGGCGCAGACCGTCGCCCTCGGCGCCCGGATCCCGGGTGTGATGGGCAGCGACGAGTTCCGCGACCGGGTGGCCGCGCTGTCCCAGCGGGAGGGCGAGAACGGTTGGGCCATGCCGCTTCCCGACGAACTCAAGGACGACCTGAAGTCGACGATCGCCGATCTGGCCAACATCAGCGGCCAGCGCTTCGCCGGCATGCTGGTGGCCGGGGTGTTCCTACGGGAGTTCGTCGCCGATGGCGTGCAATGGGCGCACATCGACATCGCCGGGCCGGCCTACAACACCTCGGGGCCGTGGGGGTACACGCCCAAGGGCGGGACGGGGGTGCCGGTGCGGACACTGTTCGCGGCCCTGGAGGACATCGCCGCGAACGGGTGAGCGGCGACACGGGGGCCACGCCGCGAACGGGTGAGCGGCGACACGGGGGCCACGCCGCGAACGGGTGAGCGGCGACACGGGGGCCACGCCGCGAACGGGTGAGCGGCGACACGGGGCCACGCCGCGAACGGGTGAGCGGTCCCGCTAACGCAGCGTGACGGCCGGCCGATCTCGACACTCCCGCACCGGAGGCTCGTGCAGCCACACAGCGGCGCGATGAGTCCCCCATACGCTCATGGCCCCAAACGCGACATACTCCATCGACTTCCAAACATGTGCCATCAGAACACCTTTCCCGGTTAGAGGAATTGACGGTGCGGCCCGTTCTCAAACCTTGATGCCGAGGCCGATGATCAGCCATCAGAAGAACACGACCATCAGCTGCGCCAGGAACACCTTCGCGATCATCGACACCGGGAACAGCACCGCATAGCCGACGGCCACCCGCTGATCGGGCACCTTGGACATCGCGTAGGCGTACGGCGCCGGGTTGAGCTGAGATCCCGTCAAGCCGCCCAGCGCGCGCGCCGTGCCGTACTTGAGCACGAACCGCAGTCCGATCACGCACACCAGTGCGTGTGCCGCCGCGATGGTGAGGCCGAGCGTCACCAGTTGAAGCCCCTCGGACTGCAGCGCCTTGACCAGCCCCGGGCCCGCCCCGCTGCCCACCGCGGCCAGAAAGATCAAAAGCGAGAACTGATTCAGGGTGTTGTTGACATTGCCCGGTAGCGTCCACACCACCGGACCGGTCCGCCCGATCGCACCGAGGATCACCCCCATCACCAACGGAGCGGTGGCAGTTCCCAGCACCAGCGCGCCACCGCCGGGCATCGGGATTTTCAGGAAGGCCAAGGCCAGCCCCAGCGCGAGCCCCAGTCCCAGGCCGATCGCGTTGATGTCGCCCGCCGCCCGCTCGGAATCGCCCAATTCGCTCGCGACGTCGGCCAGCCGATCCCGCGGGGCGGTCACCCGCAACCTGTCGCCGCTGCACAGCACCAGATCGGGAGTCGCGATGATGTCGACGTCCCCGCGTCGGACGCGACTGACCACCGCATCGAACCGCTCCTCCATGCGCAGGTCGTGGAGTTCGCGGCCGACGTAGGCCGGGTTGGACAGCGCGATGCGGCGAAAGTCGATGTTGGAGCGGTCCAGCCACGGTTCCTGCGGCGCCAGCCGGCCGAGGTCGGCGATGAGTCTCTCGCTGACGTCCTCGCGGGCGGTGATGGTCAGCAGGTCCCCGGGCATGAGGGCTTCTGCAGCGTGGGCGATCACGGTCTGTCCGCCGCGGGTAAGCCGCGATACGACCGCGCCGTAACGCTGCTGGAGGCCGTGCACGTCCAGGCCCGGATCAGCCGAAAGTTCCACCGTGCGAATGACGATCGGCGAGACCTTCTCACGATCTTCGGCGGTCGGCTTGCGCTTACCCACGCTGATCAGATAACTGCAGGCGACGATGCAGAGCAGCACCGTGATCGGGTAGGCGACGGCGTAGCCGATGGCGGGCTGGGGCGGAATGTCTCCCCCGGCGGCGAGTTGCTGTTGGACCGCGCCGAGTGCGGCTGTGGCGGTGCCCGCCCCGGAGAACGCTCCGGCGATGGTCCCGGTGTCGAATCCCAGGGCCCGTCCGACGAACAGCCCCGATCCGGCCATCGCGAGCACGGCCAGCAATGAGACGATCACCGGTCGCCACCCGGTGCGGATGGCGCCGATGAACGCCGGCCCGGCGGCGATGCCGACCATGTAGCAGAAGACGCACAGCGACAGGTTGGTGATGATCGGCGGCAGCGCCGCCTCGGGCTGGATCGCCGAGAGCGCGAGGGCGACGAACAGCGCGCCGGCAGGTCCGAAGGAGACCGGCCCGAACTTGATTCGGCCCACGACGCTGCCCAGGCCGATGCAGACGAACAGGGTGAGCAGGGGGCTTTCGGCGAACCAGTGCACGACGGCTATCAGACCACCGGTTCGCAGCGGCCGGTGGCCTTTTGACGCGTTACACCACTCTGCCGCGGGCCGTGCTGCGCAGGGCTGGCGGCATCACCTTTGACGTGCCGTAGAGCAGGTACGCCTCCGGAGTGACCGGGCGGACGGCCTTGTTCTTGAGAACCGACGACAGGATGGCGGCAGCCACCTTCTCCGGCCCGTACCGGCGCAACTCGAACATCCGCTCCAGCTGCGCGCGGCGGGCCGGTACCGCCGACTCCCGCCCCTGGGGGGCGTGAAAACCGGTGGCCGACAGGATGTTTGTGTTGATCAATCCGGGGCAGATGGTGGTCAGGCCCACACCGGCGGCGTCCAGTTCGGCGCGCAGGCAGTCGGAGAACATGTACACCGCGGCCTTGGACGTGCAATAGGCATTCAGCGAACTCAGCGGGGCGTAGGCCGCCATCGACGCGACGTTGACGACATGTCCCCCGGTCCCCCGGTCCACCAACCGGCGGGCGAACGCCCGGCAGCAGTTGACGACGCCGCCAAGGTTCACGTCGAGCACCCGATCGAACTGATCGGCCGGCGTGTCCAGAAAGGGTCCCGCTACCCCGATCCCGGCGTTGTTGACCACGACGTCGGGAACCCCATGCTCGGCGCACACCTGGTCGGCGTACCGCTCGACGGCGTCGGCGTCGGCCACGTCGACCACATAGGGATGGGCCACGCCCCCTGCGGCGGTGATCGCGGCGGCGGTTTCGGCGGCGGCCGTGCCGTCGATATCGCTGACGACCACCTCCGCACCCTCAGCGGCGAACGCCATCGCGGTGGCCCGGCCGATGCCGCTGCCGGCGCCGGTCACGGCAACCAGCATGTCGCCGAACGTTTTCCGCGACCGGCCCGCCTGCGCGCGCAGCAACGCACGACTCGGCTGGGCGCCGCCGAGGAAGCCGATCAATTCGGCGACGGCTGCCGCCACGACCTGCGGATGCGACATCGGTGACCAATGCCCCGCCCGAATGTCGCGGCGCCACAGCCGCGATACCCAGCGCGGCGTGTCGTCGTACACGTGCGGACGGACGAATCGGTCCTCGGTGTTGACCAGGAGTTGCACCGGGACTGCGACGCGCCGATCGCTCACCGGGCCGACGAGTGCCGGAAAGAAGTTGGCGCGGTAGATCTTCAGGCCGTTGGTGGCGTCGGCGACGAAGGTCGAGCCCTGGTGACGCTGCCGCGGGGGTATGCCCGGCGTGATGAGGTGACGGCTGATCCAGCGCGCCAGGAATGTGCGCATGGCCGCTGGGGTCAGCACCGGGACCGAGAAGGCGATCATGTAGCTGAAATGAGCCATCTGGGCCAGTGCGCGGGCGAATCGACGGGGCCGGTACGGCTGGGAGAGCCCTCGGCGGATGAACCGGGCCAGATGTCCGACATCCGGACCCGAGATCGAGGTGTAGGAGGCCACCCGCTCCGCTGCCTGCGGTCTGGCTGACGTACTCCCAGATCGTGGCGGCACCCCAGTCGTGGCCGACGGCGTGCACCGGCGAATCCGGCGACACCGCCGAGATGACGGCCCCGAAGTCGTCGGCCAGTGTCGTCACGTCATAGGCCTTCACCGCACCGGGAACCGCCGACTGACCCGCCCCCCGGTTGTCGTAACGGATGATGCGGTGGGAATCGGCCAGCAGGGCCACCACGCCGTCCCACACGACATGGGAGTCGGGCCAGCCGTGCACCAGGACGACCGTCGGGCCATCCGGGTTGCCCTCTTCGTACACCGCCAGACGGGTGCCGTCGTGGGACTCGATGTAGCGGCTCGGCATCCGACGATTATTGCTCGTCGAGTTCGGCCCGCTCGGCGCGCCGGCGCAGGATCCGCAGCCGGGCGTCGTGGTCGCGCATCCGTTGCGGGTATCCCACCTTCTGCACGTCGTAGACCGGAATGCCGAGCCGCCTTCCGATGCGCCGCGCCCCGGCGGGCCCTCCGGCGGGGCGGCGAGTCCATTGGCCGTCGGCGGCGACCAACACGATTGTCATCGGGGTGACGGTGGTCTGGGGCTCGACATAGCCCTCCACTCCGACGCGGTCGGTCGCCCACTGCTGCAGGTACCGCAGGTCGGGGGCGCCGCCCGAGCCGCTGCGCCGTCGTGCCCGGATCCTGTCGAACAGGCCCACCGCCGCGTACTCCTCTCCAACCGCTGTGCCTTCGATGGTGCCAGAGACATCGACCTTGGCGCTTACGCGCCGACAGCGGCCGGAGAATGACAGGATTGGAGCGCCGCGCTGTGGTAAGGCTGTGGTGAGTCAGTGGTCGATCGACGTTACGAGGGAGTCAACACACATGGCCGTCTCCGTCCAGATGCCCGCACTCGGCGAGAGCGTCACCGAGGGCACCGTCACTCGCTGGCTCAAGCAGGAGGGTGACACCGTCGTGATGGACGAGCCGTTGCTCGAGGTGTCCACCGACAAGGTCGACACCGAGATTCCCGCCCCGGCATCGGGCGTGCTCACCAAGATCGTCGCCAAAGAGGACGACACCGTCGCCGTCGGTGGTGAACTGGCCGTGATCTCCGAGGCCGGCGAGGCGGCACCGCCCGCCCCGGCGGCGGCTCCGGCCGAGCCGCCCAAGCCCGCCGAACAGCCCGCGGCGCCACCCGCGGCAGCCCCGGCCGTCACCGAGTCCGCACCGCCCCCGGCTCCGCGCCCCCGCCGCGCCGCCCGCCCCCGCCGCGGCATCGGGATCGGCCACCTCGGTTCTCATGCCCGAACTGGGCGAGTCGGTCACCGAAGGAACCGTCACCCGGTGGCTGAAGAAGGTCGGCGACAGCGTGGCCCTCGACGAACCTCTCGTCGAGGTCTCCACCGACAAGGTCGACACCGAGATTCCCTCCCCGGCAGCGGGAACACTGCTGAGCATCACCGCCGAGGAGGACGTCACGGTGAGCGTCGGCGGCGAGCTGGGCAAGATCGGCGCGGCGGGCGCCGCCCCGGCCCCGGCCCCTGCCGCCGCACCGCCGGCCCCCGCACCGCCCGCTCCGGCACCGGCACCGGCACCGGCGCCGCACTCCAGCTCCGGCGCCGGAATCGAAACCCGCACCCCCACCGGCACCGCCGCCCGCTCCCGCCCCGGCAGCACCGGCGGCTGCGGTCGGCGAAACACCCTACGTCACCCCGCTGGTGCGAAAGCTGGCTGCCGAGAACGGCATTGACCTGTCCGCCGTCAAGGGCACCGGCGTCGGCGGCCGCATCCGCAAGCAGGATGTGCTGGCGGCGGCTGATGCCAAGAAAGCCCCGGCTGCGGCGGCGCCCGCAGCGCCGGCCGCCGCTCCGCGGGCAGCGGCCCCCGCCGCGCAATCCCCGCTGGCCCACCTGCGCGGCACCACCCAGAAGGCCAACCGGATCCGGCAGATCACCGCCCGCAAGACCCGCGAGTCACTGCAGACCACCGCTCAGCTCACCCAGACCCACGAGGTCGACATGACCAAGATCGTGGCGCTGCGGGCGCGGGCCAAGAATGAGTTCGCCGAGCGCGAGGGCGTCAACCTCACCTACCTGCCGTTCATCGCCCGGGCCGTCATCGACGCCCTCAAGGCGCACCCCAACATCAACGCCAGCTACAACGAGGACACCAGCGAGATCACCTACTACGACACCGAGAACCTCGGCTTCGCGGTCGACACCGACCAGGGTCTGCTCTCGCCGGTGGTCCACAACGCGGGCGACCTGTCGCTGGCCGGACTGGCGCGGGCCATCAACGACATCGCCGGTCGCGCCCGCTCCGGCAACCTCAAGCCCGACGAACTCTCCGGCGGCACGTTCACCATCACCAACATCGGAAGTCAGGGCGCGCTCTTCGACACCCCGATCCTGGTTCCGCCGCAGGCCGCGATGCTGGGCACCGGCGCGATCGTCAAGCGCCCGCGGGTGATCGCCGACGAGTACGGCAACGAGTCGATCGGCGTGCGGTCGATCTGCTTCCTGCCGCTGACCTACGACCACCGACTCATCGACGGCGCCGACGCGGGCCGGTTCCTCACCACGGTCCGTAAGCGACTCGAGGAAGGCGAATTCGAGGCCGAACTTGGGCTCTGAGGTGGATTCGGAGCACAGCACCACGACGGTCGCCGTCGCCGGTTCGTCCGGCGTCATCGGTTCGGCCCTGGTCGACGCGCTGCGCTCGGCTGACCATCGGGTGCTGCGGATCGTGCGGCGGGTGCCCAACGGCCGCGACGAGGTGCGGTGGAATCCCGACAGCGGCGAGTTCGATCCCGCCGCCATCGAGGGCGTCGACGCCGTGGTCAACCTGTGCGGTGTCGGCGTCGGCGACAAGCGGTGGTCGGGCGCCTACAAGCAGGTCCTGCGCGACAGCCGCATCGACCCCACCGAGGTGATCTCCACAGCCGTGGTCGAGGCCGGGGTTCCCGTTCTGATCAACGCCAGCGCGGTCGGTTACTACGGGGACACCGGCAACCGCATCGCCGACGAGTCGGCCCCCGCCGGTACCGGTTTCCTGGCACGGCTGTGCGTGGACTGGGAAGCCGCCACCGCACCGGCGCAGGATGCCGGGGTGCGGGTCGTTCTGGCCCGAACCGGCCTGGTGCTCTCCCCCACCGGCGGCCTGCTCAGCAAGCTCAAACCGCTGTTCTCCCTCGGCCTGGGCGGACGACTGGCCGGCGGCCACCAGTACATGCCGTGGATCAGCATGGAGGACGAGATCCGCGCGCTGCTGTTCGCCATCAACACACCGTTGTCCGGTCCGGTGAACCTGACCGGGCCGGCCCCGGTGACCAACGCCGAGTTCACCGCCGCACTCGGACGGGCGCTGAATCGTCCGGCGCCCTGGCTGGTGCCCGGTTTCGCCCTCAAAACACTGCTCGGGGAGTTCGCCGAAGAAGGTCTGCTCGGCGGCCAGCGGGCCATTCCCGCCGCGCTCGAACGCGCCGGATTCGTGTTCGACCACAACACCATCGGCGAGGCTCTGGCGTACGCGATCGGGTCCGGCGGCGGGTAGTACCGTCAAGTGATGCGGCCGTCCATCCGCTCGAGCGAAGCCCCGGTGCAGATCCGCAATCTCGGTGTTCTCGACTACAAGGCCGCCTGGGACCTTCAGCGCGAGATCGCCGACGCGAGGGTCGCCGGCGGACCGGACACCCTGCTTCTTCTGGAACACCCGCCGGTCTACACGGCCGGCAAGCGCACCGAAGACCATGAGCGCCCGATGGACGGGACGCCCGTCGTGGACACCGACCGGGGCGGCAAGATCACCTGGCACGGGCCCGGGCAACTGGTGGGCTACCCCATCATCGGACTGGGCGAGCACCTCGACGTGGTGAATTTCGTTCGGCGCCTTGAGCAGTCGCTGATCGCCGTCTGCACCGAGTACGGGCTCGACGCCGGCCGGGTGGACGGCCGCTCCGGGGTGTGGCTGCCGCCGGACGGTCTGCGGCCCGCCCGCAAGATCGCCGCCATCGGCATCCGGGTGGCACGCGGCACCACCCTGCACGGCTTCGCGCTGAACTGCGATTGCGACCTGAGGGCATTCGCGGCAATCGTGCCGTGCGGTATCGCCGACGCCGGCGTCACCTCGCTGACCGCCGAACTCGGCCGGCGGGTCGGCGTCGACGATGTCCGCACCCGGGTCGCCGAGGCGGTGTGCGACGCCCTGGACGGCCGTCTGCCGGTGTCAACTCCCGTACCATCGCAGCCATGAGCGTCGAGCCCGGTCACCGCAAGCTGCTGCGGCTCGAGGTGCGCAACGCCGAGACCCCGATCGAGCGCAAGCCGCCGTGGATCAAGACCCGGGCCCGGATGGGTCCGGAATACACCGCCCTCAAGGGTCTGGTTCGCCGGGAGGGCCTGCACACGGTCTGCGAAGAAGCGGGCTGTCCCAACATCTTTGAGTGCTGGGAGGATCGCGAGGCCACCTTCCTCATCGGCGGCGAGCAGTGCACCAGAAGGTGCGATTTCTGCCAGATCGACACCGGCAAGCCGGCCGAATTCGACCGCGACGAGCCGCGCCGGGTCGCCGAGAGCGTGGCCGCCATGGGCCTGCGCTACGCCACCGTCACCGGCGTGGCCCGCGACGATCTGCCCGACGGCGGCGCCTGGCTCTATGCCGAGACCGTGCGCGCCATCAAGCGGCTCAACCCGGCCACCGGCGTCGAACTGCTCGCGCCCGACTTCAACGGCGACGCCGACCTGCTGCGCGAGGTTTTCGAGTCCCGGCCGGAAGTGTTCGCCCACAACCTGGAAACGGTGCCCCGGATCTTCAAGCGCATCCGCCCGGCGTTCCGCTACCAGCGCAGCCTCGACGTGCTCACCGCGGCGCGGGAGTTCGGTCTGGTCACCAAGAGCAATCTCATCCTCGGCATGGGTGAAACCATCGACGAGGTGCGCACCGCGCTGGTCGATCTACATCGATCCGGCTGCGACATCATCACCATCACCCAGTACCTGCGGCCTTCGGCGCGTCATCACCCGGTGGAGCGGTGGGTGAGGCCCGAGGAGTTCGTCGACCTGGCCGGATACGCCGAAGGGCTCGGATTCGCCGGAGTTCTGGCCGGGCCGCTGGTGCGCTCGTCGTATCGGGCCGGCCGGCTCTACGAGCAGGCCGCCGCGGGCAAGCGGCCCGGAGCGGCGACTTCGCCGCGGAGCTGACAGCGGGCTACGTATCCTTGGGGGCTATGGCGAAATCCCGTACCCCGGCACAGACCAAGGCCGCCAAAGCCGAGGCGAAGGCCGCCCGCAAGGCGGCGTCGAAACAGCGCCGCGCCCAGCTGTGGCAGGCCTTCCAGATGCAGCGCAAGGAAGACAAGCGCCTGCTGCCGTACATGATCGGCGCGTTCCTGGCGGTCGTGCTGATCTCCGCGCTGGTCGGTGTGCTGATCGGCGGCTTCAGCACGTATCTGATGACCGTGCTCGGCATCGTCCTCGGCGTCCTGGTGGCGTTCATCATCTTCGGGCGCCGGACCCAGAAGAACGTCTACCGCAAAGCCGAGGGACAGGCGGGGGCGGCGGCCTGGGCGCTGGAGAACCTGCGCGGCAAGTGGCGGGTGACCCCGACGGTCGCGGTCAACGGCCATTTCGACGCGGTACACCGGGTGATCGGACGGCCCGGGGTGATCTTCGTCGGCGAGGGCTCGCCCGCCCGGGTCAAGCCGCTCCTTGCCCAGGAGAAGAAGCGCACCGCCCGCCTGATCGGCGACGTCCCGATTTACGACGTGATCATCGGCAACGAGGAGGGCGAGGTGCCGTTGGCCAAGCTGGAGCGCCACCTGCAGAAGCTGCCCGCCAACATCTCCGTCGCGAAAATGGACAGCCTGGAATCCAAGCTCACCGCTCTTGGCGCCAAGGCCGGCCCGGCGGCCATGCCGAAGGGTCCACTGCCCGCCCAGGCCAAGATGAAGGGCGTCCAGCGCACCGTCCGCCGGCGCTAGTCTGACCGCCGATTGAGGAATCTCGCAGACAAAGTTCGAGTAACCCCCTGCGTGGTTCCTCACTCAACGCGGGGTTCGGGGTACGCCGGCCGACTCAACCCGGCGAACGATGTCGTCGCGGCGATGACCCGCCAGCACCCTGATCCTGCGCCAGCCCAGCCCGTCGATGTACTCCGACCGGGCCACATCCCCGCGGAACTGGTCAGGGTCGAGGCGGTGCTGCTGCCCGTCGTACTCGACCGCCACCATGAGCTCCGGCCAGCCCATATCGAGGAAATAGCGTGGATGTCCGTCAGGCGCAGGCACCGGGATCTGCGTCGTCGGCCGGGGAAAGCCGGCGCCGATGAGCAACAGTCGCAACCACGTCTCCCTCGGCGACTGCGAGCCTGCGTCGACGAGGTCCAATAGGTCCCCGACACGTCGTCGACCCCTCACCCGCGGATGCGAATCAGCGACAAAAAGGACGTCGGCGCTGGTGAATCGCGTTGCGCGGGCCAATGAGTCGAGACGTGCGACTGCCTGCCCGGTCGTGCCGCGCCGCGCCAGGTCGAACGCAGTTCGCTCGACGCTCGTGACGGGCATACCCAGCCGATGAACGACTTCGCCGTCAAGCACGGTGTCCCGACGGGTGATGACACCTGTCGGCGATTTGTTGTGGCCGTAGTTGAGTTCGATCGGCACGTCTTCCTCCACCCACTTGGCTCCGTGCAGCGCAGACGCCGCCAAGCCGGTCACCACCCCCCGGCGTTGCGACCATAGCCAGGCGGCTCGAACACGGTCTTCCAGCGACACCGGCCCACGGCGCGGCCCATAGACGCCGGGCAGGACCCGCCGATGGTGAGCGACGAGTCCGTACCGGGTGACATAGCCCGCGGCCAATGCCTCATTGGCGAGAAAGACTCCCACGCCGGTGACCGTGCCAGTTTTGCCTCTTCAGGCCCGCCGCCTGTCCCCAGGCCGCGTTGAGTGAGGAATGACGCAGACAAAGTGCGAGTAAGCCCCTGCGAGGTTCCTCACTCAACGACGGAAAGGCTCAGCGCCGAACCACCGCGGTCCCCGTCAGGCGGTCCTGGAATCCCCGGCCGTCGGTGTCGGTGAACAGCGCCGGGATCACCAGGGCGATGAGCAGACCCCGAACCGCCGCGCGCCCGGTCCCGACGTGCATCCGGTTGTCGATCGAGGCGACCTCGAGTCGCAAGACGTACTGGCCCGGGGTGAAGCCGAACAGTCGCACGGAGATCACGCCGAGGACGAACCACACCAGCAGCACCGCGGTGCCGAGGAACCCCTTGCCGAACACCCCGGCGGCCAGGCCCAGACCCGCGATCCCGTAGGCGATGAACCAATCGATCAGCAGGGCCGCCGCCCGCCGACCCAACCCGGCTAACGAACCCGACCCGTCGGCGGGCAGCCCCAATCGTTGCCCGGGATACCCCTCGCGGGAACCCAGTGATTGCGGGCCGGACAGCCAGGACCCCAACTCGCGCGACATAGTCCCAGGATAGGCACCGTCGCCGCCGGCCGGGGAACGCGGAGACACGTAACGTCGGCGAAACAATCGCTTGACGGGCGCGAAATAAGACCTCCATACCGTCAGCGCGGGTTACCGAAAGTCCGCGCGTAAAGGAGCACTAAGTGGCGAAGCCCAAGACAGCCGACGACATCATGAAGCAGATCAAGGACGAGAAGGTCGAGTACGTCGACATCCGGTTCTGCGACCTGCCCGGTGTGGTCCAGCACTTCTCGATCCCGGCGACGGCGTTCGACGAGAGCGTGTTCGAGGACGGCCTGGCGTTCGACGGCTCCTCGGTCCGCGGATTCCAGTCGATCCACGAGTCCGACATGATGCTGCTGCCGGATCCCGAGACCGCACGGATCGACCCGTTCCGGGCCGCCAAGACCCTGAACATGAACTTCTTCGTGCATGACCCGTTCACCAGGGAGCCCTACTCCCGCGACCCCCGCAATGTCGCCCGCAAGGCGGAGAACTACCTGGCGTCCACCGGTATCGCCGACACCTGCTACTTCGGCGCCGAGGCCGAGTTCTACATCTTCGACTCGGTGGCCTTCGACTCCAAGATGAACGGCACCTTCTACGAGGTCGACTCCGAGTCGGGCTGGTGGAACTCCGGTGAGCCGTTCGAAGCCGACGGCTCGGCCAACCGCGGCTACAAGGTCCGCCCCAAGGGCGGGTACTTCCCGGTGGCGCCGTACGACCACTACGTCGACCTGCGTGACGAGATGTCGACCAACCTGATCAACTCCGGCTTCACCCTCGAGCGCGGGCACCACGAGGTCGGCACCGCCGGACAGGCCGAGATCAACTACAAGTTCAACACCCTGCTGCACGCGGCCGACGACGTGCTGCTGTTCAAATACATCATCAAGAACACCGCGTGGGCCAACGGCAAGACCGTCACCTTCATGCCCAAGCCGCTGTTCGGCGACAACGGCTCGGGTATGCACGCCCATCAGTCGCTGTGGAAGGACGGCAAGCCGCTGTTCCACGACGAGTCGGGCTACGCGGGCCTGTCGGACATCGCCCGTCACTACATCGGCGGCATCCTGCACCACGCACCGTCGCTGCTGGCGTTCACCAACCCGACGGTGAACTCCTACAAGCGTCTGGTTCCCGGCTACGAGGCCCCGATCAACCTGGTCTACAGCCAGCGCAACCGCTCGGCCTGCGTGCGGATCCCGATCACCGGCAACAACCCGAAGGCCAAGCGCCTGGAGTTCCGTTGCCCGGACAGCTCGGGCAACCCGTACCTGGCGTTCGCGGCCATGCTGATGGCCGGCATCGACGGCATCAAGAAGAAGATCGAGCCGCTGGCCCCGGTCGACAAGGACCTCTACGAGCTCCCGCCGGACGAGGCCGCCAACATCCCGCAGGCGCCGACCTCGCTGGCGGCGGTGATCGACCGTCTCGAGCAGGATCACGACTACCTCACCGAAGGTGGGGTGTTCACCTCCGACCTGATCGAGACCTACATCTCCTACAAGCGGGACAACGAGATCCTGCCGATCCAGATCCGCCCTCACCCGTACGAGTTCGCGCTCTACTACGACGTGTAAATCGTCGACGTTCTACCCGGCCGAGCCCATCCGCGACAGCGGGTGGGCTCGTCCGCGTCGGGCAGATGTGGTTCGGTAGCCGGGTGACCCGACCGAGGTTGGCCCGCCTGCTCTGGGCCGCTCTGCTCTGCTGGGCCTGCGTGATCCTGTTCCTGTCGTCGTTGACCCCGCAGGAGCTCCCCGACGCGGCGTTCATGTTCTGGGACAAGGTCAACCACGTCGTCGCTTTCACACTCGGCGGGTGGCTGGCTGCCGCCGCGCTGACGGTGACGCGGCCGCGGGCCGGACGCGCGATGCTCCTGCTGCTGGCGGTCCTGCTGGTCGCCGCACTCGGCGTCGTCGACGAAGCTCTGCAGACCCTGACGCCGGGACGCACCGGTGGCGACGTCGGCGACTGGGTGGCCGACGTGCTGGGGGCTACCGCCGGCGCTCTGCTGACGCTGCCAACGCTGCCCCGGCTGCTGCGCCGGCCAACCCCGTCGAATCCGGAAAGGCCAGCAGGACAACCGAACAGTCATCCTCAGAGGCCGGCGCCTGGTCGATGAGGTCGTCGAGCCAGAACGATGACCCGGCGGCCAGTTCTTTGCACAGGGCGACGAATTCGGCCATGTGCGGCGGGTCGCCGAGCACGCCGTCGCTGTAGAGCAGGATCCGGGATCCGGCAGGCACAGCGAAACTGTCAGTGCTGAATTCGATGTCGGGGAACATGCCCGCCGGCATGGACGCGCCGGTGAGCGGGAAGGACTCGATGGTGGCTCCGTCGGCGGTCAGCACCAGTGGAGGCGGGTGCCCCGCATTGGCGTAGCGCAGCACTCCCGACGAGCGCTCATATACGCCGTACCACATCGTGAAGTAGTGACCGTCGTGGTTGTCCATGCCGAACCGGGCGTTGAGTTCGGTGAGCACTCGATCGGGCGCCAAGAGGACCTCGGTGGCGAGCCCGCCGGCTCTCAGGTGGTTGTGCACCGAGACCGACAGCAGTGCGGGCTTCACCCCGTGGCCAGATACGTCGACGAGGTAGACGGTCAGGTGATCGTCGTCGATCCACCGATAGCCGAAGGAGTCACCGCCGACCGCACGAGCCGGCACGTAGCGGGAACTCACGTGTACCGGTCCGTCCAGCGCCCCCGGCAGAATGGACGCCACGTATTGCGCCGCGCTATCGAGTTCCTCAGTCAACCGGTCCGCCAAGTGCCGAATCTCGTGCTCTCGCCGAACCAGTTCCGAGGACTCCACGCCCTGGCGGAGTAGCGTCGCCCCGATCAGCACCGCTCCGGCGACGACCACGGGAGCGCCTGTTGCCGCGTCGCGCGGCGAGGCAGCCACCAACACCGCGGCGCCCAGCAGGGGCACGACCGGCAACCACAGTGAGAGCCTGCTCGTGGGGTCGGTGAAGGCGGCGCTACCGGATCCCGCGTGGTACGCCGCGACGAGAGCCACGATGATCAGCACCGCATTGGCGACGTAGAGGATGTCCGGCAGCATCGAGGCCGGCCGGTCGGTCGAGTTCTGTAGGTAGACCCACGTGCTGTCGGCCAGGGCCCCGCAGGCGAGTCCGGCGACCAGCAGGGTGAACGTCGGACGCAGCCCCGACGGCGCCCTGAGCAGGACCAGGAAACCGAGCGTCACCAAGAGGACGTCGCCCACCGGATACGCCATTGACATAGCGAAACTCACCCCACCGGGGTGTTCGCTTTGCCAAACCGCGCGCATCACAACCAGCCAGGAGATCAGGAAGAACGAGCCGGCCACGATCACGCCGTCGAGGATCATGCGGCCTTGATCCCGCCAGGTCCGCGCGGAGGGCAGCAGCACCAGGGCCAGCACCACACACGGCACATACAACAGGTAGGCCGCGTCCGCCCACGACGGGAACGGGGGCTGACCGGCACGGAGTTCGTAGTAGGCGTAGACGAACTCACCCAATGCCCAGCTGGCCAGGCCGATCGTCATCGCCCACCAGGCCACTTGCAACCGGCCTCGGGCACGGATCGCGACCAGAGCGCAGAGCGGGACGTAGACCAGCCCGAGCGCCGGGAAGATGAATGTGTCCACAGCCTTGACGACACTGCGCTCCGGCCACCCCAGTTTGAGCACGATGTAGGCGATGACGATGGCCGCCGCGCCCGCTGCGGCGTGGGCGGTTGAGGGCATCGAGAACGACCGCGAGGGGTGCCCGCGGTCCGAATCGGCCAGTCGCGACGACCCCAAAACCATTGTTTGCCATGAAACCAGCGGGGTGACGCACCCGCAACAAAATCGGTGCCCTCAACCAGCGCCGCGCCGCGCCAGCACCACCTCACCGGTAGTATCGCCCCGCGTCGACGTCCGGGCGCAGCAGCTTTGCGAGGAGCGGTATGAACATCATCCGGGTCGCCGTCACGTCTGCGCTCAGTGCCGCCGCCCTGGCCGGGATCGGGCCGGCCGCGGCGGACTCCGACGTGTTCGGCACCTATTCCTTCGCGGCCGAGGACGGCGAGAACGCCACCTGGGCGTTGACGCCGTGCGCCGACAATCCCCCGGGATGCGTGCGGGTCTCCGAGACCGGGAACGCCAAGCGCATCCCCTGGGCCGGAGATGCGCACTGGTCGGTCGGGTCACTGATTCTCGTCGTTGAGCAACCCGACGCCATCCTGTGCGAGGACGGCTCATCGGTGCCGGGTGTGAACACCTACTCGTGGGACGGCGCCACCCTGTCCGGTAACGCCAGCATCCTCACCAACGGCGCCTGCGGAGCCGAGCCCAGTGTGTCCATTCCGTTCCGGCTGACCCGGCTTGGGGCCGCCGAAGCGCAGCCCCCCGCCGCACCGCCGCCCGCCCCGCCGGCCAATGGCGAGCCGGCCGGCCCTGCTGCAACTCCGCCCGCCGCTCCGGAGCCCCCGCCGGCCCCGCCGCTGGCCGCGGAGTCCACCGCGGGCCCGGCCGGCCTAACGCCGACGCCACCGGCGGGCTGAACTCAGACGCACTCCAGCAGAGCGCCGTCCACTTCGCCCACCGCGCCGATGGTGGCCTGCACGGTGACCTTCCCTTCGGCCGAATCGGTTGTCGCACAGACGATTGCGCAGTTGCCCGCATCCACCCGCCGGGCGATCACCGGGGAACGCTCGAGCAGGGCCAGACCCGTCTCGGCGATGTGAGCGGCGGTCACCGTCTGCACCGAATCGGCGGCGGCACCACGTCGCACGATCGAGCCGATCGCGTGTTCGACCATCGTGCGGGCCGCACCGTCGGGGATCGCCGCGTCAGTCCAGGCCCGCATCGCCGTGCGCATGGCATGGCAGTCCTGATGACCGAGGACCACGATCAGCGGCACCTCAAGGGTGTCGACCGCGTACTCCAGGGTGCCGAGCACGCCGTGGTCGATCACGTGCCCCCAGGTGCTGACGTCGATCAGTGAACCCCAGCCCTGGCCGAAAACCATCTCGCTGGCCAACCCGGTGTCCGCGCAACGGAATACAGCGGCGACGGGCTGCGGCTCAAGCGGCGCCTGCCGATTGCCGCGGACGGGAAGGAAGAACTTCTCGTTGCCGGCGCGCAGGCGTTGCCAGGCGATCAACGGATCGGATACTGGGTGGTCGGACATGGCGGTGTTCCTTTCCATTGGGGTTTTCAGCTGAAGTAGTCGGGGCGGCTGACGAACGTCTCGGTCACGAACATCACGCCCGAGGACGCATCGAGGAGGGGGCGCAGGCCGGCCATCAGCGCCTCCGCCTTTTCCTCTGGCACCACCGTGATGATCAACTCCAGGGCGGCCTGCTGGTTGAACAGCAACCGGCCCTGGTGGTAGCCACCGTGCCCGAGGCCGGACACCCCGGACAGGCTCGTGAAGCCGGTGGCGCCGACGCTCTGGATCAGGTCACGCACCGCCGGTGCATCACCCCCCGAGACGACGACCTCGATCTTGGTCATCTTGGTCAGAACTGGTGCGGTCATGGAACCATCTCCTCATCGAAAGTGCGGTCATTACTTGGGTTTTCATCCCACGGGCGCCAGCCGGCCCGGGTCCAGCGCTGCCACGGCTCACCCGGCTCCGACCGGGCCGCCAACGCGATCCAGTCGTTGCCGAACAGCTGTTGCAGAATCGGGTTGCGCGCCACGATCTCGTCGATCCGCTCGCGCGGCGCCTGAACCACCGCCAGCAGTCGCTGCGGCTCGTGCAGAAGGCGTTGTCCATCGGATACCGACTGCCAGGGCAGCCCCAGTTGCAGATCGCCGCTGTGGCCGGAGATCACCCCCACCGTCCCGACGACGTTGTGGATGGTCTTGCTGCCGGCGCCGAACACCTGCGGGGCGACAGTGGAGAAGTAGTACTGGCAGTTGATCCATTGGGCGACCACCAGCGGAGCGGTCAGGATGGTCTCCAGCGCTGAGCCGTCGGTGTCGACCTCGGCCTCGTAGGAATGCAGGAACGTTCTGCGCTGCAGGTCGATTCCCCGGGTCACCGAGCGGGGAGCGACGATGAAGGCGGCGTTGCCGGCCAAGCCCCACTCCGGATAGACCTGCGCCCAGTCCGAGGACCTCGCCGTCACGTGCCGCGCCGCCCGCCGGGGAGACCGGCGCCGGGTCGCACCCGGCAGCACTGTGCAGCGCTCGGCAGCCAACTCCGCCCCGGCCTGCTTCAGGTCGCGGTCGAGCCGTTCGAGGTCGGCCCGGTACTCCGCGGGGATCAGATGGGGGTCGAGCAGCGTGACCCGATCGACCGCGGTGTCGTGCTGAGCGGCGACGAACAGGGTGTCGGCGGGGACGTCGATACCCAGGCTGCGCAGCCCGGCCCGCACCTCCTCCCGGTTCAGGATCGCCACCGCGGTTCGAGCGTTGGGGGCACCGGCCTGCCCGCCGCACGCGCCGCAGTCCAGCGATGCCTGGTAGGGGTTGTTCTCGGTGGTGCTGCCATGGGCGCACAGCACCACCAGCCTGCCGAAGCCCCTGGTCAGGCCCATCGTCGTCAACGCCACCTGCGCGAAGAGCACCTGCTCGTTGTGCGGCATGGCGTCCAGGTCGATCACCGTCGGGGCGACAGGGGCGACGGCGTCCCGAAGCCGTCGGCGCACCCCGCCGGCCACGGCGGGAGCCAGAGTCTTGGCCGCCGACAACGGTGCCGCCGCCCATCCGGCCGCCTCGGCCAGGGCGAAGGGCGCGGCGAACGACTCCTTGGCGGCATGGAACGCCGACTCCGCCCCGGCCAGACCGGTGGCCCCGGCCACCTGCCGGGCGACCGCATCCCCGGCCTGCTGGGCGGGCTTCTCGGAGATGTCGTGGTTCGGCGCGATCAGCACCGGGCACAGGTCGCTGGACGCACCGCCGAGGACGTCGGTGAAGCGGATCGCCACCGCGAAGAAGCCGGCGAAGCCCAGTGTCTCGTAGCCGTCGATGTCCTCCAGGTGGCGCCGCAACCCCTCCGAGCGGGTGTCGATGCAGGTGACCAGTTGGGTGTGCGCCGGCGCACTGGCGCCGGATGCCCGCGGTTCGGCCAGCTGAGTCAGGAGCCGATTGCGGTAGTGCGCCTCGAAAGCGTTCTGCCACAACACCTCCCGGGCGGCGATCGGGAGCGCAGCCAGAACCCTGGCGGCCGCCGCGATCTCGGCGTCACTCGCCGGGCCCAGGCCCAGGACGTCGATCAGGTGGCTGGCTCGCTGCCGCGCGGAGGGGGCGATGACCGCCTCGTCGGTGCGGCCGGCCCGGGCCGGGACCGGGCTGCCGGTGAGCAGAACCATCTCATAGGTCAGCCGCATCGCCAGATAGCTCAGGAGGTCGATACCCGCGCCCCGGCCGGAGCACCACTGAATGTGTGCCGCCCAGCCGGGCATGCAGGTGAGGTGCGCCTGCAGGTAAGCGATGCGGTCGTCCTCGGCGATACCCAGTCGCTCCAGGGCTTCCAGGACCGCGTCGTCGGGACGTTCGGCGACCCGGCGCAGTTTCCCGCGGGCCGTACGGTCCACCGCGCGATCACTGGGAGCCAGTGCACGCCACGCCGCGTAGAAGCCGTTCTCCCGGCCCGGCATCGGCCAGGCGGCCCCACCGAAGAATGCGGCGCACCACTTCGACGTCTGGGCGTCGATCGTGTCCGCAACGGTCGGCTCATGGTCCTCGGAGCGGGTGGTGAAGCGCCGCTTCGGGTGTGCGGCACCCGGGCCGTGCAGCATATCGGCTCTGAGCAGTTCGAACGGGGTGATCACCCGGCCTGCGAACCGAAGTTCGGATTCCTCGTCCAGATTCGGGTAGCGGCGCCGCAGAGCGTGGTCCAGGTCGGCGTCGGTGATCCGGCCTTCGCGGTAGAAGGCCCGGAAGGCGTCCTCGCCGATGGTCCCCGGCATGCCGTAGAGGTCGCCGGCCCGCCGGACCGCCTGCTCGAATGGCATCCCCTCCAGGCCGGCGAGCGGATTGACCGCGATGAAGGTCTCCAGCGGATAGTGCGTCGGAACCACCCGGGCGGCGAGCGCCACATCGGTGCGCAGTTGCGCGCGCCGGCTGGCGGTGTCGGTCGGTGCGGTCATGAACGGCCTCCTGTCAGAAGTGCGGACGATGCTGGGGTCGGGATGTGGCCCGCGGTCAGGGCGCTGGTGTAGACCGCGCGCCGCAGGCTCTCGGCGCCGGGCGCGAGCCGGATGGCCGCCAGCGCGCCGAGCAGGGCCAGGGCCACCAGGGTGATCGCCCAGATCGTGGCAGCGGTGAGTGATTCGGCGGGCATCGCCGGGGCCAGGAAGTCCCCGACCGCGGTGATGATCGCGACGTAGGCGATGGCCGCCGGGGTCATGAACGCCACCGCGCGCAGCGTGGCGCCCCAACCCGGGCGACGCCGAAGCCAGCCCCAGGTGGCCGCACCGCCGGTCACCCAGGCGAAGGCGAGCAGCGCCAGTTCGGAGGCGTGGTGGCCGGACGCGGCCGGTACCACGGCCAGGGCGGCGGCCAGGGCGACGGTGGGCACCGCGACAGCGGCGACGAGATTCGCCACCATCTGCCGGCGGTCCGGCTGGGCCGGGGGCGGCAGCGCTTCGTGGCGGCGGCTGCCCGCGACGGCCGACCCGGAGGACAGGAACAGCGTCGCCTTGTAGAAGCCGTGGGCCACCAGGTGGATGACCGCCGCAGCCCACAGGCCCAGCCCGCAGGTCAGGATCATGAAGCCCATCTGAGCGGTCGTGGAGTGCGCCAGGGCGCCCTTGACATCGGGCTTGACGAGCATGATCGCCGCCCCGTAGAGCATGGTGGCCGCGCCGGCGCCGATGGTCAGCGCCCGGGCCAGATCGTCGGAGGCCAGCGGCGCCATCCGGATGAGCAGGATGCCGCCGGCGTTGACGACGCCGGCGTGCAGCAGCGCCGAAACCGGCGTCGGAGCGGCCAGGGTGGCCGGCAGCCAGCGGTGGAAGGGGACCTGCGCCGACCTGGACAGCGCCGCGAGGACCACCAGCACCCCGAGCACCGCGACCAGCGGTCCGTCGATCTTGCCGAGGTCGCGCAGGTCAACCGTCCCCCAGGTCGCCGTCGCGGCGACGACCGCGGCCCACAGCGCCAGGTCGCCGATCACGAACGCGGTGGCTGTTCGCCGCACACCGTCGCGGGCCGCCGGCAGGTGCCAGTAGGTGCCCAGCAGCAGGCACAGCGCCAGGCCTGCCAGCGTCCAGCACAGCGCGAGGCTGACCAGCGTCGAGGCCGTCGCAAGGCCGGCGGAAGCAGAGGTGAGCAGGCCCGCGCCCGCCACGAACCAGGGCTGCCGGGGTTCACCGGCGAGGTAGCGAACGGCGAAAGCCTGGACGATCGCGCTCACCCCGAAGATCAGCAGGAGCAGCACCGCCGACAGCCGGTCGACACCGAACTCGGCACCCGGCAGCGCGAGGGTGGCTCCACGGCCCGACTGGACCGCCAGAACCACCGAGGCCAGGAATCCCGCGCCGGCCGTCAGCGCACCGGCCTGGCCGAAGCGCCGAGGCGCCCGGGCCCCGAAAACAAACGCCAGCGCGGCGACCGCCGCGGGCGCGATCACCACGGCCATCAGAAGCCCGTTCCCCGTCGTCGTCAACATGCGATGCAGATTACGTGTATTTGACTACGTATGTCAAGCTTCCCGAATGCCGGTTCGTAGCTTGCCTCCTGCCCGGCAGGCGCCGTTGGCCGCCGGTAGGACAGAAGTAGACTTTTGGTATGGCCGAGTGGACGTTCCTGACGAACCACGCCCATGCCTTGGTGTGCATCGCCCGCGATCCGGGTCTGCGACTGCGGGACGTGGCCGAACGGGTGGGCGTCACCGAGCGCGCCGCCCAACGCATCGTCACCGAACTTGTCGATGCCGGCTACCTGGAGCGGCGGCGCGAGGGTCGGCGCAATGCCTACCGGGTCCGGTCGGACCGGCCCATGCGCCACCCCCTGGAGCACGGCCATCACGTCGGCGAGATTCTCGAGGTGCTCTATGACCACGCCGGAGTCGAACGCCGCGCCTGAGTCCTCGCCCTATCGCGGGCGGGTCGTCGCCGTCGGGACCAAACACGGCAAACAGCACCAGTTCGCGCCGGCATTCCATCGCGTTCTGGGTATGGCATTAGCTGACGCCGCCGGTCGAGACCGACCAGTTCGGCACCTTCAGCGGCGAAGTGGCTCGCGCGGGCTCTGCTGTCGACGCCGCTCGCGCCAAGGCCAGGCTCGCCATGAGCGTCACCGGCCTGCCGTATGGGCTGGCCAGCGAAGCGAGTTACGGCCCGCTACCCGGGGGGTGGCTGGGGCACGAGGAGATTCTGCTGTTCTGCGACGACCGGGCCGGAATCGAGATCGTCGAGGGCTATCGTTCCTCGTCGGTCCCCGCTGCGGGCCAACGCGTTTCGGGTTACGACGATGTGCCTGGAACACTTCTCGACGGCTTGCCCGCCCAGGGGCTCATCGTGCGGGCGGCGGGCGGGCATGGCGCCATCACCAAGGGCATCACCGGTCCCGACGCGCTGCGATCGGCGATCGCCGCAGCGGTCGCGAACTCCCCCGACGGCCTGGCCCTGGTCGAACCCGACCTGCGCGCGCACCGCAACCCGAGCAGGCGACTGATACTGCGCGACCTGGCGCAGACCCTGGCGCAACGGCTGGCCACGCCGTGCCCGTCGTGCGCGGCGCCGGGATTCGGGCGCGTCGACGCCGAGCCGGGACTGCCGTGCCGAGCCTGTGAGACGCCCACTCCCCTGCGGCGCAACGAGATCCATGGCTGCGCGGCGTGCGGGCACCAGGTGAGTCGACCGACGCCCGGAGACGCCGATCCCACCCATTGCCCGGCTTGTAATCCCTGAGCGCCCAGAGGCTACGCGTCGGGCCCGTAAGCCTCCCGGAAACGCCGCATACCGTCGATCTTCTCGCTCAGGGACGGATTGGGACCGCTGAAGAACACCCACGGCATCGTCAGAACCGCGTCGATGCCGGCATCTGCGGCGCGGCGGTAATGGTCGGGGGTGAAGGCGTCGACGAGCGGCGTGACGACTGTGAAATCGTCCATGCCCAAGCCTTTTTCGGCCCGCAGCTCACGAATCCGGTTGACCGACGCGGTGGCCTGCTCCATCCCGATGAGGTCACCGATCCATCCATCGTTGCGGGCCGCCCGGCGCAGTGCGATATCGGAGAGTCCCCCGGCGTAGATGGGAATCCGCGGCGGTGTCGGTGTCATCTCCAGTCGCGGTGTGCGGTAGAACTCGCCCTCGAACTCCGTCCACCCCGGCTGCCAGAGCGCCTTCATGAGGTCGAGCATCTCGTCGGTGCGCTTGCCGCGTCGGGCGAACGACTGGCCGAGTAGATCGAATTCCTCCTCGCACCAACCCACTCCGACACCGAGCTCCACCCGGCCACGCGACAGGCAGGCCGCGGTGCCGATGGCCTTCGCGGCCGAATACGGGTCACGCATGGCGGGGATGTAGACGGTGGTGACGAACTTCAGTCGCTCGGTGACTGCGGACAGGGCGCCGACGAGCACCCACGGATCGGGCCAGTCGGTGAACGGCTGCCAGCGGCGCTGGCCGTCGTCGGTGTACGGATACGGCGTCTGCAGGGTCTCCAGATTGACGACGTGGTCAGGGACAGCCATCCCCTCATAACCGAGTTCGTCTGCCGCTCTCGCGATCTCGACGAGTTCCCCGGTGTTCAGGAATGCGCTGCTGACATAGAACCTCATTCGGATGGCTCCCTCGCCCACACCGGCGTGATGAAAACCCCTTCGGCTTCCACCGTGGGCCCCTGCGCGTCGCGGATGAACCCCCGCGCGTAGGTCTTGGCCCCCTCGGTGCGCTCGATGGACGCCTCGGCATGCAGCGGCCCCAACG
The DNA here is from genome assembly GCA_963715145.1 of uncultured Actinomycetota bacterium. Classification (GTDB taxonomy): domain Bacteria; phylum Actinomycetota; class Actinomycetes; order Mycobacteriales; family Mycobacteriaceae; genus Mycobacterium. Next base: position 172,355 of record CAVQRL010000009.1, on the reverse strand, counting down.
GGGTTCCGCGCAGGTATCTGAGGGTGATCGTGCCGGTGAATCGGGGTTTGGTCAGCCCGCCGCTGGCGGCCTCCCCGAGCAGGTGATCGAGCACCAGGGCACTGATCCCGCCGTGTGCCAGACCCGGCGGCCCCTCATAGGCCGCGCCCAGGGTGAAGTCGCTCCAGCACCGGCCGTCGGGCTCGTGGTGGACCACCATCGGCGGGGCCACCGGATTGCGGCCTCCCGCCGCCGGATTGGTGAACAGGATCGGCCGGCCGGTGTCGGCGTGGCGGAGGGCCTGCCAACCGCTGCGTGCTCAGCGGCTTGAGCGTGTCGGTCACCGTCTGGATCGTTGCCGCCGCCGCGCGAATGGTCGCCTCGTCCGCATCGGTGCGGACGGTGGCCTCGATCAGGTCACGCACCGCCTGAGACAGCGGCCGGTACATGTCTTCGAGCCGGTCGAACTCCTCGGCGCTGATCAGCCGGCCCTCCCAATTCTCCACCGGCACGCTCAGCCTCCGAAGACCCTTTTCACCACGGCTTTCGCGCGCCGGGTCACGCGCAGGTAGTTGTCCAGGAACTCCCCGCCGTCGCCGTTGGTCCAGCCGGCCGCGACGGCGACCGCGTTGAGCTGACGGCCGGGACCCGGCAGTTGGTCGGTGGGCCTGCCACGGACCAGCACCAGCGCATTGCGGGCCCGGGTGGCGGTGAGCCAGGCCGCTCGCAACTGCGCGACATCCTCCCCGGGCAGCAACTCCGCCTCGCCGATGGTGTCCAGCGCCGCCAGCGTCGCGGCGTTCTGCAGAGCGGGCACCTCGTGGGCGTGCAGCAACTGCAGCAACTGCACGGTCCACTCGACGTCGGCCAGGCCACCACGGCCGAGTTTGGTGTGCGTGTTCGGGTCCGCTCCGCGCGGCAGTCGCTCGGCGTCGACGCGTGCCTTGATGCGGCGGATCTCCCGGACCGCCTCCGGTGAGACACCACCCTGCGGATACCGGATGCGATCGGCCATCGGCCATGAACCTCAACCCCAGTTCGGTGTCGCCGGCCACCGGCCGTGCACGCAGCAGGGCCTGGACCTCCCACGGCTGCGCCCACTGTTCGTAGTAGGCGGCATAGGACGCCAGCGTGCGGACCAGCGGTCCGCTGCGGCCCTCGGGTCGCAGGTTGGCGTCCACCTCCAGCGGCGGGTCGTCGCTGGGTGAGCCGAGTAGCGCGCGCACCTGCTCGGCGATCGTCACCGACCACTTGACCGCCGTGGTCTCATCGGCTCCCTCGGCCGGATCACACACGAACACCACGTCGGCGTCCGAGCCGTAGCCCAGTTCCCCTCCGCCGAGCCGTCCCATGCCGATCACCGCGATGGCCGCCGGCGCCCCGCCGGCCGGGGTACTGGCCCGGATCACCGCCTCCAGAGCGCACTGCAGCACCGCGACCCAGACCGATGTCAGCGCGGTGCACACCTGCTCCACCTCGAGCATGCCGAGTAGGTCCGCCGACGCGACCCGGGCCAGTTCACGTCGGCGCAGGGTGCGGGCGGCGGCGATGGCCCGGGCCGGGTCGGGGTGACGCCCGGCCGAGGCGACCAGCGCCCGCGCCACCCCGTCGGGGTCGACGTCGAGCAGCTTGGGCCCGGTAGGCCCGTCGGCGTACTGCTGGATGACCTCCGGTGCCCGCATCAGCAGGTCGGGAACGAACGCCGAGGTGCCCAGCACCCGCATCAACCGTTTGGCGACCGCGCTCTCGTCACGCAGCGTGCTCGAGATACCAACGGTGGTCGGCCAGCGCCTCGCTGATCCGCCGATAGGCCAGCAGTCCGCTGTCGGGATCGGGAGTGTCCGACAGCCAGTCCAGCAGGCGCGGCAGCAGCACCGCCTGCACGCGTGCCCCGCCGGCCGCTGGCGTTCACCAAGGCCGCCAGGTGCGTCAGCGCGCTCTGCGGGCCTTCGTACCCCAGCGCGGCGAGCTGACGTTCGGCAGCCTCGGCCGACATGCCCGACGTGAAGCCGAGCGAGGACCCCACCGATTCCAGCAGCGGCTGGTAGAAGAGTTTCGCGTGCAGCTTGCGACACCCGGACGCTCTGGCGCTTGAGTTCCTCGCGCAGCACTCCGAGGGCATCGTGGGTTCCGTCCGGGCGCATGTGGGCCGCCCTGGCCAGCCAGCGCAGGGCCTCGTCATCCTCGGGCGCGGGCAGCAGGTGGGTGCGCTTGAGCCGCTGCAGTTGCAGCCGGTGCTCGAGTAGCCGGAGGAACTCGTAGGAGGCGGTGAGGTTGGCGGAGTCGTCACGGCCGATGTAGCCGCCGGCTCCCAGCGCCGCCAACGCATCGACCGTGGAGGACACGTGCAGCGACTCGTCGTTGCGGCCGTGGACCAGTTGCAGCAGCTGCACGGCGAACTCGACGTCGCGCAGTCCCCCGGTGCCCAGTTTGATCTCCCGCTCCCGCTGGTCGGCAGGCACCAGGGACTCGACCCTCCGGCGCATCGCCTGAACCTCGGGCACGAAATCCTCACGGTCACAAGCGGTCCACACCATCGGCATCAGGGCATCGACGTAGCGCCGGCCCAGCTCGGCGTCGCCGACGGCGGGCCGGGCCTTCAACAGCGCCTGGAATTCCCACGTCTTGGCCCACCGCTGGTAGTAGGCGATATGCGACTCGCAGCGTGCGTACCAGCGCACCGGCCTTACCCTCGGGGCGCAGCGCCGCGTCCACCTCGAAGAACGCCTCCGACGCCAGGCGCATCATCTCCCCGGCCACCCTCGTGACGGTCGGATCGGCGTTCTCGCCGACGAAGATCACGTCGACATCGCTGACGTAATTGAGTTCCCGCGCACCGCATTTGCCCATCGCGATGACAGCTAGGCGGGGCGGTGCCTCGCCGGCCCTGCAGACATTCGCGACGGCCACCTGCAGCGCGGCATCCAGTGCGGCATCAGCCAGATCCGACAGGTGCTCACCGACCGTGGTGAAAGGCAGCACCGGCTCGTTCTCGACGGTCGGCGCAAGATCCAGCGCCGCCAGGATCATCAACTGGTCGCGGTAGACCGAGCGCAGCCGTGGCATGACAACCGTTGGGGCGGTGCCGACTTCGGCAATGGCGTCGGAGAATTTCCGGCGCAGGTCGTCAGCCCCGGGCAACCGCAGATCGCCCTCCAGGAGGTGCCAGGAGCGCGGGTTGGCCACCAGATGGTCGCCGAAGGCCATCGACGAACCGAGCACGGCGAACAGCCGGCCGCGCAGCGAACGATCCTTGTGCAGGGCGGCGTCCAATTCGGGCCAGTCCCCGCCGAGCGCTTCGGAGAGCCGGACCAGGGTGTGCAGCGCGATGTCGGCGTCCGCCGACCGCGACAGCGACCACAGCACCTCGACATGGGCATCGGTGTCCCAGCCCAGCCCGCGCCAGCGATGCGGCCGCCGAGCGCTGCACCAGACCCAGCCGGCCCACACTCGGTACGCGGGGACGCTGCGTCGCGGGTTTGGCCACGGTCATGACGCTAGCGCGTTGACGATGCGGCCACACAGGTGGCCGAGGTGCCGATTAGAGCGACAGGTACTTCTTCAGCTCGAACGGGGTCACGTTGCTGCGGTACTCCTCCCACTCCGCGCGCTTGTTGCGCAGGAAGTAGTCGAAGACGTGCTCGCCCAGTGCCTCGGCGACCAACTCGGAGTTCTCCATCTCGCGCCAGCGCGACGCCCAGGCTCGCCGGCAGTTCCCGGTAGCCCATCGCGCGGCGTTCCTCCGGGGTCAGCGTCCAGACGTTGTCCTCGGCCTGCGGACCGAGCACGTAGTTCTTCTCGATGCCGCGCAGTCCGGCGGCCAGCAGCACCGCGAAGGTCAGGTACGGATTGCAGGCCGAGTCGGGGCTGCGGACCTCGATGCGGCGCGACGACGCCTTGCGCGGGGTGTACATCGGCACCCGCACCAGCGCCGAGCGGTTGGCCGCGCCCCACGACGCGGCCGTCGGTGCCTCGCCGCCGTGCACCAGTCGCTTGTAGGAGTTCACCCACTGGTTGGTGACGGCGCTGATCTCGCTGGCGTGCTCGATGATCCCGGCGATGAACGACTTGGCGACGTCGGAGAGCTGCAGCGGGTCGTCGGCGCTGTGGAAGGCGTTGGTCTCACCCTCGAACAGGCTCATGTGGGTGTGCATCGCCGAACCCGGGTATTCGGCGAACGGCTTGGGCATGAACGACGCCCGCACGCCCTCGGCGAGGGCGACCTCCTTGACCACGTAGCGGAACGTCATCACGTTGTCGGCCATCGACAGCGCATCGGCGTAGCGCAGGTCGATCTCCTGCTGCCCGGGTGCACCCTCGTGGTGGCTGAACTCCACCGAGATGCCCATCTGCTCCAGCGCGTCGATGGCGTGCCGGCGGAAGTTGGGCGCCGCATCGTGGACGGCCTGGTCGAAGTAGCCGCCGTTGTCGGCCGGGACCGGAACGCTGCCGTCGTACGGGCCGGGCTTGAGCAGGAAGAACTCGATCTCCGGATGGACGTAGCAGGAGAACCCCAGATCGCTGGCCTTGGCGAGCTGGCGGCGCAGCACGTGGCGGCTGTCCGCCCAGGACGGTGAGCCGTCGGGCATGGTGATGTCGCAGAACATCCGCGCCGAGTGATGCTGGCCGGAGCTTGTCGTCCACGGCAGCACCTGGAAGGTCGACGGGTCGGGCCGGGCGACGGTGTCGGATTCGAAGACCCGGGCGAAACCCTCGATCGAGGACCCGTCGAAACCGATGCCCTCCTCGAAGGCGCCCTCGAGTTCGGCCGGGGCGATCGCGACCGACTTCAGGTATCCGAGCACATCGGTGAACCACAACCGGACGAACCGGATGTCCCGTTCCTCGAGCGTGCGCAGGACGAATTCCTTCTGCCGGTCCATGCCGCGAGCGTAGGCAGCGGCTGTTAACTGCGTGTTACGGCAACGGCACCCGCAGGTATCCGTGCGAACGGCGTTTAGGCAGCTAGACGCGGGTTTGACCGCGACCCGACCGGGTACCGCAAGTCAGCGTTCCCCAAGACGTCGACGGACGGTGGTGGACCCACCTGGCTCGGTGCGTCAAAGGGTCGCGTCGGCCGCGCGAAAGCTCCTGATCGAACTGTGCGCGTCCAGTGCCGCACCCAAGGCGCAACTCACCACTTCCGCGTCCGCCTCAGCATGTTCCAGCATCCACTCCAGCAGCCGGATCGTCTGCAGGAGGCGCACGTCAGCCAGTGTGCTGGCAAATTCCATCGACATCCGAATCCTCGCTGTTATTCACACCGAACATACCAATCGCCGCCGTATCGGCAACTCGGACAGGTATGCCAGCTCACTCGCCTCCGGAACCCCTGGCCGTCGACCCTTCGGACCGAAACCGCGGTTCGGACGCCCTGTGCGCTGCTAAAATCAGCTCCACCGAAGGAGCGGAGATGATCACAAAACTGCTCGGCGCTGCCGCGGTGATCGGCGCGCTGACGTGCAACGCCGTGGTGCCGGCCATCGCCGAGCCTGATCCCACTCCGCCGCCGTATTGCGCTGGCAACGACCCGGGCGATCTGCTCAACGGCGTCACCTGCGATCAACAGCTCAACAACGCCGCCGAGACACCGGATCCACGGCCGTCGGATCCGCCGCCCGGCGGAAACTGGCCCGGCGGCGGACCCGGCGGGGGCGGCGGACCTGGCGGGGGCGGCGGACCTGGCGGGGGCGGCGGACCTGGCGGGGGCGGCGGACCTGGCGGGGGCGGCGGACCTGGCGGGGGCGGCGGACCTGGCGGAGGCGGCGGACCTGGATAGGTTGCCCGGCCTCAGCAGGACAGATCGCCCGGCACCACCCGGTCGACGAAGTAGGCGATCACCGCATCGTCGACGCATCCGTCGCCGTCGAACACCACGGTGTGCTGGGTTCCGTCATAGGTGATCAACGGCGCGGCAAGTTGCCGGGCCAGATCCACCCCGGCCTGGTACGGAGTGGCCGGGTCGCGGGTGGTGGAGACCACCACCACGCTGCCCGCGGGCGCCGGCGCGACCTGCGTGCGGAGTCGACGTCGGCGGCACCGGCCAGAAGGCGCACAGGTCACGCGGTGCGAACCCGGTGAACTCGCCGTAGGACAGGAAGGGAGCACGTTCGCGGATCTGCTTATCCACCTGCGCCCACGCCTCCGGGTCGGCAGGGGTGGGGGTGTCCACGCAGCGGATCGCACTGAACGCGTCCTGGCCGTTGCTGTAGTGCCCGTCGTCGTCGCGGCCGTTGTAGTCGTCGGCCAGCAGCAACAGATCATCGGCATTGCCACCCCGCTGCAGCCCGAGCAGACCGCTGGTCAGATATTTCCAGTACTGCGGTGTGTAGAGGGCGTTGATGGTTCCGGTGATCGCGTCGGAGTAGCTCAGACCGCGAGGATCCGACGTTCGAGCGGGCTTGTCCACCAGTGGATCGACCAGTTGGTGATAGCGACTGACGAACTGCGCCGGGTCGGTGCCCAACGGACAGGCCGGTGAGGTCGCGCAGTCGGCGGCGTAGTCGTTGAACGCCACCTGAAAGCCGGCCATCTGCTCCACCAGGGAGTCCATCGAACTCTGGTCCGGGTCGATCGCCCCGTCAAGAACCATGGCGCGCACCCGGTTTCCGAACTGCTCGACGTAGGCGGTGCCCAACTCGGTGCCGTAGCTGTAGCCGAGATAATTGATCTTGTCCTCGCCCAGAGCCTCGCGAACGGCGTCCATATCCTTTGCGGCCGAAGCGGTTCCGACACCGGCGAGGAACGCCTTGCCCATCCGGCCTACGCACTTCTGTGCCATATCGCGGTTGAGCGCCTCGATCGCAGCCACCCCGGCCGGGCTGTAGTCGACCATCGGCTCACGGCGCCAGGCGTCCTGCTCGGCGTCGGACGGCATCGCAATTCCGGCGTCGAATGCCCGACGCCGCGCGGGTCGAAGCCGACCAGGTCGAAGTGCTCGGTGATCGGGCTGTCCGCCAGGCGTGTCCGCCAGGTTGACCACGGCGTCCACTGCGGAGGCGCCCGGTCCGCCGGGATTCATCATCAGTACCCCGATCCGGCTTCCGCGCGCCGGAATCTTGATGACGGCCAGATTCGCTTGTGGCCCAGCCGGATCGGCCTCGCTCGATCGGCACCGAAACGGTGGTGCACTGGGCGGTCGGCAGATACGCGTCGGTGACGAACCGCTCGCAGCTGCCCCACGCGGTCGACGGCGCCGTCTGGCCGGCACCCGGCGCGGCGAACACCGGCACGGGCACGGCGCCGACTGTCAGCATGGCGCCCAGAACCGCGCAGAACACGGCCGAGCCGACCCGACTCGCGCACTTCATGGCCGCCATCGTGACACGGCGCACGGCCGCCGGAACCGGGCCGAACGGTCACACCTCGGTATCAGAACCGCTGCGGTTCTTAACAGGTCGCTCCGGCAGGGGGCAGTTTCAGATTCACCAGATAGTCGGCGACGTAGTCGTCGACGCACTGCTCACCCTGGAACAGCCACCGTGTGCTGGGTGCCGTTGAACGTCAGCAGCGCACCGCCGAGTTGCTTGGCCAGGTCGACACCGGCCTGATACGGCGTCGCCGGGTCACCCGTCGTGGAGATCACCAGCACCGGCGGCAGACCGGGGGCCGACGCGGTATGCGGCGTGCTGGTGGCCGGCACCGGCCAGAATGCACAGGTGCTCATCGGGGCGTGGCCGGTGAACTCGCCGTAGCTCATGAACGGCGCGACCTCACGCAACCGCCGGTCCTCGTCGACCACCTTCGTCGCGGTCGGTGATCGGGCGGCTGGTCGACGCAGTTGATCGCGACGCGGGCGTCGGTGGCGTTGGTGTAGTGCCCCTGCTCGATCGCGTCGCATGTACATGTCGGCCAGCGCGAGCATGGTGTCGCCGCGGCCCTCGGTCATCTCGGTCAGCCCTGGGTCAGGTGCCGCCACAGGTTCGGCGAGTACAGCGCCATGATGGTGCCGACGATCGCGTCGCTGTAGCACAGGCCGCGCGGGTCGCTTGGTCTTCATCGGCTTGTCCACCAACGGATCCACCAGATCCCGGTAGACGTCGACGGCCTTGGCCGGGTCGGTGCCCAGCGGGCAGTCCGGATCCTTGGCGCAGTCGGCGGCGTAGTCGTTGAACGCCTTCTGGAACGCCTCGGCCTGGTCGATGTCGGCCTGGATCGGGTCGGCGTTGGGATCGACGGCGCCGTCGAGGATCATCGCGCGGACCTTGTCGCGGGTAAGCCTCGGCGTAGGCCGCGCCGATCCGGGTGCCGTAGGAGTAGCCGAGGTAGGTCAGCTTGTCGTCACCGAGCGCGGCGCGCAGCGCGTCGAGATCCTTTGCCACATTGTCGGTTCCGACGTTGGCCAGGAAGTCATCGCCCATCTTGTCGACGCAGCGCGCGACGAACTCCTTGGTCGTCTTCTCGATGTGCTCGACACCCTCCGGGCTGTAGTCGACCTGCGGATCGGCACGCAGCCGGTCGTTGTCGGCATCGGAGTTGCACCACAGCGCCGGTGTCGACGAACCCACGCCGCGCGGGTCGAAGCCCACCAGGTCGAACCGCTGGCGGACCTGCTGGGGCAGCGCCCTCGACGAGGCTGGCGGCCGCCTCGATCCCGGACTCGCCGGGACCGCCGGGGTTGATGATCAGCGAGCCGATCTTGTCCCCGGTGGCCGGGAAGCGGATCAGCGCCAGGTGCGCCTGACGTCGCCGTCGGGTTTGTCGTAGTCGACCGGCACGGCGATCTTGCCGCACTGCGCTCCGGCCGGGATCGGCAGTGCGTCGCCGCCACCGCCGCCGGCCGGCCGGCACGGCCCCCACGCCACCGGCTGCCCGATCTGCGGTTCGGCCAGAATGGCGTTGCCGGCCACCACGGTGCTGCACCCGGCGCTGGCGGAGAGCAGCGGCCACAGCAGGAGAGCACCAGCGCGGTGCGCAGGGATCGGGGGCGTGATGCAGCCTCATGGCCAACATGCTGCCATGGACACCGAACATGCCTGGTAGTGCACCCTTACGGGCGTCCACGGCGTTTCGCCTTGGTGGCCGCCAGCAACTCCGCCATCCCGGCTGCGAAATCGTCGGCCATGTCCCACAGGTCGGGCAGCAGTTCCGGACAGGAGATCAGCCCGACGTCGAGCCTGCCGTTGAGCGACATGACGGTGATGTTGAGACCCGACCGTGGAAGATCGGGCCCAGCGGGTACATCGCCTTGACCTCGGCGCCCAGGAAGTACAGCGGAATCTGCGGCCCCGGCACGTTGGACACCACCAGGTTGTGCACCGGCACGTGACTCGGTCAGCCGGGTCCGGGCGTACACCCGCATCGCCACCCCGAACACCGCCGGCCCGGCGAACTGGCTCCAGTCCTGCAGCAGCGTGGCGCCGATGGCCGAACTGTGCTCCTTGGCGACGGTGTTGCCCTCGGCGATGGCCATCAGCCGGTGGGCGGGGTCGTCGATCTCGGTGTGCAGGCTGGAGAACATGCCCGGATACCTGGTTGCGGCCGGGCCGGTCGGAACGGTCGTGCACCGACACCGGCACCATGGCCACCAGCGTTGATTCCGGAAGCTCGCCGCGGTCGATGCAGGAACCGGCGCAGCACTCCGGACACCAGAGCCATCACCACATCGTTGACCTTGACCCCGAAGTGGTCCTTGACCGTCTTGACGTCCTCGAGGCTCGAGCTGCGTGAACGCGACATTGCGGTGCGCGGTGATGCTGCCGTTGAACGGGGTCTGCGGCGCGGCGAACGGGTTGGCCATCGCGCGTCCGCCGGCGGCCCGGCGGACGGTGTCGACGACCGTGGTCACGGTGGCCGGCAGCACGTTGGTGGCCAGGCTGAGCGGGCGGCTGGCGAACCGCCCGAGTCCACCCAGCGCGATGCGCAGCGGATTGACCTCGCCACTCGCCTCGACGGGGACGGGCGGGGCCGCGTCGGGTTCGACGCTGCACAGCTGGGACATCAGGTTGGCGCCGGTCACCCCGTCGACCGCGGCGTGATGCACCTTGGTCATCACGGCGAGCCGGCCGCCCTTGCGGGCGTCGGTGCCATCGAGGCCCTCGATCACCCACATCTCCCACAACGGATGCCGGCGGTCCAGCGGAAGCGCGGCCAGGTGTCCGCAGACCTCGGCGAGTTCGGCCCGGCCCCCGGGCGCGGGGAGTCCGATGCGGTGGACGTGCCGGTGGACGTCGAACTCCTCGTCCTCAACCCAGACGGGATGGTCGAGGTTGAGGAAGGTGTTGCTCAGCTTCTCCCGGAAGGTCGGGATGGCGGTGACCCGCAGTGCCATTTCGTCGACGAGTCGCCCGAAGCTGTAGCCGCCGGGGATGGTGGCGGTGTCCAGCTCAAGTACCGAGCACACATGAAGGGGTTGGGTCGAGGTCTCCAGGTAAAGGAAACTCGCGTCGAGCCCGCTGAGTCGCTGCAGACGCTGCATCACCTGATCCTAGGCTCGGCCCGCGGTGAGTGTGAGCAAGTGCACTCGCTGCGAGATTCCCGCACAGCGCGTGCGGTGGCAGACTGAGGGGGTCACGCGAACCCGGGGACCCGGATGGGCCACGAGGATTCGATCCGACGATCACTGGGGATAACCATGTCAGAGCAGACGCTCTACGGGTCCGAGACGCCCGCACCCACACCCACCCTCACCAAGATCCGTACCCATCACCTGCAGCGGATGAAGTCCGAGGGGCACAAGTGGGCCATGCTCACCGCCTACGACTTCTCCACTGCCCGCATCTTCGACGAGGCCGGCATTCCGGTCCTGCTGGTCGGTGATTCCGCGGCCAACGTGGTGTACGGCTACGACACCACGGTGCCGGTCAGCGTGGATGAACTCATTCCGCTGGTGCGCGGTGTGGTGCGCGGCGCCCAGCACGCACTGGTGGTGGCCGATCTCCCGTTCGGCAGCTACGAGGGCGGCCCGGCCCAGGCGCTGGCGACGGCGACCCGGTTCCTCAAGGAGGCCGGCGCGCATGCCGTGAAGCTGGAAGGCGGCGAGCGGGTCGCCGATCAGATCGCGACGCTCACCGCTGCCGGCATTCCGGTGATGGCGCATATCGGCTTCACCCCGCAGAGCGTCAACGGTCTGGGCGGCTTCCGTGTGCAGGGCCGCGGCGACGCCGCCGAACAGACCGTCGCCGACGCGATCGCCGTCCAGGAGGCCGGCGCCTTCGCAGTCGTCATGGAGATGGTGCCTGCCGAACTTGCGACCCAGATCACCGGCAAACTGACCATTCCCACGATCGGCATCGGCGCCGGCCCCAGCTGCGACGCCCAGGTGCTGGTCTGGCAGGACATGGCGGGCCTCACCAGCGGCAAGACCGCGAAGTTCGTCAAGCGGTTCGGCGACGCCGGCGGTGAACTGCGCCGGGCCGCGCGGTTGTACGCCGACGAGGTGGCCACCGGGGCCTTCCCGGCCGAGGAGCACAGCTTCTAACCGGACGACGATCCCGATCGGACCGTCCGTTAACTTTCGTGTGCAACGCTGGGGCACATGGCCAAAGCCGCACGGGCGTCTCGCCACGTCGAACTCGAGCGCAAGTTCGGTGTGCCGGAATCCGGAGTGTCCCCGTCCTTCGACGGGATGCCCGGAGTCGTCACCCGCTCCGAGCGACTGCCGACGCAATACCTGGAAGCCACCTACTTCGACACCGCGCGCCACGACCTGGCCGCCAACCGGATCACGTTGCGCCGCCGCAGCGGCGGGTCGGACGCGGGCTGGCATCTGAAGTTGCCATCGGCGGTCGGGGCCGATGCCGAGGCACGCACCGAGCTGCGGGCGCCCCTGGATCCGGACCTGCCCGCCGAACTTCTCGACGTGGTGCTCGCGATCGTTCGGGACCGCCCGCTGGAACCGGTCGCGCGCATCTCCACCGCCCGCGACGTCACCCTGCTGCACGGGCCCGGCGGCGCCGCGCTGGCGGAGTTCTGCGATGACCGGGTCACCGCCTGCCGGTTGACCGATGACGGCGCCGAGGACGAACAGCACTGGCGGGAATGGGAACTCGAACTCGTCGACGGCAGCGTGCCCGGCGCCGGGAAGTTGCTCGACCGGCTCACCGGCCGGTTGCTCGACGCCGGCGCCGCACCGGCCGGGCATGCGTCGAAACTGGCGAAGGTGCTCGGGACCGTGGTTCCGGAGACTCCCCCGCCACCGGACGATCCGGTGCACCGTGCGGTCGCCGAGCAGGTCGCCGCGCTGCTGCAGTGGGACCGCGCCGTGCGCGCCGACAGCGACGATGCGGTGCACCAGATGCGGGTGACGATCCGCCAGATCCGCAGCCTGCTGCAGGCCTCGGAGGAGGAGTTCGGCCTGACCGACGACGCGACGATCCTCAGCGAGCTTCGCGAACTGGCCGCCGTGCTGGGGATCGCCCGGGATGCCGAAGTTCTCACCGAGCGTTACCGTGACGCACTCGACGCGCTGCCGCCGGAAACCGTGCGCGGAGCGGTGCGGGAGCGTTTGGTCGACGGCGGATGGCAGCGCTACAAAGCGGGCCTGAACCGGTCCTTGAAGGCGATGCGTTCGGCGCGGTACTTCCGGCTCCTCGACGCGCTGGACGAGGTCGTGGTCAGCGGGCCGCCCGCCGGCGAGGATCACCCGCACGCCACCGTCGCATCGGGCTACAAACGCGTCCGCAAGCGCGCACAAGCGGCCGACGAGGCCACCACCGAACATGAACTCGACGACGCTCTGCATCGAGTTCGCAAGGCGGCCAAGAGACTTCGCTACGTGGCGGCCGCGACGGGAGCACCGGCGGTCTCGGCGCAGGCCAAGACCATCCAGGGCCTGCTCGGCGATCACCAGGACAGCGTCGTCAGCCGTGCGCATCTGCTGGCTCAGGCCGACGCCGCCCACGAAGCCGGGGAGGACACCTTCACCTACGGGGTGCTCTACCAGCAGGAGGAGGAGCTGAGCCAGCGGTGCCGCGATCAGCTCGACAGCGCGCTGAAGTCGTTGCGCCGCAGCGTCCGTAAGGCGCGATAGGGCCGGGCACCGAGGCCCGGGGGCGGACGAGTTGGCCTGTAAGCCGGATTCTGTTCCGCAACGCCGGGGCGTCGCGGCGGCGACCATCCATCTGGGCACACCGTCGCCGGGTGCCTCGAGCGGCCTACCCGCAGGCTCGGGCGAGCAGCCCTCGAACGCCTGCGCAGCCGCACCCTTGGCCCGAAGGCTGGGCGCGGCCTCTTGGCCTTGCTTCGGGTGGGGTTTACCGAGCCATCCCGGTCACCCGGAATGCTGGTGCGCTCTTACCGCACCGTTTCACCCTTACCGCCGGCTCTGAGGAGTCGGCGGCGGTTTGTTCTCTGTGGCACTGTCCCGCGAGTCACCTCGGATTGCCGTTAGCAATCACCCTGCTCTGTGAAGTCCGGACTTTCCTCGACCCGCTGTCACCAGCGCGCCGCGGCCGCCCGGCCAACTCGTCCGCACTGTCCAACGTACTGTGCGGCGCCGAGCTTCCGCGACCAGGCTTAGTGGTCGTCCGTACGCTGCAGCAGTATCACGTTGTCGACGAGGGTGACCTCCTCGCCTTCCGGGCCCCGCGCTCGACGTTCGACGCTGTCGGCGCGGATCTGCCGCCACCGCCCCGGGTCCAGGGCAAGCCCGGCCACCACGGCCTCGGCGGTGGGGAATTCGTGGTGGTGCATCGCCGAGGCCCACGGCGGCGCGGCGGCGTGATCGACGATCAACAACGCGCCACCGGGGGCCACCGCCGCGGCGGCCCGCCGCAGGATCGCGGTCCGGTCCATCTCGACGGTGCTGTGCAGGAAGTGCGCGGATACCAGATCGAAGGAGCCGTCCGGGAAGCTGCTGGTGAGATCATGCTCGACGAACTCGATCCGATCGGCCACCCCGCGCGACGCCGCGGCGGCCCGGGCCCGGTCCAGAGCGGTGGTCGAGACGTCGGTGGCGACCACGTTCCAGCCGTGTTCGGCGAGCCAGACCGCGTCGCCCCCTTCGCCGCAGCCCAGGTCCAGCGCGTAGGTGCCGCTGAGGGTGGGTGCGATGGCGGACAGTTGAGCATTCACCCGTCCGCTCCAGACCTGCGGTTTGGCCGAGTAGTGCTCCTCCCACGTCGCGTGGTGTTCGTTCTCCGCCATGGCGTGGCTCCTGATCAGGGTCGAAGGTACGAAGTGTCGTTGACCAGGCGCACCGAGGCGCCGTTGTCGGGATAGAACTCCGCGATGCTCAACGACGCCAGATCCAGGTGCAACCGGTGCAGCACCGATGGCCCGGCGCCCAGTGCGAGCCTCAGCAGGGTCTTGATGGGCGTCACATGCGACACCACCAGCACCGTGCCGGGCCCGTGATCGGCGATGATCCGGTCACGCACCCGTTCGACGCGGTGTTGCACGTCGTCGAAGCTCTCCCCGCCCGGCGCCGGCAGGCTGGTGTCTCGCAACCAGCGGCCGTGCAATTCCGGGTGGCGTTCGGCGGCCTCGGGGAAGGTCAACCCCTCCCACTCGCCGAAGTCGGTCTCGATGAGGTCGTCGTCGACCTGCACGGCAAGCCCGAGCGCATCGGCGGCCGTTGCGGCGGTGTCGTAAGCGCGCTGCAGCGGCGAGCTGATGACCGCCGAGATACCGCCCTTGGCCGCCAGGTACCGGGCCGCATCGGCGGCCTGGCGGCGGCCGGTGTCGGTGAGATCCGGGTTCCCGCGGCCGGAATAGCGCCGCTGCCGGGAGAATTCGGTCTGTCCGTGCCGCAGCAGCAGCAGACGGGTGGGGCCGCCCCGGTTGCCGGTCCAGGTCGACGGCGGCATCGCGACCGCGCTGGCCGGCGGGTCGGCGGCCCGCTGTCCGGTCTCGATGTCCGCCACGCCGTCCACCGCGGGCGCGTCGGACCGAAGTCCGTCCATCGCCTCGTTGGCCAGCCGGTCGGCGTGCTTGTTCTGCTCGCGTGGAATCCAGGTGAAGCTGACCGACTCGAAGGTCGATGCCAATGCCCGTGCCTGCTGGTGCAATTCGGCCATGCCGGGGTGCTTGACCTTCCAGCGGCCGGTCATCTGCTCGACCACCAGCTTGGAGTCCATCCGCACCGCGACCTGCGCGGCACCGAGGCCGCGGGCCTGCTCCAACCCGGCGATCAGACCCCGGTACTCGGCGACATTGTTCGTGGTGACGCCGATGGCCTGACCGTGTTCGGCGAGCACCGCGGTGTGGTCCCCGGACCAGACCACACAGCCGAAGCCGGCCGGGCCGGGGTTGCCGCGCGAGCCGCCGTCGGCCTCGACGATGACCTTCATACCGTCATTCCCCGGATGGCTTGAGCCGCAGCAGGATCGCCCCGCACTCCGCGCAGCGCAGCACCTCGTCCTCGGCGGCGGCCGAGATGCGGGCCAGTTCCCCCCGGTCGAGTTCGATACGGCAGGCCCCGCAACGTCCTCCCAGCAGCCGGCCCGCGCCGATCCCCGACGTCTGGCGTTGGCGTTCGTAGAGACTCAGCAGGTCGGCGTCCAGCGAGGCGGCCACCTCAGCGCGCCGGGTGCCGCGTTCGGTGCGCGTCTGCTCGACGTCGGCCAGGACGTCGTCACGTGCCTGACGCGCCGCGTTCAGGTCCTGCTCGAGTGCGTCGACGCCGGCCTGCTCACGCGCCTGGTCGGCGGCCACTTGTTCGCGGCGTTCCATCACCTCCAGCAGGGTGTCCTCCAGGCTGGCCTGCCTGCGCTCGCAGGGTGCCCAACTCGTGCTGGAGTTCCTCGAGTTGTCTTGGGGTCGCTGACCGATCCGGAGTCCAGCAGCCCGCGGTCGCGGTCTTCGCGCTTGCGTACCGCGTCGACTTCGGACTCGAGTTTGCCGACCTGGGCGTCAAGGTCCTCCAGGGCGATGGTCACCGCGGCCAGCCGATCCGCGGCGGCGCGCTGCTCGGACTGCACCTCGTCATAGCGCTGCTGCTCGGGCAGGTGCGCGGCGCGGTGGCCCAGCCTTCCCAGCTCCGCGTCCATGTCGGCCAACTCCAGCAGCGAACGCTGCTGTGCGACATCAGCTTTCATCAACATCCCTCATGTCACCCTCAATCTCGATATTCCATGGATCGGTGCGCAACGGTGACACCGTCACCGGAAGTGCGTCGCCGAAGCGGGCGCGCAGCAGGCCGGCAGCCTGCCCGCACCACGGGTACTCGCTGGCCCAGTGCGCGACGTCGACCAGGCCGACGTCACTGGCCCGGCGATGTTCGTCGGCGGGATGGTGGCGCAGGTCGGCGGTGACATACGCCTGCACTCCGGCGGCCCGGGCCGCCGACAGCAGCGAATCACCGGAACCGCCGCAGACCGCGACCCGGGAGACGGTGGCATCCGGGTCACCGGCGGCGCGCACCCCCCAGGTGGTCTGCGGCAGTACGGAATTCGACCCGGGCGACGAAGTCGGCGAACCGGTGCGGTCGCGGCGACGGACCCGATCCGGCCGATACCCAGACCGTCCGGCAGCGGCGCGAGGGAGAACACGTCGAACGCCGGCTCCTCGTAGGGATGCGCGGCCCGCATCGCCGCGAGCACGCCGGCCCGGATGACGGCCGGGGCGATCACCTCGACCCGTGCCTCGGCCACCCGCTCCACGGTGCCAGAGTCCCGACGCCGGGTCTGCGCCGGCGCCCGGCAGGAACTGGCCGTCGCCGACCACGCTCCAACTGCAGTGCGAGTAGTCCCCGATCGCGCCCGCCCCGGCGGCGAACAGAGCCTGACGTAGGGCCTCGGCGTCGGCGGGCGGCACGAAGATCACCCACTTGTCCAGCCGAGGGGTGCCGACCGCCGGTTCGAGGACCGCGTCCACCGTCAACCCGAGCACCCCGGCAAGCGCGTCGGACACCCCGGGTCGCGCCGCGTCGGCGTTGGTGTGGGCGGTGAAAAGCGCTGCACCGCGGCGGATCAACCGATGGACCAGGGCACCCTTGGGCGTGCTCGCCGCGACGGTGTCCACTCCCCGCAGCAGCAAGCGGGTGGTGCGCCAGCAGCAATCCGCCGCGGCCCGACGCTGTCGACCACCGCAGCAGTGGCGTCCACCGCGATGGTCACCGAGTCCACGAGTTCGTCCGGATCGCCGCACACCAGGCCGACCGAATCCCAGTCATGCGCCAGGTGGGGCGGATAAGCCTCATCGAGGACGGCGATGACATCGGCCAGCCGCACGCTCATCGGAGGGCCTCCTCGACCGCGGCCACCAGCGCAGGCCACTCGGACCGCACCGCCGCACGCAGATAGCCCTCCCCGATGCCGACGAACGTGTCGCACCGACGAACCGCAATCCCCTTGGCGGCCAGATGTTTCCGCATCAGCGGAGCATCTGGAACGGCGAACAGGACGAAAGGTGCGCGGCCCTCGACCACGTCGAGGCCCAGACCGCGCAGCGCCGCCACCATGCCGGCACGCAGCCCGGCGAGCCGTCGGGCGTCGGCCCGAGCCGCAGCGACGGCATCGGGTGCGCAGCAGGCGGCGATCGCCTCCAGTTGCAGTGTGCCCAGCGGCCAGTGCGGCCGGCGGGCCGCCAGCCTGGCCAGCACCTCGGGTGCGCCGATGGCGTAGCCCACCCGCAGGCCGGCCAGCGACCACGTCTTGGTGAGGCTGCGCAGCACCAGCACGTCGGGCAACGCCGAACCCGCCAGTGACTGCTCCTCCTCCCCCACCGCGTCGGCGAACGCCTCGTCGACCACCACGATCCGGCCGGGACGGCGCAGCGCCAGCACCGACTCCCGCGGGTGCAGCACTCCGGTCGGATTGGTCGGGTTGCCGACCACCACCAGATCGGCCGCCGCGGGAATCTCCGCACCGGCGAGGGTGAAGGGCGGCGGCAGCACCACGTGGTCCAGTGCTACCCCGGCGGCGGTCAGGACGGCTTCGGGTTCGGTGAACGAGGGGGCGATCAGCGCGGCCCGCACGGGCGCCAGCGCAGGCAGCAGGGCGAATCCCTCCGAGCCGCCGGCCAGCAAGCAGCACATGATCCCCGGGCACACCGTGCCGGGAGGCGACCGCTGTCACCGCGGCGTCGTGATCGGCGGCGCTGGGATAGCCGGCGAGGTCAGCCAGCCGCGCGGCGAGCCGCTGCTGCAGCCAGGTCGGAGGCTGGGGACCACGGACGTTGACGGCGAAATCCAGCATGCCCGGTATGGCGGCCTGATCACCGTGATAGCGCGAGTCGGGGCGCACCACCCGCCTGCCGGCCCGCTCGCTCACCAGAAGAACAGTAGTCGCCTCTACCCGGCCGACGATGCCGCTGCCGGACGCGGCCGAGGATTGATCGGGACGCATCACGCCCTCCCCGGCCAGCGAACCGTCAGGGACAATGAAGCGGTGACATCCCTCGCCGCGCCCGCAGTTGGTGATCTTCGACCTCGACGGCACGTTGACCGATTCCGCCCCGGGCATCGTGGCCAGCTTCCGGCACGCGCTGGCCGAGGTCGGCGCCGAGGTGCCCGACGGCGACCTGGCCGACCGGATCGTCGGGCCGCCCATGCACCACACCTTGGCCGCGCTGGGCCTGGGCGACCGGGTCGATGAGGCGGTCGCCGCCTACCGGGCCGACTACACCAGCCGCGGCTGGGCGATGAACACGCCTTTACGACGGGCGTCGCCGATCTGCTGGCCGACCTGCGAGCCGCCGGTGTGCGGCTGGCGATAGCCACCTCCAAGGCCGAGCCGACGGCCCGGCCGCATCCTGGAGCACTTCGGCATCGCCGACCAGTTCGAGGTGATCGCCGGCGCCAGCCTGGACGGCGCCCGCGCCGGCCAAGGCCGATGTCGTCGCCCATGCCCTGGCGCAACTGGCACCGCTGCCCGAGCGGGTGCTGATGGTCGGCGACCGCGCCCATGACGTCGAGGGCGCCGCCGAGCACGGCATCGCCACCGTGGTGGTCGGCTGGGGGTACGGGCAAGTCCGACTTCGACGGCCCGACTGGCCGCAGCGCCCGCGGCGCATGTCGCGCACGGTCGAGCAGTTGCGCGAGGTGCTCGGTGTCTGACCACTCCGCCCTGCACGTGCACGTTCGTGTGCTCGGGCAACATCTGCCGCTCGCCGATGGCCGAGAAGATGTTCGCCCACCAGATCGCCGAACGCGGCCTGAGCGGCCGTGGTTCGGGTCAGCAGCGCCGGCACCGGCGGCTGGCACGTCGGTTCCGGCGCCGACGTTCGGGCGGTGCGGGTGCTGCGCGACCGCGGCTACCCGACGGCCCACCGCGCCGCGCAGGTCGATGACGACCACCTGGCCGCCGACCTGGTGGTGGCGCTGGGTCGCAACCACCTTCGCATCCTCAACGAGTTGGGGGTGCGACGCCGGGCGGCTGCGGATGCTGCGGTCCTTCGACCCCCGATCGGGTGCCCACGCCCTCGATGTCGAGGATCCCTACTACGGCGACCACGCCGACTTCGTGGCGACTTTCGAGGTGATCGACGCGGCGCTGCCCGGTCTGCACGGCTGGGTCGACGATCGGCTGGCGCGCCGGCGGAAACGGCTGACTGATGCGACGCCTGGCGTTCCTGCTGCGTCCCGGGCTGGATCGCCCTGGCCCTGGTCGTGGTCGCGTTCGCCTACCTGTGCCTGACGGTGCTGGCGCCGTGGCAGCTCGGCAAGAACACCACGCACGTCGCGGGAGAACCACCAGATCGAAGCCTCGCTGTCTGCGGACCCCGTTCCGGTGACTTCCTTTCTGCCGCAACAGGATTCGTCGGCCCCGATGCGCAGTGGCGGCAGGTGACCGCCACCGGCCGGTATCTGCCGGAAGTCGCAGGTGCTGGCCCGGCTGCGGGTGATCGACGGCGCACCGGCCTACGAGGTGCTGACCGCCGTTCGCCGTCGACGGTGGCCCGACGGTGCTGGTCGAACCGCGGTTACGTGCGAGCCCGAGCAGGGCACCGCCGTGCCGCCCATCCCGCCGCACCGCCGACGGAGACGGTGACCATCACCGCCCGACTGCGCGACTCGCGAGACCGCCGCGCGACAAGGAGCCGTTCACCGAGGCCGGCTACCAGCAGGTGTACGCGATCGACACCCGCCAGATCGCCGGGCTCACCAGGACTCCGCTGACCGGGTCCTACCTGCAGCTGGTCGACGAACCAGCCCGGTGGGCTGGGCGTGCTCTGCCGCTGCCGCAGCTCGACGCCGGGCCGTTCCTGTCCTACGGCATCCAGTGGATCGCGTTCGGCATCATCGCCCCGATCGGGTCTGGGCTACTTCGTCTACTCCGAGATCCGGATGCGCCGCCGGGAGGCGGCCCGCAAAGCCCACCAGCAGGCATCGGCCGACTCCGCTGACCGCCGAGGAGAAACTCGCCGACCGCTACGGCCGGCGGCGCTGATCACCGACCCGGGCATCGCGGCGCTGATCGCCAGCGCCACCGCGAGCGCCGCGCCCTGCACCAGCCGCGACAGCCGCACCGCGCGACGCAGGTCCGCGGGCCCGGGGGCGCCGGCCCTCCCCCAGGGTCGGCCGGATCTCCAGTTGGTGGCGGTACTGAGTCGGTCCGCCCAGCCGCACGCCGAGCGCGCCGGCGAACGTCGCCTCGACGACTCCGGCGTTCGGGCTCGGGTGGCGCGCCGGCGTCACGGCGCCACGCCCGTACCGCCCGCCCCGGTGAGCCGCCGACCAACGGAGCGCATACCAGCGCCAGTGTGCCGGTCAGCCTGGCCGGAAGGTAATTCGCGATGTCATCCAATCGTGCTGCGGCCCAACCGAACCGGGCGTAGCGCGCCGACCGGTGGCCGATCATCGCGTCAAGCGTGTTGATCGCGCGGTAGGCCAGCACACCGGGCACCCCGGTCAGCGCCGCCCAGAACAGGGGGGCAACCTGTGCGTCGGAGGTGTTCTCCGCCACCGACTCACACGCCGCCCGGGCCAGGCCCGCACCATCCAGCACCGCGGGATCGCGCCCACACAGGGACGGCAGCAGCGCACGGGCCGCATCGATGTCGCCGTCCTCCAGGAGGTCGGCCATCGCCGAACCCGTTCGCGCCAGCGTCGTTCCACCCAGGGCAACCCAGGTCGCCACCGCGGTCAGCCCGGCCCGCCCCCAGGGATTCCGAACACCGGCCCCGGCCAGGGTCGCGGCACCGGCCAGACCGCCGACGAGCAGAGCGGTATGTACCACGCCGGCCACCCGATCATCGCGATACGTCAGAGACTCGACACCCGTTGCGCACCAACCGAAGCCCGCCACCGGATGCCCCCGCCGCGGATCGGCCAGCAGCGCGTCGGCGAGGAACCCGACGAGAATTCCCGCCGGTAGCGACCGTCCGCGGTCAATCACCCCGGCAGCCTCTCACATCCGGCGGACGAAGGCGCCGCAGCGGTTCGGTTGTCGGACCCCATCTCTAAAGTGCGCAGTGCACAGTTCAATACAGTGCACAGTTCAATACAGTGCACAGTTCAATACAGGGGGGACGACGATGGCAGATTCGCCTCGCAAGACACGGTCGCCGAGGGTTCAGGAGACCTGGCCGAGTATCTGCGCCGGATCAGCGGCGGGGTGACACAGGCCCAGATCGCCGAGCGCATCGGTCTCGGACGGCTGTCGGTGGGTAACTGGCTGCACGGTAAGACGCGGCCGAAGGCGGAGACGGTGATGCTGGTGGCGCGGGCTATGGGCGCTCGCCCATCGAGGTGCGGCGCCGACTGATCGATTTGGAGCGCAGGCAGGACGCACCGGGTCAGAACACCACCGTCTGATTGGCGTAGCGGATCACGCGATCCACGCAGTGCCACTGCACGGCTGTTTCACCGGTGGGCGTGGACGGTATCGAACCGCCGACCGCTGGTGTGTAAAACCAGAGCTCTACCACTGAGCTACACGCCCGTGCGACGGACAGGCTGCACGTCCCCTGCCCGGAGCGCAGGGTACCCGGCTGACGCACGGGACGGAAATCTCCTCAGACCGTCAGCGAGGCCAGGGCGTCGGTCCACACCGTCTGGTCGCGCGCTTCGCCCGGCTGCTTGCATCTCGGCGAAACGCACGATGCCCGCGCGATCGATGACGAAGGTGCCACGGTTGGCGAACCCGGCGTCGGAATTGAACACCCCGTAGGCCTGCGCGACCTCGCCGTGCGGCCAGAAATCCGAGAGCACCGGGAATGTGAAGCCGCTCTCGGTCGCCCAGATCTTGTGGGTGGGCGGCGGCCCGACGGAGATCGCCAGCGTCGCGGTCTCGTCGTTGTCATAGGTGGGCAGGTTGTCGCGCACCTCGTCGAGTTCGCCCTGGCAGATTCCGGTGAAGGCCAGCGGGAAGAACACCAGCAGCACGTTCTTGCGGCCGCGGAAATCGCTGAGCGTGACGGGCTGGCCGTTCTGGTCCTTGAGGGTGAAATCCGGGGCCTCGGCACCCACTGCCACCGTCACGAATGTCTCCCCGCCGCCTTGGATTTCGGTTGGACCAGCCGACTGCCGATCCAGTCGCCGAGATTCGCCGACGAGGTCTGCATCAGTCCGGCCGTCGGCGCGGCCTCGGCGATATCGGCGGGCAGCACGTGTCCGGGTTTACCCGTTTTCGGCGTCAGTACCCACACGATTCCGTCGTCGGCCAACGGCACGATGGCATCCATCAACCGATCCACCAGATCACCGTCCCCGTCACGCCACCACAACAGAACCACGTCGATGACGTCATCGGCATCCTCGTCGAGGAGCTCGCTGCCGCAGGCATCCTCGACATCGGCGCGGATGTCATCGTCGGTGTCCTCGTCCCAGCCCATCTCCTGGACGATCTGATCGTGATGGATGCCCAGCCTCTGGGCATAGTTGAGACCGCTGTCACCCGCGGCGACCACTGTCGGAACCTCCTTCATGCTTCGGTGCGCCTAATAGTCGCACGCCGGGCCGGGTCGTCGTCCGTCACCATCGGTTTCTTTCAATACGTGGCATCGCACAGTTCCAGCGCCTCCGACCGGGAAATGTTGAGATCGCCGACAACCTTGTTGAACTCCGAGGGCGAGGCTTTGCCGAGAATCGCCTCGGCCGTGGCGCGGGCACCGTCCACCCACGCCATGAACGCCTTCTTGATCTCCTCAGGCACGATGTCGTTGATACTCGCCTCCACCGCCTCGGCACTCTGATTCAAGCCGTCGACGGCCGGCCCCTCGGTCGCGGCCACGTCGCCGCCCTCTTCGTTGTAGGCACTGACATAGGCATTGACAGCGTCGATGGCATC
The DNA here is from genome assembly GCA_963715145.1 of uncultured Actinomycetota bacterium. Taxonomy (GTDB): domain Bacteria; phylum Actinomycetota; class Actinomycetes; order Mycobacteriales; family Mycobacteriaceae; genus Mycobacterium. The sequence goes on along the minus strand of CAVQRL010000009.1, from coordinate 149,265 downwards.
GGCGCTGGTGGTCGACAACGTCTCGCAGGTGTCGTGGACGGCCTGGGTGGTCATCGACGCCTGCCGCTGGGACTCCCGGGCGCTCGAGCTGGCCGCGGACTGCGATGACGACAGCGACACCGAGGTGCGGTAGGCCGGCGCCTCCCCGGCGTTGACGGTCGCGTCGCCGCCCGTGACGGACGTGCATGCCACCGCCCCCATGGACACCGCCGCGACACCGGCCGCCAGCACTCCGGCGACGCGCAGCCCGCGCGGGTTTCCGCTCAGCACGGATGCAGACGTTACCGGTTCGCCGGAGGTCCGCGCGCGCGGCGGGAATTTCCTGGACCGCTCTCGTGCACTCTGCGCCGTGAGAGCCGCGAGTGCGGCACGATAGGACCCGTACCGACCCCACCCCTGCGCCAGCCCACGAGGAGCGGAAGTGACGACCGAGTTCGCGCGCGACCAACGGCCGCAAAGCCCCGGCAGCCCAATCGAATCCGACCGGGTTCGGGTGATCCGGGAGGGCGTCGCGTCCTATCTGCCCGATATCGACGCCGACGAAACCGCGGAGTGGCTCGAGTCGTTCGACGACATGCTGTCCCGCTCGGGCCCGGCCCGCGCCCGCTACCTGATGCTGCGCCTGCTCGAGCGCGCCGGTGAGCAGCGGGTGGCGATTCCGGCCCTGACCTCCACCGATTACGTCAACACCATCCCCACCGAACTGGAACCCTGGTTCCCCGGTGACGAGGACGTCGAGCGCCGCTACCGGCGCTGGATCAGATGGAACGCGGCGATCATGGTGCACCGCGCACAACGCCCCGGCGTGGGCGTGGGCGGACACATCTCCACCTACGCATCATCGGCAGCGCTCTACGAGGTCGGCTTCAACCACTTCTTCCGGGGCAAATCCCATGCCGGTGGCGGTGACCAGGTCTTCATCCAGGGCCACGCCTCGCCCGGCATCTACGCCCGGGCGTTCCTCGAGGGGCGGCTGACCGCCGACCAACTCGACGGCTTCCGGCAGGAGCACAGCCACCCCGGCGGCGGCCTGCCCTCCTACCCGCACCCCCGACTGATGCCCGACTTCTGGGAATTCCCCACGGTATCGATGGGGCTGGGCCCGATGAACGCGATCTTCCAGGCCCGGTTCAACCACTACCTGCACGACCGCGGCATCAAGGACACCTCAGACCAGCACGTCTGGGCCTTCCTCGGCGACGGCGAGATGGACGAACCGGAAAGCCGCGGTCAGATCCAGATCGCGGCCAACGAGGCGCTGGACAACCTCACCTTCGTCGTCAACTGCAACCTCCAGCGCCTCGACGGCCCGGTGCGCGGCAACGGCAAGATCATCCAGGAACTGGAGTCATTCTTCCGGGGAGCCGGCTGGAACGTCATCAAGGTGGTGTGGGGCCGGGAGTGGGACGCCCTGCTGCACGCCGACTCCGACGGCGCGCTGGTGAACCTGATGAACACCACCCCGGACGGCGACTACCAGACCTACCGCGCCAACAACGGCGCCTACGTGCGCGAACACTTCTTCGGCCGGGACCCCCGCACCAAGGCCCTCGTGCAGAACATCTCCGACGCCGACATCTGGAACCTCAAACGCGGCGGCCACGACTATCGCAAGGTCTACGCCGCCTACCGGGCCGCGATGGAACACAAGGGGCAGCCCACCGTGATCCTGGCCAAGACCATCAAGGGCTACACGCTGGGTGCGCACTTCCAGGGCCGCAACGCCACTCATCAGATGAAAAAGCTTGCGCTGCAAGACCTCAAGGACTTCCGCGACGCGATCCGCATCCCGATCACCGATGCCCAGCTGGAGGAGAACCCGTACCTGCCGCCGTACTACCACCCGGGAGCGGAGGCGCCGGAGATCCGCTACCTGTTGGACCGGCGCACCGCGCTGGGCGGGTTCGTGCCGCAACGGCGCAACACCTCCAAGGCGCTCACCATGCCGCCCCGCGAGACTTACAAGCCGCTCAAGGGCGGCTCCGGAAACCAGGAAGTCGCCACCACGATGGCGACCGTCCGGGTGTTCAAGGAACTGCTGCGTGACAGCAACATCGGCCAGCGGATCGTGCCGATCATCCCGGACGAGGCACGCACCTTCGGCATGGACTCATGGTTCCCGACGCTGAAGATCTACAACCGAAACGGTCAGCTCTACACCGCCGTCGACGCCCAGCTGATGCTGGCCTACAAGGAGAGCCCGACCGGACAGATCCTGCACGAGGGCATCAACGAGGCCGGCTCCTGCGCCTCGTTCACCGCGGTCGGCACGTCGTACTCCACGCACAACGAGCCGATGATCCCGGTCTACATCTTCTACTCGATGTTCGGTTTCCAGCGCACCGGCGACAGCTTCTGGGCCGCCGCCGATCAGATGGCCCGGGGCTTCGTCCTCGGTGCGACAGCCGGGCGCACCACGCTCACCGGCGAAGGTCTGCAGCACGCCGACGGGCATTCCCAGCTGCTGGCCTCCACCAACCCCGCGGTGGTGGCCTACGACCCGGCGTTCGCCTACGAGGTGGCCTACATCATCGAGAGCGGCCTGGCCCGGATGTTCGGGGAGAACCCGGAGAACGTCTACTTCTACATCACCATCTACAACGAGCCCTACGTTCAGCCGGCCGAGCCGGAGAACCTCGACGTCGAGCACCTGCTGCGCGGGATGTACCGGTTCCACAGCGCGCCCGTGCAGCGCAGCAGCACCGCGCAGATCCTGGCGTCCGGGGTGGCCATGCCCGACGCGCTGCGGGCCGCCGACATGCTGGCCGAACGCTGGGATGTCACCGCCGACGTGTGGTCGGTGACCAGTTGGAACGAACTGCACCGCGACGGTCTGGCGGTGCAGAAGGAACTGCTGCGCCACCCCGACCGGCAGGCGCCCACCCCCTTCGTCACCGAACAACTGAGCAGGACCGCCGGTCCGGTGGTGGCGGTGTCGGACTGGATGCGGGCGGTGCCCGAGCAGATTCGGCAGTGGGTGCCCAACACCTACGTCACGTTGGGTACCGACGGGTTCGGCTTCTCCGACACCCGCCCGGCGGCCCGCCGCTACTTCAACACCGACGCCGAGTCGGTCGTCGTCGCGGTGCTCGAGGCACTGGCCCGCGACGGCGAGATCGATCCATCAGTCGCGATCGCGGCGGCCAGGGAGTACCGGATCGACGACGTCCTGGCCGCTCCGGAGCAGACGTCCGACTCCGGAGTCGCCTGACCGAGTGGCTGTCTTTGGCGCTTCTCCCCAAAAAAGGGCGTAGCTTTTAGAGGTGACGGACAACCCGATCTTCGAGCAGCGTCGCTCACCGTTGGAGCTGCTCGACGACATCCCGGAGTCGACGCTGCGCCGGCTGAAGGGCCGCTCCGGCCGTTTGGCCACCGAGGCGGTCCAGGCGATGGAGAAGCGCCTGCCGTTCTTCGCCCGCCTGGAAGCCTCCCAGCGCGCCAGCGTTCAACTCGTCGTTCAGGCCGCGGTGGTCAACTTCGCCGAGTGGGTCCGCAATCCGGCCAGCCAGGTCGGATACACCGCGCAGGCCTTCGAACTGGTGCCCAAGGATCTGACCCGCCGGATCGCCCTGGCCCAGACCGTGGACATGGTCCGGGTGACCATGGAGTTCTTCGAGGAAGTCGTCCCGATGGTGGCCCGCAACGACGAGCAGCAGACCGCACTGACCGTCGGGATCCTGCGCTACAGCCGCGATCTGGCCTTCGCGGCGGCCAGCGCCTACGCCGACGCCGCCGAGGCGCGCGGGTCGTGGGACAGCCGGATGGAGGCCAGCCTGGTCGACGCCATCGTCCGTGGCGACAGCGGCTCCGAACTGCTTTCCCGCGCCGCGGCGCTGAACTGGGACACCACCGCCCCGGCGACTGTCGTGGTCGGCAGCCCGCCACCCGGCCGGGAGGAGATGGCCGGCGAGGACGTCCGCGCCATCGCCCTGCGCCATGACCGCGCCGCGCTGGCCGATATTCACGGCACCTGGCTGATCGCGATCATCTCCGGGCCGCTGTCCCCCACGGACCGGTTCTTCAACGACCTGCTCACCGCGTTCTCCGCCGGTCCCGTCGTGGTCGGGCCGACCGCGCCCATGCTCACCGCGGCCCACCTCAGCGCCGCCGAGGCGATCTCCGGGATGAACGCGGTGGCGGGCTGGGGCGGTGCCCCACGGCCGGTGTCGGCCCGGGAACTGCTGCCCGAACGCGCACTGCTCGGCGACACGTCGGCGGTGACCGCCCTGTACAACGAGATCACCCGACCGCTGGCCGACGCCGGCCCGGCGCTCACCGAGACCCTCGACGCCTACCTCGACAGTGGCGGGGCGATCGAGGCATGCGCCCGGAAACTGTTCGTTCATCCAAATACGGTCCGTTACCGCCTGAAGCGGATCGCCGACTTCACCGGGCGTGATCCCACCGCGCCCCGCGACGCCTACGTCCTGCGGGTCGCGACGACGGTCGGCCGGCTCGAATACCCGACGTCCGCCCCGGGCACGCCGCAGACCAGAGGAAACGGCGCAGTGACGCCGCCCACGCCGCCGCTGGTGGGTTCATGACCGGCCTCACACCAGGCGCCCAGATCGCGCTGCGGTATCGCTGACGTCGCATCATCGGACAAATTTGTAGGGACTCCACAAAAACCTAAGACAAGGTTCATAATCCTTTACACCCTGCAAATTGCCGTTCACAGTGTTCTCTTAGAGACGTGATCGCGTTGCTTGCGCCCGGACAGGGCTCCCAGACACCCGGCATGCTCGCCGAGTGGCTGCAGTTGCCCGGCGCCGCCGACCGCATCAACACCTGGTCGGAGATCAGCGGACTGGATCTGGCCCGCCTGGGCAGCACCGCCACCGCCGAGGAGATCACCGATACCGCCGTCACCCAACCGCTCGTCGTCGCCACCACCCTGCTGGCTTACGACGAGCTCGCCAAGCGCGGGCTGCCCACCAGCGACAGTAGTCGCCGGCCATTCCGTGGGTGAGATCGCCGCCTATGCCATGGCCGGTGTCATCTCGGCCGACGATGCGATCACGCTCGCCGCGGTCCGCGGTGCCGAGATGGCCAAGGCCTGCGCGGCCGAACCCACCGGCATGGCCGCTGTGCTCGGCGGCGACGAGGCCGAGGTCCTGGCCCGCCTTGAGGCCCTGGAGCTGATCCCGGCCAACCGCAACGCCGCCGGACAGATCGTGGCGGCCGGTTCGATCACCGCACTCGAGAAGCTGGCCGAAGACCCGCCGGCCAAGGCCCGGGTGCGCCTGCTGGCCACCGCCGGCGCGTTCCACACCCACTACATGGCCTCGGCCCTCGACGGATATGCCGCCGCGGCCGCCGGGGTCACTCGTTCCGATCCGACCACAACACTGCTGTCCAATGTCGACGGTCAGCCGGTCACCTCCGGGTCGGACGCGATGGACAAGCTCGTCGCACAGATGACCCGCCCGGTGCGCTGGGATCTGTGCACCGAGACCATGCGCCGGCTCGGCACCACGGCGATTGTCGAGTTCCCTCCCGCGGGCACTCTGACCGGAATCGCCAAACGCGAACTTCGGGGCGTTGCGACGCACGCCGTCAAGACACCCGCAGATCTGGACGGACTGGCCGACCTTTAGGCCACCCGTCCGGAGCAACCAGAAGATAGATCGTCAATCAACACAACCGATTACCGAAGGGAGCACATAGTGGCCGCCAGTCAGGACGAAATCATCGCCGGCCTCGCCGAGATCATCGAAGAGGTCACCGGTATCGAGCCTTCCGAGGTCACCCCGGAGAAGTCCTTCGTCGACGACCTCGACATCGACTCGCTGTCGATGGTGGAGATCGCGGTGCAGACCGAGGACAAGTACGGCGTGAAGATCCCCGACGAGGATCTGGCCGGGCTGCGCACCGTCGGTGACGTCGTCTCCTACATCCAGAAGCTCGAGGAAGAGAATCCCGAGGCTGCCGCCGCTCTGCGCGAGAAGTTCGGTTCGGAGAAGTGACCAGGCCTTCCACTGCTAACGGGGGGTTCCCGAACGTCGTGGTGACCGCCGTCGAGGCGACCACGGCACTCGGCGCTGACATCGACAGCACGTGGAAGGCCCTGCTGGCCGGCGAAAGCGGGATCCGGGTCCTCGAGGACGACTTCGTCACCAAATGGGACCTTCCGGTGAAGATCGGCGGACACCTCGTCGATCCGATCGACGACCACATGGGCCGACTCGACATGCGACGGATGTCGTATGTCCAGCGGATGTCGAAGTACCTCGGCACCCGGATGTGGGAGGCCGCCGGCAAGCCTGAGGTCGACCCGGACCGCTTCGCTGTCGTGATCGGCACCGGTCTCGGCGGTGGCGAGAAGATCGTCGAGACCTATGACCTGATGAACGAGGGCGGACCCCGCAAGGTCTCGCCGCTGGCCGTTCAGATGATCATGCCCAACGGCGCGGCGGCGGTCGTCGGCCTCGAACTGGGCGCCCGCGCCGGGGTCATCACCCCGGTCTCGGCGTGCTCGTCGGGGTCGGAGGCCATCGCCCACGCCTGGCGGCAGATCGTCATGGGTGACGCCGACATCGCCGTCTGCGGCGGCGTCGAGGGCATGATCGAGGCGCTGCCGATCGCGGCGTTCTCGATGATGCGCGCGATGTCGACCCGCAACGACGAGCCGGAGCGCGCTTCGCGTCCGTTCGACAAGGAACGCGACGGCTTCGTCTTCGGCGAGGCCGGCGCGCTGATGATCATCGAGACCGAGGAGCACGCCAAGGCCCGCGGTGCCAAGCCGCTGGCCCGGCTGCTGGGTGCCGGCATCACGTCGGACGCCTACCACATGGTGGCGCCGGCTCCGGACGGCCTTCGTGCCGGCCGGGCCATGACCCGGGCGATGGAGTTGGCGGGCTTGTCCGCCAAGGACATCGACCACGTCAACGCCCACGCCACCGCCGACTTCCATCGGTGACACCGCGGAGGCCAACGCCATCCGGGTCGCCGGGGTGGAGCATGCCCCGGTGTACGCGCCGAAGTCGGCGCTGGGCCACTCCATCGGTGCGGTCGGGGCGCTGGAGTCGATCCTGACGGTGCTCTCGCTGCGCGACGGGGTGATCCCGCCGACGCTGAACTACGAGACACCCGATCCGGAGATCGACCTGGACGTCGTTGCCGGGGAACCCCGCTACGGCGACTACCGGTACGCGATCAACAACTCGTTCGGGTTCGGCGGGCACAACGTGGCGCTCGCCTTCGGGCGGTACTGAGAAAGGGCTCTTCCCACACAAATGGCACAGCTGACAACGGGCAACGGTCTCCCCGACGTGGTCGTCACTGGCTTCGCCATGACGACCGCGCTCGCGACCGATGCCGAGAACACCTGGAAGAAACTGCTCGACGGGCAGAGCGGTATCCGCAAGCTTGAGGATCCGTTCGTCGAGGAGTACGACCTGCCGGTGCGTATCGGCGGGCATCTTCTGGAGGACTTCGAGAGCGAGCTCAACAAGGTCGAGCTGCGGCGGATGTCCTATCTGCAGAGGATGGCGACCGTGGTCGGCCGCCGGGCCTGGCAGAACGCCGGGGCTCCGGAGGTCGACACCCGTCGGCTGATGGTGTCGGTCGGCACCGGGATGGGCTCGTCGGAGGAACTGCTGTTCGCCTACGACGACATGCGGACCAAGGGCCTTCGGGCGGTGTCCCCGCTCGTCGTCCAGAAGTTCATGCCCAACGGCGCCGCCGCGGTGATCGGTCTGGAGCGCGGCGCGAAAGCCGGTGTGTCCACGGCGATCTCGGCGTGCGCGTCGGGTTCGGAGGCCATCGCCAACGCCTGGCGCAACATCGTCTACGGCGAAGCCGACATGGCGATCTGCGGTGGGGTGGAGACCAAGATCGAGGCGGTGCCGATCGCCGGGTTCGCCCAGATGCGCATCGTGCTGTCGACCACCAACGACGACCCGGCCGGCGCCTGCCGCCCGTTCGACGCGCGACCGCAACGGCTTCGTGTTCGGCGAAGCCGCGGCGTTGATGGTGATCGAGACCGAGGAGCACGCCAAAGCCCGCGGCGCCAACATCATCGCCCGCATCATGGGCGCCTCGGTCACCTCCGACGGCTACCACATCGTGGCGCCCGACCCCAACGGCGAACAGGCCGGCCAGGCCATCACCCGCGCGGTCCAACTGGCCGGGTCTGCAGCCCGGCGACATCGACCACATCAACGCCCACGCGACCGGCACCTCGGTGGGCGACGTCGCCGAGGGCAAGGCCATCAACAACGCGATGGGTGGCCACCGGCCGGCGGTCTACGCGCCCAAGTCGGCGCTGGGCCACTCGGTGGGTGCGGTCGGCGCGGTGGAGTCGATCCTGACCGTGCTGGCCCTGCGTGACGGCGTCATCCCGCCGACGCTCAACCTGCGCAATCTCGACCCGGAGATCGACCTCGACGTGGTGGCCGGCGAGCCGCGCACCGGCGACTACCGAGTACGCGGTGAACAACTCGTTCGGATTCGGCGGCCACAACGTCGCCATCGCGTTCGGGCGCTACTAATCCAGGCAGACCAGGAGGTTCGGATGACGATCATGGCCCCAGAGGCGGTCGGCGAGTCGCTCGACCCGCGTGACCCGCTGCTGCGCCTGCGAACCTTCTTCGACGACGGCAGCGTCGAGTTGCTGCACGAGCGGGACCAGTCGGGCATCCTGGCCGCCGCCGGCACCGTCAACGGCGTTGCGCACCATCGGCTTCTGCACCGACGGCACCGTCATGGGCGGCGCGATGGGTGTCGAGGGATGCCAGCACATCGTCAACGCCTACGACCTCGCCATCGAGGAGCACAGCCCGATCGTCGGCATCTGGCACTCCGGCGGCGCGCGGCTGGCCGAGGGCGTGCGGGCACTGCACGCGGTGGGCCTGGTGTTCGAGGCCATGATCCGCGCCTCCGGCCACATCCCCCAGATCTCGGTGGTCGTCGGCTTCGCCGCCGGCGGCGCCGCCTACGGACCCGCGCTGACCGACGTCGTCATCATGGCGCCGGAGGGGCGCGTCTTCGTCACCGGACCCGACATCGTGCGCAGCGTGACCGGCGAGGACGTCGACATGGAGTCCCTCGGCGGTCCGGACACCCACCACAAGAAGTCCGGTGTGTGCCATATCGTCGCCGACGACGAACTCGACGCCTACGCCCGCGGCCGTCGGCTGGTCGAATACTTCTGCCAGCAGGGCCATTTCGACCGCACCAAGGCCGAGGCCGGCGACGTCGACCTGCACGCCCTGCTGCCCGGACTCCCCGCGTCGCGCCTACGACGTGCATCCCCTCGTCGAGGCCCTGCTCGACTCCGACGCGCCGTTCGAGGAGTTCCAGTCCAAGTGGGCACCGTCGATGGTCGTCGGCCTGGGCCGGCTGTCCGGCCGCACCGTCGGCGTGCTGGCCAACAACCCGCTGCGACTCGGCGGCTGCCTGAACTCCGAAAGTGCCGAGAAGGCAGCGCGTTTCGTCCGGCTGTGCAACGCGTTCGGCATCCCGCTGGTGGTCATCGTCGACGTGCCGGGCTACCTGCCGGGTGTGGACCAGGAGTGGGGCGGTGTGGTGCGCCGCGGCGCCAAACTGCTGCACGCCTTCGGTGAGGCCACCGTTCCCCGGGTCACCCTGGTGACCCGCAAGATCTACGGCGGGGCCTACATCGCGATGAACTCGCGGTCACTGGGCGCCACCAAGGTGTTCGCCTGGCCGGACGCCGAGGTCGCGGTGATGGGCGCCAAGGCCGCCGTCGGCATCCTGCACAAGAAGACGCTGGCCGCCGCCCCCGAGCACGAGCGCGAGGCGCTGCACGAGGAACTCGCCGCCGAGCACGAGCGCATCGCCGGCGGCGTCGACAGCGCCATCGACATCGGTGTGGTCGACGAGAAGATCGACCCGGCCCACACCCGCAGCAAGCTCACCCAGGCGCTGGCCGAGGCCCCGCACCGCCGCGGACGGCACAAGAACATCCCGCTGTAGGCCGTCATTCCCCCGCGGGCTTCGGCCCGCACCGGAAGACCGCCAGCGCGGCGGCCACCATCACCGCCGCCAGCGCGATGACGGGTGCGACGACGAAGCGGGACAGCGTCGCGCCCACCACCGCACCCCCGCACATCGTGAGCACCACGCTGAATCTCAGCTTCTCGCGCTCACCGGTGCCGCCGGCCAGCCTGCTGTCCGAGCCGATGCCGACGATCGTGGCAGTGAGCACGGTGGTGCTCAGATCCTGAATGCCGAACCGGCGCGCCGCGACGTTCTGTGCGCCGAACACCGTTGCCAGGCCGGCGATCAGGATCAGCCTGCCGATGCCGTGATAGGTCAGCACGCCGGTGCCGGCCAGCACTGCCAGCGGTGAACAGGGCCACCACCTCGGTGCCGAGTGCGGCGGTGAGCCAGACCCTGACCTCGTAGTCGAGATGCCGGGCGAACCGGCCGCCGATGACGGCGCCGAGCACGAAACTGATGAACGCCACCACCGCCGCGGTCAGATCCACTCCGGAATGTGGAACGAACCAGAAGCCCAGGAAGATCACATTGCCGGTCATGTTGGCGACGAAGACGTGTCCGAGGACGAGCACGCTGATCGCATCGATCAGACCGGTGGCGAAGGTCAGTAGCAGCAGAGCCACGACGGTGGACCGGTGGGAAACCGGGGACGCGACGGCCATATCTCCCAGTATCGGCGCTCAGCGCACGGTGGCGAGCATTTCCTCCGCGGCCGCAACGGCACGTTCCCGGTCGGCGGCCACCAGTCCGATCCGGGTGCGACGGTCGAGGATGTCGTCGACATCCAGGGCGCCCTCGTGGGTGACGGCGAACTCGAACTCCGCACGGGTGACGTCGATACCCTCGGCCACCGGTTCGGTCGGCCGGTCGCATCGGGCCGAGGCGATGACGTCCCCGGCTTCGGCGCCGTACCGTGCCACCAGGGACACGGGCAGTTCTCCCGACGGCGCTTGGGCTCCAACGAAGTTGGCGCCGACGAGTGGCAGATTGCCGGGTGCGGCAGGGCCCCGCGGACAGGCCCCGCGCTGCGACGGCCCGGTCGAGCACGTCCTGGGCCATCAACCGGTACTCGGTGAGCTTGCCGCCCACGATGCTGAACATCCCGGAGTCGTTCTCCAGCACCGCGTGGTCGCGGGACAGGTCGGACGTCCGGCCCTCCCCCGCGTCGATCAACGGCCGCAAGCCCGCATACGCCCCGGTGACGTCGGCGGTCGTCAACGCGGTCTGCAGTGCGGTGTTGACGGTGTCGAGCAGGAAGCCGACCTCCTGCGGCGTCGGTTCCGGAACGTCGGGGATCGGGCCGGGAGCTTCCTCGTCGGTCAGACCCAGATAGACCCGGCCCAGCTGTTCGGGCATGGCGAAGACGAATCGGTTGGTCTCGCCGGGAATCGGAATGGTCAGCGCGGCAGTCGGATTGCCGAACGAGTGACGCATCGAACACCAGATGTGTGCCGCGGCTGGGGCGCAGCTTGATCGAGGAGTCCACCTCAGCCGGCCCACACCCCGGTCGCGTTGATCACCGCCCGCGCCGCGAGGTCCAGCGACTCCCCCGTCAGCTCGTCGGTGAGCCGCACCGAGTGAACCGGTGGCCTCCGACGCGCCGACCCGGGTGAGGACCGTCGCGCCGTGCTGCGCGGCCGTGCGCGCCACCGCGACCACCAGTCGTGCGTCGTCGATCAGCTGCCCGTCGTAGGCCAGCAGCGCGCCGTCGAGGCCGTCACGGCGCACCGTCGGCGCCATGGCGATCGCCTGCGGCCGCACCGATCCGGCGCGGACGCGGCAGCACCGAGGCCTTGGCGTTGCCGGCAAGTGCTCGCAGCACGTCGCCGGCGGCGAATCCGACCCGCACCAGCGCCCGCTGGGCGCGGCTCATCGCCGGGCAGCAGCGGGACCAGTTGCGGCATGGCGTGCACCAGGTGCGGTGCGGTCCGGGTCATCAGGATGCCGCGCTCGACCGAACTGCGCCGGGCGATGCCGACGTTGCCGGTGGCCAGATAGCGCAGACCCGCCGTGCACCGAGCTTGGAACTCCACCGGCTGGTGCCGAAGGCCAGATCGTGCTTTGTCCACCAGCACCACCGACAGGCCGCGACTGGCGGCGTCCAGCGCGATCCCGGTACCGGTGATGCCGCCGCCGATGACGACGACGTCGACGCGTCCGGCCGTCGGCGAGGGCGGTCAGATCGGCGACTGCGGCGGGCGGCGTTCAGGGCGGAGGAGTTCATCAGGCGAGGTATCCGTTCAGTGCGTGGGCGAGTTCGGCGGTCAAGGTCATCGGCGTCGAGGATGGCCGTCCGACGATCCGGCCGGACTGGATCACCGACTGGGCGATCAGCAGCACCATGGCCGCCAGCTGGCGCGGATCGCCATCGCGAACAGTGCCGTCCGCCTGAGCTTTCCGCAGTTCGTCGGCGACCATGTCGATCAGGATCTGCTGGCTGGCGCCCAGCCGGTCGGCGATGTACACCATCGCCAGTTCGGGTGCCGAGCGCAGCACGGTGCGGATCAACTCGTCACGGCGCAGCCGCCGGACCACCTCGACGATCCGCGCCACCAGTGCCTCGCGGCCGGCCGCCCGGGACGGCGCTGCCCGCCACGCTCCGATGATCCGGTCGGTCAGCAGGGACGCCAGGATCGACCGGGTGTCCGGCCAGCGCCGGTACACCGTCGGCCGGCTCACCCCGGCCCGCCGGGCGATCTCGGCGAGCGTGACCCGCTCCACGCCGAAGTCCCGCACACAGCTGGCAGCCGCGGCCAGAATCCGGTCACCGATGTCAACCGACTCGGCGTTACTGATTGACATCATCTGTAATACTGTAACCCATGGTCGACGCTACCGCTGCGCGAGAATCTGCTTCCTCCGATGGCCTGGGACGCCTGGGGCGATCCGGCCTCTGGCCAAACCGCTGTCCGCCGGCATCCGATCACTGCTCGAACAGGCGCTCGGCGTGTCGCGCAGCCGCGGTGGCCGGCCCCGGCATCGAGCGACGTGCAGGTGGCCCCTCAGCGCACTGACCGCCGACCACCGCGACGGCCTCGCCGCGATCGTCGGCGACGACTACCTGCGGACCGGCGATGTCGACCGGCTGCTGCACGCCGGCGGAAAGTCCACCCCGGACCTGTTGCGCCGCAAGCAGACTTCAGCAGGACGCCCCCGACGCCGTGATCCTGCCCGGCGACGAGGATGACATCGAGAAGATCCTCGAGCTACTGCTCGCAGCCATCGCATCGCCGTGGTGCCCTTCGGCGGCGGCACCAGCGTGGTCGGCGGTCTGGACCCGATCCGCGGTGACTTCGACGCCGTCATCACCATGGACCTGCGCCGCCTTGACGCCCTGCACTGGCTCGACGAGATCTCCGGCGAAGCCGAACTCGGGCGCCGGTCTCACCGGTCCGGAGGCCGAGCGCCTGCTCGGCGAACGCGGCTTCTCGCTGGGCCATTTCCCGCAGAGCTTTCGCTTCGCCAGCATCGGCGGCTACGCGGCGACCCGATCCTCCGGTCAGGACTCGGCCGGCTACGGGCGATTCAACGACATGGTCCGCGGTATGCACGTCATCACCCCGGCCGGCAGGCTGGACCTCGGCCGCGCCCCCGCCTCGGCCGCCGGCCCGGACCTGCGCGAATTGTTCTGCGGCTCCGAGGGCGCCTTCGGTGTCATCACCCGGGTGCGCCTCCGAGTGCACCCCGTTCCGGAGAGCGTGCGGTACGAGGCGTGGTCGTTTCCGGATTTCGCCACCGGCGCAGCGGCATTGCGGGCGGTGGTGCAGACCGGCACCGGACCCACCGTGCTGCGACTGTCCGACGAAGTCGAGACCGGCGTGAACCTCGCCACCGCCCACAGCATCGGCGAGCAGAGCGTCACCGGCGGCTGTCTTGCCATCACGGTTTTCGAGGGCACCGACGCCCACACCGAGAGCCGGCACGCCGAGACACACGCGTTGCTGTCCGCCCATGGCGGAACATCGCTGGGTGAGGCGCCGGCCAAAGCGTGGGAGCAGGGCCGATTCGACGCGCCCTACCTGCGCGATTCCCTGCTGAAGGCCGGCGCGATCTGCGAGACCCTGGAGACGGCGACGTCGTGGTCCAACCTGCCGGTCCTGAAGACCGCCGTGACCGAGGCCCTGACATCGGCGCTGAAGGCCAGTGGCACAGCGGCTTTGGTGATGTGCCATATCTCGCACGTCTACCCCACCGGGGCCTCGCTCTATTTCACGGTGGTCGCCGGTCAACGTGGGGATGTCGCACGACAGTGGCGTGGCGCCAAAGTTGCCGCCTGCGATGCCATCATCGCCAACGGCGGGACCATCACCCACCACCACGCGGTCGGCGCCGACCACCGGCCGTGGATGGGCGCCGAGATCGGTGACCTGGGTGCCGCAGTACTGCGGGCCGTCAAGCAGACCCTCGACCCGGTCGGAATTCTCAACCCGGGCAAGCTGATTCCATGACCTCCTTGTCGCGGGTCACCGTCCTGACCAACCCGATGGCCGGCCATGGCAACGCGCCGCACGCCACCGAACGGGCGGTCACCCGGTTCCAGGAACTGGGTATCGACGTGGTCGCGATCGTCGGCCGGGATGCGGCCCATGCCCGCGAGTTGGCGCAGGAGGCCGTCGACGAGGGCACCGACGCCTTCGTCGTCGTGGGCGGCGACGGCGTCATCCGTCTGGCACTACAGGTGCTGGCGCGCAGCGGAATTCCACTCGGGATCGTTCCCGCCGGCACCGGCAACGACCACGCCCGCGAGTACCGCCTCCCGACCGCCGACCCGGCCGCGGCCGTCGACGTCATCGCGGCGGGCCGCACCGAGACGGTCGACCTCGGCCACATCCGGGGCCCCGACGGGTCGCAAACCTGGTTCGGCACCATCGCAGCAACGGGTTTCGACTCGCTGGTCAGCGACCGGGTGAACCGGATGCGCTGGCCGCACGGCCGGATGCGCTACAACCTGTCCATTCTCGCCGAGATCACGAAACTTCGTCCGCTGCCGTTCCGGCTGGTCCTCGACGGTCAGCGCGAGATTGCCACCGACCTCACCCTGGCGGCGTTCGGCAACACCCGCAGTTACGGCGGCGGAATGCTGATCTGCCCCAACGCCGATCACTCCGACGGCCTGCTGGACATCACCATGGTGCGAGCCGGCTCCCGCACCAAGCTGATCCGGCTGTTCCCCACCGTCTTCAAAGGAACCCACGTGGACCTCGACGAGGTGACGACCGAACGCGCCCGGACCGTGACGGTCGATTCTCCCGGCATCAACGCTTACGCCGACGGCGACTACGTCTGCCCGCTTCCGGTGGAGATCAGCGCGGTGCCCTCGGCACTGACGATCCTCGTCCCCTAGTCGGGCACAATAGGCAACCACCATGAACGTCGACATCACCGTCATCGCTCTGCTGGTCCTGGCCGCGACTTTCGGCGCGTCCGCGCTATTCGTCCGCGGCCGGACATCGCTGGTCCTGCTGTCGGCCGGATTGTTCACCGTCCTGGTGGGCCTGGCGCTCCACGTCAACTCCGAATGGCTGACCACACTCGACGACTCCGTCGAGAGATGGCTGGACACCCATCGGTCGCAGCGGTGGCGCCTCGATGCCGATGGAGCCTTCAGCTATCTCGGCAGACCGCTCCATGTCGCGGCCGCCGGCGCCGTCGCCGGCACCCTGTTGTCGATCCGGGCAAGGTCGGTGATCCGTGGCGCTCTCGTGATGGGCGGGGTGGCGGTCGGCGTCGTGCTCGAGCAGACGTTCAAGGCGGTGATCGGACGAACTCCGGAGACCCTGGCGGCCCTGCACGACGGTTCACTGGTGCGATACGCCCATTCGTTCCCCTCGGGTCACGTCACCGGGGCCGCCACTCTGCTCGGCATGATCGCTGTGTGCTTCGGCGCCGGACGCAGCCGGGCTTTCAAGGCCGCCCTCGCGGTGCCGGTCATGCTGGGCGTTCTCGGCGTGGCGTTCCTCGCGCTGTACTCGCGCGCGCACATCTTCTCCGACGTCCTCGGCGGGATGTTCCTGGGCGGGGCGATCGTGGCCCTCGGCGCGGCGGTGCTCGCGCCGTCACCCGCGCGGGTCGACGCGGGCACCCGGCGACCCTCCGGTATGCGGGTGTAGCCCGGCCCATTCTGTCGGACGGCTCCGGCATAATCGAACACATGTTCGATACCGAGTTCCGGTCCGCTTCCGACACCAGGCTGATCGGCGCCATCGAGGAATTCGCCCGGGCCGAGGCCGCCGCCGCGGCGCGTCGCCTGTCGGCCATCTCCGAACTCGTGCGGCGGCGCTGCGCTGACGAGGACACCGCGCACTGGTCCTGCGACGCGTGGGACAGCGCCGCAGCGGAGGTGGCGGCGGCGCTGAAGGTCAGCCACGGCCGGGCCTCGCGGCAGATGGAGCTTGCCGAATCGCTGCGGGTGCAGTTACCACGGATCGCTCAGCTTTTCCTGGCCGGCGCTGTGAGCGCGAGGGTCGTCGCGGCCATCGCCTGGCGCACCCACCTCGTCACCGATGACGAGGCCATGGCGCTGATCGACAGCGCCATGGCCGAACGGGCCGGTGGCTGGGACGCGCTGTCCCAATACAAGCTCGAGCAGGCCATCGACACCTGGATCGATAAACATGACCCGGGGGCCCTTCGCCGGACTCGTGCCAGCGCCCGCAGCCGTGACGTCACCATCGGCGCCGAGAACCACGAGTTGGGCACGGCCGCGCTGTGGGGCCGGCTCTACGCCACCGATGCGACCGCGCTGGACCGCCGGCTCGCGGCAATGGCGCACGGCGTCTGCGATGACGATCCCCGAACGATCGGCCAGCGTCGCGCCGACGCCCTGGGTGCCCTGGCAGCCGGTTCCCAACAACTCACGTGCCGATGTGGCGGTCCGGAGTGCCCGTCCGCCGGGCCGGATAACCGTGCCGCCGGCGTCGTGGTGCACGTGCTGGCCGACGCCCAAGCACTCGGAGCGCAACCGGATACCGGCATGTCCGGCGACGGCGGCGAGCCGGACACCATCGCCAAGCCCGGCTCGGCGGTCATCGTCGGCGGCGGCGCCATTCCCACGCCGTTGCTGGCCGAGTTGATCGATGCCGGTGCGCGGGTTCGCCACCTGCGCAAGCCGCCCCCCGACGCCGAACCGCGGTACCGGCCGTCGACCGCCCTCGACGAGTTCGTCCGGCTACGCGATCTGACGTGCCGGTTCCCGCAGTGCGACAGGCCGGCCGAGCACTGCGACGTCGATCACGCGATACCGTGGCCGTTGGGCCCGACGCACGCGGCCAACCTCCGCGTCCTGTGCCGAAAACACCACTTGCTCAAGACTTTCTGGTCCGGCGACCGCGGATGGAGCGATTGCCAATTCCCCGATGGGACGATCGTCTGGACTTCTCCGACGGGCAAGATCTACACAACCAGGCCGGGAAGCCGCCTGCTGTTCCCGTTGTGGGACACGGCCATCGCGGCCGCACCTGTCCACGCTGCCGCCCCAACCGGTGGTGAACGGGCACTCATGATGCCGTCGCGCCGAAGAACGCGCTCCGCCGACCGCGCCTACCGCATCTCGTATGAGCGGTCGCTCAACGACGCCTATGTCGCCGAGCGCAACCAGCCACCGCCCTACTAAGCGCTAGCCCACCCCTCGGCTCAGCCAGCTCACTTCACCGGTGTCGCCACCATCGCGGTACGGCTCGAGTGCCTCATCCCACGCCGTCCCCAATACGGTGTCCAATTCCGCCGCCAACGTGTCGGCGCCGGCCGACATCAGCGTCCGCAACCGCATCTCGCCGACCATGATGTCGCCGTTGGCGCTCATCGCACCGCTCCACAGGCCGAGTTGCGGGGTGTGGCAGAACCGTTGGCCGTCAACCCCGGGGCTGGGATCCTCGGTGACCTCGAAACGCAGCACAGACCACTGCCGCAAGGCATTGGCCAGCCGCGCACCGGTCCCAACCGGACCCATCCAGTTGGTGACCGCACGCAACTGGCCGGGCATGGCCGGCTGCGGGGTCCACTTCAGGTTCGCCCCTGCTCCAAGGGTCGACGACAACGCCCACTCGACATGTGGGCACACCGCCGCGGGTGAGGCGTGCAGATACACCACGCCTGTCGTCGCGTCGGCAAACTGATTCGACGCACGCATCACTTGCTCCTTCGGCTCCACTAGGGACGTCTTCCCCAACGACCTGGTGTTTCCGAAGATGCAGTTGTGTCGTACGTGCCTATTGTGCCCTGTGAGACCCCTGTTGCGCTAGTCCGAGTTGAACTCGGCTACGACCGTGTCGGACAGCGCCGGCCACAGCGGCTTCGCCCAGTCGCCGAAGTCCCGGTCGGTCAGGACTATCAGGGCGATGTCGCGCGACGGATCCACCCAGAGGAAGGTGCCGGTCTGGCCGAAATGGCCGTAGGTCGCGACGGAGTTCCGACTTCCCGTCCAGTGCGGGGACTTGCTGTCCCGAATCTCGAAGCCCAGGCCCCAGTCGTTGGGCCGCTGCATCCCGAATCCGGGCACCACCCCGTCGAGTCCGGGGAACTGAACGCTGGTGGCCTCGGCGTGCATCTGGGGCGACACCGTCGTCGGGCGCAGCAGATCACCGGCGAACGCGGTCAGGTCCTCGACACTGGCGACGCCGCCGAACCCGGCCGCCGCCGCTCCGCCCTCCAACCGGGCTGATCCCATTCCGAGGGGTTCGAAGACCGCCTCGCCGAGGTAGCGGTCGAATGCGATGCCGGAGTGCGCTTCGATCGCCTCGGCCAGCACCTGGAAACCGTAGTTGGAGTACACCCTGCGGGTGCCCGGCTGCGCCTGTATCTCCGCGGACTGCATCGACAGCCCGGAGGCGTGCGCCAGCAGATGCCGCACCGTGGCGCCCGGCGGGCCGGCCGGGGTGTCTAGGTCGACGACGCCCTCCTCGACGGCGACCTGCGCCGCGCGGGCGGCCAACGGTTTGGTGACCGATGCCAGCCGGAAGACCCGCCGAAGGTCTCCGTAACCGGCCAGCACACCCGAAGGGCCGACCACCGCGGCAGCCGCCGCCGGTACCGGCCAGTCGGCGATCACATCGAGGGCCGCCATGACCGTCGAGCCTAGTGCCTGAGGACCATTCGCCTAACCTCGCGACCCACCTCGGCGGCCGGCGCCCGGGCGTCCAATTCGGGCCGCAACGCACCGACTTCGCGCCAGCGCCTCAGATCGTCGTGACCGTGTCGCGCCCAGCTCGCTTCGATTTGTACATCGCCGCATCTGCACGGGCGGTCATGGCGCGAACTGACTCGTCCGGTGCGGCCAGAGTAGCGCCGATGCTTACCGTAACTTGGATTGTCCGTCCGAAGTGGTTGATAGGTTCGGCGACGCGACGGCGGATATTCTCGGCGATCGCGACCACCTCATCAACGCTGTGCACGCCCGGTAACAGCACCAGCATCTCGTCACCTCCCATCCGGCCCACAGTGTCGTCGGCGCGAACGCAGCCGCGGATACGGTCGGCCACCGTCGAAAGCACAAAGTCACCGACAGGATGTCCCCAGGTGTCATTGACGACCTTGAAGTGATCGGCATCACAGAACAACACACCCAGTTGCTCTCCGTGAAAACGCCGGTCGTGGAGTGCGGACTCAAGCCGGGCGGTCATCTCGCCGTGGTTCACCAGACCGGTGAGAAGGTCTGTGCGGGACAGTAGTTCCAATTCTTCTTGCGCCTTACGCAATTGCTCTTCACGCGCGCGGCGCTCGGTCACGTCGCGAATCGATGCCGAGACGTAACAGCATTCTTCGATCTGTAGCGGGCTCAGACTGATGTCGACCGGGAACTCTGTCCCGTCGCGACGCAAGCCCCATAAATCCAGATCCCTACCCATCTGCCGCAGCTCCGGTTCCGCGAAGAAGCCCCCGCGGTGCCGCGCGTGCATCCCGCGGAACCGCGACGGAAGCAGTATCTCGAGCTCACTGCCGACCAGTTCCTCGCGCGGGTATCCGAACATCCGATCGGTTTGGGCGTTGGCAAACGTGATGCGTCCATCAGGCCCCACGATGACCATGGCATCGGGGGCGGCTTCCAACAGGTCGTAGAACATGGAGTTGACGCGCCGCTGATCGGCGGTCAGATCCCGGATGACTTCGACGAAGCCAGTCAGCACACCGGCCTGATCCCGTATCGGGCTGACCGTCACTCCGGCCCGAAAGCGGCGTCCGCCCTTGCGCACTCGCCAGCCGTCGAACTCGCAACGGTCAGACTCCTGTGCGGCGGCCAACTCACGCTCGGCCGTCCCGGCATCCAGGTCCTCGTCGATGTGGAACATCGACGCGGACCGCCCCAGAACATCAGCGTCCGAGTACCCCAACACGGCTTGGGCTCCTGCGCTCCAGTGCACAACCACGCCCGTTGAATCGAGCGTCACGATCGCTCGATCGGTAACCGCGTCGATTAAGGTTTGGGCGTCACCAAGGCCAGAGTAGGAGTACGGGTTTCCTTTTTCAGCATCGGAACGTGTCACTCCAACAAGTTTCCCCTACGCCTTTTCTATCCGACTCGTCGCCAAATCATAAGACGCGAAGGAGCGCTGCGCGAGTTCACCGCATGAAGCCACCGGCGGGCAGGGTTGCCCACCGCCCCCGCTCTCGTTGAGCTGCATGATGGCCGCATCGCAAACCTACCGTCGTGACAATTCTCGGCCAACGCGGCTGACGCCCGCGGCGGTCGGGTTCAGCCTCATCCGCGCCCCCCATCACCGCGCGGCCCACCATCACCGAACCGGGTTCCCAGGGGAACACCTCAAGAGTGAAGCCGGGCGATCACACACGTCCACGCCCAGGTTCAGGGCACACAACCGAAACGATGGATCGAGGCTTGGAGGCTCGCGCCGGCCCACTATGGTTCGACTCATGAGTCAGACGGTGCGCGGCGTGATCTCCCGTGCGAAAGGCCAACCTGTCGAACTTGTCGACATCGTCATCCCCGACCCCGGCCCGGGCGAGGTCGTGGTCGACATTCAGGCGTGCGGCGTCTGCCATACCGACCTCACCTACCGGGAGGGCGGAATCAATGACGAATACCCGTTCCTGCTCGGACACGAGGCCGCGGGCGTCGTCGAGACAGTCGGCGAGGGCGTCACTCATGTGGCCCCCGGCGATTTCGTGATCCTCAACTGGCGCGCGGTGTGCGGACAGTGCCGGGCCTGCAAACGCGGCCGTCCCTGGTACTGCTTCGACACCTTCAACGCCGATCAGAAGATGACGCTGACCGACGGCACGGCACTCACACCCGCACTGGGCATCGGGGCGTTCGCCGACAAGACCCTGGTTCACGAGGCCCAGTGCACCAAGGTCGACGACGAAGCCGATCCCGCCGTGGCCGGTCTGCTGGGCTGCGGCGTGATGGCAGGCATCGGTGCCGCCATCAACACCGGTGCGGTCGGTCGTGACGACACCGTGGCGGTGATCGGATGCGGCGGTGTGGGTGACGCCGCGATCGCCGGCGCACGCCTGGTGGGGGCGAGGACCATCATCGCCGTCGACACCGACAACACGAAGCTGAAGTGGGCACGCGAGTTCGGTGCCACCCACACCATCAACGCCCGCGACCTCGACGTCGTGGAGACGATTCAGGACCTCACCGACGGCTTCGGTGCCGACGTGGTGATCGACGCTGTCGGACGCCCGGAGACCTGGAAGCAGGCATTCTACGCCCGCGATCTCGCGGGAACCGTTGTGCTGGTGGGTGTTCCGACTCCCGACATGCAGCTGGAGATGCCGCTGGTGGACTTCTTCTCCCGCGGCGGGTCGCTGAAGTCGTCCTGGTACGGCGACTGCCTGCCCGAACGTGACTTCCCGACGCTGATCAGCCTGTACCGGCAGGGTCGGCTTCCGTTGGACAAGTTCGTCTCCGAACGCATCGGTCTGGAGGGGGTCGAGGAGGCGTTCCACAAGATGCACGCCGGTGAGGTGCTGCGGTCGGTGGTGGTGCTGTGAAGACCGGCGCCGGGATACAGCGAGTCGTGACACACGGGACCTTCGAACTCGACGGCGGCAGTTGGGAGGTCGACAACAACATCTGGCTTGTCGGTGACGACTCTGAGGTGATCGTCATCGACGCCGCCCACGATGCCCGGGCGATCGAGGACGCCGTGGCGGGCCGCCATGTCGTCGCCGTGGTGTGCACACACGGCCACAACGACCACATCACGGCGGCTCCGCAACTCGGTGCAGACCTTGACGCGCCTGTGCTGCTGAACCCGGCTGACACGATGCTGTGGGAAACGACGCACGGCGACAGGCCATTTCGGGCGCTGGCCGACGGCCAGGTACTGAGCGCCGGCGGCATCGAGTTGCGCGCCATCGCGACGCCGGGCCACTCCCCCGGATCCACCTGCCTCTACGCGCCGGCCCTCGGCGCGGTGTTCTCCGGCGACACCCTGTTCCACGGCGGGCCCGGCGCCACCGGACGGTCGTTCTCCGACTTCCCGACGATCCTGGCGTCCATCAAGGACAAGCTCGGCGCCCTGCCCGCCGATACCGTCGTCTACACCGGCCACGGCGATACCACGACCATCGGGGACGAGATCGTCCACTACGACGACTGGGTGGCTCGCGGCCACTGACGATGCGCCGCGAGGAACGAGCGGCGAGGAGGAAGCCACTGACGATGCGCCGCGAGGAACGAGCGCAGGAGGAAGGGGCCCACACCCCCAGCCACTGACGATGCGCCGCGAGGAACGAGCGGCTAAACCACCTCCGCCGCACTGCGCGGATCGATGAGGATCTTGGCGTGCCTCTCGGGGTCGCCGAGCGCCTCGAATGCGGCCGCCACGCCGGCCAGCCCCACCTTGCCGGTGATCAGAGGCGACGCATCAAGCTTCCCGTCGGCCAGCATGTGCAACGTGTCCCGGAATTCCAATGGCATGTAGCCGAATACGAACCGCAGGTCGATCTCTTTGCAAACAGCCATCGATGGACGGAACTTGTCGGGCTTCATGCACATGCCGACGACTATCACCCTGGAACTCAACGGCGCGGCGCCGATGATGGCGTCGATCATCCCTGGCACGCCTA
Source organism: uncultured Actinomycetota bacterium (assembly GCA_963715145.1). Classification (GTDB taxonomy): domain Bacteria; phylum Actinomycetota; class Actinomycetes; order Mycobacteriales; family Mycobacteriaceae; genus Mycobacterium. The sequence continues at coordinate 126,267 of CAVQRL010000009.1, read as the reverse complement.
CGCACTCGAAGATCACCGGCCGTTTCGGCCCCGCAGCCCCGAGCGCTTCGGCAGCGCGGTAGACGTGCTCCCACCCCGGCAGCTTGCGGAGCTTCTCCATCGACCCGATGGCCAGTTCACCCAGCTGCGGGAATCCCGTAATCATCCCCTTGCCGACGGCTCTGTCGTAGGGGGACTCGACCTCGGGGTCGACGACGATGGACGCTCCGCACCGGCCGGCCAGCGCGCGGCGCGCCGCCGAGAGATCACTGGCAACGATCTTCTCCACGCCCATCGCCTTGAGTTGGCAGATCACCGCCAAGCCGATCGGCCCGCAGCCGATGACGATAGCGGTGTCGTGCTTTTTGACCTCACTGCGCCGCACCGCGTGCAGAGCCACCGTCATCGGCTCGGTGAGCGCCGCGATGTCCAGTGGAAGACCGTTGGGCACCGGGAACGTCATGGCCGCCTGCACCAGAACCTGCTCGGCATAGCCACCCGGTGCCAGCGGGGAGAGTCCGGTGAGGTGCACCCCGCCGTGGGCACGGACCATCGGGAACGACACCACCCGGGTTCCGGCCTTCAGGCCCTTGGGAGTCTTTGCGCCGCGTTCGGCCACCACGCCGGAGAACTCGTGACCCATGACGGTCGGGGTGTCGAGCCGCATGAAATCCTGATATCCGAGGCCCTCCACAACGTCGACCATTTCATCGGCGTGGTCCTTGGCGTGCAGATCCGATCCGCAGATGCCGCAGCTGTGTACGTCGAGAACCAACTGTCCGGCCGCGGGCCGCGGCGCGGGCATATCGACGACCGAGAGGATTCCGTTCGCGCAGCTGACAGCCTTCACCCCGGTGAGTCTAGACGGCTACCGGCCGTCCAGGATCCGGCGCTTCTCCGCCTTGAACTCCTTTTCCGTCAGGGCACCCGAATCGCGAAGCGCGGTAATCGTTTTCAGCTGCTCGAGCAGCACGCCTTCTCCGCTCGGGACATAGGCTTCAACGGTGCCGGGTTGCGCGGCGACCGGGGTGTTGCGGCGGCGGCGGCTAAACCACCAGACCGCGATGAACAGGTCCACACTCACCATCGACAGCACCGCGAACACCCACAGCGAAGCCTCCGGCGACCGCGTCCGGCCGAATGCCAGCCGCGGCTCGACGAAGCCGTTCACCTCACCTTTGGTGACGATCCGGTAGGTGCCCTCCGTGGGCACCTGCACGGACCAGACCCGGCGGTGAGCGTCGTCGTTGACCGCGATTGTGGCCCCCAGGTCCGCGGTCACCGTCGGATCGGGACTGCCGGGCGGCGCGGTGATGTCGAAGTTCAGTGCGGGCACCCGCAGGCCGCGCCCCCCGTAGTCGCCCACATGGAAGCTCACGATGGCCTCGCCCTCCGGTAGTCGAACCTCGCCTGCCCCGGGAATCGGGACTTCGCCGTAGGAGCCGTACTGGTCGGCCGCCGCACCGAACACCACGGTGGTGATCAACCCGCCGATCGACACCAGAGCCAGCACGCCGGCGAGGATCATCAACAGCCGGGACGCGCCGCGTTTGGTCATCTGCGCAGTCTGACATGGTCTCGGGTTGCGGGGGCGAAGCCAACGGCTACGGTGCTTTCACAAGCGAGGAGGTCCCTCCCACCCTTAGGAGTCACAGTATGTCCGCCGACGAATCACCCCGCGGCAGCGCGCTCACCCGTTTCGCCACGCAGTACTGGGCACCGATCGTGCTGGTTGCGCTGGCAGCCGTCTTCATCGGGCAGAACCGCGACCGCCAGCAGATACACCTGCTGTGGCTCGCTGTCGAGTCGCCGATGTGGCTACTGCTGGCAGCCATGCTGCTGGTCGGAGTGATCATCGGACTGTTGCTGCGCCGCCGACGGTAGAGCCGTGCGCGAGTCCAGCAACGTGGTGCGCCCCCAGCCGATGGACAGCGCCACCTATACCGCGTCTTCGCGCCTGCAGGCATCCGGATTACGTTCCGGCATCACGCTTTTCGAGCAGGCGGCCAGGACCGTCGCGCTGCCCCACCCTCCCCAGCCGATCGCGATCGCCGACTACGGCGCGGCGACCGGATACAACTCGCTGCTACCTCTGAGCGCCGCCATCTGCGTGCTCCGGGCCCGCACTCGGGGCGACCACGCGATCCTCGTCGCCCACACCGACCTGCCGGACAACGACTTCACGCAGTTGTTCACCACGATCACCAACGACCCGGACAGTTACCTGAAAAAGGATTCCGCCACCTTCGCCTCGGCGGTGGGCCGCTCGTTCTACCAGCAGATCCTCCCCTCCCAAAGTATCGCGCTGGGCTGGAGTGCCTGGGCCACCCACTGGCTGAGCCGGGTTCCGGCGCCCGTCCGCGATCACATCCATATCGCGCACAGCGCCGACGAGTCCGCCCGGCGCGCATACGCCCGGCAGGCCGCCCTTGACTGGCATGACTTCGTGGCCTTCCGCGGCCGCGAACTGGCTCCGGGCGGACGGTTGGTGGTGCTCACTCTCGGTCTCGACGCTTCCGGCCTGCCCGGCTTCGCCGGGCTCATGGAGGCGCTGCTCTCCTCGTTGCACCGCCTGGTCACGGCCGGCATGGTGGGCGGCGAAGAGCTTGAGCGAATGGCCATTCCGACGGTGGGCCGCACCGAGAAGGAGTTCCTGGCGCCGTTCGCGCCCTCCGGCCGCTTCGAGGGACTGTCCGTCGAGCACATCGAACTCTTCGACTCGGAAGATCTGTTCTTCTCTCGCTACCTCGTCGACGGCGACGCCGGCAAACTGGGGACGTCATGGGCCGGCTTCGCCCGGGCAGCGATCTTCCCCGCACTGACTGCCGGGTTGGACGGCGGCGTGTCTGATGCGCGTGCTGCTGCCTTCGCCGATGCACTCGAATCCGCGGTCGCTGAACACCTCACTGCGGCGCCGCAGCAGATGTCCATCCCGCTCGCGGCGATCGTGCTGGCCAAGCGAGCCAAGTCAGCCTGAGCCAGGCAGCGGAAGCAGTGATGGAAGGCCGGCAATCGACGGAATCGGGATCTGCGGCAGCGCCGGAATAGGCGGGAGCGTCAGGATCAACGGCACCGGCCCTTCCCCTACGGGCGCAACGACTTCCGGAAGAGGCGCAGCCACGACGGCCTCGGCGACGGCAGGCGCCTGTGCCTCGACGGGGGTCGGCGCGGGCACCGCGACGACGGTGCGCGGCGCGTCCCCGGCACCGGTGGGGCTCACCGGCGCCGGCGTCCCGGTGAGACTGCCACTCGGCTCCGATACCGCCGGGAAGGCATTGGAATCTGCGCGCAGCGCCAGCGCGGTCACGCCGCCTGAGCCGGCGACCACCGCGAGCACCGCGGCGGCTATCACCAGCGGGCGGTGGTGCCACGGCAGCCGGGTGTCCCCGCACAGGACCGGCTCTGAGGCCGGTGCGAAGTCCAGCAGCGGCCGCGGCTGTGGGCGCCTGGTCGGGCGCTGCGGCACCACATCGGGGATGTCCACCGCTTGCGACCACGCCAAGGCGGGCTGAGCGGGTTCGGGCCGGTTGCGCGGGGGGTTGACCACGGTGGCCGGCACCGCGTCCGTTGCCCGGGCGGCCTGCAAGGCCGCCCCGGTCGCGGCCGTCAGACCGGGTTGGGGGCCGGTGATGACCGGCACCCGGAGGTGTTCCGACAGCGTCGTGGTGACGGCGGGGACCGCGGCCATCCCACCCACCGACGCGACGGCCGCGAGCTCGCCGGCCGCGATCCCGTTGCGCCGCAACGTGTCCTGGAGCGCGGCCACCACGCCCACCACCGGTCCGCGGACGATGGCGTCGAGTTCGGCCCGGGTGATCCGGATCTCGCCCCGCAGACCGGCCGGTTCGCCGGGCACCGTGCTGACGGTCTGGGCCGACAACCGTTCCTTGGCCTCCCGGCAGGCGGCCCGCAGCCTGGTCAACGCCCCGATGGCCGACGTTCCGGTGGCACCCGGCATCGCGCCGGCAAGCGTCAGCACGTGGGTCAGCAACGCCCGGTCGATCAGATCTCCGGAGAAGTCCGGGTATCTCGACGGCTCGCCGACAGGCTGCAGGCCGGCGGCGTCGACCAGGGTCAGGGTGGTCGCGCCCGCACCGATGTCGCACACCGCGATCACGCCCCGGGCGGGCAGTCCGGGACTGTTCTGAAGTGCGGTCAGCGCCGCCACATAGTCGGGTATCAGCCGCGCGCCCGTGGACCATGCCTGGATACGGCGCAGTTCCCGGCCCAGCGCGTCAACGGCGGCCGGCCCCCAATGCGCCGGGTGGGCCACCGTCGGCGCTGCCGGGACCGGACGTCCAGACATGGCACTACGGGACAGCGTGTAGAGCGCCTCGGCGAGCAGGGCGGCACCGGTGTGCACGGAACCGTCAGGCGGCGACGATGCCGACAGGGTCACCGACACGGTTGACGAAGTCGTCGATCCGGACACCGCCACGGCTGATCACCGGCCGGCCGGTGACAGTGCGCTCGGCACCGACCGCGGCGAGCGTGGTGACGCCGACCGAGAGGCCGAGGGCACACGGACTGGACGATGTCATCTCAGCGGCTATTTCGGTGCCGGCGACACCGGCGTTACTCAGCGGATGGTGCCGCGGCCCGGGATGAGAGGCAGGTCGAGTGGGGTCACCCAACCGGGTGGCAGGTCGTTGACGGCCGGCACGGCGTTGAGCGCCCGCAGGCCGGTGGCCAGGCAACCGGCCGTCGCGGCGTCGCGTCCCGAACCGTCGGTGAACCGGAACGCGGTCTCCTGGAAGATGCTCGGGGTGCCCTCGATGTCCACCCGGTACACGTCATCCTGATCGCCGGAGGGCCAGTCCGGCGCCGCGTCATGGCCGATCCGGTTGACGTGCTCGAGTTGGATGCGGGTCTCTCCCCGGTAGATCCCGTTGATGGTGAACCGCACCGCGGCCACCCGGCCCGCCTCGATGACGCCCTTGACCGTCCGACGATCGGTCGGTGTCACCCACTTGTCCCAGGTGGTGGTGATCTCGTCGAGTTCGATGCCGGCGGCGTAGGCGATCATCGGCACGGTCGCGCCCCACGCGAAGACCAGGATGTCGGAGTTCTCCAGCATGGGCGTGTACTCCGGTTCGCGGCCGATACCCATCTCGAACTCGTAGTCGCCCTCGTAGTTGGTGTAGTCGAGCAGTTCCGAGGCGCGCACCCGGCGCACCTCCGAGCACAGGCCCATCAGCGTCATCGGGAACAGGTCGTTGGCGAACCCGGGGTCGATACCGGTGGTGAAGCACGACGACCCGCCCGCCTCGCAGGCGGCCGTGATCGGGTCGATCCAGTTCGGCGGATTGAGGTGCATTCGCGGCCAGACCCACGGCGTCATCGCGGTCGAGCACACGTCGATGCCGGCGCGCAGGAACCGACCGATCACATCGATGTTGGCATCGGCGTGCGCCGCGGTCGGACCGTAGTGCACCACCGCGTCGGGCCGCAGCGCGATCAGCGTGTCGACGTCGTCGGTGGCGATGACGCCGGTGGGCTCCGCCAGCCCGCAGATCTCCCCGACGTCGAGGCCCACCTTGTCCGGGTTGCTGACCCCGACACCGACGAGGTCGAACTCGGGGTGCTTGAGCACCTCGGGAATGATCATCTTGCCGACGAAGCCGGTTCCCCAGACGACGACGCGTTTAGTCATTCTCCACGACTTCCCTTGGCGCGCAGAGCGTATCGCCGCTCGGCGTACTCCATATCGTCGCGCCACAGCCGCGACGCGCCGAGCCTCATCAACGGCCTCAGCAACGGGGCGGCCCGCAGCGAGTGCTGGAAGCCGGTGCGGTCGGACTGCGCGATCACCGCCTCGATCACCGCCGTGCGGGGCCGTCCGTCGGTACCGACGCCCAGCGGTGTGGCATGGGTCTCGACCACGCTGCCCACGCCCTGCCCCTCGACGATGTGCATGACGACGGTGCGCGGTTCGGGGACGGTGAACTCGGCGATCACCGGCATGCCCACGCGACCGAGGTGGAAGGTGACCGCGACCTGGAAGATGTCGGAGTCCTCGTCGGCGTCGACCGGCGGGGCGCTGAGCACCTCCAACTGGGCGAACGAGTACGGGTGGAACCACGCGCCGTGCCACGGATCGAGCCGGTTGGCGATGATGTCGCGGGGCTCGCAGATGCCCTCGAGGCGCGCGACCGCGGCCAGTTGCGGGCCCGGCCGGTCGCACCGGCAGGACCGGGGCGTCCAGCGGTTCCTCGCCGCCGACCTGTCCAGCCGCACCCACACCAGCACGCCGTCGTCGTAGGCGGGAAGGGCTTCCAGCCGAACTCGCGGCCACCGTCCAGACGCAGCCCGTGCCAGGGACAGATCAGCCCACCGCACTCCACGGTGCCGGTGGCCAGATCAGCCGCCCAGATGCGGACACGATGCCGGTCCGACGTGCAGGACTGCCCTGCTCGATCGCGCCACGCGACGATCTCGATACCGGCCACCGTGGTCGCCGAACGGGCGGTCGCCGCGCACATCGGTGCTCGCGGCGAACACGATACCAGTTGCCGCTGGGCCGGCGTCAGTGCGCCGCTGCAGCGCGGCGTCGATGATCGCGGGCTCGGCCTGCTGATAGGTCGGGTGTCTGCTGCGGCCCACGCGATCTTCGGAAGGACCTGCAGCGGTGAGTCTTTCGGCAAGCGGTCGGCCACCGTGACCACAGACTCATCTCGCGCGCACGCCTTTCTCGGCGAGCTTGCCGCAACACCGGCGAGCGGCCCTGCACCGGCACGGTGTACAGGGTGTGCCCGCTGACTCCCCAGCCCGCCAGCAGCCGGTTGGCCGCCGACCAGCCGGTGGTGGCGGCGCGTTCCATCAAGGCTACCGGCAGGTCGATGCGGATTCCGTCACCGGCGAGCACCAGCCCGGGACATCGGTGTGTCCACGGTCGGACGCTGCGCGAAGGAACCCGGCGAGAACAGCGGGCAGTCCTGCTTGAACAGAATCCGTTCCGCCACGATGCCGGCGCGTGCGGTCTCCGGGTAGAACTGGTGCAGGCGCGCCAGCATCTTCTCCCGCAGACCGTCTCGAGGGTCCGCTGAGCCAAATGACGGAGTCCACCAGCCGAGTAGGAGTGCACCTCGACCACCGACCCGCCGTGCGTCGCGTGCCCACTCGCGCGGCCTGGCGTTCGTAGTTGCTCACCACGCTGATGTTGTCCACCGGTTCCAGACCGCCGGTGCCCAGGAACGGCGGGCGGTCGGCGTCCACCGGTGCGTCCAGCCACAGCCGCTGCACCACGAACGGCGGCGCCACCTGCATCTCGGCCACCCGTCGGCGCCAGTCCTCGTCGCCGAGGCCCGGGGAGGCCGCCACGATCTGCTGCAGCCCGCCGACATCGACGGCGAGCACCACACCGTCGGCGTCGATCACCCGTCCGTCATCGGCGGTGACCCGCATGCGCTTGGGTCCGTCGGTGGAGATCGAATCGGCGGAGACGCCGGTATGGAACCTCACCCCCCGCCCGGTCAGGTACTCCCCCAACGGGTTCCACAGCGCGGTGTCGAAGTTCGACGCCGCGACATCGAACACCAGACCCTCGTTGGAGCCCAGGAAGTAGATGTGGAACATCGCGGCCAGTTCCGCCGCGGAGAGCCGTTCGGGGCGGGCGAAGAAGCTGCGGGCGAAGACCTCGAAGGCCAGGTGCCGGGCCGCGATCGGGAAGTTGATCTGGTCCAGGAAGGTGTCGGCATCGGGGTCGTCGAGTTGCTCGTAGATACCCGGTACCGACACCGTCGCCAGTGGGGCGGCCGCCTTGCCGTCGATCCGCACCAGATCGCGGAACCGGAAGGTAGGGCTGCGCAGCGCGAAGACGATGGCGTTCCACGGCGGAGTCTGCGGCAGCCCGCGGAAGGTGTCGCGCCGGCCCTCGCCGTCGACCAGTGGGTAGTCCTCCACCGGCCGAAGCTGGGACAGGCCGGGATCGCTGCGCCGCAACAACTCCCGCAGGTTGTAGTACTGGCGGAAGAAGGCATGGAAGCCGCGATTGTTGGCCACCTCGGTACCGGCCAGCGGTCCGGATTCGACGTTCGGTCCACCCGGCCACCCGGCCGCCGAGGTTGGGCTCGCGCTCGAGAACCTCGACGGAGACACCGCGTTCGACAAGTCCGGCGGCGGCGGCCAAGCCGGCGATGCCCGCACCGACGACCACCACATGAGGCACGTCGGCAAGAGCGGTGGCGTGCGGAACACCGGACTGCGCCCGGTGGATGACGCGACGTGGATCCTTCATGAAACCCCCTATAACAGTTAGCCCGGCGCGTCGGCCAGGAAGGTGTGCACGATGTTGCGCTGCCAGCCCGGCACGGTCTCGCTGTGCACCCCGGCGAAACCCGCGGCGACCAGACGCCGCTGGAAGTCGGCCGCACCGTCGAAGTCATTGACGCTGCGCCACAGATGACGGTAGAGCGCGCTGTCCCCGGTCTTGCGCCAGCCGGCCGGAATGATGATGGCCCAGCAGACCGCATTCCAGATCGCCTGGGCCGCTGCGGAATCGCGTACCGAGTACTCATGCACGGCCAGCGTCGCTCCCGGTCGCAGCAACTCCCGGAATCGGCGCAGTTGGGCGTCCGGGTCGGCCAGGTTGCGCAGCAGATAGGCCGCCAGGATGCCGTCGAAGGGGCCGTGCACCCCGGCGTCGCCCAACGCCTCGATCGGAGTGTGCACGAAACGGACCGCGTCGGGCCAGGATTTCGCGGCGGCCTGTTCGAGCATGCCGGCCGACGCGTCCACCGCGACGATCTCGGCGTATGGTGCGGCCTGCAGGAGCGCAGCCGTGGAGGCGCCCGTTCCGCAACCCGCGTCCAACAGTCGCAGCCCACGTCCGCCGTCGGGAATCCGCATGCGCCGGGCGGAGATTCGCAGGTGATCGTGATAGCCGGGGTTGGCGCCGACGAGTGCGTCGTAGGCATCCGCGCCGACGTCGAATGCTCCGGGCACTTCTGAGCGCGACAGCCCGGCTTTGGGCACGCTCCGACGTCCCCGGCTCATCGCGTCCCCGCCCGCGACTTCGCCCACAACAACGGCACGGTCGACCATCCGTCGACGCGGCACTTTCAAACCCAGCACGATCACCATCGATATCCAGTAGGCGGGCGAGGTCTAGGCAGCCGGCAACCGGCGGGCCCGGCGCGCCCGCACCAGTCCACCGGTGAACACCTGCAGACGCCGACCCATGCCCACCGAGGCCCGCTGACTGAAGACGGCGTAGTCGATATCCTCGATGCGGTCGAGGATCTCGGAGTACAGCGTGAAGGCCGCCGTCACGCACGGCCGCGACTGCGGGGCCAGCAGCGCGATGCCCTTGTGGGCCTGCGGTAGATGGCGCGGGTGATCTCGTGCTGGGCGGCCAGCGCCTGGCGCACCCGCGGATCGGTGCGCTGGTTGTCGTGGCACCAGGTCAGCAGCTCCCGGTCCACCCCGAACGCGGCGAGTTCGTCGGCCGGCAGGTAGACCCGGTTGCGGTCGAGGTCCTCGTTGATGTCGCGCAGGAAGTTGGTCAGCTGGAAGGCCCGGCCCAACGCCTCGGCGCACGGTTCGGCGTCGCGCAGCGGTCCGACCGTGCCGAGGATCGGCAGCATCTGCAGACCGATCACCTCGGCGGAGCCGCGCATATAGCGGTTCAGGGCGGGCCGGTCGGGATAGTCGGTGACGGTGAGATCCATGCGCATCGAAGTCAGGAATTCGTCGAAGAGGCTCACCGGAATGCGATAGGTGCGGGCGGTGTCCAGAACGGCCGGCAGCACCGGCTCGCTGTCCGCGTCACCCTTGGCGAACCGCGACGCCAGCAGTTCCAGCCGGGCCGCCCGCTCCGCCGCCCCGGCGTCGGAGTTCAGGTCGTCGAGGATGTCGTCGGCGTAGCGGGCGAACCCGTACAGGGCGTGCACGGCCGGGCGCTGGGACGGTGTCAGCAGCCGGGTGGCCAGGAAGTAGGTGCGTCCGTGCTGGGCGTTGAGCCGTCGGCAGTAGCGGTAGGACTCGCGCAGCCGTTGGTCTTCGATGCCGGCGGCGTGCAACTCGATGTTGGTCATGCCCGTACCTGCTTGCGACTGTGAATCGTCCGTCTGTTCGAATGATCGTCGAGTCGGTCCGGTGATGCGCTCGGCGGCCAGCCGCCCGGACAGCAGCGCGGTGGGCACGCCGACCCCGGGCACCGTCGAGCCGCCCGCCAGCACGGCGTTGTCGACGCCGCGCACCAGGTTGGCCGGGCGGAACGGCCCGGTCTGGGAGAAGGTGTGCGCCAAGGCGAACGGGGAGCCCGCCGTCATCCCCTGGCGCGCCCAGTCCGCCGGGGTGACGACGTCGAGGATGTCGGCGTCGCGGTCGAGTCCGGGCAGCAATCGCTCGGCGGCGGTGGCCAGCACCTGGCGGGCGTAGCTGTCGCCCTCGGCCGACCAATTGACCTTGCCCACATCGAGATTCGGGCACGGGGCCAGAACGAAGAGCAGATCGCGGCCGGCCGGCGCCAGGGTGGGATCGCCCGCGGTGGGCATCGTCACCAGGAGCGACGGGTCACTCATCAGCACCCCGTCGTCGGATGATCTCGTCGAAGGTCTGCGACCACTTGCGCGCCGAAGCTGATGTTGTGGTGCTGCAGGCCTGACCCGACCGCCGGCACTCCGACGTGCATGACGACCGCCGACGGCGCGGGGCGCATCTTGATCGGACGGCGAGGCGTGCGGCCGAGCAACTGGTAGGTCAGCGGCAGTTCGGTGGTGAGAACCACCGCGTCGCAGGCGATCCGGTCTCCGGAGTCGGTGCACACCGCGGTGACGCGGGAGCCGGACTGCTCCAGCCGGGTCACGGTGGAGTTGTAGCGGAACTGCACGCCGGCATCGGCCGCGGCGGCGGCCAGCGCCTCGGGGACGGCACGCATGCCGCCGCGCGGGAAGTACACCCCGGCGACGGTGTCCATGTAGGCGATCACCGCGTAGGCGGCCAGCGCGCTGCTGCGGCGGCACGCCGGCGTAGAGCGCCTGGAAGGTGAAGATCCGCTGCAGCCGCTCGTCGGTGATGAAGCGGCTCACCATCTTCTCCCAGCCGCGGAAGCCGCCGATGGCGGCCAGCCGCGCCAACTGCGGTGTCAGCAGCGACAGCGGCGAGGAGAAGTTGGATCCGATGAACCCGTCGATCTCGAGCTTGTAGAGCTCGGTCAGCCACTCGCGCAGCCGCAGGTACCCGGCCGCCTGGTCCGGCCCGGCGAACTCCTCGATGGCCGCCGTCATCGCCGCGGCGTCGGTGTGCACGTCCAGCGTGCTGCCGTCGGCGAAGGAGGCCCGGTAGGCCGGGTCGACGCGTCAGCAGGTCGAGGTAGTCGCCCATCGACGCGCCGACGGCGTCGAACGCCTCTTCGATGATGTCCGGCATCGTCAAAACCGTTGCGCCGGTGTCGATCCGGTAGCCGCGGATGTCGGCCTGGCCCACCCGTCCGCCGGGGAACCCGTAGCGCTCCACGACGGTCACCGAGCGGCCCTGCCCGGCGAGTTGCATCGCGGCGGACAGGCCGGACAGGCCCGCGCCCACCACGACGACATGGTCTGTTCTTCCGGGGATGGTGCGCATAACAGCCTCCTAGGGGCTCAGGTGGTCCGGAGGGTGCACACGGCGGCCATATCGGTCAGCGTGGACTGCACCCAGTCGTCGATTCGGTCATCGCAGATGTGCTCGATGGCGGTGGCCACCCGTTCGGCGATCAGTTCCTCGATCCAATCCACCGCTCCGGTCGCCACGATCAGCGTGCGCCAATGGGCGATGTCGGAGTCGGTGAGTTCCTCGGCGTCCATCAGTTCCGCGAACTGCCGGCGGATGACCGAGTCGGCCATCCGGTGGGCCGCCACGACCACACTGGTCGCCTTGCGTTCGGCGAGGTCGCCACCGGCGGGCTTGCCGGTCACCGCGGGCGATCCGAAAACCCCGAGCATGTCGTCGCGCATCTGGAACGCCTCACCGACGGCGCTGCCGTAGGCGCCCAGCGCGTCGATCAGGGTTTCGCAGCCCGCCATCGCCGCGCCGATCTCCAGGGGCCGGCGAACCGTGTAGTTCCCGGACTTCCGGCGCGCGACGTCGAGCACGGTCTCCAGATCCGGCTGCGCGCCGGCGTCGTTGGCCACGTCGGCGCACTGTCCGATGGCCAGTTCGATGCGCATGGCGTCGTAGTGCGGCCAGGCCCGGAAGACGCTCTCCTGCGACACACCGCTCTCCCGCATCATCTGTTCGGCCCACACCAGGCACAGATCCGAGAGCAGCACCGCCAGCGATGCGCCGAAACGGTCCGGCGAACCCGACAGCCCGCGGTCGAGGTGCCACTGACCGAACTGGACGTGGGCGGCGGGCCGGCCGCGGCGCAGGGGCGAGTCGTCCATGACGTCGTCCTGCAGCAGCGCGAATGCGTGCAGCAGTTCCAATCCGGATGCGGCGCGCAGGGCGGCGTCGTCGGGGTCGGCGCCGCACATCCAGCCCAGATACATGAACGTCGAGCGCAGGCACTTGCCGCCGTCGACGAACCGGACCAGCACGTCGGCGGCGATATCGACACCGGTCCCCTCCAGCTGCGCCAGGCAACGGGTGTCGACGAAGTCGGCCACATGCTCCAGCGATCGCCGCCGGACGCCGTTGCGCCAGATCTCGAACTCCGCCCCCGGCGGCGCGAGCACCGGACCGGCTGCGGTGCCGGCCCCGCGACTCCGCGACGTGGCGTCGATCGCACGCAATGGTCACTCCTGTTCTCCGGGTCCCCTCGCCCCGCCATCACCAATTCAAGACGACGCGGGCGTCCCGCGCCCAACTGGACGCACCTTGGTCACCTACGCGTAAGGATTACCCCTTCGTTCTAGCTGCGGTTTTCCGATAAGACACCAGGTGAGAAGGGCGGCTTCGGGAATCCGGCACCGCCTGGCTCCAGATGGGTTGGAATTGGCTGATGGCCACCGATCCCTCCGTCCCCAGCGCCGCCGCCGTCGACACGGCATCCACCACCGACAACCTGGCGGTCACGGGGGCGATCGCCACCGCCGGCAGCATCGCCGTCGCCGGATCGATCGCCACCGCCGGCAGCATCGCCGTCGCCGGATCCGTCGCCACCGCCGGCAGCATCGCCGTCGCCGGATCGATCGCCACCGCCGGCAGCATCGCCGTCGCCGGGTCGATCGCCACCGCCGGAAGTCTCAATGTCCGCGGCAGCGTGGTGACGGCCCTCAGTGTGCTGATGCGTGACTGTGTCGGCTGTCTGGCGTGTTTCGCATGCCGGGGGTGCATCGGCTGCTTGGCGTGTGCCCGTTGCCGCGACTGCACGGGCTGCGTCGGCTGCTACAACTGCTCGGGGCTGCGCAATGCCCGCGGCCTGCGCAACGTCCACGTCTGACCGGGAGGACCGACCATGGCACAGCTGTCCGGGAAAGTGGCCCTTGTCACCGGAGCGTCGTCGGGCCTGGGCGCGGCCGTCGCCCGGTTGTTCGCCGAGCGCGGGGCCACGGTGTTCGGCATCGCCCGCGACACCGCGCGGATGTCGTCGGTGTTCGAATCGGTGCCGGGCGGGGCGTTCGCGGCGGCGGACATCACCCGCCCGCAAGCCTGCCGCCGACGCGGTGGAGCAATGCGTGCAGCGATTCGGGCGGCTCGACGTGCTGGTCAACGCCGCCGGCTTCCATCAGATGCGGCACACCGCCGAGGTGACCGACGACGACTGGGCCTACGACCTGGCGGCCAATCTCAGTGGACCGTTCTACCTGTGCCGGGCGGCCCTACCGCATCTGCTGGAGGCCGGCGGCAACATCGTCAACGTGGCGTCGGTCGCCGGGCTGGAGGGCGAGGTCTACTCGGCCGGGTACTGCGCGGCCAAACACGGTCTGGTCGGCCTGACCCGGGCGCTGGCGGTCGAATTCACCCGCGAACGACTGCGGGTCAACGCGGTCTGCCCCGGTGGGATGCTGACTCCGCAGGTCACCGAGTTCGCGGCACCGGAGAACGCCGACTACAAGCTGATCATGCGGATCGCCGCCCCGCGCGGGCTGATGGAACCCCACGATGTGGCGACGGTGATCGCCTTTCTGGCCAGTGACGACGCGGCCGCGGTGCACGGCGCGGTCTACGCGATCGACAACGGAAAGCTGGCGGGGTAGCCGTCAGCTCCGCAGCGCGCCGGCCAGATTCGGGCAGTAGGTGGTGATCGCCGCGCCGAGGAACTGCGCGGCCTGCTCCTGTGTCGTGCCCCGCGCCAGGTTGCGGGAGACGAAGTTGATGGACGCGTAGGCGTCGCCGTCCACCCCGCGGTCCAGCCGCTTACAGGTGATCTTGCCCAGCCAGGCGTTGTAGTCGCGAGGCCCGTAGATGCCGAAACCGTGCAGCTGGTCGGCGAAGTCGATGTCCGGGTCGGCCTGAGCCGGCACCGCCACCACGATTGCTGCTGCCGTCGCCCAGGCGGTGGCCAGGGCCCCCGTGACGACGCGTCCGAAAACCGTCATAGCCGAGATTGTAGGCCGATCTGTTACATGAGCTAATCTTTTGACCGGTGTCTGGTCCACGGTCGCGGGGAATTCAATGGTCAAGCCGCTGAGGCGCAAGAAGGCGTCGAGTGGCACCGCCATCGCGGCCCTTCCCGTCATCCCGGTCACCGAGAACACCGCGTCCAACCGGCACGTGGGGGCACATCCGGCGATCCCCCGGCTCGTCCGGCTGTTCTCGATTCCCATCCTGCTGCTGTGGATCGCACTGGTGGTGGTGCTGAACGTCAAGATCCCGCAGCTCGAAGTGGTCGGCCAGATGCACTCGGTGTCGCTGGCACCCGACGAGGCCCCGTCGCTGCAGGCCATGAAGCGGGTCGGGCAGGCCTTCGAAGAATTCGACTCCAACTCCTCGGCGATGATCGTCCTGGAGGGTGACGCGCCGCTGGGCCAGGAGGCTCACGACTACTACGCGAAGCTTGTGCAGGCATTGCGTGCCGACCCCCGACACGTTCAGAACGTTCAGGACTTCTGGGGCGACCCGCTGACCGCGCCGGGCGCCCAGAGCGCCGACGGCAAGGCCGCCTACGTCCAGATCTACCTGGCCGGCAACCAGGGCGAGCGGCTGTCCAACGAGTCGGTGCAATCGGTGCGCGACATCGTCGCAGCCTCGACTCCCCCGCCGGGGGTGCAGGTCTTCGTGACCGGTCCGGCCGCCATGATGTACGACCAGCAACACGCCGGCGACAAGGGTGTCCACAAGATCACCGCGGTCACCCTGGTCGTCATCCTGGTCATGCTGCTTTTCGTCTACCGCTCGATCGTCACCGTGGCCCTGGTGCTCGTCATGGTCGGCATCCAGGTCGCGGCGGCCCGCGGTGTCGTGGCGCTGCTGGGCTACGTCGATGCGATCGGACTGTCCACCTTCGCGGTCAATCTGTTGACGACGATGGGTATCGCCGCGGCAACCGACTACGTCATCTTCATCATGGGCCGCTACCACGAAGCCCGCCTCGACGGCGAAGACCGCGAAACCGCCTTCTACACCATGTATCACGGCACTGCGCACGTGATCCTGGGCTCCGGTCTGACGATCGCGGGAGCGACGTTCTGCCTGCACTTCACCCGGCTGCCGTACTTCCAAACCCTCGGTATCCCGCTGGCGGTCGGCATGCTCGTCGCCGTCCTGGCAGCCCTGACGATGGCGCCGGCGATTCTGACCATCGGCAGCCACTTCGGTCTGTTCGATCCGAAACGGAAGATGAAGACCCAGGGCTGGCGGCGCGTCGGCACCGCCGTTGTGCGTTGGCCCGGGCCGATTTTCGTCGCCTCCATGGCGCTGGCGCTGGTCGGCCTGCTGGCCCTGCCCACTTACGTCAACAGCTACAACGACCGTGAGTACCTGCCACCGGGGATCCCCGCGAACCAGGGCTACCAGGCCGCCGACCGGCACTTCCCGCAGGCCCGGATGAACCCCGAACTGTTGATGATCGAAACCGACCACGATCTGCGCAATTCCGCGGACATGCTGGTCATCGACAAGGTCGCCAAGAACGTGTTCCGCGTGCCCGGTGTCGGCCGTGTGCAGGCCATCACCCGGCCGCAGGGGACCCCGATCGAGCACACCTCGATTCCGTTCATCGTCAGCATGTCCGGCGCCACCCAGCAGCTGAACATGTCCTACATGCAGGACCGCATGAAGGACATGCTCACGATGGGTGATGACATGCAGGCGACCATCGACAACATGGAACACATGTACGGGCTGATGCAGCAGCTCAACGGTGTTACCCATGACATGGTCGGCAAGACCAAGGAGATGGTGGCCACCACCCAGGAACTGCGCGACCACATCGCCGACTTCGACGATTTCTTCCGCCCGATCCGCAACTACTTCTACTGGGAGCCACACTGTTTCGACATCCCGGTGTGTTATGCGATGCGGTCGGTGTTCGACACTCTCGACGGCGTCGACAAGCTCAGTGACGATCTCGGCGAGATGGTCGTCGACATGGACCGCCTCGATCAGTTGATGCCGCAGATGCTGACGACGATGCCGCCGATGATCGAGAACATGAAGGCGATGAAGACCACCATGCTGACCATGCAGTCCACCATGGGGGGCCTGCAGGATCAGATGCAGGCCATGCAGGACAACGCCACCGCCATGGGCCAGGCCTTCGACGCCGCCAAGAACGACGATTCCTTCTACCTGCCACCCGAGGTTTTCGAGAACGAAGAGTTCAAGCGGGGGATGAAGATGTTCATCTCGCCGGACGGAAAATCGGTGCGGTTCATCGTTTCTCACGAGAACGATCCGACCACCCCGCAGGGCCTGGCCCTGGTCGAGAAAATCCGCAATGCGGCGTTCGAGTCGATCAAGGGCACGCCCCTGGAAGGCTCCAAGGTCTATCTCGGTGGCACCGCCTCGGCGTACAAGGACATGCAGCACGGCGCGAACTACGACCTGATGATCGCGGGATTGGCCTCGCTGTGCCTGATTTTCGTCATCATGCTGATCCTGACGAGGAGCGTCGTGGCGGCCGCGGTCATCGTCGGCACCGTCGCGTTGTCGTTGGGCACGTCGTTCGGCTTGTCAGTGCTCATCTGGCAGCACATCCTCGGAATCCCGCTGCACTGGATGGTGCTGGCGATGTCGGTCATCATCCTGTTGGCCGTCGGCTCGGACTACAACCTGCTGCTGGTGTCCCGATTCAAAGAGGAGATCCACGCCGGCATCAACACCGGCATCATCCGCTCGATGGCCGGCACCGGCGCCGTGGTCACCTCCGCCGGGCTGGTCTTCGCCTTCACCATGGCCTCGATGCTCGTCAGCGACCTGCGGGTCGCCGGGCAGGTCGGCAGCACCATCGCGCTGGGCCTGCTGTTCGACACCCTGGTGATCCGCTCGTTCATGACGCCGTCCATCGCGGCGCTGCTGGGCCGCTGGTTCTGGTGGCCGCAGGTGGTCCGCCAGCGGCCGGTTCCCCAACCCTGGCCCGACCCGGCCGCCGTCACAGCGGCGAACCCGGAACGGGACACCGTGAGCGCCGGAGCCTGAGGAGGTTCATGATGAGAGGTATGAGACCAGCACACCGGTGGGCCGTGATCGCCGCCGCGACCGTCGCCCTCACGGCGCCGGCGGTCGCCAGTCCGGCCCTCGCGTCCGCCGACGCCACCGACGACTACCCGATCCCGCGCCGCATGATCAACACCACCTGCACCGCCGAACAGATCATGGCGGCCGCCCGCGACGTCGAACCGGTCTACTACGAGCGCTACATGATCGACTACAACAACAAGTCGCCGCAGGTTCAGCAGGCCTCGCAGGATTACATCCACGGCTTCTTCGCCAAATCTCCGGCCGAACGCCGGGCCTGGTCGGAGGAGTTGGCCACCAACATCTACGCCGATCCGCTGGTCTTCCAGTGGCCCAACCACGCCAAGCTGTTCTTCAACAACAAGGGCGTGGCGGCCAACACGACCGACATCTGCCTGCAGTATCCGCCGAACGACATGTCGGTGTGGTCGTGGTGAGGCCGGAGGTGACCCACCTGCCGCCGGTGATCGAACAGTGGCTGCAGGTGATCGAGACCGGGCAGACCGCCCGGCTCGATGACATGCTCGCCGAGGACGCGGTGTTCTACTCCCCCGCGGTGTTCACCCCGCAGCGTGGCCGCGCCACCGCCGTCGCCTACCTGCGGGCCGCCGAACAGATGTTCTCCGGCACCGGGTTCCACTACGTCGAGAAGTGGATCGGTGCCGACTCGGCGGTGTTGCACTTCGCGGCCGAGGTCGACGGGCTCTCGGTGGAGGGCATCGACATGATCCACTGGAACGACGACGGGAAGATCACCTCGGTGAAGGTGATGATCCGTCCGTTCAAGGCGTTGCAGGGCGTCATCGGCAAGATGGCCGAACTGCTCGCAGCCACCTAGGCCCTGGTTGCCGGCGTCCGATATGCGGCAGGGGTTCTTTTTGCTGGACCCCGCCAGGCTTGATGGCCAACGCCGGCTCCCTGATACCACTGTGACAGTCGTGACCGTTGGGTCGGCGATCCGTCACGTGCTGCTATCGGATATGTGTAGCTGCTGAGAGTAGACTTCGAAGTACCTGATGCCCACGAGTGCGTCGCGGGGTTTGCCAGCAACGGTCGCCGACAGTTAGCCAAAGCGGGAGTGTGTCGAATGAGTTCTGCCAATCGCGCCGTTGCGAACGTCGGTCGGGTGGGTGCCCTCGCGGTTGCGCTCGGGATCGGCGCCGCGGTGGCCACCGGCACCGGGGTCGCCTGGGCGGACCCCTCCGACCGAGGGGCCGGCGCGGGGTCCCAGACCTCCGAATCCCGCGCCTCCGAATCCCGCACCTCCGAATCCCCCGACCGCGGCCGGACGCGCCAAGACGTCGTCGGAGACTCCCCGGCGAGCCGGGCGTCCGGCGGGCCCCGCGCGCACCGGGGCGCGGTCGCCCGCACCGGCCGACACCGCGACGTTCGACATCCCGGAGTCGCTGTCCCGCGGTCCGGTGATCCAGCCGCGGCCGGCGGCCGCGGTGGCGGCCACGACAACCAAGCCGGCCAACAACGACGCTCCGCAGAGCACACCGGCGCCGGCCGCCGCGGCGAGCGCACCGGGACCGGCGCCAGCTCGAATCACGACGCCGAATCCCGTTGCGGTGCAGCCACTCCAGGCTCCGCCGGCAGCCGTGGTGAGCGCGGTACCAGCCCAACCGATCGTGGCCGTACCGGTCGTCGAGCCGGTCGCGGTCGCCGCCGTTCCGGCGGCCGCCGCAGCCGTCCCGGCCGCCGGATCCGTCAGGGCCCTCGCGTCGAGGCTGCTGTCGGCGGTGGGACTGGGCCCGCTGGCCGGTAGCACCCTGCCGGCTGGCCCGGTCGATTCGCCGGCGCTCTGGGCGCTTCTGGGCTGGGTCCGCCGCGAACCGGTCCGGACCCGTTCCGCGGCCGCCGGCTTCGCACTGCCGAGCGCCACGGTGGCGACAGCGACGGTCGCCACCCAACCGAGCACACTGCCCTCCACGCCGATCGGCTGGGTGACCGGGCAGCGCAACACCGCCTACCCCGGCGCCGGCTGGACCCAGACCAACAACACCGGGTGGGCCAACGTGTACGGCACCGATCTGGGCATCATGTGGTTCAACGGCGACAACCAGCTGACCCAACTGGCGTTCGGCGACACCTTCAGCGGTCCGAACATGACCGGCGACTGGCGTTCCAACGTTCTGCTGCTCAGCGATGACCGGCAACTCAACGACGGCCTCACCCTGGTGCGGACCGGTCCGGCCTACCAGTTCATCCCGGCCGCCCCGGGTCAGGTGTTCTTCATCGGCTCCGAGGTCACCAACATCCCGACCTCCGCCGTCTACGCCAACAAGACGAACTACGTCAGCTACATGTCGGTGAAGTCCTGGGACACCCCGGGCCGGTGGACCACCAACTACTCGGCGATCTCACAGTACGACCCGAAGACCGACAAGTGGGTGCTGCAGAAGCAGACGGTCCGGCCCGCGGGCTATTTCCGGTCCTCGACCTCCTACGAGGCGGGTGACCAGAACTTCCAGCAGATGGCCTACGTATTGGAACCGGAGAGCAAGGTCGCCCCCGGCGCGACACGTTACGTCTACGCCTTCGGCACCCCGGCCGGCCGCAGCGGTTCGGCCTATCTGTCGAGGGTCCCGGAGGGTTCGGTCACCGACCTCAAGCAGTACCAGTACTGGGACGGCAACGCATGGGTGCGGAACCAGGCCCAGGCCGCGCCCGTCATCGGTGACTCGACCAAGTCGACCGGGCCGTTGGGGGCACTCATCGACCTGGCCAATGACCCGAACTTCCTGGGCGGCCGGATGGCCGGCTTCACCGGGGCCAAGACGGGCGGCAACGTCAGCGAAATGAGCATCCAGTACAACGAGTACCTGGACAAGTACGTGGTGCTCTACGGCAACGGCTCGAACAACGTCATTCTGCGGACCGCCGACAGCCCGGAAGGCCCGTGGTCGGATCCGGTCACCATCGCGACCTCGGTCCAGTACCCCGGCCTGTACGCCCCGATGATCCACCCACTGTCAGGCACCGGGATGCTCACCGACGGGACCGACCCCGACGTCAGCAACCTGTACTGGAACATGTCGCTGTGGGGCAACTACAACGTCGTGCTGATGAAGACCGACCTGAGCCCGCTGAAGGTCACCCTGGTCTGATCGGTCAGCCGTCGCAGTCGGCCAGCACCCGCGCAATCGCGTCGTGCTCGGCCGCGGTCACCCACAGTCCGTATGCCGCTTTGACGTCGACGATGCGGGTGACGAACGTGCACCGGTAGGACTTGTTGGGCGGCAACCACGTGGCCGCATCACCGTCGCCCTTCTCCTGATTGACCCACCCGATGGTGGCCTGCAGATTGCGCGGGTCGTTGGCGAAGTTCTGCCGGGTGATGTCGTCCCACTGCTGCGCGCCGGTCTGCCAGGCATTCGACAACGCGACCACGTGGTCGATCTGAACCTGCGCTGAGCTTCCGGGGCCGCGCACGAAATCGACCGTGGTTCCGGTGTAGGGGTCGTTGAGCACTCCGCTGAGCACCGTGCACCCGTTGGTGTCGGGTTTGATGACCACGTCGACGAGATCACGGCGCAGGACGTCGTTGCGGGTGTCGCACCCGTTGCGCCCGTCGGCGACGGTGACATCGTCGGTCCAGGAGTCGCCGAACCGACTGCGTTCGTAGCCGGTCTTGGGAGCGCGGCCCTTGACTGGCAGGGTGTCCAGAGTGGCCAGCGCATCCGTGGCCGGATCGGCCACCACCACCGGCGCGGACAGAGTGGCACCGATCCACAGTGCGGCGACAACCACCAAGCGCCATAACGGTTTTCGACTCACAGTCCCCCCAGCGAATGGCTACTGGGGAGAAGGCTACCCTTCCCGGCCGACACCTCCGGCCAGTGCCGGTTCGGAGAAAACCCTCGACGCAGAGCCGAAAACGCGGGACGATCTGCAACAGCGCATATGCATCGGCGCCACCAAGGGGTGCGGGATGGAAAGATCATCGGTCGGCCGGATCGGCGGCGTGGCCATTGCCGCGGGTGCCCTCATCCTCCTCGGCGGGACCGGACAGGCGTGGGCGGTACCCGATGACGACACCTCGGCAACCGAACCCGGTTCCCAGCGACAGGACACGACCCGATCCCGGGGAGTGCACCGCGCGGCGACGACACCGGATCGCCCCGCCGGGCAACGACCGGCACCGGCCCGCGAGAGAGCGGCACGCGAGAGAGCGAACAGTCGCACTGGCGGCGCACGACGCCCCGGCACACCACCGGCCCGCGCTGGCAACACCGGTGCGATGAACGTCCCGGACCCGCCATTCACAGCACCGGATCCGGCCATCGAGGTGCCCGCGGATGTCCTCCGCGCGCCGGCGTTGCCAGAGCCGCCAGTCGACACCGATTTTCCGACGTCCGTGGCGCGAGCCGTTCCGATGACGGTGGGCCCGGCAGTTGCGCGCGCACAGGCCCCGGAGGTCGTCCACGCCGCCGCGGCGCGGCCACTCGACGCGCTGATCGGTGTCCGCCCCGGCGACGCACCCAGCGCACCGCCGGACTCGCCGGTCTCGTGGGCCATGCTGGCCGCCGCGCGTCGGCAGAGCCCAGTGCCCCGGGTAGTGGTCGCACCCGCCGCCAGCGCCTCGACCGGGCAGAGGCTGTTCGCGGGGCGACTGTGGGCGTTGATAACGGCGAGGCTTAACCGCGCTCCGGTGATCTCCGCCGTGACGGTGGGCGTCCCTAATGCCTCCACCGGGGCGGTGACCGGCACGGTGCAGGCGACGGACCCGAATGGTGACCGGATCACCTTCCGGGCCAAGACCTCCAGTAGGGGCAGCGTGATCATCACCGCGGCCGGGTTGTTCACCTACACCCCGACCAGCACTGCCCGCCACGCTGCCGCCAAGATCGGGGCCGCGCCCTCGACGCTCAGCGACACGGTGACCATCACCGTGACCGACTCCAGAGGAGCGGCGACGAATCGGACGGTAACAGTGCCGGTTTCGCCGAAGAACAGCATTCCGGTCACCACAACGACGGTGGGAGCGCCGAACACGGAAACCGGCGTGGTAACTGGATCGGTGCGAGCCACCGATGCCGATGGAGACGTTCCCACCTATGCCGGCAGCATCACCACGGCAAAGGGTTCGGCGACCATCAGCAGCACCGGAGACTTCACCTACACCCCGACTGCAGCCGCCCGGCACGACGCCTCGGCCACCACCGCAACGGTCGCCGCGAAAACCGACTCGTTCACCGTCACCGTCACCGACGGCTACGGCGGGAAGGTCATGGTTCCCGTCACCGTCACGATCAGGCCGCGGAACACCGCCCCTGTCGCGTCGACCACGATCGCCAAGCCCGACCCGCTCACCGGTGTCGCCACGGGGGTGATCACCGCCTCCGACGCCGACCGCGACACCCTCGTCTACAGCGCCACCACACCGCTGCACGGGACTGTGTCGATCAACGCCGACGGCAGTTTCAGCTATGTCCCGACGGCGACCGCGCGCGCTACCGCCAGGACGATCAACGGCGCGAAGACCGACGCCTTCAGCGTGACGGTCACCGACGGGCATGGCGGCACGACCGCGGTCCCGGTCACCGCGTCCATCGCCCCGAGCAATTCCGCACCGGTCGGCGGCACGCCCGCCATCGCCGCCGACCCCGACACCGGCGTCGTGACCGGCTCGGTCAATGCCGCCGATCCCGATAACGATCCACTGACCTACACCCCGCGCACCACCACCACGGCCAAGGGTTCGGTGACGGTTGGCGCCACCGGCACGTTCACCTACACCCCGACAGCCGCGGCCCGGCAGGTTGCCTCCTCTGCGACGGCAACCATCGCGGACAAGACCGACACCTTCGCGGTGGCCGTCACCGACACGTACGGGGCCACCGGCACCGTCACGGTCAACGTTCCGGTCGTACCGGCCGGCGCCCTCTCCGTCGACCGGATGACCGTGGGCATGAACCTGGAGAATGTGGTCGACTGGTCGCCCGCGTGGACGTTCACCGACGCGTTCAAAGCGTCCCGGCCGTGGATCTCACACGCATTCAACTCGCAGACCTGGTCCACGACCTGGGACGAGGCCAGCGCCCCGCTTCTTGACCTGGATGCCGACGGTAACGTCCGATCGCTCAAAACGTGGACCCGGAACGGCGTCGCGATGAAACAGTACGCGGGAACGCTGATGTTCGACGCTCTCGACGGCGGATACGCCGGCGGCACCTACCACGCCGAGTGGGACGGCACCGGCGTCGTCACTTTCGGGTTCGACGCCACGGTGACCTCGACCGGGACGACCGCAGCGGGACGGAACTTCGCCGAACTGGCTGTAACCCCCACCGACAGTGGCATTTACATGCGGATCGAGGCAACCGACCCGGCTGATCCGGTGCGCAACTTCAACGTCTGGATGCCGGACTACAACGGTCAGAGTTTCCGCGGCCAGCGCTGGGCGCCCGGGGCGTCATTCTCCCCGTTCCACCCGCTGTTCCTGGCCAGGCTCGCACCGTTCACGACGCTGCGGTTCATGGGTATGCAGGAGACCAACAGCACCGACATCGTCACCTGGGAGCAGCGGCGCGATGCCAACGACATCCGGCAGGGCTCAGGTTCCGGCGGTACGGCCAGCGAGCCGATTGTCAACGGCATGTCCCTGGAATACATGGTCGAACTCGCCAACGAACTCGATGCCGACCCATGGTTCAACATGCCCTATCAAGCCGACGACACGTTCGTCCGTAACTTCGCCACCTATGTCAGCCAGCATCTCGAACCGGGCCGCACGGTGTACGTCGAGTGGGCGAATGAGATCTGGAACTTCGGTTGGGGTTTCGAGGCGTCCCAGTGGGTGTCCCAGCAGGCGCGGGCCCAGGGGCTCGACCCCGACTACGGCCAGTGGATCGTCGCAGGACGGGAAGCCAAGCGGGACTTGGCGATCTGGTCGGATGTCTTCACCAAGCAGTCGGCGCTGACGCTGGTTCGGGTAGCGGCGGGCTGGGCTGCGGTCGACTGGGTGACCAACCAGATCGTCGAGAACATGGACGGGACCTTCGACGCGATCGCCATCGCTCCCTACATCACTCCCACCGATGCGCAACGAACCGGCTACACCGCCTCGACCACGGTCGACCAGATCATCACCGATACCCGCACCAATATCGCCACATCGGTGCAGTGGACGACCGACCATGAACAACTCGCCGAGGACTGGTCGGCGAGACTGGGCCGACCGATCGACCTGGTGGCGTACGAGGGCGGCGCGCACCTGGACGGGCGAAACGCCCCCTACCAGAACGCTTTCTATGCGGCGACGAACGATCCGCGGATGGGTGATATCTACCGCCAGTACCTCGCCGCTCTCGATGCTGCAGGCATGGATCTCTACCTCGACTTCCAGTTCACCGGCCAGGCCGGCGCGGCGCCGTGGGGTGACTTCGCCAAACTGCACCGGATGGATGAACCGCTGGCCGGGGCCTACCGCTATAACGCGGTCGCGGCGGCCGCCGACGGATCGCTCTGGTCCGGCAAGGCTTAGCCGATTGCGGTCAGCCCCACCAGAACGCGGTCGCGATCGCGATGTAGAGCGCGATGAGGACGGCGCCCTCGAACCAATGGGACTCGCCATCGAAGGTCACCAGCACCGCGACCAGAGCCGACATCATCATCGCGGCCAGCAGCAGCGGCGAGAACACCAGGTCGAAACCGGGCTGACCGAGCAGTCCGGCGACCAGGCAGACGATCGGGGCGATGGTCAACGCAATCTGGACCGGGGACTGCAGAACCACCTGCACCGCGTAGTCCATCTGATTCTTGGCGGCCAACTGGATGCCGACGAAGTTCTCGACCGCGTTGCCGGCGATGGCCACGATCACCAGCCCGGCGAACACCTCGTTGATGCCGGCGGACTGCATGGCAGGTTCCAGCGCGGCGACGAACCACTCCGAGACGAATGCCGCACCGATGCCGGCGGCCGCGAGCATGCCGATCGCCATCGCCAGCGGCCACTCGCCGTGCGCTGCCGCGGCGCTGGCGGCCTTGGCCGAATCCTTGCTCGCCGCAATGGGAGACGAGCCGGCGGTATGCCCGTGTCCGGGGTGTGCGACCGCGTCGGGTGCCTTGCTCCCCAACGTCGCCGGTAGCGAGAGCGCGAACAGCACCAGCATGACGATCGAGACGACGACCGACACCATCCGTTCGTGCGACTCCGCCGGGGTGTGCAGCGCCGAGGTCAGCGACGGCACCGCCAGGATGAACACCGCCAGGGTGAACATCAGCCCGAGGGTGCGACTGTCATCGGCGGCGAACCGCTGGCGGCCGTGTTTGAGACCACCCACCACGAACGCCAGTCCGAGCACCAGCAGGACGTTCGCCAGGATCGAGCCGACGATGGTGGCCTTCACCACCCCGTAGAGGCCCGCCTTGAGCGCGAACAGGATGACGAACAACTCAGGCAGATTGCCCAGGGCGGTCTGCAGGATGCCGGTGGCGGCCGGTCCGAGCCGATCCCCCAACGCTTCCACCGACCGGCCGACCAGTGAGGCCAGCGTCGCCAGCGCCAGAGCGGCGACGACGAACGCAAGGATCTCGTTTGCGTGGCCGTAGTGCAGCAGCCCGGCGCCGACGGCGGCGATCACCGTGACGGCGATCGTGATGCGGTCACGCCCGCTCAGCAGCGGTGGCCTCGCGATCGTCGTCGTCACCCGCGCCTCCTTGATCGCGCCGAAGTTTGCCAGAACCGCACCGACTGTGTGAGGGAATCGGAGTCGCACCGCCGGGCGTATGTTGACCTGCGTGCACGTTGACGCGATGACCTTGCCGCAACCTCTGGGCCGCGCCGCAGACGTCGCCCGCCGCACCCGCGACGCCGGGTTCTCCGGCCTGGTGTTCACCGAGACCGGGCGCACCGCCTACCTCAACGCCGCGGTGGCATCCCAGGCGGCGCCCGGTCTGGCACTGTCCACCGGTGTCTCAGTGGCCTTCCCCCGCAGCCCGTTCGTCACCGCGGCCGCTGCCTGGGAACTCCAGGAAGCCACCGAGGGCGGATTCCGGCTGGGGCTGGGCACCCAGGTGCGTACCCACGTTGTCCGCCGGTACGGCTGCGCATTCGAGCACCCCGGCCCCCGGCTGCGCGATTACGTCCTGGCGGTGAAGTCGTGCTTCGCGGCGTTCCGGACCGGCACGCTGGATCATCATGGCCCGTTCTACGACCTGGACTTCATCACCCCGCAGTGGAGCCCGGGACCCATCGAGGCCGCCGACCCCAAAGTGGATGTCGCCGCGGTGAATCCGTGGATGCTCCGGATGGCCGGTGAGGTGGCCGACGGCGTGCACGTCCACCCGATCGGCGAACCGGGTTACCTGCGCCGGCACGTCATTGCGAATATCGCTTCCGGCGCGGACTCGGCAGGGCGTTCGCCGGCCGACGTCGACGTGATCGTCCCGGTGCTGACGATCGTCGGCGACACCGATGCCGAACGCGACACCGAGCGCGAACTGGTGCGGGCCCAGATGAGCTTCTACGGCAGCACCCCCAACTACGCGTTCATCTGGGACGAGGCCGGTTTCGAGGGAACCACCGCGCGTATCCGGGAAAAGCAGAAGGCGGGCGACTACGCCGGAATGGCCGCGCAGATCAGCGACGAGCACATCGCCGTTTTCGCCACCGAATCCACCTGGGACGACCTGGCCGGCGCGCTGGCGGCGAAGTACGGCGGGCTGGCCTCGCGGATCGTGCTGTACAACGCATGGGCGGACCCGGAGAGAATTGCGCGCTATGGCGAGGTGGCACGACAACTACGGTGTTAGTGTCCCGCCATGTCGGGTCTGACTGGGCTGTTGTCGCAGGATTGCATCGCTCTCGACGTCGAGGCGGCGACCTGGGAAGAGGCGGTACTCGCCGCGGGTGGGCTGCTGGAGCAGGCCGGTATCGCCGGTCCGGCCTACACCGGGTCGATGATCGACAACGTCGAGACCAACGGCCCCTACATCGTCGTCGCACCCGGCTTCGCGTTCGCCCACGCGCGGCCCTCGCCCGCGGTGCACCGCACCGGGATGTCGTGGGTGCGCCTGGCGCACCCGGTTGCCTTCGGCCACGCGACCAATGACCCGGTCGACCTGGTGGTGGCCCTGGCCGCCACCGACGACCGCGCGCACGCCGCCGCGATGGCGGACCTGGCCAAAGTGGTCGGCAGCCCGGACAAGCGGGCCGCGCTGAACGCCGCCGCCACACCGGCCGCGGTGCTCGGCATCCTGGGCGGCACGCAGGTCGCCGAGCGCGGCGTCAGCACCGGGCGCACCAGCAACCTGATCCTGACCGTGTGCGGAAACGGGTTGGGCACCAGCCTCTTTCTGAAGAACACCCTCGAGCAGGTGCTCGGGACCTGGGGCTGGGCGCCGTTCATCACCGTCGAGGCCACCGACACCATCTCGGCCAAGGGCCGGGCCAAGGACGCCGACCTGATCATGACCTCCGGCGAGATCGCCAAGACCCTCGGCGACGTCGGCGTTCCGGTTCGGGTCATCGACAACTTCACCTCCACCCGGGAGGTCGACGCCGCCCTGCGTGACTCCTACGACGTCTCGAGAAGGAGAGCCGCAATGAACTGGTTGGTCGCCATCGCGGAGTTCGTCGTCAACGAAATCCTCTCCGTCCCGGCCTATCTCATCGGCATCATCACCGCCGTCGGCCTGATCGCGCTGCGCAAGAGCACCGGTCAGGTGATCGGCGGCGCGTTGAAGGCGACGCTGGGCTTCCTGCTCATCGGCGCCGGCGCCGGACTGGTGGTGGCCTCGCTGCAGCCGCTGGGCGTGATGATCCAGGGCGCAGCGGGCACCAAGGGCGTGGTGCCCACCAACGAGGCGATCGTCGGCATCGCGCAGAAGCAGTTCGGCGCGCAGGTGGCCTGGCTGATGATCCTCGGCTTCGCGATAAGCCTGCTGCTGGCCCGGTTCACGCCGTTGAGCTACGTCTTCCTCACCGGCCACCACACGCTGTTCATGGCCACCCTGCTGACCATCGTGCTGGCCAGTGCCGGCCTGCCCGGCGCCGTCGTCGTCGGAGTCGGCGGGCTGTTGCTCGGCGTGGTCATGGTGGCACTGCCGGCGATCTCCCAACCGTGGACCAAACGCATCACCGGGGACGACAGCATCGCCATCGGGCACTTCGGCACGCTGGGCTACATCGCCTCCGGGGTCACCGGCCGGGTGGTCGGCGGCGCGAAGAGCCGATCCACCGAGGATCTCAAACTGCCGGAGTCACTGCGCTTTCTGCGTGACTCGATGGTGGCCACCGCATTGTCGATGGTGTTGATGTACCTCGCCGTCGGGGTGATCTATCTGGTCAGGGCCGGCAGCGCCACCGCGTTTGAGGCCTTCGCCGACGACTCCGGCGCCGGTGCGGCGACCAGCGTCGGCAACTATCTGATGAAGGGCGTCACCGAAGGGCTGAGTTTCGGTGTGGCCGTGGCGGTGATTCTGTTCGGCGTCCGCACGATTCTCGGCGAACTGGTCCCGGCGTTCCAGGGCATCGCCGAACGCGTCGTGCCCGGTGCGGTCCCCGCCCTGGACGCCCCGATCGTGTTCCCCTACGCGCAGAACGCCGTGCTGATCGGCTTCATCTCCAGCTTCGTCGGCGGCCTGATCGGCCTGGCGGTGCTGTCGCTGTGGCTCGGTCCGGCCTTCGGCTGGGTGCTCGTGCTGCCCGGTCTGGTGCCGCACTTCTTCACCGGGGGCGCAGCCGGGGTGTACGGCAACGCCACCGGCGGCCGTCGGGGCGCGATAGCCGGCGGGTTCGTCAACGGTCTGCTGATCACCTTCCTGCCGGCCCTATTGGTGCGGGTCCTCGGTGCCTTCGGCGAGGAGAACACCACCTTCGGTGACGCCGACTTCGGTTGGTACGGCTTCCTTCTGGGCAATGCCGCCAAACTCGGCACGGTCGCCGGTGTGATCACCATGCTGCTGATCGGCGCGGCCCTGCTCAGCCTGGCGATCGCCGTGCAGCGCAAGCTCGTCGACACCGATTGGGATCCCTCACCGGGGCGAGAGCGTCCGGCCGCGGGCGAGTCGACCGCGGCCGCGGCCGGCACCGGGCGCAGCTACCCCAAGATCCCGGCCCCGGCCGGCGCTCCCACTCCCCCGCCGCCGCCACCGGCCTGACACGTTGAGTGAGGCGTCACGCAGAGCGCCACTCGCACGTTGCCTGCGAGATTCCTCACTCAGCGCGCTGGGTCGGGAAGTTGATGACCTCGCCGCGGTTGATCGACACCCAGTCGCGGGCTTCCAGGTACGGCCGGAAGGTCTCGGTGATCAGCCGACCGTCGGCGTCGGTCTTCGGCCGCTGAAGCTCGTAGAGGTGCGGGAACTCCGTCCACGCCACCACCGCGTCCCACAGTCGCACAGCCGCGTCCCCGGTCGGCGGGTCGATGAGCACCGGACCGAACAGACACTGGCCGTCGGGGAAGAACAACGTCGGCACCCCGTAGCCGGCGGCCTCGACCACCCGCTGATGATCGGCCAGCACCTCATCGCCGGTGGTCGCGTCATCGATGGCCGCGTCGACAAGCCCGGGGTCGAAGCCCAGTTCCGCCAGGAGGTGCCGGGCGACGGCCCTCTCGTGCGGCTTGTTTCCCTCGACGTGCAAGGACCGGCCGGCGCGTTCGTACCAGGCGCCCACGTCGTCCATCGAACGCCGCCGCAACAGCGCCCCGATCCGCATCATCGACCAGCCGTAGGACCACTCCCGCTCCCAGGGATGCTTCTTGCCCTCGACGCGGTTGATCTCCTCGAGGCTGAAGAACCGCCAGTTCACCACCAGCCCGGTCAGATCGCGCACCTCACGGATCCACCGCGACGTCTGGTAGGCGTACGGGCACATGACGTCGAAGTGGAAGTCGACAGTGAGCGGGGCCGGGTGGTCATGTCGGCGACTTTACGGCCCTCACAGCGCCGCGTTCGGAAGCAGCAGCGGACACTTGCCGGCGGCGTCGGTCGCGAGTTCGAAGTGCCACAGTTCGTTGGCGTAGATCCGGCACAAACCGAAGCGCGCGCCGTTGGCGATCAGCCACTGATCGGCTCCCACCCCGCCCATGTCGACGGCCTGGCCCAGGACGTGGCGCGGAGCGCTCCGGTGTCTGCACGTACTGGCGCGCCGCGGCGAAACTGCCGTAGGTGGCGATCGCGTCGTCGAGCAACTGCTGCTGGAACTGAGGTGAACGCCACCCCGAGGTGATCGTCATGGTGACCCCGTCGGCCGCCGCAGCGGTGGTGGCCTGCTGAACCGCGAGCAGCAGAGCCGGGTCCAGATTCCCGACCGCCGGATCGGCGACATCGAACGGGGAGAGCATCTGCACGTCCGCCGAGGCTGTCGCCACCGGTCCGGCGACGATGACCGCCCCGACCGCCAGGGCTATGGGGATTCGCATGATGACTCGATCATCCCAGACGGCGCTGTTTGCGCCGAACCGTGCCGTCGCGCGCCCCGGGGGATGCACCATGGGCGTCGACACACAAGCAAAGACCAAAGAATGGGGAGTCCGCCGTGGCGCTCGTCCTGGCATTCGGTGTGATGTTGCTGATCAGCGTGTCGCTGTCCGGGCTCGCAGCACGAACGGTGCTGTCCACCGCACTGCTGTTCCTGGTCGGCGGTGCGCTGCTGGGCCCCGGCGGCTTCGGCGTGGTCAACTACACCGCCGACGACCCGATCGTCGCGGTAATGGCCGACATCGCACTGTTCACCGTGTTGTTCACCGACGGCCAGCGGGCCAGTGTCCCGGCGCTGCGGGAAGGGTGGCGGCTCTCGGGACGTGCGCTGGGGCTGGGCATGCCACTGGCGATGATCGGAATCGCGATTCCCGCGCACTTCCTCGTCGGCCTGGACTGGGCCACGGCGTTTCTGCTGGGCGCCATCCTGTCGCCCACCGATCCGGTGTTCGCCTCGGCGCTGGTCGGCCGTACCGACATCCCACTGCGACTGCGCCGGCTACTGAATGTCGAGTCCGGCCTCAACGACGGTCTGGCCCTGCCGTTCGTCCTGGTATTCCTGGCGATGGCCAAACATGAGAGCTCACATTTCACCGACGTCCTGCTGGAGTTGGTTCTCGGCCTCATCGTCGGCGTCGGGGTGGCGTCGCTGGTGGCGCTGGCCTGGCGCAGCAACATCCTCACCGCCGAACCCCGCCTACAGCCGTTGGGTCCGGTCGCCATCGCCATCGTGGTGTACGCGATCTGCCACCTGACGCACGCCAACCCGTACCTTGCGGCATTCGCGGCCGGTTCGGCGCTGGCAACGCTCGACCACGTCGCTGCCGAGACCTTCGAGCCGTTCGGTGATCTGCTTTCCGAACTCACCAAGTTCGCCGCGCTGTTGTTGTTCGGGGCACTCATCACGCCCGAACGGCTCTCCCACCTGGGCTGGCAGGGCTGGCTGCTGGCGGTGCTGGCCATCGTGGTGGTGCGTCCGGCGTCGATGCTGCTGTCGTTGATCAAGACCGGCATGCCCCGCTCGGAAAAGCTCACCGCGGCCTGGTTCGGGCCCAAGGGGTTCGCGTCAGTGGTCTACGGACTACTGGTATTGCAGGCCGGAATTCCCTCGGGCGAAACGCTTTTCGACCTCATCGCTGTGACGATCGCGATGTCGATCATCCTGCATTCGTCGACCGACGTGCCGGTCGCGCACCGGCTTCGCATCGAGCCACCCGATCATTTGCCGGCCGGGCACGACCCCGTGGAGGCTCCCGAGCCGGAGCACGGATCGCCACCGGCGGGTCGCACTCGCGACGTCAACCTCTAGCTGTACCGCACCGGCCTGGCCGAATGGATGTCGATGCCCACGATCAGCGGCGCCGGGAGCGGCCGGCCCGACGGCCCCCGCGGATACACCCGCCTGCGGGTCGGCAGCCACAGCCCGTCGAAGCGGCGGTAGTCGCTGCACAGATGCGCGGCCCTGGCCCACGAGCCCACCACTTCGGCGGTGTAGTCGTGGCGCACCAGTCGGCCCGAGGGGTCGAAGTACAGCGTCTGCGTCGGCGAGTGTGTGGGCAGGTAGTCGGAAAACCCGACGGTCAGGATCGTCGAGCCGTCGGCGTCTTGCTCGAAGCGATCGATGCTCACCCCCTGGCGCAGCAGCAGGAAGGGCAGCGTCAGATAGGTCCACATCGCGTATCCGCTGAAGTAGGCGAAGTCCAGATCATCCCAGTACAGCGAACGCCGCCCCAGTCCGAACGACTGCCGCGGATTGTCCCGGTACCGCAGTACCGCCCCGGATGCGTCGCGGGTCTCCACCCGATGGGTCCCCAGCAGAGCGGTCGTGCATCCGGGGGTCGGGTAATCCTTCATGACGACCCGCGGGTCAGTGGTGTCGATGGTGATGACGGCATGCTCCAGTGGCCGAATTCGTTTGGCCTGGAACAGAAAACCCCATGCCGACATCGACACCTCGACGGCGGCCAACGACTGCCAGTACTGCATTCCGCCGTGCGCGTCGAGTATGCGCTTCAGAGCCTGCGACAGTTCGGCATTCATCGACGATCGGCCCGATGGGCCCGTTCGCGGACCAGTGTCTCGCCGCGGAAGAAGTCCGGCGCCTTGAGATTCCAGAGAATCATCAGCAGCACACCGAAGAGCAGGCTCAGCACACCGATGACGAACACGGTGCCGATCCCGGCCAGCGATCCGCTCGACCCGCTTTCCGGTTTGGCCATCTCATAGGCCTGGATGACCCCGACCGGGATGAGCACCAGGGCCCCGATCGCCGGCAGGATGACCTGCTCGAGTGCGGTGCGCCAGTGCTGGAATGCGGTGTCCCAGAAGTAGACCACCGACGACACCGCCACCACCGTGTAGTAGGTCATGATGGCGATGCCGACGCTGTAGACGGTGTCCTCCACGATGCTGTCGCTGACCGCCACCAACCCAGCGTAGATCGCCAGCGTCGACAGACCGATGAACCAGGTGGCGAACGTCGGGGTCTGCCGAACGTCATCGACGGAGGCGAACCGACTCGGCAGCGCCTTGTAGGTGGCCATCGACAACAACCCACGCACCGTTGCCATCACTGTGGAGAGGGTGGCCGAAAAGGCCGACAGCCCAACGATCACCGCCGCGATCAGCGCCCCACTCGGGCCGACCGCATCGCGCGCCAGGCTGGAGAAGATGTCGTCGATGTTGGCCGAGTTGGTCAGGCTTCCCGGGCTGTCGTCGTCGATTCCGGCGTAGGCCAGCGCGGCGACGCTGAAAACGACGTAGGTGATCACGGTGATGATGATCGCCGTCACTCCGCTGCGCCCGGACTGGCCGGCGGTGCCCTCGGTCTCCTCCGACATCGACAGGGATGCGTCGAAGCCCCAGAAGATGAAGACCGCCACCAGGAAGCCTCCGAGCAGAGCGCTGAAACTGGTGATGGCGAACGGGTTGAACCACTGCCAGGAGAATGCTTCGGCGGTCGGGTTGCGCTGCTCGCGCAGGATGTTGATGCCGAGGATCGCGGCGAAGAGCGCCAGACCGCCGTACTGGATGACCGTCAGGATCAGCGTGGTGCGGGAGGATTCCTCTGCCCCGCGCGCGACGAGCCATGTGGTGAACAGGATGAAGACCGCGGCGATGGCGATCTTCAGCCAGTCCGGCGGATCCTCGATACCGAACGCCACCGCCGCCGCGTTGACGGTGATCCCGGCGGCGCCGACGCCGGCCAGGATGCTCGACAGCATCAGCGCGAAGCCCCCGATCCAGCCGATATGCGGCAGGATCGCCTTGGAGCCCCAGGTGAACACCGTGCCGGCGTCGGGCGCGGCATCGGTGAGGTGCTTGTAGGCCAGGGCGATGAAATACATCGGGATCACCGCGAGGATGAAGACGATCGGCATCTGGTAGCCGGCCTCGTCGGCACCGTGCCCGAGCGCCCCGGTCAGTGAGTATGCCGGCGCCGTGGCGGCCAGACCGATCGCCACCGCCCCGACCAGGGAGATCGACCCCTTACGCAGACCCTTGGACTTCAGACCCTCCATCGGAGGGTCGATGGCGGCACCGTCTTCGGTCACTCCGGAATTGTCGCACCGCATGGCGCCATCGCCGACGGAATCACCCGAAGCCCAGCACGAACGCCAGTGCCACACCGAACACGATCGCCGGCGGCGCCATCCCCGCGGCGAAGGCCATTCCGAAGCGCCGTCCGCCCGCGGTGAAGGCCAGCGCGATCTTGACCAGCAGGTTGGAGCCGAGTGCCGCGGCGATGGCGGCCAGTGCGGTGCCGACGGTGATGTCACCCTGGGCGGCGAGGCTGGCGGCGGCGACCGATCCGGCGTGGGCATCGGCGAGACCGGCCGCGAAGGCGGCCAGCACGGCACCTTTCGGCCCGAGGACGGCCGCTCCCCAGCGACCGACGAGCAGCGCGAAGATCAGGACGGCGGTAAGGATGAGCGCGGGCCGCAGCGCGAACGGCCGGCCCGCCGGGACGGTCGCGGCCTCCGCGGCGCTGTCCGTCCGTTCCCGTCCGGCGCCCCGGTACACCGCGGCGGCCACGACCACCAGCACCGCCGCTGCGATGACCACCGGCAACCACAGCCGGCGCAGCACGCCGGCGTCGACGTAGCCGATCACGATCAGCAGTTGCAGGAAGGTGGCAAGACTGGCCGCCAGCGCGCTGGCCAGTGGCGCCCGGATGCCGGCCCCGGATCGGCTCAGCCGGCCCATCGAGGCGGTGGTCGCGCTCGCCGACACGAATCCGCCCGCCAGACCGGTCACCAGTAATCCGCGCTGCGGCCCCAGCGCCCGAACGCCGATATAGCCGACCCAGCCGATGCCGGTGAGCAGAACGACCAGCAACCAGACCTTCGCGGGATTGAGCACGCCGTACGGACCCAGGGGCCGATCCGGCAGGAGCGGCAATACGACGAAGGCCACCACGAAGAACTTGACCGCGTCCTCGAGTTCGACTTCGGTGACGATGTCGCGGGCGAATCGGTGGATTCGATTCTTGGACAACAACAGAGCGACGACGACGATGGCGAGCGCCACTGCCAGCGCCGACCGGGTATAGGCCAGCGCGCCGAGCAGGTAGGCGACGAGTGCGGCGATTTCGGTGGTGGTGCCCGGGTCCTCGTCACTGGTCCGCAGATAGGCCAGCACCATCAATGCACCGATGCCGGCGAGGCCGGCGATCACCGCCCAGGGACCGAAAGATGCTGCAGCGGCGCCCAGGAGGGACAGCAACGCGAAGGACCGGGAGCCTGCCGGCAGCGTCCGCTTGTGACTGCGCTCGCGTTCAAGGCCCAGCAGCAACCCGATGGCCACCGCCACCAGGTAGGGCTGAAGAACCTGCCAGTTCACCGTTGTGAATGTATCCGACCGGACGGTACGCGTGAGCGGGCTACGGCAGTGATCACGTGTACTGGTGACGCAGATAGAAGGTGAGCGCCAAGGCGACCAGGACGGTGTAGAACACCAGCGAGGTCACCCCCACCCGGCGGTCGAACGAGGTCAGGATCGCGTCAGCGGTCTCCGTCCTGCTGCGCCTGCTCGCGATCACGGTGTAGCCCATGGCCGCGAGAATGTAGAGCATCGACAGGATGTAGATCAGGTCCAGCAAGGTCAGGTACTCCACCGACGGCAGGCCCTCGTCGGTGGTCCACTGCAGGGCCACCATCGTCAGCATGGCGGTGACGCCGATACCCGTCCGGGCCTCCTCGAACCGGGCCGGCAACACGTAGATCAGCGCCGTGATGAGGATGACGATCAGGATCGGCAGCATGATCTTGACCATGTAGGGCAGCACGTCACGGGTGACCGGCACCGTGATGAGGATCCGCGAGTATTCCTGATCCGGCGCCGCGCTGATGTCACCGAAGTTGGTCGGATACCGATGCGACTCGACCGTGAGCGTCGGCGTCCCGATCGTGTAACCGGGGATGTTGACCGAATCGCTGATGCTCACCGGGTCGGTGTCGGGAACGTAGACGAGTTGCTTGGCGTCCTGATCCTGGTCCTCGAAGATCGCCACCAGGTTCTGCGAATCGAAGGGGAACCTCTCCAGGTTCATCTTCCGGCTGAACACGCCCTGGTAACGAAAGGCCATGTACTTCGATCCGTCCGGCATGACGCGCGGGGCCGATAACAGCGGCTTGCCGGCCACACCACCGGTCTGAGAGGTCGTGGTGTTCTCGAACGTGTTGGAGTTCATCACCTCGATCGAGTCGGTCGGGTCGTTACGGTCACCCCTCCAGCGCATCCACACGTACAGGTCCATGGTGAAACTGCCTGCGGCCAGATCGAGTTGCTGGATGTCGTTGATGAATGCGCCGACGATCACCTGGTCCGGGCCGGGCGCGGCGTTCGCCGACGCGGGCAGCACGACGGCGGACAACGACACCGCGACCATGACCATCAGCGCATGAACCAGATTGACCACCCTGCGCCGCACCACCGTTGTACCTCGACGCATTCCGTGCCTTTCGACGCCGCGGGCTCGCAAACGGCGTGAGCCTACCGGCGGTCGCCAAGAGCGAGAACCGGAAGGCGCCCTCAGGCCCGCGCGGGCCGCTCGCAGTTCTCGATCGCCTTGTCGGTGTAGACCCGGTAACCCAGGTCCGGCCGGTATCCGTGGATCTCGGGCGTGTCAAGCTCGCGGATGAAGGTCAGGATCTCGCGGCTGAACACCTGCCCCGGCACCAGCACCGGGAAGCCCGGCGGATAGGGCGTGACGAACGTCGCCGACACCACCTGGGTCCCCGCCTCCATCTTCGCCTCGATCTCCTCGGCGAAGAGGTATTCGCAGTTGGCGTCGTCGTAGGACAGATAGAACGCGCGACGGACATCGCCCTCGGGGGTTTCTTCCGCCCCGGAACCGTCGCGGAACACCGGATGGAAGCCGCTGAAGTCCGGCAGTGGCGCGGAGTCCGATGTCAGGCGGTGCACCTTCTTCTCGAAACGCGCCCGCTCTGCCAGGCTCATCTCCGAATCCCGTTCGTCGAGTTCACTGGCGATGTTCACCAGAACCTCCACCAGGAAGGCCACCGAACTGCGCGTCGTCCCGATGTTCGTCATGAACAGCACGGTGTTGCGCGATGTCTTGTTGATCTGCACGCCGTAGCGGTCCATCAGTTGAACCCGCTTGAACTGGTCCCCGTTGTAGCCGGTGCGCCCGATCGAGAGCGTGATGCGGGTCGGGTCCAGGGCGAACTCGTCGGAATCCCACGCCCGCATCATTTTCCGCAGTCCCGAGCGCAGCGGCTGCTCGATATGGCTGGCCCGGTAGTCGTCGGGGATCATGTCCGCGGTCCGCAGGCACGACATGTACTTGCTCAACAGCGGGTGGTTGTCGATGGCATCGCGCAACTGCATGGCGTTCTCCACCTGCTGGGCAACCAACTCGAAGCCCTCCAGCGCCACCTGCCGGCGACCGAGATCCAGGGAGGCCAGGATCTGATAGTTCGGCGAGGTCGAGGTGTGCGCCATGTACGCCTCGTGGAACGCCTCGGCCACCTTCTGATCGAAATCCTGATCGAAGACGTGGATCATCGATCCCTGCCGCAGCGCCGTCAGGGTCTTGTGGGTCGACTGCGTGGCGTACACCCGGACCCTCGCCTTGGCCGGGTCCGGGCGCAGCCGGCGGTCGAGAAGGTCGTCGTCGGTGGGCGGGCTGGCCGCGTCCTGCGCCAGCTGGTGTTCGACCGCCGCCGCATAGTCCTTGTGCGCCAACCGGTCTCGCACCCGGCGGGCCGCCTCCATCGCGGTGCGCGCCCGCATGACCGGATGGAACCGGGCGAAGGCGAACCAGGCCTCATCCCACAGGAACACCAGATCCGGTTTGATCGCCAGGCACTCCTCCATGACCCGCTCGACGTCGTAGACGATCCCGTCGAACGTGCAGTTGGTCAGGGCGATCATCTTGACCCGGTCGAGCTTTGCCGGCCCGGCGCAGCATGAGCAGCTTCGACTTGATCTCCCGCAGTGGTACGGCGCCGTACATGGTGTAGTCGTTGAGCGGATAGGCATCCAGATAGATGACGTTCGCCCCGCCCAGCATCATCCCGTAGTGGTGCGACTGGTGGCAGTTGCGATCCAGCAGCACGATGTCGCCCGGGGCGACCAGGGACTGGGTGACGATCTTGTTCGCCGTCGAGGTGCCGTTGGTGACGAAGTAGGTCTGGCGGGATCCGAACGCCGCGGCAGCGAGTTGCTGGGCTTCCCGCAGCGGGCCGGTCGGCTCCAGCAGGGAGTCCAGACCACCGCAGGTCGCCGAGGTCTCGGCCATGAAGATGTCAAGCCCGTAGAAATCGACCATGTCGGTGATCCAGTGCGACTTGACGATCGACTTGCCTTGCGAGATCGGCAGGGCGTGGAAGACCCCGGTCGGTTGTTGGCTGTACTGCTTGAGCGCACTGAAGAACGGCGTGCGGTACCGCTCCGCAACACCTTTGAGCAGGCTCAGGTGGAGTTCGAGCAGACCCTCACGGGCGTGGAACACCCGGCGGAAGTCCCGGCCGAGCCGGCCGGCGACGTTCTCCACGTCGACCTCGGTCATCAGGTACAGGTCGAGGCCTGGGCCGATCTTGCGCAGTGCCGCGGCCAGGATGGCCGATCGCACGTCGGGCGGTTCGTCCTCGCCGAGTTGGTCGGCGATCGCGGTGTCGACGAAGTCGGCGAGGCCGGAAAGATCCCGCGCGGTCTGAGTGGCGAACCGGCGCCCGACCACCACGGCCTGCAGATTCATGTTGAGCCGGGCGGCGATCAGCGCCTCGACCGCGTTGGGAACCACCACGATCTCGTAGACGAACTCGTCATCGGGGCGGCGCCACGCATGTGCCTCCTTGCGGACTCGGCGTTCCTGGGCCTCGGTCAGCGTCTCGACGACGAGGACTTCGAAGTACAGGGGCTGCCTCTTGTCGTGCGGGTGGACGTCGCCGGTCCAGTGCATCTCGGCGGACAGCTCGTCGTCGTCGCCGGTGGTGGCGGTCTCGACCTCTCCCGAGCGATAGCTCTCGTGGGTCAGAGCATGGTTGATGACGGCGAC
Source organism: uncultured Actinomycetota bacterium (assembly GCA_963715145.1). Classification (GTDB taxonomy): domain Bacteria; phylum Actinomycetota; class Actinomycetes; order Mycobacteriales; family Mycobacteriaceae; genus Mycobacterium. Next base: position 86,792 of record CAVQRL010000009.1, on the reverse strand, counting down.
GGCCTGGGCGAACTTGTCGTATTCACCGGCGGCGAACATCCGGTTCAGCCTGGCGAACTTCAGACCGCCGGGGTACGCCCAGTACAACTCGACCAGGGACAGATCGCTGAGCAGTTCGGCGCAGACGGTGTGGTGCTCGTCGGCCGGTCTGCCGGCACCGGCCAGACGCGCGAGTTGGCCGGCGGCGTCCTCCAGTCGGCACCAGGCGTCGGCCCGTAACTGCCAGACACTGTTGTAGGACTTCGCTGACACGTCGGTCACCTCCGGTTATCTGGTCAGATGCGAGCCCCGCACCCTGATGGTGGCCCGTCGCCGGATCGGCGCGGGGTCCGCCTGGCTACGTGCGCCCGGGCAGCTTCATGACCAACCGGACGATCGGCAACAGCGACTTCTGCCAGGCGGCATTGGGCATGCCGAGCGGCGGGTCGAGGTTGAGCACCCTGGCGGTCGCGATGGTCTGGGCCTCGGTGTATTTGAGCAGACCCTCCGCGCCGTGCCGGCGCCCGACTCCGGAGAGACCCATTCCGCCCATCGGCGCGCTGAGGCTGCCCCAGGCGAATGCATAGCCCTCGTTGACGTTCACCGTTCCCGACCTCAGCCGTGCGGCGATCCGCTGGCCCTCGGCGTCCGAGCCCGCCCACACGCTGGCGTTGAGCCCGTACTCGGTGTCGTTGGCCTTCTCGATCGCTTCCTCGACATCGGTGACCGGATAGATCGACACCAGCGGACCGAAGGTTTCGTTGGCGAAGCACTCCATCTCGGGAGTGACGCCGGTCAAAACGGTCGGCTCGTAGAACAGCGGGCCGACATCCGGGCGCGACCGCCCACCGGCGATCACGATGGCGCCCTTGGCCTTTGCGTCATCAACGTGATCGGACACCGTCTTGAGCTGACCCTCGGAGATCAGGCTGCCCATGTCGGCGGAGAAGTCGTAGCCGGTGCCCAGCTTCATCGCTCGTACCGCCTCGCCGAACTTGCGGGTGAACTCGTCGGCGACGTCCTTCTCGACGTAGATGCGTTCGATCGAGATGCACAGCTGCCCGGCGTTGGAGAAACACGCCCGGGTGGCCGCCTTGGCCACCTTGTCCAGGTTGGCGCCCCGGGTCACGATCATCGCGTTCTTTCCGCCGAGTTCGGCGGAGAATCCGATGAGCCGACGGCCGCACTGTTCGGCGAGTTGGCGTCCGGTGGCCGTCGACCCGGTGAACATCAGGTAGTCGCAGTTCTCCAGGATGGCCGTGCCCACCACCGATCCCGGACCGGGGACGACCGCGTACAGCTCCCGTGGCAGGCCGGCTTCGTAGAGCAGCTCGGCGCAGGCCAGCGCGCAGTAGGGCGTCTGGCTGTCCGGTTTAAGCACCACCGCGTTGCCGGCGATCAGCGCCGGCACCGAGTCCGACGCGGTCAATGTCATCGGGTAGTTCCACGGGGAGATCACCCCGACCACGCCCTTGGGCTGATGGCGCACGGTGGTCTTGCCGATGGCCGGCAGCAGGGACTGGACGTTGTGCGGCTTGAGCAGATCGGCCGAGACACGGGCGTAGTAGTTGGCGTTGGCGATCAGGTCGATCATCTCCTCCTGCGCGGCCCAGCGGGCCTTACCCGCCTCGGCCTGCAGCAGGTCCATCAGGAAGTCAGTGTTTTTGACAACCAGATCGCGGTAGCGCTCGATGATCTCGATCCGGTCGGCAACCGGCCGGTTGGACCAGGCGACCTGGGCGGCGCGGGCTTTGACGAAGGCCGCTTCGACGTCATCGGCGGTGCCGACCGGAATGGTGGCCAGCGGCAACCCGGTGAAAACCTCCTCGACGGTCCGCGACGGGCGCGATGAGATGTCGGTGATAGCGGCCAGGGCGCGCAATCGGTCGAAAACGGCGGCTGACGGTGTGGGCATGAGGGCCACCTCGGCTCGAAGGGGTGATCCTGCCAGCCTATCGACCCGGCCGCGACGCGACGGACGCCGCTGCCACGGGGTTACCATGCGGCCGGGCGGATGGCGTTCCCGCCGTCCGCCGGTTCTGCGGCCGCGCAGGGAAGGGAGCCGCCCGGTTGACCGATGGCCTCGGCTTCCCGACGGGGCGCGCCGTCGCCCTCGACGACCGGGTTCGGGTGTGGAACGACGCCTCGGCGGTGCTGGGCGGGGCGCCCTGGGGCGTGTCGCGCATCGCCCCGGCCGGCCGCGATTTCGTTCGCCGACTCGTCGCCGCCGGGGCCCGCGGTGTCGTGCCGTCCCCCGGCGTCGAGGCGGCGATCACCGACCTGATGCTCAAGCGCGGCATCGTCCACCCGGTCGCGGCCACCCGGGTGATGGCCGTCGACGTGGTGGTACCCACCTACGAACGGCCCGATCTGCTGCGAGACTGCCTCGAATCGCTGGGCGCCGCCTCACCGGGTGCCCGGGTGATCGTGGTGGACGACGCATCCACCGACCCCGGTGTAGCGGCGGCGGCGCGTTACGCCGGTGCGGTCCTGGTGCGTCATTCGGTCAACCGCGGGCCCGCCGCGGCCCGCAACACCGGCCTGCGGGAGGCCGACTCCCCCATCGTGGCGTTCGTGGACGCCGATTGCAGGGTGACCGGCGGCTGGCTCGACACCCTCGTCGCGCACTTCGACGATCCCCGGGTGGCCGCGGTGGCTCCGCGGATCATCCCGCGGTCGCCATCGTCGGGTCTGCTGGCCCGATTCCAGACCGCACGATCCGCACTGGATATGGGTCCCCGCCCGGAACTGGTGACTTTCGGCGCGCCACTGAGCTTTCTTCCGTCGGCGGCGTTGCTGGTGCGAAGGTCGTCAGTCGGCGACGGCGCCTTCGACGAGGACCTGCGTCTCGGCGAGGACGTCGATCTGGTCTGGCGACTGTCCGAGGCGGGACGGCTGGTCCGTTACGAACCCGCCGCGGTGGTCACCCACGAGATGCGGCCGACCTCGGATTGGGCGCGCCGGATCTTCGACTACGGCACGTCGGCTGCGCCGCTGGACCGCCGGCACCCCGGGCGCCTGGCACCCGCACGGTTGTCCGGCTGGAACCTCGCTGTCGCGGCAATCCTGTTGGCGCGCAAGCCATCCGCAGGCGTTAGGGTGTCGGCGGGGCTGGGGATCGCCGGAACGGCCGCCGCCCTGCTGGCCCGGAGGCTGCGCGGGTCCGGGATCGACGCCCGAGTGGCCCCGGTCGTCATCGGCAGGACGCTGACCTCCGATGCGCAGGCCGCCGGGCATCTGCTGCGCCGCGAGTGGTGGCCGTTGGGCGCTCTCGCCCTGCTCAGCGGGTTGCGGTCCCGGCCCGGTGCAGCCGCGGCGGCGGCCATGCTGATTCCGCTGGTTCGGGAATGGATGTCGCAGCGGCCGGATGTGGATCTGCCCCGCTACCTCGGCCTGCGCCTGGTCGAGGACGCCGCATACGGCACGGGGGTCATCGTCGGCGCCGTCCGCGCCCGACGGGCGGGAGCGCTCCTGCCTCGGGTCCGCCTGCCCTATCTGCCCGGCCGGAACCGCCGGTGACCCAGAAGAAGTTGACTCAGAAGAAGTTGACTCAGAAGAAGTTGACTCAGAAGAATCCGACCGCCTTGTCGCTGTAGGACACCAGCAGGTTCTTGGTCTGCTGGTAGTGGTCCAGCATCATCTTGTGGTTCTCCCGGCCGATGCCGGACTGCTTGTACCCGCCGAACGCGGCGTGCGCCGGGTACTGGTGGTAGCAGTTGGTCCACACCCGGCCGGCTTTGATGTCGCGGCCGGCCCGGTAGGCCAGATTGCCGTTACGGCTCCACACCCCGGCACCGAGGCCGTACAGCGTGTCGTTGGCGATCCGGATGGCCTCGTCGTAGTCGGCGAACGAGGTCACCGAGACGACGGGACCGAAGATCTCCTCCTGGAAGATCCGCATCGAGTTGTCCCCGGCGAAGATCGTCGGTTGCACGTAGTAGCCACCGGAGAGGTCGCCGCCCAGATCGGCCCGCTCACCGCCGGTGATCACCGTGGCTCCCTCGCTACGGCCGATCTCGATGTAGGACAGGATTTTTTCCAGTTGGTCGTTGGAGGCCTGCGCGCCGATCATCGTCTCGGTGTCCAGCGGATCGCCCTGCCGCACAGCCTTGGTGCGGATCGCCGCCATGGCCAGGAACTCGTCGTAGATGTCGGACTGGATCAGGCTGCGCGACGGACACGTGCACACCTCGCCCTGGTTCAGGGCGAACATGGTGAAGCCCTCCAACGCCTTGTCCTGGTAGTCATCGTTGGCGGCCATCACGTCGGAGAAGAAGATGTTCGGGCTCTTGCCGCCCAGTTCCAGGGTCACCGGGATGAGGTTCTGACTGGCGTACTGCATGATGAGCCGGCCGGTGGTGGTCTCGCCGGTGAAGGCGATCTTGGCGATCCGGTTGCTCGACGCCAGCGGCTTGCCCGCCTCGACGCCGAATCCGTTGACCACGTTGAGAATTCCCGCCGGCAGAAGATCGGCGATCAGCGACATCAGGTACAGGACCGAGGCGGGTGTCTGCTCGGCGGGCTTGAGCACGATCGCATTGCCGGCCGCCAGTGCGGGGGCCAACTTCCACACCGCCATGAGAATCGGGAAGTTCCAGGGGATGATCTGTCCCACCACGCCCAGCGGCTCGTGGAAGTGGTAAGCGACGGTGTCGTCGTCGATCTCGGAGATCGAGCCTTCCTGGGACCGGATGGCGGCGGCGAAATACCGGAAATGGTCCACCGCCAGTGGAATATCGGCGTTGAGCGTTTCACGCATCGGCTTGCCGTTGTCCCACGATTCCGCGAGCGCGATCGGCTCGAGATTGGCTTCGATGACGTCGGCGATCTTGTTGAGCAGCACCGCGCGTTCGGCGACCGAGGTCCTGCCCCACGCCGGGGCGGCGGCGTGCGCGGCGTCCAGTGCCTTCTCGATGTCGGCGTCGGTGGACCGGGCCACTTCGCAGAACACCTGCCCGTTGACCGGGGAGATGTTCTCGAAGTACCGGCCCCCGGAGGGCTTGACCCACTCGCCGCCGATGAAGTTGTCGTAGCGGGCGTCGAAGGACATCAGGGAGCCGTCGGCCCCGGGCTTGGCGTAAACGGTCATGGCGATCTCCTGCAGGTGATGTAACGGCCACGATAGCCCAGAACCAGGACCCGCAATAGGGTTTGTTACTGCACTATCGATGCACTATGTTGCACTCATGGACGACGGTGCCGCAGCGCTCGCCGCGGTGATCGGCGCACGGGTGAAAACCGAGCGCCAGACACGAGGGTGGACGCTGGATCAGTTGGCGCAGACCGCGTCGGTCAGCCGGCGGATGGTGGTCAACGTCGAGCAGGGCGAGGTGAATCCGAGTGTCGGCACCCTGCTGCGACTCAGCGAGGCACTCGGGGTGGGCCTGCCCGCCCTGGTCGAGCCGCCGGAACCGCAGACGTTAAAGGTCACCCGCCGCGGCGAGGGCGCTGCGCTGTGGACGGGTTCGGCTGGCGGGCAGGGGATTCTGGTGGCCGGGACCGCTGCCCCCGATGTGGTCGAGCTGTGGGACTGGACACTGGCCGCCGGAGAGTCGCATACCAGCGAGGCGCACACACCGGGAACCCGGGAACTGGTGCATGTCCTGCAGGGGGCGATCATCATCGAGACCGCCGGCCAGTCGGTGACGCTGCACACCGGAGACGCGGTCGCGTTTGCCGGAGACACCGACCACAGCTACACCAACAACGGGAAGCGCACCGCACGGTTCGCGCTGGCGGTGTTCGAGCCCGACGTACGGGCACCCAAAGAAGGACATCGATGACAGACGCACTCGAACAGTTTCTGGCGGGCGCGCACATCGACGCCGCGGTGTTCGCGTTGCGTCCCGACTACCGGACGCTGCTGCTGGCCGTCGGCGGAGTAGGGCCGGCACCCGGAAATCCAGACAGCGAAGCGCTGCTACAGCGCGCGGAAGTGCACGCACGCCAGGCAATCAGCGCGACGCCGGTGGAGGAACTGCCGCATATCGCGGCATGGCGGGAGGCCTACCGGTCCTTCGGCGCCAAGCCGCAGCGCACCCGCAACAGCGTCGAGACACTGCTGCGCCGAGCGGAAACCGGACTGCCCCGGGTCAATCGGCTCACCGACATCTACAACGCCGTCTCGGTGCTGCATCAGATCCCCTTGGGCGGAGAGGATCTGAACTGCTACACCGGGTCGCCACGACTGCTCCGCGCCATGGGAACCGAGGCGTTCGACACCGTCGCCGGCGGCGAGGCGGTCGTCGAGTACCCCGAACCGGGCGAGGTGGTGTGGTGCGACGACGAGGGGGTGACCTGCCGGCGGTGGAACTGGCGCCAGGCCCTGCGCACCCAGTTGCGCGCCGACACCACCACCGCTTTGTTCATCCTCGACGTCCTGGACCCGATCACCGACGACGCCGCGGCGGCCGCCGCTGACGAGTTGACCGAGCACCTGGTGCGACTGGGGCCCGATGTCCGCATCGTCCGGCGGTTCATCACCAATCCCGCTGCGCCGCAATGAACGACGCTAGGGGGCGGGCGCTGCCGATACCGGCCTGGATGATGGCCGTCACGGCGATGTTCTCGGTACAACTCGGGGCTGCGCTGTCACTGCCGCTGATCGCCCAGGTGGGCCCGGCCGGCACGGCGTGGCTGCGACTCAGCGCCGGTGCGCTGATCTTCCTGGCACTGGCACGTCCTGCGCTGAGGTCCATCGACCGCCACGACATCCCGGCCCTGGTCGGGCTCGGGGTGACCACCGGCGCCATGACGTGTCTGTTCCTGGCGGCCATCGACCGCATCCCGTTGGGCACCGCGGTCGCCATCGAATTCCTGGGACCGCTCAGCGTCGCCGCCTTGCGCAGTCACAACCGGCGAGCACTGGCCTGGCCGGCGATGGCCCTGGTTGGTGTGCTGCTGCTGACCGAACCCTGGCATGGCGCGGTGAACCTCGCCGGTGTCGGATTCGCCGCCGGGTCGGCGGTCGGGTGGGCGGCTTACATTCTGCTGACCCAGCACATCGGGGACCGGTTCAGCGGACTGCAGGGACTCAGTCTGGCCGCGCCCGTCGCCGCCGCCACCGCCGCGGTGGTCGGCGTCCCGCAGGCCGCCGGCCACATCACCGTCGGGACTCTCGTCGCGAGCGTCGGTCTGGCGGTACTGGTGCCGGTCCTGCCGTTCGCCCTGGAGATGACCGCGCTGCGACACATGGACCCCGCTGCCTTCGGAACGCTGATGGCCCTTGAGCCGGCTATCGGCGTCGTCCTCGGACTTGTTGTGCTGCATCAGAAGCCGTCGTTGCCGCAAGTGCTGGGCATCATGCTGGTGACGTTCGCCGGCGCCGCCGCGCAGCGGAACGCGCGCCGACAGCCCGCCGGCGCCTATCTGACTCCGGAGTGACCTCAGCCGGCCGGCGCCGATGACCGGGTCGCCGACATGATGAAGGTCGTCATGAAGTCGATCAGGACATCCCGTTGGATGTCGAGGTCCCCGCGCAGCCACATCGCACCGAGGTCCAGGCCGCCGCTCATGATCGTCAGCGCCATCAAACGGGAGTAGTCCTCGGATGGCGCGTCGGCGCCCGGCGGCGGCCGATTCGACAACATGACGCCGGCCAGGGCGGAGACGAGTTCCTGCCGCTTGGCCCGCAACGCCTCGGTGGCCTGCGACTCGATCAGAATCCGGCCGCGACGCGGATCGACGGTGACGAAGTCGATGGCGGCGGCCACGCATGCCCGCAGTCGGGCATCGGCCCGCGGTTCGGATGTGTCGAACGCCAGCATGATCGCGCCGGTGCCTTCGACGATGAGGTCGTCGTAGAGGGCCATAAGGGCCTCATCGCAGTCGCGGAACTGCTGGTAGAAGTACCTGTCGTTGAGCCCGGCGGCGTTGCACGACCGCCTTTACGCCGAGGCCTTTGGCGCCTTTGGCGGCGACGACGTCCAAGGTGGCATCCAGCAACGCGGCCCGGCGGCGGGTGCGCCGCTCCTCCTCGCTTGCACCGCCGTACGTCCGGCGCGCCTGGGTCGTCACAGGAGTGTCCTCTTGACATTGCCAACCAATGTGGTGAAGCCTAGCACCAGAATCGAATCTGGTGCTTTGCGTCACCACTTCTTGGAGGTGTTCGGGTGGCCGATCTCGTCGATCCCCCGCTGTTCCGGGAATTCCCCTTCAACGTGTGGGTTCGCTTCCTGGCGCCCAGCAATATCCGGCCCACGTCCGAGCAGCGCGACAGCTACCGGCGGTTCACCCGGATGGGCGACCCGTTGGCCGATGACCTGGTCGCAGCCTTCCGGCGACTGCCCCCCGGCGTGGGGCGCGCCCAGTTCGAGACCGCTGTCGAACACGGGATCGGCGCGGTGGACAATCCGATGCCCGAACTCGTCGCCTTCTTCGGCCATGTTGAGAACACGCCGTACTGGGTGGACCACGCGAAGATCGACTACGCCGTCCGGGTCACGGCGCGGGTGGGCCTGTTCCCCAGCCTCACGGCCCTGTCGATGTTCTCGTTGATGGGCGGCTACCTCGCGTCGCGGGCCGACAAGACCCTGGTCGCCACCGGAGACCTGGAGGCCATGGCGCCGCGCCGGTTGGCCGAGACGCTGAACTGGGTCGTCGACGTCACCGCGCCCGACGCTCTGGAGCGCTTCGGCCGCGGATTCACCAGCACCCTGCGGGTTCGCCTCATGCACGCCATGGTCCGCGCCGGGATGGCGCGACGGCAGGACTGGGATTTCGAGGACTGGGACCACCCGGTGAACCAGTCCACGATGGCCGGAACCCTGATGCTGTTCTCTCTCGGCAACGTGCTGGGCTCACAGGCGTTGGGCGTCCAGTTCAGCCGTCAGGACAAGGACGCTCTCTACCACTTCTGGCGCTACGTGGGCTTCCTGCTCGGCCTGGACCCCGAATTGCTACCCGCCGACGAAGCCGACACCTGGCGCCTGCTGTGGCTGCAGGCCGACTACGAGTTCCGCCCGGACGAGGACTCCCTCCGCCTCGGCCAGGCGCTGAAGTCCGCACTCGGCCCGTTGGCGATCGGCGACGAGTCCGCACCCCGCGGCCGCGGTCGGCCGGACGGTCGCGACCGAAATCCTCTGCGCCTACAGCAGGTTGATCCTGGGATCGGCCAACGCCGACGCCTTGGAACTGCCCGACAACAAGGTGGCACAGGTGGCTGTGGCCGGCATCGCGGCGACCAACTTCGCCGTCCGCTACCCGATGCGGATCGTGCCCGGCCTGGACCGGGTGTACGAGGCCGTCGGCCGCTACACCATCGAGCGGTTCGCCAGGCAGACCATGCGACTGCACCGCGGCGACCGGAAGTACAGCCGCCACGACGCGCTCGGCGCCGCGTCCCGACCGATCCCGGGCCCGGTTGCGCGCGCAGGGCTGAATCCCCGCGATCTTTGCGGCGCTCGGCACCCGAGGGTCGCGCCCTACAGGTAGATCATTTTCGCCAGTGCCACGGTCGCGATCATCGTCAGGACCAGCATGGGAAGGCCGACTTTGGCGTAGTCGCTGAAGCGGTAGCCACCCGGTTCCATCACCAGCATGTTCGTCGGCGACGATACGGGCGTCACGAACGCCGCGGAACAGGCGATCGCCACCGTCATCGCAAATGCCTGCGGGGAGACATGAAGGGTCTGTGCGGCCTCGACCGCGACAGGGGCGAGCAGAACCGCGGTTGCGACATTGGAGATGACAAGACAGGCCAGCGCAGTCACCGCGAACACCGTCGCCAGCATCAGGATCGGCCCCAGCGAGCCCAGGGTTCGCACCAGAGCGTCGGCCATCATCGTGGTCGCGCCGGTCTTGGTCAGCGCAGTCGCCAGTGGCAGCATCCCGGCAATGACCACCAAGGTTCGCCAGCTGATGACCCGATAAATGCCGTCAACCGGGACGCATCGGGTGAGGATCATCGCCAGCGCGGCGACCAACGCGACGGCGACGTTCGGGAGCACCTGGAAAGCCATCGCGGCGACCATGAGAATGAGGATGGCAACCGCAATCGGTGCGCGGCCCGGGGCCTGGTGTCGATCCTCGTATTCGCTCGGCAGGTTGAGCAGGAAAAAGTTGCGGCGGTCATCGCTGAGCCGCTGGATGTCGTGCCAGTTACCGCCGACGAGCACGGTGTCACCGAAGTCGAGCCGATGTTCGGAAAGGTTTCTGTTGACCGGATGGCCCCGGTGGCGCACGGCAAGGGCGGTCACATCGAAAGCGGAGGCGAGATCGAGTTGGGCCACCGACGCACCGACTGACTTCGACTCGGGAGCGAGCATGACCTCGGCTATTCCGATGTCCTGCAGCATTCTCTGGCGCTGTCCTGCCGGTAGCGGTCCGGCGACCGAACAGGACAGGGCGGTCGTGACAACCGGGATATGGGGTTCGTCGATCAGGGAGAAAAGGACATCGCCGGCTTCGATCACGGTTTCGGGATCAGGTGGCAGGAAGCGGCTACGCTGCGAATCCTTTCGGTCCAGCCCGAGAAGTTCGACGTCATAGTCGCTGCGGAGTGACTCCGGACCGCAGCCGCGGACCGGCCGATCAGCGGTGATCCGCGGTGGACCTCGAGGCGACGCCAACGGTCCGACAAGCCGTAGGTCGCGATCAGATCTGCGGCGCCCGGCGAGCCGTCCTGGCTCCCCTCGGAGCGTCTGCGGCTCAGGAGATTACGGCCGAACAGCAGCATGAAGATCACACTCAACACGAGTGCCACCACCCCGAACGGGGTGAAGCTGAAGAAGCCGAAGAGCGGCTCGACACCGCGGTCTCGAAGGGTGTTCTCCACGATGACGTTCGGCGAGGACGCGATCAGCGTCATCATTCCGCTGATCATCACCGCGACGCAGAGCGGCATCAGGAGCCGCTTCCTGTTCAGGCCTGTCTTGGCCGAGACGGACAGCACGACCGGGATGAGCATGGCGACGATGGCCGACGAATTGAGAACCGATCCGATGCCCCCGGCGATGAGCATGATCAGCACCATCAGCCGGCTCTCATCGCTACCGCCCAGTGACACGATGAAATGACCAAGCTGTTGGGTGACACCGGTATTCACCAGGCCCGCGCTCACAACGAAAACGCCAGCGATCAGGATGACGACCGGGGAGCCGAAGCCTGAGAGCGCTTCGACGGGGCTGAGCACACCGGTCATCATCAAGGCGGCCACGACCAACAGACCAACCACATCGGCGGGTGGCCGGCCCCAGACGAACAACACGATTGCAACACCCAGTACGCCGAAGACCGTCAGCATGTCATGGGTCACTGGCCGCCTCGCAGATCAGAACCGTCCCACTCCGGGACGTTCGCCGCCGGCAGGGCCTGCCCCGATCGAGCGCGGTGCCGGTTGCTGCTGGGTGATGCAGTGGATTCCCCCGCCGCGCGCGAAGAGGGGACGCGCGTCGACGGTGACCACCCGGCGGCCCGGGTACTGCTCGGCGAGGATCGCCGCCGCGTTCGCGTCCTCGCGGTCGCCGAATCCGCAGGCGATGACGCCGCCGTTGACCACCAGATGGTTGATATAGCTGTAATCGACGTAGCCCTCGGCGTCGGTCAGCGTTGCCGGCGCGGGCATCTCGATGATCTCCCACCCGCGTCCGGCCGCGTCGTGGCTGGCCTCCACGGCTGCCCGGAGGTTGCGGCTCACCTGGAAGTCCGGATGCGACTCGTTGCGCTGGGTGTGCAGCAGCAGGCGGCCCGGTGAGGTGATGGCGGCGACGATGTCGACATGTCCGCGGGTGCCGAACCGCTCGGAGTCCCGCGTCAGCCCGCACGGCAGCCACACCGCGTGGGTGGTGCCGATGGTGCGGGCGAGTTCGGCTTCCACCTCGGCGCGGGTGAGTACCGGGGTTGCGGCCGGGGTCGAGTTGGACGGTGTCGGTGAGCAGCACCGTGCCCTCGCCGTCGACCTGGATTCCGCCGCCCTCGTTCACCAGATCCGAGGAGATGACCGGGACGCCGGCGGCCTCGGCGACGATGCGGCCGATCTTCGCATCGCGGTCCCACTGCGCCCAGTCCTGCGCGCCCCAGCCGTTGAACACCCAGTCCACCGCGGCGACCGACCCGTCGGCGGTATGCACGAACGTCGGCCCGATGTCGCGCATCCAGGCGTCGTTCAGCGGTGCCTCGATGACCTCGATCGCGTTCGAGAGGTACCGGTCGGCGACCGCCCGTTCATTCGGATCGACGACGATCGTGACGGGTTCGAACTCGGCGACGGCATGGGCCACCGCCGCCCAGGTCGAGCGCGCCTCGTGCCGGGCCTGCGTCGGTGTCCCCCAGCGAGTAGCCCTCGCTGGGGAAGGCCATCCAAATCCGTTCCTGCGGCGCAGATTCGGCCGGCATCACTGTGTTCATGTCCGTGATCATAGGGGCGGTGTGCGCGGTGGCGGAACGCGTCGACGGCCGGTCGCCTCGAAGGCCGCGGCGTAGGTCAGCAGCGCGGTGTCGTCGTAGGCGTGGCCGGCGAAGGTCAGCCCGACGGGCATGCCGATATCGGCCATGATGCCCATCGGGACGGTGACCGTCGGAATTCCGAGGTGCCGCGGAACGAGATTGCCGTTGGCGACCCAGACCCCGTTGCGCCAGCCGAGGTCGGCCGAGGCGGGGTTGACATCCATATCGGCGGGACCCACATCGGCGACGGTCGGGAAGATCACCGCGTCGAGTCCGCGCCGGTGCATCCACGTCGAGTAGTCGGCCTTCCGGGTCTGCTCGAGTCCACGCAGGCCTTCCTCGACGTGCGGGATGTCGAGAAAGGACCCGATGGGGTGCTCGCGGATGAAGTCCGGGTAGCCGGTGATGTCGTCGCCGAATCCTTCGGCGCGATCGGGAAGCTCGCCCGGCGCCTTGACCCAGATCCGGCTGCCGTCGACCGACGCCAGGTTGGGGATCGCGGGATCGGCGTTGGCACGCAGGAAGTCGTCCCAGGCCCAGGCCGACAGGTCGAGGATCTCCCGGTCGAGGAACTCAGGGCTCACCAGGCCCCGCGTTCTGATCGACGGCGCCCCGGCGCGGTCGCATTCGTAATTGGACACCACCGGGAAGTCCACCAGCACGACGTCCGCGCCGGCGGCGATCAGGTCGGCAGCGGCCTGCTGGAAAAGGTCGACGACGGACTGGCGGGTGTCGATCCGTTGACCGGTCGAACCACCGATGCCGAGGCCTTCGCCGACACCGGCCTCCGGGTCGGCGTTGATGTACATGCGCGGGACGCCGAATCGCTTGCCCGCCAGGGTGTGACGGGCTGCCGCGGAGTCGGCGGGCAGCAGCGCCCGGTAGGAGTCGGGCCGCACCGCCGAGGATCGGGGAATCGTGATCCACGGTTGTATCCGCCACAGGTCCCCCCGCGGATCGGGGTCGTCGGCCACGATGACATCGAGCACCTCGGCCATGTCGGCCATCGTGCGGGTATGCGGCACAACCACATCCATCGTCGGCACCAGGGGCCAGTTGCCCCGCACCGAGATCACCCCGCGCGAGGGCGTGTAGGCGCACAACGCGTTATTGGTCGCCGGCGCCCGACCGCTCGACCACGTCTCCTCCCCGAGCCCGAACGCGGCGAAACTGGCCGCCGTCGCGGTTCCGGAGCCGTTCGACGAACCGGAGCCGTAGGCCGAGGTCAGATACTCTGCGTTATAGGGACTTTCGGCACGGCCGTACAGTCCGCGCTGCATTCCGCCATTGGCCATCGGCGGCATATTCGTCAGGCCGATCAGGATCGCTCCGCCGCGGCGGAGTTGTTCGATCGCGAAGGCGTCCCTGCGTGCGACGAGGTTGGCGAAAGCGTGCGAACCGGATGCGGCGGTCAGCCCCTTCACCAGGTAGCTGTCCTTGGCGGTGTACGGGATACCGTCCAGCGGACCCGACAGTTCGCCCCGGGAACGGCGGTGGTCGGAGGCGGCGGCTTCGGCCAGAGCGTGCTCGTTGAACACCACGACGGAGTTGAGGGTCGGGCCGCTTCGGTCATAGGCCTCGATGCGCCGGAGGTAGGCCTCGACGAGCGCGACGCTGGTCACCCGGCCGTCGTCGAGGGCCCGGCGAAGGTCGGCGATCCCCGCCTCGGTCACCTCGAAGGAACTCATCCGCTCATCGAGTCCTTGATCAGCAGCCAGACCAGAGTCGTCAACCCGATCGCCATCGACTGTGCGGTGAACACAAACGCAATGTATTCGTGCCACACCGCTGCCATTCCGCATTTCGGCATATCGGCTTTGACCATCATCGAGAACGACAGCACCAAGCTGACGGAGAGCATCATCACCGTCAGGACGGGTGCCACCCGCATTCCCGGGCTCAGGACCGAGGTACTGCGGCGCAGGTAGTTCAGCTCCAGACCCAGAGTCAACAGCACCACCGGCGTGATGTGGCTCATATCGGAGAAGTACCAGGAGGCGACGTCAGAGCAGCCCTCCTCGGAATCGATCACCGGGTACCACAGCGCCGAGGCGAATTGCGCGACAAGGGTTCCCAGCACCAGCGGCACCACCCATCCGCGTGACGACGAGGTGGACCCGTCGCTGAGCGCGGAGATCAGCAACAACGCCATCGCGGTGACGAACACCATCGTGGACAGCAGGCTCACCCCCACCGACGTGGACACTCCCAGCCTCGCCCGGGGCGCGGCGGTCGCGATGAGAACCAGATGGGAGACCACGACCAACGCCGCCCCCAGACCCCAGTAGCCGGTCACCAATCCGCGCAGGAAGGTTCTCGGATCCTGGCCCTGGCCGCTGATCCGCCACTTCAGTACCCCGGTGCCCGCCACGAGCACGCTGTCCAGGGCGAACACCAGCCACGGTCCCGCGCCGGCGAATCGATTCCCCCCGAGGTTCAGCGCGAACTCGACGATGTCGTCGCTGTAGGTGAACCCGATGACCAGCAGAAGTGCCGCGGTCATGGCCGGCCAGTTCGACTGACGGGGTGCAGCGCGAGCCTCTTGGGGTGTCACGGCAGCAGCGTATGCGTTCGGTCGACGGTGCACCCAGGTACCGGCCACGTCGCCGGCCGCCGTCAGTAAGCTCGGCACCGTGGAACTCAAAGGAGCTAGCGCAATCGTCACCGGCGGGGCATCGGGCATCGGCGCCGCCACCGCACGTCAGTTGGCCGATCTCGGCGCCCGGGTCGTCATCGCCGACATGCAGGCCGAACGCGGACAGAAACTCGCCGAGGAGATCGGCGGCGTGTTCGTCCCGGTCGACGTCACCAAGACCGAACAGATCGAGGACGCCGTCAACACCGCGATGGATCTCGGTCCGCTTCGCGCACTGGTCAATTCGGCCGGCGTCGGCTGGGCGCAGCGCACCATCGGCAAGGACGGGGAGTTCGCATCGGCACATGACCTCGACGCCTACCGCAAGGTCATCGCGATCAACCTCATCGGCACGTTCGACTGCATCCGCCTGGCCGCCACCGCGATGAGCCGGCTCGAGCCCACCGAAACCGGTGAGCGCGGGGCGATCGTGAACATGACCAGTGTCGCGGCCTTCGACGGGCAGATCGGTCAGGCGGCCTATTCGTCGTCCAAGGGCGGGGTGGTCGGGCTGACCCTGCCGGTGGCGCGCGACCTGGCCGCCGTGGGAATCCGGGTCAATACCGTGGCGCCGGGCCTGATCGACACCCCCATCTACGGCGAGGGCGAGCACGCCGAAGCCTTCAAGGCCAAACTCGGCCAGTCGGTCCTCTTCCCGCACCGCCTCGGCAAGCCGGAGGAACTGGCCTCGATGGTCATCGAACTGATCACCAACTCGTATATGAACGCCGAGGTGGTCCGCGTCGACGGTGGCATTCGGATGCCACCGAAGTAGTGCGCTATTGGCCGGAACAAACCATCCGGCGTGCGCGACTATTGAGGCATGGATTGCGACACCGCTCGGGAGGCGTTGTCGGCCCGTATCGACGGTGAGCGCGAACCCATCCCCGCCGCCCGGGTCGACGAGCACCTCGCCGGCTGCGAGCCGTGCCGCCAATGGCAGGCCGGGGCGGTGGAGCAGACCCAACTGCTGCGGCGATTGGCGGGCCGCTCGCAGGTCTCGGCGGTTCGGGCGTCGACGGACCAGCCGCCCCGGCGGATGCGCCGGCTCCCCGGGTCCTGGCCGCGGTGGGCGCTGGGAGCGGTCGGCGTACTCCAACTCGGTTTGGCTGCGGCGCAGGGCACGGGCGCTCACCTGGGCCTGCCGCACGTGGCCGGCGCCGGCCACGTCCTCCACGAATCCACCGCCTGGTCAGCCGCGCTCGGGGTCACGATGGTGGCCGCAGCGATCCGGCCGCTGGTCGCCGCAGGCCTGACCTGGGTCCTGGGCGCATTCGCCGCCTTCCTGATGCTCTACGAGATCACCGACACCGAGGCGGGCCGGGTGACCATCGAGCGCCCGCTCACGCATCTGCCCGTGGTCCTCGGAGCGGTTCTCGCCCTGCTGGTGTGGCGGGGCGCACGCGCGCCCGGCGGTCAGCCCGATCCGACCGCCGCGGCGGTGACCGAGGACATCGTGTTACCCGACAACGCGTCGCGGGGCCGCCGGCGTCGGCATCTGCGTTCCACCGACGGCTCTGCCGCCTGACGAACGCTCAGAGCATCACGGAGAACATGATGGCCATGCCGGCCGCCATGGCGAACTGGCACAGGACGCCGACGCTGTTGGCGCCGTTGGACCTGAGTTAGGACACCTCCGCGGAATTCCGGAGTCGGAATCGCTCTGAGCTGGGCTTTTGGTTGTCGGGCGGGGCGTTTTGGCTTACTAAGCGGGTAGGGTCCGGTGGGTGTTCGTGCGCAAAGTGCGCACCGCCTCGGGCGCGGTGGCGGTGCAGGTGATGCGCAAGGCCGGCCGCCGTGACGTGCTGGTCGAGCATGTCGGTTCCGCCCATACCGACGCTGAGCTGGGGATTCTGCTGGAGCGTGCCCGCCGGATCGCCACCGGTGATCAAGACGTCCTGGATTTCGAGGTGTCGGCCCGCGCGCAGCGGGTCGCCGACGTGGCGGACTGGCGCAGCGGCACGTTGACGTTGGCCGCCGGTGTCCCCAAA
The DNA here is from genome assembly GCA_963715145.1 of uncultured Actinomycetota bacterium. Lineage (GTDB taxonomy): Bacteria > Actinomycetota > Actinomycetes > Mycobacteriales > Mycobacteriaceae > Mycobacterium. The sequence goes on along the minus strand of CAVQRL010000009.1, from coordinate 69,803 downwards.
GGAGCGGTCGTTGCCCCCGGCCGCACCGCGGCCACCAGCTCGCGGCTGCTCTATGACGTGATCGGGGCGATCTATGACTGGGTCGGATTCGATTGCGTCGGTGATGCGGTGTTCCGCGATTTGGTGATCGCCCGGATCGTGGAACCCACCAGCAAGATCGACTCGCTGCGCGTGCTGGCCGATCTCGGTGCAGAAGCCATGTCGTACAGAACAATTCAGAGACATCTGGGCACGGTCGTCGCCGGCAAGTACCGCGATATGATCGCCGCCCGCTGCTTTGAACACGCCGCGAACCGGGGCGCGCTGAGCCTGTCTGCTGTATGACGTCACGACCTTGTACTTCGAGGCCGAGAACGAAGACGACCTGCGCAAGGTCGGCTACTCCAAAGAGCGAAGGGTCGACCCGCAGATCGTGGTCGGTCTGCTGGTCGATCGCACCGGGTTCCCGTTGGAAATCGGCTGCTTTGAGGGCAACACCGCCGAAACCACCACCCTGGTGCCGACCATCACCGCCTTCGCCGAGCGCCACGACCTGAGCTCCACCCCGATGGTCGTCGCCGCCGATGCCGGCATGCTCTCGGCGACCAACCTCACCGCCCTGGATGAGGCCGGTCTGGGATTCATCGTCGGCTCCCGCAGCGTCAAGGCGCCGATCGATCTGGAATCGCACTTCCATTGGAACGGTGATGTTTTCACCGACGGCCAAATCATCGACACCGTCACGCCCCGGCACGCCCGAAACAAGGTCAACGACACCGCCCATCGCGCCGAGCCGGTCTGGAACCCCGAGACCGACACCGCAGCCTGGCGGGCGATCTGGGCCTACTCGGCCAAACGTGCCCGCCGCGACCAGAAGACCCTCTACGCCCAGGAGACCCGCGCCCGCGAGGTCATCAACGGCGAGCGCACCGTCAAATCCACCCGCTTCGTCAAGACCCACGCCGGGGACCGCGTCCTGGACGAGGCCAGCCTGGCCCGCGCGCAATCCCTCGTCGGGCTCAAGGGCTACGTCACCAACCTGCCGGCCGCCGTCATGCCCGCCACCGAGGTCATCGCGAAATACCACGACCTCTGGCACGTCGAGAAGTCATTTCGCATGTCCAAAAGCGACCTCGCAGCCCGCCCCATGTTCCACCGCACCCGCGACGCCATCGAAGCGCACCTGACCATCGTGTTCACCGCCCTGGCCGTGGCGCACTGCATCCAGGAACGCAGCGGGCTGGCCATCGGCAACGTCGTCAAGCAGCTGCGGCCGCTGCGATCAGCGACCATCACCATCAACGGCGCGACCCAGACCTTCCCACCCGACATCGCCGAACCCCAGCGGAAAATCCTGGCCGCCCTCGGCATCAACATGGCTTACTAAGCCAAATGTCCTAACTCAGGCGCAGCGATCCGGCCGCTCGTCGCCGCAGGCCTGACCTGGGTCCTGGGCGCATTCGCCGCCTTCCTGATGCTCTACGAGATCACCGACACCGAGGCGGGCCGGGTGACCATCGAGCGCCCGCTGACGCATCTGCCCGTGGTCCTCGGAGCGGTTCTCGCCCTGCTGGTGTGGCGAGGCGATCGCGCGCCCGGCGGTCAGCCCGATCCGACCGCCGCGGCGGTGACCGAGGACATCGTGTTACCCGACAACGCGTCGCGGGGCCGCCGGCGTCGGCATCTGCGTTCCACCGACGGCTCTGCCGCCTGACCGACGCTCAGAGCATCACGGAGAACATGATGGCCATGCCGGCCGCCATGGCGAACTGGCACAGGACGCCGACGCTGTTGGCGCCGTCTGGACGGCTGCAGCCGGGCGGTGATGAAGCGGTACAGCCAGAACACCGCGGCCAGCGCGAATCCGACGGTGCACACCCAGTTGAGCGGCCCGTACCAGCTCACGGTCTGACGGCGCCGGAGCCGGCAGCCGAGTGCCCGGCGTGCCCGGCGTGGCCGGCGTGGCCGGCGTGGCCGCCCTCCATGCCCTCCATCCCCGGCATGTCCATTCCCGCCATCGCATCCGCATCCGTCGCCGCACCGGCAGACCGCCCATCGCCGCATACATCCAGGCCATCGCCAGCATCATGAGCGTGTGGTAGACGTTCGCCGCCCGATGGTCGCGGCTCCGCGACGGTGACGACGGCGAACCACAGCGCAGCGGCGAAGAAGAAGATCATCGGCGCACGGGTGGGCAGTTCCGCGCCGCGCGGCCAGGCCATCACCGCCATGGCGATCGCCATGATGGCATGCAGCGAATGGCTGATCACAGTTGCGACCGAATGACGGTTGGACGCGATCGCCTGGACGCAGACCCCGGCGCTGAACGACGAACAGCAGCGTCACAACCCACCTGCAGGGCTAGGTCCTGAATCATGTCGCTGCTCCGGTGCGGTCGGAATTCACGATGATTAGTCGAGCAGGGCCCGAGGATAGTTCCCGGTGTAGCGTCCGCAACAATCGGTGGAGCGCCCTCGACCGCCCGCTGATCCGGAACGGAGCCCATGACGTCCACGCCCACTGACACCGGCCGGGCAGCAGTCCCGTCGCTGCTGCTCGGCTTCGCTGCGGCGGCCGGCGCGGTTGCGGTGTATGCGCTCGACGGCCCTCTCCCCCGCGACGGCGACGACCGTCGCCGAGGCCGTCGGCCACTTCACCGCCACCCTCGCGGGCGCGGTGTGCCTGGGTGGCCTGGTGCTGGTTCTCATCACCGCCCGCCCGGACGACCGCGGGGTCCTCGACCCGGCAGCATTCCGGGCGCATCTGGTGGTGGAACGGGTGGCCGCCGGTCTGGGTGATCGCCGCGCTGGTCATGGTCGTGGTTCAGGCGGCCGCCGACGCGGGCGTCTCGGCGGCCCGGTTGCTCGTCAGCGGTAGGCTCGCCGCCGCCCTGGGGGCGTCGGAGACCGGGCGGGGCTGGGTGGTCGTCGTCGTGTTCTCGGCGGTGCTCGCCGTCACCGTGCGGCTGACGGTGCGGTGGGAATGGCATGTGCCGCTGATGATTCCGGCTCTGCTGGGGGTGGTCGCGGTCCCGGTCACCGGCAACGCCGGTCAGGGCCCCGACCACGACTACGCGACCAGTTCGGTGATCGTCTTCGCCGTCGCCGTGGCCGTGTGGGCCGGTGTGACGATCGTGAACGCCGCGGCGCCGTGCGACGCCGCCGTGCGACGCCGCGTCACGGTCACGGCACTGGCCGCCGGGATCGGTCGCGGTGCTCTACGGCCTGCTGCTCCTGGTCTTGCGGGCCGGGGATCTGACCTCCGGGTACGGCTTGCTCGGCCTGTTCGCCGGCGCGGTCCTGGCCGCCGGACTCGTGGCTGCGGATGTTCGCACTGCGCGGGCGGCGCAGCATCCCGGTGCCGGCGCGGGTGGCCGGGGCGATGGCTGTGCCGGCGGCGCTGTCGCTGATGGCGATTCAGACCGCGCCCCGCCTGCTGGCGACTGCGCCGAGCATCTGGGACGTCCTGCTGGGCTATGAACTGCCCGGCGCCCCGACTGCGCTGCGATTGGCGACGTTCTGGCGTTTCGACACCTTCCTCGGGGCTCTGGGCCTGACCCTTGCCGGCGCCTATCTGGTGGGCGTGGTCCGGTTGCGTCGCCGCGGTGACCGGTGGCCGGTCGGCCGCACGGTCTCCTGGCTCGCCGGTTGCGCGGCATTGGTGGTCGCCACCGGTTCCGGGGTGCGGTCCTACGGATCGGCGATGTTCAGCGTGCACATGGTCGAGCACATGATGCTGAACATGTTCGTGCCGGTCCTGCTGGTCCTCGGCGCACCGGTCACCCTGGCGTTGCGGGTGCTGCCCAGCGCCGCGCCGGGGGCACCGCCCGGTCCGCGGGAGTGGATTGTCCGCGCGGTGCATTCGCCGTTCACCGCGTTCCTGTCCAGTCCCATCACGGCGTTCGTGTTGTTCGTCGGCTCGCTGTACGCCGTGTACTTCACCCCCTTGTTCGACACCCTGGTCCGCTACCACTGGGGACACGAGTTCATGGCGGTGCACTTCCTGATCACCGGCTACCTGTTCTACTGGGGCATCATCGGCGTCGATCCCGGACCGCGCCGACTGCCGTTCATCGGCAGGCTCGCGCTGTTGTTCGCCATCATGCCGTTCCACGCGTTCTTCGGCGTCGCCATGATGACCATGACCTCGGTCGTCGGCGGAACCTTCTATCGCGGCCTGGCACTACCGTGGGTGTCCAACCTGAATGACGACCAGCATCTCGGCGGCGCAATCGCCTGGGGCGCAAGCGAAGTGCCCCTGGTCATGGTGGTGATCGCATTGGTGACACAGTGGGCGCGCCAGGACCGACGCACTTCGACCCGTTCGGACCGCCACGCCGACGCCGGCTATGACGACGATCTGGCGGCCTACAACAACATGCTCCGCGAACTGGCCCGTCAGCGCACCAACAAGTAGTTGCCCTCCTCGGCCAGGGCGGCCTGCACCTCGTCGTCGCCCAGGTGCCGGGAGGCCTCCACGTGAACCGCCGAGGCCGCCTTGGGAGCGAGATCGATTGTCACACCCTGGACACCGGCAAGTGCGCTGAGCGCCTCGGTGACGTGGTTGACGCAACTCTGGCAGTTCAGTCCGGTCACCGAGAAGGTCTGGGTCACGGTTTCACCCTTTCTCATCACGGCCGAAGTTTCGTAGCCGAAGACTGTTGGAGACGACGAAGAACGACGAGAAGGCCATCGCGGCACCGGCGATCAGCGGGTTGAGCAACCCGGCGGCGGCGATCGGGATCGCGGCCACGTTGTAGCCGAACGCCCACACCAGGTTCATCCGGATCGTCTTCATCGTGGCGCGCGCGAGGTCGAGAGCCTGTGGGACAGAACGCAGGTCGTCGCGCACCAGGATCACGTCCGCCGCGGCGATCGCCACGTCGGTGCCGCGGCCGATCGCCAGGCCCAGGTCCGCGGACACCAGGGCCGGGCCGTCGTTGATGCCGTCGCCGACCATGGCGACCACCCGGCCCCGCTCCCGCAGTTGCTCGATGACGTCGACCTTGCCCTCGGGGAGGACGTCGGCGATGACGTCGTCGATGCCGACCTGGGCGGCCACCTCCGCGGCCGCACTGGGGTTGTCGCCGGTGAGCAGCACGGTGCGCAGTCCGCGCTGATGCAGCGCGGCCACCGCGGCCGCTGCGCTGTCCTTGACCGCGTCGGCCACGGCGATGGTGCCGCAGACGGCGCCGTCCACGGCCACCAGCACGACGGTCTGCCCCTCGGACTCGGCGGCCCGGCGCGCCGATTCGACGGATTCGGGAACGGTCCGCCCCTGTCCGATCCAGTGCGGGCGGCCGACGTCGACCTGGTGGTCTCCCACCGTTCCGGTGACACCGCGTCCCGCGATGGCACGGAAGTCGACCACCGGGGGATGGTCGGGGCTGGCTGCCAGGACGGCGGTCGCGATGGCGTGCTCGGAGCCGGACTCCACGGCGGCCGCCAGGGCGAGGATCTGGGCGGACTGCCACCCCTCGGCGGGGGTCACCGCGGTTACGGCGAGGTGGCCCGTGGTGAGGGTGCCGGTCTTGTCGAACACGACGGTGTCGACATTGCGGATGGCCTCCAGTGCGCGGTAGCCCTTGAGGAAGATACCGAGCTGCGCGCCGCGTCCGGAGGACACCATCATCGCCGTCGGGGTGGCCAGTCCCAGGGCGCACGGACAGGCGATGACCAGCACGGCCAGCGCGGCGGAGAAGGCGCGGTCGGCGCCCGCGCCGGCCAGCAGCCAGCCCGCTGCGGTCAGGATGGCGATCACGAACACCGCCGGAACGAAAACGCCCGCGATCCGGTCGGCCAGCCGCTGGGCGTCGGCCTTCTGCGCCTGCGCCTCCTCGACGAGGCGCACCATGCCCGCGAAGTGGGTGTCGGCGCCCACGGCGGCGGCCTCCACGACGAGACGCCCGTCCAGCACGACGGTTCCGCCGATCACGCTCGATCCGGACTCGACCCGGGCCGGCTTGGATTCTCCGGTCATGGCGCTGGTGTCCACGGACGCACTTCCCTGCACCACCAGTCCGTCGGCGGCGATCGTCTCGCCCGGCCGAACCACGAAGCGCTGCTCCTCTTTGAGTTGCTCTGCGGGAAGGACCATTTCAGTTCCGTCGGCAAGCAGCACGGTCACGGTCTTGGCACTCAGGGCCGCCAGCGCCCGTAGCGCGCTGCCGGCCTTGGACTTGGCGCGCGCCTCGAAATAGCGCCCCGCGAGCACGAACACCGTGACCCCGGCGGCGACCTCGAGGTAGATGGCGTCGCTGCCCATGAGCGCCTGCCAGACGCCGGCGGTGTGGCGCTGCGGGTGCGCGGCGAAGACGGTGACGAGTGACCACAGCGTCGCCGCCGTGACGCCGACCGAGATCAGGGTTTCCATCGAGGCGACGCGGTGGCGGGCGTTGCGTAACGCCACCCGGTGGAAGGGCCAGGCCGCCCACGTGACGATCGGCAGCGCCAGCGCGGTCAGGACCCACTGCCAGCCGGTGAAACGGGTCTCGGGCAGCACGGCGAACATCACCGACAGGTGGGACAGCGGGACGAACAACACCGCAGCGACGGCCAGTCGCACCAACAGCGAACGCGCCGCGGCGTCGTCGGGATCGGGCCGCTCGTCGCTGCCCGGCGTGCGCATCTCGGCCTGATACCCGGCGCGCTGCACGACATCGCACAACTGGTCGTACGACACCGCGTCGGGGGCGTCGACGGTGGCCACCCGGGTGGCGTAATTCACCGACGCGCGCACACCGTCGAGTTTGTTGAGGCGGGTCTCGACCCGGGCGGCGCAGGCCGCGCACGTCATGCCCGACACGTCGAGTTCGACGCGCCGAACCGGCTGTGCGTCCGTCGCACCGACCACGGTCGTGGTCATCGCCCTCCTCCGTACCCGACACACTGCACGCCTTCAGAGTCGGATGGCACCGGCTCGAAGTTCCGTGACATTCAGGGTTGCATCGCGTTCAGGGTCGAAAATACCCGGCCCCGGGCCGACCGGGCCCCGGGTGACCTAAGGTGCTTACCGTGACCGACGAGGATCCGCTCACCAGCCTCGCGCTGGCAGCCGGCCGCGGGGATCGGGCGGCCCTCGACGAGTTCATCCGTGCCACCGAACGTGATGTCTGGCGAACCGTGGCGTTCCTCGCCGATCCCGGTACCGCTGATGATCTGACGCAGGAGACCTACCTGCGGGTACTCGGCGCACTGCCCCGGTTCGCCGGACGCTCCTCAGCCCGGACCTGGCTGTTGTCGATCGCCCGGCGTGTGGTCGTCGACCAGATCCGCCGTAATCAGGCACGTCCCCGCACCACCTCTGAGGTGGATCTGGAGGGACTGCTCAGCGGTTCGCCCGCGGGGGCCGGGTTCGAGGAGATCGTCGAGATCAGGTTGCTGCTCGACGGCCTGGAACCGGACCGCCGGGACGCTTTGGTCCTGACGCAGGTCCTGGGCCTGTCCTACGGCGAAGCCGCGGAGGTCTGCGGATGTCCACTCGGCACCATCCGCTCCCGGGTCGCCCGGGCCCGTGACGATCTGATCGCCGCCGCACGGCGTGACGACCGCACCGCCTGACCGCACCCACTCGGATAATCCCGGGAACCGACCTCCCATCCGATCCGACTAATCCCTCGCGCGTCCCGCCGCTTGCTCGGGTCGCGTCGAGAAATGGCTGGAGGTCAGTGGTGGTCGGAGTCGAAACGGAACCCGCCGGGCGGGCCCAGCGACGCGGCGAGGCGGCGGTGCTGCGCCGCATCTGGAGACTGCATTTCTGGGTGGGGCTGTTCGCCGCCCCGACGTTGATCGTGCTGGCGTGCACCGGTCTGATCATCCTCTACACCCAACCCCTGGACCTGTGGCTGCACCGCGACCTGAAGGTGGTCGCCCCGTCCGCGGCCAGCGTCAGCCTGGACGCCCAGATCGCAACCGCCCGGCAGAACGTCGCCCCGGACATGGTGCTCGACGCCGTCACCCCGCCGGAGAGTGCCTCGCGGTCGACCCAGGTGGACTTCCTGCCGGCCGAGGACCCGGAGGTCGGTGAGCGCAACGTCACCCAGGTTTTCGTCGACCCGTACACCGGCAGATATCTGGGCCAACGCCACGAACTCGACGGCCTGGTCGGCTGGGCCAACCAGTTGCACCGGATGTTCGGCAACGACGGCCCGACGCTCGCCCTGCCCTCGCTGGGACATCTGATCGCGCCGTCGGCCTACCCCGATGCCTCGATCCGGGTCGGTATCGGCAACCTGCTCATCGAGATGGCGGCGGCATGGGTACTGGTGCTGGCCGCCAGTGGCATGTATCTGTGGTGGCCGCGCGCAACGGAACGCGGCAAACCGCGACTGGGCATCCGATGGCGCAAGGGTGGCCGGATCCGCTGGCGAGACCTGCACGCCAGCACCGGCATCGTGGTGTCGGTGGTGCTCATCGGCTACATCGTCTCCGGCCTCACCTGGTCGCGGTACTGGGGCGAGAACTGGCGCGCGGTGGCCTCCACCCTCACACCCGGCACCGAGATCGACGCGCCGTCCACGGCGGCCAAGGTCGGCGACTTCGACCGACTGGGCCGGCGCATCGCCTGGGCTGACAAGGAAGACCCCGTCTACGCCTCGGCGGCCTCCGGCGCCCGACCGTTGAGCTTCAGCGACGTCGACCGGATCGCGAAGTCGGAGAACATGATTCCCGGCTACTCGATCGTCCCGCCATCGGACACCACCGAGGACGGCCAGACCACCTACGGCAGCTACACCGTCATCAACCACTGGCCGCAGAAGCTCTCCGAACAACGAACCCTCTACCTGGACCAGTTCAGCGGCCAGACCATCGCCAACGCCACCGCCGACCAGGACGGCGCGCTATCGCGGATCTCCAGTTGGGGCGTGGACATGCACATGGGCACCCAGTACGGCGTCCTCACCCGCATCCTGGCCACCGGCCTCTGCCTGGGACTGCTGACTTCCATCGCCACCGCGACGGCGATGTGGTGGAAACGCCGCCCCACCGGAAGTGCCGGCCTGCCCGGCCGGACGAGTGAGGCGGCCAAGTCCCACACGCCGCGCGGCGCCGTCGTCGCGATCGGCGTCATCGCCACCGCGCTGGCGGTGATCTACCCCTCGTTCGGAGTGTCACTGCTGGTCGTGCTGATCGCCGAGGCGCTCCTGACATCGCGCCGGAGACCGCCGGCGAACGACCAAGCTGTGCCAGAATTGACGTCATGACCACTACTGAGTGCGCCAACCTGAACTGCACCTGTTCGCCGTGTACCTGCGGGCCGGACTGCAGTTGCGGGAAGCCGACCACCGGCTGCGACAACCCGAACTGCACCTGCGAGTCCTGCACCTGCGGGCCGGACTGCAGCTGCGGGTCCTGATCCACACCCCGGGCTTTTTCGGCGTCCCTGGACCAGTTGTGGGACACCGGTGGGCCGCAAACGGTGCGGCAGGTCCATCAGCGCTCTCGCCACAGCGCGAGCTGGCATACAACACTGTGATGACGGTTCTGCAGCGGCTCTTCCACAAGCTTGGTCGTCCAGATCCGCGACGATCGCGCCTACCAGTACGTGGCATCGGGGCCGGGGAACTCGTCGCCGAACTGATGGTGGACGCGTTGGATCAGGCGACCGGCCGGGGTGATCGGCTCGCGGCTCTGATGCAGTTCGTGAAAACGATGGGCGCCGAGGAAGCTGACGCACTCCGTCGTGCGCTGGCCTACGGCACCTGCTGATCGGAGGTAGTGGTGCGGCGAGGTTCTCAAACCCCTTTCGTGACGCGCGTCCAACGGGCATGATCACGCCATGAACATGACCCCAATCATCATCATCCTGGCTGCGGTCGTCCTGGTCGGGATCATCACGGTGATGCTGCGCAAGACCATCACGCACGACCGCGCGGCGATCGCCGACGACATGGGCGCGCCGGATGACATCGAGACCTACCGACAGCAGTTCGGCGGGGAGAAGTAGTCAGAGGATCGACGGCAGCCGTCCCGTCAGGTAGCGGTCCCGGGTCGTGAGTCGCTGAATCTTCCCACTCGTCGTTCGCGGTATCGAGGTCTTGGGCACCAGCACGATGTCGTCGAGGGAGAAGCCGAAGGTCTCGCGGACCCGCGCGGCCACCTCCGCACGGATCTGGAGGCGCTGACCGGCGGCGGTGGAACCGGTCGCGACGACGGCGACGAGCGACTCCCGGCCCCGGCCGTCGTCGGGCGTGCAGAATACGACGGCCTGTCCCGGGCCGACCTGCGCCACTTCCCCGATCGACCGCTCGACGTCATACGGGGGCAGGTTGCGGCCGCGCACGATGAGCATCTCTTTGCTCCTGCCGACAACGTAAAGCTCTCCGGCACGCATCAATCCGCGATCACCGGTGTCGTGCCACCCACCGGGCGGACTGATGACCGAGCCGTCGGCCGCGAGGTAGCCGGCCATCACCGACGGCCCACTGATCTGGATCTCACCGACCGTGCCCTCATCTGGTTGCGCGCCGTCGGAATCGACGATACGGACGCGCATTCCGTCGATCGGCGGCCCGCACGACACCAGGGGGGTGCCCATGCCGTCGGCCTGCAGGGTGCGGACGCGGCCGAAGTTGCCCGGGCCTTCCGGCGCCGGGTCCGACGCGATCGTGGTGGCCAGCACCGACTCGGCCATCCCGTAGGACGGAACCAGCGCATCGCGCCGAAGTCCCCACGGCGCAAAGCTTTCCGCGAAACCCCGAAGTGTCGCCGCGGCGATCGGCTCCGCCCCCACGTAGGCGTGCCGCAACTCGGACAGGTCGACATCGCTCGGCGGAGTTCCGCCCCGCGCCAGCGCATCGACGGCGGCGCGGTAGGCGAACGTGGGTCCGGCCGTGACGGTGGACCGGTGGTGGGTCATGTTCCGCATCCACGACAACGGGTCGCGTAGAAAGCCCAGTGGCGTCATCAGCCCGATCCGGCCGCCGTAGATCAGGGCTCCGAGCACCTGGATCAAGCCCATGTCGTGGTACATCGGCAGCCAACTGAAGAGCCCCCCACTGCCGCGGACCGTGTCCATCGCCCGGCTGACGGTGGCGATGTTGTGGGCGACGTTGCCGTGGGTGAGCACGACCGCCTTGGGGGCGGACGTCGAACCCGAGGTGAGTTGGAGGTGATGGGCGTCGGCGGGTGCCGGGTGCGGCCGGTCCGGAAGGGGAAGCGGCCCCGCGTCCTCGATGTCCCCGTAGCGCACCGCTGCGGGGTGGGCCGCGGCGCTCCGGTCCGGAGCGAGCACCACCGCGGGGGCGACGACGGCGATCGCGGCCCGAAGATGTTGCACGCCCGCCGATTCCCCGCGCGACGGGGCGGGCGGCGGAGCGACCGCACAGGGAACCGCGCCGAGCAGCAGTACGGCGAGCAGGGTCGCGAGGTATTCCTCGGTGTTGTCGGCCACCATCACGACCCGGTCGCCACGGGCCAGGCCGCGTGCGGTCAGCGCACCCGCACGCCTGCGGACACCCTCGATCAATGCGGCACCGCTCAACGCCCCGAGGTGGCGGCGGCTGTCGTAGAAGTCGATCTGCGGGAGTCCGTGCTCCAGCAGCCCCCGGTAGTCGATCGCCCCGTTCCGCAGGGCGGGCGCGTGGGACTCGACGTGGCGCCGGACCGCCGGTGAGAAGACACTCACGGACTGTCCGCCCGGCGGGCTTTCGCGGCAGTTCGCTGCCGGATGTAATCGCAGATGTCACCGATAGATTCGAACGAGAAGGCCGCCTCCTCCTCGATGTACACGCTGAAGGCGTCCTCGAGATCGTTCATCAGGGCCATCAGGACTGCGGAGTCCACCGGCAGGCTCAACATCGGGGTGCGTTCGTCAATGCCCGGCAGGTCCACCTGAGCGAGGTCCTCCGGTGGGAGCAGCCTGGCCAGCCCGTCGCGGATGGCCGCCACGACGTCTGCGGATTCGGGAACAGTGGTCATCGGGAACGTCCTCAGCGGCGGAAGGCGGCGGCGGGGTCGATGCGGATGACGCGCCGCAACGGCAGCAGCGAGCCCAGCACGGCCATCACCGCGGTCGCGGCGGCCATCGCAGCCAGCATCGGCGGCGTGATCGCCACGGTGACGTCGCCCATCCGTTCACCGATGAGGAACTGAGCGCCGTAGGCGATCGCGGCTCCGAGCACGAAACCGGCAGCGGCGACCAGGGCGGCCTGGGCTAGAACGATGCGGCACAACTGGATCGGTCGCACGCCCAGCGCCCGAAGCACCCCGAAGTCGGCTGCCTGCTCGACGGTGAGCGTCCACACGATGAGGCCCACCAGCACCACGCCGACCAGGGTGGAGATGGCGATCATGGTCTTCAACGGCCGGCCGACCATCGAGATGATGATGTCGCGGCTGTTGCGGGCGAATTCGGTCGAGGTCAGCGCGTCCACACCCGGCAAAGACTCGCGGATCGCCGACGCGGCCTGTTCCGGGGTGTAGCCGGGACTGGGCTGGACCAGGTAGTAGGAGACGCGGCTGCCCGCCCGCAGGAGTCGGGCCGCGTCGGGCAATGAGACGAACGCGTAGAAGTTGCCCAGGGCCGCGGTCTGGTCTGAGAGTCCGACGACGGTGAATCTGCCGTCGACGATCTCCACGGAGTCGCCCACCCGGATACCGTTCTTGCGGGCCAGGATCCGGTCCAGCACGACCTCCCCGGGACCGGAGACGGCGCGGCCCTCCGCCATCGCCCACGGACCGCCGACGCCGGTGGCGGTGTCGTAGCCGAGCACGAAGTAGGCGGTCTGCTCGCCGTTGTGGACGAAGTCCGACGGCTGACCCAGGATCGGGTCGGCAGAAGCCACCTCGGGCGCGGACAGCAGGCGTTGCCTGTCCCCGGTCGGCAGCCACGACACGGCACGGAACATCTGGGAGACCCCCGGCTGGGTCACCCACACCGCGTTGCGGGAGTGGTCGATGTAGGTGGTGACCTGGTTGATGGTGCCGACGAAGATGCCCGCCATCACCAACACCAGCAGCACCGCGAAACCGACCCCTGCGACCGACAGTGAAAAGCGGGTGCGCTCGCCGATGAGATTGCGCACCGCTACACCCGGTGTGCGGGGTAGATCGGGAGAGGTCTTCACCTCACTCACCGCGTCCACCGTTGCCTCCTCAGCCATGCCGAAACGGCCGCTGTTCCCCGCCGCCACATCAAGAGTCGGCCGCGCGGCCCGGAAAGTTCCCGATTAATCAAGCCCGTTGACGGGTACGCTGCCCGGTGTGGAGGACCGGTATCTGAAGCCGACGGCCCTGCTCGACTTCAGCAGTCCACGGCTGCGTGAGGTTCTGGCTCGGCACAACTGGGGGGCACTGCCGGAGCAGGAACGGATCGGTGCGGTCTACGACTTCGTGCGCGACGAGATTCCGTTCGGGTACAACAGCTCTGACGATCTTCCGGCGTCAGCGGTGCTCGCCGACGGCTACGGGCAGTGCAACACCAAGACGACGTTGCTGATGGCACTCTTGCGCGGCAGCGGTATCGGATGCCGCCTCCATGGAGCCACCATCGACAAGGAACTCCAGCACGGCGTCATGGTCCGCCCGCTGTACTGGTTCGCCCCCGCCAGCATCATCCACACCTGGGCCGAAGTGTTCGTCGGCGGCCGGTGGGTGGGCCTGGAGGGTGTGATCCTCGACGAGCCCTACCTGTCCGGTGTGCGAGCGCACACCGGTTGCTCAGGACCATTCCTGGGCTACGGCGTGGGCACCGACGACCTGGCGGAACCCCCAGTGCAGTGGTGCGGAATCGACACCGTGATCCAGGCGACGGGCATCAATGAGGACTTCGGCGTCTATGACGATCCGGACTCGTTCTACCGCGCGCACGGTGTCAATGCCCGCGGGATCAAGGGGTGGCTGTACAGCCAGGTCATGCGCAAGGACATGAACCGCAGGGTGGCCCGGATCCGCGCAGAGGCTGATCGGGCGCTCACCCCACAGCGCTGAGCAGCCGGCCGTCCTCGAGGTGCAGCACCCGGTCGGCGATGCCGTCCAGGCGTGAGTCGTGGGTGACGATGACGACGGCGGCGCCGAACGCTTTGGCCGCCTCGGCGAGTTGCTCGATGACCGTCCTGCCGGTCGCCGAATCCAGGTTCGCCGTCGGCTCGTCGGCGAGGATGAGATCGGGGCCCATCGCCAACGCGCGTGCCGTCGCCACCCGTTGTTTCTCGCCGCCGGACAGTGCGCCGGGACGATGCCCCGCCCGGTCGGCCAGTCCCAGGGTATCGAGCAGTTCGCTCGCCCGCGCCAGGGCGTCGGCCTTGCGCACCCCGGCGTAGCGAAGCGGGACCGCGACGTTCTCGACGCTGGTCAGTGACTGCAGCAGGTTGTAGTCCTGGAACAGGTAGCCGAGCCGGAGCAGCCGAAGGGTGGCCCGCTCACGTTCTGAGAGGGTTCCGGCGTCCTGCCCGCCGATCTGGACCGTCCCGCTGTCCGGCGTGAGCAGCAGCCCCATCACCAACAGTGCGGTGGTCTTGCCACCGCCGGACGGTCCGACGATCGAGACGATCTCGCCGCGGTCGACGGACAGCGTCACACCGCTGAGCGCCTGTACCGCCGTCCCGGCGGTCCCGTAGTGGTGGCCCACGCCGGTGAGTTGCAGCACCGGGTCACCGGTGGGCGCCAGCAGCGGCCGGCGGCAGCGAGAGCACCTGGGCAGGGACGCGTCGTGGTGGCAGACGGGGCAGCGCATGATGAGTTCCTTTCAGCGCCGGAACGCGGCGACGGGGTCGATGCGGGCGACGCGGCGCAAAGGGAGCAGGGCGCCGAGGGCGGCCATCACCGCGGTGGCGGCTGCCATCGCGGCGAGCATCGTCGGGGTGATCGCGACCACGACGTCGCCCATCCGGTCGCCGATCAGAAACTGCATGGCGAACGCGACCGCTCCCCCGAACACGAAGCCCAACGCGGCGACAATGGCCGCCTGGGCGATCACGATGCGGCTCAACTGGATCGGACGGACTCCCAGTGCACGCAGGACGCCGAAGTCGGCCATCTGCTCGGCGGTCACCGCCCACATCGTCAGTCCGATCAGCGCCGTTCCGACCAGAACCGCGATGGCGATCATCGTCTTCAGTGGCCGGCCGATCATCTTCACGATGATGTCGCGACTGTTGTCGGCAAACCGAGCCGAGGTCAGCGCCGAGACGCCCGGGAGGTCACGGCCGATGGCCGCGACGACGTCCTCGTCGCTGTATCCGGCCTTGGGTTGGGTCAGGAAGTAGGACACCCGATTTCCAGCCCGCAGCAACCGCTTCGCGTCCGCAAGGGAGATGAAGGTGTAGAAGTTGGTCGCCGCCGCGGTCTGCCTGGACAGGCCGACCACGGTGAAGTCCTCATCGACGATCCGCACCGTGTCACCGACGCCGACGTCGTTGATGCGGGCCAGGGCGCGGTCGAGGACGACCTCCCCCGACGCCTCGACGGTGCGCCCCTGCGCCAGTAACCACGGACCCCCCACCCCGGTGCCGGTGTCGTAGCCGACGACGAAGAAGGCGGTGTGGGTGCCGTTGCGGACGAAGTCCGAGGGCAGACCGAGAATCGGATCCGCCGAGGCGATTTCGGGCACCGCCATCAGTGCGGCCTCGTCGTCATCCGGCAGCCACGAGACCGACTTGAACATCTGGGAGACGCCCGGCTGCATCACCCAGACGGCGTTGCGCGAGTGGTCGATGTAGGTGGTGACCTGACGGGTGGTGCCGACGAAGATGCCGGACATGATGAGGACGAGCAGCACGGCGACCCCGACGCCGAGTACCGACAGTGCGAACCGGGTCCGCTCGGCCAGAAGGTTCCTGACGGCCACGCTCACCGCAGAGCCGCCGTTCTGCCGGCCGTCCTGCGCAACCGTTCGACGGCCGACACCACAACTGTCACAACGTGGTCGATGTCCTCGGTGGACAGATCTGCACCGAACGAAAGACGGACCGAGGAGCGCGCTTCCTCCTCGGTAAGCCCTTGGGCGCTCAGTACATGCGAGACGACGTCCTCGTGCGCGTGGCAGGCCGATCCGGTTGAGACATAGATGCCCTGGATGTCCAGCGCATCGGCCAGCGCGTCGGCGCGAACTCCGTCGAAGCGGATACTGATGGTCTCCTCGAGCACCGGGTCGACCGAGTTGAGGTGCACCTCTCCGATGTTGCGCAAACCATCGATCAGTCGGTCCCTCGTGGCGCGTGCGGCCGCGCGGTGTACCGGGGAAAGTCGGGCCACGCTTGCTTGCGCCGCCGCCGCCATGCCCATTGCGCCCGCGACGTTCTCGGTGCCGGCGCGCCGGCCGTGCTCCTGGGATCCTCCCCGGATGATCGGTGAGAGTCGACATCCGCGGTCGACCGCCAGCGCCCCGACGCCGCGAGGAGCTCCGAACTTGTGCCCGGAGATCGAGACCAGTTGCGCACCGAGGCCGGCGATGCCCATCTTTCCGGCCGTCTGGACCGCGTCGACGTGCAGGGGAACTCCGGCATCGCGGGTGATCTCCGCGATCTGCTCGATCGGCTGAATGGCGCCGGTCTCGTTATTCGCGTGCATCACCGAGACCAGTGCGGTGCTCGGCCGCAGCGCCGCGGCGATGTCAACGGCGCCGACGTGGCCGGTGGGCCCAGGGTCGACGAATGTCACCTCAACGCCCAATTCTTCGAGCGCGCGGGCGTTTTCGAGGACCGAGGAATGTTCGATGGAGGTCGTGACCAGATGTCCGGAGAACCCTCGTGCCGCGAACGTTCCCCACAGGGCCATCGTGTTCGACTCGCTGCCACCGGAGGTCAACACCACATCGTCGGCATCCACGCCCATCATCAGGGCGATCGAGCTCCTCGCCGCGGACAGCGCATCGGCTGCCGCCAGTCCGGCGCTGTGCGCACTGGACGGATTTCCGATCAGCCCCTGTGCGGCCAGCACGGCCGCGGCGGCCTCGGGATGCAGCGGCGCGGTGGCGGCGTAATCGAGATAGACGCTGTCACGCACCGCAACTCAGCCCGTCGTCGCTGACCCCGGCGCGGTAGTTGCCGGCCAGGCGGTGGGCGACGTCGGCGCCCAATTCGGCGACATGGCGCTGGTCGGGACTCAACCCGCCCGACCACGCCAGCACCTGATCGGTGGTGACGGCAGCGACCTCGGGGACGGTCAGACCGGCCAGTCGTTCGGTGAGGATGGACGCGACAGCCAGCGACGCCGAGCAGCCGAAGGCCTCGAAGGCGACGTCGCTCACGGCGTCCTGGTCAATCCTGGCGGTGAGCAGGATCTGGTCTCCGCACACCGGATTTCCTACGAAGGCGGCGACATCGGCATTGGGCAGACGCCCGCAGTTGCGAGGGGTGGTGAAGTGGTCGACGATCGTCGGACTGAACCGCGCCATCGTCATGCCCTTCCGGGTGCGTCCACAAGCTCGCACTCCGGCACCAGTTGATTCGAGTCGAGGTACTTCTCGATGCTCACCGCGCAGCAGCCGAGTTCGGCGCCGTGGCGGCGGCGGCGGAATCGCACCGTCTGCCCGGTGCGGCCACATTGGCATTCGCTCTCGTCGACCTCGCCGACGTCATCGGAGAGCAGGAAGCCCGGATAGGCGGTGTTGAGTGCGTCGAGAATGGCGATCCCGCCGGTCTTGCCGGGGTCGAGTTCGACTGCGGGGTCAGTGATGTCGCGGATGGACACGTAACACCACGGGGGGACGTGCTTGCGGTGGTGCTCACATTCGATGGCCAGCATGTCCGACTCGATCATTCCGTACATGTCCCTGATCCGGGAGCGCTCGACGCCGAGGAGGCGTTCGGCCTTCTCATCGAACTCATCGCGGCTGATCGAACGGCCGGTGTACTGCTTCCATCCGCCGAGCATGATGATCATCGACTCCGGGTCCAGGGTCAGCGGAATCTCCTCGAGTTCCAGGAACCGCATGAACCGGGCGACGATGAACGGCGGACCGATGATGTGCCGAGTCATCGTGCCCTCCCAGCGGCGCAGATATGCCAGAGCCTCCTGCGGGTCGAAGGAGTACTCGTGCACCAGGTAGCGATGGTCATCGAGCATCGCCGTCATCAGGTTGAACACCTTGACCATGCCCATCTCGGGGACCTCGGCCGTCGACGGGCACAGGAAAAGCCCCGCACCCTTGGAGATGCCGAAGAAGTCGCGGTATCCGCCGAGGATTCCGACTGAGGCACGGGTCGTCGTCAACGCGTCGCGCCGCGCTACCGACGGCACGCCACTGGTCCCGGTCGACCGGATCTCGGTCTCGATGTCGGCGAGGCCCGCGGTCAACAGGACATGTGCCCCAGTCTGTTTGAACATGCCGACCGGCAGCAGTGGGATCTTGTGCAGGTCGTCGTAACCGGTGATGTCCGCTGGGGTAACACTCTCGCACTGGGCGCGGTAGAACGCGTTGCGCTCGTAGTGGTAATCGAAGGCCGCGCGCAGCGCATCGGTCAGCGACTGCCGCCACTGCGCTCGAGGCACCCGCAGTGCCTCGCCGGGCATACCCACCATCGCGGCCAGATTCACGTCCCTGCTCCCGTCCCGTCGTCTCTCACACGCGGGCGTCAGCCCATGCCGCCCATGCCGCCCATGCCGCCACCGCAACTCGGGGATCCGCTCATGCCCATGTCGCTGAGGAGCATCCCGCCCATGCCGCCGGTGCCGCCGCAACCGCCGCCCGTTCCGTTCCCGCCGTCCCCGCCGTTCCCAGAGATCGGGGTGGCGTTGCCGCCGTTGCCGCCGTCCGCCGGGTCCAGACCGTCGCCGGCGTTGCCGCCGTTGCCGGCGTTGCCGATGAAGACCGAGCCGCCGCCGTCACCGCCGCGGCCACCCGCACCGAACTCCGAGGCGCCGCCGGTACCGCCGGGACCCCCGTTGCCGATCACGCCTGCCGTTCCGCCGGCACCGCCGGCGCCGCCGTCGGCGTTCATGCTGCCGGCCTCGCCACCTGTGCCGCCGGCACCGCCATTGCTCATACCGACGCCGTTGCCGCCGCGCCCGCCGGCCCCGCCGTCGCCGGTCCCGTAGCCGTTGCCGCCGGTTCCGCCGTCCCCGCCGTCGCCAACGATGAACCACGCGCCCGGGCCGCCGTTACCGCCGGCACCCCCGGTGATGTTGCCGTGGTTGCCGCCGACCCAACCACCGCCGTCACCACCCCTGCCGCCGGAGGTGAAGAGCACCATTCCCATGGCACCGTTGCCACCGGCGCCGCCCTTTCCGCCACCCATTCCCTCGACGATGTTGCCGCCGTTGCCACCGTCGCCGCCGGCTCCGATGAGCCATCCGGCCATTCCGCCGTTACCGCCCCGACCGCCGGTGCCGCCACCCATGCCGATGATGTTGCCGCCGTTACCGCCGATCCCGCCGTTGCCGATGATGCCGGCCATACCGCCGCCGCCGCCCGCGCCTGCGGTGCCCATGACGGCATCGCCGCCGATGCCGCCGTTACCGCCGTTGCCGAAGAAACTGGTCGGCAGGCCCAGCGGGCCGACCATGATCATCGAGCCCGCCATACCCCCGCGACCGCCGGCCCCGCCGTTGGTCATCATTCCGGCCGCAGCGGCGCCGTTACCGCCGTCGCCGCCGTTGCCGAAGAACAGTCCGCCACGGCCGCCGCTGCCGCCCGCGACGCCGGCGGTCAGCGCGTTGCCGCCCTTGCCGCCGTTGCCGAACCAGCCGGCCGCGCCGCCGGCACCACCGTTGTAGCCGTTGCCGCCGTTGCCGATCAATCCGCCCTTGCCGCCCGCGCAGGCGCCCTCGGTACAGGCGCCGGCGTATTCGGTGTAACTCCAACCGTTTCCGAAGAGAATGCCGGCATCGGGTTGGTCGGCGGTGCCGTTGCCGAAGATGCGAAGGGGCGAACCCGTCGCTTTGGGTGGGGTCGTAACCTTGGCCGCGACAACGGGGGGAAGCGAGCCGGCTCCACCGGAGGACGCCGCCGGGGGTGCCGCGATTACTGGCGAATCGATCTCCCCCACAGGCGAATCGGACGCGGGCATGGCCGCGGCCGGCGACGCCACAGGTACCCGATCGGGGACGACGTCCGCGGGATCGGGGAGTGATCGAGACGCAGCCGGGATCGGAAGGGCTCCGCGGCGGATGGTCGAGTCCGCGGTCGCGGCCGGGGAACCCGCCTGCTTCCGGGCCGGAGCACGGCTGGCAGGATGCGACACCCGCGAGTCCGCCGACGACGCCCGCGAGCCTGCCGACGACGCCCGCGAGCCTGCCGACGACGACGTGTCATCGGAATCGGCCCATGCGACAACCGGCGCAACGGCTCCCAGCCCCACACCGAGCGCAACGGCCAGGACGCCGACGCGTCCGATCAATACTGCAGCAGTCATGACTATCCCCGATTCCTCCAACCGATTAGTTCGTGCCACTAGTCGCGGCGGTTGATCAAGAAGTTCCCCGGCCCGCGAAACTCCGCCGGCGCTTTACCCGCCCACTTTGTTCTGGCAGCAGGCGGGGACATTGCCCCTGAGCCGGGAGACCAGCATGTAGGGCCTGCGGCTCAAGCAGATCCCGAACACCGCGCGCATGAGTGCGGCGAACAGGGCGAAGCCGGTGGCGATCACGCCGACCACTGGGAATCCGAGGGCGAAACCGGCGACGCCGAGGGTGCAGAAGATGAACCCCATCAACTGCGCGAACCGAAGCTGCTCTACCGGGTCGCGTTTCGTCACCGGATCGAGCCGGGGAGCGATCAGGCGGCGGAAGATCAGAGCGTAGGGATGCCGCGCCGGTCCCCATAGCGCGCCGACCGCGAACACGAGTGCCTGCGCCGCAAGCAGAACCGTGGCGGCGCGCACATTCACATTCGACAAGACCAGCACCATGGCCAGGACCGTCGCGGTGACCGTCGCCGTGAAACGCGGCCCTCGCGCATCCACCTCAACGGGCCCTGCTGCGACGGTGGTGTTGACCGACATGGGATTCCTCTCTCCGAGCGGGCCGTATCGCGTCAGCCCACTTCCGCACTGTCTGAAGAGGTAGTCGCATCACGGGGCGATTCGGTTCCCGGGAAATTCAGCACGCTCTCGATGGCCCGACGCCGGGGGCACTGGGCCTGTTCGACCGATGGTGGTCACCGATCGCCAACTCGTGATGTAACACTTGTCAACATGGCATCGGCGACGTACCACCACGGCAACCTGCGGCAGGCCTTGCTGGACCACGCCGTGGACCTCGCCCGGGCCGGCGGCCCGGACGCGGTGGTGCTGCGCGATGTTCAGCGGGCCGCGGGGGTGAGCAATTCGGCGGCCTACCGGCACTACGCGGACCGGCAGGCCCTGCTGACCGCGGTCCAGATCTACGGGATGACGCTGCTGGGCGAGTTCATGCAGGAGGCGCTGGCTGCAGTACCGAATCGGGGCCCACGCGACCGCCGCGCACTGGCGCGATTCCGGGCGACCGGCCAGGCCTACGTCGACTTCGCCCTGGCCGAGCCGGGACTTGTTCCGCACGGCATTCGCCCCCAGTGGAGTGCACCACACCGACGAAAGCGTTGCACCCGAGCGCCATCCGTTCCAGATTCTCAGTCGCTGTATCGATGATCTCGTCAGCACCGGCGTGCTGAGCGCCACTCGGCGCGACGGCCTCGACGAGGCCGCGTGGGCGGCCGTGCACGGACTGTCCGTGCTGTATCTCGACGGTCCACTGGCCGGCGCGGAGAGCGACCGTAAGCACCTCATCACCGGCCGCCTGCTCGATCTCATGCAAAGCGGTCTCCGCTAACCAGATGTTGACAGCGTTAACTTCTGCTGTCATGCTTGCCGATGTTACTGCCGTCAACATAAGGATCTCCGATGACTGTCGAAGCGCCTGCCCTCCCCCGCCCGCACTCCCACGCTGCCCCACCGCAAGGCCGGCCCATCCTGGTCCTCGCCGTCGTGCTGGTCGCCGCGCTGGCGATCAATGTCGAGACGACGATCGTGAATGTCGCTCTGCCCACGCTGAACTCGGCGTTGGGAGCCTCGACTCGAGGCCTGCAGTGGATCGTCGACGCCTACAACCTGGCGTTCGCCGCGCTGGTGCTGGCCGGCGGAACGATCGGTGACAAGTTCGGCCGGCGCGGCACACTGATCGCCGGCCTCGGATTGTTCGCCGCCACCAGCGTGGGCGCGGCCCTGTGCACGTCGACCGGACCGCTGATCGGTATGCGCCTGGTCATGGGAATATCCGCCGCCCTGATCTATCCGACCACCCTGGCCATCATCACCGACACCTTCCGCGACCCCAAGCAGCGCGCCGCGGCCATCGGAGTGTGGGGTGCGGTGACCGGCCTGGGCGTCGCGCTCGGCCCGATCATGGGCGGAGCCCTGCTCGAGTCCTACTGGTGGGGCAGCCTCTTCCTGGCCCTGGTGCCGATCGCGTTGCTCGCCGCGTTCGGCGCTCTGGTGTTCATCCCCGCCTCGACGCCCGAGGACGGCACCCGACTGGATCGCGGCGGCCTGCTGCTGTCGGTGGTGATGCTCGGAGCACTCGTCTACACGATCATCGAAGCCCCCGAGCACGGCTGGACCGCGCCGCGGACCCTCGCCGGTTTCGGTCTGGCACTGGCGGCGCTGGCCGGCTTCATCTGGTGGGAACGGCGCCAGGACGATCCCCTCATCGACGTCAGCCTGTTCGCCAATCTGCGCTTCAGCGCGGCCAGTGGCGCCGTGACCGTCGCATTCTTCGCCCTGTTCGGCTTCATCTTCCTGATCACGCAGTTCTTCCAACTGCTGCAGAATTACGGGCCGTTGGAGACCGGCGTTCGGATTCTGCCGGTGGCCCTGTCGATCGCCGTCGGCTCGGTACTGGGCAATGCCCTGGCCGTCACGCGAATCGGCACCAAGGCAGTGGTGTTCGTCGGACTGTTGATGCTCACCGCGGCGTTCGCCTGGGTGGCGACGGTCAGCGTGGACGTCTCCTATCTCCAGGTCGCGTTGCAGATGGTGCTGCTCGGCGGCGGCCTCGGGTTGACCACCGCCCCGGCCACCGACTCGATCATGGGCGTGGTCAAACCCGAACAGGCCGGAGCGGGCTCGGCGGTCAACGACGCGACCCGTCAGATCGGCGGCACCCTCGGCGTCGCGGTGATCGGCAGTATCTTCTCCACCCTCTACATCAACCGGCTGGCGGACAGCACCATCCTGCAGGCCCTGCCGCACGCCGCCCAGGACACGGCCCGCGACGGCCTGGCCCAGGGTCTGGCGGTCGCCGCGCAGTCACCCGCGCCGGTCGCCGGGGCGCTTCGCGACAACGTCAGTGACGCGTTCATGTCCGGCCTGCACGCGGGCTGCCTGACCGCCGCCGCCGTGTGTCTGGTCGGAGCGTTGTTCGTCCTGGCCTTCCTGCCCGCCCATCCGGCGAAAGCCGAACTCGCATGAGCATTCACGACACATACGGTCCATGGGCGGTGATCACCGGCGCCAGTGACGGAATCGGCCGCGCGATCGCCGGGCGCGCGGCGGCCGACGGACTCCATGTGGTGCTGGTGGCCCGAAGCACCGGGAAGCTGGAGGACCTCGCGGCAGAGCTGACCCGGACGCACGGCGTGCAAGCCCGCGTGGTGCCGGTCGACCTCAGCCGGCCCAACGGTGCCACCACTCTTCTCGACGCGATCGACGACCTCGACGTCGGCCTGGCCGTCCTGGCTGCCGGCTTCGGAACCATCGGCCCGCTCACCGAGGCCTCCACCACCGACGAACTGGAGATGATCGCCGTCAACGTCACCGCCACGGCGCACCTCGCTCAGGCCTTCGCCCGGCGGATGGTCAAACGCGGCCGCGGTGGAATCGTCGTATTCGGTTCCCTCCTCGGCTGGCAAGGGGTTCCCGGGCAGGCCAACTACTCCGCCACCAAGGCCTACGTCCAGGCTCTTGCCGAGGGGTTGCACCGGGAACTCAAGCCGCAGGGCGTCGATGTGCTGTGCGTCGCGCCCGGACCGGTGCACACCGGCTTCGCGACCCGCGCGGGCATGACGTTTCGGTCGGCAACCACTGCCGATGTCGTCGCGAGAGCGACGATGGCCGCTCTGGGAAAGCGGGTCAGCGTCGTGCCGGGGTTCCAGGCGAAGGTGATGACGGGCGCACTCAAGACTCTTCCCCGCGGGTTGCGCACCGCCGTCCTGGGTCCGGTCATGGCGACGATGCGCAATCAGCACGGCGGTGAGCCGTCCCATGTCGGCGTGGGCATGGACTCCGGCGACACCGTAGACATTCTCGATCGCCGGCGGAACGCCGGTCTGCGTCAGTCGCCGGTCCGCCGGCGCGCGGGCCACCAGCCGACGGCGGTCAGATAGAGCCCCACCAGGGCGAGGCCGACATAGCCGATGCGCCAGGCGAGGCCCGCGCCGATCACCGCGTTGGCCGCGGCCATGAACGCCGTCGGAAACACCATCAGCAGCACGCCGCGCAGCACCAGCAGCCAGCCCAGCGCCGAGATGATCACCGCCGGTGGACTGTTCCACGACGAGTGCAGTGCGACGACCACCAGGCCGAGCACCAGTACATACGCGCCCACCACCCACGGCCACAACGGGTTGGCCTCGAAGTCGGCCAGCAGAGACTGCATCTGCGGGGCGCGTAGTGCGGCGGCGAGCGGGACGACGATCAGGAACGGCCCGAGCACCCGTGCGAACAACCGCGTCGTCCGCTCCGACGAGGATTCGATGGACATGACCTGCCTCCCGTGCCGTAGTTTCGCGCGCAGTTCCACCTTTCGGTATTCCCGTTTGGTTACGTGAGGCAAACGTGGATCCCGGTTCCGCCTACGATGCGGAGGTGCCCGGGACGTCCACGACCGACGAGGACCCCGGTGCCTCAGCCGCCGAACCGGACGACTCGATGCGCGGCGCGGTACTCATCTGCGTGACGGCGACCGTTGCGGGGGTCGTGATGGGCTTCATCGGCGGGGCGTTCCGCTGGCTGTTGCAGGGATCCGACCGGTTGCGGCTCGAATTCGTGGAATGGGCCCACCAGCTTCCCGGACCCGGCTGGCTGATCCCCGTCGCCGCCGCTGCCGCCGGGGCCACCCTGGCGGCGCTGGTGGTGCGCTGGGAGCCGCTGGCCAACGGAAGCGGCATCCAGCACGTCGAAGCGGTCTACCGCAGGGAGCTGCCACCGCCACGGATCCGGCTGCTGCCGGCGAAGTTCGTCGGCGGAGTGCTGGCCATCGGATCGGGACTGGTGCTGGGCCGGGAGGGGCCGACGGTCCACATGGGGGCCGCCATCGGCGCCGAGGCGGCACGGAGGGTGCGGCTTCCCGAGTCAGAGATCCGGATGATGCAGACGGCCCTCGGCGGCGCGGGCCTGGCGGTGGCGTTCAACGCCCCGATCGGCGGCACCCTGTTCACCCTTGAGGAGGTCACCCGGTCCTTCCGGGTCAAGACCGTGCTGGCCACGGTGTTCGCCGCGTCGGTGGCCGTCGGGTGCTCCCGGCTGGTGCTCGGCGATCATCCGGAGTTCGCACATGGAAGGCATCGCCGAACCGGAACTGGTGTGGCTGCCGCTGTTCGTGGTGTTCGGGGTGCTGACCGGCGGCCTCGGCGCCCTCTACAACAGGCTGGTGCTGCTGTTCCTCGACCACGTGACCGCCGCGCACCGGGTGTCCGGGGTGACCAAGGCGGCGTTGATCGGCGCCGTCATCGGCCTGGTGATGGTCATCTACCCACGAGCGGTGGGCGGCGGGGAGCTGTTGACGCAGATGATCCTGGGCGGCGAACGTCTGGTGTTGTCGGTGGTCGTCGGCTATCTGGTGCTGCGCTTCCTGGCCGGCCCGCTGTCCTATTCCGCGCCGGTCGTCGGCGGCCTGTTC
Organism: uncultured Actinomycetota bacterium; assembly: GCA_963715145.1. Taxonomy (GTDB): domain Bacteria; phylum Actinomycetota; class Actinomycetes; order Mycobacteriales; family Mycobacteriaceae; genus Mycobacterium. The sequence goes on along the minus strand of CAVQRL010000009.1, from coordinate 44,073 downwards.
GCGCCGATGCTGGCGGTCGGCGCGCTATGGGGCGTGCTGTTCGTCGGCGTCGTCAATCTGGTGTGGCCCGGGGACATCGGGTTTCTGACGGTCCCGATGGCGGTGGTGGGCATGGCGGCGTTCTTCGGGGCGAGCGTGCGGGCACCGGTCACCGGCATGGTTCTCGTCCTCGAGATGACCGCCTCGACCGCTGCGATCATCCCGATCCTGGCCGCAACCGCCTCTGCGGTGCTGACCGCCTATCTGGTCGGGTCGCCGCCGATCTATGACAGCCTGCGTGAGCGCAGCCTGTCCAAGACCTGAGGCGTCGGTCCGACCCTGATTTATTTCCCCCTGATTTATTGTGCGGCAGCGAATCTGGTGGGGTCGATCGCCTGCAGGGCGGCGGCCCGGCCCCCGCGGAGGAACTCGACGATCTCCGCGGCGGTCGACCGTACCTGTCGTTGATTGGCCTTTTCGGGTCCGAGCAGTGCGGTCACCGAGGCGCTGAGGACGTCGAGCGGATCATCGGCCGCCACCGGTAGGGGCGCAGGCCCGATGAGCGACAGGGCGATCCCGGTGATCAGCCCGTGCAATGCGAAGGTCTGGTCGGTGATGTCCCAGTCGGTGCGGGCCAGTCCATTGCGCCGCCACACCGGAAGGACGGCGCTCAGCACCGCACCGGGCCCGAGTGCCTCGTGCAGCGCCACCGACCGCGGATGTCGGGTGAGCATGCCCAGCAGATCCTCATCGTGGCGTTGCAGCGCCGCAATGAGCGGATTACCGGTCGCGGTCTTGAGCATCATCGGACAGAAGCGCGACGGGCGCGAGAGATCCGGGTGCTCGGTGAGCGTGCGGATCAGGTCGTCGACAAGGCCGAGGAACGCACGGCCGACGAGGCCGATCAGAAGGTCTTCCTTCGTCGGCCAGTACAGGTAGACGGTGCCCTTGCCGACGTGAGCCTTCTGCGCGACGTCGGCGACGGTGAATCCCTTGGCGCCGCGGCCGATGAGCAGTTCGCCGGCGGCGTCCAGCAATCTCGCGGCTTTGGCCGAATGCTGTTCGGGCAGCTCAACCGTGGGCACACTCACCCCGCGACTATATCGAGCCCGCCATCAGGATTAGCCAAACTGACCATATTGGTCGTTTGGTCATTCCATGACTATCGTCGGAGGTCAGTACCCGGCCCGCAGAAGGAATCGGCGATGAGCGATCTGGTCCACCAATCCGAACGCGTCAAGGCGATGCAGAAGGCGATCTTCTCGGCCGCCGACCGGCTGAATCCGGTTGTCGACCTGTGCAAGCCGTATGTCGACGGGGTGGAGAAGCTCCCCCGTGACGGACGTTTCCTGCTCGTCGCCAACCACACGGCTTTCGGTATCGCCGAGATCGTCCTGATTCCCTACTTCGTGCACCGGGAGCTCGGGGTCCGCGTGCGCGGCCTCGCGGAACGGTCCCTGGGCTCTATGCGCGGCCTTCCTGCCGACGTATTCGCGGCCGCCGGCGCCGTCGTCGGCAACCAGGAGAACGGCGCGGAGTTGATGCGCAACAACGAGACCCTTCTGGTGTTCCCCGGAGGTGGCCGGGAGATGCCGAAATTCAAAGGCGAGGAGTATCGACTGTTCTGGCAAGGCCGCAGCGGCTTCGCCCGCCTGGCCATCGCCCACGATTACCCGATCGTTCCCGTCGGACTGGTCGGCGGAGACGACGTCTACCACAGCCTTGCCGAACGTCACAGTGTCTGGGGGTGGGCGGGCCGCCTGTTCACCAAACATGTTCTGCGCCAACCCGACGTCAACATCCCGCTGGTCCGGGGCCTCGGACCGACGCTGATCCCCCGTCCGCAGCGGATGTACCTGCGTTTCGGCACGCCGATCGACACGCGTCGGCCGGAGCGTATACCGGCACCCGAGTGGGAAGCCGCCGTCAAGGAACGGACCCAAACCGCGCTCGAAACCCTCCTCTCCGATCTTCAGGCACTCAGAGAGTCCGACCCGTTCCGCAATCTCAACCCCCTCGGCTGGCCCCGCGCCCTCGCCAAGCCGCAATCCGGGAGTCAGCCGGCGAGGTGTGGAAAGTGATTCCGCGTCGAACGCATCCTCGATGCGGCGGCGGCCATCAGCGGCGGTGAAGCAGATACCACTGGCCGGTAATGGTCTTGCGGATCAGTGCGCGTTTGATGATGAAGTCTTTGGCCTTGATTTCGTCGATGGTGAAGGCGGAGCCGAACGCTGCGGGAATCTCCCCTGCCTTGATGCGAATCCCCTGCCACATCATCAGGGGCGTGCCCGGTTCCAGCAGGGCGGCAAGCTGGTTGACGTACACGGGTTTCGCCCTATCGGGCAGGGAGTGGAAGGTGCCCATGTCGAGTGCCAGATCGATGGGGCCGGGGATGCCGAGGCGGGATAGCCGGGTGGCATCGCCTTCGATGAAGCTCGCACCGGGTAGACCATTCGCTCTGCTGCGCGCCGTGCGGACTGCGGCTGCGGAGAAGTCGACCCCGGTTGCCTGCCAACCGTGCTTGGCCAGATAGATGACGTTGGTTCCGGTCCCGCAACCGATATCCACCGCTCGCCCGGGTTCAAGGGCGCCGGGGCCTTCGATGGCCTGGCGCAACTCCTCGGGCGCAGGAGTGTCCCAGAGGGGTCGTCCCAGGCGGTAGAGCGCATCGAACAGCAGGCGTCGAGACATGCTGACTCCTAGTCCCGGGCCGGTTCGCTGAGCTGCAGGCCCCAACGACGAATCAGTTCCGCCAGAGCACCAACCTGGTCGGCATTCTCAAGTGCCAGTGCCACGTATCCGTCGGGCCGGACGAGGTAGGCGGCACCGCGCCCGACGCCTGCCTCGTGGGCTGCGTCGCTCCACCCGAATCGGTGTACCGGAAGGCCGAGTTGGCCTGCCGCAGCGTCGAATACCGGGTCGGCATCACCGTAGACGTGCAACTGCCAGGCCAGTGACCGCAGTGCCGCAAAGTTGTCGGAGTCGGCGGTGCGGATCCACGGCAGGCGGTCTCCACCACGAATCGCACCGGCCTTGCCGTGATTGAGATCGCATTCACGATAGGAGATCCGGGTCTGGGAGACGGTCTTGAACATCACCCTGCGCGGAGCAGAGAACTTCGCCAGTGTCGCCACCATTCGCGGCAGCAGGTGCACACGTGCGGCCTGTGCGGCCTTTCCGTCATCGACGAGGAACCGGAAGACCCGGTCGGTGGTCGCTATCAAGGTCTGCGCGAACGGAATCCGTTCGGCCTCATAGGTTTCCAGTAGTCGCTGGTCGGCGCGGCCGTACAGGACCTCGGCGATCTTCCAGGACAGGTTGACGGCATCACCGATGCCGGTGTTCATGCCCTGCCCGCCGGCTGGACTGTGGATGTGGCCGGCGTCGCCGGCGATGAAGACGCGCCCGCGGCCGAATCGTTCGGCGACGCGATGGTGCACCCGATAAGTGGAGAACCAATTGACCTGACCGACCTCGATACCGAGCAGGTGCTCGATATGGGCGCGAAGGTCCTCGAAGCCGATGTCCTCCTTGCGCCTCAGTTCGGGAGGGACCAGGCCGATCAGGCGCTGAGTTCCGCTGGAGCGCACCGGAATCATCAGGCCGAGGCCGGCTTGGCGCAATCCCAGATAGATCTCACCGCGTCCGGCACCGCTCACCGCGGCGTCGGCCACGTAGAACAGTCCCTCCGAGGACCCGCCGGGAAAACCAATGCCGAGGATTTCCCGGACCCTGCTGTGCGCTCCGTCGCACCCGGCGGCGTACGCGTAGACCGCCCGCCGGGCCGAGCGTCCGTCGCTGATGCTCGCCTCGACGGCATCACCCCGGTCGGTCAGATCCATCAGCGTCGCCCCCCACTGGACCTCGACCCCGAGTTCTCCGAGGCGATCGAGCAGGAACCGTTCGTGCTCGTCCTGGCCGAACGCGAGCATGAACGGATACGGACTGATGCCCTCTCCCATGTCGGCCAGGGAGAACCGGGCGACGTCTCGATCCCCGGCACGGAAGTGAATGGAATCCGCGATCACGCCGCGCTCGACGACCTCGTCGGCGAAGCCGAACTGCCGGTAGAACTCGAGGGTGCGCGCGTGGAGTCCCATCGCGCGGGACTCCCTGGTTGGGCCGTCCCTGTTGTCGATGATGTGCACGGGAACACCTCGGCGGGCCAGGCTGAGGGCCATCACCAATCCAGTGGGCCCGGCGCCCACGACCAGTACGGATTCCATCGCGCTCGACCTCCACTAGGATCAAAAATGACTTGCCAGTCACAACTATAGACTTTTTCTGACCGATCAGTCACTTTTGCGAGAGAGGAGCGTGACGTGGTGGTGACCGAGCCGCGGCGCAGTCGCGGCCCCAGCCCGCAGAAGACGGCACAGACCCGTGATGCGGTGGCGCGTGCCGCCCTGGCCTTGTTCATCGAGCAGGGTTACCGCGGTACCCGCATCAGCGACGTCGCCGCCCGCGCCGGCGTCGCCAAAGGCACCGTCTACCTCCATTTCGGCGACAAGCAGGCGCTGTTCGCGGGCGTCGTCAGCGACGTGCTCGACCAGCGAATGGCCGCCCTCCAATCGGCACACCCGGCCAACGGCGAGTCATTGCGGGATTTCCTTACCCGCGTCATCACACCGCTGCTGGCCACGGTGGAGGGATCGCCGTGGCTCGGCCTCATCCGACTGGTCATGACCGAGGGCCGGGAGTCGCCCGAAGTCGCGGCGATCTACCGCCAGCGAGTTCTCGATCCGCTCGCCGCGCAGATTCGGCACTGGGCGCACGACGCCGCCGAGCGCGGCGACATCGACGGCGATGCGCTGCAACAGGTTCCACTGCTCCTGCTCTCCCCCGCGATGCTGGCTACCATATGGAGCGGGCTTTACCCCGACGAGCCGATGAACATCGCAGCGACCTTCGAGAGCTTTCTCGACCTGGCGTTCGGGAGGAGATGAGACAAATGACGTTGGAGCAGCGCGTAGCGTCGGCCTTCGGGCTCGACGACACCGGTTGGGCGCGCCACGCCAACCCCTGGAGTGGCTGGACCCGCGTCGTCACCACTCTTCCCCTGTTCGTCGCAGCCGTCTGGAGCCGCGCCTGGCTCGGCTACTGGTCGCTGATTCCCATCGCGATTGCGCTGTGGTGGATCTGGTTCAACCCACGCGCCTTCGGGCCGGCGAAAGACGACCACGCGTGGATGACCAAATGCGTTCTCGGTGAACGCTTCTGGTCAAATCGCACGAAAGTGCCGGTACCCGAACGCCACCGCAAGCTTCCCAATGTGCTCAACGTCGCCTCGCTGACCGGATTCCCCTTCCTCATCTGGGGACTCGTCACCTTCCAACCGTGGCCCACCGTTTTCGGAATGGCGCTCATCACCGGAGCCAAACTCTGGTACATCGACCGGATGGCGATCCTCTACGACGACATGGTCAGCGCCTCACCGGAACTGCGGTATCGCGGGCCGGACCGCTGACCTAGCGGCTTCCGGCCGCCCACAGCAGAGCGGCTGCCCCGATGACCTCGACCAGGAAGTAGAACCAGTTGGGGTAGAAGGCCTTCGGCCTGTCTACGACACCGGAGACCAACCGGCCGAACGCCATTCCGGCCAGTGCGGCGGCCACGGTGATGAGGATGCCCTCCCGGGCCGGATGCCCGGTGGCCGCCAGTGCCAGCATGCCGGCGATCGCCAGGCCGAACCCGCCGTAGACGGCGCGCACCTCGGCGCGCGATTCGGGGATGGCCAGGGTGATGCCGAACGGGCGGATCAGCGCCTCGGGCCGGACCAGGGCGAAGATTCCCATTCCGAGGAAGAAGACGGCCGCCACAATGATCACGGGGGTCATGGCGTCTGCCTCTGCCGAGGCTCATCCCGTGTCCGAATAGTCATGGTGCACAACGCAGTGCGGCCTTGTTGTAACGGTTCCAACATTTTGTCGATGCTAGAGCGGGCGCGGGCTTATTGCAAGCGTTCCAACAATCCGGTCTTCCACAGTAAACTCGCAGCTGTGGATGCTGTCGCGCAACGCCGACTGGACCCGCGCAAGCAGCGCACCATGGACGCCCTGTTGATCGCGGCGCAGCAGATGTTCGCCGAGCGTCCGGTCGAGGACGTCACCGTCGAGGAGATCGCCCAGCACGCCGGCGTCGCCGTCGGTTCGATCTACAACAACTTCGGTAGCAAGGAAGGGCTGTACGCCGCCGTGGTCGTCCGGGCACTCGACGTGGATCGCGACTACATGGACCGTGCCTACACCGCGGACCGCAATCCGATCGAGCAACTCCTCGCGGCGTCGGAACAGTATCTGCGCTTTGCGCTGGACCATCCCCAGTTCTTCCGCATGCTCGCCTTCCCCGCCAAACCGGGCCCCTATCCGGCGGCGGCCGACACCGCGGCGTTGTTGAGCCGACGGGTGGACGAACAGAACGCCCGAATGGTCGGTGCGATCGAGCGAGGAATCGCCGACGGCTCTGTCCGCCAACTCGATCCGCGGACAACCGCCACCATCCTGTGGGCAAGCTGGAACGGGATCATCAGCCTCGCTTGGCGCCACGACGATCTCCGACAGGAGCCAGACGCGCTGGCTGAACTGGTCAAGGCCGCAGCCGATCTGGTCAGCTACGGGTTGCGGCTGCGCTGACAGTTGGACGGCGTGGGTTCCGCTCCGGTGGCAGGCTTAGCAACGTCGTCGCCCCCGACTGCCCCGGATGGAGGACCATGACCCTGTTCCGCGTATTCCTTGCAACCTGCTTCATCGCCATCGTCGGGTACACCTCGGTGACGATCGCCAACCACGGGGCCAATCTGTTGCCCGTCTTCTTCGGCGACATGGCCGCAATGGGGTGGCCCGGCCAGTTCAACCTCGACTTCATGACGTTTCTGCTGCTGGCCGGCCTGTGGGTGTCATGGCGACACCACTTCAGCGCCAAAGGAATAGCCCTCGGGTTGGTCGCCGTCTTCGGCGGAATGCTGTTCATGTCGGCCTATCTGCTGGTGCACAGCGTCAAGACCCGTGGCGACATCGCGGCGCTCCTCCTTGGCGAGGAGCGCGCACGTCGGGCTTGAGCCCGCCGAGCTAGGTGCAGCAGTTGGGATCCAGTGCGGCACACAGCGCCTGCAGCGCTTCCGGCCGGACCCGATGAAAGACGTTCATCCCCCGCCGCTCGGAGAGGACCAGGCCCGCCTTGCGGAGCTGAGTCAGATGGTGGCTGACGGTGGACTCGGTCAGGCCCAGCGCCGCGGCCAACTGGCCCGAGACCTCCTCGCCGGCCGACGAACTGAACAAGTAGGAGACGATCTTGACCCGCGCCGGATCGGCCAACGCCTTCAGTCGCACAGCAATATGCAGGGCGTCCTCATCGTTCATCGGGCCGGAGGCCACCGGGGCACAGCACACCGGAGCGGTCGTGTCGATCACCGGCAGCGCTTTGGGCATGCCCCAAGAGTGCCAGAGACATTGACATATATCAAAGAGGTGGTGCATGCTGGCGTTGCTCGCCAGTTCGATATATGTCTGAAGACTCTGGAGGGGTCTGGTATGTCTCGCGTACAACTCGCACTCAACGTCGACGATCTCGACGCGGCAATCGCGTTCTATTCCAGGTTGTTCGCCACCCAACCGGCGAAGGTCAAACCCGGCTACGCCAACTTCGCCATCGCCGATCCTCCGCTCAAGTTGGTCCTGCTGGAGAACCCCGGCCAGGGCGGCACGCTGAATCACCTCGGCGTCGAAGTGGAGTCCAGCGACGTGGTGCACGCCGAGATCGCCCGATTGACCGACGAGGGCATGTTCACCGAGGAGGAGATCGGCACGACGTGCTGCTTCGCCACCCAGGACAAGGTGTGGGTCACCGGTCCCGGCGGTGAGCGCTGGGAGGTCTACACCGTGCTGGCCGACTCGGAGACGTTCTTCGCAACGATCCCGGTCGAGTCCGTCGGCAGCACCCCGAGCGGGTGCTGCGGAGCGTGACCAGCACCGCGCAGACCGAACACCTCGCCGCACGGCTGTCGACGCTGGACCGGTTCCTTCCGGTGTGGATCGCGGCCGCGATGGGCCTCGGCTTGCTGCTCGGCCGGCTTGTCCCCGGACTCGGTGACGCGCTGAGCGCGGTCCAAGTCGACGGCGTCTCGCTGCCCATCGCGATCGGCCTGCTGGTGATGATGTATCCGGTGCTGGCCAAGGTGCGCTACGACCAACTCGACACCGTTACCCGCGACCGAAAGCTGTTGACCACCGCCCTGTTTCTGGTCTGGGTCGTCGGTCCGGCGCTGATGTTCACCCTGGCCTGGCTGTTCCTGCCGGACCTGCCGGAGTATCGGACCGGGATCATCATCGTCGGTCTGGCCCCCTGCATCGCGATGGTGATCATCTGGAACGACCTGGCCCGTGGCGACCGGGAAGCGGCGGCCGTGCTGGTCGCGATCAACTCGGTGATTCAGGTGCTGTTCTTCGCCGTCCTGGCGTGGTTCTACCTCTCGGTGCTGCCGGGTTGGTTGGGCATGAAGCAGACCGACATCACCTTCTCCACCTGGCAGATCGCGAAGTCGGTGCTGATCTTCCTCGGCATCCCCCTGGTCGCCGGATACCTGACCCGTCGCTACGGCGAAAAAGCCAGGGGGCGCCAGTGGTACGAGAAAACCTTCCTGCCGAAGATCGGGCCGTGGGCGCTGTACGGACTGCTGTTCACGATCGTGATCCTGTTTGCGCTGCAGGGTGAGCAGATCGCGTCGCATCCGCTGGATGTGGTTCGCATCGCGCTGCCCCTGCTGGCCTATTTCGCGATCATGTGGACCAGTGGCTACCTGGTGGGCGCCGCACTGAAACTGGGCTATCCGCGCACCACGACGCTGGCGTTCACCTCCGCGGGCAACAACTTCGAACTGGCGATCGCCGTGGCGATCGCGACCTTCGGCGCCGCCTCCGGACAGGCGCTGGCCGGTGTCGTGGGACCGCTGATCGAGGTGCCCGTCCTGGTCGGCCTCGTCTACGTGTCACTGGCCCTGGCCCGGCGATTCCCCGCCGTCACCGAGGAACATCCGTGAGTGAATCCCTGCCCAGCGTGTTGTTCGTCTGCGTGCACAACGCCGGCCGCTCCCAGATGGCCGCCGGACTGTTGCAGCACATGGCCGGAGACCGCATCGAGGTCCGTTCGGCCGGAACGCAACCCAGAGATGAGATCAACCCGGCCGCCGCAGCGGCGATGGCGGAGATCGGCATCGACATCACCGCCGCGACGCCCAGGATACTGACCGACGACGCTGTTGAGGCCAGCGACGTCGTCATCACGATGGGCTGCGGGGACACCTGCCCCTTCTACCCCGGGGTGTCCTACCGAGACTGGAAACTCGACGATCCCGCCGGCCAGCCGATCGAGGTGGTACGCCGCATCCGTGACGAGATCGCGCAACGGGTGAGGGATCTCGTCGACGAACTCGCACCGCGGAACGCTTAACGCCCAAAGCTATTCGAGGAGCCGCTTGGGGTGCATGCCATCGACCTGGCCGATGAACGGCGGGTGAATGCTGTAGCCGAGCATGCGGCGGATATCCTCGGACACCGCCCGCACGGTGTCCCGGGTCATCGACAGCGTGAACGCCTCCTGCGGTCGCACCCACGGTTCGCAGTACTGAGCCGTGACTGCCAATCGCGGACGGTCGGATCGATTGGCCCCGCCGCCGTGCCACAACGTGCCGAGGAAAAACACACATGAACCGGCGGGCATCACCACCGGTTGCCGGTCGGCAGGGTTCGGTGCCTGATCGCCCCAAAGGTGGCTGCCGGGGATGATGTCGGTGGCGCCGTTGTCCGCAGTGAAGTCGTCGATGGCCCAGATTGTCGCTGCGCCCAATGCTTTTCGCGGCCTCGGCAGCGGGTAGAACGCATCATCGGTGTGCAGCATCTGCGCCTTTTCACCGGGCCGGATGTTGATCACCTGCAGCATGGACAGCAGGTAGTTCGGCAACAACAGGCGATCCAGCAGGGCCAGCACCCGGGGATGGTCGGCGATCACATCGCAGGCGCGGGTCTTGTTGAGCACGCTGTAGATCCGCTGGGTGGCGTGGCCTTCAAAAGGGTTGCGGCCGTGACGATCCAGCAGCGGCGCCACCGCGTCCCTGATCCCGGCGAGTTCCTCGGCGCTGAGCAGATCCGGCAGGATCACGTAGCCGTCGCGTCGCACCGCGGCCAGGTCCGCCTCGGCGACGGCGGGATCGACGCTCTCCCCCGCACTCACGGTCCGCGGGTAGGTGCCGGCGAGGTCGGCACTGAGCATTTCGGTGAACCGCTTGTTGTCGACGCTCACCGGATCCCCTTTGTGCGAAACGGCTGGTTGCCGTAGCGGTCGAGGTGCACAACCTCCCCGATGGGCGGCCGGGTGGTGGGCCCGTAGCGGCCTTTGGCCCACCCGATCGGGATGATGCACACCGGCACGATGGTGCGCGGCAGCCCGAGGATGCGCCGCACCGAGGGCACCCACCAGATCGGCAGTGTCTGCAGCGACGCTCCCAGACCCACGGCCCGGCAGGCCAGCAGGAGGTTCTGGACCGCGGGAAAAACCGAGCCGTAGAACGACGCCACCGCGATCTGGGGACGGCCGACGGCCTTGTGCTTGGCGCTGCGCCGGTAGCAGGGGATCACGAACACCGGCAGGTGTTCGAAGTTCTCGGCCTGCCATTGCCCCGGCGCGATGGCGCGCAGTTCCTTGTCGTCGCCCCGGGCCTGGCGCTCGACGATCGGGTTGAACAGTCGGTAGAGCCGACGGTAGAGCTTGGCGAGCTTCGCTTTCTGGGCAGGGCTCTCGACCACGACGTAGTGCCAGTCCTGGCTGTTGGAACTCGTGGGCGCCTTCAGGGAGAGCTCAAGCAGAGGCAGCAGCACCTCGTGGGACACCGGGTCGAGGTGCAGACGCCGGACCGCGCGCTGGGTGCGCATCGCCTCGTCCATCGGCATACCGAGCCGAGCCAGCGCCTCAGCGGGTGTCGGCGGCACGAACGGCGCAGACGGATCGCTCACGAACCGATCGTAGGGACCAGCGTCGGGACACGTGAGCCGAACTTCGGAGTCCACGGCATCACGGTGTTGCGCCCTCAGAAGTAACGCGGAAACCTGCTCCAGTCCGGATCGCGCTTCTCCAGGAAGGCATCGCGGCCTTCGACGGCCTCATCGGTCATATAGGCCAGCCGGGTCGCCTCGCCGGCGAAGATCTGCTGGCCCACCAGACCGTCGTCGAGAAGATTGAAGGCGAACTTCAACATCCGTTGCGCCTGAGGCGACTTGCCGTTGATGGTGGCCGCCCACTCCAGCGCGACGGTCTCCAGGTCGGCGTGGTCGACCACCCGGTTCACCGCTCCCATCGCGTGCATCTCCTCGGCGGTATAGGACTGCCCCAGGAAGAAGATCTCCCGAGCGAACTTCTGGCCGACCTGCCGGGCGAGATAGGCGCTGCCGTAGCCGCCGTCGAAGCTGCCGACGTCGGCGTCGGTCTGTTTGAAGCGGGCGTGCTCACGGCTGGCCAGGGTGAGGTCGCAGACCACGTGCAGGCTGTGGCCCGCCGCCGGCCGCCCACCCGTTCACCAGGCAGATCACCGGTTTGGGCATGAACCGGATGAGCCGCTGGACCTCCAGGATGTGCAGCCTGCCGGCGCGGGCCGCATCGACGGTGTCGGCGGTCTCCCCGTCGGCGTACTGGTAGCCGGTGCGGCCGCGGATGCGCTGATCGCCTCCCGAGCAGAACGCCCAGCCGCCATCCTTGGGCGAGGGCCCGTTGCCGGTCAGCAGCACCACGCCGACGTCCGGTGACATCCGCGCGTGGTCCAGCGCGCGGTAGAGCTCGTCGACGGTGTGCGGCCGGAAGGCGTTACGCACCTCCGGCCGGTTGAATGCGACCCGCACCGTCGGGTGGGCGACTCCGTCGAGAACATACCGGTGATAGGTGATGTCGGTCAGATCCTCGAATCCCTCGACCGGACGCCACAGTGACGGATCAAACGGATTGTCGCCCATGGGCGTCATGGTAGGGCGCGATGCGCCGACGGCTGTCGGGGGTCATCGATAGCCTCGCGGTGAAGCCGGATCGACGACAGGGGGTTCCGATGTCCTATGCCAAGGAGTTGCGCGGGCTGTCCCGCGCCGCCCGATGGTGCCTGATCGGCGGAGTGCTGTTCCTGCTGTCCGCGTTCGGCAGCGGATCGTGGCTGTCGGGACTCATCGGGGTCGCACTGGTCGGCGGAGTCGGGTGGACCGTGTATTCGAGGGCCCAGACCACCCGCGAGCTCGAGCCCTGGCCGTGGCCGCCGGATCTGCGCGCGGCGGCTGAGGGTATGGCCCGTCCGATCGACCCGACTCCGAAGCGCCTTCTGCCGCCGCATGAGAAGGCCTCGACGATCGCCTCGGTGGCGACCACCGACGCCGCACTGGCCCGCCTGATCGCCGACAAACCGCCCGCCTGGCCATACGCGGTCTTCACCTCGGTGCTGCTGATGCGCCGCAATGCCGTCGGGGACAGGCTTCGTCAATGCGTCTCGGGCTATCAACCGCGCACCGGGGCGTTGCCGCTGAGCGGGCAGGCGTACTCCCAGTTGGCCTACCGGACGATATTGGCGGTCGCCGATATCGTCGCGCAGGTGGAACAGTTCATGCTCAGCCCCGCCTTCTCCGGGACCCTGAGCAACCGGGGCGACAACAGCGCTGCCGACGCCGACGCGCTTGTGGGCATCGCGAACCGATTGATGGACTACCACGAGGAATTCCTCGGCCATGCCGAGACGTGCCTGCAGACACCGGTCGAACCCGACGTTCGGGTGTTCGTTCAGGACCTGAACGCCTTCACTCTCTGCCCGCTGGTCGGCTACGAGCAGTTCATCGCCGAGATGTGCGACCGGATCGGGGATGCGCAGGATCTGTTGCCCTACACCGACGGCGGTGACGTCATCGCTCTCGACGACGTGAACCTGACGATCTCGCTGCCCGACGGGCTGACCGAGCGGATCTCGGCCCACGCCAAGAGGTTCACCAGATCGTGAGCCTCAGCCCGCGGGCCTCCGGGTACGGCATGCCTGCGAGCAGTACCGGACATTGTCCCAGTCGCGAGCCCATTTCTTCCGCCACTCGAACGGTCGACCGCACGTCTCACAGACCTTCGGGGGGTGTCCGTTCTTCATCCGCGCTCGGGGTCGTGGCCGCACCTTGGTCCTCCCGGCGAGTGAAGAAAGCTGATCCGACAACCCGATAGCGCCCTATCCTCGGCGTATGAGTTCGATCTTCGATAGGAACCGCACACCCGAGCAACGCCGACAAGCGGTCTCCAACCTATTCGACTTCCTGGTCAAGGGCGGCATTGCCGACACCACCCGGATGCCCTCGGAGGTGATCGACGAGAGCCACAAGTCCACGCTGCACCGCTATCTCCCGATCGACGGCGTACCCCTTCACGGCGATCCGGTGCTGCTCGTGCCGCCCCTTGGTTCGCAGGCCATCTGCTTCGATCTGCGCCGCGGGTGTTCGCTCACCGAACACCTGCTGTCCGAGGGCAGACCGACCTACCTGGTGGACTACGGAGAGATCGGCCTCAAGGACCGCGACCTGGGGCTGGAGTTCTGGGTCTCCGAGGTGGTACCGAACGCGATCAGGAAGGTCTCCGCGGACGCCGGCGGCAAACCGGTCCACCTGATCGGGTGGTGTCTGGGTGGGCTGATCGCCATCCTGACGACCGCCGCCTACCCAGACCTGCCGATCAAGTCGGTGGCCATGGTCGCCAGCCCCTTCGACCTCAGCAAGCACCGGATGGTCGCCCCGATCCGCACCGCCGGCAAGTACACCGGCGGCCGAATCATCGGGACCGGACTGAAGGTGTTGGGCGGTCTGCCGTCGCAGATCGTCGGCCCGGCATTCAAGGCGACCTCGCTGACGACGTATCTCAAGAAACCGGTCACGCTGATCAAACACCGCGACGACCGGGAGTTCCTCGCCCACGTGGAGGCGGTCGACGGGTTGATGAACAGCATGCTGGCCTACCCGGGGCGTGCGACGTTGCAGGTGTATCAGCGACTTGTTCAGCGAAACGAACTGGCGGACGGCAAGATTCAGGGTCCCAACAAACTGGTCGACCTGGCCGACGTGCGGGTGCCGGTGATGAATGTGGCCGGCACCAGCGACGTGATGGTGCCCGTCGAGGTCGCTCACCATGTCGGCGAACTGCTGCCGAATTCACCCGAGGTCCGGCTTGAGACCGCCCCGGGCGGACACCTGGGAGTCCTGACCGGACGCTCGGCCTCAGCGACGACGTGGGCGATGATCGACGACTTCCTCGCCAAGCAGTCCGCCTGAGCCGAAATTTGCTGTGGGCGCAATCGCCCAGGAACCGGCACAATGGAGACCATGCTGATGGGGTGTTTACCGCGCGCTCTGGCGATTCCCGGAGTCTTTGCGGCAGTGGTCGTGGCGGCTGGGGCGGCACCCGCGGCGGCGCAGACGCCGGAGGAGAAGTTCGTCGCCGACATCAAGAACTCGAACGCGGTGGCGACGAATATTCCCGGGACGCCGGAGCGCTGGATCGCGGCGGGATACGCGTCGTGCGACCGCATCACCCGAACATCCTCGCAGGGGGTGCCCATGAGAGCTGCGATCAACAACGAGGTGATTGCCGCAACCACCTTCAACTTCATCCCCAGGCAGGACGCCGTCGCCCTGGTGACGTACGCGGTCCTGGACCTGTGCCCACAACTGATTCCCCAGCGGGCCGACGGCGGCGCCGGTAGCTGATCGTCGGCGAAATTAACGGCTTTATGGCAAAACTTTTTAGCGACGCGTTAGCTCCTGACGCCCCCGCCTTAATTTCGGGCGATACCGTTGTCCTCATGTTGCTCGACGTTCGATGGCTGCAGTACATGCTCAAGCGGGCAGGCCGCAAGTAGCAACCCCGTTCTGCGGGGACAGCCGGCGCTAGCCTCCGCCGAGCAGCCCGCGCGCGTGAAGTGCGATCATCAGAACGGCCCGCGTGTCCGCGGAGTCCAGCGGCATTCCGAGCAACTCCCCGATCCGTCTGATCCGATTGCGCATGGTGTGACGGTGAACGCCCAGGGCGGCTGCGGCACCTTCGAGGTGGCCGTTGTTCTCCAGGAAAGCGGTCAGGGTCGCAACCAGATCCTCGCTGTCCAGTGGCCGCAACGCATCGGACAACACGGCGAGTTCGTCGGGCGTTCGCCCGGAAAGCACCGCGCCGAACAGGCCGAGTTCGCCGAACCAGCGCAACGATCCCCCGCCGCCGGATCTGCTCGCGGCCGACGCCTGACTCACCAGCATGGTGACATCGCCGAAGCCGCCAGCCGGACTGACGCCCGCTACGAGATCCCGGCCGAGTTGCCGGCACAGGCTCCGGTGGATTGCGGCGATGTCCTCGCGCCCGGCCGAGGGCAGCACGACGACGGTGTCGGCATCGCGCGGACACATCAGGAAAGGAAGGCCGGTTCGAATGAGAACGCGGTGCACATCGGCCTGCGCAGCCAGATCCGCGCCGCCGTCGCGGGCAACCACAGCGATGATCTGATCGGCCGGATCAAATCCGAAGTACCGCAGCAGACTCGACTCCCGGATCCGTTGCTCGGCTATCAGGTCCCGGGTGACCGCGATCCGCAGACGCTGCTCGGCGTCGAGAAGTCCGAGCGGCTTCTCGAGTTCGATGCTGATCAACGACACCGAGTGGGCGATCAGCAGGCGCTCGGCGGCCGATAGCGGGCGGTCGGCTCGCACGACGAGGTATCCGCGGATACTCGAGGCGGCCCGCAGCACCTGGATGGTGCAGAGCCCATCGCCGTCGGCGACCACTCGGCTACTCGGTTCCCCGCGGCCGGGATTGGCGGCGGTGACCAGGCCCGCCCCCAGGGCCGCCACCCGTTCGCCGTCCGGTCCCGCAGAAGCCAGTAACCGGCCCGCGGGCGACATCGCCGCCACCGTCACATCCAAGGACCGGGCCAGGGCGGCCACGACAGCGGGGACGCCGCCGGTGAGCGTCTCGCGTGCGAGCCTCTCCTGCTCGTCCACAGTCCGCTGAACGGACTTCACCTGGTCGGCGTTGATGCGGTCGATGACGGTCCGGGTGATGGCGATGAAGGGGGTGGATGCAGGCACTTCCAGCACTGACATCCCGAGCGCATCACCGGCGGCGATGATGCCCGGCGGAACGCGCTTGTAGCTGATGCCGGTATCGAAGGCCAGGGCAGCCGCATCGGCGGCGACCAACCGGGCCAGATAGTCCGATTGCGCGCGGCGGTCCTTGCCGACATTGATGCCGGTCGTCATCACCAGTTCCCCGCCGGACAGGTAGGGTCCGGGGTCGGCGAGTTCGATGGCGTGCGCCCAGAGGATCTCACGATCGACATGGTGGGCGCCGGCGACCACGGTCAATCCCAGTCGGGTCTGCCGGACGAGCCAGGCGACGGTGACCGCCATCGCCCTAGACGGACCAGCGACTGCGTGTCACGGCTGTTCCTCGTCGTCCAGACGCGGTGGCGGCAGTCGGTAGCTGACCGGAGAGGCCGACAGGGTCACCGGATTGGCGACCTGCGGGGTGCTGGTGCCCGGTACCGCGACTGCCGGCCCCAGGCCCAGTTGTTCGGCAAAGGCGAACGCCTCGGCGAGGTCGTTGATGGGTCCGGCCGGCACACCGGCTTCGGTCAGGACGGCATGCCAGTGGTCGGCGCCGTGGGCCCCGAATGCCTCAGCGAGGATGGCGCACAACGCTTCCCGGTTGGCTACGCGATCGTGATTGGAACCGAAGCGGGTATCGGCGCAGATCTCGGGCACTCCCAGCCGATCGGCCAGTGCCGCGAACTGCTTGTCGTTGCCGACGGCCAGGGCGATCGGTCGGTCCGCGGTCTGGAACGTCTCGTACGGGGTGATGCTGGGGTGCCGGTTTCCCATGATGCCCGGCACCACCTCAGCGCCGAGATACCCGGAGGCCTGGTTGACCATCGAGGACAGCAACGCCGACAGCAGATTGGTCTCGACCCGCTGGCCCTCCCCCGTGCGGTCCCGATGATGCAGGGCGGCGAGCATTCCCGACAGTGCATGCAATCCGGTCAGGACGTCGACGAGTGCGACCCCCACCTTGGTGGGCGCGCCCGGGCCGGGGCCGGTGACGCTCATCAGACCACCGACCGCTTGAACCAGGAGGTCGTAGCCGGGAAGCGACGCACCGGCGTCGCGGCCGAACCCGGTGATGGAGCAGTAGATCAGGCCAGGGTTCCCACGCCGCAGATCCTCGTAGCCCAGGCCGAGACGCTCCATCGTGCCGGGCCGGAAGTTCTCCACCACGATGTCGGCGGTCCGGACCAGATCGCGCGCGCGGCGCAGTCCGTGCGGGGAACCCAGATCGAGGGTGACGGAGCGCTTGTTGCGGTTGATCGCGTTGAAATACGTTGCCACGCCGTCGGAGTCGTACGGTGGCCCCCACGCCCGGGTGTCGTCGCCGACACCGGGGCGCTCGACTTTGATGACATCCGCACCGAAGTCACCGAGCATCATTGTGGCGTATGGGCCGGCCAGGACGCGGCTGAAGTCGACGACGACGATGCCGTCCAGTGCCCCGGGTTTCATCGGCCGGCGACTCCGCCGCGCAGGTACACCGTGGTGGTGTGCGTGAAGAACTCGCGGGCGGCCGCCCCCTGCTCCTTGGGCCCCAGTCCGCTCTTCTTGGCGCCGCCGAACGGGACGTGCGGATCGGCACCGGCGGATTCGGAGTTGATGTGCAGCACGCCGACGTCGACGTGCTCCATCGCCTGCAGGGCACGGGTGAGGTCCTGGGTGAACACCGCTGCGGACAGACCGAATTCGCTGTCGTTGGCCAGCGCGAAGGCCTCCTCGGCGTCGGCGGCCCGGCGGACCGCGATGACCGGCCCGAAAAGCTCGGTCGTCCACACCTCGGCCGGGCCGGCGAGTTCGACGATGGTGGGTGCGATGAAATGGCCTTCGGCCAACGGGCCGTCGCTGTAGGCGCCGCCACCGGCCAGCACCGTCGCACCCTGGGCTTTGGCGGTGTCGATGCCGGCGACGATGTCGGTCTGGGCGGTCTCGCTGATGACGGGGCCCATCTCGGTGCGGTCGTCGGTCGGGTCGCCCACGGTGAGGTCGCCGGCCCGCTTGGTGAGAGCGTCCAGGAACCTCCCCGCGATACCCTCGGTGAGCACCAATCGTGATGTGGCGGTGCACTTCTGGCCCGTGGACCGGAAGGCGCCCAGCATCACCTGCTCGAGGGCGAGGTCGAAGTCGGCGTCGTCGAGGACCACGGCGGCGTTCTTGCCGCCCATCTCCGCCTGCACCGGCACGCCGCGGGCCGCAGCGGCCGCGGCGATCCGCCGGCCCACTCCGGTCGACCCGGTGAAGGTGATGGCATCGACTCCGTCGTGGTCGACCATCGCATTTCCCACCGCGGCGTCGCCGATCACCAGGTTGAGCACCCCGGCCGGAAGACCGGCGCCGGAGAGCGCCTCGGCGAGTCGGATCGCCAGCAGGGGGACCGTGCTGGCGGGCTTCCACACCACCGTGTTGCCGTAGACCAGGGCCGGCGCGATCTTCCAGGCAGGGATGGCGATCGGGAAGTTGAACGGGGTGATCACCCCCACCACGCCGATGGGCTTGCGGGTCACCAGGATCCGCTCACCGGCCCGCGGGGAGGCGAAGACCTCCCCGGCCTGCCGGTCGCCCTCGGCGCCGTAGTAGCGCAGGATCTGCGCGGCACGCCGCACCTCGCCGATGCCCTCGGCTTTGGTCTTGCCCTCCTCGCCGGCCAGTTCCAGACCCCATGCGTCGGCGTTGCGATCGACGATCGCAGCCGCCGCGGCCAGCACCGCACCGCGGCTGTGGATCGGAGTGCCGGCCCACCCGGACAGGGCGGCGCGCGCCGCACCGACGGCGTCCTCGACGTCGCCGGGTCGACCCGAATTGCCCTGGGCCACAATCTCATGGGGCCGGGCCGGATTGGCGCTCTGCAGAATGCTGCCGCCTCCATCGCGCCACTGCCCGGCGATGAGCTGACGGATGGCCTCGGTCATCTCAGCGGAAGGCGGCGTGGCCGGTGAGGGCGCGACCGATGGAGAGCAGGTGCATCTCGGAGGTGCCCTCGTAGGTCAGCACTGATTCGAGGTTGTTGGCGTGGCGCAGGGGTGAGTACTCCAGGGTGATGCCGGACCCGCCGAGCAAGGTGCGGCATTCCCGGGCGATGGCCAGGGCTTCGCGCACGTTGTTGAGTTTGCCGAGGCTGACCTGCTCAGGGGTGACACCCTGAGCGTCCTTGATGCGACCCAGGTGGATGGCCAGCAGCACACCCTTGCCCAGTTCCAGGGTCATGTTGGCCAGCTTCTCCTGGCTGAGCTGGAAGCTGGACAGCGGCCGGTCGAACACCTCGCGATCCTGGGTGTAGGCGATCGTGGTCTCCAGCGCATCACGGGCGGCGCCCATCGCGCCGAAGACGATGCCGAAGCGGGCCTCGTTCAGGCACGACAGCGGCGCACCCAGCCCGCGGGCTTCGGGCAACTGTGCCGAGGCGGGCAGCCGAACGTTATCCAGCACCAACTCCGAGGTGACCGAGGCCCGCAGCGACAACTTCTTGTGGATGACGTTGGCCGAGAAACCGGGGGTGTCGGTGGGCACCACGAAGCCGCGAATGCCGTCGTCGGTCTGGGCCCAGACGGTGGCGACGTCGGCGAGGTTGCCGTTGGTGATCCACATCTTGGTGCCGTTGAGCACCCAATCGGATCCGTCGCGCCGCGCCCGGGTGCGCATACCGGCCGGGTTGGAGCCGAAGTCGGCTTCGGTCAGCCCGAAGCAGCCGATCGCCTCCCCGGCGGCCAGCCGAGGCAGCCACTGCTGCTTCTGTTCCTCGGAGCCGTAGCGGTAGATGGAGAACATCGACAGCGAACCCTGGACCGAGACGAAACTGCGGAACCCGCTGTCGCCGGCCTCCAGTTCCATGCAGGCCAGACCGTAGGACACCGCGTTGGTGCCCGCACACCCGTAGCCCTGCAGATGCATGCCCATGACACCGAGCGCCCCGAACTCCCTGGCCAGTTCCTTGGGCAGGGTGGCCGATTCGAACCAGCCCTCGATGTTGGGCCGCAACCGGGTATCGACGAACTTGCGAACCGTTGCCGCGATATCGCGCTCATCCTCGTCGAGCAACCGGTCGACGTCGAACAACTCAAGAGGCGCGTACACGTCCTTCTTGGGTGGCGCGGCTGCGGTGACGGTCATGGCGGATCCTTCCGGCGTCTTTCTACGAGGTATCTGCGAGGTACCAGAGTAAGCCGACAACTCCCATCAGCGTGTTGTACATCATGGACATCACATTCGCACTTAGTGTCCAGTCCGGAGGCTAGCGCTGCGATGACACCCAGAGGACAATGCTCACCACCGATGACAACGACACGAGGATGACGATGAGCCTTTACGCGGTTACCGACCCCGCCACCGGCGAGGTGGTCCGGGAATACCCCACGGCCGGCGATGCCGATATCGAGAACGCGATCACCGCGGCCCAGCGGGCCTACACGGAGTGGTCGGTCACCACGACCGTCGCCCAACGAGCGGCGCTGGTCCGCGCGCGTTGCCGAACTGCACAGCGAACGCCGGGAAGCGCTGGCCGCGATCATGCGCCGCGAGATGGGCAAGACCATGGAGGAGGCCCTCGGCGAGGTGGACTTCAGCGCCGCCATCTACGAGTTCTACGCCGACAACGCCGAGCGATTCCTGGCCGACGAGCCTGTCGACCTGCTCGATGGGGAGGGCAGCGCCGTCATCCGGCGCCGGCCGGTGGGCGTGCTGCTGGGCATCATGCCGTGGAACTTACCCGGTACTACCAGGTGGCCCGCTTCGCCGGCCCGAACCTCGCCATCGGCAACACCATCGTGCTCAAGCACGCCCCGCAATGCCCGGAGTCGGCTGAGGCCCTGGAGCAGATCTTCACCGACGCCGGCTTCCCGGCCGGGCGCCTACGTCAACGTCTACGCCACCAACGAGCAGATCGCCGCGCGCGATCGCCGATCCGCGTGTTCAGGGCGTGTCGCTGACCGGATCGGAGCGGGCCGGCGCCGCGGTCGCCGAGATCGCCGGGCGCAACCTCAAGAAGGTCGTGCTCGAACTCGGCGGGTCGGATCCGTTCATCGTGCTCAGCACCGACGACCTCGACGCCACCGTGGAGGCGGCCGTCGCAGGGCGGTTCGAGAACTGCGGCCAGGCGTGCAATGCCGCCAAGCGCATCATCGTCGCCGACGACCTCTACGACGAATTCCTCGACAAGTTCGCGGCGAAGATGCTCGCAGCCGCGGCCGAACTGCCTCCGCTGTCCTCGGCCGCCGCAGCGCAACGACTCGGTGAGCAGGTCGACCGTGCCGTCGCCGCCGGGGCCACCCTGGTCTCCGACGGTGAACGCCGCGGCGCCTACTTCCCGCCCGGCGTGCTCACCGGCGTCACCCCGGACTCACCGGCCTTTCACGAGGAATTGTTCGGTCCGGTCGCGATGGTGTTCAAAGCCGGCTCCGAAGACGAGGCGATCGAACTGGCCAACGACATCCCGTTCGGTTTGGGCTCGTATGTCTTCACCAGCGACCCCGAGCAGGCCCAGCGGGTCGCCGAGAAGATCGACGCCGGAATGGTTTTCGTCAACCTCGTCAACGCCGACGGCGCGGAACTGCCGTTCGGCGGCGTCAAGCGATCCGGCTTCGGGCGCGAACTCGGCCGCTACGGCATCGACGAGTTCGTCAACAAGAAGCTGATCCGCTCGGGCATCTGAGCGCCTTGCGGATCCGTCTCCATATCGTGTCTCATCGGTGACCGGGAGCCGCGACAGGAGCCCTGTTCGTGTCGGTGCCCAGCCCTAGCGTTGGTGGTGCAGCACAACCCCGCACCGCCAGAGGAGTTGGTCATGTCCCGCACCGTCACTGCCGGAGTCGTCGACGTCCGCGCCACCTTCGACGCCTACCGCACCCGCCACGGCGTCAGCCCCGAGGCCGCGATCGCCGAATTGGTCACGATGGCCCTGGGCCTGCCCACCGACATCCTGGACTACCTGCGCGAGCAGATGGCGACTTCCGGCGCCGCCGCCTGAACTAGGCTGCCGATGTGAACCTCGAGAAGGTGGTGTTCGGTTTCTTCGTGCTGTTGGCGGCCACGCTGAACTTCGGCTTCTTCGTCGGCGATATCAGCGATCCCGACGTGCACAACTCCTGGGAGTTGTTTCTGGCCCTGGTGGTCGCTCTGATCACCACGGTCCTGAAGTTCGGTGACAGCACCCAGCTCGGCGCGGTACATCTGGCCACCAGTCTGGTCGCCCTGCTCCAACTCGCCGCCGCGGCCGGGATGTGGGTGTGGGCCACCCAGGTGTCATCCTCCGGACTGGATGGGCACGCCACCGCCAGCGTGGTGTCACTGTCGGGTGGGGCGCTGCTGGCCAACCTGGTATCCGTCACCCTTCTCGTCGTCGAGACGGCGACGTTCCGCCGGCGGTAGCCGGCACGGGTCATCCTCAGTCGCCGAATCAATGCCGAATCAGCCGCACCTATTCCAGCTCTGGAACCGACGGCGGATGGGCGCACGCCGCGCGCCGATCGATATTCCGACGACCGTGCCGACGACCGAAGTGATCTTCTTGATCATGCGGCGCATGCGTGCGCCATTGATCGTCGTCATCACCACGTTCAGCTTCTGCACCGCCGGGATGATGTTCATGCCGGGAACCGACCCGGAGGGAAACCCCCACCGGCTCAACATCTTTGATGCGTTCTACCAGATGACCATCACACTGACGACGGTTGGTTTCACCGAGGCGCCCTACCCCTTCAGCTATCCGCAGCGGATGTGGATGTCGATGTCGATCTTCCTGCTCGTCATCAGCTGGGCCTACGCCATCGGGGTGTTCCTCGCGCTGGTCCAAAGCGCCGCTTTCCAGGCCGCCGTCGCCGCTCAGCAATTCCGGCGCCAGGTGCGCCGATTGGTCGAACCTTTTCTCATCGTTGCCGGGTACGGAAATGCCGGCCGGATCGTCGGCGCCGACCTTGACGAGCACTACCGCCGGTTCGTCGTCATCGACGAGCGCGATGATCGGGTCCAGTCGGTGGTCTCCGAGCAACTGAGCTTCGATGTCCCGGCCGTCCAGGGCGACTGTGCCACACCGGCGCTACTCGGGATGGCCGGCCTCGGACACCCGAACTGCGAGGGGGTGCTCGCATTGACCGACGACGACGACGACAACCTCGCGGTGGTGATGACGGCCTCATTGCTGCGACCGGACCTGCCCGTGCTGGGCCGCTGCGCCCGACAGCGCACCCGGAAACGCATGGAACACTTCGCCCCGGGATCGGCAATCAATGCCGACGACCGGTTCGGCGATTATCTCGCCCTCTCGATTCAACGGCCCGTCAACCACCAACTGCTGCGCTGGCTGATGGACAACGAGGAGGAGCAACTGCAACCGGCGCGGCGGGATCTCGCGACTCGCCGATGGGTGATCTGCGCCGACGGCGAGTTCGGCGATGCGGTGGTCAGCGACCTCGCCGCGATCGGCCTGGACGTCACACTGGCCGATGCCCACAGTGGCGATCCCGATGTCTCGGGGTCGGTGGGCTTTGTCGCCGGCACCGGCAACGACACCATCAACATCGCCCTGGCCGAGCATGCGCGGGAATCCAATCCCGACGTCTATCTGGTGGTCCGCCAGCAGACCGACACCAAGAAGGCGCTGCTCGAAACACTGCAGATCGAATCGGTGTACATCGCCACCGAAGTCATCGCCCGGGAGATCCTCGCCCGGATTCTCACCCCGGTGTTCTGGGGTTTCGCCGAGCATGTGCTCACCCGCGACGAGCACTGGGCCACCGAGGTTCGCGACCACCTCGAGAAGCGTTGCGGCCGAAAGACTCCCGAGCGGGAGGTGATCACGTTGTCGGCCGAGCAGGCGCCGGCGATCGCCGCCTGGTTGCGGCGGGGGCACGCCCTGACCCTGCAGACGCTGATGCGTCAACCCGACGACCGCGACGTGATACTGCCGTTGGCCGCCCTGGCGATCGTCCGCGATGGCGAGCACCTTTTCATGCCGGCCGAAGACACTCCGTTGGCCGTCGACGACCAGGTGCTGCTGGTCGGCAAGCCCCAAGGGCTATCCCAGGTGCGCGAGATCTGCGACTACCCCGCCACCGTGGAGTACCTGGCCACCGGCCGCGACGTTCCCCTGACCTGGGCATGGGCCAAGCTCACCGCCCGCCGCCGCAGCAGCAACGACTGAGTACTGTTCGGCGGTCCGCTCAGCGGGGGATGCGGATTCTCCGGCTAAACGATGTTCGCACCGACAGCGCGTGCCACCGTGTCGAAAGCGTGCAGCGTGTCCAGCAGCGGATGCGGGTCCTCGGAGATCGGTTGGGCGGAGAATTTGGCGGCGATGATCTCCGCACTGCGGTTGACGTAGATCATCTGGCCGCACATCCCCAGGCACACCGCGATGTCATTGCCCGGATAGGGGAACCACACCTGGTTGCGGTACATCCCGCCGGGCATACCCGTGTCGTCGGGACTGGCGGCGAACGCCTCGCGCGAGTCGGGCCCGCCGTTGAGGGTGTCGGCGATCCAGGCGGGAGGAACCACCTGCAGGCCGGTCAACGAGACACCGTCGCGCAAGAACAGGGATCCGAACCGGATCATGTCGCGCAGGGTGGTGCTGATCCCGCCGTCGAAAAAGCCTGTGCCGGCGGCATCGACGGCGATCGTGGCGTCTTTTTCAGCACCGAGACGGCCCCACAGGAGTTCGGCCATCAGGTCGGGCATCCGCTGCCCGCCGACGACCTCGCACACCCAGCCGAGCACATCGGTTTCGCAGGAGCGATATTCGAAGGGGCCGCCGTGCGGGGACTTCTGCCGCAGGGTCACCAGGAAATCGCGGATCGTCGCCGGAGCGCCCGGATCGATCCGGGGCGCCCACCCGACGGCCTGATCGAGTGCGTGGATCTCGGCGGCCGGGTCGCGATAGTTCTCGGAGAAGGCGATACCGGATCTCATATCCAGCAGGTTGCGGACCGTCGCGCCGCCGTAGCCGCAATTCGCCAGTGCCGGAACAAAAGACGCGCACACCATCTCCAGATCGATCTCACCGGCCCCGTGCAGCACACCCACGACGGTCGCCACCAACGATTTGCTCACCGAGAACAGAAGGTGGCGAAGATCGGCGGTCATACCCTCGCGGTACTCCTCGGCCACGATCGATCCACGGTGGGCGACAGCCCAGCCGACGGTGTCGGTGGTGTCCATCACCGCGCCGACGGTGCCGGCCGAGCCGTCCGCTCTGGTCAGCGCAAGCTCGGCCAGGGGCGCTGAGGACGACGGCAGCACCGCGACCGGTCCGCTCCCGCGGGAGATCACCGCCGTCGGCACGACATCCTCCACGTGCTGAAATGACCACCGCGAGTATGGAGGTTCCAGCCAATTGGCCAGCGAGATGCCGGCCGGGGGCCGGGCCGATCCGGTGCTGATCACGCTCGTGCGACGAGCCGCGACACGAGCGGTGCGCCCGCCGTCACGGGGGTGGAGACGAACCTCTTCTTGATCCCGGCGATCCACCGCCGGCAGCGCTCGGTGAGTTGGTAATCGTCGGTCTGCAGGTGCCCGCGGGTCACCAGCACGCCGAGTTGCGCTCCCTCGCAGCGCAAGTCGCCCGGCGCGGCCACCCGCATGAAGAAGGCCTCGGACTCGTCATTCAATGACGACCAGTCCTGGGCTGGGCGCACGAAGGAGACGTGGCCCGCTTCGTCGAGACGCCACACGCCGGTACGGGGGGCGGCGGTGAGCACCTCGGCCTCCGAGGCGGTTTCCGAGATGATCATCTGACCCCAGACCTCGTCCTCGCCGTAACCCCGTTCCCAGCGTGCGTTGAGTTCGGCGACGTCGAGGTGGTAGTCCACGTCGAGGTACTCGAGCAGGTGGAACAGGAACAGCGGAATGTCGGCGTGGGCCTCGGTGGTGAGATTCGTCATCGGGGTCACGCCGCTGAGGCGGGGATTGACCTCACCGAAGTACAGTTCGCCGGAATCCAGGTCGCGCAGCAGGTCCACCTCGAAGTAGCCACGGTAGCCCTCGCGGCCCAGCACGTCGCCGACCTTTCGGACGATCTCCCGCGCCGCGTGCGTTTGCGCGGGCGTCAGAACCTCGCGCCAGACGTCGTTACCGCACCACCCTCCCCTGGACGGCGTCAGCTCCGGATAGCCGACGAGACTCGTCATCGGGGGGCCGATCACCGTCCCGTGGCGGGTGACGGCACCCTCGAGGCACACCTCGACATTGCGGATGCGCTTCATGATCTTCAGCTCCGGCTGCCCGACGAGATCGGCGGCACACTGGTCCCAGTCGCTCTGGCCGCGCAGGAAGAACGTTGTACTGCCGGCATCGCCGTAGGCAGCCTCCAC
This sequence comes from uncultured Actinomycetota bacterium, assembly GCA_963715145.1. GTDB lineage: Bacteria > Actinomycetota > Actinomycetes > Mycobacteriales > Mycobacteriaceae > Mycobacterium. The sequence continues at coordinate 17,669 of CAVQRL010000009.1, read as the reverse complement.
GACCAGATCGTCGCCCAGATCGGCACCGCTGGCCAGCCCCATCAACTCCTCATAGGAGCCGGCCCGCCCCAACACGTGCGGAGCGCTCTGCACACCGGCCTCATCGGCGAGTCGGGTCATGACGATCTTCGAGTCGAGCCGGTGACGCAGCTCCTCCGGCGGGTGCAAGACCTCCAGCCCCGCGTCGTCGGCCAGGGCATGGGTCTCCTGGTCGAGCATCACCAAGCAGGCCTTGCCGCCCGGCCCGCGCTCAGCGACGAATTCGAGCGTCTCGGGGTCGCGCAACAGGTAGTTGCAGACGTCACCCATGGACCCGAAGTCCCGTCGGTCGCGCCGCCTCGGCACGAACACGCGGGGGTGCACTCCCTCGAAGGAGTCGAAATAGGACAGGTAGAAGAAGTTGCGCACCCAGCGGTCGATGCCCAGCAGATTGAACGGGGTCGGCGAGATGAAGTACAGCGGGACGGTGTTGTTGTGGAAGAACGCTCGAATGTCGGACAAACCGTTCAGCACGGGCTTCGACGATCCGGATGGGTCAGCGATACGCGGGTCCATTCGTTCATTCTTACCCGCCCCGGCCGACCCGGCCCGGCATCAGGGGTAGGTTGCCGGCATGATCAAGTCCGCCAAGCCTTTTCCGGGCGAACCCGGCTCTCAAGGCTGAGTGCGTCGTACATTGACCCGATGACCTCTGTTCTCATCACCGGATGTTCCAGCGGCATCGGAGCGGCGACGGCGGCCAAACTCGCCGCCCACGGATACACCGTCTACGCCACCGCCCGCCGACCTGAAACGCTGCACGCACTCGCCGATCAGGGTTGTCGAACCCTTGCCCTCGACGTCACCGACGAGGATTCGATGGCGGCGGCGGTCGACGCGGTGGAAAAGGCCGAAGGCTCGATCGGCGTCCTGGTCAACAACGCCGGCTATTCACAATCCGGTGCGGTCGAGTCGATCCCCCTCGAGGACATTCGGCGACAGTTCGAAACGAACGTCTTCGGCCTGATCCGGATGAGCCAACTCGTGCTTCCGGGTATGCGGCGGGCAGGCCAGGGCCGCATCGTCAACATCGGTTCGATGGGCGGCAAACTCACCTTCCCCGGCGGGGGCATCTACCATGCGACCAAGTACGCGGTCGAGGCGATTTCGGACGCGATGCGCTTCGAAGTCCAAGGATTCGGCGTCCAGGTGGTCCTGGTTGAGCCCGGACTGATCACCACCGAATTCGCCCACGCGGCGGTCGGGTCCACCGACGGACTGAAGGAAGGCCCGTACGGCGACTTCAACACACGCGTCGCCGCGGTCACCGCGGGGATCTATGAAAGCCGGTTGGCAGGCCTGGTGGGTGGTGGCCCCGATGCGGTCGCAGAGGTGATCCTCGCCGCGATCAAGAGCAAGCGCCCGAAGGCGCGGTACACCGTCACCCCGTCGGCGACCTTGGGGATTCTGCAGCGCCAGATCACTCCCGACCGGCTGTGGGACCTGATGATGCGCAGCCAGTTCCCGGTCCCGAAGAGCTGACGGCGCACCGCGACTCCCGATCTCGGCGATCCCGCCATCAGGCAACGTTTTCGGAGTTCGTCAATCGCCGGACCAGGTCCGCGTCGAACAAGGGCGGCCGTCGTGAGGGCGCGGACGACAACACCGCCGGCGAGAAGTCCGGTGGTGGCCCGATCTCTTCGACGCCGTGCCGTCAGAGCCATTCCCACCACCAGTCCGCAGGCCAGGCCCAGCACGAACGGCCCGCGAGCGCGTGATCTCCCCCGCCGCTGGACGACCGGGCCCCGGAATCGGCCCGCCGCCAGGGCGGCTGCCATCAGGAGCACCACCGCAAACAGCGGCATCGTCGCCGGCCAACCCATGTCGCACCTCCGGGCCGTCGCCTGCCTTGGCCGCTTGCCCGATCCAAGCACTGCCTGCGCCGAGCCGGGATAGCCGACAGGTATTCGTAACCAAAGCGAGCAGTTCGCGTGAGCTGTCCGGTACCACGCATCGACAGGAAACCGCTTGCAGTCCCCGGGCCAGCGAACGATGAAAGCGGCTCTGGCATAAACGAAGCCACGACAGGCAAATATTTGCGCCGCCGGTTTCGGTGCGGTTGGCTGAAAGTATGATCACCAAGCTCAACGAAAGTTCCGGGTCGGCCGTCGGCTATCGCTTCTCGGGTGCGATCGGCAAAGAGGACTACGCGGTCCTGGTCCCCGAGATGGAGAAACTCGTCGGGGAGAACGGCGAGGCTCAGATCCTGTGCGATCTCACCGGCTTCACGTCCGAGAGGCCCAGCGCCTGGTTGGACGACCTGCGTTTCGGCAAGGAATTCCACAGCAAGATCTCCAAGATGGCGATCGTCGGGGAACACCACTGGGAGAAGTGGATCGCCAAGATCGCCGCCCCGTTCTATGCCCGCGAGGCCCGCTACTTCCCGAAGGCCGAGCAGGCGTGGGAGTGGTTGCGCACGCCCTGAGACCGGTGAGTGGGTCGCGTTGGGATGAACGCATCTGCGATCACCACCGGAGAGCGCACCCGGATTCGGCATCTAGGCTGCACCCATGCCCCGTATCACCGTCGCCTTCTCGTTCATCTACATCGCGCTGGGCCTGGCCGGCTTCTTCCTGACCGGCGCCGTCCACAAGACCGCCCTGATTCCGGCCGCCATCGGCGCCGTTCTGCTGATCCTCGGCCTGCTCGGCAACAAGGAGAATCTGCGCATGCACGTCATGCATGCCGCACTTCTGGTCGGCCTGCTGGCCCTGCTGGGCACTGCTCGCGGGCTGGCGAAGCTGCCCGCGGCATTCGCCGGCACGGCCGAACGCCCGGGCGCCGTCTACGCCCAGGCCGCCACCGCCATCGTCTCGCTGGTCTACCTCGCCCTCGGCGTGCGGTCCTTCATCGCGGCCCGCCGGGCACGCTCCACCTGATCGCCGCCGAAGGGCCGGGCCCGCTGATGTCGCTCACCGACCCGATCTGCCCGCCGGAGACGGCGTTCGCCGCGGCGGTGGCGGCCGTCCGCACCGGCGAACGCAACCTCGACACCGTGGTCGCGGACCTGGTCGGCCGGTTGACCGATCCGGAGTTGCTGTGGCTGCTCGACGGTGACCTGACGGTCCGGCGGGGCCTGCGGGAAATGTCCGAGCGGTACAACAAGATTCCGTTCCAGGCCGGCCGGGTGGACCGGCTCGGCATCCCGGGCATCCGGTTCACCGATGGCCCGCGTGGGGTCGCGCTGGGTGCCTCGACCGCGTTTCCGGTGGCCGTCGCCCGCGCCGCGACCTGGGATCCCGCCGTGGAACGCGCCGTCGCCGATGCCATCGGTGCCGAGGCTCGCGCCCAGGGCGCAAACCTGTGGGCCGGAATCTGCATCAACCTCGCCTACGCCCCCGGATGGGGGCGCGCGCAGGAGTCCTACGGAGAGGACCCGGTGCTGCTGGGCGCTATGGGGGCCGCGGCAGTGGAGGGCGCCAACCCATGGGTGCTGTCCTGCGTCAAACACTTCGCGTTGAACTCCATGGAGGAAGCAAGGTTCCGGGTCGACGTCCGGGTCGCCGAGGATGTGCTGCGGGAGGTGTATCTGCCGCACTTCCGCGCGGTCGTCGAAGCAGGTGCGGATTGTGTGATGAGCGCATACAACTCGGTGAACGGATCCTGGGCAGGGCAGAACCGGCACCTGCTGACCGACATCCTGCGCGGGGACTGGGGCTTCACCGGATTCGTGATGACCGATTTCATCTGGGGACTTCGCGACCCGATCGGATCGGTGGCCGCCGGCCAGGACCTGGAGATGCCATTCCGTCAGCAGCGCGCGGGCACCCTGGCCGGGGCCTTGGCGGACGGCAGTTTGCGGCGATCCGACGTCGAGCGCGCAGCGAGTCGGCAGATCGCGGCCCAGATCCGGCTCGCGTTACGCGCCCGCCCCGATCCGCCCGCGGATGTGGTCGCCTCGTCCGAACACCGCCGGCTGGCCCGCGAGACCGCCTGCCGCGGTTCGGTGTTGTTGCGCAACAACGTTATTGCCGGGACACCAGCACTGCCCCTGTCGGAGGCCTCGCTTTCACGGGTCGCTGTGCTCGGCCGGCTGGCCGACCGTCCCAACCAGGGCGATGTGGGCTCGTCGATGGTGAGTCCCCCATCGTCCTTCACGATCCTCGCCGGTCTGCGGGAACGGTTGGGGGCAAAGCTGATTCACATCGGTGGCAGCGATCCGGCGGCAGCTGCGGCGGCGGCTCGCGATGCCGATGCCGCTGTGGTCGTGGTGGGGTTGTCCTCGGTGGACGAGGGCGAGTCGATGATCGGCGTGGACACCGCCTCGACGCAGTTGCTCGGCGGTATCGCCCGGTTCCGGCCGGTTGCCGCAATCCTGGTCAGGGTGGCGGCCCGGGTTTCCGCGCTGAAGAAGTTCGGCGGGGACCGCCGTGATCTTCGGCTGCGTGCCGAGGACGTCGCCCTCATCCGAGCAGTGGCCGCAGTCAATCCCCGCACCGTGGTGGTGGTGATCGGGGGCGGGACGATCGTCGTGGACCCATGGGACGCCGAGGCCGCCGCCGTGCTGTTGGCCTGGTATCCGGGGATGGAGGGCGGTCACGCGATCGCCGACGTTCTGCTCGGGGACGCCGAGCCGGCCGGTCGGCTGCCGATGGCGATCCCGCACCGGCAGAGCGATCTGCCGCAGGTCGATTGGGGCGCCAGCACCGTCACCTATGGCAGGTGGTGGGGACAGCGCAAACTCGACCGCGAGGGCGTCCGGGCCGCGTATCCGCTCGGTTTCGGTGTGGGCTACACGACGTTCAGTCTGGCCGACGTCGAGGTCGGCGCGCTCAGCGGTGAACGATTCGGCGTTGCAGTCACCGTCGCCAACACGGGGGGCCGAGCCGGTCGTCACGTCGTTCAGATCTACGCCCTGCAGGCCGCCGACACCGGGCGGATGGTGCATCATCTGGTCGGCTTCTGCTCGGTGCATCTGGAGCCGGGGAGCTGTGCGCGGGTGGTGGTGGAGTGCTCGATCCGCCCCGTCCAGCGTTGGGCGGGTGACGGTTTCGCGCTGACGGCCGGAGACATCCCCGTCCGGGCCGCCTCGTATGCCGGTGATCCGGAGGCGATCGGGGCGACCCTCACCGTACCGGCGGGGCACGCCCGGCCGGCGCTCTAGCTGGAGGGGTTGCCGTCGCGGGTGTCGAGGGCCTGGAGTCGGCATGCCGGACCCGGCGCCGGCGAGAGATAAGTGGTGCCACAGGACAGGCAGGTGATGCTGCGGTGGATTGAGGCGCAGCGGCACTGGGCCGACCCGACGAGAATCTGACGGGGTCCCCATGGCGCTCGACATCCCGGACAGCGAGTGGGCCGGCCCTCGACCCACCCGCGCCGGGTCCAGCGCAGCCGCATGCCACGGAATCGTACATATGTTCGAATGCTGCCGTGTCGGATATTTGAGCGCCGGACCAATCCGGAGTCGTAGCAGTCCCGATGGTGACTGACAGCCCGGTCGTCGCATCACGCCGACCATCCAGTACCCCGCCTGAACGTCTTGCCGCGCACGGCATGGGGTCAGCTCGAGGTGGACGGATTCCTGATCCCGAGGTCCTTCAGCACCGCCTGTGCCGCCCGGCGGCCACTCACCAACGCCCCTTGGATGGATGACGTGTCACGGTGATCACCCGCGACGTAGAGGCCACGGGCCGTGCGCACGGGCTTCTGCACGGTGAAGGGCACGGGCATGGCGGGCAGTGCGTAGGGAATCGGGTAACTCGCGAGGAGTTCCCACCGCTTCGTCGGCACGCCGTACAACCACGCGAGGTGATCACGGACGGCGTTCTCTTGCGCGGCGCCTTCCCACACTCCGAGCGCCGACGCCGAAACCAACGCGCTTCCGGCCGGCGCGTAGTCGGGGGCGGCATGAGTGAGCACGACCGTGTTGACCAGCGGCCCACGGCGATCGCCGTCGAGGACGAGCACCGCCTGTCCGTCGGCGAGATCCCCGGGCTCGCAGGTTGGCCGGTAGTACCAGGTTGTGACCGAACGCGCCTCGGGTACGCGGACATCCGTGATGAGGCGCGCCGCGGTCACGGGATCGGTCGCGACGATGACGGCATCGGCGCGGTGGACGTCACCGCCGTAGACATCGATCTCCCGTGCCGAGGCCGACGCGACCCGGTGTCCAAGTCGTACGTCGAGTCCGGTGGCGAGTTGCTCGGGAATACGTTGCATGCCCTTGGCCGGGACCCCCGGAGTGCCCCGGACGAAAGACTTCAGAACCAGGTCGAGGAAGCGACGCGACGTGCTGAGCTCTGACTCCAGGAACACGCCGGACAGAAAGGGGCGCAGCACCCGCTCGATCAGCGTGTGATCCGCGCCGGCCCGGCGCAGTGCCTCCTCGGTCGTGACGTCGGGATCGCGGCGCAGGGATCCCGCGGATCGGATGGCGCGCGAGACGACGTAGGCGCCGAAGCGGACCGTCGACAACGGCGAGCCGATATGCGCCATGAGTGACGGGGCGGCCCACGAGGGCTCGCGACGCGGGTCGGCGACTCGTTCCACCCGACGGTGCCCGTCCCGACCGACCACGATGCGCGCACCGGCGATGAAGGGCCTCAGGTCCAGCGATTCGTGGTCGAGGACGCGAGCCCCCTCCGGATACGCCGGGTTGTAGAGCTGGAAGCCGCGATCGAAGCGGTAACCGTCGACGACATCGGTGCGCACCCGTCCGCCGACGGCATCGGAGGCTTCGAGGACCGTGACATCCACCCCGTGCCGGGTGAGGTGACGCGCGGCCGCCAGTCCGCTCAGGCCAGCTCCCACGACGACGACCGCCATGGCGCTCACGTTAGTCGGCGTCGGCGCCGGTGATCACAAGGACGTAGCCGACGGTCTCCGGCGCGGGCGGCGGATCGGCAAGTGTGCCGAAGTTCTCGGATCTCAGCGCCACACGTTATGGACCCGTCACAGATTTACCGAATTTTTCTGCCCTGATTCGTTCTACGTTCGAATATGATCAGACGCGGTTCCCCGCCGATCATTTGAAGGTGAGAGATGATTCCAGATCAACTCACGCAACCCCAGTTCGACACGGTGTACAACTTTCTGTCCCTGGTGATTGCATCGCAACTGTTCACTGCCCTGTTCCTGGTGGTGTCGCAGAAGCGGGTTCTGCCCCGCTACCGCCAAGCCCTGGTGATGTCGGCGATCGTCTGCGGGATCGCCGCCTACCACTACTTCCGCATCTTCGACTCCTTCAAGGCCGCCTTCGTCACCGAGGCGCAAGGCGGTCGGGGAATGTACGAACAGGCGGCGGGTCACTCGTTCAACGAGGGCTACCGCTACGTCGACTGGCTGCTCACCGTGCCACTGCTGCTCGCCGAACTCATCGTGGTGCTGGCCCTAGCCCGCAAGTTGCAGACTTCGCTGCTGCTGCGCCTCATTCCTGCCTCGGCATTGATGATCGCGTTGGGCTACCCGGGTGAGATCAGTGCAGACAACTTCACCCGCAACGTCTGGGGCCTGCTGTCCACGATCCCCTTCCTCTACATCCTCTACGTGTTGTTCGTGGAGTTGACGAAGTCGCTCGATCGACAGCCCGAAGCGGTGCGCAAGACCGTGAGCAACATGCGGCTGCTGCTCTTCGCGACGTGGGGCGTCTACCCGATCGCCTATCTGATCCCCATCTACTTCGCCGGCGGCGGTGCCGACGCATGGGTGGCGAAACAGGTGGGGTACTCCCTCGCAGACATCTTCGCGAAGTGCCTGTACGGCTTACTCATCTACCGAATCGCACGACTGAAGTCCTTCGCCGACGATCCCGCGTTTGCGGCGTTGGAGGGCGAGTCACACGAGCGAGAGGCGGTCAGGGCGAAAGCCTGACTCCTCAACCCCGCTCGACTCACGCCGAAATCGCCGGGCCTGTTCAGGGCCCGGCGATTCCGTGATCTCATAGCCGACCGTTCAGTTCGTACGCAGTCACGGGTGCGTTGAAACCCTTGAGTGTCATGGGATTACACGCGATGACCGGCCACTCCGGCAACTTGTCGCACAGCGACTGGGAGGCAAGGATCTGGCCGGGCCGGGCCGCGGTGACCAGCCGGGCGGCCAGGTTGACCATGGTGCCGAAGTAATCCCCGTTGATGGCCAAGGCATCGCCGTAACCGAGGCCGGCTCTGACGAGCAGCCCGGCCTCGCGTGCCGTCGGGTGGTTGACCAGATCCACAGCGGCCGAAGCCAGCGATTCCGGTGTGGCACTGACCCACATGACCTCATCGCCGATGAACTTCACCACCCGTCCACCGTCGGCGTGCACGACGTCGCTCACCGTGGCGATGAACTCGCTGAGCAGCATCGACAGCTCCGAGGGAGTCAGCGTCTGGGTCAGTGCGGTGAAGCCCGACAGATCAGCGAATCCGACGCCGCACACGACGCTGGCCGACGAGTCGCGGATGACGCGCTCGAAGTGGGTTCGCGCGCTGATCATGTGGTGGCGGTGCACGACATCAACGAGTTTCGCGATACGCGGGTGAACTCCGCGGCCGCACGATAAGCCTGCGCGGTGGCAAGTTCGTCACCGGTGTGTTGTATGTGGATGGCCGGCGCGACCGCGCGGATCACCGCTGCCTCGGCTTCGGCGAGCCGGGCCATAGCCGCGCCGAGGATGCGCAGAAAGCCGATTGAGCCGCTTTCACCCAGCAACCCCTTCATCTCGAACCACGTCGCCAGCGCATCGACGTCGGCCTGGCTCAGCGTGGCTTGGTCTGCGGGGCCCGCGACGGTCAGCCCGAGCAATGCCCAGGCTCGGGCCACCTGTTCGGACGACACGCCCAGCGCCTCAGCAGCTGTCCGCACGCTGTAGACCGGACGGCCCGACCACTGCAGTACGTCGCCCGCGAGACCGAAAAGCCGACCACGACCGTCAGCCTCGATCATCTCCTCGGCCGTGAACCCGAGGCTGTCGAGGTACTCGAGGATGCCGGCCCGGTCGCGTGCGTTCTTAAGCCCAGCGGCTTCCAGCGCATCAAAATCGACCACCTGAGCAAGTCTGCCAGCAGCGCCGACTGCCATCGTCGGGCATTGCTACGACGGCCAGTTACTTGTCGGCGTGAGGGGGTTGTGGTGCGCGGTGTCCTCAGACCCGCAACGCAACTCCGAGCAGGGCAATCACACCCAGCCCCGCGATGAATGCCGCCGTCACTCCGGCGATCGAGTACGGCATCTGGCCGAATTCCGTCCGCAGTGCCCTCATCGCCTGGCGGTGCTGGAGCCAGGCCAGCCCCAATGCCGTCAACCCGACGACGATCAGCAGCACCGCGAAAAGCTGTGGGCTGACGAGCGGTTGACGGAGCTGCTCCTTGGTCGACAGGTACTGGAGAAACTGGTAGATCCCGAAACCGAAGGCGATCATCGACGTACAAGTGCGCACCCAGGCCATCAGGGTGCGTTCAAGCGCTAGTCGGGTGCGATCCGCGGCGAGTCGGGTGGATACGTCGAGTTGTGCAGGCGCCACGGTGTCAGCCTGACATCTCTGTGAGGCCCACGGGTGCAGTCGGAGTGATCACAATCTCCTCGACCCCCGAGCAGGGCCTCGGTGCCCAACGCCCTGCTGACGGCGACCGGAGCGGTACACCTTCGGGTATCGGTGGCGGACGATCCAGGCGTAACTCCGCGAACTAGGCATTGCCACCCACATCGAAGGTGTCCGCGTTCATCCGTTCACAGACGGGAACGGACGGGCGACCCGGCTTACGCCGACCTGGTATTCATGGCCGCCCAGAATTCCCCGAACCGTCAGTACGACTGGGACGTCGACAAGCGGCGCTACATCAAATTGCTCCGAGACTTCGATCGGGATCGCGATGTCACCGCTTTGACGGCGTTCATCGGAATTCGGCCTATTGAGGACTGCATCCTCCGATCCCACAGAACCGTTGTCGGGCCCGCCGTCCGGACGGTAGTCGCCCGGCGAGGCGCGGATGCGCCGCTGCCGCACGGCAGGCAGACTGGGGCATGCCCATCCGACCGCTCGCCCTGAGTGTGGCCGTGCTCGTCCTCACCGGGTGCGGGTCGGGTGCCACCGTCAGACCACCACCGCCCTCCTCCGCCGCGGTCGGCAGCGGCCCAACCTCCCAAATTGGCCCGCCTCCGGCGGTGCGGGTGACCTCGACAATCGCCTCCGGCCTTGACGCCCCATGGGGAATCGCCTTCCTCCCGGATGGGTCGGCGCTTGTCAGCGAGCGTGACACCGCGCGCATCCTCCGGGTCGCCGCAGGGGCGACTAGCGTCGTCGGCACCGTCGACGGCGTCGAGCCGATGGGCGAGGGCGGGCTTCTCGGGATCGCCTACGCCGACGGTTGGCTCTACGCCTACCTCACCGCCGCAACAGACAACCGCGTCGTGAGGATGGGATGGGACGGCTCCGAACTCGGCGCCGCCGTGGCGGTCCGCACCGGAATCCCAAAGGCGGGCATCCACAACGGCGGACGACTCGCTTTCGGGCCAGACGGCATGCTGTACGTAGCGACTGGCGACGCCGCCGTGCCCGAGGCAGCCCAGGATCCGCTGTCGATGGCGGGCAAGATTCTGCGACTCGCCCCGGACGGCTCGGTGCCCGGCGACAACCCGGTACCGGACTCGCCGGTGTTCTCAATGGGCCACCGCAACGTCCAGGGTCTCGCCTTCGACGCGCGAGACCGTCTGTGGGCCAGCGAGTTCGGACAGCAGGACGTTGACGAACTCAATCTCATCACCCCGGGGTCCAACTACGGCTGGCCCGAATGCGAGGGTGCGTGCGCGACGGACCCGTACGTCGATCCCGTCGTGCAGTGGGAACCTACTTCGACCTCGTCGCCGAGTGGGGTCGCGATCATCGACGACTTCGCCTATGTCGCGTCGCTGCGCGGACAAGCGGTGTGGCAGGTGCCCCTCGACGGGTCAGGGAACACGACACGACTGGATCTCGGCGACCTCGGGCGACTGCGGACCATTGCCGCAGCGCCCGACGGGTCGTTGTGGCTGTCAACGAGTAACACCGACGGCCGCGGCGACCCGCGCGACGGAGACGACCGGATTGTGCAACTGTCGCTGACCTGAACGCCGCGCACCCTGCCAATGTGCGCCATGCTCGACCCATGGACAAATAGCCCGATGCGGGCGTGACGCTGGTGGATCCCGCACACCCGCCGAGCCGCAAGGCGCCCCTGGCATGGGCTATCGGTGCGGGCATTCCGTGGCTGATTGCGGTGCTGGCCCAGCTGGTGTGGATCGCCTTGGACGGCCGGGTGGTGTGGCTGCACGTGTTGGCCGCGGCGGTCACGACACTGGGGATCGTCGCGTTCGTGGTGGTCGCCCCACTGTGGCGCTACCGCGTGCACCGCTGGGACATCTCGCTGGAATCCGGGCCGCCGGCCGTGTACACCCGCACCGGCTGGATCACCCAGGAACGCCGCATCGCGCCCATGTCACGGGTGCAGACCGTCGATACCTATCGCGGGCCGCTGGACGTTGTTCGGGCTGGCCAACGTGACCGACATCGCGGCGATCGGCGCCGAGGACGCCATGGGAGCCTGCCTACCGGCGAGGGCCACCCGGTGCTCTGGCAGCGCCTGAGCCCGCGGATGCTGCTGGTGCATCCGGTGCAGACCCCGTGCACGCAGGACTCCGTGATCACCGCATGCAACGCCTTGTCGATGCGCCGGCGCCGCTCGAGCAGCGAGCGGAAGAACGACCCCACCCGCAGCCTGGGGATCTTGACCTCGATGTCCCCGGAGGTGGTCGAGACCGTCTTGGATCGGTGCCCGTTGCGGTGGGTGCCGCGGTCCTGGGAATACACACGAACTGGTAGGGCGGGCGGGGCTCGAACCCGCGACCTACGGATTGACGGACGAGGGTTCCGGCCTTATCGCCAAAGTTCTCATTATCCGCAGTGCTGCAACCAGTTTCGGCTCGATGAGAACCCGATGAGGCGCAACGATTTCGGTCGTTTCCCGGTCATATTCGATGAATAAACGATGAGTGGTCAGACCGCCTATTTCGAGGGTTGCTGGACCGCGCTGCCACCCGGAACAAGCACGCAAGTCAATTTGTGGGCCCAGGGTAGACCACGACCCCTTTGCCAACATCCTTGATCAGAACCGGCCAGTCGCGGTAGTCCAACGTCAAGCCGTCCTGGTAGCGCCGGCCACCGGCCTGAATCGTCTCGACGATGTCCATCGCAATCTGATAGAACTCGTCGTACCGTCCGTCGTCCATCTCGATGCCCAAGTCGCCGCCGTTCTCGCTTTCGTAGTCGGTGAAATAGCGGCAGATATAGCTTTCGCCGTCGGGGTATTTGATCAAGTACAAGGTGCCGGGATTTTCGTCGTCGTACTTGGACAGGGCTCCAAACTGGAACTTTTCTTCGGGGTGGAAGTAGGTCATCGCCGGTTCCCCTTACCTGGATGAGCCGGAACGACATGAGCGCCGGTATTGGAGTAGTGAATGGTCCCTCGGGTAGTGGGGCCGCTGTATCCCGTTTCCGAGTTCCGATAGATGCCGATCACGACCTTGAAGTCGACAACCTCTCGGTTGGGTTGGCGCCAGGTTCCGCTACCAGCCTTCCGCTCGACGAGCTCCTGGAGTTCCTGGATCGACACTGTGATGGTGGACTTGGACTCGTCATGATTCGGTTGTCCGCGTATGTGTTTCGCCTGTTTTCCGAAGTGAAGTGCCGCGGTATAGCCCCTCACCGTGCTGAACTCGTGATCAGCCTTGCCGATCAGGCGACTTCGCGGTTTGCTCATGACGCTTTCCTGAACGCCGATCGCCGGAAGCTGTCTGGGGCGTATACATGCACGGGGATCCCGAGTTCCAGCGGATGGTCGAGTACGCCATAGGCAGCACTGCCGTAGACAACGAGGTTCACCGGCTCGCACAAGTCGCAGATCATGCGGATCTCCGCGATCACGTGCGAACGGTTCTCCCGCAGCTTTGTGCAGCCGTGCAGTCCCAGCGCGAGAGTCGACCGAGAGGGAATTCCCGCGAGGGCGTAAGGAACCGATTCGCGACCGTTCAGGCGGACGTTGGGAATCACGTTGATTCCGTCAGCATGCAATCGCGCGCCCATCAACTGGTTGCGATAGATGTTGTAGACCTGGTGGGCTCGGGGCAGGTTGCGGTAGGTGGAGTGGTCGGGGCAGATCACGCCAGCGAATCCGCGCAGCTTGCGAGACAGCTTTTCCGGGTATCGCCAATGCCGTTCAATTTTATAGTCGTCTTCATAGCTGTGCACCCACGCCTTCGGATCGGCCTCGTTCATTCGGACAGCCTCAGAAAGCGCGACAAGCCGCTCAGGCACCATGGCGCACGGGTTGATTTTCGGAATCTGATGCCACCCGACCAGAGTGAGCCCTTCGAGGAGCCGGCCGTTGAAGACGTCTCGGCGGTCTCGCGAAGGAGTTCCTTCAGGACTGGCGCCGGAGGGTTCGGACATCGTTTTCGGCTTCCGAAATTCTTGAGACGCGAGTGGGAAAAGCGCGGGTTGTTCCGGTGGTGGCAGAGTGCGCTTGACGCTCGTCACGCCGATCCCTCTATTTCGGGCACCGAGGAAGCGTCGGCGCTTCGAACGCGTTGGGCTCCCGCCGACGCGATACGACGGTCATAGTCACGGCGCCGGGCTCCGGTGTTGAGCATCCTCAACACGCGCCCATGAATAAGCCCCGCCGCCTCTCTGCTGACCTGAAATTTCTCCGCCATGCCCGCGACAGTCAACTCGGGAACCCACGCCAGAACGAGCTGGTCCGGAGCCAGCAAATAAGAGGCGAAGAAGTTGGCCTCAGCCTCCTGCTGATGATCCTCGACAAGACCGTCGTTGTGGAGGTGGCCAAGCCACACGTGGGAAATCTCATGCATGAGCGTGAAGCGCTGTCGCAGGGACGGTTTCACCCCATTCAAGTGAATCTGATACTTCGGGCCATGCGCTGACAAAAGCGCCACTGCGTACCCGTCGTCCGTGGAGCAGAACGATGCCGCTGGGGGCAACCCGCCGGCGTGGACGGCGACATGCAAGCCCAACACCGCGGCGATCTCGAAGGGGTCCAGCGGATAGCAGAGCGCATAGTCTTCGATGAAATCCGCCGCGAGGGTCTTCAGCTGTTCATAGCGGTGATGCGAAAGGATCCGTTTCACGGCCGACCCCCACTCTCGAGAGCCTCCCGCAGCCGGGACTTCTCCTCTTCGGTGAAAGTGCTCCGAGCAACGATCCGCAGCGCCGTCTCGACGGAGTGGGATTCCGCGGAAACCAGGTCGTCGACATTGACGTCAAGCTCTTCGGCGATTCGCACAAGGGTGACCAACCGCGGCTCCCGCTCACCGCTGACGTACCGACTCATGGCGGCCCGCGTCACCCCAATTCGTGCCGCGAGTTCCAGCTGAGTCATGTTGCGTTCAGCAAGCAGCGCCGTCAGACGCTGCGGAAAGTTTGAGGCGTCGTTCACGCGCCCAATGTTACCATATCGGTAACATAATTCGCGGGGCGACGTCCTCCGATCGGAAACGGTAAAATCCACGAAGGTCAACTGCTTACAGGGAGGTGCAGCGATGGAGCGAGCAAAGGCTAACGCCGTCAAGAAGGTTGCACCACTGAAGACAGCCCCATAGCCAAGATCGCCGCCCGCGCCGCCTCCACATCGACACGGCTTGAGAATCGCGCCGTACCGACCGGGCACGTCCGTAGCAGAGGCGTGAAAAAGCTGCTTGCCGAACGCCAAGCCCGTAAGCGCTGATGCCATTGCAGCCCGGATATGGGGAAACTCCCCTTTCGGGCGACGAGCTTGACGCGCTGCTTACTCACGTGGTCGACACACTCGGACCGCGGGTCAGCAAAGCGGACATCTTCGACCTTGAATCGGCCGTTTTGCAGGACGTGGCGGAGGGGTTGATCACGGACGTCTTCAACGGCGAACTCACCCTTGCTGAACTGCTGACCGAGCAGTTCCTCCGCGATCTTCACCGCCAGCTCTACGGTGACATTTGGGCCTGGGCCGGCCGATGGCGTTCACGCGAGGTAAATATCGGCGTGGCACCGGAGCAGATCGCTGTCGAACTTCGAACCACCATGGACAACATCCGTTACCGCTGGGGTAACACGAAAGATTGGAATGCCCGCGAACTAGGCATTGCCACCCATGCCGAAGGTGTCCGCGTTCATCCGTTCACAGACGGGAACGGACGGGCGACCCGGCTGCACGCCGACCTGGTATTCATCGCCGCCCAGGATTCCCCCACCCATCAGTACGACTGGGACGTCGACAGGCGGCGCTACATCAAATTGCTCCAAGACTTCGACCGGGGTCGCGATGTCACCGATTTAGCGGCGTTCATTGGGATTCGGCCTATTGAAGACTGACTGGTGCGGGCCCAACGGACCATTATCGGGCCCGCAGCCCGGGCGGATCGCTCTCATTCCCGCGATCGCCGATCGAGACTGAATAGACCGGCTCTACAAGAGCCTTTCGTGGACATAAACGATGAATAAGCGTTGACCCGAGGCGTCGAGGGGCGTCCCGCCGGGAAGAAACCGGATTTACCAGGAACTAGTAGGGCGGGTCGGACTTGAACCGACGACCAACGGATTATGAGTCCGCGGCTCTAACCAACTGAGCTACCGCCCCGTGCCGGGGATTCCGGCGGCTACGAGCCTAGCGTGTTCGCTACTGCGCCTGGCTGACCGAGGACATGTGGAAGTCCGGGATCCGCAGCGTCGGCATGACCGCGCGGGTGGCCCAGTCGCTCCACTCCCGGGGCAGGGTCACCTCCGGCCGACTCGCCTCGGTCGCCCGGCGCAGCAGGTCAAGCGGACTCTCGTTGAACCGGAAGTTGTTGACCGCGCCGGTGATCTCGCCGTCCTCGATGAGGTACACCCCGTCGCGGGTGAGCCCGGTCAGCAGCAGGGTGGTGGGATCGACGGTGCGGATGTACCACAGCGTGGTCAGCAGCAGGCCGCGTCCCGTGGCAGTGACCATATCGGCGAGATCGGTTGCGCCGCCGGTCATCAGCAGATTGTCGGCCGGCGCAGCGACCTGGGTGCCGAACTCGGCGGCGGCCGCCCGCGGGTAGGCAAGCGCGGAGATGGTGCCGTCACGGATCCAGTCCACCCGATTGATGTCCATGCCGTTGTCGAACACCGACATCCGCTCCGAACCCGTCGCGGTGTGCACGAACGGCGAGCACTCCAGGCCGGGCGCGAACGGGTTGGAGTACATAGTCAGGCCCAGTTCGGTGAGCCTCTCCCCCACCCTCGTCCCGCCACCGGGCGCCGACAACGCGGTGCGGCCCTCCTGCGCGCCGCGGCCGTCCATCGACCAGGCCAGGTAGATCATCATGTCGGCGACGGTCGAGGGCGGCATCAGGGTCTCGTAGCGGCCGGCCGGCAGCTCGACTCTGCGCTTGGCCCAGTCCAGACGCGTCGAGAGGTCGGCCAGCATCGCATCGACGGGGACCTCGTCGAACCACGGTGTGCTCACCCCGGACCATGCGCTCGCGCCGTCGCGTTTGGCGTTGACCTCCACCGACCCGGTCGGCTGGGTGAAGCGGCGACGCACGCCGGTCGAGGTGGCCAGAAACGTCGTCTCGACGATGTGGTGGGCGAACCCGTAGAGACGATCGGTGCGGCCGAAGCCGGCCGACAGCGATTGCGCCAGTTCGGCGAATACACCCGCACCGGTGCCCGGCACCGGGTCACCCCAGTCCGCTGGTGCGCCCGAACCCGTCAGCAGTGGCGCGGCGTCGCGGGCTTCGGGCGCGGAGTGGGCGGCCCGCTGGGAGGCGGCCACCAGTTCGTCGATGGCGGCCGGATCCACCACGCTGGAGCACACCGCACCCAGGTGCGCGGAATCACCTTTGCGCACAATGGAAATCACCGCCATGGCGCGGCTGGTGGACACCCCGTTGGTGGTCATCGAATTGCCGGCCCACCGTAGCGACGCCTCCGCGCGGTCGGTGACGATGACGACGGTCTCGTCGGCCCGGCCGGTCGTGGCGGCGGCGGTGAGCAGACGGTCCACGACGTCTTGAGCGGGGATCATCAGCGGCCGCTCTCCTCGACGGTGTTCAAGACATTGACTCCCCGGAACAACGCCGACGGACATCCGTGGCTCACCGCTGCGACCTGGCCTGGCTGGGCCTTGCCGCAGTTGAATGCCCCGCCGAGCCGCCAGGTCGACGGGCCGCCGACGGCCTCCATCGAGTTCCAGAAGTCGGTGGTGGTCGCCTGGTAGGCGACGTCGCGCACCTGACCGTCGAGGCGACCGGCGCGGATGCGGTAGAACCGCTGGCCGGTGAACTGGAAGTTGTAGCGCTGCATGTCAATTGACCAACTCTTGTCACCGATGATGAAGAGCCCGTTGTCGACCCGGCTGATCAGGTCCTCGGTGCTCACATTCTCCCAGCCGGGTTGCAGAGACACATTGGGCATCCGCTGGATCGGCACGTGGTGGGCCGAGTCGGCATACGAACAGCCATTGGAGCGGGCCAGTCCCAGCTTGCGGGCGAAGACCCGGTCGAGTTGATAGCCGACGAAGATCCCGTCGCGCACCAAGTCCCACTGCTGGGCCGCCACCCCCTCGGCGTCGTAGCCGATGGTGGCAAGACCGTGCTCGACGGTGCGGTCGGCGGTGACGTTCATGACCGGCGACCCGTAACGCATCCGGTTGAGCTTGTCCGGT
>CAVQRL010000008.1:0-32588 GCA_963715145.1 uncultured Actinomycetota bacterium | reverse complement strand
GCCCTTGTCGTCCTGGAAGGTGACCGTCACCTGACGCTTGGTGCCGTCGATGCTGACCTCGCAGTTGAAGGTGTCACCCTTCTTCACCGTGGGGTTCGCACCGTTGTTGCACTTGACGTCCTTGACGTTCTTGGCGCCGTAGCCGCCGGCCTCGTCGGTCAGGATCTGCTGCACACCCTGCTGCGCCTTGTTCACGTCGAGCTTGGTGGTGACGAAGAAGCCCGGGCTTCCAGAAGCCGAGGATCAGCACCAGCGCGAGCAGCACGCGCGACCAGACGCCGAGCATGGTACCGATCGCGCGAGCGACTTCTTCGCGCCTCGTCCGCACCCGGCGGCGGATACGCCCGTACTGCCCCGGCTGCCCGGCGGCGGGTACTGGCCCGGCTGCCCGTCGCGGGTACTGCCCGGGCGGGTACTGCCCCGGCCGCGGTACTGGCCGTACTGCGGCGCTGGCCGTACGCCCCGGGCTGGCCGTACTGCCGTGGCCGCCGGGTGACTCGGCGGCGCGCGTACGGCTGCGCGGGCGGGTACCCGCGGCATCGGCGGCTGGCCGTACTGCGGGTACTGCGGCGGGGTGTAGGCGGGCGGCTGCCAGGCCGGGGCCTCGCTGCCGCGGCTGCCAGGACGGCGCTTCCGCGCTCTGACTCGGCTGCTGCCAGGACGGCGCCGCGGCCGAAGGCTGATCCTGACCCTGCCAGGCTGTCGCCGGTTGGGGTCAGATCCCTGCGGTCCGCTCATCGTCTCTCCTTGAGTCTGGCAGCTCTCGCCCCGGGACTGCCCAACCGTAGCGTTTGCACCACCCTACCCGCTGTCAACAGCGACGACGCCGCGCCGGATGTCGTCGATGGCGCGTTTCGCGGCGCTGCGCAGCGCCGGATTGCGGGGCGGCATTGCGCACCTGATCGAGCAGGTCGAGCACCTGCCGGCACCACCGGACGAAATCGCCGGCCGACAGCGGCGAGCCGTTGCCGGTGACGTCGGAGGCCGCCAGCGCGGCGGCCAGGTTTCCGGTGGTGGCCCAGCGGTGGACGGCGGCACGAAACCCTCGTCGGGTTCCCGCGAGGGCGACGTCGGTGGCGGTTCTCGTCGGCGCGCAGCTGACCGACAGCCGCCGGGTCTCGGCCAGCGCGCGGCGCACCGCCGGGGTCGGCATCTCGATGGCATGGCACCGGTGCGGCCGTCGCCGCCGCGGGACTCGAAGACCATCGCCGAGAGCACCGCGGCCAGTTCGGCGGGCTGCAGGCCGTTCCACGCGCCGTTGCGCAGGCATTCGGCGACCAGCAGGTCGCTCTCGCTGTAGATCCGGGCCAGCAGCCGGCCGTCGTCGGTGACCCGGGGTCGTCACGCCGGTGCCTCCCGTCGGCGACATGAACCCGCGCTCGGTGAGCAGCCCGACGATCCGGTCGAAGGTCCGGGCCAGCGAGTTGGTGGCCGCGTTGACCTTGTTGCGGATCTGGTCGTTGTCGCGTTCGATCCGCAGATAGCGCTCGGCGATGCGCACCTGGCTTCGCGGTCGGTCATCCGGTGGGCAGGGTGACGGCGCATCTGCTCGCGCAGCGCGAGCAGTTCGGGATCGACGTCGGGTTCCTCACCCCGCCGGCGCCGCTTGCGCGCCGAGGGGATCACCAGGCCCTCGGCCGCCGACCGCAGCGCCGACGCCAGGTCCCGGCGCACCTTGGGCTGACGGTGCTCGACTCGCTTGGGCAGTGTCATCGACCCGACCGGCGCTGACGCGCCGGAGTAGTCGGCCGAGGAAATCCTTCCGGCCCAACGGTGCTCGGTGAGAACCAGCGGACGCGGATCGTCGCTGTCGCGGGCCGCCTCGAGAACCACGGCCAGCCCGCCGCGGCGGCCGTTGGTGATGGTGATGATGTCGCCGCGGCGCAGCGAGGCCAGTGCCTCGCCGGCGGCCTTGCGGCGCTGCAGCCGCGACGTCCGCGACTGCGCGCGTTCCCGTTCGGCGATCTTGCGCCCGCAGCCGCGCGTAGTCGAGCATCGCCGGCTCCGCCGCCGGCGCCCGGCGGTCCCAGCCGAGTCTCGGCGGCGATGTCGTCGAGCATCTTCTCGCCGCGCTCGACGCCGCGCACCAGACCGACCACCGAGCGGTCGGCCTGATACTGGGCGAAGGACCGCTCCAGCAGCGCGTGGGCCTGCTCGCGGACCCATCTGGCTGACCAGGTTGATCGTCATGTTGTACGACGGCGCGAACGAACTCCGCAGCGGGAAGGTGCGGGTGGAGGCCAGTCCGGCGATCTCGGTCGGTTCGGCGGTGCTGTCGTTGGGGTTCCAGACACCACGGCGTGGCCCTCGACGTCGATGCCGCGGCGGCCCGGCCCGACCGGTCAGCTGGGTGTACTCCCCCGGCGTCAGCGGCATGTGCTGTTCGCCGTTGAACTTCACCAGCTTCTCCAGGACGACGGTGCGGGCCGGCATGTTGATGCCCAACGCCAGTGTCTCGGTGGCGAACACGGCCTTGACCAGACCGGCGGTGAACAACTCCTCGACGGTGTGCCGGAAGATCGGCAGCATGCCGGCGTGGTGCGCGGCCAGCCCGCGCAGCAGACCCTCACGCCACTCGTAGTAGTCCAGCACCGCCAGATCGGCGTCGGCGAGGTCGCCGCAGCGGCGGTCGATCACCTCGGCGATACGGACCCGCTCCTCCTCGGTGGTGAGCCGCAACGGGCTGCGCAGGCACTGCTTGACCGCGGCGTCGCAGCCGGCGCGCGAGAAGATGAACGTGATGGCCGGCAGCAGGCCCTCGCGGTCCAGGGTGGCGATGACGTCGGGCCGCGACGGCGGCCGGTACAGGCCCGGGCCGCCCGGCCGGCCGACCCCGGCCGCGCGCGGCTGCCAGTCGGCCAGCCGGTCGGCCTCGCGGCGATTGGCGATATGGCGCAGCAGTTCGGGGTCCACGCGGTGTGCTGCCCGCCCCCTGGCCGGGAGCGTCGTAGTCGAACAGGTCGAAGAGCCGCTTGCCGACCAGCACGTGCTGCCACAGCGGCACCGGCCGGTGCTCGTCGACCACCACGGTGGTGTCGCCGCGCACGGTCTTGATCCAGCCGCCGAACTCCTCGGCGTTGCTCACCGTCGCCGACAGGCTCACCAACCGCACCTCCTCGGGCAGGTGCAGGATGACCTCCTCCCACACCGCGCCGCGCATCCGGTCGGCGAGGAAGTGCACCTCGTCCATCACCACGTACGAAAGACCCTGCAGCGCATCGGAACCCGCGTAGAGCATGTTGCGCAGCACCTCGGTGGTCATCACCACCACCGGGGCGTCGCCGTTGATCGACTGGTCGCCGGTGAGCAGACCGATGCGCTCGGGGCCGTAGCGGCGGACCAGATCGTTGTGCTTCTGGTTGCTCAGCGCCTTGATCGGCGTGGTGTAGAAGCATTTCTGCCCGGCGGCCAGCGCCAGGTGGACGGCGAACTCGCCCACCACCGTCTTGCCCGCGCCGGTCGGAGCGCACACCAGCACCCCGTGGCCGCGTTCGAGGGCTTCGCAGGCCTGCACCTGGAACGGATCGAGCCGGAACGTGAGCTGCCCGGCGAAGTCGGCGAGTTGGCTCCCCGGTCCTACCGATGACCCGGGGCCGGGTGACGGGCCGGGTGACGACGTCGGGTCAGGTGATGTCGTCATGGTCCGGGCCGGTTGTCATCGGCCCCGAATCGAAGGCGGCCACCGGGGTGGGCGGCTCGATCGGGGCGGCCTGGTCATCGGGGATCGCGGCCGCGGTCTCCCGCTTGGCTTTGCGCCTGTCGTGGAAGCGCGCGACCTGGATCGCGAACTCCAGCAGCAGCGTCAGCGCCAAACCGAGCGCGAGCATGGAAAACGGATCCGACCCCGGAGTGGCGACGGCCGCGAAGGCGAACACGGCGAAGATCAGGCCCCGCCGCCAGGACTTCAGCTTCTCGTAGCTGAGCACACCGACCACGTTGAGCATCACGATCAGCAGCGGGAACTCGAAGCCGACACCGAACACCAGCAGCAGGTTGATCAGGAAGCCGAAGTACTGGTCGCCGGACAGCGCCGTCACCTGGACGTCGCTGCCGACGGTGAGCAGAAAGTACAGGGCCTTGGCCAGCACGATGTAGGCCAGGACCGCGCCGGCGACGAACAGCGTCGCCGCGGCGACCACGAACACCATCGCGAACCGGCGCTCGTTGCGGTAGAGGCCCGGGGTGATGAACGCCCACAGCTGATACAGCCAGACCGGGCAGGCCAGCACGATCCCGGCGGTCAACCCGACTTTGAGGCGCAGCATGAACTGGTCGAACGGGGCGGTGGCGAGCAGTCGGCAGCCGCCGTCGGGGCTGATGTCGGCACGCGCGGACGTCGGCAGCGCGCAGTAGGGGTGCCGCAGCCATTCGCCGAGGCTCTCCATCCCGAAGATCCCGTGGCTGTACCAGAAGAAGCCGAAGATCGTGGTCAACGTGACCCCGGCCAGCGAGATCAGCAGCCGGGCACGCAGTTCCCGCACATGCTCGACCAGCGACATCGTGCCGTCGGGGTTGGTGCGGCTGCGCCGATGGCGCGGGTCGAAATGGAGGAGGAACTTAGGGGTGCGCACGGCGTCTACCTAGCGGCGCCCGAGGCGCGGAGATCCAGTCGCCGGCTCAGGCCGGGCGGATGTCGGTCGGGTTCGGCGCCGGCGGCGGCACCGGCACGTCAAGGCGCTCGGACGGGACGGCCTGTGCCGGAGCGGAGAAGCCGGGCTGAGCCGGAGCGACGGACGGATCGGCCTTGTTGTCCGCCTGCAGTTCCTTGACCTCGGATTTGAAGATGCGCATCGACTTGCCGAGGGATCGGGCGGCGTCAGGCAACCGCTTGGACCCGAACAGCAGGACGACCACAAGAAGCAGGATTATCCAGTGCCACGGTTGTAGAGCACCCAATTCGGTCACCTCCAGATGTTGGGCTCGATGTTACCCGCCGCGGCCGGCGCCGCGTCGATGACTCAGCTGTCCAGTGCCGCGTAGGCCGCCAATGCCTCGACCGCGGCGGCCCGAACCCGCTCTGCCAGGGACTTCGGGGCCAGCACCTGCACGTCGGCACCGAGGCCCAGAATCTGGCGGGCCAGCCAGTCCTCGGCCGCGTAGGTCATGGTCGCCTCGCAGTGGCCTTCCGGCGGTTCGCCCATGCCATCAGCGGCGCCGCGGAGCACCCGCATCGGGAAATACTCCAGCATCCACGCCGCCCGCGGCGAGATCCGCAGGGTGGCCGACGGCAGTGCGGGGTCGGCGTCGAACAGCGCGGTATGCGGCGGCGCCTCGGCCACCGGCTTCGGCGGCGCGGCGGGTTCGTCGAGAACGTGGGCGGCGACGATGCGGTCGAACCGGAACAGCCGAACCCCCTCGGCCTCCCGGCACCAGGCCTCCAGATAGCTGTGGTCGCCGACGAGCACCACCCGGATCGGGTCGACGACGCGGGCGGACAGCGCGTCGCGTGAGGCCGAGTAGTACTCGATCGAGACCGCGCGGGAGTCGCGGAGTGCTTGGCGAACCGCGGTGGCGGCCTCGGCCTCGATGGGCGCGGGATCGTCCTCGGCGGACACGGCGTCATCGTCGGCGACGGTGCCGGCAGCGGCTTCGATCTTGGCGATCGCGCTCAGCGCCGCGGCCGGGTCGACCACACCGGGGATGTCGGCCAGTGCCCGCAGGGCCACCAGCAACCCACTGGCTTCCGAGGAGTTCAGCCGCAGCGGCTTATCCATACCCGCCGAGAAGGTGACCTTGATGGTGTCGTTGTCCGATTCGAAGTCGATCAGGTCGCCGGGGCCGTAGCCGGGCAGCCCGCACATCCACAACTGGTTGATGTCGGCCTGCAGTTGCTTGCGGGTGACGCCGAGGTCCGCGGCGGCCTTGGCGTAGCTCACCCTCGGGTTGGCCTGGAAGTAGGGAACCATGTTCAGCAGCCGGATCAGGCGGGTGGACACCGGTGTCATACGCCCACTCCGGCCTGCGCGCGCAGGCGCGCCACGACATCGGCCCGCAGCGAATCCGGTTGCAGCACCAGCGCGTCGGGGCCGTAGCCGGCGATCTCCCGCGCCAGTCCGTCCACGCCGGCGACGTCGAGTTCGATCACGTCGCCGTCGCGTCCGCCGACGGTGCGCCGACCGGTCGCCCGCCCCGCGCGGCGCAATGCGGTCGCATGCCCGTCGGCCACCCACACCCGGGCCACCCCGCCGCTGGACCCACCGACGGCGGCGTCGATCGATGCCTCGACGATCGCCCGCAGATCGACCCCGTCCGGACGGGTCGACGGCCCCCTGCGACCCAACGGCTTTCACATCGACGATCCGGGACAGCCGGAAGATCCGGGTGGCATCACGGTCGCGGTCATGGCCCACCAGATACCAGCGTCCCCGGGCGGTGACCACACCCCAGGGTTCGACGGTGCGCACGGTGTAGGGCTCGAGCATGGTGGGCCGGTGATGGAACTGGACGACCTGCCCGCATCGATCGCCGCGAACAAGATCCCCAGCACCTCCTCGGAGCCGCGCAGGCCGGCGGGACCGGCACTGGTGGTGATCGCGACCCCGTCGGCGCGGTCGACGTCCACCCCGGCGGCCCGCAACTTCAGCAGCGCGCTCTGGGTGGCGGTGATGCGCTCCGGTGACTCCCACAGCGTGGTGGCCACCGCGACGGCGGCGGCCTCGTCCGGGGTCAGGTCGATGTCGGGCAGGGCGTAGGCATCCGGTTTGATGCGGTAGCCCTCGGTCGGTTCGAAGGCGCTGACCCTGCCGGTCTCCAGCGGTATGCCGAGATCGCGCAGTTCGCTCTTGTCCCGCTCGAACATCCGGGAGAACGCCTCATCGCTCTGGTCGCCGTACCCGGCGACGTTGGCCCGGATCCGTTCGGCGGTCAGATAGGCACGCGTGGACAGGAGCGCGATGACCAGGTTCATCAGGCGCTCGACCTTGGAGATCTTGGTGGCCGCCACGCTGGCCAACCTTAGCCGCAATCGGGCCGCGCGCCCCGCATCACATGCTGGCGATGAGCCGCTTGACCCGCTCGTCGCTGGAGCGGAACGGATCCTTGCACAGCACGGTGCGCTGCGCCTGGTCGTTGAGCTTGAGGTGCACCCAGTCGACGGTGAAGTCGCGGCCGGCCTCCTGGGCGGCGGCGATGAACTCGCCACGCAGTTTCGCACGAGTCGTCTGCGGCGGGGTGTCGACGGCCGCCTCGATCTCCTCATCGGTGGTGACCCGCGCGGCCAGGCCCTTGCGTTGCAGGATGTCGAACACTCCCCGGCCGCGTTTGATGTCGTGGTAGGCCAGGTCGAGCTGACTGATCTTGGGATCGGACAGCTCCATGCTGTACCGGTCCTGATAGCGCTGGAAAAGCTTCTTCTTGATGACCCAGTCGATCTCGGTGTCGACCTTGGCGAAGTCCTGGGACTCGACGGCGTCGAGCTGGCGTCCCCACAGGTCGACGACCTGGTCGATCTGGGTGTTGGGTTCGCGGGACTGCAGGTAGTCCACGGCCCGCGAATAGTACTCGCGCTGGATGTCCAGGGCGCTGGCCTGCCGGCCGCCGGCCAGCCGGACGGGCCGGCGGCCGGTCACGTCATGGCTGACCTCTCGGATGGCGCGGATCGGGTTGTCCAGGGAGAAGTCCCGGAACGGGACACCGGCCTCGATCATCTCCAGGACCAGCGCGGCGGAGCCGACCTTGAGCATGGTCGTCGTCTCGCTCATGTTGGAGTCGCCGACGATCACATGCAGGCGCCGGTACTTCTCGGCGTCGGCGTGCGGTTCGTCGCGGGTGTTGATGATCGGCCGGGACCGGGTGGTCGCGCTGGAGACGCCCTCCCAGATGTGCTCGGCCCGCTGGGACAGACAGAACGTCGCCGCCTTGGGTGTCTGCAGCACCTTTCCGGCGCCGCAGATCAGCTGGCGGGTCACCAGGAACGGCAGTAGAACGTCGGAGATCCGGGAGAACTCCCCGGCCCGCACGATCAGGTAGTTCTCGTGGCAGCCGTAGGAGTTTCCGGCCGAGTCGGTGTTGTTCTTGAACAGGTAGATGTCCCCGCCGATACCTTCGTCGGCCAGCCGCTGCTCGGCGTCGACGAGCAGATCCTCCAGCACCCGCTCGCCGGCCCGGTCATGGGTGACGAGCTGGGCGAGGTTGTCGCACTCGGCGGTGGCGTACTCGGGATGGCTGCCCACGTCGAGGTACAACCGTGCGCCGTTGCGCAGGAAGACGTTGGAGCTGCGACCCCAGGACACCACCCGACGGAACAGATAGCGGGCCACCTCGTCCGGAGAAAGCCGGCGGTGACCGTGGAAGGTGCAGGTGACACCGAATTCGGTCTCGATGCCCATGATTCTGCGCTGCACGCGTCGAGCCTACTTGTTGATCCCGGCGCGGGTGCCGCAGCGACTCAAGAACGTCCACCCGCGCGCCCGGCGAGTCGTCCGGACCAGCGAACTCACCTGGACTAAGCTTGCCCTAGCCTTAGCAAAGGTCACCATTTGCCCTGGGCAAAGGTCACATTTCGGCGTGATGACTATCTCCCCGGCGGTTTTTCATTACGCTGTGGGCGTGCACTTCGATGCCCGGGCTTTGGCGCGCAAACTATGGATCGTGTTTGCAGTGGCTGGCGGCGTCGCCGTGGTCGTTCTCAGCTGGCGCGTTCCGGAGCCGGAGACACACAGCCCGACGAAGTCACCGCTGGTGGAAAACGCGTCCTACATGAAGTTCGTGCCGCAGAACGTGGCGCCTGCGCCGAACTACGGCGCCCGCACCAGCTAGCCGCCGCCGGCGGATTCACCCGCCGGAGCCGGGGCAGGCTTCAACCGGCGGCAACAGCGTCTCCAACGCCGGTCCGGTGATGCGGCGGAACGCCCGCCGGGGCCGGCTGGCGTCGAGGATCGCCACCTCCAGTGTCGCCGGCCCGAGCACCCGCGGTTCGGCGGCCGGCGTGGAGTTGCCGGTGGCGGTGCTGATACCAGCTGCGCAGGGCCCCGACGGCGATCCGCGACGGCATCACCGAGTTCGGCGTTCTCGGAGTAGGACTCCTTGAGCGCGTTGATGATCGGCTCGGTGGTGCCGCCCATCACCACGAAGTGCGGCTCATCGGCGATCGACCCGTCGTAGGTGATCCGGTACAGCTCCGGCGGCCTTGGTCTCGCCGTAGTGGGCCACCTCGGCGACGCACAGCTCGACCTCGTAGGGCTTGGCCTGCTCGGTGAAGATGGTGCCGAGCGTCTGGGCGTACACGTTGGCCAGCTGGCGGCCGGTCACATCGCGGCGGTCGTAGGCGTAGCCGCGGGTGTCGGCGTACTGAATGCCGCCGCGGCGCAGGTTGTCGAATTCGTTGAACCGGCCGACCGCGGCGAAGCCGACCCGGTCGTAGATCTCGCTGACCTTCTGCAGCGACCGCGACGGGTTCTCCGCGACGAACAGCACCCCGTCGGCGTAGGCCAGCGCGACCACGCTGCGGCCGCGGGCAATGCCCTTGCGCGCGAGCTCGCGAACGCTCGCGCATCGCCTGCTCGGGCGAGATGAAATACGGGAAGCTCACGAGCATCCGCCCGGGGCGCTTCGTTGCTCGGTCCGCCGCCGGGTCCGAATTCGTCGTGCCCGAACGGCTTTCGATCACCTCGCGGGCCAGGCGCGGCGATCCGCTCCTCGGTGACGTCCATGGCGCCGTCGGCGTCGATGGTGACCGCGGTCGGGATAGATGCCGCGGACCAGGTCCGGCCCGCCGGTGGCGGAGTCGTCGTCGGCGGCGTCGTAGAGCGCCTCGACGGCGACCTTGCAGCGCCGAATCCGCATCTGCGACAGCGGGATACAGCTTCTTCATCGAGGACTTGGCGAACAGCGAACCGGAGCCGACCGCCTGGTAGCCCTCCTCCTCGATATGCCAGCCACCGGCGGCGTCGAAGGAGACGATGCGGCCGGCCGCCTCCGGTTCGGATCGTCGACGTCGTAACCGACCAGCAGTGGCAGCGCGACGAATCCCTGCAGCGCCGCGCCGAGGTTGCCGCGCACCATGATCGCCAGCCGATTGACCTTGCCGGCGAATGTCATGCGGAACGCCCTCGAGCTTCTCGTAATGCTCGAGTTCGACGGCGTAGAGGCGGGCGAACTCGACGGCGATCGCCGCGGTTCCGGCGATGCCGGTCGCGGTGTAGTCGTCGGTGATGTAGACCTTCTGCACGTCGCGCCCGGCGATCATGTTGCCCTGGGTGGAGCGGCGGTCCCCGGCGATCAGCACGCCGCCCGGGTATCTCAGCGCGACGATCGTGGTGCCGTGCGGCAGCGCGTCACCGGCGGTGCACCGGCAGCCGGCAGCACTGCACTGGTCGGCAGCAACTCGGGAGCCTTGCGACGCAGGAAATCGGAGAACGACGACAGATCGACGGATTCGAGTGAACGAGACCGGGTCAGGCGAGAGTTGGTGGCCAGGCGATCAGGAGAGCGGCCAGGTCACTGTCCGCCCTTTTGGACGTATGCGCGAACGAAGTCCTCGGCGTTCTCCTCGAGCACGTCGTCGATCTCGTCCAGCAGGTCGTCGGTCTCCTCGGCCAGCTTCTCGCGACGCTCCTGCCCGCCGGCCGCGTTGCCGGAGAGGTCGTCGTCCTCGCCGCCGCCGCCGCCACGCTTGGTCTGCTCCTGAGCCATCGCTGCCTCCTGCTCTCATCGGCGGCCCCGTAGTCGTGCAACCGGTCGTCCAGCCGGCCGCCGGCTCTCCACACTACCGGTCCGGCACCGGTATCGCTGCCCGAACGGTTCGGTCAGGTCGTCAGTTGCTCCACCAGTTCGGCGGCACTGTCGACCGAGTCCAGCAGCGCCCCGACATGCGCCTTGCTGCCGCGCAGCGGTTCGAGGGTGGGAATCCGGACCAGCGAGTCGCCGCCGAGGTCGAAGATCACCGAGTCCCAACTCGCCGCGGCGATATCGGCGCCGAACCGGCGCAGGCATTCGCCCCGGAAGTAGGCGCGGGTGTCGGTCGGCGGGTTGTCGACCGCATCGAGCACCTGCTGCTCGGTGACCAGACGCTTCATCGAACCGCGCGCGACCAGCCGGTTGTACAGGCCCTTGTCCAGACGGACATCGGAGTACTGCAGGTCGACGAGCTGCAGTCGGGGGGCCGACCAGCTCAGGTTCTCCCGGTGCCGGAAGCCGTCGAGCAGCCGCAGCTTGGCCGGCCAGTCCAGCAACTCCGCGCACTCCATCGGGATCGCGTTCCAGCAAATCGAGCACGTGCGCCCAGGTTTCCACGACATCGGCCGCCCGCGGGTCGGGGTCGCGGCTGTCCAGCAGTTTGGCCACCCGGTCCAGGTAGATGCGCTGCAGCGCCAGTCCGGTCAGCTCGCGGCCGTCGGCCAGCGCGACGGTGGCCCGCAGCGACGGATCGCGGCTGATCGACGTGCACCGCGTGCACCGGACGGGCCAGCGCGAGATCGCTCAGATCGATGCCGTACTCGGGCCCTCCTCGATCAGGTCGAGGACCAGCGAGGTGGTGCCCACCTTGAGATAGGTCGACGTCTCGGCGAGGTTGGCGTCGCCGATGATGACGTGCAGCCGGCGGTACTTGTCGGCGTCGGCGTGCGGTTCGTCGCGGGTGTTGATGATGCCGCGCTTGAGGGTGGTCTCCAGGCCGACCTCGACCTCGATGTAGTCGGCGCGCTGGGACAGCTGGAAGCCGGGCTCGTCACCGGACGGCCCGATGCCGACCCGCCCGGAACCGGTGACCACCTGCCGCGACACCAGGAACGGCGTCAGCCCGGCGATGACCGCCGAGAACGGCGTCTGCCGGCTCATCAGATAGTTCTCGTGGGATCCGTAGGACGCGCCCTTGCCGTCGACGTTGTTCTTGTACAGCTGCAGCTTGGCCGCGCCGGGCACGCTGGCGACGTGCCGGGCGGCGGCCTCCATGACCCGCTCGCCGGCCTTGTCCCAGATCACCGCGTCCAGCGGGTCGGTGCACCTCCGGCGCGGAGTACTCGGGGTGCGCGTGATCGACGTAGAGCCGGGCGCCGTTGGTCAGGATCATGTTGGCCGCGCCGACCTCGTCGGCGTCGACCATCGGTGGCGGCCCGGAGGCGCGGCTCAGGTCGAAGCCGCGGGCGTCGCGCAGCGGCGACTCCACCTCGTAGTCCCACCGGGTGCGCTTGGCCCGCTGGATGCCGGCGGCCGCGGCGTAGGCCAGCACCGCCTGGGTCGAGGTGAGGATCGGATTGGCGGTCGGATCGGACGGCGAGGAGATGCCGTATTCGACCTCGGTGCCGATGATCCGTTGCATGCGGTAAGCCTAGCCGGGTGACGACTGCGCGCAGCGGCTTCGCGAGGAGTGAACACCGCCGCTCCGACACTTCGCCGGCGGCGGAACGCTGGTTCCTCGAGCAGGGCCTTCCCGCGGTGCTGCCCAGGGACGCCCTGCTGCGCCGGGTGTGGAGCAGGTCGGCACCGGCAATGGCAGGGTTGGCGGCGATGGCGGTCAACTCGATCATCGTGGTCCGCCTGACCGGCCATCGCACCATCGACATCGACGGCCGGCCCAATCTCAGCGAAGGTTTCGCGCTCGCCCTGCTGGCGGTCGCACTGCCCGGTGCGGCGCTGACGGGTTGGCTGGTGTCCCGGCTGGCCACCGAGGGCGGATCATCGTCGGCCTGCTGGCGACCGTCCTGGTCGCCGTCGGGGTGGTCTTCGGCGGACCGGGACCGCACCTGCTCGGCAGGGTGTTGCTGTGGGCCGGCGCACTGACGCTGATCCTGATTCTCAGCGCTACCGGAGCGGGCTCGATTCTGGGCTGGGCGGCACGTTCGATACTGACGAACCTGACCCTGGTGGCGGGCATGTTCGTGCGGGCTCTGCCGGTGGTTCTGCTCACCTTCCTGGTGTTCTTCAACACCTACGTATGGCTGATGGCCGCGATCGTGTCACGCGGAAGGCTGTGGCTGGCAGTGGGTTTCCTGTTCGTCATCGCCGCGGCGTTCCTGGTGTCGGGCACGCTGGAACGGGTCCGGCCGATGCTGGAGGCACCGAGTTCGTTGGCCGAGGACACGACTCCGAACTGCGGGGCACGCCTTTCGAGGACATGGCCGCCCGCGCCGGACAGCCCGCCTCTATCGCGCCGGGAGCGCATCAACGTGGTGTTCGTGGTCGCCACCTCCCAACTCGGCCAGGTGCTGGCCGCGGCGTCGCTGACCGGTGCGATCTTCTTCGCGTTCGGCATGATCCTGGTCAGCCCCGAACTGCTCGACGCCTGGACCCGCGACGAGGGCTCGCACGACGGCCGACTCCTCGGCATGACACTGCCCATCCCGGACCCGCTGATCCAGACCACCCTGCTGCTGACCGCCATCACCTTCATGTATCTGTGCGCCAAAGCCGTCACCGACCGCGAGTACCGCGAGGCTTTCGTGGACCCGCTGGTGGTGGATTTGCAGCGGACACTGCTGGCCCGGGACCGCTACCGGGCGGCCTTGGGATAATGCGACGAGCCAACCGAGAGAGCGGGGAACGCAGTGAGCGAGCAGGGCAGCGGCGACGTGTTCGGGAAGCGCTACGGCGAGGTGCTGCTGGTCCGGGTGGGTTCTGCCGGACCGGAGGCCACCGTGTACAACACCTTCGGGCTCAATGACTGCCCCGCCGAACTGTGGAACGCCCTGAACGCCGAGGAGATCGCCAAGGAGAACGGGGCGGTCGCCGCGCTGCTGAACGGCCCGCGCTACTGGCTGATGAGCCATATCGAAAAACGCGCCGGCGAGGCGCAGCCCACCAGGACCTTCGGCGGTATCGAGATGATCGAACAGGCGACGGTGCAGCTGTCATCGAACAACCCGGCGCCCTACACCGTGAACACGGTGGACCGCCGCGCTGTGTTCACCTTCGACGCCGGCCGGCCGGTCTTCGAACTCGTCGACGCCGACGGCAAACGGTGGGTGATGCAGACCTACAGCCAGGTCGCGGACAAAACCCTGACCCTTGAGGACCTGCCCGCGACTGGCCCCCCGGTTGCGACTGCCGGCCGGCTGGCGTTACCAAACCCGAACGCTGACGGAGCCTTTGGTGGTCGATACCACCGAAACCGTGGCCAGTGTCCTGCAGGACGACCTGACCAATAGTTATTCGTTGCCTCCGAGCTAGGTCCGCCGGCCGCACTCGTCGGCGTGCCGGCGGGCGGCGTTAGAGGTACTGACCGAGGTTGGACTCGGTGTCGATGGCCCGGCTCGCACTCGAGGTCTTGCCGGTGACCAGGGTGCGGATGTAGACGATCCGCTCCCCCTTCTTGCCCGAAATCCGTGCCCAGTCGTCGGGATTGGTGGTGTTGGGCAGGTCCTCGTTCTCGGCGAACTCGTCGACGATCGAGTCCAGCAGATGCTGGATCCGCAGACCCTGCTGCCCGGACTCCAGCACCGACTTGATCGCGTACTTCTTGGCCCGGTCGACGACGTTCTGAATCATCGCGCCGGAGTTGAAGTCCTTGAAGTACATGACCTCCTTGTCACCGTTGGCGTAGGTGACCTCCAGGAAGCGGTTGTCGTCGATCTCGGCGTACATCCGGTCGACGACCTTCTCGATCATCGCCTTGATGCAGGCCCCGCGGTCCCCGCCGAACTCGGCGAGATCGTCGGCGTTCACCGGAAGGTTCTCGGTGAGGTACTTGCTGAAGATGTCCTGCGCCGCCTCGGCGTCCGGACGCTCGATCTTGATCTTGACGTCGAGGCGGCCCGGCCGCAGGATCGCCGGGTCGATCATGTCCTCGCGATTGGAGGCGCCGATGACGATGACGTTCTCCAGCCCCTCGACACCGTCGATCTCGCTGAGCAGCTGCGGCACGACCGTGGTCTCGACGTCGGAACTGACCCCGGTTCCGCGGGTGCGGAAGATCGAGTCCATCTCGTCGAAGAACACGATCACCGGGGTGCCCTCCGAGGCCTTCTCGCGGGCCCGCTGGAAGATCAGCCGGATATGGCGCTCGGTCTCGCCGACGAACTTGTTGAGCAGCTCCGGGCCCTTGATGTTGAGGAAATAGGACTTGGCCTCGCGGGCGTCGTCGCCGCGGACCTCGGCCATCTTCTTGGCCAGCGAGTTGGCCACCGCCTTGGCGATCAGCGTCTTGCCGCAGCCGGGCGGGCCGTAGAGCAGCACCCCCTTGGGCGGAC
This sequence comes from uncultured Actinomycetota bacterium, assembly GCA_963715145.1. Classification (GTDB taxonomy): domain Bacteria; phylum Actinomycetota; class Actinomycetes; order Mycobacteriales; family Mycobacteriaceae; genus Mycobacterium. The sequence goes on along the minus strand of CAVQRL010000008.1, from coordinate 17,466 downwards.
GCAGCGAGTACTCGCGGTACAGCTCCTTGTGCAGGAACGGCAGCTCAACGGCATCGCGGATCTGCTCGATCTGGCGGGTCAGCCCGCCGATGTCGCTGGTAGGCGACGTCGGGAACCTCTTCGAGCACCAGATCCTCGACCTCGGCCTTGGGGATCCGCTCGAAGGCGTAGCCGGCCTTGGTGTCGACCAGCAGCGAGTCGCCCGGACGCAGCTTGCGCGGGCGCTGATCCTCGTCGAGGCTTCGGCCGCCACCTCCGGCGCCATGTCCTCGGCGGCCACCAGCGGCTCGGCCAGCCAGACGATCCGCTCCTCGTCGGCGTGGCCGACGACCAGCGCCCGGTGACCGTCCGAGAGCACCTCGCGAAGCGTGCTGATCTCGCCGACGGCCTCGAAGTTGCCCGCCTCGACCACGGTGAGCGCCTCGTTGAGCCGCACCGTCTGGCCCTTCTTGAGCACCGTGACGTCGATATTGGGTGAGCAGGTCAAGCGCATCTTGCGGCCGGAGGTGAACACGTCGACGGTGTCGTCGTCGTGGGCGCCGAGCATCACGCCGTAGCCGCTCGGCGGCTGACCCAGCCGGTCGACCTCCTCGCGCAACGCCAGCAGTTGCTGGCGCGCCTCCTTGAGGGTGTCCATCAACTTGGCGTTGCGGGCCGCCAGTGAGTCGATCCGGGCTTCCAGTTGTTGCACCTCGCGGGACCGGTTGCCGCCGCTCGCGCTGTGCAGCTGATCGCGCAGCATCGCGGCCTCCCGGCGCAACTGTTCCACTTCGGCGGCATCCCCGTCGTCGTGGGCACCGAAAGCTTCAGATCGATGTGACTCACTCATAACGGCTCCTTCCGCGCACCGAATCCCGGTGCGGTGGACACCCCAACGCTACCGGCGATTGAACCATTGCGGGCACTCAGAGAATTTCGACACTCTGACATGACTGTTAACCTCGGAGGCGCAGCGGTGCCCGATTGAAGTGCGCAGGGCCCGATCGAAAGGACAATCGTGACCCACAAACTCCTCGCCACGTGCGTGGCAGCAGCCGCCATCGCCGGTGGCGCCGCGGCCGGCATCACCACGGCGGTCTCCCTCACGGCGAGCTCATCGCCGGCATTCCAACCGGTCGTCTTCGGAACGCCGCTGCCGCTGGACACCGCACTCGACATCCCCACGGCCGACCAGCTCACCGGCGTCCTCAACAGCCTGGCGGACCCGGGAATCCCGTTCGCCGGCAAGGCCTACCTGGTCGAAGGCGGTATCGGCCGCATCGAGGCCCGTACCGCCGACGCGCTGATGAAGAACGCCGTCGCCAAGGGGCAGATCCCGCTGAGCTTCTCGGTGGGCGACATCACTCCGGTCGGTCCGGGCGCGGCCACCGCCACCGTCACCGCGGCCGGACCCGGTATGCCACCGACCACTCAGAACGTCACGTTCGTCGACCAGGGCGGCTGGAAGCTGTCCCGCGCCTCGGCCAGCACGGTGCTGTCGATCTTCAGCGCCTAACCGGGGCGTGTTCCCGGCCCGACTCCGCCACCGTGAGGTGCGACATGTGGATCGGCTGGATTGAGTTCGACATCCTGCTCGGCGATGTCCATTCGCTCAAGCAGAAGCGGTCGGTGGTTCGGCCCCTGGTCGCCGAGTTGCGACGGCGGTTCAGTGTGTCGGCCGCCGAGACCGGTTGTCTGAATCTGCACCGGCGGGCCGGCATCGGGATCGCCGTGGTCAGCGCCGACCGTCCGCATCTGGTCGAGGTCCTCGACTCCGCCGAACGTCTGGTCGCCGCACGCCCGGAGATCGAACTGCTCTCGGCGCGGCGGGGACTGCGTCACAGCGACGACGACTGAGCCGTAGTCGGCAGGCAGGCTGCGTGGCGCGGCGATCCGCCTACACCCCGCGCCCCTTTTTGCGCAGCGGTGTCGGCGTGATCGTGCCGGGGGCCAGACGGCGTGCGGAGATCAGGAACGCGGTGTGGCCGCGCATGTTGTGCTGTGGGCGCACGGCCAGACCGACGACGTTCCAGCCGCGCTGCAACGTCTCCCACGAACGCGGCTCGGTCCAGCACTGCTGCTCGCGCAGCGCCTCCACCGCCCTGGACAACTGGGTGACGGTGGCGACGTAGATGACGAGCACCCCGCCGGGAACCAGCACCCGCGCCACCGCCTCCAGCACGTCCCACGGCGCCAGCATGTCCAGCACCGCGCGGTCGACGGAGGCGTCCGGCAGGTCGCAATCGGCCACATCGGCGATGGTCAATGTCCAGTTATCCGGATCCCCGCCGAAGAAGGTCGCCACGTTGCGCCGGGCGTGTTCGGCATGGTCGCCGCGGATGTCGTAGGAGATCACCCGACCGGCCGGTCCCACCGCTCGCAGCAGCGAGCAGGTCAGTGCTCCCGATCCGGCACCTGCTTCCAGCACGCGCGCGCCGGGAAACACATCGCCCTCGTGGATGATCTGCGCGGCGTCCTTCGGGTAGATCACCTGCGCTCCGCGCGGCATCGACATCACATAGTCGATCAGCAGCGGGCGTAACACCAGGAAGGGGTCGCCGTTGGTGGACGTGACCACGCTGCCCTCCGGGCTCCCGATGACCGAGTCGTGGGCGACGATCCCCCGATGGGTGTGGAACTCACCACCGGGCTTCAGGATCATCGTGTAGTGCCGGCCCTTGGCGTCGGTCAGCTGGACCCGGTCGCCGGCGGCGAAAGGGCCTGTCCTGCGCGGGATGTCCGGCTGTTTCGTCACGCCACGACAGCCGGTTGTGGCGCCGCAATCAGGTAGCCCTGGAGTTGATCGACCCCGAGTTCGATCAGCCGGGTTCTGGTCTGGTCGTCTTCCACGCCCTCGGCGGTGGTGCGCAGCCCGAATTCCCTTGCGATGCCGACGATCATCCGCACCACCGACTCGTCCCGCTCGTTGTTGAGCAGGCCGCGAACGAAACTCTGGTCGATCTTCAGTGTGTCCAACGCCAACCCGTGAAGTTCGGTGAACGAGCCGTAGCCGGTTCCGAAGTCATCCAGGGCCAACCGGCAGCCCAACGACCTGATGTCCTGGGAGAACCGCTGCGCGATGTCCATCGACGCCAGGGCCGTGGTTTCGGTGATCTCAAACGACATCCGGGTGGCGGCATCTGCGGCCTGCCGAAGTTCCCCGGTGATCACCGCCATCGTTTCCTGATCACTGATCGAATACGCCGAGATGTTGACTGCGACATGCCGTCCGGATCGGGCCAATTCGATACCCGACGCGACCATGAACCTGTCGATGATCGGCAGCAGGCCGAACCGCCGGGCTTGCGGGAGGAACCTGGCGGGAGCGATCAACTCGCCGTCGGAACCCTTCATCCGGACCAGCAGTTCCTCCTCAACCAGCCGGCCGGTATGGGCGTCGACGATCGGCTGGGCGAACACGACAAGACGCCCGTCGCTGATCGCACGCGCAATCAACTCCTCGAACTCCAGACGCTCCCGCAATTCAGCTTCAATGCGTTTGCGTTCGGTGACATCACTGCCGATCACCCCGACGGCGAATGCCCTGCCCTGACCATCGCGGATCGGGAACAGCTGTACGTCAACCGTGCGCCGATCATCGCCGACAGTCACGTCCTGCTCGAACGTGCCGACTTCGCCCCGCAGCGCCGCCGCTTCGGCCACACGGAGCTTGGCCATCACCTCAGCGACCGGTTCGGAACTGGCGAGCTTCGGGGACAACCTCACCGACAGTCTGGCCCACGATGTCGGCCGGATCGGTGAGGCCGAAAAAGTCGCAAAACGCCTGATTGGCGAATTCGTAGCCGTGTTCAAGGTTTCGCACTGCGATCGCGATCGGAGCATTGGTGATGATCGACCTGAATTGCGACTCTCCCTCCTGTCGCCGGATCTGCTCGCGTTCGTTGATGGCGAACACCACGCTCCCGACCACCACAGAAGCCACCAGAATCGCCACCATCCATGCGGTCTCTTCGCCCACCGAACGAAGCGTCAGAAGCCCGTGGATCAGGGCGGCCAGGAGCGGACCGAGGCCGGAGGCGAAGAACAGTTGAACCAATGCCGCCCGATCCGGCCGGCTCAACAACCAGGCGACGGGCCAGCGATCAGGCCGGTCGATGAAGGCCGCACAGACCAGGAAGAACACGCACAACGCCGTCGAGACGGCCATCCCGGTGGACGGCGTGATCGCAACGACGGACAGCGCACCGAACAGGTAGGCCCCCGCCGCAACGAACGACATGGTCCACGCGACCGCAAGACCCGTCACCCAAGCCGTCGTCGCGCCCCGGCGATCGACCCGGGTCAGCCCCACTCCCACCGACAACGCCAGCATCGCCCAGCGCTCGGGCGGACTGGGACGACCCGGCCACGTTTGCTGCAGGGCACGCACCCCGTCCGGAAACCACACCAGATCCACGCCGAAGGACCGACCGGTCAGGTACTCGGCCAGGAACACCACCGCCACAAGACCGGCCGCCATCGCCACGCCACGCCCGACCCATACCCGCTCGCGGGACGGGTGCCCCGACTGCAGCAGGATCGCCAGCCCCAACGCCGACATCGGCACCGCGGTCCACGGCGTCATCGGGGGCCAGTTCCCGAAAACCTGCGTCAACTGGTGCAGCCCGGTTGCCCAGCCCACCAGTGCTGATCCGGTCAGGCCCAACGCCACGAGGACCGCACCGCGCCCCCACCACACCAGCTGCGCTTCCAACCGTGCAGCGAGGTAGCCGGTCCGCATCGGGTACCTCCCCCCTCCTGCCCGCGTGCTCCGGCGTCGCGCCCTGGCCTGATCAGGCCCCGTTGCAGACCCCGGAGTTGCGAATCACGTCACCGTAAACCCTCATGGTGGCGATATTGGCGTTGAGCACGCCGGAGGGCATCTGGCGGGCGATCTTGTCGCTGATCTGGGTGAGCTGAAACCACAGGTGATAGAAGGAGTCGCCGTTGTAGAGCGGGGAGTACTGGCTCTGGTCCGGGTAATTGGTGATGTAGAGGGTGTGCACCCGCGGATCCAGGAACGCCGCCGACTGATCCAGATTCGCCCGCAGCGCGTCGCCCGCTCCCTGAACCACAGACCAGACGTCATAGCTGTCATGCAGGGCCTGCCGGAAGCCGAAGGCCTGCCCGCTCAGGGCGTCGTACTGGGTGTTGAACCAGTGGCAGGCCTGGCCCTGCGCGGTGACCATCTCCGGGGTGACCCGGTTCTGCCACAGGTTGTACGGAAAAACCGTGTAGTTCGGCGACCACCCCGGGCCCACCCCGTCATCGGCGTGCGCGACACCGGTCAGCGGCGCGCCCAATCCGGCCACCACGCAGGCCGTCACGGCTGCGGCCCGTCGAACGGCCGTGGTCCACATCATCCGATGATTATCGGAGCTTGGACGGCCGGCGGCACCCGATTCGGCGAAATGCGACGCCGAGGCGCTCACAGGATGCTGGTGAGGAAGGCGACCGTGACACCGGCGGCGACGGCGAGCAGATCCTCGCCGACCGCGATCGGACGGTCACGCCCGCCGTTGGCGGCCACCAGCAGGGTGCGCAGCTGATAGCCCCCGATCGTGCCGATGACCGCCCCGATCAGGCCCGCCCCCAGACTGCCCCACCGGTAGCCCCAGGCGGTGCCCAGCACCGCGCCCGAGAAAGCGCCGGAGGCCAGCCGGACCAGGAACTGCGGGGCGGTCGTGCGGCTGGGCAGCGTGGGCATCTTGTCGCTGACGAGTTCGGCGACCGCGACGACCGTCAGGATCGCCACCGTGATCCAGTGCCCCATCCACGACGCCCACGTCCCCGACAGGTTGATCCAGTCCAGCAACGCCGCCCACGCCAGTACCGCGGGCGCAGTGAAGGCGCGCAGACCGGCGACGACGCCGATCAGCAGTGCCAGCGATAAGACGAGCGCGTGCGTCATGGGGTCCTCCGGTACTCAACGGTCACCGGGACGCTAGCACGGCGACAGCGCCGTCCGGCCGCTCAAAAGCGGCAGAACCGGACGTCCGAGGCCAGAATCGCCTTGGCTCCGATTCCCGCCAGTTCGTCCATGATGGCGTTGACGTCACGGCGGGGCACCAGCGCGCGCACCGCCACCCAGTCGGGGTCAGCCAACGGTGCGATGGTCGGCGACTCCAGGCCGGGGGTGATCCCGGTCGCTCGCTCGAGGACATCACGCGGGCAGTCATAGTCCAACATCAGGTACTGCTGACCGAACACCACGCCCTGAACCCGTCCGGCCAGTTGGTCGCGGGCCGCCCGGCTGGCGTCGTCGGGGTCGTCCCGTTCGATCAGCACCGCCTCCGAATCGCACAACGGGTCACCGAACGCCGCAAGGTTGTGCATACGCAGCGTGCGGCCCGAACCCACCACGTCGGCAATGGCGTCGGCCACGCCGAGCTGCACCGAGATCTCCACCGCGCCGTCCAGGCGGATCACCGTGGCGTCGATTCCTCGGGCCGCGAGGTCCTTGCGGACCAGATTCGGGTACGCCGTGGCGATCCGCATACCGGCCAGGTCGTCGACGGTCCAGGTCCGTCCAACGGGCGCCGCGTAGCGGAAGCTCGACGAGCCGAACCCCAGCGCAAGTCGTTCGCGAACCGGAGCGGCGGACTCGGCGGCCAGGTCACGGCCGGTGATCCCCAGATCGAGGTCACCTGATCCGACGTAGATCGCGATGTCCTTGGGCCGCAGGAAGAAGAACTCGACGCCGTTGGCCGGGTCGATGACGGTCAGATCCTTGGGATCGGTACGCCGGCGGTACCCGGCTTCGGACAGCATCTCCGCGGCGGACTCCGAGAGCGCCCCCTTGTTGGGGACTGCGACACGCAACATCGGGCTCTACAGCTTCCGGTAGACGTCGTCGAGGTTCAAGCCGCGGGCGATCATCAGCACCTGGGTCCAGTACAGCAGCTGGCTGATCTCCTCGGCGAGAGCGTCGTCGGGCTCATGCTCGGCCGCCAACCACACCTCGCCCGCCTCTTCCAGGATCTTCTTGCCCAGGGTGTGCAGGCCGGCGTCCAGCGCCGCCACCGTGGCACTCCCGGACGGCCGGTTGCGGGCCCGCTCGCCCAACTCGGCGAACAGCTCCTCGAAGGTCTTCACGGGCTGGGATTGTTTCATGCGGCCCGGATAAAACCGAACGACTAACGCACCAGGCCCTGGTCGAACATTCCGCACAGTTGCTCGAGCATGCGGTCGGCACGCTCACTGTTGCCCCGGCCGATCTGGAAAGCCGCACCCCAGACCAGACCCATGAGCATGTCGGCCAGCCCGTCGGCCGCCGCGTCGACCTCCCCGCGCCGCACCGCCGAGCCCACCGCATCGCGGACGAACCGCTCGACATGGTCGGCGGCCTGGCAGTCGCCACCGGGCAGGTGCCCGACGTCCATGACGGCCTGCGCCAGGAACGCCGCCAGGGACGGGTCGCGGTCCTCCCCGCGCAACGCGACCCGAATGAAGGTCAGGATCTGCTCGGCCAACGTCGGTGCCTGCGACGCCCCCTGGATCGCGTCGAGAACGGTGCTGCTCACCCGGCAGACGACCTCGTCGTAGAGTTCGGCCTTGCCGCTGAAGTAGTTGTTGATGGCGGACCGGGTCAGCCCGATCTCGGTGGCGATCGCCTGGAAGGTCGCCGATTCGTATCCCGATTCGGCGAACACCTGCTGGGCTGCCTGCAGCATCCGCTCCCGGGTCAGTGCGGAGTCGCTCGCGGGCGGCCGTCCCCGGCGACGTGCCGGCACCCACGTTTCGGTCATGAGGTTTCTCCCCCTGGCGGTGTCATTCGCCTCTGGACTTCCCAGTAGGGGGATTGCCGAAACGTGGCGCGACCGATATGCCATCTGGTCGGCCGTCATGTCCGCTACGCCATCTGGTCGGCCGTCATGTCCTCCAGGGCCACGCCCTTGGTTTCGTGCACCCAAATCCAGACGAACGCGAAGGAGAGCATGGCGCACAGCGCGTAGAACCCGTAGGCCACCCCGAGGACATTGCGCAGACCCGGGAACGTGACGGTGATCAGCCAGTTCGCCGCCCACTGGCCGGCGGCGGCCAGACCCAGAGCGGCCGCCCGGATGCGGTTGGGGAACATCTCCCCGAGCAGCACCCACACCACCGGTCCCCAGGACATGCCGAAGGCCACCACGAACAGATTGGCGGCGACCAGTGCGATCGGACGGCCATCGGCCCAGCTCGGGCAGCCTTGACTCCCTCGTCGTTCAGGACGCTGGCCGCGGTGCCGAAGATGATCGCCATGGTCGATCAGGGTGATCGCCATGCCGGCCGAACCGATGAGCAGCAGCGGCTTGCGGCCGATCTTGTCGATGAGCGCGATCGCGATCAGCGTCGTCGCGATGTTGACGATCGAGGTGATCACGGTGATGAGGAAGGACTGGCTCTCGTCGAAGCCGACCGCCTCCCAGAGCACGTTGGAGTAGTAGAAGATCACGTTGATGCCGACGAACTGCTGGAAGATCGACAGGCCCAAACCGACCCACACGATGGCGTAGACACCGCCACCCGGCTTGCGCAGATCGCGCCACGACGGTTTGGTGTCCTGCGCCAGCGTGCCCTGGATCCGGTCGAGGGTGATCTCCAGGTTCTTCTCCCCGAGCAGCATGGTCAGCACCTTGCGGGCCTCCGGAATGCGATGGCGCGCAACCAGATACCGCGGCGACTCGGGAATCGTGAAGGTCAGCAGACCGTAAATGACGGCGGGGAGGGCCATCATCAGGAACATCCACCGCCAGGCCTCCAGGCCGAGCCACAGTTCCTTGCTGGCACCGCCGGCCAGGTGGGCCAGCAGGTAGTCGATGGCCAGCGAGATGAAGATGCCGGTGACGATGGCGAGTTGCTGCAGCGAACCCAGCCGTCCGCGGATGCGGGCCGGCGAGGTTTCGGCGATGTAGGCCGGGGCGATCACCGAGGCGACGCCCGACGCCGACACCGCCGACGATCCGGAACAGCACGATCACCCAGACGCTGCCGGCCAGGCCGGTGCCGATGGCGCTGATGAAGAACAGCACCGCGGCGATCTTCATCACCGAGATGCGGCCGATCCGGTCGGCCAGTCGGCCGGCGGTCATGGCGCCGGCGGCCGCCCCGAGCAACGCCGAGGCGACGGCGAATCCGAGCGAGGCGTCATTGATGGCGAAGTGACTCTGGATCGAGGCGACCGCGCCGTTGATCACCGCACTGTCGTAGCCGAACAGCAGTCCGCCCAGGGCGGCGACGGAGGCGATCCGGACGGCGGTGCCGCCAGAGGAGAATTCCTCGTCGTCGAACAACGACGGTGTATCGCTGGTGGGCCCTTGACCGGCCATCTGAGGTCCTTTCGCAGCGCCGCGAGATCCGTCCACGATGGCACACCCGTGCCGTTCAGACAGCCATATCGCCAAGGTCGGTGCAGGTCAGGCTGTGGTCTCCGGGTCGAGTTGCAGCGCGTTGTAGACGGCGAGGAGCCGATCGAGGTCGACGTCGGCCAGGGAGGTCACCTGGTGGCGGCGGGGGCTGGCCGGAACCTCGACGTCATTGGGAATCACCAGCACCGGGCAGCCGGCCTGCTCGGCCGAGGTCGCCCCGGTCACCGAATCCTCGATGGCCAGGCAGTGCGCAGGGTCGAGCCCGAGCAGTTCGGCGGCCCGACGGTAGGGGTCGGGGGCGGGCTTTCCGCGGGCCACCTCGTCGCCGCACACGCTGGCCGCGAAGTAGTGCCTGCCGATGCTCTCCAGCGCCCGTTCGGTGAGCGCCCGGCGGGTGTTGGTCACCAGGGCCATCGGAACCCGGCACCGGCCAGGCCCGCCAGCAGATCCTGGGCGCCGGGGCACCACGGCAGGCCGTCGTCGAACAGGTCACCGGTGATCTCATGCAGCCAGTCGGCGGTCGCCGCCATGTCACCGGGTCCGCCGGCAGGCCGAGGTCGGTGTAGACGATGCGGATGACGTCCTCGGCCGAACCGCCGACGGTGGCCCGCCGCACCTCCGGGCTCGATCTGCGCGCCGAACCGGTCGTAGAGCCGGTGCATCGAGATGTCCCACAGCTTCTCGGAGTCGACCAGCGTGCCGTCCATGTCGAATAGCACGGCACGCATGGCGGTGATTGTGTCACTCAAATTTGTCAGAGCGAAGTGCCATGCTCATGCCATGCCCTCGACCGCAACGTCAACGGATGTCGAAGTGACTCCCGGTGAACGGCTCGGCGTTCTTTTCGAGGAGCTTTCGGAGTTGACCGGTCAGCGCAACGCGATCGACGGGCGCATCGTCGACATCATTGCCGAGATCGATCGTGACGGACTGTGGGGTGCGACGGGCGCCCGGTCGGTCATCTCCCTGGTCGCGTGGAAGACCGCCACCTCGCACGCCAATGCCGCCGCCATCGCGACCGTGGCCCGCCGGGTGGAGTCCTTTCCCCGCTGCGTCCAGGGCCTGCGGGAGGGCCGGCTTTCCCTCGACCAGGTCGGGGTCATCGCCGCACGCGCGGGTGAGGGATCCGATACCCACTACGCACAGTTGGCCGGCGTGGCCACCGTCAGCCAACTGCGCACCGCGATCAATTTGGAACCGCGCCCCGATCCGGGCCGGCCCGACCCGCGGCCGGCGATCACCAAGACCAGCGATGAGGCGTTCGACTTCTGGCGGATCACCCTGCCGCACACCGAATCAGCGATCTTCGAGGCCGCCCTGCAATCCCATCGCGACGCGCTGATCGCCGAGTGGCGACAGGACCGGGACGACGAGCGGGCCCCGGTACCGACGGCCATCGACGCGTTCCTGCGGCTGGTCGAGACCGGATGGGATGGCGAGGTGCAGCGCCGCCGCCACGGGCAACGCACCACCGTGGTGGTGCACCTCGACGTCGACCGGAAGATCGGCGCGCTGCACCTCGGCCCGCTGCTACCGGACTCCGAGCGGCAGTACCTGACCTGTGACGCGACCTGTGAGGTCTGGTTCGAACGCGACGGCGAGGTGATCGGCTCCGGTCGAAGCACCCGCACGATCAGCCGCCGGCTGCGCCGCGCGCTCGAGCATCGCGATCGCACCTGCGCCGTCCCCGGCTGCGAGGCCACCCGCGGCCTGCACGCGCATCACATCCGACACTGGGAAAACGGCGGCGAGACCGAACTGCACAACCTGGTTCTGCTGTGCCCTTTTCACCATCGCCTGCACCACCGCGGCGTCATCACCATCACCGGGCCGGCCGACCGCCTCGTCGTCGCCGATGGCGACGGCGACGAACTGCACTCGGGCTCACTGGCCCGCCCTCCCAGCGGCCCGCCGCCGTCCGTCGCGCCCTGCCCCGGACCGACCGGCGAACGGGCCCAGTGGTGGTGGTACGAACCGTTCCAACCGCAGGCCCCGCCGTCGACCAATTGAGTTCCGCGGCCGCGCCCCAACCCTCAGTCCTCCGGGTTGTAGCCGAGGTTGGGGCCGAGCCAGCGCTCGGCTTCCTGGAGGGTCCAGCCCTTGCGCCTGGCGTAGTCGGCGACCTGGTCCTGGGCCATCCGACCGACCACGAAGTACTGCGACTGCGGGTGCGAGAAGTACCAGCCCGCTGACCGCGGCGCCGGGCCACATCGCCATCGACTCGGTCAGCTCGATGCCGGTCCGCTCCTGGACGTCCATCAACGTCCCAGAGCGTCGCTTTCTCGGTGTGCTCCGGGCAGGCCGGGTAACCGGGGGCCGGGCGGATTCCGACGTACTTCTCCCCGATGAGCGCCTCGTTGTCCAGCTGCTCGTCGGGCTGGTATCCCCAGAACTCCTTGCGGACCCGCTCGTGCATCCGTTCGGCGAACGCCTCGGCCAGCCGGTCGGCCAGCGACTCCAGCAGGATCGCGCTGTAGTCGTCGTGGGCCGCCTTGAACTCGACGATCTTGTCGCCGACTGCCGAGCCCCGCGGTGACGGCGAAGGCGCCGACGTAGTCGGCCAGGCCGGTGTCCTTCGGCGCGACGAAGTCGCCCAGTGCTCCGGTTCGGGATGCCGTCCCGGTGCTCGCCCTGCTGGCGCAGGTTGTGCAGCGTGGTCAGCACCTCGGTGCGGGTCTCGTCGGTGTAGACCTCGATGTCGTCGCCGACGGCGTTCGGCCGGGAAGAACCCGATCACCCCGTTGGCGGTCAGCCACTTCTCCTTGATCAGGGTGTCGAGCATCTCCTGGGCGTCGTCGTACAGCTTGCGGGCGGTCTCGCCCGACGGCCGGGTTGTTGAGGATGTCGGGGAACCTGCCCTTCATCTCCCAGGCGTTGAAGAACGGCTGCCAGTCGATGTACTCGCGCAGCTCGGCGAGGTCGTAGTCGTGGAACGTCCCGCACGCCAAGCCCCTGCGGCGGGCACCGGCGGCGTGTAGCCGTCCCACTCGATCGGCGTCCGGTTCGCGCGGGCCTTCTCCAGCGTCAGCATCGGCCGCTCGTTCTTCTCGGCGTGCCGTTCGCGCAGCGAGGCGTAGTCCTTCTCGGTGGCCTCCAGCAGGGCCGGCCGCTGCTTGTCGTCGAGCAGCGCGGCGGCGACCGGCACCGAGCGCGACGCGTCCTTGACCCAGACCACCGGACCGCGATACGGCGCGGCGACACCTTCACGGCCGTGTGGGCGCGCGAGGTGGTCGCGCCGCCGATCAGCAGCGGGATCTCCAACCCTGCGCGCTCCATCTCGACGGCGAAGTTGACCATCTCGTCCAGCGACGGGGTGATCAGGCCGGACAGCCCGATGATGTCGGCGTCGTGCTCCTTGGCCGCGTCCAGGATCTTCTGCGCGGGCACCATCACACCGAGGTCGATCACCTCGTAGTTGTTGCACTGCAGCACGACCCCGACGATGTTCTTGCCGATGTCGTGGACGTCGCCCTTGACCGTCGCCATGATGATCGTGCCGTTGGTGCGAGTCGGCGTCGCCCGGCTGCTTCTCGGCCTCGATGAAGGGCAGCAGGTAGGCCACGGCCTTCTTCATCACCCGGGCCGACTTCACCACCTGCGGCAGGAACATCTTGCCGGCGCCGAAGAGGTCGCCGACGACGTTCATGCCGTCCATCAGCGGGCCCTCGATCACCTCGATCGGGCGGCCGCCGGCGGCGGCGATCTCGGCCCGCAGTTCCTCGGTGTCGGCTCGACGTAGGCGTCGATGCCCTTGACCAGGGCGTGGGTGATCCGCTCGCGACCGGCAGCTGCGCCACTCCGCGGCGGCTGGGTCCTCGGCCTTCTGCCGGTCGCTGTTGAACCGTTCGGCGATCTCCAGCAGTCGCTCGGCCGCGTCCTCGCGGCGGTTGAGGACGACGTCCTCGATCCGCTCCCGCAGCTCGGGGTCGATCGAGTCGTAGGGCACCAGCGCACCGGCGTTGACGATGCCCATGTCCAGGCCGGCCTTGATGGCGTGGAACAGGAACACCGCGTGGATCGCCTCGCGGACCGGGTTGTTGCCGCGGAACGAGAACGACACGTTCGAGATGCCGCCGGAGATGTGCACCCCGGGCAGGTTCTCCTTGATCCAGGCGCAGGCCTCGATGAAGTCGATCCCGTAGGTCGCGTGCTCCTCGATACCGGTCGCCAGCGCGAAGCAGTTCGGGTCGAAGATGATGTCCTCGGCCGGGAAGCCGACCTCTTCGGTCAGGATCCGGTAGGCGCGCCCGCAGATCTCCTTGCGGCGCTCCAGGTTGTCGGCCTGCCCCTGCTCGTCGAAGGCCATCACGACGACGGCGGCGCCGTACTTGCGGCACAGCCGGGCCTCGCGGATGAACTTCTCCTCGCCCTCCTTCATGCGAGATCGAGTTGACGATCGGCTTGCCCTGCACGTTCTTCAGGCCGGCCTCGATGACCTCCCACTTGGAGGAGTCGATCATCACCGGCACCGCGGCTGATGTCCGGCTCGGCCGCGATCAGCTTGGTGAACCGGTCCATCGCGGCGACGCCGTCGATCATGCCCTCGTCCATGTTGATGTCGATGACCTGCGCGCCGACCTCGACCTGCTGCAGGGCGACCGACAGCGCGGTGTCGTAGTCCTCGGCCTTGATCAGGTTGCGGAACCGGGCGGAGCCGGTGATGTTGGTGCGCTCGCCGATGTTGACGAACAGCGAGTCGTCGGTGATGTTGAGCGGCTCCAGGCCCGAGAGCCGGGTGGCGACCTCGATCTCGGGCACCTCGCGCGGCGGCTTGCCCTCGACGACCCTGGCGATCTCGGCGATGTGCGGCGGCGTCGTTCCGCAGCAACCGCCGACCAGGTTGACCAGGCCGGCCTCGGCGAACTCGGCGATGTAGCCGGCCTGACGCTCCGGGGACTCGTCGTACTCGCCGAAGGCGTTGGGCAGGCCGGCGTTCGGGTAGCAGGAGACGAAGGTGTCCGCGATCCGGCGACATCTCGGCGATGTAGGGCCGCATCTCCGGCGCGCCGAGGGCGCAGTTGAGGCCGACCGCGATCGGCTTGGCGTGCCTGATCGAGTTCCAGAACGCCTCGGTGACCTGACCGGACAGCGTGCGCCCGGAGGCATCGGTGATCGTGCCCGAGATGATCACCGGCCAGCGGCGTCCGCGCTCCTCGAACAGCGTCTCGACGGCGAACACCGCCGCCTTGGCGTTCAGCGTGTCGAAGATCGTCTCGATGATGAGCAGGTCGGCACCGCCGTCGACCAGGCCGTTGGCCGCTTCGAGGTAGGCGGCGACCAGCTGGTCGTAGGAGACGTTGCGGGCGCCGGGGTCGTTGACGTCCGGCGAGATCGACGCGGTCCGCGTCGTCGGCCCGAGCGCGCCGGCGACGTAGCGGGGCCTGCTCCGGCGTGCTGAACTCGTCGCAGGCCGTGCGGGCCAGGGCGGCGCCGGCGTAGTTCAGTTCGTAGCTCAGCTCGGCCATGTCGTAGTCGGCCAGCGAGACCGCGTTCGCGTTGAACGTGTTGGTCTCCAGGATGTCCGCGCCCGCCTCGAGGTACTCGCGGTGGATGCCCTCGATGATCTGCGGCTGCGTCAGGGTGAGCAGGTCGTTGTTGCCCTGCAGAGCGCTCGGCCAGTCGGTGAACCGCTCGCCGCGGTAACCGGCCTCGTCCGGCCGGTCCCGCTGGATCGCCGTGCCCATCGCGCCGTCGATCACCATGATCCGCCCGCGCAGCGTCGCCGTCAGCTCGTCGGTGCAGTCGGGGCGGATGTTCGGCGCAAAAGTATCGACGCAGCGGCACATACACTCCTTCCTTACGGAAGGCGTCCTTAACTCTGCCGAGCGTGGCGGATACCGGCACGAACCCGGAACCGTTGCAACGCCTCTCGACCGACGAGTCTACGTTGTCACCCGACGCTTCGGAACCCGCGCATGCCCTGCGGCTGACGTTTGCCGGTCTTAACCGGCTCATCGCAGCCGAGCAGGGCTTAGGCTGGACGAGTGACCTCGTGGACCTTCGGCGGCGTGCAGCGCCTGCCCGAACTCCACAACACGATCATCGTGGCGGCCTTCGAGGGCTGGAACGACGCCGGTGACGCCGCCAGCGACGCCCTCGAGCACCTGGACGCGATCTGGGAGGCCCAGCCGATCGTCGAGATCGACGACGAGGCCTACTACGACTACCAGGTGAATCGCCCGGTGATCCGCCAGGTCGACGGCGTGACCCGCGAGCTGGTGTGGCCGTCGATGCAGATCTCGCTACTGCCGGCCGCCGGGCGCCGACCGCGACATCGTGCTCATGCACGGTGTGGAGCCCAATATGCGGTGGCGCAGCTTCTGCGCCGAGTTGCTCGCCATCGCCGACAAGCTCAACGTCGACACCGTGGTGATCCTGGGCGCGCTGCTCGCCGACACTCCGCACACCCGGCCGGTCCCGGTGTCCGGGGCCGCCTACTCCCCGAGTCGGCGAAGTTCTTCGGTCTGCAGGAGATCGCGGTACGAGGGACCGACCGGCATCGCCGGGGTGTTCCAGAACGCCTGCGTGGCCGCCGGCATCCCGGCCGTGACGTTCTGGGCGGCGGTTCCGCACTACGTCTCCCAGCCGCCCAACCCGAAGGCCACCGTGGCGCTGCTGCGCCGCGTCGAGGACGTCCTCGACATCGAGGTGCCGCTCGGCGATCTGCCGGCCCAGGCCGAGGAGTGGGAGCAGGCCATCACCGAGATGACCGCCGAGGACGAGGAGATCGCCGACTACGTCGCCAGCCTCGAACAACGCGGTGACGCCGAGGTGGACGTCAACGAGGCGCTCTCCAAGATCGACGGGGACACCCTGGCCGCGGAGTTCGAGCGCTACCTGCGCCGCCGCGGCGCTAGGGGCGCCGCGCTGAACCGGGGGCGTATATCTACCGCGCAGTGGTCGGAGTACCTCTACGTAGATATCAGAATACGCATGAAACTGGCACTGAGCGACGCCGATGTGGCGTTCCGAATGAACTTCGCGAGTTCTTCACCAACACGTTCCCCGCGGATATCCGGGAACGGGCCCGCAGGAGGATCTGAACTACCCCGAGGACGTCGTCACCTCGATGCGCATCCTCAACGAGGCCGGGCTGGCGGTGCCCAACTGGCCGGTCGAGTGGGGCGGCAAGGACTGGTCGCCACTGCAGCGCCAGATCTGGGCCGAGGAGATGCGGATGGCGTGTGTGCCCGAACCGCTGGCGTTCAACGCCAGCATGGTCGGCCCGGTCATCGCGCACTTCGGCTCGACAGGAGCATCAAGGAGCGCTTCCTGCCCGCGACGGCCAACTTCGACATCTGGTGGGCACAGGGCTTTTCCGAGCCCGAGGCCGGCTCGGACCTGGCCTCACTGCGCACCACCGCGGTGCGCGACGGCGACCACTACGTGATCAACGGCCAGAAGACCTGGACGACACTCGGCAGTTCGCCGACTGGATCTTCGTGCTGGCCCGTACCGACCCGGACGCCCCGAAGAAGCAGGCCGGGATCTCCTTCATCCTGGCCGAGATGAACACTCCCGGCATCACCGTGCGGCCGATCAAGCTCATCGACGGCAGCTACGAGGTCAACGAGGTGTGCGTTCGACGACGTCCGCGTCCCGGTCGAGCAGCCTCGTCGGCGAGGAGAACGCCGGCTGGAGCTACGCCAAGTTCCTGCTCTGCAACGAGCGCGACGGTATCGCCCGGGTGGGTGCCACCAAGGTCGTGGCCCGCCGAGGTCAAGGAGCTCGCCGCGAAGACTCCGCTCGGCAGCGCCATGCTCGAGGACCCGCTGTTCGCCGCGCAGGTGGTCGAGGTCGAGAACGAACTGCTCGCCCTGGAGTTGACCGCAGCTGCGGGTCGGCGGCGACGAGGCCGACGGCAAGCCGAACCCGGCGTCGTCGATCCTCAAGCTGCGCGGCTCCCAGCTGCAGCAGGCGGTGACCGAGCTGCTGGTCGAAGTCGCCGGACCGGTGCGCTGCCGTTCGACGCCGCCGACACCGTCGACTTCCCGGACTGGGCGCAGCATGCCGACCGCGTACCTCAACTCCCGCAAGACCTCGATCTACGGCGGCAGCGACGAGGTCCAGCGCACCATCATCGCCTCGACGATTCTTGGGACCTGTGTACATTGCTTTGGGAGAGGAACGGCCATGA
>CAVQRL010000007.1:0-400400 GCA_963715145.1 uncultured Actinomycetota bacterium | reverse complement strand
GGTGAGGACAAGGCCGTGTTCGACCGCATGGCATCGGTGCGCGCCCACGCGGAGGGGCAGGCAGGGCTCGCCGAGGTGTACGTCCGGATGTTCAACAACCCCGTTCTTGCCCGCAGCGTCGGGGCCCTCGGCGAGCAGTTGAGATTTCACGGGACCCTGCCCGACGATGTTCGCGAGCTGGCGATTCTGCGCTTCGCGACCCATCAGGGCTCCGGCTATGAGTGGAGTCACCATCAACGGCCCGCCGAACTGGCCGGCGTTTCCGCGGAAGCACTCGCCGAGCTGGCCGTGGGCCGCATCCCGGCGGCTCTGCCGGACACGTCCAAAGCCGCCCTGGCGGTGGTCGATGCGGTGGCCGCGCGCACCTCGATTCCCTCCGAAGTTCAAGATCGGATCGTGGCCGCCTACGGCCACGCCGGTGTGGTCGAGCTCGTCGTCCTATGCGGGCTGTACGCGACCATGAGTTACATGGTGTTCGCGTTCGACATCCCCATCGAGGAAGGCCTGCCGACACCACCGGATTCACTTCGTTGAGCGGTTCCGAGGCTCACTCCCTCTTCATTGCCAATTCGATTTGCCATCCTCCCCGCTCAGCTTCATGGCGATTTGTCTGAGAAGCCGTGGGGCCGGCAGAACGGGCGGTCCGGTCCGGCATAGCGGGCAGTCATCATCGCCTCCATGCACGAACGGCGGACGGGATGTACGTCGGGACGGCGAGCTTGCAGGCATCGCTCATGAGCCGGCCGCCGTGATCGCGGATTCGTTCCGGGTCGGGGCTGGCCTCAGGAATGCCCCAGCAGCGCGCCCAGAACAACGCGGGCCCGCTCATAGAGGCCGGGTTGCTCGCTCTCCCGAGGACCGGAATTTGTCAAGGTGAATGAGCCCAGTGGGTGTTAGGCGACTGGCCTGTTCGGCCGGTTCTGGGCTGGGCGGTTGATCCAGGCCGTCGTCGGGCAGGGCGAGGATCTTGGGGTCGGTGCCGCGTGCTGAACCGTTCTGCGGTGCGACAGCGCGGGCTTCGGCGAGGGCCTGCGGAGCGTTGCTTGGCGACGGTGCCTTGGCGTGGCCGTAGTGCACGTCGGCCGGGGTGTGCAGGCCGATGCCGGTGTGGTGGTGCTCGTGGTTGTAGGCGTGCACGAAGTCGCTCCATGAAGCCGCGGGCGTCGGCCAGGGAGCCGAACCGTTCGGGGAAGACCGGCAGCGTACTTCATCGTCTTGAACCAGCGACTCGCGAGTAGGGGTTGTCATTCGATACCTTCGGGGTCGCGAGTGGGACCTGGTCACGCCCAGGTCGCCGAGCAGGCGTGCCACGGTCTTCGACGGTCATCGAGGTGCCGCGGTCGGCGTGCACCACGACTGCGGGATGCCGTGGATCCCGAAGATCTCCTTCATCAGTCTCCTCGGCCAGCAGCCCGTGCTCACGGTCGTGGACGTGGGCGCCGACGATGTAGCGGGAGTAGATGTCGATCATCACGTAGGCGTCGAAGTAGACGCCCTCGGGTCGGTCCGGCCAGTTTGGTGATGTCCCAGGAGTACACCTGCCCTGGTCCGGTCGCCACCAGCTCCGGCACCGCGCGGGCCGGGTGCCGGGCCAGCCGGCGTCGTTCCTTGACCTGGCCGGCCTCGGCCAGGATCCGGTACATCGTGGAGACCGAGCACAGGTACTGGCCGCGTTCGAGCAGGGTGGCGTAGACCTGCAACGGCGGCTGGTCGACGAACTCGTCGCAGTCCAGCACCTCCAGCACCCGAGTCCGCTCGGCCAGGCTGAGCCTGTTCACCGGGGCCGGACGGGCCACGGGATCAGAGGCGGGACCTGGCTTGGCATGTCTGGTCGCGGTGGCCCGGGCGACACCGGTCAACGACGCGGCGGCACGAGTCGGCACGTTGGCTGCAGCGAGCTCGCGGTAGGTGACCATCAGCGCTTCTTGCGCGGCTGCTCGGGCTCCGCGCTCTCGGAGATCTGCTCCAAGAGCGCGTGCGCTTTTCCCATGATCTCCAACGCAGTCTGGGTCGTGGCCAGCTTCCGCTCGGCCTCGGCTACCCGGCGCCGCAGCCGGGCGATCTCGGCCTGCTCCGCGGACGGACGGCCGACCTTCTCCCCGGGCGCCTTGCCCGCCAGCAGGCCGGCATCGCGGAGCCGACGCCACTCCGAGATCAGCGAGGAGTACAAGCCCTCACGCCGCAGGTACGCACCGCCCTGGCCTTCTTGGCAGGCGGCCTCGTACTCGGCCAGGTGTCGAAGCTTCTGGGCCGGGGTGAACGACCGACGACGCGACGGGCCACCAGCCCGAGGAGAGCTCATGTCCCCATCGTCGACGATCCTGGACGTGCTCGAAAGAACCGTGCTTGTCATAGATGAATCGATCCTTGATCTCGCCCTGCGTCAGGCGGACTTGCTATGAACCACTGGACTCAACTCACCCTGACACGCAGGGGCGACGTTCAGGGTGAGTTCGTAACCCAGCCCGGACAGCCAACGCTCGACCTCGGCGGGATCACCGGAATCCCGCAGGAGCGGCCGGCCCAGCGCCCCGGCCGTCCGGATCGTCAGATCTGTTCCCGGCGAACACCAATTGCCGTGTCGGACGCCCCAGTCTCCGATGACCAGAGTCGCATGACTGTCCCGAACGTTGAGATACGTCCGAAGACTCGGATCCGAACCCGGAGCCTCCCTGAGGCCCGGGTAGTCCGCCAACAATCCCGGCGCGCAGGGATAGTCCTCGGCCCAACCACCGGCCGGGCACCAGCCCCCGTATTCCACCCCCGCCGCGACGGCTGCATCCAACCCCGCCCGATCGGCACCGCTCTGGCCGCCGGAAACGACGCGGTGGATGCGACGCACTCAGCCGTCCGACCGACCGGTGTTGACCTTCATGGCGGCATGCTAGCCCCAAGTCGCTCGTGCCGCGGCCCCCTTTTGACAAGATCCCGGCGTGCCTCGCGGGCTTGTCAATCTTGGGTGGAAAAAGCCCGCGTAGTAGGGCTGCGGGCCCGCCTGAACAAACTGGGGGCGGAGCCCAGGTCGCGGAAACCCCGGCGGCCCGTGCTCGTCAGACCTTGAGTCGGCGTCAGCGCGGCGCTGAGGATTGGACGAGGCGTTTGACATGACGCGGCGAAGGGCTGCCTACTTGTCATAGGGGCGAAATAGGCTTGCGGGGTCTCCGCAGGATCGGGGATGGGATTCGTCGTCACTCGGCTGCCGCCTCAATAGAGCAGCGTTTGGGGCGGACAGGGGGAATGGGGGGTAAGGCAGGATGTCGTCTCGACGGCGAACGAAAGGTTCTTCTGGCGGCGGATTTGTCGCGCTGCTTGTCCTGGGTGCCATCGTCTGGGTGATCATGTTCATCGTCAGGCACATCTGGGTAATCCTCGGCATCCTGGTCGTTGTCGCGTCGATCTATCTGGCGAAGGCGATCGTGCAGGAGAACCGCCGCAGGCAGGACGCCTACGCCCGCTATTGCTCCGACATTGCCGCCAAAGCCGATCAGCAGGACGATTGGCTAGCCGCGGGCGACGAGCGGGGGATATACGGCCCAGGCGCCGTGGACCTGATGCGCTACATCAGATCCGGCGGGAAGGAACCCCCGACCATCGCGGCCTTGGCATCGACTGTCGTCGTCCCCAAGCCTCTCTCGCCGGCTCGCCGGCTGCGGCCGCGCCCGCTGCGGTCGCCGGCGGTGTGGGTATCGCCCTCATGCTGGCGCAGGTCCCCGGTCCCGGTGCCGAGCAGGCTCCCAGTCGGCCGGCTCCGACGCGGACCGCAACCCCAATTCCCAGCAGAACACCATCGTCGACGACTGACACTCCGTCCTCGCTCCCGAGTTTCACATCGACTCCGTCACCCACCCAGACCTCGGAGCCCGTCCCGACCTACGTAGCGCCCCCAACGGCGTCTGCGCCGCCGACGACCTATGTGCCGCCCGCAGCGACCTCTGTCCCGCCGCCGACGACTGCTGAGCCTGCTCCGGTGTATCAGCCCGTCCCTCAGAGCACCTACTATCGCAACTGCAGCCAGGCGCATGCGGACGGGCGCTACAACATTCCCCAAGGAGACCCGGCATATCGGCCGGGACTTGACCGCGATCGCGACGGGTACGCGTGCGAATAGCGGCTCGTAGAGCGGTAGGGGCTAAGTTCCCAAACACGCTCTTGCAGTAAGGGTTCGGCAACTAGCCTGTCTTCGGCGTGTAGCGGCCGTTCACGTCCCACTGCCCTGGTGTGCCAGGGGCGGCATTGCAGACGCTTCGCGGGCAGGAGATCCCGTATCCGGTGCAGATGCTGGTCGGTAACCATGGATAGGGCCGCTCCAGCGTGCATTGATTCGGCGCCTGAATGATGAAACTCATCACGAGACTGATCATCTTGACTTCCCCCAGTTGTCGGTTTCTGCCGTTCTCGAGATCGGGATCCGATTTCGGCTGTTGATCCCGGAGCCTGCCACCGGGGTCTGACAAATGACACCAGCAACGGGCACCACTGCTGGGAGGCGAAAGTGAGACGACCCGCCACCCGCGGTGAGCGGGTGGCGGGCGTCTGGGTGGCGACTGACCTTAGGAAGCCGAGGTCTTGTCACCTGGCCAGGAAAAGCCGCGAGCCGTCACTGGACTGCGACGTCGAGGTGTCCGAACCAGTGCTGCTGGACTCTGCGGTCGCCGTTGCCGCGCCTGTCATACCGAGGCCGGTCAGCGCAGCGGCGAAGGCGAGGACTTTCCAGCGGGCGGGTCGTGTCATGTTGTGCTCCTTTTCATCTGGTCCGCGTACTTCGCGGATAAGTCCAGATTCCGTGAGCGCCGTGATACCCGGATGGGATGAAGATGAGCACTCTCTCACGCGCGTTGCTTCCCGCCCGGAGCGGTCGTGACCGGTCCCCGATAGTCGGTCCACCAGATCAGATGGACTCATTCACGGGGAACATGTCATGATCGCTACGGCGATCGACACCCATAACAGGTTCGGTCAAGCTAGGGCCAGTCTGAGGCGGTCGGCGCTTGAAGTGACTTGAAGTGATGAGCCAAAACGATTGGGGCTTCTCCCGACTCAACGACGCCGACCGTTCCTTCTGGTTCCTCGGGCCTGCCACCTATCGCAGCCACACTGGCGAGAAGCCGATGGCTATTTCCCGGGAACTGGCCATTCCGCTGCCGGGGGATCCGTATCAGATGTTCGCCGCGGCGGTGGCCTGACGGCGACGATTGCCCGCCCGCGCGGGGACGTCGAGCCCCCAGGTGACGGGATGGCACGCTTTCACCAAAAGCGTTTCACGTAAACAGAATTCAGCCGCGTCGGTCGCGCGCCCCGAACACCGGCTGCTGCCGCTGACCGTTGCTCCATCCGCGATCCCACGGCCAGTGCCGCTCGTCGTCGGTCCAGACCAGCTGCAGCGCGCCGAACACGCGCCGGTAAAACTGGTCCGCGATCTTGAGGTGCACGTCGGGATGATCGACCTCGACGACTTCCAGGACAAGCTCGCCCTCGAACTCGATCTGCGTCCCCGGCTCCAGTCGGGTGTTGTGATAGGCCATTTCGTGGGCGGCTGAGTCCAGCAGCTGAACCGAGATCTCCTCGGGGAGTCCGGTGACCAGCAACTCGGGCAGGCCCAGGCCATGAAGACCGACCGTGTACGCGGACGGCTGGTGTTCGCTGACGACGTACTGGACCACCCACCGGTCTCTGTCGAGAGTTTCCGCCAGATATGTCAGATACTCCTCGGTGGTGGCCCCTGGGTGATCGCATCGCCAGCACATGATGCCCGCCTCTCCGTCGTCGTCGACGCCAGACTGCACCAGACCTCCGACATTTCAGGCGGTCCGGCCGCGAGCTGAGGACTCGGCACGGCCGGCTGCGGGCCGCCGGTTACTGCCCGGAGATATTTATCAGAGGTTTTCTGCGGCGATGGCGTAGGACTACACGCTAGAGGGAGTCGATGATTCGCTCGAAGAACAGTTCCTGGGCGCTGAACCTGCCGCCGGGGAAGTACCGCCTCACGATCGCCTCGAGTTCCGCCACGGTGGAGACGCCCAACAACGTGCAGAGATGGACTGCGTCGGCGAGATCACCGTCGGACTTGCGGGTGGTCATCGACTTCATCGCCAAGATGTATTCCGGCGAGGCGATTTCGATGACGAGCGCCGGGCCGATCCGCTCACCACGGGGGTGGTCGTCGGGCACAGGCGGCATGAAGTCCCGCACACCTTCGCTCAGCCAGTTCCGGTCGAGGCCGAACCGGCGCGCGACTACCGCCGCGGCGTCCAGCACCACATCTCGTGGTTCGAACGTCGCGTCTATGTCGGCGGAGGCCCGTTCGACGTTGTAGGCGAGCGCCATTGCCGCCCCACCGACGATGAAGATCGTGGCGGCTTTGCCGAGGCGCTGCAGTTCCTTGTCGAGTTCGGCGAGAAGCTCGCGCATCTCCCGAGCGGTGAATTCCTTCCTGGCCACCGCTCACACACCTTCCAGATTTCCCGCCGGGTACACCACGTTGCGCACGCGCAACTCGATCGGGGTACGCAGGTAATCGGTCCAGAAGTATTTCTCGGGAACGCCGAAAGGGTCGAATAAGGCTCCTGTGCAATACCTTTCCGGTTCGAAGCACCAGCCGAGGACCGCAGCACTGGAGACGCGATCACGACCGGTTATTGAGGCGACACCACCGATGATTGCGTCCCAACCGGGGACGCCGACGAGGCCGGGATCCCGGTGGATCGCGTCGGCGTCCTCAACCGTGATGGCATGTCTGCTCCGGAGCACCAATTCGCGCAACTGCCGGGCTGCGAAGTGCCAGTCTTCGCCGGCGGCGATCGTCTCGGCGAACTCCCGGTAGGTGAACAAAGGGTTGGGCGCGAGGCTGTCGCGGTAACGCTCGAACTCGCGACGGACGATGCGGTGGTGGGACCCCACTCGGATCGTGGCAATCTGCCCCGCTTTGATCTTGCGGCTGATCGTGGAGCGGTCTACACCGAGTCGCTTTGCGGCTTCAGCGGGGGAGAGAGTCTCGACGCGACTACTGACGTCGAGCACCTCGCCGGCCGCCTTGGCGACGTTCAGATGGTCACGCAGGAGGGGTATCCATTCCGCTTCGGTGGTGTGCGCCGGGTCGATCGTGAAGCGCGCAGACATAACAACACCGTAGATCAGATGCACAGATAGAGCAAGGTAACTGTGCGGCGGAGTGGGCCGTCCGACGACCGCGTCGGAGGCGAACTGGAGGATGCGCGGCTTTGCGGCCCGACATCGAAGCCCAGCCCTGCGACCGGTCCGTCACGCCCCGGTATTGCTCGGTGAACGGCCGTCGGCGAGTCGCGGTCGATGATGAGAAGGTCCTGCCCGCGTACCGTCAGTCGAACAACCGAACCCCAACGTCGGAACACGCGGACTTCAGGCGCTTGTCTCGCGTCCACAGTGCCGCGCCGGGAGTCACGGCCACTGCGGCCAGCAGGTGCACGTCGATCACACTCAGCCCACGACCCCAAAGGCGGTGCCGATCGGCGAGGTGGAGGATCTCGTGGTGACCGATCGCCGGAAACTGATGGAGGTTGGCGAGAAGATCGAGCATGACTTCGCGCTGCCGTAGCGAGCCCAGCGCGATCTGCTGGGCAATCAAGTAATGGCAGCCGACCCCATCCAAGCCGAGTAGTTCGACGAGGGCGGGTTCGGCCTTGTGTAAATGGTCGATCCAGATTGATGTGTCGACCAGAATCATCGCCGGCGCGGAGCGGACGTGGCGGACTTGTCGGTTCCGCCCAGCGCGGCGAGTCGTCGCGCGCTCTCGACGCGGATCAACGTCTGCAGGCCTTGGCGTAGCAAGGCGGTGTTCTCGTGAACGCCGGTCAACTCAGCGGCTTTGGCCAGAAGGTCGTCATCGATGGTGACTGTGGTCCGCATGCTGCACCTCATTCCGCATCAATTGATGCTGAATATTATGCTAGCAGCAGCGGCCGTCGGCGACGAGCGGCTCGGTTCCGTCGCCGTAACGGTGTCGCGTGGAAACAATTTGGCGTTCGGTCGTGGGAATGGCCATGGCCATCGCGATCCACGTGCTGCGACGTGCCATGGCGGCCTCCGGGCGCGTTCGTTATGTGACCGTGATGTCGGTGTGGCTGGGCCCGGTGTTACACATGGTGCCCCTGGGGACGTCGGCATCGGAGACCTCCCGGTAGTCGAGGATCTCGGATCCGGTCATTCCTGCGGCCGCACGCGCGAGTCGGTCGAGCTTCGTGATAGGGCCATGCCGTCTAGATCCTGACGGTGGTGCCCGGAACTCGTGCCGCGGCCAGGCACGCAAGGGCGGTCAGCGCCAGTAGCAGTCCGAGCGGCCAGATGTCGGGGCCGCGCTCGGCCGCCACGCTGAGCGCGAAACCGGCGACGATGACACCTAGACCGAGCACGACCTTGCTGTAGGTGATCACTACCACCGCCTGCTCGGCGGTCGCGCAACCGAAGACCCAGTCGTAAGCGGCCGTCCACAGGGGTTGATTCGCGAGTGCCGAGAGCAGCAGTACCGGTCCGAAGGCCCACAGGCCCGGCATCGGATGCCAGTGCTGCGACACGATGCAACCAAGCGCCGCTGCGACGCCAATGCCGGCGCTGCAGCTGTACATTCCCCGCAATCCCAGTCGCGTCCGTACCAGCCTCCACAGCGGGATCCCGGCCAGCAGACCGATACCGAAGAACACAAGGAAGTCATCCATATCGCCGAAGCCCGCGCCCAGCGATTCGGCCGCGTATATCGCGAAGAACATGGGCGAGAGAGTCACCGGGATGAAAACAAGCTGGGTGGCCAGGAAGCGCTGCATCCAGCGATTGGTGCGCAAGTAGTGATGCCCATCGCGCACGGTGTCGAGGATTCGCCCCGGTCCGCTCGCCAACTCGACCCCACGGGTTCGCAACCCGAAAGAGCATGCCGCACAGAGCGCCATCGCCACAACGCCGATCCACAACAGGTCGACGTCGCGCCAGGGCAGTGATTCGCGGACAAACCGACTCGCAAAGAGCGCCGTGATCACAACCACCAGCGCCGCGGCGTATCCCGATTGCTTCAGGAGGAGATCGCTGCGTTGATGCCCAGACAGCAAGGCCGACATCGCCATCGGCGAGACCACCTCCAGGCTTCCGCTGACAATCCCGATAAGGACGCACAGCAACAACAATGGGTAGGCCCCGAACCGAGGCGGCACCACCGCGATGTCGACTGCGATGAGGGCAGTCAGTGCGGCATTGACCAACGCGAAGCCGCCCAACAGCCCAGCGACGGGGACCATGATGCGCAGCACCCTGGGCCCGAAGATCATTCCGAGCAGGGTTCCCGCGGTGAAGGAGGGCACAATCAGCGCCACCACAATGGCAGGACTGCCGAACTGGTCAGCGACGTACGGAATGACGATGAAGATGCTGCTCATCTGAACGCCGACCTTGAACAGCGTTCCCTGGGTGAGCAGCACCTGAAAGTTCCGTCCTGGCTGCACCCGACGGAGCCTATGGCGGAGGTGCACGATGCGGTGGTGAGACACGTAGGTTGGTTAGCTGCCGTCAGGGCCGATGACAAAGCACCGCCCGGCAGCGGTAAAGACGCTGATCCCCGATCCTGACGGGTCGCTTTCCCAACCGTCGCGGTAGTTGCAGGCGGGGTTGCCCTCGGCATCCGGAGGCGGCGGGGTGCAGATTGACAACCCGACGCGGGCCGCACCGGGTTCGGTCATCTGCTCAAGTCTTCTCTAAGTCGTGCTGTGGCGACCCGTCGTTCACGACATCCGCCAGCGTTCCCAAGCGGCCTGTCGTGAGGTGCCCGATATTTCGGCGACTTGACTCCATGAGTCGGACTCCGCCACCAGTCGCGCCGCGTTACCGACCTGTTGGCCGGCGTAGGCGACGATCCGCAGCAGTTCGGCGAACCCTTCGCGGGTGCCGCGGCCGCTCAGTTCGTCGGTAATCCGACAGATGAGCGCAGCCAACTCGGCCTCGGTCAACCCGTCCAACGGCAGCTGCGCCGCAGAGTCGGATCGATCAGTCATAGGTGAGACTTTACGGTCGTCAGGCGGCCGGCACGTCCAGGCGGATTTCGGCATCGGTCGAACCGAACCGTCGGCTCCACGTGGTGCCCGGCCACCGGTAGTGGACCTCCCCGCTGTCCGGACGGTAGTCCGCGGTGTAGAGCGTCCCAAAGCCGTTGGCGTACTGGGGGCTTCGCAGCGGTGGGCGCAGAAATTCCTCGGCGACCTGATCAGGCGGCAACTGGTCGGCGAGCAGGCCACGGAGGTGCGCTTGGCGCTCCAGACTGCGAAACCTCCGGGCGTGCGCGGCATCCTCCGGCTCGCCGAACCGGTGATTGGTCGCCAGCGGACAATCGCGCTGCTCGAACACACCGGGTGCCAGGTAGACGGTTCGGTAGTCACCGGTGCGGTCGGTAAGGGTCAGGTTGTAGGACATGGAGACCGGAATGCGCGACACCGCAGTCACGGCATCCGCAACGGTGCCGGCCACTTCCAGCAGATAGCGAACCACCAGGGGAATGCCGAACCCGGTCCCGCTGCCTCTGGCACCGCCGAACGTCAGGGAGATGGCCAGCCCATCGGAGTTCATCCCGTCCAGCAGGCCCCAGAGGCAGTCGCCGGTTCCGATCACCTCGCGGTCGCAGAACCGGGTCGACATCACCACCTGCTCGAACAGGTCGGGGTGGTAGTCGTAGTTGCGGATCAGCGCCCGTTGTCCGGTGTTGGTCACCACCTGTGAACAGGCCGGCGCAAAAGCCGGCATGTTCCATCCCGTCAACATCGACGCCGTGGTTGGATTCCGGCCGGTCAACGAGACGAGGCGTTTCCAGGTTGGATGCAGCTCGGGCATATGCCGCAGCAGGGCGCCCTCGGCCTCAGAAACTGTTGGGCGCCTTCCGGTTCCGGGTTGCAGATACCACGATTGGTACGCCGGCCAGGTCGCGTCATAGAGCTGACGCCATCGCGGCCCGGGGCGGTCTTCGTGAAACGCGGTCAGGGCGATGGACTGCACCGGGGAACGTGAGGCATTGATCATGCGTCAAGGTTTACCTGACAACTGATCGTGCCGTCAAGGTAACCTTGACGAATGGGCTCCGCTCCCGCGGCGCGCGACCTGGTAACTATCCGTAGCAGCGGACCCACCTCGCGGCCCGAACTGGGCACATAACCGGTTGCAGGGCTCCGTGGTCACGTGGTCACGTGGTCAGTGCCGCTCATCGGATGTCGACGTAGTGGTCGTGCTCGGGGAAGTGGACCCGACCGCCGCCACATCAGCCCCATCCGTCGCACTTCGACGCGGCGCGCCGCCGGACTGGGCGACGCTGTCGGTAGCCGGTCCTATCGTGCACCCATGCAGGACTCGCCGTACCCGACGATCACCCTCGAACAGACCGCCACCCGGCTGGGCTGGGAGACGTTTCAGCGCGGCACCGCCTACGCCCGCAAGGGCTGGGTTCTGCAGTGTGATTGGTATCCGGATGCGGGCCTGCTGTCCGGAACCGTCCGCGGCAACCGAACCAACCCGTACACCGTCCTGGCGAGGCTGGTCAACGGACCGGCGGGCACCTGGGCCGTCGCCGGCGGACGCTGCACCTGCCCGATGGGCTCGAACTGCAAACACGTCGCGGCCCTGGTGGTCGCGGCCGACGCCGGCGCGCGGGTCGCAGCGCGCCCTACCTGGCAGCAGTCGCTGGAGGCGCTGCTGCCCGAGCCGGCACCCGCCGCCGACGCGCACGCCGTGTCGCTGGGCGTCGAGCTGACGCTGATCGCCGACGGGCACTGCCCGACCCTTCAAGCCCGGGTCGTGCGGCCGGGGAAGCGGGGCGGCTGGGTCTCCGGTGACCTCAGCTGGTCCGGTCTGTCCGGGCTTCGGCACAGCGGCTATCAGCGCCGGCAGATCGACGCGCTGCAAACGCTGTTCGCGCTGTGCCAGCCCGCGACCCCGAGGACCTACTACGGGTACTCCTACGGGGTCACCAAGACCGTCGACCTCGCCGGTCTGGACACCCCGCAACTCTGGCCGCTGCTCACCGAGGTCCGACGAACGGGCGTGCGGCTGGTGCTGGCCGGGACCGGGCAGGAGGTCACACTGTCCCCGGCGGCGCGCATCCACCTCGACGTCACCGCCGCACCCGGCGATGCGCTGGCGGTGCGTCCCGTCCTCGAGGCCGACGGAGTCCCCGTCACGGCGGCGGCGTTCCTCGGATCACCTGCACACGGCGTCGCCTACACCGATGGGGGACTGCGGCTCGCGCCGCTTGACACCGCGGTCCCGGCGCCGCTGCAACGGCTCGTTATGGACGAGAAGGTGCTGGACATCCCCGCCGAGTCGGTCGATCAGTTCGCGCTCGACTACTACCCGCGGCTGCGCGCGGTGGCCGAGGTGACGTCCTCGGACGGCTCGTTCACCCCGCCGGAGATCACCGGTCCCGATGCGGTGCTGCTCGCCGACTACCGCGCCGGGCACCAGTTGCTGCTCAGCTGGTTCTGGTCCTATCGGTTGGGCGACAGAGAGATTCGCATTCCGGTCGGCGCCGACGAGTCCAGCGGGGTGCGTGATCCGGGGGCCGAGCGCGCTCTCGCCGCGGGGATCGAGGCACCGCTGGAAGCCTTCGGGCTGCGCGACGGCGAAGAACTGACCGGGACCATGCTCGACGGCGTTGACACGATGCGCTTCGCCACCGATCTGCAGCCCCTGCTGACGCAGGCCGACGGCGTCACGGTCGAGATCGCCGGCCGGCCCGCCGATTACCGTGAGGCCGGCGACTCGCTGCAGATCGGCCTGAGCACCGCGGCCGTGGCGGGCGAACCGGACTGGTTCGACCTTCGCATCACCGTCACCGTGGCGGGCGCGAAAGTGCCGCTGCCGCAGCTGCTGGCCGCGCTCACCGCGGGCCACGACTATCTGCTCCTCGACGACGGGGCCTACATCGCGCTGGATAAACCCGAGTTGGTGAAGTTGCGGGCGCTGATCGAGGAGGCCCGGGCGCTGCGCGACGACGACGGTCCGCCCCGGATCAGCCGATACCAGTCCGGACTGTTCGATGACCTGGCGTCGGTGGCCGCCGTCGTGCGTCAGGCCAGGCAGTGGCAGCGCCAGGTCGCGGGGCTGCGCGCCTTGGGGAACCTCGACCCGATCGGCGTGCCGGAGACGTTGCGGGCCGACCTGCGTCCCTACCAGCAGGAGGGGTTCGCCTGGCTGGCCTCGCTCTATGACCACGGTCTGGGCGGGATCCTCGCCGACGACATGGGGCTGGGCAAGACCGTGCAGACCCTGGCGCTGATCTGCCATGCCCGCCAACGTATTTCGGGGCCGCCGTTCCTGGTGGTGGCACCGGCCAGTGTGGTGTCGAACTGGGTCGCCGAGGCGGCGCGGTTCGCCCCCGAGTTGCGGGTCGCCATGCTCACCGACACCCTCGGACGCTCCGGTAGAGATCTTGACGAGGTGGTCGCCGGCGCCGACGTCGTCGTCACCTCGTACACGTTGTTCCGGCTCGACTACGACGCGCACGCGGCGCGGGCCTGGTCCGGGCTGATCCTCGACGAGGCGCAGCACGTCAAGAATCGGCGGGCCAAGACCCATCATTGTGCGCGCACCCTCGAAGCCCCCTTCAAGCTGGCCATCACCGGCACGCCGATGGAGAACAACCTCATGGAACTGTGGTCGCTGCTGGCGATCACCGCGGCCGGACTGTTCCCCGACGCCAAGAGTTTCGCCGAGTTCTATGCCACACCGATCGAGAAAAACGCCGATCCCGACCTGCTTGCGCTGTTCCGTCGTCGCATCAAACCGTTGGTCAAGCGGCGCACCAAGGATCTGGTGGCACCGGAATTGCCCGCCAAACAGGATCAGATCCTCGACGTCGAACTCAGCCCGCGCCACCGCAAGCTGTACGACACCCGGCTGCAGCGCGAGCGGCAGAAGGTGCTCGGTCTGCTCGACGATTTGCAGCGCAACCGGTTCACCATCCTCAAGTCGCTGACGGTGTTGCGGCAGTTGGCGTTACACCCGGGTCTGGTCGACCCTGCGCACGCCGGGATGCCCGCTGCCAAGATCGACGTGCTCGCCGAACACCTGCGCGAGGTCGCCGCCGGCGGCCACCGCGCCCTGGTGTTCAGTCAGTTCACCCGGTTCCTGGGCCAGGTCCGCGACCGCCTCGACGCCGAGGGCATCGACTACTGCTACCTCGACGGCCGAACCCGCGACCGCCCCAAGGCGATTGCGCGGTTCAAGGATGGCGACGCGCCGGTGTTCCTGATCAGTCTCAAGGCCGGCGGGTCGGGGTTGAACCTGACCGAGGCGGACTACTGCTTCCTGCTCGACCCGTGGTGGAATCCGGCGGTCGAGGCCCAGGCCGTCGACCGCACCCACCGGATCGGGCAGACCCGCACCGTCATGGTTTACCGGCTGATCGCCCGCGACACCATCGAGGACAAGGTGCTCGCGCTCAACGCCCGCAAGGCCAAGCTGTTCGCCAGCGTGATCGACGACGGCA
Source organism: uncultured Actinomycetota bacterium (assembly GCA_963715145.1). Taxonomy (GTDB): domain Bacteria; phylum Actinomycetota; class Actinomycetes; order Mycobacteriales; family Mycobacteriaceae; genus Mycobacterium. Next base: position 385,918 of record CAVQRL010000007.1, on the reverse strand, counting down.
ACGCCTTCGGATCGGTCCTCAGCGCCGAGGACATCCGCGAGCTGATCTCCTGAGACCCGGGCCCATCACGGCCAGGTCCTCGTCGGCTTACCCCGCAGTCAGCCAGCCCGGACTGCGCACCCCGAACACCGGCTGCTGCCGCGGTCCTGCTGGATCCGGCCCCGCGGCATCCGAAACCAAGCCAGCCTCAGGTGCATTGGCACTACGCCCCGGTGTTCAAAGCGTCTGCGTGATGCACCGTCCGCCGCTGAAACGTCAGACCGAACGGGCGGGGCCTGACGGTGGCGTCGTTGTCGGACCCCGGGTCCAGCTCCGCTGGCGCGGCGAACGCCCAGCGGGTTGGCAGTCGTCCGGACGGCCTTCACACCGGGATCCCAGTCGGCGAAGTTGTCGAGGTCGGCCATGTAGGCGAACACCGCTTTCGGAGTCTTCGCGGTCTTCACCGTTGTCACCTGGAGCGCCATGCCCGCCCCTTTCGATGAGCTCGAGTGGGTAAGTTGGGCGGACGCATCCCCGGATGCCCGGCAGAGAGGAGCGGCCGAATGTCGGACACATCGGCAACGGTCATCGATACGGCGGTGCCGGTAGTCGTGACGGGCGCCAGCGGCTACATCGGCAGCTGGATCGTCCGGACTCTGCTCGAGGCCGGATACACCGTTCGCGGCACGGTGCGTAACCCGCAGAAGGCCAAAGGGCTGGAACATCTGCACACACTGTCGGAGGATCACCCGGGCCGGCTGAGTCTGTTCAAGGCCGACCTACTCGAACCGGGCAGCTTCGATGAGGCCATGGACGGATGCGAACTCGTCATTCACACCGCCTCGCCGTTCCTGCTGACCGGGTTCACCGATGCCGAGGAGGCGTTGGTCCGACCGGCGCTGGAGGGCACGCGCAACGTGCTCGACTCGGTGAACCGGACGGAATCGGTGAAGCGGGTGGTGCTCACCAGCAGCGTCGTCGCCATCTACGGCGACAACTGTGAGTCCCTCGGCGTTCCCGGCCGCGTCTTCACCGATGAGCACTGGAACACCACCAGCACCGTTGAGCACCAACCGTATTCGTATTCCAAGACGGTGGCCGAACGGGAGGCCTGGCGTTACCAGCAGGAGCAGGACCGCTGGGATATGGTCACCATCCACCCGGGCCTCGTTTTCGGTCCGTCGCTGACCAGTGCCAGCGACTCGGCCAGCCTGAGCACCATGATGCAATTCGTCGACGGCAAGATGCTGGCCGGCGCTCCCGACATGAGCGTGGGCGTCGCCGATGTTCGCGATGTCGCCGCGGCGCACATGCTGGCCGGATTCACACCGGAGGCCCATGGCCGCTACATCGTCAACGCCGGTTCGGTGACCTTCTTGGACATCGGCAAGATTCTGCGCCGCAAGTACGGACCGCTGTACGCGTTCCCCCGCACGACGGCACCCAAGTCGGTCGTCAGGGCCGTCGCACCGCTGATCGGTTTGACCCGGGACGTTGTCGACCTGAACGTCGGCTACCCGTTGGCATTCGACAACAGCCGCAGCCGGGAAGAGCTGGGGCTGACCTATCGGACAGTTGAGCAGACCTTCACCGAGCAGTTCCAGCAGATGATCGACGACGGCCTGGTCCGGCGCATGCCCGGTGGCCGTTGACCCCGTGTTGCCCCGCGAGGCGACCGTGAGCACCGGCCTGGGCGACGGAATCGCGATACCCCACGCCAAGACCGATGCGGTCTCCGAACCGGTCGTGGTGTACGCCCGCTCACGCGCGGGCATCGACTGGTCAAGCCGCGACGGCATACCCGCCACCGAGCTGTTCCTGATCGCGGTGCCCGAGCACGCCGCCGGTGACGCTCACCTGACCATCCTCAGCGCCCTGTCCCGCAAGCTGGTCAACCCGCAGTTCCGCTCCGAGCTGTCCGCCGCCGGACCGGACCGGGCCTATGAACTGCTCGCCACTGTCCAGTGACCGGTGTCAGGCCTTGGCGCCGAGCACCCGGCGAAGACCGGCGGCAGCGCGGTCACCGATCTGGCCGAACATCAGCCGCAGACCCAGATCGCCCACCCGCAGCACGCCATTGAGGCGCAAATCGGCGTCGTAGGTGACGATCGATCCTCTGCCGTCCTTCTCGACGGTGATCCGGTCGATCGAGGTGAACACGGTGCTGCGGGCCACCACGAGGAGGTTGCGCGGGGCGTCGTATTCCTCGGTCACGTAACGCAACGTCAGGTCGCGGCCTACCGCGGCGACGGTGACGTCGAACACGCTGTCCTTGCCGCCGCCCGAGCCCTTCACCTGCTTGACAGCCTTGACGCCGGGATCCCACTCGGCGAAGTTGTGGAGGTCGGCCATGTAGGCGAATGCCTCCTTGGGAGTCTTCGCGGTCTTCACCGTTGTTACGTAGCGCGCCATGTCCGCCCCTTTCGATGACCTTCAGTGTGCGCCTCTCTCGAGCCCGCATGCCGTCGGGGTCGGCTACACCGGCTCAAGCTAGCGACGGGGACAAGTTCCGGACTCGACGGTCGAGTCACGTCCCTCACTGCGCCGGAGACAACAAGAAAGTTGCCCGCCTTGGAGCGACAGCGGGTGGTCGTGTTCGCCTCGGAGCGACACGTGATGCGGCACAGGGATTTCCCGTTCCGGCCGTTGTCGCTCGGAGGCGGGCACTTTTCTTTGTGCGCTTCCGCTGGGGACTGGTGGGACGGATGTGGCGCCGGTGCCGAGCAAGGTCTCGCTCAAAGCCGTTGCGGCAGGGCTGGGTTGGCCCAAGGCGGCGATGGCCGAGCGCAGCGCCGCGGAGCGGTCGACCGGCTACGTCCTCGGCGGCATCTCGCCGCTGGGGCAGCGCCCTGGACCCGCACGACCTGACGCGGCTGACCGGAGCTGTTATCGCGAACATCCGGGCTCTCTGAACGCAACCGTGACTAGGACGTGAGCACGACCAGGTACTGCCCACCGCCGGGCTGGATCCGCGACTCGACGTGAAGGCTTGGAGCCAGTCGACTCAGGCGATCCACCAACCACTCGGCAGCTGCGGCCGCGTCGGCTTCGGTCGGGCATTGTCCCATCGCTTCGCTGCCACGCTTTCGGGCCAGCCGCTCGGCACTGGTGATGATGGACGCGGGGTCTGAAACGAAAAGCTCCCTGGGCCACTGCACTATTGGAGCGACGGCGCCCTTCTTGGTGTTGCATCCTCGGTGGGCGAGCCTCTCGCTGCCAAAGACCGATTCCGTACCTTTGCCTTTGGCCTTGCTCTTGGTGGTCATGCTGTCAATGCTCGGACCGCGGTCATCGTTGACCGACATGTCAGGGTCCACCGCCTCATCGCATAGCCAGCACCGCCAGCCGTCGGCCTGCCCCACATCGTCGAGTCGAGTCATCGTTCCTCTTTCATGGTGTCGCTACGAGGCGGGCAAGAGCGTTGGTGTCTACAGGTATCGGTAACAGCGGACGGGTTGGATCTGCGCTATCGGTCGGGATGCGGTACCGGGCGCACATCCAGTCTGGGAATGCCGTCGAAGTCCTCGGGATTGCAGGTGTAGAGCGGGAGGCCGTTGGCGATGGCGGTCGCGGCGATGAGAGCGTCATGGGCCCGGGCGGCACGCTTTCGGCCCGCGGACCTCAGTGCCGCCGCTACTGCGCCGAAAGCTCGGGCGGCCGCTGCGTCGAAGGGAATCGCGTCGAAGTCACTCTCAGCCTGCTGTAGATGCACTTGGCGCGCGGCGCGCTCGGCGGGGTCGACGGCGATCTGGGGGCCGACGGACAACTCGGCCAAGGTGATCGCACTGATCACCGACTGGTCGGGGAGCGTAGCCGGGTCGGTGACGCGGCCGAGCAGGATGACCGTCGAGGTGTCCAGCATGCCAACGCCCATCACAACCCCGGTTCGATGAATGCGTCGAGGTCGGCCCGTAATGCCGCGGGGTCAACTGCCGGCAGATGTCGGCGGCGGGCGATCAGTTCGGCGGGGCCGGCGCTGAGCCGGGGCAGCGGTCGTAGCTCTGCGACCGGCCGTCCGTCCCTGGTGACGACAACGGTCTCCCCGTGCTCCACCCGGTACAGCACGTCACCGCCGCTGTTGCGAAGGTCGCGCACGCTCACGCTCTCCACCGACAAACTGTATCACCGGTGATACATACTCGGTGCGACCGCGGCGTGGGGTGCGCTTCCAGCCACGGATTGTTGGCGACGACGACGGCTGCCGCGGCGCGGTGCCGCCGCGCCCACACCTCGGTCCGAGTGGCCGAGTCACATCCGTCACTGTTCGGGCGGCCACAACAATGTTGCCCGCCTCGGAGCGACAACTGATGCGGCCCAAAGTGTTTGCCGGTTGCGCTCAGGCCGTTGTCGCATTCGGGCGATCAGAAGGCCTGCCGCCCTCGAAGACCAGTTCGCCAAAAACGTCGGACCGGTCGCGAGATGAGCGCAACCTCAACCTCACCGAGCCATCACCGAAGTTCCGCGGAAATCAGGACATCCTCCATCACCCTGGCAAAGAACAGGTCAAACTGGCCCAATGCGACGCATCCTGACACCTGGGGCGCGTCGCTGGCTCGTCGTCGCCGCGGTACTGCTGCTCGGGTTGACGATCGGTGGAATAGTCGGGCGCTACGCAGTGAAAGCCGAGGAGCGCGCCGCCGACGCCAGGGCCGTGGAGGGGGCCAGTGCCCTCGCCGACACTATCCGCACGTCGCTGCTGGCGATCACCGCACCAGCCAATGCGCTGCGCGCCCAGATCATCGCCAAGAACGGCCGACCCATCCCCGATGACTTGAGGATCTTCGCACTGCAACTGCTGAACCAAACCATCCTGGACGGATATTCCCTCAAGTCGGTCAGCATCGCCCCCGGCAATGTGATCGAAGCGGTGTGGCCACTGAAGGGTAATGAGGCCGCCGTCGGACTGGACCTCGCGGCAACCCCGGCGCAGTGGGACCCCATCAAGGATCGAATCGCCGCCGGGAAGCCGGTCCTGACCGGTCCGATCGACCTGGTTCAGGGCGGACGGGCCTTCGTCTACCGAACCCCTGTCTTCCTCGAGGATGGAACCTACTGGGGGTTGTCCAGTGCCGTACTTGACTACAGCGTTGTCGCTGATCCTGCCGAGGCGGCGGCGCTAAAGGCCGACGTGTACATCCTCTCTCGCTCGCCCTCGGGTGATGTCGTTGACGTCTTCGGTTCACCGGAGTTGCCAGGCGAACACGTCGCCATTAAAGAGTTTTCCGTGCCGGGTTCGACGTGGCAGGTCGCTGTCGCGGCCACGCCCGACAGCACGCGCGTCGCCGGCACCATTGGGACGGTCAGCGTCGTGCTGTCTTGCGTGTTAGCGGCTCTGAGCTACTGGGTCATTAAGTTCAGGCAGCGCGGTAACAGGTCCCGCGAACGACTCGAAGTCCTGGCTCGCGAGGAATTGGCCCTTCAGATGACCGCCGATCTGCGTACCCGCAACAAATCGCTGTCGGGGTTCATGCAGATCGTCGAAACCACTCCTGACTTTGTCGCGATTTTCGAAGTAGGTGGAGGCCTGCAGCACCTCAACCGAGCCTGGCGGGGCCTATTGGGTCTCGCCGATCACGATCCCCTGCCGAGCAGTATTGAATCGCTGTTCGACAGTGTTGCCCTCAGCCAGCTGCGGGACGTGGCTGTGCCCGCCGCGCTGCGCGATGGAATGTGGTCTGGTGAATCGACACTCGCGGCGGCAGGTGGGCATCAGCGTGAAGTGGGCCTGACGGTGCTGCGGCACGAAGGGCCCTCCGGACCGGACCAAGGCCGAATGACCGTTGTCGCCCATGACATCACGGTCTACAAGAATGTCGAGCGACTGACGGCGCTGACCGAGGAACTCCGTCGAGACCTCACAGTCGGCGCCGATCCCATCCAATGCATCCAAGCTATTGGCGTCGATACTCTGACGGCAGTCCAGGCCGATGGGCTGGTGGCCCGAATGGGCTCGGAGGTGTTCCGTATCGGCGATGCGCCCGACCAGGACGCCATCGATCGGTGGGTGCGTGAATTGAGTTCGGCCGGAACGAATCTGGTGCAGGTGAGCGACTGCCTCGCCGCCGATATCCCCGAACTGGCCACCTCGGATACTGCGGGAGCGATCATGGCCCGGCTTCACGGCACCGCGGACTACCTGGCCTGGTTCCGCCGACCATTGGCCTCCGTCGATGAGACCGTCGAGAACGTCCACGACCGCAGCCGCCCATGGTCGAATGGCGATCGATCCGCGGCCGAGGGGCTCTACCAGGCTGTGCAGTCCGGCCAGCTCGAGCACTCCTACCGGCAGCTCGCTTTCGAAGCGACCGTCGATCCGCTCACCGGTTTGGGCAACCGCCGCGCGCTGGCGATGACGATCGACAACGAGACGCGAGCCGACTTGGTCCGGCAAGCCGGGCCCCAACGCAGCTTGCTGTTCCTCGACCTCGATCGCTTCAAGCAGCTCAACGACGCATTCGGACATGCCCTGGGCGACCTGGTGCTGAAGAGCGTCGCCAAGCGACTCGAGCGGGTGACGTCCGAACATGTCGGCAACTCCGGCAGCGTCTTTCGCCTCGGCGGTGACGAGTTCGTCGTGCTTCTGCGAGATGTCACGCCCGATCAGGTTGCGCGGCTCGCTGAGGGGATTGTGGCGGCGTTCCGGGATCCGTTGATTTTGGGCGAGTCCACTCACGTGGTGCACTTCAGCGTCGGCACCGTCGTCGATGAGGATGGCCACGACGATGCCGTCGACGCCGACGAACTGCTCCGGCGTGGAGACCTGGCCATGTACGCGGCCAAACGTGCCGGCGGGTCTCGTGTCGCGTCCTACAAGGACGCCTTCTCATACGCGGCGGTCGAGCGGCTGATGCTCGAACAGGAGCTCTATCGGGCGTTGGGGAGCGATGAGCTGGTTCCCGTGTTCCAGCCCGTTGTCTCCATGCGAACAGGACAGATCGTCGGTGCCGAGGCGCTGGCCCGCTGGCGCCAACCCGATACCGGCACCTTTGCACCTGCCGAATTCGTCCAACTCGCCGAGGAGACGGGTCAGATCCGGCAGATCGATCGGCACATCGCCGAGCGCGCTGTCGCGCGCTGCGCAGAGTTGTTGCGCGACCGTAGTCGGGAGTTCCACCTGGCGATCAACGTCAGTGCCAAGACGGTCGATGCGAAGTACATCGGCTACCTCGCGGAGTTGATCGAGCGCTATGCAATCCCGCCCGAGCGATTGACCATCGAGTTGACCGAGTCGGCCGTGGTCGGGGAATCCGGCCGCATCCGGCAGTTGTTGATCGCACTTCGATCGCTCGGGGTGAAGGTGGCCATCGACGACTTCGGGACCGGCTACTCCTCGCTGGCCTACCTGCAGAACCTGCCGGCCGATATCGTCAAGTTGGATCGCACCTTTGTCGACCGACTGCACGGCGACGCCGGCCAGGAGATCGTCGCCCGCTGGGCGATCCAGTTGGTGTCGGACCTCGGGATGCGCATCATCGCCGAGGGCGTCGAGACCGCCGAACAGGAAGAGGCACTACGCCGCCTCGGTTACGACTGGGTGCAGGGCTACCGATTCGGCAAACCGACACTCGAACCGCCACTGCCCGGCGATTACAAGGACTTAGGCAACGCGCCGCCTGGGTAAACAAGGTGGCCGCATCACTGGGCGCCTCGTATTCGACGGCGACGATGCGGGAGAGACGGGGCAATCCCCACGGACGTGGGGCGGATGGATTTCTCAACGAGGGCGTCGCGGTTCCCGCATCGGCCCGAGTCACATCCGTCACTGTTCGGGCGGCCACTTCATTGCCCGCCTCGGAGCGACAACTGATGCGGCCCAAGGTGTTTGCTGGTTGCGCTCAGGCCGTTGTCGCTCTGAGGTGGGCACCTCATGATGGTTTTCCGCTGGGGACTGATGGGGCGGATGTGACCACACACCGGGAAGACCGAACCGGCGCCGATCACTGGGCCAGAAGTTTGACCGCCTGGTTGAAGACTCCCGGCAGCGTGGTTGCCGCCGGCACGATCATGGTCCTGGCCGGCGAGTTGCTGGCCGCCAGGAGCGCCGACGTCAGCAGCCGGTACCGGCGTGACATGCGCCGCCACTGCCGGGTGTAGTCCGCCGGGTCGTCGGCCAGCACGGCATTGACCGCCAGTTCGGCGCAACCCAGCGCGATGCCCAGACCCTCGCCGGTCAGGGCGTCGACGTATCCCGCAGCGTCGCCGACGAGCATGACCCTGCCGCGGTGCTGGCTGGCGGCGCGCTGCCGCAGCGGCCCCGCCGCGCGGGCCGGACCACCCTGCGCACCGGCGAGTCGTGCTGCCAGAGCGGGGAATTCACGCAGGTGATCGTCGAACTTGCCCTGCCGGGAGGTCAGGATGGCCACTCCGACGGTGTCGTCGGCCACCGGGGTGACGTAGGCCTCGGTGTGCGCGGCCCAGTAGACCTCGACGGTGTCGGTCCACGGGGCGATCTGGAAGTGCCGGCGGATGCCCCAGCGGCGCCCGCCGTTGGTCGGCCGGTCCAGACCGAGTTGGCGACGGATCGGCGAGTGCAGGCCGTCGGCTGCTGCCAGGTAGCGCGCTTCGAAGCCGCCGCAGCGCACGCCGGTCGCGTCCTGGGTTATGTCGCCGATGTCGCCCTTGACGATCCGGACTCCCGCGGTGGCGGCAGCGTCGTGCAGGGCTTCCGATAGGACAGTGCGACGCACCCCGCGTCCGGCGGCGCCCGGGAAGCGGGCCTCCACGCGCCGGGTCCGGTCCAGGTAGGTGATGCCGCGGAAAGGCTTGCCGTGCGGGGTGATTCCGAGGGCGTCGAGGTGTCGCAGCGTGTGCGGCATGAGCCCTTCCCCGCAGGCCTTGTCGATGGGTCCGGGGCGGCGTTCCACCACGGTGACCTCAAGTCCGGCGCGGGCGGCGTGGATGGCCGTGGCCAGGCCCGCCGGACCGGCGCCGGCGACCAGCAGATCGTTCATGACAGCCTCGCCAACGCTGAGTTCTCGACGGAGACGCGGGTGCTCAGCAGGGCCGCGTTGAGGGTGGTGAACGCCAGCGCGGTGATCCATGCGGAGTGGACCAGCGGCAGCGCGAGCCCCTCGATCGCGACCGCGACGTAGTTCGGGTGCGAGATCCAGCGGTAGGGTCCGCCGTCGATGCGGGGCGCGCCGGGGATCACGACGACGCGCGTGTTCCACTGCCGGCCCAGGGTGGTGATGCACCACCAGCGCAACCCCTGGGCGGCGACGACCAGGGCCAGCATCGGCCAGCCCAGTGCCGGGATGAACGGGCGCTGCATGACGGTGACTTCCACCACACAGCCGACCAGCAGGGCCAGATGCAGGACGACCATCACCGGGTAGTGGCCGGCGCCGATCTCGACGCCGCCGCGGGCCCGGCTCCAGGCCAGATTGCGTTGTGCCAGCACCAGTTCGGCCAGACGCTCGACGCCGACTACCAAGAGAAGAATTAGATACCACGTCATCGGATCAGCGCTCACTGCCACTGCATGAGCACGAGTTCCGAGCAGAAGCCGGGACCCATTGCCATCATCACCGCAGGCGATCCGTCCGCGGGGCGCTTGTCCATCGTGTCGCGCAGGATGTGCAGCACCGACGACGACGAGACGTTGCCGATTTCGGCCAGCGAGCGCCAGGTGAGCTCCAGCGCGTCGGCCGGCAGCGTGAGGCTGTCGGTGATCGCCTCGATCACCTTCGGGCCGCCGGGGTGGCTGACCCACACGCCGATGTCGTCGATCTCGAGGTCGTGGCCGCCGAGGAAGCCGGTCATGTCGTCACGCAGGTAGCGGGTGATCATGTCGGGCACCTCCGGGGACAGCACGAGCTGGAACCCGCTGGCACCGACGTCCCAGCCCATGGTGCGCAACGAATCCGGATACAGCCGGCTGGCGGAGTCGATGATGCGCGGCCCGGTGATGCCCAGCTTCTCTGCCCGGCGCTCTCCGACGGCCACCACCGCTGCCGCGCCGTCGGCGAACAGGGCCGTACCGACCAGACCGGCGATGTCCGCGCCGAGGGCGGCGAAGTTCAGCGAGCACATTTCGGCCGACACCAGCACCGCCACCCCATCGGGGTTGCCGCGCAGGTAGTCGTGAACACGCGCGGTGCCGGCCGCGCCGGCCACGCAACCCAGGCCGAACAGCGGCGCGCGTCGCACGTCGGGGCGCATGCCGAGCCGCCCGGCGATCCGGGCCTCCAGGGACGGCACCGCGATACCGGTGACCGTCGTCGACATGATCATGTCGACGTCCTGCGGCCCGAACCCGGCGTCCTCCAATGCGGCCGAGACGGCCGCGCATCCGAGGTCGACGGCGCTGTCGATGAACACCGAGTTCGAGTCGCCGAAATCGTTCAGCCCCTGGTACTGCTCCAGCGGCAGCGCGAGATGGCGATGGTTGACCTTGGCGGTCTGGTGGAATCGCCGCAGCAGATCCGCGTGCGGGGCGAACTGGGGCAGCTGGACCAGCACCTCGGTGATCTCGGACTGGCTGTACCGGTTCGGGGGCAATGCACCCTGAACTGCGGCGATGACGCTGGTCGGCCACTGCGGGCTGCTGTTCGCACCTGTTGACACCACGGGTTTTTTCCTCTCGATCCCTGTTCCGTTAATGCAATTCGGAGCCGACCGCCATCCGGATTGCCGGTGTGACCCAACCGTTCCTCAGGCCCGACTGTGGGCCAGGACACCCTCGATGACCGCGACGATGTCGTCGGGGCAGTCCTCCTGGAGGAAATGCGCACCGTGCAGTGTGACGTGGGGCTGATCACGAGCACCCGGAACCAGCTTCCGGAAATGCACGTCCCCGCCCGCGGTGATCGGATCGCTGTCGCTGAATGCGGTGACGAACGGCTTGTCGAATCGAGTGAGCACCTGCCAGGCGGCTCTGTTCTCCGCCACCGACCCGTGCTGCGGCGTGATCTGGCCGACGGGCAGGTCCGGTGTGCTCTGGCTGAACGTCAGCCACGCGACATGGCGTTCGTAGGTGTAGCCGTCACGGTCGGCCGGCTTGTCGGAGCCCAGTCAATCACGCTTTCGCGTTCATACTGATGGGCGTGGACGCGCTCTCCATTCAGGACCGGCTCTTTCCGACCACGACCTGCTTCGGTTGCGGGCCGGCGAACCCACGCGGGCTGCGGCTCAAGAGCTACCTCGGCGACGGGTGCGTCGCCGCGACGTTCATGCCGTGGCCGGAGCACGACAACGGAATGGGTTTCCTCAACGGCGGCATCATCGCCACCGTGCTGGACTGCCACACCGCCGCCGCCGTTCTCCACGAGGCCTCGGTGCAGGGGTGGGAGGCTTCCCCGGGCGCTGCGATCCCGTTCGTGACGGCCGGCATCGACGTCCGATATCTGCGTCCCAGCCCGCTGGACAGTGCGGTCGAACTGCGTGCCGTCGTCGTCACATCCTCCGAAGACGAAATCGTCTGCGATGCCGAGCTGCGACACGACGACAAGATCCGGGCCACGGGTCACGCGGTCTGGAAACGCTGGCGAACTCGTTAATCCAGCCGTCCCACCTCGACCACCCGCAGCACCGCCGCGCCCTCCTCGTCGGAGGCCGCCAGATCGACGTCCACCTCGATGCCCCAATCGTGGTCGCCGGCCGGGTCGTCGAGGATCTGCCGCACCCGCCATATCCCGGGCTGGCGGTCGATGATGAGCAGCGCGGGCCCGCGGGCGTCGGCGCTGATGCCCACGTCGTCGTGCTCGGCGAAGTAGTCCTCGATGACCTGCCGCCACCGCTGTGCCGTCCACCCGGATCCCGAGTCCAACTCGCCCAGGTCGTGGCTGCGTCGCCGCGCGAACAGCTCCACCCGCCGGAACAGGGCGTTGCGGACCATCGCGGTGAATGCGCGCTCGTTGCCGGTCAGCGGCCGCGGGCGGGCCGGCGCCGCGGCCGGCGCCGTCAGCGGCTGATCGGGGCTGGTGAGCTGCTCCCACTCGTCGAGCAGGCTGGAGTCCACCTGGCGCACCAACTCGCCGAGCCACTCGACGAGGTCGGTGAGCGCCTCGGTCCGCGCGGCGGCGGGCACCCCCGAACGCAGCGCCTTGAACGCATCGGAGAGATAGCGCAGCACCGCCCCCTCCGAGCGGACCAGTCCGTACACGCTGACGTACTCCCGGAACGTCATCGCCCGTTCCCACATCTCGCGCACCACCGACTTCGGTGACAAGTGCCCGTCGGCGGCCCACGGGTTGCTCTGCAGGTACACCGCGAAGGTGTGCCGCAGCAGCTCCTCGAGCGGCTTGGGATAGCTGACGTCGTCGAGCAGCGCGATCCGCTCGTCGTACTCGATGCCCTCGGCCTTCATCTGCGCCACCGCCTCGCTGCGGGCCTTCTTCAGCTGCGCGGCCAGGATCTGCCGGGGATCCTCCAGCGTCGCCTCGATCACCGAAACGACATCCAGCGCAAAGGTTTCCGACGCCGGGTCAAGGGCCTCGATGGCGGCCAGCGCGAACGTCGACAGCGGCTGGTTGAGGGCGAAGTCGTCCGGCAGGTCCACCGTGAGCCGGTACCGGCGCCCTTTGTGGTCGGGATCGGCTTCGGACTCGTCGAGGGGTTCCTCGATTCTCTCGAGCACCCCGGCCTGCAGCAGTGAACGGGCGATGCCGACCGCCTCGAGGATGTGGCGCAGCTGGCGCTTGCGTGGTTCGTGGTTGTCGGTCAGCAGCCGCCGCATCGCAACGAACGGGTCCCCGGGGCGGTCGACGACGTCGAGGATCATCGCCGTCGAGACCCGCATGTTGGACGTCAGCGGTTCCGGAGCCGCCTCGACCAGCCGGGTCATGGTGGCCTCGCTCCACGGCACCATGCCCTCGGGGACTTTGCGGCGCACCAGCTTCCGGCGCTTCTTGGGATCGTCGGCGACCTTGGCGAACTGCTTGAGGTTCTCCACCTCGTGGTCGGGGGCCTGCACGATCACGGTGCCGGCGGTGTCGTAGCCGGCGCGGCCCGCGCGGCCGGCGATCTGATGGAACTCGCGGGCGTTGAGCAGCCGGCTGCGGGTGCCGTCGTACTTCGACAACGCCGAGAAGACGACGGTGCGGATCGGCACGTTGATGCCCACCCCGAGGGTGTCGGTGCCGCAGATGACCTTCAGCAGCCCGGCCTGGGCGAGCTGTTCGACCAGCCGCCGGTACTTGGGCAGCATCCCGGCGTGGTGCACCCCGATGCCGTGGCGCACCAGCCGCGACAGCGTCGACCCGAATGCGGTGGAGAAGCGGAACGCCCCGATCAGCTCGGCGATCGCCGCCTTCTCCTCCTTGCTGCACACGTTGACACTCATCAGCGCCTGCGCCCGTTCCAGCGCCGACTGCTGGGTGAAGTGCACGACGTAGACGGGGGCCTGGCCGGTGTCGAGCAGTTCGGCGATCGTCTCGTGTGGGGGTGTCGTCGCGTACGAGTAGTACAGCGGCACAGGGCGTTCGCGCGTTCGCGACGAGAGCGGTGGGCCGCCCGGTGCGCCGGGTCAGGTCCTCGCGCAGGAAGGTCACGTCGCCCAGAGTGGCCGACATCAGCAGGAACTGGGCCTTGGGCAATTCCAGCAGCGGCACCTGCCAGGCCCAGCCGCGGTCGGGGTCGCCGTAGAAGTGGAACTCGTCCATCACCACCAGACCGATGTCGGCGTCTGCGCCCTCGCGCAGCGCGATGTTGGCCAGCACCTCGGCGGTGCAGGCGATGATCGGTGCGTCGGCGTTGACCGCGGCGTCGCCGGTGAGCATCCCGACGTTCTCGGCCCCGAACATCGCGCACAGCGCGAAGAACTTCTCGCTGACCAACGCCTTGATCGGCGCGGTGTAGTAGCTGCGCCGGCCGGCCGCCAGGGCGGCGTACTGCGCTCCGGTGGCCACCAGTGACTTTCCGGAGCCGGTCGGGGTGGCCAGGATGACGTTGGCGCCGCCGAGAAGTTCGATCAGCGCCTCCTCCTGCGCCGGGTACAGGGGAGTGCCGCACTCCTCGGCCCAGGCGGCGAAGGAGGCGAACAACTCGTCGGCGTCGGCCGCCGTGGTGAGGCCCAGAGCGCTCGCGGACAGCCCGTACGCACCCTGCGGACCCCGACAGCATCGGGACGTGACCATGTTCACCTCCGTTGTCGGCTGACCACCCGAAGCTTAGGGACGTCCCGCAGCTGCCAGTGACGCCGGTTCGGGTGCGATCCAACGCCGCCCCGCGTGCACCTCGGTCCCAGTGGCCGAGTCACACCGGTCACTGTCCGGGCAGCCACAACAAGGTTGTCCGCCTCGGAGCGACAACTGAAGCGGCCCATGGTGTTTGCCGGTTGCGTTCAGGCCGTTGTCGCTCTGAGGCGGGCACATATCTCTATGCTTCTCCGCTGGGGACGGGTGGGGCGGATGTGATCTGGCGCGACGGCGCCGACCCGGTGGACCCGGGTCGACCGAGCGAACCCGTGCCGGGCATAAACACACATCAAATTCATAAAAAAATATTCGCGTAGTATTAGTTCAACGACGGCTATGAAAGGACACTGATCCCGTGACGACCCACCCGACGCACTCCGATCACGATCACCGGCACGCGCCGTCCTGCGGCCATGTTGCCGTCGAGCACGACGGCCACGTCGACTACCTGCATGACGGCCATGCGCACCATCTGCACGGGGACCACTATGACGAGCACGCGCTGAGCGCACATGTGGTCGCCGAGGTTCATGAACACACCCATGGCGATGGGTGCGGGCATGAGGCCGTCGTGCACGACGATCACGTCGACTACCTTCACGGCGCCCACCGGCACGCGCTGCACGACGATCACTACGACGAGCACTGATCACAGCGCTAGGACGACACCCGTCGCAAACCGGTACGGCCGGCCATCAACACCGGCCTGGATCAGCGCCTTAGCGCGCGGACCGGGTCAGCACACCCTCGATGACCGCCACGATGTCATCCGGGCAATCCTGAATGGCTTGTCGAATTGGGTGAGCACCGTCCATGCGGCCTTGTTCTCCTCGACGGATCCGTGTTCGGCCGTGATCGGCACCAGCGTCGGGAACTGGCAGGCGCCACCCTTGTAGCTCGCGTCGGGGAACGGGGCGTCGTAGGCCGCCTCCTCATCGGCGCTCAAGGTCCGGGCGGTGCCCCCGTTGACGATCCGGCCGATCGGCAGATCCGGTGTGCTCTGGCTGAACGCCAGCCATTGGGTCTCCACCAGCTTCCGCAGGGACGCGGACGTCGACCTCACCGGCGTGGCTGTACGCGGGAGTCGCCGGGGCGCATGACGCAAGTGCCAACTTCTGTGGCACCTACTGGCGTGAACTCTTAGTCGATGAACTGGTACTCAACTCCAAGCGAGCGGTATGTCCGTTCAGCACGCCGGTCCCGGGTGAGCAGGGCGCGGCCGCTGCTCGCCGAGGCTTGACCGACGAGGGCGTCGTAGACCGATCCACCGACGATGCCGAGGGTGCCCAGTCGCTCTCTGAGGTCGGCCATCCCAGCCGCGTCCAGCCAGCAATCTGCCGGGAACGCCGCAGCCAGCACCGACGTCGCTTGGTCGGCCGTCAGGCGGAGAGGAATCGGCAGCCTGGTCAGCACCGAATACGTCTCGAACGCGGCATGTCCGGCCAGCGCCGGCCGATGGTCGATCAAGGCGCGACGGCACGCCGGATGTGCCTCGTGGGTCGGGTCGAGGGCGGCGACGGCAACGCTGGTGTCGCACGCCCAACGATCACCTTTGGAGATCATCGCGAAGCCGACGGACGTCGTCGTCGGTCAGCACAGCGCCCTCGACTTTGCCCAGTATCGGCAGCCCATCGCTGACATGAACGGGGCGCGGGTCCCGTCGCACGGGCTCAATCCGCAGGCCGGCGCCGTCGGGGATCAACTCCAGCTGGGTATCTGGGGTGATCCCGAGTGCGACTCGCAGGGCTTTCGGGATGACGACCCGCCCTACGGCGTCGATTGTCACCAACATGGCATCACGTTACCAATATGGTGGTGAATTGGTAACCGGCCAATCCCCGAGGAGCCCGGATCAGGGCGTGGGTACCAGCTCGGCGATGTCGGGATGAAGTGAGGCGAGGCCGCGGTCGAAGGTCGCAAGCCTGCCCCGGTTGGCCCTCGCCAGTTGGGCGAGGTACCCGTCGGTCACCTGACGGTGGCCAATGACGCCCTGGAGTTCGCAATCGGTGAATGAGACGCTGTCGGGCCAGAATTCATGCCGCGGGCTGTGGGTCAGGGCAATGATGACCGCTCGGGCCTCCTCGGCGTTCTGCCCCTGGCTGATGAGGAGTCGAACGAGGCTGCCCTGGGTGATCGGACAGGTGGCGAACGAGTCGTCCAGCCCTGCGAACCAGCTTTCCGCCGGGTCGTGATGGACGTGGTCGGAGACGACCAGTGCGATCAACACGTTCGCGTCCAGGAGCGCTGTCACTCCTGGTCGTCCAGCGACCGGACGTCCTCGGTGGTCACCACAGTGCCGAGTGTGACGACCGGTAGGCCGGTTCTGGGGCTGCGGGACGGCGCCACCGCAGCATCGGAGCGCAGCCCACGCCGCATGAGTTCGGCGACAGTGTCGCTGAAGGTGCGGTGGGTGTCGCGGGCGATCGCCCGCACCTTGAGGTGCAGGTCTTCGGGGAGATCCACCGTAGTGCGCATCGACGCATCAGCGCATCAGCGCATCAGGGTGCTAGGCGTCCGCGCCCTCTGACCGCAACCGCGAAGCCCCGCTGGGCGATACTGGGTTGTGGTCAGAAATCCCCGCATCTGGATCTACCTGGTGGTCGGTCTGGTGGCTGCAGGCCTCATCGGTTACTCCCAGTGGCATGACTCCGACGCTCAGCGTCTGCAGCGCTGCATCGATGCCTCCATCGCTCAGATGAAGCGGGACACCCCCGCGCTGGCCGGTTTCGACAACGCCCAACCCGCCCTGGTCGCGATGTCGCGGGCCAGCTGCATCAAGCACCTCGGGATCAACCCGCAGACGCCGGCTGGGTAGCCTCGGACGATGCCGGATACCGTGCGCGAATTCATCGGTGTCTACGACGCCGACGGCACCCTGCTCGGCGAGGCGCGCTACTGGATCGGGGCCCGGCTCGGCCGGACCCACTGCGCACTGTGCGATATCACCCACGGGCTGTTCACCGAGCGGGCCGACTGGCGGCGCTGCCGCGATCAACTCGACGTCGAATTCCGTACCTTCCACCGCAATGACGCTCCCGAGGACGTCCTCGCCGTCGGTTCACCGGCGCCGTTCGTGGTCGCCCGCACCGATCGCGGTCTGGTGGCCCTGCTCGGCCCTGAGGACCTCGACGCCTGCTCCGGCGACGTCGAGGAGTTCCGCCGGGCACTGAGCCGGGCGTGCGCCGACCGGAACCTCGACGGGATCTGAGGGGCTCACATCTTCACCTCGGCCACCACGGCGAAATGGTCGCTGGCCCAGATGTTCTCGACCGCCGCGGTGCCCGCCAGGGAGCATTCGCGCACATGTCCCGCACCTGATCGACGCGGCGTGGACACCATCACGTAGTCGAGTCGACGGTGGGGATGAATGGCATGGCGGGGAACCAGCGGGTTGGCCGCCGACCAGGTGTGTCCCGGGTCGGTGTTGCCCGCCGCGGTCCAGGCGTCGACGAGGGTGAAATTCGGCACCGCCCCGGCGGCCAGGCCGGTCGCGTGTCGGTACTCGTCGGACTCCGGGGTGCAGTTGAGGTCTCCGCCGAGCAGTGCCGGCAGTGACGCCCGCCGCCGGGCCTCATCCCCGAGCACCTCGACGAGGTGGTGCACCAGTGCGGTCATCTGGACGTTTCGCCGCGCGGAGTTCTCCAGCCCGTGCTCGAGGTGGGTGCCGGCCGCGACGAACGGACCACCCTCGTCGGCGGGGCGGTGCACCCGGGTCACCAGCACGTGGCGCCAGGTCGGCTCGCCGTGCTCGTCGGGCAGCGGAGCGAGCCGTTCGATGCTCAGCGGCCATCGGGACAGCACCGCGTTGACCACCCAGTACGGCGCCTCGGGGTAGCGGTCGAATCCGGCGAGGTCGGCGGCCGTCACCGCGTGCAGGCCCAGTTCCTCACCGAAACGGGCGGCCTGGGTGGTGCCATCGGGCTCGACCCACGATTCCTGAAGGGTGAGTACGTCGGAGGCGGAACGCTGGATCCACGAGCGCAACGCGATATGCCGGGCTTCCCAGTCACCCACCCGGCCCTGCACGTTCCACGTCATGATCCTCATCGGCCCATCCTTGACGCTGAAAGGCCTGGCTCACGCGGCGGTGCCGGGTGACGCAGTCGCGAGGCCGATGTCGCGGCAGCCGTTCAACAAGCGGTGGTCGTATGTGACGAAAGCCGTGAGCTCCTGCCTGAAGTGGGCAGCCGCTGCGAGATGAATGGCGGCTAGGGAGCGCAGGGTTGCTGGGCCGATTGATTCGGCGAGAGTCATCACCGGTTCGGTGAGCGGCAGCACATCGAGCCCATCGAGGAGGTAGCGGGCACGGTCGGACTGGCCTGTCTCGCCATAACGGGCAACGGTTCTCATCAATTCGACCCTTCCGAGCGCACTCGTCGCTGCGCTTTCGCCCTGTTCGATGTGAGCGGTGAGCCAAGACCGCAATTCGGCCGTCTCGGGCTCGGCGATAAGCAGTTTCGTCAAAGCCGAGGTGTCCATGTAAATCATCGTTCGTCGCGCATTTCGCGGAGGACATCGGACAGGGTGCGCTCTGGATCTAGCGGTCGAATAGCGTTGATGTCGAGAAGATTCCGTGGCCGCCGCGCCGGGATGAGGGCCCCCGACTCAATCAGGGCTGCGCGGGAGCGTGGACGACGTTGGGAGCCGAAGGTCACCTGTGTCTATAGCGCGCAGGCCGCGGTGCTCGAGACGATTGTCACGACGCCCACTCCCAGCAGCGATTTACCGGTGCGCGGCGCTGATCCCTTCGTGAACCCCGCGTGGTCGTTCTCCTCGTAGCCGGGGAGTTGTCTGATCAACCCCGTCAGCGCAGCTTCACCAGCCGGGTGGTGGAGCTCTCGTCGAGTTCGACGGCGTCGGAGCGCGAGCGCAGGAAGTCGCTGAATGACCTGAAGCCCAACGCCTTCTCGGAGAACGACGGGTCCATCCGCTTCATCTGCGCCTTGACCTCCGAGTTGTGCAGCCACTCGACGTCGTCCTTCTCCTGGGCGATCTGCAGCGCGCGGGTGAGCAGAGCGGTCGCGGCGGCCTGCGGATCCGGGGCGGCGGGCTCGGCGGACTTGCGTCCCCGCTTGGGCTGCCCGGCCCCGGACTTCGCGGCCTCGGCGGCCGGGGCGAACTCCGGCACCCCGGGCAGGGAGTCGTAGATGACGAAGTCGTCGCAGGCCGCAGCCAGCGCCCGGCTCGAGGAGCCGGCCACCCCGATGCCCACGACGTAGCGGCCCAGCCGCTTGCAGCGCTGTGCGAGCGGGATGTAGTCCGAGTCGCCGGCCACGATCACCACATGGGTGAGGTCGGGCAGCCGGAACATGTCCTCCACGGCGTCGACGGCCAGCCGGATGTCGGCGCCGTTCTTGCCGTAGGCCGCCGCCGGGAACAGCTGCACCAGGTCCACCGCGCGGCCCACCAGCTGCTCGCGGTACTCGGCGTTGACCTCGGCCGACCAGTCCGCATAGGCCCGGGTCAGCACCACGGTGCCGAACGAGGACGCGAAGTCCAGGATCGCGCCCACGTCCACCCGCGGCCCGGGCCAGATGCGAGGCCTCCAGGCCCTTGGCCTTGTCGCGTTGAAAAGAGTTGCGGCCGTTGACCTGGTCGTAGCGCGAGATCACGATGTTGTCGAAGTCGAGGTACACAGCGACGCGGGCCGCACCGGGTTCGGTCATCTGCCCAGTCTTGTCTATGCCGGGCCGTTGCGTGGCCGCGACGCCACCGGACCGTCAGCTCAGGGGTAGCTCCGGAATTCGTAGGGGACCCCGCTGGCACGGATCGTCCTCTCCAGCCCGCCGACGTTCTCACCCGACCAGCGCTGCTCGAGCAGGTCGATCACGTCGTCCGCGGGCTCTCCACCCAGGGCGATCAGCACGGCAGGCACGTTCTCGGCGGCGATGGTGTAGCCCCACTCATACTCCCCGTCGTCGCTCATCATGTGCGTGACCGGCCCCAGATCCTGGCCCAGGATGCGAAGTGCACCATCGCCGTCCAGCTCCGCGCGCAGCGTGAGCCAGCTGCCGTCCGGTCGATGGTCGTTCTGCAGCGAAGCCGACCTGCTGACCTGCTTCGGCGCCCTCGCATCGGCGCAGACATCGGCGGGTTCGCCCACCTCCCCCTCGGGGGCATCGAGATCGACGAACATCCAGTCCACCGCCGTGCGCCAGCCCGGATCCTGAATCGTCCACGCCCACATGACGTTTATCACCAGTGCGGCGTCGTCGGTGTCGACGACGAAGTGCGACTCCGGCCCACCCTCGCGGTACTCCAACCGGTAGGTGCCGTCGTCGGTGAGCCAGGCCTGAATGAAGTCCTGTTCGGCACGGTCGACGATCAGATACGGCGCCTCGGGGTCGGGCCAGACCGGCCGTCGCACCAGGTCCTCCAACAGGTTCCGGGTCAGAAACGGCAGCCGCACACCGGGCAGGACCACGTCGACGTCCATGCCGCCGGCCGGATCGTAGAGGCGGTTCAGGTCGATGTCGTAGATGGCGAGGTCGTGGTCTTTGGCCAGGATCAGCAGCGCCTCCAGCAGCCCGGCTTCGGGATTGGCGACCTCCAGCAGGCTGCCCCGGGCCGTGCTGCGGCACTCCAGCATGTAGTGGCCGACGGGGCTGCCGTCGAGGGCGCCGAGAACCTCGGCGATCGCCGCCGGCGGCGGGTGCTCCGGGGCGCGTCGCATCGCCGCGGCGATCCGGTGCGCCGCTGCGGCGGACTCCGCCGAGCCGGCAGGAATGAGTGCGAACCGAACGTCCATCTGTCTGTGCCCCCTGCTGCTCTCACCGTATGCGCAGGGGGTGACACGTCGACGACGGCGCCTCGCCGACTCGCCGCAGCCGAGCTGTGTGCTCCCGCGTTGCTGATGTCGCCATCGCCGAGGGCCTGGACGCTCCGCTGATCACCCTCGATGGGCGGATCTCCGCCTGACCGGGAGTCGCCGGGATGTATGACGCGAGTGCCCGCCTCGCAGCGACAACGAGCACTGCCCTCGCCCTCAGGCGCCCGGTGTTGGGCGGTTGTCGCTCGGAGGCGGGCAAAAGTGTTTGTGGTTCTGAATCCATCCCCGGTCCGCATCCATCCCCGGTCCGCGGAGAGATCCGGTTGGCGTGCGGGAGGGAAAGGGCCTCAGCGCTTCCGGCGGAACAGTTCCGCGGGCCGCCCGCGGCTGCCGGTGTTCTCCTGGATCTCTCCGGTGGCGACGACGTGGGATTCCATCGCGCGGCGGAAGCGGTCCCGGTCGAGGTCCTCGCCGGCTACGCACTCGTGCACCCGCTGCAGTTCGCGCAGGGTGAATCTGGGGCCCAGCAGATGCTCGGGATCGGCGCTGTCGGTGTAGCGCCGGCGGATCTCGGTCTTGGCCAGCCGCACGATCTCGGGGTGATCCCAGGCGAGTTCACCGGGCCGGTCCACCGGCGCCAGACGGGTCTGCGCGGCCGAGCCCGATCCCAGCAATTGCAGACGGTCGGGCCGAACCACGGCCAGGTGCGCCACCGAGATCACCCAGTCCCGGTCGTCGCGGTCGGGGTCATCGAAGACGTGTAACTGGTGGGGCCGGATGCCCTCGACGCCGAGCTTGTCGCGCAGGCAGCGCTGCACCGCGTCGGCCAGCGTCTCGCCCCGCCGCACGAAGGTGCCCGGCAGCGCCCAGGTCCGGGTGTCCTCGCGCCATATCTGGGCCACCAGCAGCGCGCGGCGCTGCAGGTCCAGGGTCAGCAGGGCGACGTCGACGGCAACCGTCGGGCGGGGGAAATCGTGAAGCTTTTTGTCGGTGCCCGCTGATACCTTCTGTGCAGAGGGTGTCGGTAAACCACTGTCGCCCATGAGGTTAGAACCTACTATTTGCGCGAATAGTGCGCAAAATAGGATTCTGTGCGATGATGGGTTTCGGGGAAGGGGGGCTTTATGAACGACATCAACGTCACACACGCGGTCCATGTGGTCGGGGACTCTGACACCGCCGCGCGGGGTGATCTGCTGGCCGAAAGGGCGGCCGCCAAAGGTGTGCAGATCGGGCAGACTTTCGCGTTCGACCCGGGTGCGGCCGCAGCCGAGGACGACCTCACCGAGGTCGACGCGGTGGTCGCGGCGCTGAGCCGGGCGATCGTCACCCGTGCGGACCTGTGGTGTCCGTTCCCGCTTCAGGACCTGTGCCGTGAGCAGCACTTCCGGCGCTTGAGCCTGGTGCTGCAGCGGCACGGTCTGAACCTGCTGATGGGGCCGGACCTGACCCCGTGCCCGACACAGGGCGGCTACCACGAGGTGGACGTCGCTCTGCGCAAGGAGGTCTGGGCGGTCGACGAACTCGACCACGCCGCGCTGGCCTCGGCGGGTCTGCGCACCCTGGGCGCGGAGATCGAGGCCGCCCTGGCCGACGGCCACCTCCCGTCGGAGGGGTTCGGTTGCGAGGAAACGTATTTCAGCACCGCGGAGGCGGCCCGCTTCTTCGGCCGCCCCGCCGGCTGGCTGGCCCGATCGGTGCGGCAGCGGGCCTTCACCTACCCGGACGGCTCGCCCATCGAGCCGCTGCGGGTCGGCAGGGCCGGCCGGCTGCGGTTCACCGCGGCGGTGCTGCGCGATATCGCCCATGCCTGCCACCGGGCCGGCACCGTGAGCCGCCGGCAACTGGAGGGCATCCTCACGGAACTGTCCCGCGCCGCATGATGACGATGGCAATGAACCACCGCGTGCCCAACGAACAGGAGCCCGACCATGACCGACTGGTTCCAACGCCTCACCGGGTTCCGGGAGGACGGCTACGAGTCCACCCGGCAGCGGCTGGCCGTCGAGGGTGAGGAGCTGGTGTCGACCGTCAACGGCAAGCGCTACGGCATCGGCGAGCTGAGCCTGCCGACGCTGGCCGGGCTTCGCCGGCAAGTGAACCCCGCTCGGGGACAGCGCAGTTCGGTGCGCGCGTTGACCGGCGATGCGCGCGCGTTGCACTCCGACCCGCAGTTCGCCGGCGCGCTGTTCCAGGTCGCATCACAGTTCAACCTGTTGGAGATGCCGTCGCAGCACGTCACCCCCGAACAGGGGGTGGCCGGCTACGCCCGCGACCACACGCAGGGGCCGGCCTGCGCGATGGCTGCCGGGGCCGCGACGATCTACCGCAACTACTTCGTGCCCGTCGGGGACGGGATCGGCCAGACCGCGCAACGTCAACTCAACGCGCTGCAGGGCCTCGGTGATGCGCTGTCGACGTTGACGGGTCTGCCGGTCAGCGCACTGTGGTCGATGCAGAACGGCTACGGGATGTGCACTCAGGACGGGCTGCGGGCGATCGGCGGGCTGCTCGCCCAGGCATCGCCGGAGGATCGGGACGCGCTGCGCGGCCAGCTGGCGATCGGGCTGCACCGCAACGTCGAAGTCACCGACGTCGACGGGGATGACCGACGGCTGGTCTCGCAGGCCTTCTGCTCGGCGCTTCCCGTCGGCTACTCCCGCCTGCCCCGTGCGGACTGGGAGCCCTTCGCCCGCCTGGTCCTGGAGGCCAGCTACGAGGCGACGTTGCTGGCCGCCGCGCGCCAGGCGAACGACGGCGGGTCGAGCACGGTGCTGCTGACCCGCGTCGGCGGGGGAGTCTTCGGCAACGACCCCGCCTGGATCGACCACGCGATCGAGCGGGCGCTGGGCGTCGTCGAGCATGCCGGGTTGGACATCCGCATCGTCGGCCACCGCGAGGTCTCGCCCGAGGTGGCGGGGATCATCGACCGATGGGACTCGCGGGCAACCGATTGCGGCCCGGATAGCTGAACCGGACGGTTCACTGCTCCGGCCGCGGCTGTTCAACCCGGCCCGAGGGCGCGGACGAGTCGTCGTCGGCCAGGCGCACGATTCCGGACTCCCCGTCGAGCACGATGCGGTCCCCGGTCTGGAACACCCGGGTTGCGATCCGGGTATTCACCACCGCGGGCAGCCCGTACTCGCGAGCGACGACGGCGCCGTGCGAGACGGCACTGCCGATATCGGTGACCAGGCCGGCGATCAGGCTGAAGTAAGGGGTCCAACCGACATCGGTGATCGGCGCGATGAGAATCTCGCCGCGTTGCAGCGCCCCGGCCTCGTCGATCGTGCGCACGATGCGGGCCACCCCGGTGACCCGGCCGCGGCTCACCGGCGCCCCGCGGACGACGCCGGGGGAGTCGGTGGCCGCCGAATCGAGATCGAGACGGGTGGGTTCGCCCTGGAAGACGTCCGGGAATTCGTAGGTCTCCTGTTGGGCGAAGACTTCCCGGCGGGCGAGGGCCGCCGCCACGAGAGCGGTGTCGCCGCCACGGGCCAGCCGTCCGAGTTCGTCGTGGGTGAGGAAGAAAACCGCATCCGGATCCGGTAATAATCCCTCTGCCACCATGAGTTTCGCCAAGCCGCGGTAGGCCTCTTTGAAGCGGGTGGTGACGGCGACGAGGCCGGACTTCGTCTCCTCGCGGGAACGGACCGCCTGGCGTGCCATCCGGGCCAGCAGAGCGACGGCGCGGCCGGGCTTGGCGGCCTCGGTGTTCCCGGGACGCCTTGGCGCGGCGCTTACCGGTCCGCGTTGGCGCAGTGAGACCTGCAGCGATCGGATCACCGGCAGCGGGTCGGCCCGCCACTCCGGTTGGCGCAGTTCCAATTCCTTGATGGCGCGGTGGCCGTGGATATCGAGGTAGCGCTCGAACTCCCGGTGCACCGCACCGGCCGCCGGTGACCGGATCCAGTCCAGTGCGGCCTCCGGTTCGGCAGCGGTGAATGATGCCTGGCCGTCGGGATGAGCGGCGATGTGGTGTGCGATTCGCTCGGCGCCGGCGATGATGTCGGCGCTCTCGACATCGTCGGCCCCGGCGAGCAACGCCGCCACGGCGGCGTGGTCGGCCTCGGAGGGGTCGCCGCCCCCGGCGATCACCCCGAGCAGGGTGGGGGTCAGCACACCGGAACCGGCCGAGGAGATCAGGTGGTAATGCATCGCGTCGTAGATGAACGGGAAACGGCGGTCGATCTCCTGCCATGCGGCGGAGGCGGTTTCGGACTCGGGGAAGCGCAACTCGGCAACAAGGCGTTTCATCTCACGTCTGGCCTTGGGCTGGCTCAGCAGATATCTGATGTATCTGACGCCGTTGGCGGTGCGGCGCAGCCGCGTCGGCGGTTCGCCGCCGCGAATGGTGAACTCCGTGACGGGCCGGCCGCACACCGAGAGCGCCAACTGGTCGGCGCTGGAACCCAGTGCGTGTGTCGCGGTCTCGCTCATCGTGCTCAGATTGATGAAGAGGTGCCCGGAATTCATGATCAGGAATCGCATATCCGGCACCACCGCATCCTGGATGCCGACCTGTACGTGCATCATCTGCATGCCGACGTCGATACTGCGCGCCGTGAACGAGTAGGACAGCGGTGTGCACGCGCCCGGGAACATCTCGCCGACGTTGCACCGGGTGAAGACATGCGTGGGATCGGTGATCGGGGTGTCGAGTTCGTTCGGGTCGGGCGGCAGTTGGGTGATCGGACGGGCCTGCAGCCAGTGGATCTCGCCGGCATCGTCGACGGCCCACTCGAGGTCCAGCGGGCACCCCTCGGTGGCCTCGGCCCTCAGCGCCGAGGCCACCAGGTTGCGTCGGACGGCGTCGCCGAGAATCGGTGTGGCGCCTTCGAGTTGGGCTTCGCGGGTGGTACCGGTGCGGTCCAGAACATAGTGGTCCGGCGAGGCGTGCCCGCTGACCAGCGCTTCGCCGAGGCCTTCGACCGCGTCGATGACGATGCGGTCCCGGCGTCCGGTGACGGGGTCTGCGGTGAAGAGCACTCCGGCCCTGCTCGCGGGCGCCATGTTCTGGACTACCACCGACATCGCCGAATCGGCCTCGCCGCGCCCGCTTTGCTGCCGGTAGGCCGCTGCCCGTTCGCTTCGCAGCGATGCCAGGCAGCTGTCGACGGCCGCGCGCAGGGCGTCGATACCGGTGACGTCGAGGATGGTTTCGTACTGACCGGCGAAGCTGGCGTCGGCGGAGTCTTCTCCGAGGGCCGAGGAGCGCACTGCCACCGCCGTGCCGCCCAACTCCGTATAGCGGGCCTCGAGATCCTCGGGCAGATTGCCGGGTGTCGCGCCGACGATCACGAAGGCCTGCGGGACCCGCAATCCCAACCGCACGAGCTTGGCCAGGCCTTCGGCCTTTCCTCCGACCGCCGCGTCGCCGAGGGCGTCGAGGGTCAGGATGGTGGGCGTCCGGATGGTGGGCTCGGTCACGCGTGCTGCCGTCCGCGAATGGTGGTTGTGCCCAGGGCGGTGGGAGCCGTCATGCTGAAGGCGAGGTGACCGTTCCAGCCGGCCAGTAGTGCTCGTCTGCCGACGCCGAGCGCGGCAAGCTCGTCGGCCATCTGGTGTTCGCCGAGTTCCAGTTCGCCTCCGAGGAAACGATATCCCGAGTCGCGGTACCGCTGGGTCAGATGGCTCACGTGCGGAGCGCCGTCGAAGATCGAGTAGACCGCCGAGGTCACCGGCGCCGGTTCGCGGCTGCCGCGGGTCCGGACGCGGTAGCTGAAGACGTCCTGGCCGTCCATCCGCAACCGGAAGGCCGCCGTCGCGGCATCTCGCTGGAAGGTGATGTCCCCGATCGTCTTGGGGAAGCCCCACATCCGGAGCCCGGCGTCTCGTGACAGCTCGGTGGTGACCTGCAGCCTCCAGGTGAAGCTCGCCCCGTGTCCGCGGAGTATCTCGGCCCACGTGCTCGCATACGGCACCCGCCGGCGCGAGCCGATGGGCACGACGAAGAAAGCCTGGGTGGTCTCGTCGTACTCACCGCAGTCGGTGTCGGTGTAGTGCACACCGGTGATGGCCAGCAGCCCGCGGCCCGGGGCCACCTCGGCGATGCGGAAACCGCTGTCTGCGATCAGTTCGTCGGCTCGCGCCGAGTCGACCAGGA
This sequence comes from uncultured Actinomycetota bacterium, assembly GCA_963715145.1. GTDB lineage: Bacteria > Actinomycetota > Actinomycetes > Mycobacteriales > Mycobacteriaceae > Mycobacterium. The sequence goes on along the minus strand of CAVQRL010000007.1, from coordinate 358,929 downwards.
ACAGACCGCTCGCCGACTGGCCGTCCCGGAACTGCGTTGGATAGGTGAGGGTCTTGCCCGCGATGTCGACGCCGCCGGCGGGTGGTTGCAGGTCGTACTCGTGCAATCCGGACTCGGCGTGCAGTGCGGCGTATTCCTTAAACCGGCCGGGGAACAGGAACGGGGTGCGCCCGCTCGCGTCCTGGTAGTAGCTGCTGCAGGACGGCGACGCCCAGGAGTAACGCGGGAACCGCTCGGCCAGCCGCTTGTTGTAGGCCCTGCTGACCGCCGGCTTGACCGCCAGTGATCGCACACCGGCCGCCTGTTTGTCGCGCAGCAACCCGACGATGGTCGCGATGTTGCGTTCAGCGGTCACGAAATAGGGGGCGTCCAACGGCAGACCGTTGGGACCGACAGCGAAGAAGTAGTTCGGGAAGTGTGGCACCGCAATACCTTTGAAGGCCTCGGTCGCCGTCGCCATGGACTCGGCGAGGCTCTGTCCGGTCTCGCCGACGATGGTGATGCGGTCGTAATCGAGGATTCGGTAACCGGTGCAGAAGATGATGACGTCGGCGTCGATGTCGCGACCGTTCTCGGTGGTGATCCCGGTGGGTCGCACGGCGCGCAGCCCTTCCGGGATCAACTCGACGTTCTCGCGCAGCAGCGCCGGATAGAAGTCGTCGGAAACCAGGCCGCGCTTGCATCCATACGGGTCGGCCGGTGTGAGGGCGGCCCGCAGTTGCGGGTCCGGAATCGCATCGTCGATGAACTTCTTGGCCCGCTTCTCGAACTGCTTGGCACGGTTGTGGCCCAGCGTCGCGGCGTCGTGGACCATGCTCATCAGGAACAGCTGGACCCGCCGGATGGCCGTGACGACAACCGGGAACCGGCGCCACCGGTCGCGCTGCGAGTCGGTGTAGAACTTGCGGCCCCTCGGCATGATCCAGTTCGGCGACCGTTGCAGCACGGTGAGCTCACCGGCGACCTTCGCCACTTCCGGGACGATCTGCACGGCACTGGCGGCGGAGCCGACGACCACCACCCGCTTGCCGTCGAGTGCGACATCGTGATCCCAGCGGGTGCCGTGAAAGCTTGCCCCCTGGAAGTCGTTGATACCGGGCACATCCGGATAGCGGGGTGTGTGTTGATTGCCCATCGCATTGATCACCACGTCATAGTCGAACTGCTCGCCGGCCGTGGTCTCCAGCCGCCAGAAACCGTCGTCCTGGTAGTGCGCGCCGGCGATGCGGGTGTTCAACGTGATGTGCGGGTCGAGTCCGAACTCGCTGGCGCACCTCTGCAGATAGGCCTCGATCTCGGGTTGATCGACGAAGCTCGCGGTCCAATCCGGGTTGGGCCGGTAGGAGAACGTGTAGGCGTGGGCCCAGACATCACAGGCCAGGCCGGGGTAGGAGTGCAGGTGCCAGGTCCCCCCGACCGCGTCGGTGGCCTCGAAGATGGTGAAGTTCTCAAAGCCGTGGGCGAGTAACTCGTGCCCGGTCGCCAGACCCGCGGGGCCCGCGCCGATCACCGCGATCCGCAATGCCGACCGCTGCGCGGCGCGCGGGTCGTGGACTGTGACGTCGGATGCCGTCATTCGGGCGTTAATCCACCTCGGTCAGGGCGGGCAGTTCCCGGGCCCGCAGTGCTTCGTAGCGGTGGCGCAGTTGCCCGGCGTAACTCGGCCTGGTGGGGATCAGGAACGTTCCGGAACGAATGCCGTCGATCACCGGCGCCACCGCCTCGTCGGGCGGCATCCCCTGGGAGACGATCTGCGCCAGGGCGGCGGCCGTCCCTTGCCCGTCCTGGGTGGAGTCGATACCGAAGCGAGCGGGCCGGACGCCCGCCGAACGAGCGATCTCGGTGTCGAAGGCACTGGGAACCAGCACCGACGCGCCGATCTTGGCGCCGACCACGGCCAGATCGTGGGCCAGGCATTCGGTCAGGGAGAAGGCCGCGCACTTGGACACCACATAGGGTCCGGAGAACGGCGCGGAAACGAATGCCGCTACCGATGCGGTGTTGAGCACATGACCCTCGGTGCCTTGGGCGATCATCCGGGGCAGGAAGCTGCGCTGGCCGTGGATGATTCCGTAGACGTTGACCCCGAAGGCCCACTGCCAGTCCGCCACGCTGCGCTCCCAGCACAGCCCGCCCTGAAACACGCCGGCGTTGTTGACCAGAAGGTCGACCTGACCGAATTCGGCGAAACAGTCGTCGGCCAGCGCGTCGACCGCCTCAGCATCGGCCACGTCCACCTGCCGCGCGACGCCGGCGGGCCCGGTCCGCTCGGCCGTCGCTTGTGCGCCGGCGCCGTCGATGTCGACAGCCACTACCCGCATCCCCTCCTCGGCCAAGCCGATGGCAAGGGCACGGCCGATCCCGTGTGCGGCGCCGGTGACGACAGCGACTTTTCCGTCCAGGTCTCGAATCACGGGGTGCTGCTCGATTTCGGTGGGCGCGGCCCGCGGGTGGCCAGGGTTTCGCCGAGCAGGTCGGCCATCGCACGCGCGCGATCGCGAACCGGAAACTCCGGCATGTGCACCCAACTGAGTGCCATGGCCGAGTATGCGCTGGCCACCAAATCGGCCAGCGTGTCGACCGCGACGTCGCCGCGCACCCGTCCGCACGTGACGGCTTGCCGGATGAAGGCGGCGAAGGCCTCCTGATATCCCAGGTCGCGGTCGGCGGGGGCCGCCGCGAAGGTGATCGACTGGATCTTGGCGGCCAGGGCGCGCTCTCTCGGTGAGGCCGCTGCAAGACGTTTCGCGAAACTGTCGAAGAGCAGGGTGAGCGCTTCGTCGATCGGGCCGGGACGCTGCGACAGGGTGCTCAACTGTTCGGACAGTTCCGCCACTTCGCGTTCGCCCATTGCGGCCAGCAGATCCGATTTGGCCGGGAAGTGGTTGAAGAACGTTCCGTATGCCACGTCGGCGGTCTCGGCGATCTCGGCCACCGTCGTCTCGTCGTAGCCCTTCTCGATGAACAGGCTCTTGGAGGCGTCCAGAAGGCGCAGTTCGATCTCCAGGCGCCGCCGTTGCCGACGGGTCGATGCCGGCGGTTGGGTCTTCGCGGAAGTCATGTCCGTCCTCGGTGACGCCGGGGGGTGTCCTCGCTCCTGTGTACCACAGTACAAACTTGGATGGCGATCATTTTCGGCTGTGACGTTGCGCCGAGGGGAAGCCGTCGTTGAGCGGGACGTAGACCTCCTCGCTCTCGCACATCTCCACCATGGGCCCCGCTTGGCGGGTTGAATGAATCGGTGAGTGCGCCGTCGGATGTCGAACCCGTGGCGGGGACCCCCCGCGGGTGGCGCGTGCTCGCCCCCTTGCGCTTCCGCGAGTTCCGGCTGCTGATCGCCGCGGTCTCGGTCTTCATCTTCGCCGAGGGCATGTGGACCGTGGTGATGGCGTTGCAGGTCATCGCTCTGGCTGACGACCCCGCCGCGCTGTCGTTCGTCGCGACGTGTCTGGCCGGGGGCATGCTGGCCTTCATCCTGGTCGGCGGCATCGTGGCCGACCGGGTGTCCCAGCGCGCCATCATCATCACCGTCGAGGCGGTCAACCTCGCGGCCGTCGGTGCGGTGGCCGCCCTCGGCGCGCTCGGCGCACTGCGGCTGTGGCACATGGCCGTCGCCTCGGCGGTCCTCGGTGCCGGAGCGGCGTTCTTCTTCCCCGCCTACAGCGCCTACCTTCCGCGGATCGTGGCGCCGCAACACCTGTTGGCGGCCAACGGGATTGAAGGCACGATCCGCCCCACCCTGGGCCAGGCGATGGGGCCGGCGTTCGCCGGAGTTCTCGTCGGAGCCACCGTCCCGGCGTTGGGCAGCGCGGCGGTCGCGGTGTTGTTCGCCGTCGGTCTGATCCTGTTGGTGGCCATGCGGCCGGCCCAGGCCGCGCACCCGGTCGGCGGCGCCGATCTCGAAAAGCGCCATCCGCTGGCGGATCTGCGCGACGGGTGGGTGTTCGTGCTGCGGGCCCGGTGGCTGTTGTGGACGCTGCTGTTCGCCAGCGTGTGGGTGCTGCTGGCGATGGGTCCGATGGACGTGTTGCTGCCGTTCATCGCCCGGCAGCGGTTCGTCCACGGCGGGCAGATCTACGGTTTCGTGCTCGCCGCCTTCGGACTGGGCAGCGCCGTGGGCGCACTGGCGGTGTCGACGCGATCACTGCCGCGCCGCTACCTGACGGTGATGATGCTGCTGTGGGGACTCGGCTCGCTGCCCCTGGCGGTCGTCGGCGTGACATGGTCGTTCCCGGTGATGGCGCTGGCGCTGTTCGTGGTGGGGTTGGCCAGCGGTGCCGGCATGGTCATCTGGGGCACGCTGCTGCAGCGCCGGGTACCGCCGCAGATGCTCGGCCGGGTCGCCAGTCTGGACTTCTTCGTCTCGCTGTCGTTCATGCCGCTGTCGATGGCCGTGGCGGGACCGCTGTCGAAAGTCGTTCCGGTGCAGGTCATCTTCGCGGCGGCGGGAGGGCTCCCGATCGTCATGGCGGTGGTCGCGCTCGCCGCGGCACGGATGCCCCGTGACGAGATCGCCCACCCGCTGGACTGAGCGACGGATCGGCCCGGCCCCCGGGCTGGTGTCGCTACGAGGCGGGCAAAAGTGTTGGTGGCTCTCAACGCCCGCGGACCGGAACCCCGGCCGTTACCAGTAGCGGCGGACGTTGTGGATCGGGGCGTTGTCCACCGGGACGACGGCCACCGGCACGCCATAGGTGGAGGCGTGCACCATCTTGCCGCGGCCCACATAGATACCCACGTGCGAGGCGTCGGAGTAGTAGGTGATCACGTCGCCGAGTTGCATCTGTTTCAGCGACACCGGCCGGCCCCCGGCCGCCAGTTGCTGACTGGAGTGCGGCAGCGACACCCCGGCCTGCTCGAACGCCCACACCACCAGGCCCGAGCAGTCGAAGGCGTCCGGGCCGGCCGCGGCCCACACGTAGGGGGCGCCCAGCCGGGTTAGCGCCGCCCGCACGGCCTTGGGTCCTACCCCGCGGCCCGCGCCGGGCACATAGCCGGTGCCGGGCGGCAGACCCATCCGCACGGCACGCACCGCGGTCACCGGGTCCGCCGCCTTGGCGGGACCGGCCAGGGTCACCATCTGGGGCTCCCACCGCGCTGCGTCGGGCTGGTGGACCGGCGCGAAGGCCACGGTCGCGGGAACGGCCAGCACCATCGCAACCCACGCTCCGACACGCGCCACTGCGGCCTCCCGGTCATCGATTGCGCTGCGATGCGCAATTGTTACTTGACCGTGATGTCGGCGTGCCTGGTGCCGGTGTTACACATGGTGCCGCTGTCATCTCCGGAGCAGGCCCGGGCACACTGGGACAGGCACCCGAGGCCAGGGAGGAACGATGCCGGCATGAGTTCGGTCGCCGAGTTCGACTTCATCGTCGTCGGCGCGGGCAGTGCGGGCTGCCTGCTGGCCAATCGGCTCAGCGCCAACCCCGACCACCGGGTGCTGGTGATCGAGGCCGGCGGCGACGACGACTGGTTCTGGATCAAGGTGCCGGTGGGCTACCTGTACACGATCGCCAACCCCCGGACCGACTGGTGCTTCACCACCGAGGCCGACCCGGGGCTGGCCGGGCGCAGCATCCACTACGCGCGGGGCAAGGTGATCGGCGGCAGTTCGTCGATCAACGCCATGATCCACATGCGCGGCCAGGCCTGCGACTACGACCTGTGGGCGCAGGCCACCGGCGACCAGCGATGGCTCTGGGGCGGACCCGACAATCCCGGGCAGACGCTGGCCATCTACAAGGAGTTGGAGGACTACTTCGGCGGGCCCGACGACTGGCATGGGGCCGGGGGTGAGATCCGCGTCGAACGGCCGCGGGTGCGCTGGAAGATCCTCGATGCCTGGGCGGCCGCCGCCGCCGAGGTGGGCATCGCCCCGATCGAGGAGTTCAACCGCGGCGACAACGCCGGCAGTGCCTACTTCCACGTCAACCAGCGCCGCGGCCGCCGCTGGTCGATGGCCGACGCGTTCCTGCACCCGGTCGCGCACCGGCCCAACCTCACCGTCTACACCCGGACCCGGGCGTTGCGGCTGCTGCTCGACGGCGAGGTCGGCGTGGACCAGCGCCACGGTGCCTGGACCACGGCGCAACACCGGGTCAGCGGACTGCGGATCCTCAAGGACGGCCGCACCGTCGACGTCGCGGCCCGCCGGGAGGTGATCCTGACCGCCGGTGCGATCGGCTCGCCGCATCTGATGCAGGTCTCGGGTCTGGGCCCGGCCGGGCTGCTGACCGATCATCGGGTGCCGGTGGCCGTCGACCTGCCCGGGGTGGGGGAGAACCTGCAGGACCACCTGCAGCTGCGCACGGTCTACCGCGTGCACGGCGCCCCCACGGTGAACACGCTGTACCGCAACTGGATCACCCGGGCGGGCATGGGACTGCAGTACCTGCTGGCGCGATCGGGCCCGATGACGATGCCCCCGTCCACGCTGGGGGCGTTCGCCAGGAGCGACCCGGGGCTGGCCAGCCCCGATCTGGAGTGGCATGTTCAGCCGCTGTCGTTGCCGAAGTTCGGCGAACCCCTGCACAAGTTCGGGGCGATCACCCCCTCGGTGTGCAACCTGCGGCCCAGCTCGCGTGGCCATGTGCGGATGGCCACCGCGGATCCGCTTGCCGCCCCGAAGATTTCGTGCAACTACCTGTCAACCGACGCCGATCGTCGTATCGCCGTGCGCGGCCTGCGGATGACCCGGCAGATCATGGCGGCCCCGGCCCTGGCCCGCCACCGACCGCAGGAGATGCTTCCCGGCCCGGCCGTGGTGACCGACGAACAACTCCAGCGCGCGGCCGGCGAACTGGGGACGACGATCTTCCACCCGGTGGGCACCTGCGCGATGGGGGCCTTCGACGCCCACGGCCGACCGCGGGTCGCCCGCCACGGTGCTCGACTCCGACTGCCGCGTGTATCGCGTCGCCGGCCTGCGGGTGGCCGATGCGTCGGCGATGCCCACCATCACCTCCGGCAACACCAACGCCCCGGTGATGCTCATCGCGGAACGGGCGGCGCGGGCGATCCTGGGATAGCCCGGCCCGGGGCTGCGGTGGGCCACAGGTGGCGGGCATCGTCGCCCGGTGCAACACCCGCCCGATCCTGAGAGGGCGGCTTGGTGTCGCTGCGGTCTTCTCATTCGCGGTGCCGGAGCGCCGGTAACTGAGGCAGTGCGGTCGGTTGTCATAGATGCTGATCAGAAGTGACGTTAGTCCTTCAAAAAACCTTTGCGGACTACCTGAGAAATTTGTTAACGTATCCTGAGCGAACGATTCCCGATCGCCTTTGAACCGCAGGAGAGTGCTTGAGATGAAGTGGAAGATCGCGGCCGCAGCCGTGGCCACTGCAGCAATGGTCACCGCGCCGATGGCCAGCGCCAAGCCCAGCAACGACAACGGCAAGAAGCCGTTCGACCCGCCGGGGCTCTCGGCGCTCGTCAAGCCCGCCCAGGGCGCCACCGGGAAGAAGCCGGCCAACCCGCCGGGATGGGCCATCTCGCAGATCGCCAAGAACGGTGGTGGACCGCTGGCCATCCTCAATGCGCTGCTGAGCCGCAAGCCGGAGAACAAGGGCCTGCAGAACGCCATTCTGCAGTTGACCAAGCCGAAGCCGACCCCGGAGCCGACCCCGGAGCCGACCCCGGATCCCACGCCGGACCCGACCCCGGATCCCGATCCGGCGTCGTAAGTCATATCGAGACTGCGCCCAGACCACGTTTCCGCGGTCTGGGCGCAGTCTCTTTGGCATGGCCGAATGACGAGCGCCGAGGCTGGTCGTCGCAACAACGACCAGCCGGCGAGGCTCAGGACCGCAGGATCTGGCGGAGCTTGCCGCTGCGCGGCTCTTGCCTCGGCGCCTCGGCGGCGCAGGTGATCGTCACCTCGTGCGACCCGATGGCTCCCCAGGAATTCGCGCACCCGGGCGTGAACCTCGCGCTGCACCGCATCCCTGGTCGCCTCGTCGTCGACGTCCAGACGGATGGTGAGGGCGTGGGGTCCGGCCCCGATGGCCTGGAAGCGGTGGACGCCGGGAATCTCCTCGATGACCGACCCGAGGGCCAGCGGCAGGATCTGTACCGGCTGATGGCCGGCGTCTTCGAAGGTGAGCACGTCGTTGGTGCGGCCCTCGACCGCGATCACCGGGAACGGGCTGCCGCAGGGGCACGAATGTGGTTGCAGCATCACCCGATCGCCGAGGTCGTAGCGGATGATCGGCTGAATGCGGTTGGCGAGGTTGGTCACGAGCACGCTGTCGGACTGCACTCCGGGCGGCACCGGCCGGCGATCGGAGTCCACCGGTTCCAGGATGTACCAGTCCGAGTTGACGTGCAGGAACCCGCGGGTGCACTCGATGGCGAGTCCGGGCACCTCGGTCGCGGCATACCCCTCGATCACCGGACACCCGAAGGCCTCGGTGACGGTCTGGCGCATCGCGGGAGTGAACAACTCACCGGCGCACAGGATGTTCACCGGCGTGATCCGGAGCCGGCCGGCGCGCTGCTCGGCGGCCAGCAGCACGAACACGCTGGGGTAGCCGCTGAGCAGTGTCGGCTGGAACTCGTTCAACTCCGCGACCAGCTCATCGACCGGCCGCAGGACCGAGAGGACCCGGGTTCGGGCGGACATGAACGGGCTGACCCGCCGGACGCGCTCGGTGAACGTCACCGCCCCGAAATGGCCTCCTGTTGCGAACAGCGCGGCGGTCCGGATGCCGCGTCGGGCCAGGGCGCCGAGGTCGATCCGGCCCAGGATGGGCTGGGGCCGGGTGCGGCCCACGATGTTGTACACCCGCCAGGACAGCCGGTCGTGCAGCAGGATCGCCGGCTCGCCGGTGGATTCCGGAGGTGGTCGAGGCGAGGTAGCGGCCCAGATACAACTGGCCCACGCACTCCTCGCGGTTCAGGAAGTTGTTCCGCAGGTCGTCGAGCGTCACGTCCGGATCGGTGACCCAGTCGTCGAATCGGGACATCAGGGTCGGTTTGTCCAGGGCCGGCAGTGCGCTGACGTCGTCGACGTCGGACGGCAGGTCGCGATAGCGATCCCGATAGAACGGCGACGCCGTTCTCGCGTGCCGCACGAGGGTGCGTAGCCGGCTGCGTTGCAGGCGGGCCAACCGCTGCGGGTCGGAATGGGCTGATCGCATCGCATCGGCGAGCAGGTAGGGCAGGGATTCCGACCACTTCACGACAACCACTCCATCACGGGAATCGTGGATCGTCGATGGATAGGCTGAACGCGGTGGGTCGCCGGTGGCGCGTGCCGGAGAGGGCGAACTCAATGATCCTGGTGGGCTTACAGATTGGGACACAACCGCCGCTGGCGGTGCTCCGGGCGGCGCTGCTGGCGGCGCGGACGACGCGGCTCGAATCGTTGATGCTCATCGACCACTTCCAGAACGTCTTCCCCCAAGCCGTGTGGGACCCCGAGTTCACCTGGATCGCGGCGCAGCGCCCCAGCCCGCACGAGATGTTCGATTACCAGGTGATGATGGGCTATCTTGCTCCGCGGGTGGGCCGGATGCGGCTGGGCGTCGGGGTGACCGAGGCCGTCCGGCGCCATCCCGTCCTGATCGCCCAGGCGATGTTGACGGCGTCGCATCTGAGCAAACGGGCTCCCATTCTCGGCATCGGCGCCGGCGAGCGGATGAACATCGAACCCTACGGTCTGGATTTCACCCACCCGGTGGACCGCCTCGAGGAAGCCCTGCAGGTGATCCGGCTGTGCCTGACGTCGCGCGGACCGATCTCGTTCTCCGGCAAACACTTCCAGCTGGACCGGGCGACCATGGACCTGCAGGCGCCGCCGGGGCGGTCACCCGAGATCTGGGTCGGTGGGCAGGGACGCCGCATGCTGCGACTGGCCGGCCGCTACGGCGACGGGTGGTATCCGGCGTCGGTGGCCACACCGCAGGAGTACGGGCAGAAGCTCGCCGCGGTGCGGTCGGCCGCCACCGAGGCCGGCCGCGCGGCGGGGTCCATCACCCCGGCCCTGCACCGCTTCGTGGTCTTCGGACCCACCGAGCGGGAGGCGCGGGAGATGTTGGGCACCAAGGCGATCCGGCTGCTGGGCCTGGCGGCTCCGGCCGACGTGTGGCGCCGGGCCGGAGTGACGCACCCGCTCGGCGAGGGTTTCAACGCGATCGTCGACTTCGTGCCCGACCGGCATGACCGCGCGCTGATCGACGAGGCGATCGCCGCCGTGCCCGAGGAGGTCATGACCGACGGGCCGCTGCTGTGGGGCACACCCGCACAGGTGATCGCCAAACTGCGGGCCTTCGGCGAGGCGGGTATGCGCCATGTCATCCTCGCCCCGGTATCGGGTCTGGTCTCCCGGCGCGCGGCGCTGTACGGGCTGCGGGCTACCGGGCAGGTCGCGCGGGCGTTGCGAGACTGACGCCGGCTGTCGGTGGACCCCCCTACCATCGGAGAAGGGGAATTGTTCAACGGGGGATTGGATGCGGCAGTACGTGGCAGCGATCACCGCGATGGTGACGGTCGCGGCGGTGCTGACAGCACCGAATGCGAACGCCGATGACGGCTGGGTGGCGGTGGCCAATTCGCCGAACCACGAACAGCAGGACTGGGGGTACGGACCCGACCAGGCCAGCGCGGAGTTCAACGCCCTGACCCAGTGCGCGCTGCTGGAGCGGGCAACCGACTGCCGGGTCCTGGCCGTGAGCACCGACTGCGTCGCCACCGCCTGGGATGTGAGCGAGCCCCTCAACCTCCTCTATGCGGGTTCCGGCGGCGGCCCCGAGGCGGCCGTGCGCGGGGCGATCGCCGCCGCCGGTCCCTACGCCAACGATGTGCAGGTGCGCTGCACGTGGTGGCCGCGCGATGAACCCGGTCCTGCGCCCCCGCCGGAAACATCGCTGACGGCTCGGTTCAGCTGACACCCCGGCGCCGCCCGATTGGTCTAGATTCAGTGGAGTGACGCGGCGCACTGTCGAATTCGCCTGCGCTGTCGCGGTTATCGGCCTGTTGGCCGGCGTCGCCGGGGCGGCGACGACGGTGTTGCTGGATTTCGTCGAGCACCTCACCTACCACTACAGCTTCGGCAGCATGCTCGACGGAGTGTCCGGGTCGAGTCGGGTCCGCAAGGCCTTCGGCCCGATGGTCGGCGCCGCGCTGGCCGGCCTGGGCTGGTGGCTGCTCCGTCGGCGAACCCTGGTGCTGACCGTCGACCAGGCGATCACCCGGCCCGCCCCGCTGCCCAGGGGCGCGATGACACTCGACGCCGCCCTGCAGACCCTGGTGGTGGGATCCGGAGCCTCGCTGGGCCGGGAGAACGCGCCGCGGCAGTTCGCCGTCGCCCTCGGTGACCTGGGCACCGGACGCTGGGCCCTGACGGCGCGGGACCGCGAGATCCTGCTCGGCTGCGCCGCCGGGGCCGGCCTGGCCGCGGTGTACGGCGTGCCCATCGGGGGAGCGTTGTTCGCCTTGCGGATCGTGTTGCGCACCTGGAACATCCGGGCCGTGGTGACCGCATTGGCCACTTCCACCCTGGCCGTTGTGGTGGCCGCGCCGTTCACCCACGATGAGGCCGCCCTGCGGTGGCCGAACCCCGAGCTGTCCTATCTGCTGACCGCGGTCGTCGTGCTGCTGGCCCCGCTGACGCTCGGTGTCGGCATGGCCTTCCATGCGCTGATGCGGCGGGCCCGGGCTCAATCGGCGCAGCGCGGCCCGCGCGACAGCTGGCGGCTGATCCCCGCGCTGGCCGCGGCCGGACTGGCGGTCGGCCTGTGTTCGCACTGGCTGCCGGAACTACCCGGCAACGGGTCAAGCGTGCTGCTGGTCAGTGTCGACCGCGATCTTAGCGTCACGGCGGCAGGGGCCATCCTGATCCTCAAGCCGCTGCTGACCGCGTTCTTCCTGAGGGCCGGAGCCGTCGGCGGTCTGCTCACCCCGGCACTGGCGACCGGGGCGGCGCTGGGCGCCCTCATCGCCCTGTCGGTGAACACCTGGACGCCGTTGCACCTCAACGTTTCTGCGGTGTCGCTGGCCTGCGCGGCCGCGGTTCTGGCCATCACTCAGGGCTCCCCGGACTGGGCGGCCATCTTCGTCTGGGAACTCGCCCGCCCGCCGCTGTGGCTGCTGGTGGTGTTTGCCGCCGCTGCGTTCAGCAGCCATCTGCTGCACCGCAAGCTCGTCACTCCCGCGGCGGCGTAGTCCGATCGCTCAGCCCGCCGCCCACTGTTTGGCCGCCTCGAGTTCGTCGAGACCGAACAGGGCCACCTCGCCGGGGATCATCCAGGCCAGCGCATGCAAGGTGTGGGCGATCCACTCCTTGTCGGTGACGACGGCGGTGCGCCGGAACGCCCGCAGGTGGGTGATGGTGCTGAAGCCCTGTTTGATGTCGGCGAGCAGCGCGCCGGGCCCGAAACCCTCGTAATCAGGACCGATCACCTCGACGAAGCGGATGTCGTCGGAATCCAGCATCCGGTCCAGGGCCGGTTTGAATTGATGGAAATCGTCGGCGGTGACCCGGCCCGACACCCGAAGTCCGGTGACCCCGGCTGGCATGTCCTTCATTTCCTCGATCATGGAAACCTCCAATACCACCGACGGTAGGCGGCCGTGGTCGTCGCCGCGAGGGCCGATGGTCACCGGATCGCAGCCTCGCGCAGCCGGTCAGGGTGCGGTGTACGGGAATGCGGTACCCGGTGGCAGCCATCGACTCCGGGTCTCGTCGTCGTAGATGTACCAGGGATCGGCGCTGCTGAACTCCGGCTCCGGCGTCTGCGTCAACACCCAGTGGCAGAAACGCGCCGCCAGCGCGCTCGGGATCAGGTTGGAGCGGTTGCCGCGGAAGAATTCCGCCAGCGGAAAGCTGTCCTGGTCGGGCCGGCGCAGATCGGCCTGCATCTCCGTATCCACTTCTCCGGGTATCAGTTCCGCCACCGCGATACCCGGCGCGAGCTCCAACTGCAGGCTCCGTGTCACCGAATGCAGCGCATGCTTGCTCATGCAGTAGATGCCGACCCCGGGAAAGGTCTCATGCGCTGAACGGGTGGACAGGTTGAGGATCCGGCCACCCCGGGGCATCAACCCGGCCACGCCGGCGGCCAGCCGAGCCGGTGCCACCGCCATCAGGCACAGGGCGCCGAGCATGGCGTCCGCGCTCTGCGCCACCAGCGGACCCACCGGCGTCACGGCCCCCGCTCCGTTCACCAGGGCGGCAACCGGTCGCCCGTCCACGGCGCGGTGGATGTGTTCGACGGCATCGGCGATTCCGCCCTCGTTGCCCAGATCGGCACTGATCGGGATGTAGTGACCCGCGGGCGGATCAGCGGCGCCGGTCGCCGTGGTGCGCGCCAGCCCCACCACCTCGCGCCCGGAGGCCAGCAGCTGCTCCACCAGATCACGCCCGATGCCCCGGCTGGCCCCGGTCACCACGACGATTCCGGGGGGAAGCTCCTGCGGCATGGGCGTCGGTTCGGTCATAGGTCTGGACACAGGTCGACCGTACGCGGCCTGTGCCCTCGGCCGGCGTTGCAGGACAATGGAGATCACGCGGCGGCGTGTGGCGCCGAGGAGGGGGAGCCGACGGTGGATGGCGAACCGCGCGCCGTGGATCCCGACAGCGCGGCGCTCGACGACCTGCGCGAGCGCATCGTGGCAGTCGACGGCCAGATGGCCCAGCTGATGCACCAGCGTCAGGTGCTCGTCGATCAGTACGAGCGGCACCGCTTCGCGATCCTCAGCCGCCTCGGCGCCCCGTTCCCGGCCGCCGGGCCCGTGGTGTCCCCGCCCACCGGGCGGACCTGGTCGGGGGTGGGGACCAGGGCGTTGCTGCTGTGGCTGGGCGCAGCCCTGCTGGGCATCTCGGCGCTGACCTTCAGTGCGGTGGCCTGGTCGCTCCTGGGCGATCTCGGGCACGCGGTGCTGCTGCTGGCCGCGACCACGCTCAGCACCGTGCTGGCAGTCGCCGCGCGCCGGCGACTGCCGATGACCGCCGAGGCGTTCGTCGGCCTGACGGTGGTGCTCGCGCTGGTCGACGTGTACGCGGTGCGCCGCGCCGGTCTGGGTGAGCGGTTGTCGGAGGAGGTGTGGTGGGCCATCGGCACCGCCGCGGTGCTCGGGTTCTCCGCGGCGCTGGGCCGGGTCACCGGGCGGCGCACGGCGCGTTTCGCGGTGGCCGCGCTGATGTCGTCCCCGGCTGTGCTGCTGATCGCCGCCGTGGACTGGCCCGACTGGGCGATATCGATCGCCTTCGCCGTACTGGCGGCCGTGCTCACCTACGGTCTGGGCCGGTGGGGAGGCTGGTTCTACCGGGAGGGCCGGGTGGTGCTGGCCGTGCAGGCCGTCGCCGCCTGGGGAGCGGCCGCCGTGGTGGCGTTGGTGGAGGCCGTGCTGGCGGACACCGTCACCGAGGCGCTCGGTCCCGCTGCCGCGTTCGCGGCATTGGCGCTCGCCCCCGAAATTCGGCGCAGCAGTGGTCCGGGCCGCATCGTGCCCCTGCTGGCGATCGTGGTCAGCATGGTGCCGGCCGCGGCGCTGCTGACCCTGGTGGCGCCGCTGGCCGGGGAGGACGGCGCGATCGCCGCCTCGGTGGTCCTGGGCGCCGCGACGGTGCTGGCCTCGGGGCTGCTGCCGCCCGCCCGGCGCGGCCCGGGGCAGATCGCCGGTATCGCGTTTGCCGTCCCCGGCGCACTGTGGGCCGTGGTCACCGCCATTCCGGCGGTCGTCGGTCCGCTCGGCTGGCTGGACAGACCGTGGACGGGCACCGTCGGCCTGACCGCCGCGACGGTGCTCGAAGGGCCGCAGACCGGGGCCACGTTCGGCGGGTCGTGGTCGGCGGTCATTGCACTGGTGGCCGTCGCCGTCACCGGTGCGGCACCGGTGCTGCGCCGCCGGCCGGCGCTGGACACCTGGCTGGTGCCACTCGGAATCAGTTGCGCAGCAGCCGCATTCGCCATAGCGCTGGCGCCGCTGACCGCCGGCGCATCGGTGCTGATCACCCTGGCCGCCACCGCCGCCGCGTTCACCGTGCAGTTGCTGGCGGGCGCCTGCGCCGGCCGTGGTCGGCCCGTCGCGGCCGCCGCACCACTGGCAGGTGCGGCCGTCGCCGCCGTGCCCACGCTGGGCTGGGCCGCGGTGTCCACCGGGGCGTCGGTGATGACCTCGGCACTGGCCGTCGTCGCGGTGACGGCGGCGGCGCTGATCGCCCGGCGCACCGTGGCCCTACCCGGCTACGCAGCCCTGGCCGCCGTCCTCGGGGTGGTGTTCGCTGGGGTCGCCGCCCGCGCCGCCGGGGCGGCGCCGGAGGTCGCCGGATTCGCCGTCGCGATCGCCGCGGCGGTGGTGACCCTGCTGGGTGTGTTCGCGCTGGGCTACCAGCCGGCCGCCGGCGTCGCACTTGAATATGCAGGCGCCGCAACAGCATTGGCGGGCACTTTCATCGCTTTGGGATCGACGCCGTGGCTGGCGGGCTCGCTGACCGCGCTGGCGCTGGCCGCCGGCCTCGCCGCGTTGCGTCCCGATCGCCGGGCGATCTACGGCGGGGCTGCCGGCCTGCTGGCGCTCTTCGCGGTCTGGGCCTGGCTTGCCAGCGCCGAGGTCGCCACGGTGGAGGCCTACACCGCCCCGGCTGCGGTGGTGATGCTGGCCGCCGGACTCCTCCGGTGGCGCGGCACCCCGGGCCGGTCCTGGCTCACCCTGGGCCCCGCCCTGGTCCTGGCGATCGGCCCGACGCTGGGACTGGGACTGGTCGACGACGACGCCGCGCGGCTGGTCGCCGCCGCCCTGCTGTGCCTGGTGGCGGTCCTGGCCGGGGCGGTGCTGCGGCTTCAGGGGCCGCTGTTCCTCGGGGCGATCGGGCTGGTGGTTCTGGGCCTCGACCAATGGGGCGAATACCTGGTGCAGCTGCCGCGCTGGATCACCCTCGGCGCGGTGGGTGTGGTGTTGATGTGGGTCGGTGCGACATTCGAGCATCGCCGCCGCGACTGGCGGCGGGCATCGGATGCGATCGGGCAGTTCCGCTGATCTGGGTGGACTCGACGTGCGTCTGGGTCACCGGCGGGTACTTACATGTGGCCGGGCATACCCGGTATTGCGCCCATCGGCGGCGGCGGCGGCGGCGGCGGGGGTGGTGGTGGGGGAATGTAGGGGCTGCCCAGGCACGCGGCAACGGCAGGCATCTGCATGCACTGTGGGTCCAGTGGGCCGGTGGGAAGTTGCTGCAGCGCCGGGAGAGGCGGCGGTGTCGGCGTCGGCGGCGCATACGGACTGCCCTGGCACTGAACGACGTCGGGCATCGTCGCGCAACGGGGGTCATCCGGACCGGTGGGCGTGTCGGGGTCGGCCCAGGCCACCGGGGCCGCCGACAGTGCGGCAAAGACCGCGGTGGCGACGACCTTCGTGACTGCTCTCATCAGCGCCGGCTCTCCGCCAGGCCGATGGTGCCCAACTGCCTTCACAACGCCCACCCTATCGGTGCACGCCGTAGGCTGTCGTTGTCGTTCACAGGCCGGCCGGCCGACACCGACGGAAGGAATCCCTGTGAGGTTGTCACCAACCCGCATCATCGGCGCCGCGATCGTCGCGGTCGCCGTGCCGCTGTCCATGACCGCATGCGGGGGTGGGTCCACCCCCGGCGACACCATCGTCATCGGCACCAAGTTCGACCAGCCGGGTCTGGGCCAGAAGAACCCGGACGGGTCGATGAGCGGTTTCGACGTCGACGTCGCCCGTTACGTCGCCAAGGAACTCGGCTATCCCGAGGACAAGATCGAATGGAAGGAATCGCCGTCGGCCCAGCGTGAAACCCTGATCAGCAACGACCAGGTGAAGTTCATCGTGGCGACGTACTCGATCACCGACGCGCGCAAGCAGAAAGTCGATTTCGCCGGGCCTTATCTGCTCACCGGGCAGAGCCTGCTGGTCAAGTCCGACAACACCGATATCAGCGGCCCGGAGTCGTTGCAGAACAACAAGAAGCTGTGCTCGGTGTCGGGATCCACGCCGGCCCAGCGCATCAAGGACAAGTACCCGGGCGTGCAGCTTCAGCAGTACGACACCTACTCGGCGTGCGTGGAGGCGCTGCGCAACGGCGCCATCGACGCCGTCACCACCGACGAGGTGATTCTCGCCGGCTACGCCGCCAAGTCTCCCGGCGAGTTCAAGATCGTCGGCAAGCCCTTCTCCGAGGAGCGCTACGGCATCGGGCTGAAGAAGGACGACTCCGAACTGCGGGCCAAGATCAACGACGCGCTGGCCAAGATGGAAGCCGACGGCGCCTGGAAGGCGGCCTTCGAGAAGAACCTCGGTCCGGCCGGGCTGGCCGCGCCGACGCCGCCGCCGATCGACAGGTACTGAGCCGAGGAAGCATGCCCGCGATCCGTCCGCTTCGCGCAACAGCCGGGATGGTCGCTGCCGCGGGCTTGCTCGCGCTGGCCGCACCGGCCGCCGCCGACCCGATGGACCCGATCCCGGGGAACGGATTCTTCGTCGTCGGAACCGATATCGCTCCGGGCCTGTACCGCACGGGCGGTTCGGGATCGGCCTGGGGAGTGTGGATCAACGGCGTGCCGACCGAGGACTCGATGTGCGTGTGGTTCACCTACAGCACGCCCGATCCGAACAAGGCCCACGTCGTCGAGACGAATATCTCCATCGGCCCGATGTACGCGAACATCAACCCGGCGGTGAAGTCCTTCGAGTCGCGTAACTGTCAACCCTGGAGCCGGGTGCCCTGAGCGCACCGCTATGCCGCGGTGGCACTGCCGCCCGCAGCTGATTCCGAGCGCGGGCTGCGTTTCAGAAACGTCGAAGCCGCGAGGGTGAGCACGGCGGCGAATCGTGAACCCCGCCAACACGATTGCATTCCCCACTGACCGGGTTCAGCGGCGGCGCCCGGTGACGATCAGGTACTCCCAGTTCATCACCGATGATCCGGCCAGTTCACGATCGGCCAGGGCGGCGAGGTCGGCGTCGAGTGCGGCGACCTTGTCGGTGTCCTCGGCGATCCCCCGGTAGGCCGTGATGGTCGGTCCGTAGTAGGTCTTGAAGTAGTCGCGGAAGGCCGCGCCGTCGGTGAAGCCGTGGACCGGCAGTGCGCCGCGCCCGATCTCGACGTCGACCCGGTCGCCGAACAATGTCCGCACGTGCTGCTCGTCGCCCCACAGCGGCGGCGGTTGAACCCCGGGTGGCGGCGCCGGTACATAGGGCCGCATGGTGGCGAACATCCGCCCGATGAAACCCTCGGGCGTCCAGCTCAACACCGCGACGGTGCCGCCCGGCCGGCAGACCCGGGTCAGCTCGTCGGCGGACTGCTGGTGGTGCGGGGCGAACATGACCCCGATACACGAGATCACGGCGTCGAACTCGCCGTCGCCGAACGGAAGCGCTTCGGCGTTGGCCTCCAGGAACTCGACGTCGCCTCCGCGGTCGCCGGCCACCGCGCGCCCGTGCGCCAGGAGTTCCGGGCACAGGTCGCTGGCGACCACACGGGCCCCCAGGCCGGCCGCGGCGAAGGCCGCGTTGCCGGTGCCGGCGGCGACATCGAGCACCCGCTGCCCTGGCTGAATGCCGGCTGCCGTAGCAAGTTCCGGCCCGAGCGGGGCCACCAGGTCTTCGGCGATGGCGCGGTAGTCGCCCAGTGCCCACAGCGCGCGGTGTTTGGCTTCCAGGTCTCGGTCGGCGGTTGCGGTAGTCATGTCATGGTCCTTTCCTGCGGCGCTGACTTCAGCGTGCGCCCCGGGGCGAACCGATTCCAGTGCCGGATCTGAAGCGGCGTCGGTACAGCATCTGTACTAGTCAGCGCGGCCGGGACGGCGTGTACTGGTAATACACCAGGGAAAGGGGTGGGCGATGTCGACCTATGGACAGTTCTGCCCGGTGGCCAAGGCGATGGAACTGCTCGACGAACGCTGGACGCTGCTGGTGGTACGCGAGTTGCTGCAGGGTAGCGCTCATTTCAACGATCTGCGCCGCGGTGTACCCAGGATGTCGCCCGCACTGTTGTCCAAGCGGCTGAAATCGCTGGCCCGGGCGGGCGTGGTCGATCGCAACGAGGTCGGCGGACGCCCCTGCTACTCGCTGACCGAATGCGGCAGGGAATTGTCGGGGGTCGTCGACGCGCTGGGTGCGTGGGGCGTGCGCTGGGTGGGGGAGATCGGCGAGGACGACCTCGACCCTCATCTGCTGATGTGGGACATCCGGCGGCACCTCCCGCTCGACAGGTGGCCGAGGGCGCGCACCACGGTCGCCTTCCACCTCGACGGCGTCGCGCCGAAAGCGTCGCGTTGGTGGCTGGTGGTCTTCGATGGTCACGCCGACGTGTGCGATTTCGACCCGGGCTATGACGTCGCCGCCACGGTGAACACCGATTTGCGCATCCTGACCGGGATCTGGCGCGGCGACGTGTCGTGGTCGCGGGCCCTGCTCGACGGCAGCGTCGTCGTCACGGGCAGCGGCGAGTCCCGAGAGGCGTTGCCGGAGTGGATCGGTCAGTCGACGATCGCGGCGATACCGCGCCCGGCGGCACTGCGGCTCTGACGATCACCGCGGTCACCGAGTGCGCCGCTGACCTGAGTCGTGCCGGCATTGACCGAACTGCGCGAATCGGCGGGGGTCGCCATTTACCGTGTGATGGTCGCCGATTCGAGGAGCTCCAGATGACCAAGTACGTGTACGACTTCACCGAGGGCGACAAGGATCAGAAGGACCTGCTGGGCGGCAAGGGTGCGAACCTGGCCGAGATGACCAGGCTGGGGCTGCCGGTGCCGCCCGGTTTCACCATCACCACCGAGGCGTGCCGCGAATACCTGTCGCAGGGCAGCGCGCCGGGTGAGCTGCGGGTGCAGGTCACGATGGCGCTGCGGCAGTTGGAGGACAGCCTGGGCCGCCGGCTCGGGCGATCGCCACGATCCGCTGCTGGTGAGTGTTCGCTCCGGTGCGACGTTCTCGATGCCCGGGATGATGGAGACGGTCCTCAACATCGGGCTCAACGACGCCAGCGTGAAGGGTCTGGCCGAGGAATCCGGCGACGAACGCTTCGCCTGGGACTCCTACCGGCGGCTGCTGCAGATGTTCGGCAAGACGGTGCTGGGGATAGCCGGCGAGGTGTTCTCCGAGGCCCTCGACGAGGCGAAGTCGGCCAAGGGCGCTGACCAGCGACGTCGACCTCGACGTCGACGACCTGCAGGCGCTGGTCGCCACCTTCAAGGACGCGGTCCGGGAGCACTCCGGGGAGGAGTTCCCGCAGCACCCGCGCGAGCAGCTGGACCTGGCGATCAACGCCGTCTTCGACTCCTGGAACACCGACCGGGCCCGGCTCTACCGGCGGCGGGAGCGGATTCCCCAGCGACCTGGGCACCGCGGTGAACGTCTGCACGATGGTGTTCGGCAACCTGGGCGAGTCCAGCGGCACCGGCGTCGCGTTCACCCGCGACCCGGCCTCCGGGCAGACCGGCGCCTACGGCGACTACCTGTCCAACGCGCAGGGCGAGGACGTGGTCGCCGGAATCCGCAACACCCTGTCGCTGGACGACCTCAAGGCGTTGGACCCGGCGTCGCACAAGCGAGCTGACGAAGGTGATGCGCCAGCTCGAGACGCACTACCGCGATCTGTGCGACATCGAGTTCACCATCGAGCGCGGCAAGTTGTGGATGCTGCAGACCCGGGTCGGCAAGCGCACCGCCGCGGCGGCGTTCCGGATCGCCGCGCAGCTGGTCGACGAGCACCTGATCACGATGGACGAGGCGTTGTCCCGGGTGTCGGGCAGCCAACTGGCGTTGCTGATGTTCCCGCAGTTCGACCGCTCGGCTCCCCGCGAGCTGCTGACGACGGGGATGGCCGCCTCGCCGGGTGCCGCCGTGGGCCGCGCGGTCTTCGACTCGCATACGGCCAAGCTGTGGGCGGACCGTGGCGAGCAGGTGGTCCTGGTCCGCAGGGAAACCAACCCCGACGACCTCGAGGGCATGATCGCCTCGGACGGAATCCTCACCGCGCGTGGCGGGAAGACCTCGCACGCGGCCGTCGTCGCCCGCGGGATGGGCAAGACATGCGTCTGCGGTGCCGAGGCGCTCGATGTCGACACCTCGACGCGAACCGCACGGGTCGGCACGGTGCTGATCGAGGAGGGCGACGAGATCAGCATCGACGGCTCCACCGGCGAGATCTTCCTCGGAGCGATGCCGGTGGTGCCGTCTCCGGTGGAGACCTACATCGAGGCCGGTCTGGAGACGGCGCTGAAGGGGGCCGACGACGAGACCGCCGCACTGGTCAAATCGGTCGACCGGTTGCTGACCCACGCCGACGTCCGCCGGCGCCTCGCGATCCGCGCCAACGCCGACACCGCCGAGGACGCGGTCCGCGCGAGATCCCTTGGCGCGCAGGGCATCGGCCTGTGCCGCACCGAGCACATGTTCCTCGGGCGATCGCCGGGTCCTGATCGAGCGGGTCATCCTGGCCGCCAGCGCCGGGGAACGCGACGCCGCGATGGCGGCGCTGGTGCCCCTGCAGCGCAAGGACTTCGCCGAGTTGCTCGACGCGATGGACGGACTGCCGGTGACCATCCGGCTGCTGGATCCGCCGCTGCACGAGTTCCTGCCGGACCGCACCGAGCTCGCGGTCAAGGTCGCCCTGGCCGAGGCCAGGGGTGAGACCGGCGAGCAGGACGACGCCGACCGCAGGCTGCTGGCAGCGGTGCAGCGGCTGCACGAATCCAACCCGATGCTCGGGTTGCGCGGGGTGCGCCTGGGGCTGCTGACCCCCGGGCTGTTCGCGCTGCAGGTCCGCGCGATCGCCGAGGCGGCCGCCGACCAGATCGCCGCCGGCAAGGATCCGAAGGTCGAGATCATGGTGCCGCTGGTCGGTTCGGTCATGGAGCTGCACCTGGTCCGGGACGAGACCGAGCGGATCCTCGCCGAGGTCGCCGACCGACGGGGGGTGACGATGGCCATCCCGATCGGCACCATGATCGAACTTGCCGCGGGCCGCGCTCGACCGCGCACCGGATCGCCGATGCCGCCGACTTCTTCTCCTTCGGCACCAACGACCTGACCCAGACGACGTGGGGCTTCTCCCGCGACGACGTCGAGTCCACGGTGTTCGCCGCCTACCTGGAACAAGGGTGTCTTCACGGTCTCCCCGTTCGAGACCATCGACGCCGACGGTGTGGGGCGGCTGGTGGAGATCGCGGCCAAGGAGGGCCGCAAGACCAAGCCCGGCCTCAAGCTCGGGGTGTGCGGCGAGCACGGTGGCGACCCCGAATCCATCCACTTCTTCCACCGAACGGGCCTGGACTACGTGTCCTGCTCGCCGTTCCGGATCCCGGTCGCCCGGCTGGAAGCCGGCCGGGCAGCGGTGGGTTGACGGTGGGCGGGGAGGTGAGGGTGCCCGAACCACCCTCGGCCGAGGAGATCGGGCGGGCACTTCGTCTGGTGGAACCGATTCGCAGGGTGATCAACCCCAAGGTCTTCGGCATCGACAACGTGCCGCGCCGCCGTGCGCTGCTGGTGGGAAACCACACCGTGATGGGCATGCTCGACGCTCCTCTGATGTGTGCGGAACTGTGGGAGCACGGGATCATCGTCCGTTCCCTGGGCGACCACGCCCACTTCAAGATCCCGATGTGGCGCGATGTTCTCACCGCCTGCGGAGTCGTGGACGGCACCCGGGCGATCACCTCGGAGCTGATGCGCCGCGGCGAGGTGATCCTGGTGTACCCCGGTGGCGGCCGGGAGGTGGCCAAGCGCAAAGGCGAGAAATACCAACTCATCTGGAAGGAACGGATGGGTTTCGCCCGGTTGGCGGTTGAGCACGGTTACACGATCGTGCCGTTCGCCGCCGTGGGTGCCGAGGAAGCGGTCGACATCGTCCTCGACGGGGACAACCCGTTGCTCGCCCCGACCCGGCTGTTCGTCGAGAAGGTCCTGGGCAGTAAGGACGCGATGCCGATAACCCGCGGGATCGGCATCACCCCCTTTCCGCGACCGGAACGCCAGTACTACTGGTTCGGCGAACCGATCCCGACCAGGAAGGTGAAGGGTCGGCAGGACGACGACGCGGTCGTCCGCGCGGTCCGGGAGCAGACCAAGAAGGCGGTCGAGCAGGGGATGGAGTTTCTACTGGCCGAACGGGAGAACGATCCCAACCGGTCGGTGATCAGACGCCTCCTGGGACCGGAGCGCCGTTAGTCCGGGTGTGACGCGGCTCGGCGTGCGAACTGGCGTGTCGCCGTGATGCTGGGCAGACTCGACATGCCGTGGCGGAGTTGTTGATCGTGGCCAATCCGGACCAGGATTCCCGGTTGCCGTTCCTGCTGCGGGTTCCACTGCCCGGTGGCGACCTGCTGTTCCGGACGGCGGGAACCTGGCCGCGGGAGAAGGCGCTGTTCGCCTACCCGGTTCCGCTGGACGACTGGCCCGACGATCCGGTGATCGTCGAGACGGTGCTGTTGCGGTCGTGTCAGCGGCGCGGCGCGGCGATCGACGTCATCGCCGACCGATCCCGGCACAACCGCTCCCAGTTGGTGTTCACCCAGGCGCGCGGCCGTGACGCGGTGTTCTGGCAGTCGCCGCGCACCCGCAAACAGGCGCGGCCGAATGTGCGAACCCCGACCGCCCGCGCGCAGGGCATCGACGGCTTGCAGATCGTCGTCGACGGCCACGAGCAGTACCCGTACCGGTTCGCCGGCCAGCAGGTCTCGACCCTCAAGCGGGCCCTGCCGTGCGGGGATTACGGACTCGTCGCCGACGGCAGGCTCATCGCCAGCGTGGAACGCAAGTCGCTGGCCGATCTGGTCGCCGGCCTCACCGGCGGCAAGCTGCGCTATCAGGTGGCTGATCTCGCGGCGCTGCCGCGCGCGGCGGTGGTGGTCGAGGACCGCTATTCGCAGCTGTTCAAGCTCGATCGGGTGCGGCCGGCGGTCGTCGCCGACGGGCTGGCGGAACTGCAGGTCCGCTGGCCGAACGTCCCGGTCGTGTTCTGCGAGACCCGCCAGCTCGCCGAGGAGTGGACCTACCGATTCCTGGCCGCCGCCCAGGCCTGGGCGGCCACTGAAGACGCTGTCCTGCAACGTCTCTCACCGACCCGGGTCGATATCACCGCACTCGACGGCACCCCGTCGGAGCCGACGACCGCGGTGGTCCGCGCCTGGGCCCGAACCGCCGGGTTGCCGGTGCCCGATCAGGGACAGCTGCGCCGGAGATCTGGTCGGCGTGGCGTGAGGCGAACCCGGCCGACCCGGTGTGACGGGCCCCGGTCGATCGGTACGGCGCTCAGATGGGCGGCAGGTCCGTATCGTCGGGGTGATGGAATACGGAATCTTCAGCGGCGCGATCAACGACGGAACACTTCAGGACGTGGTGGCCGAGGCCGCCGCGGCCGAACGGGACGGTTTCACCTCGTACTGGGTGCCCAATATCTTCGGCCACGACGCACTGACCGCGCTGGCCGTGGTGGGCGCCACGGTGGGGCGCATCGAACTCGGTACCGCGGTGGTGCCGACGTTCCCGCGGCACCCGCACGCGATCGCCCAGCTGACCACACGGCGGCGGCCGCCTGGGGAACCGCTTCACCCTCGGCATCGGGCTCAGCCACAAGATCGTCATCGAGAACATGTTCGGCCTACACCTCGACAAGCCGGTCCGTCACCTTCGCGAGTACCTCTCGAGTGTCCTGATGCCGTTGTCCACGCAACGAACCGCCAACTTCGACGGCGAGATGTACCGGTGCGCGCGGGTCTCAGCGCCAACGGCTCGACCGGTTTCGGCGTGGTGGTGGCCGCCCTGGGTCGAGCAGATGCTGCGCGTGACCGCGGCGATGGCCGACGGCACGCTGACCTGGTGCACCGGGTCCGGTGACCCTGGCGGACCACACCGTCCCGACCATCACCCGCGCCGCCGACGAGTTCGGCCGACCAGCACCGCGGGTCATCGCGGCGCTGCCGGTGTGTGTCACCGGCGACAAGGCGGGCGCGTCCGCGCGTGCGGCCGAGGCCTTCGCGGGCTACGGCGGGCTACCCAGTTACCGCGCCATGCTCGACCGTGAGGGGGTGGCGGGGCCGGCCGATATCGCGATCATCGGCATAGCCGGCGAGGTGCAGGACCGGCGTCGGCGCCCTCGGCCGGGATCGGTGTCACCGATTTCGCGGCGGTGGAATTCGGGGTACACCGCCAGCGCGCGACACCGGGCGGCCCTCACCAGGTCTGCTGAGCCGATGATCTGCGCCATCATCATCGTGAAACCTCGATGGTTCGGGGGGCGCGGATGACGAGACCAACCGGTCCGCTGGAATGGGCCACGAACCAGATGGCCCACTGGACACGTTGATCGTCGCGGCGAAGCCAACCACCGCCTACGCGACCCATTTGCGCCGTCAACTGCTGGACTATCTTGCCGGACTGCAACCGGTTCGTCGCCGCGCACGGGGTTGACGGGCGGCCCGGATAGTGCCGCGGGTTCCGGCGGCACGGTCCAGGACCCCCCCACTCGGTATCGGCGCGCGCCCAGTTGGGCTGTCGATCCGGATTTCGACCTGCACTACCACCTGCGCCGCATGCGGGTCCCCGGTGACGGTTCCATGGGCGAATTGTTCAGCAGCGTCGAGCAAATTGCCATGACACCGCTGGACCCGGCCCGACCACCTTGGGAGGCGGTGCTTTTCGACGGTCTTCCCGATGGAAAGGCGGTCTACCTGTTGAA
This sequence comes from uncultured Actinomycetota bacterium, assembly GCA_963715145.1. Classification (GTDB taxonomy): domain Bacteria; phylum Actinomycetota; class Actinomycetes; order Mycobacteriales; family Mycobacteriaceae; genus Mycobacterium. The sequence goes on along the minus strand of CAVQRL010000007.1, from coordinate 333,283 downwards.
GGTCCATCACGCGATGACCGACGGTCTCGGCGCGATCGACCTGCTTTCCGGATTGCACAGCGCCACGCGCGATCCCATGCCCGACAAGCCCCAACCCCCGCCCCCGCAACCTGAACATCTCAGTCCGATCACCGTGATCGGGCGTCAGATCGCCGCCGACCTCAACCGCCTTCCGGGGGCGATAACGTTTGCTGCGAAGGCAATGCTGGCTGCCGGCCGGCCAGACCACGCTGTGCGCTATCTGCGTTCGGCGTTGACGATCGCCGGTGCGGCCAGCCCTCCCGGGTCGCCGTTGTTGCGCGGGCGCAGTATTTCATGGCGCTTCTGTGCCTTCGACATCGAATTCGCCGACCTGAGGGCTGCGGCCCGAAGCGTGGGCGCATCGGTCAACGATGCCTATCTGGCAGGCCTGATTTCGGCATTCCGGCTATACCACACCCGCTCCGGCAGTCCCATATCGGTGATGCCGGTGGCCATTCCGATCTCGGTCCGCAATTCAGGTGACCCTGCCGGTGGCAACCGCATCGCCGTCGGAAGGCTCGCGGCGAAGGTGACGATCAGCGACCCGGGCGAGCTCATGCTCGCGATCCACAAGCAGGTCGACGCTGCCCGGCACGAGCCGGCCGTGGACCTGTTCAACGTGATCGGTCCGGCACTTGCGTGGCTGCCCGGAGCCGCCCTCTCCTTGCTCGGCGCCTCGGCGAGCGTCAATGACCTGCAAGCCAGCAACGTGCCGGGAATCCCGCACGACGCCTACCTCGCCGGAGCCAAGGTCGAGCGGATGTATCCCTTCGGTCCCCTGCCCGGTTGTGCGGTCATGGCCGGCCTGGTCACCCACGGCCCCATCGCGTGCCTGGGGATCAACTATGACGCAGCCGCGATTCGCGATCCCGAATTGTTCGCCGAGTCCATCATCGACGGCTTCGCCGAGGTACTGGCGCTGGCGCCGAACCCCAACCGACCGGTCCGACGGATTTGACGGGGCGCTTTGCGCGCTGCTGCTATCAGCCGCCAGCCGCCTGGGCCAGCCGCAGCTGCCGGCGGCGGGCCTGCTCTTCGGGGTCGGGCACCGGCACCGAGGCGATCAGCCGGGCGGTATAGGGCTCGCCGGGGTGGCGCAGCACCGTCTCGGCCGGCCCGGACTCCACCAGCCGACCGGACTGCATTACCGCGATGCGGTCGGAGAGCTCCTCGACGACGGCCAGGTCGTGGCTGATGAACAGGCAGGCGAAGCCGTGCTCGGCTTGTAGGGCACGCAGCAGTGTGAGCACCCGGGCCTGCACCGAGACGTCCAGCGCCGAGGTCGGCTCGTCGGCGATCACCAGCGCGGGGTTCAGCGCCAGCGCCCGGGCGATGCCGACCCGCTGGCGCTGCCCACCGGAGAGCTGATGCGGGTAGCGGTTTCGCAGTGCGCGGTCCAGGTGCACCTGGTCGAGCAGTTCGTCGACCCGGGCCGAGCGCTGCGCGGCTGACATGCGGGTGTGCAGCGCCAGCGGCTCGGCGATCGCCTGCCCGATCGGCCAGCGTGGGTTCAGCGACGAGCCGGGGTCCTGGAACACCACGCCCACCCGCTTGCGCGGTTCGCGCAGGCCGCGCTGGGACAGTCCGGTGATGTCGGTGCCGGCCAGCGCCACCGTGCCCGAGGTCAGCTTCACCAGGCCGACGGCGGCCTTGCCCAATGTCGACTTGCCCGAGCCGGATTCACCGACCAGGCCGACGACCTCCCCGGCGGCGACGTCGAGGCTGACGTTGTCGACGGCCCGCAAGGTCGCGTGGCGGCCGGACTTGAACTCGATGGTGGCCTCGCGCAGCGACAGTGCGGGCGCCGCGGTCTCGGGCTCGGTCCCCGGCTCGGGCTGCGACACCTGAAGCCGGCCGGCGCCCAGGTGCGGGACGGCCTCCAGCAGCGAGCGGGTGTACGGGTGGGTGGGGTTGCGGAACAGCGTTGCGGCGGGCGCGGATTCGACGACCTCGCCGTCCTTCATGACCATGATCCGGTCGGCCAGGTCGGCCACCACACCCATGTCGTGGGTGATCAGCAGGATCCCGGCGTCCACCCGGCCGCGCAGGTCGCGGATCAGGTCGAGGATCTCGCCCTGCACGGTGACGTCGAGGGCGGTGGTGGGTTCGTCGGCGATGAGCAGCGCCGGGTCGCAGGCCAGCGCCTGGGCGATCATCGCGCGCTGACGCTGCCCGCCGGAGAGTTGATGCGGGTAGTAGTCGATGCGGGCGGCCGGGTCGGGCATGTCGACCAACTCCAGCAGCTCCACCACCCGGGCCCGGGTCTGCTCCTTGGTCATCTCGCGGTGCATCTGGATGGCTTCGGCGATCTGCCAGCCGATGGTGTAGACCGGGTTGAACGCCGTCATCGGCTCCTGGAACACCACGCCCACCCGGCCGCCGCGCACCGCGCTCAGGGTCTGCTCGTCGGCGTTCGCCAACTCTTCGCCGGCCAGGCGGATGCTGCCGTCGAGGCGGGCGTTGGGGGCCAGCAGACCGGGAATCGCCATCGCCAGCGTCGATTTCCCCGATCCCGACTCACCCACCAGGGCCAGGATCTCGCCGGTCTGCAGGGTCAGGTCCACCTCGCGCACCGCGGGGATCCAGGTCTTGTCCACGCGGAACTCGATGCTCAGTCCGCGGATGGCCAACAGCGACTCGGCTGTGTTCTCGTCCATGCCGCTCACCGTCGCTTCGGGTCGAGGGCGTCACGCAGGGTGTCGCCGAGCAGGATGAACCCCAGCACCGTGATGGACAGGAACAGCGCGGGGAAGAACAACAGGTGCGGGGAGGTGCCGATCAGTGACTGCGCGACGTTGATCTGCAGACCCCAGGAGATCTCCGGAGCCTGCAGGCCGATACCGAGATAGGTCAGCGCGGCTTCGGCGGAGATGAAGGTGCCCACCGCGATGGTGGCGTAAATGAGCACCGGGGCAAGGGCATTGGGCAGGATGTGGCGCACCAGGATCCGGCCGGTCGGCGCACCGAGTGCCTGGGCGGCCAGCACGTAGTCCGACCCGCGGATGGCGACCACCGAGGAACGCACCAGTCTCATCGCCGTCATCCAGCCGAACGCGACCAGCGCCAGCGACACCGTCCACACCGATCGGTGCGCGGACACGGTCAGCAGGATCAGCGCCCCCAAAAACAGGGGGATGCCGAAGAACACGTCGGTGACGCGGGCCAGCAGCGAGTCGATCCAGCCACCGAAGTAGCCGGCCGGCGCACCGACCAGCACCCCGATGATGAGCACCCCGATGACGGTGAGCACGCCGATGGCGACCGAGGTCCGCGCGCCGTAGACGACGTTGGCGTAGTAGTCGCAGCCCTGCAGGTCGATGCCGAACCAGTGCGCGGCACTCGGCGCCTGCCGCGACATCGACAGGTCGCAGTCGGTGGGGTCGACGCCGCCGGCGAACAGCGCCGGGAACAGCGCCATCGTCACCATCACCACCATGATCGTGCACCCGATCAGGAACAGCGGGTTGGTGCGCAGGTATCGCCAGGCGTCGGCCCACACGCTGGACTGCCCGACCGGCGGGGCCGCGTCGACGTCGTCGGTCACCGGGGTCGGTTCAGTCATAGCGGATCCTCGGATCGGCCACCGCGCACAGCACGTCGGCGAGCAGATTGAAGAAGATGTAGAAGAACACCATCATCGTGACGATCCCGACCACCACCGGGCCCTGCTGGGAGCGCACCGCGTCGAAGATGGCCCGGCCCAGACCCGGCAGATTGAACACCGACTCGGTGACGATCGCCCCGCCGAGCAGCGAGCCGATGTCGGCGCCGATGAAGGTGATCACCGGAATCAGGCTGTTGCGGAACGCATGCCGCAGCACGATGCGGGTCCGCCCGACGCCCTTGGCCCGAGCGGTGCGGATGTAGTCGGCCGAAAACGCCTCCAGCATGGCGGTTCTGGTCAGCCGCGCCACATAGGCCATCGACAGCGCGGCCAGCACCAGACCGGGCAGCAGGTAGCTGACCCAGCCGTCGGCGATCCCGGCGATGGGTAGCCAGCGCAGTTTGAACCCGAACAGGTACTGCGCCAGGAAGCCCAGCACGAAGACCGGGATCGACACCAGCACGGTGGTGGAGACCAGCACCAGGTTGTCGAAGAAGGAGTTGCGGCGCAGTGCGGCCAGGATGCCGGCGGTGATGCCGAGCACGGTCTCGAACACCACGGCGACGACGGTCAGTTTCACGGTCACCGGCAGGCGCTGGGAGATGGTCTCGACCACCGGGCGGCCGGAGAAGTCCGTGCCGAAATCGCCGTGCAGCAGAGCCCACAGGTACTTGCCGTACTGGACGATGAAGGGGTCGTCGAGGTTGAAGTCGGCGCGGATCTGCGCCTGCACCGCCGGGCTGAGCGGACGGTCGCCGGCCAGGGCGCGCACGGGGTCGCCGGGCAGCGCGTAGACCATCGCGTAGATCAGCAACGAGGCACCGATGAGGATCGGGACGGTCAGCAGCAGACGGCGGATCACGAAGCGGGTCAACGGATCACACCGCCTTGCCGTCGACGACGACATCGGCGAGCTCGATCTCGCCCAGGATGTTGTAGCGCACCCCCGACACCCGGGTGTCCCACACCGCCTGGTCCAGCCCGCTGAACAGCGGCGCGGCCGGCAGATCCTGCACCAGGACGCTCTCGGCCTTCTCGTAGGCGGCGCCGGCGGCCTCGATGGTGGGTGCGCGGTCCCCGGCGTCGAGGGCCTCGTCGAACGCCGGGCTGCTGTAGAAGGTGGTGTTGGATCCGGCCGGGGCCAGTGCGGCGGTGGCGTACTGCGGAGCTAGGAAGTTCTCGATCGAGGGGTAGTCCATCACCCATGCCAGGCGGAACGGTCCGGTCATCTCCTTGGCGTCGCGCTTGGACAGGAATTCGTTGAACTGCAGGTTGCCGCGCAGCTTGTAGGTCAGGCCGATCTTGCGGAACATGTTGCCCACCGCGGTCATCCAGCCGTCGTGTCCGGCGCCGGCGTTGAACCAGATCTCCACCGGGGCGCCGGTGTCGAACCCGGCCTCGGCGAGCAGTGCCTTGGCTTCGTCGGGGTGGTATTCACACCACCGGCCGCAGGCTCCGGCGCGGTAGCCGACGACGGTGGGCGGGGCGAAGGAGTCCGCCGGCACCCGGGTGCCCAGGAAGATCGCGTTGACGATCGCCTCCCGGTCGATGGCCATCGACAGCGCGCGTCGGACCCGGACGTCGGCGTAGCGCGGGTCGTACAAGGGGAAACCCAGGCTGGTGATGTCCGGGCTGGGCTGCTCGAGGTAGCGCTCGCCGAAGACGTCCTTGGCGCTGGCGTAGGCGTCCGGCGGCAGTCCCTTGAGGATGTCGAGGTTGCCGGCCAGCACGTCGGTGTAGGCGGTGGACACCTCGGTGTACATCCGCATCACCACGCCGCGGGACTTGGCCTTGTCGGTACCGGCGTAGTCGTCGTAGCGGCTCAACGTCATTCCGCGGCCGGGCACCCATTCGGTGTCGGCGCGGAACGGGCCGTTGCCGACCGGCTTCTTGCCGTAGGCCACCGGGTCGGCGTAGAACGCCTCGGGCAGCGGATCGAACGCGCTGTAGCCCAGGGTCAGCGGGTAGATGGCGAACGGTTCGGACAGCGTGACCCTGATGGTGAGCGGGTCGGGGGCCGACAGGCCGGTCATGGTGGTGGCGGCCGGCTCCCGGCCCTCGTCGGCCTGCAGCGCGTCATAGCCCTGCACATTCGAGAAGAAGTAGGACCCACCCTGAGCGTTACTGCTCAGTGCGGTGTAGTTCCACGCCCGCACGTAGGACTGCGCGGTCACCGGCGTGCCGTCGTGAAAGGTCCAGCCGGGCTTGAGTTTTATGGTCCAGTTGATGTTGTCCGTCGAGGTGACCGACTCGGCGGCACCGTCGTAGGTGACGGTGCGGGTGGTCTCGTCGAAGGTCACCAGCGAGGTCCACACCGCCGCGATGATCTTGCCGCCCTCGGTTTCGGTGGTGTTGCCCGGAACCAACGGGTGTTGTGGCTCACCGAGATAGACGCTGAACATCCCCGGCGGGGTCGACGGGGCGGTCGAGCAGCCGGTCAGGGTGGCCAGCACCAGCGACACCACGCACAGTACGGCCGCGGCCGTGCGTCGGCGCGGTGTCGTCGTCGGTGCCACGTCAGCCTCCTCCCGGCCGGAGACAACGATGGCACAGACGACGGTCGTGCGAACATCGAACGATGAGCGCGGGGTTTCTCGCCGACGCGGTGCTTCTCACCCATGCGGTGTTCGTCGCCTGGGTGGCCTTCGGTGTCCTGGTGGTGTGGCGCTGGCCCCGAATGGCGCTGCTGCACCTGCCCGCGTTGGCGTGGGGGATCTGGATCGAGGCCTCCGGCCGGGTGTGCCCGCTGACCCCGCTGGAGGTGTCCTTGCGGCGCGAGGCGGGCCAGAGCGGATACACCGGCGGCTTCATCGACCACTACGTGGGCGGGATCCTTTATCCCGCAGGGCTTACCCGCGAGGCGCAGTGGACTGCGGCGGGGCTGCTCGGCGCGGTCAACGCCGTGGTGTACGGATTGCTGGTGGTGCGGGCCGTCCGCCGGCGCGGCGGGGCGCACGCCCGCTAGCGAGTGCCTGCGTGTTACCGGCACGAAAACTGTTGTGCCTTTCTGCCTGCGCGACGGCGCCGTTCCGGATTTACTGGGCTTCTCGATGGGGCAGGCAGGGAGGGGTGTGCGGTGCGTCTGATCGACTTCAGCGCCAAGACGCCGCTGATCGGCATGTTCATGGTGTTCGTCGCCATGGGCATCGTCGCGGTGACGGCCTACCAACGCGCCGGCTGGTACTCGATCATCGGCTATGCGATCGCCGCCGCTGTCGCGGTGTTCGGTTTCGTGTTCACCTTCCGCGACATTCCCACCCCGCCGCACGACAGCAACGGCGAGGGCAGTGAGGACGGCCAGTCATGACGGCGACACCGGAGTCACCCGAGGCGCTGGCCGCGCTGAGCGCGGAGGACGCCGGCTACCACAAGAGCCTCAAACCCCGCCAGCTGCAGATGATCGCGATCGGCGGGGCGATCGGCACCGGGCTGTTCCTCGGTGCCGGTGGCCGCCTGGCCAGTGCCGGGCCCGGGCTGTTCATCGTGTACGGAATCTGCGGTGTCTTCGTCTTCTTCATTCTGCGCGCGATGGGCGAACTCGTGCTGCACCGGCCGTCGTCGGGATCCTTCGTCTCCTATGCCCGGGAGTTCCTCGGCGAGAAGGCCGCCTACGTCGCGGGGTGGATGTACTTCCTGAACTGGGCCATGACCACCATCGTCGACTCCACCGCGATCGCCACCTACGCCCGGTTCTGGCACGTGTTCGACAGCGTCCCGCAGTGGCTCATCGCGCTGATCGCCCTGGGGCTGGTGTTCGCCATGAACATGGTGTCGGTGGCCCTGTTCGGGGAATTCGAGTTCTGGGCCGCGCTGGTGAAAGTGCTTGCGCTGCTGACCTTCCTGGTGGCCGGGACGATCTTCCTCGGCGGGCGCTATCAGATCGACGGGCACTCCACCGGGTTCAGCGTCATGTCCGGAAACGGAGGGCTGTTCCCGGTCGGGCTGCTGCCGCTCGTCGTGGTGACCTCGGGTGTCGTCTTCGCCTATGCCGCTGTGGAACTCGTCGGCACCGCGGCCGGTGAGACCGCCGAGCCGGAGAAGGTGATGCCACGCGCCATCAACTCGGTCATTGCCCGTATCGCGCTGTTCTACGTCGGCTCGCTGTTCCTGCTGGCCCTGCTGCTGCCCTACAACGACTATTCGGCCGGCGAGAGCCCGTTCGTGACGTTCTTCTCCAAGGTCGGCATCGAGGGCGGCGGCACCATGATGAACATCGTGGTGATGACGGCGGCGTTCTCCAGCCTCAATGCCGGCCTGTACTCCACCGGCCGCATCCTGCGCTCGATGGCGATGAACGGCAGTGCGCCGAAGTTCACCGGCCTGATGTCGCGTCGGGGCGTGCCGTACGGCGGCATCTGCCTGACCGCGTCGATCGGCCTGCTGGGTGTGCTGCTCAACGGGGTGGTGCCGACGATGGCCTTCGAGATCGTGCTCAACGTGGCTTCGCTGGGCATCCTGTCATCCTGGGCGACCATCGTGATCTGCCAGATCCAGCTGTACCGCTGGGCGCAGCGCGGCCTGCTGAGCCGGCCGTCGTTCCAGATGTGGGGGGCGCCTTACACCGGCTACATCACCCTGGCGTTCCTGTTCGCCGTACTGGTGTTGATGGCTTTCAACCGCCCGATCGGCACCTGGACGGTCGCCAGCCTGATCGTGCTGATTCCCGCCCTGGTCGGCGGCTGGTTCCTGGTGCGTGACCGGGTGCTGCAGATCGCCCAGGAGCGGATCGGCTACACCGGACCGTTGCCGGTGGTCGCCAACCCGCCACCGCCGCTGCACTGAGGCGGGATCCCATGACGGCGATCGCGTTTCACCACCGAACGTCGTGGCGCTCCATCACCCCGTACCCGTCGCGCAGCGTGATGCCCGCGATCGATCCGGTGAAGGTCCCGAACGGCTGGCGGTAGCTGCTGTCGACGAGGATCAGCCGGTCATGGCGGGCGCGTTCGGTCTCGGCGTGAAACTCGAGATCGCCGACCCGGGACAGATCCGCGGCGAACTCGACCGGCCCGACCTCCTGGGGAATCCCGTCCACCCACACGGTTCGCTCGGAGTTGACCGGCGAATCATGCACGCCGTCAACGAGATTCCAGGTGATCGCGGCACCAGACTCCGATGTTCCGCAGCCGGCGCTCCACGACCAGCGGGTGACGCGGGCGTGATGGCCGGCGGACTCGTCGACCAGACCGGGTGAGTCGATGCCGATGCCGTCGATGGTCCCGGTGACGCGGACGGGAGTCTTGCGGGTCCAGATCGGGTACTTCCCATGCCGGGACACGATTTCGATCGGTTCGCCGGCCCGCCGGTAGACGACGTCGACGCGATCGAACCGGGCCGTCGTCTCGTCGAAGTGCACGATCGGCCACAGCGCCGCCCGGTCACGAAAGGTGTCGGTGGTGCGGTTGTGCACGGCCCAGAAGGACTGATAGCCGGGGCCGATCCGGGCGACACCCACACACATCTGGACGTCGGGCCCGTAGACGCCCAGATAACGCCACTTCTTGAGCGGGCGCAGCCCGCGGAACATCGGTAGCCGGTCGACCTCGATGGGTGGGTTCGCCGCACCGCGCCAGGGCAGACTCATACCGTCAGCATGCCCGAGTCGGTGCGTTGTTCCGATGAATCCTCAGACTCTCAAGCGCTCGACGACGACGGCCACTCCGAGGCCGGCCGCCCCGCTCACCGCCGCGACACCGTAGCGGCCGTCGCGGCGTTCGAGTTCTTCGAGGCAGCTGCCCACCAGGATCGCGCCGGTCGCCCCGAACGCGTGGCCCATGGCCATCGTGCCGCCGTTGGGGTTCATCCGGTCCGGTCCGGCGTCGAGGGCCCGGCGGAACTTCAGGCACAGGGCGGCGAACGCCTCGGCGAACTCGAAGACGTCGATGTCGGCGGGCCGCAGGCCGGCGCGGGCGATGACCTCCACCACCGCGCTCTGGCCGGCGGTCAGCATCACCACCGGATTCACCGCGGTGGTGGCGGCGGCGAGGATGCGACCACGTGGTGCGACACCGGCCGCCTCCGCGCTCTCGCGGGTGCCGAGCAGCAGAAGCGCTGCGGCGTCGGCCATTTGCGGCGAGGTCCCGACCGTGTGCAGGTGCTCGATGGACGGCACACCCGGGTAGGCGTTCAACGCGATCTCGTCCTGACCCTCGGCGCCCAACTGCGCGAAGGCCGGCGGCAGCGACGCGAGTGCCTCGACCGTGGTCTGCCCACGGACGAGTTCGTCGTGGTCGAGTCCCGGGCCGTCGTCGGAGGGCGGCACCGGCACCACCGAGCGGGCGAACACCCCGCCCGCCCACGCCGCGGCCGCTTTCTGCTGGGTCTCGGCGCCGTAGCGGTCGAGTTCGTCGCGGCCGAACCCCTCGATCGTCGCGTTGAGATCCGCGGCGATGCCCATGTGCACCGAACCCACCGAGCGGATCGTGGCCGGGTCGGTCCACAGCGGGCCACGGTCGGCGAAGAGCGGAACCCGGGAGACCGACTCGACCCCGCCGGCGACCGCGAGGCCGAGGTCACCTGCCCGCAACCGGGCCGCGGCCTGCGCCACGGCGTCGATGCCCGAGGCGCAGAACCGGTTGACCGTCAGGCCGGGAACGTCGTCGCCCCAACCGGCCAGCAGTGCCGAGGTGCGCGCGATGTCGGCACCCTGCTCGTCGACCTGCGATGCGCAGCCCACGATCAGGTCGTCGACCCGGCTGGGGTCCAGGCCGGTCCGGTCGACCAGTGCGTGCTCGAGGTGAACGAGCAGATCGGTGGCGGTGCGGTCGTGCAGCGACCCCTTTGCCGAGGCTTTGCCGCGCGGGGTCCGCACGTAGTCCAGAACGAGGGCGTCGGTCATTGCGCGGGAGTTTACGGCTCCGTGGCGCGGGTCCCCTAGGCGACCGTGACGTGGACGTGGTTGAAGTGATCAGCCACCCGCCACATCGTGTACTTGACACCGAAGCGGCCGGCCTGGCTCTTGACGTCGGCGTTGATCGCGTCGCCCAGACCCATGTCCGAGCCGATCATGATGTCCAGGGCGTGGCCGCTGGGATGGTCCGGGCGCGAATCCGCGCGTACGCCGCCGATGGACTGCACACCGGGGTAGTTGGCCTGAATGTATTGCAGGAGGTTCCATGCGTTGGGGGACAGGCCGTTGGTGCCCACGAGGGGAAAAGCCGAAGCGGTCGCCGATGAGGTTGCAACCAGGCTGGCGGTAATCGTCGCTAGCGCAAACTTTTTCATAGTTGTAGCAGCCTAATTGGATAGTGCATGGCGGGAAAATCGTGAAACAAAAAGTGGTGCGTAATCGGCACATGAGAAGGTTTGCTGGAGGAGTGTCATATTAAGGTGTTCGACGCGAAGCCGAAAACTACATAATCGCAGTTCGCCGGGTATTCGATGGCAGGCGAGAATGTGCAGCTAGATGGGGTCGATCGAGGGCATTTGACGAGGTGGCGGGCGACGAGCAGGGTCACGGCCCAGTGGCTGGGGCCCCGATTGATTTGCTACTGCACGAATCTATTTTGCGGGGTGTTCTGCGACACATCTGGATTTTGCTGGTGTTTCGCCTTGCTGAAACACCTCGGATCGCCGAAAAGCCAGGCTCGAAATTTCCTGAGACCCCGCGAGTTGCGCGCGGTGCAATATGCGGACTGGGGATCCCTACTGAAGTCGGGAAGCGACGAAATTCGCCGCCTGGTCGACCATTCCGTTCTGCACGTAGGCGAGGTGGGCGAGAAAACTCTGACCACCCGGGTCGCAGTACATATCGTCGGGCGCGCACAGGTCGATCGTCTTGGCTCCGTAGCGACTGCTCATCGCGGGAAGCGGTCCGCCTCCCGGTGTCGTGCCGGCCGGGTTGCCGAACACCGCCACCGCGGCCACGTGGTCGGCGACCCGCGGCGGCATCGGCACCGGCGTGTACTGCCCGAGCGGTCGGGGATCCATCGTGATGAGGTCGATCACGCCGGCGCCCTGGGAGATGCCGCTGAGCACAAGCCTGGTGTCCGGACAGCTGTCGGCCATCCACTGCACCCGGGCGGAGGCGTCGGCGGCACCGACGGGGACCGAGCTCGCGAAGTCGAGGCTGGCCGGGTAGTTCACCGAATAGACGGCGAGTGACCGGTCGCCGACCCTGGAGCGCAGCGCGTCGACGAAGGCCTGTCCGGTGTCTCCCAAACCGATGGCGTTGGTGCTTCTGGCGAAGATAACCTCGATGTCGGGGCACGAATCGGCCGCGGCGGTCGGGAGGGCGCGAGGTGCGGTCACCATGACCGCCGCCGTCAGCGCGACGGCCAGGATCGGCGGAGGACGCCGCGTCGGTTTGCGGCCCCGGGTGCTCAACGACGGGCCCGGCTTGCCTTCGCACTGCCGGCCGCGCCCGGGCTACCCTTCGCGCCGGCGCGGGTGCTCTGGTGGGCCCTGGTGCGCGGAGTCGACGAGGTCGCCGCGGCGGCCGCGGCGGCCCTGGGCGCCGGTGTGCCGGCGGCGGTGTCCGCGCCGGCCGGCGCGGTGACGGCCGCAGCCGGCGCGGGCGTGGACCGTTGCACCCGGGCTATCGACCGACGGGGTGCCACCCGGGCGCTTTGTGCGGCCGTCGGAACGGCAGGAGCCGCATCGGCATCCGCACTCGACAGCGGCTGTGACACAACGGTCTGCGCAGGAGCCGCGGGGACTGACGCTGTCGCGGCGGCTGTGGGTTTCGCGGGGGCTGAACGCGCCGCCGGGGCTGCAAGGGACGATGCCGCCACACGTGCGAAGGCTTTGGGCGCGGCCACCGACGCCCCGCCCAGCGGTGGTGGCGGCGGGAAAAAGCTTGTGACCCAACCGATTTGGCCGCGAACGAAGTTGCCGTAGGCGGTTTCCACCCCGTTCTTCACCGTTGGCCCGATCAGCTCCCACTGACCGGCCAGGGCGTAGGCGGCGCTGTACACGCCGGCTTGGGCGAGGGGCTCGATACCGCTGTAGCCGATGATCATCTGGGGTGCGGCATAGTTGATCGGGAAGGGCATCCAGCCGACCCCCCAGGCGCCCAGGTCGACGCTGTACTGAATCCACGGCTGAACGGTGTTGTAGCTGTTGATGATCCAGTCGCTGATCGAGCCCGCTGCGCCGCCGGGAAAGGGGCCGGTCGTGGGCTTCGTCGGTTTGGTGGCTGCGCTCGGCTTCGGCAGCGCAGACATCAACGCGCTGAGCTGTACCGCGGGGGAGGCCATCACCGGCAGGGGGGCGGTGAGCGCCGGCGACACCACGGCGGTCCCGGCTCCGGCGGCCAGCAGGCTGGCGGCGACGCCGGCCGAGAAGGCGGAACGGACGTTTACCACCACGGGAACTCCCTTGTTCACTGTCGGCAGACATACGCACTGTCGGAGATCGGTGGGCCCGCGTTACATCCGGACGGGGCGCGGTTCGTCGGGGCCCGGCGCTACGGTTGCCTGGACTCCTCATCTGCAAGGAGCGGAAAGGGCACCCGTGAACGCCGGCGCACAGACCATCGACTGGCTCTACCGCGAGCAGTTGCAGGTAGACGCGGAATGGTCGGTGCGGACCGAGACGGGCTTCACCTGGTGGGCGGACCAGAACGCCCAGACCGTCGAGATCGTCGGCGAGGAGACCGGGCCCGAGGGGGAGACCGGCTATCTGATCGCCGTGCGTACCGAAGTGCTGCGCGACCTCGACCTGTCCGAGGCCGCGCTGTCCGAACTCAATGACGGGCCGTTGCGGTTCGCCGCGCTGGCGGCGCCGCTGTATGACCCCGATGCGCGGACGCTGAGTCTGTGTTCGTCGGCGCGTGTGCATATGGGCAACGCCGACTGGATCGGCCCGGTGCTGGGCTCGGCGGCAGTCCTGCAGATCGCCGAGGCCCGCCTGGTCGGGCCCACCCTCGCCGAGGCGCTCGGGGGCGAACCGGCGTTCAGCGGTCACCCCGAGCACGGGCTGCGCCCCACGCCGGACGACATGATCTATGCCGTCAACGTCTTCGTGGCAGAGGGCAAGGCCCCCTGCCAGTGGCCGGAGCAGGAATTCACCGACGCGGTGAACCAGTTCATGAAGCAGCCGCCGTCGATCGGGGCCTCCAGTGGCGGCCAGGGCCTCGTCGTGGAGTTCCCGTTCGGCGACCGGTCGTCGTTGTGCCAGATGCTGGGCACCCAGGCCCACCCGCTGTACGGCAACGGCCTGTTCGTCTTACAGCGTTTCCCGTTCGTGGCCGACACGCCGGCCGCGGGAGTCGAATTGGCGCTGACGCTCAATGCGGCCGAGTTCCTGCAGGACGCTACCGGCTTCGGCTTCGGCAGCTACGTCCACGATGAGGGCATCCTGTGCTTCACCGCGTTCTTCCCCAATGCGCTGCATCGCCACCTGGCGCTGCCGAACGTGTACTTCGCCTGCGCGGCACGGGCCATGGCGATGTCGGTGTGGCTGCTCGACGAAGAGTGGACCGCCGAGTCGTTCTCCGTCGAACGCAGCGCTATGGGCCGAAAGACACTGCGCGAGCAGTGATGTCGCCCGATCGATCGCCCTCACCCAGCCTTGCCGAGGAGTGGTTCGGCTCCTTCCGCTGCGCATGACCGGTCAGCATCGGTCGTACTTTCCCTTGATCAGCGCCGAAACCGTCGCCTGCTGCCACAGATGCCCCTGCGGGGTGCGCTGGCCGGTCGGGTTGAGGCACTGCGCGGCCGCGGTCTGGGTGAGTCCGCAGGTCTCGACCAGCCACCGGGCGTAGCGCTTGAGGATCGGCTGCCGGTGTGCCCACGGCGCATCCGGTGACGGCAGCCGCGGCGGTGGGGCGGGTCCGGAGTCGCCGAGCGCGCCGGGGCCGGTGTCGTCGGTGCAGCGGCGGGTCCGGGGCGCTGTCCGCGGCGGCCGTGCCGGCGGCCGTGCCGCGGGTGTGCCGGCGGCCGTCATGGTGTCCGAGGCGGCCACGAGTGCCATTTCGATCTCATGGTCGAGCGTCCGGGCGCCCGCCGCGGCGAGTGCGGCGCGGTCGAGATCGTCGACCGCCCGGACCTCGGCGCGCAGCGCGAAGTCCAACTCGCTGGTGCCGACGGGGCAGGGGACGAGGTCGTTGCCGAACAGCAGGTTCAGCCCATGGCGTTGCAACGCGATGCTGAGCCGGCGGAAGTGCTGCTCCCGCCAGAGGTCCTCACGGGGATAGGGCGTCCAGATCGGCAACCTCGCGGTGATGGCGGCCCCGAGCGCCTGCACGACCGGCTCGACCTCGCTCAGATCGTCGGCGCGGGCGGCATCGCCCGGAGCGAAGCTGAACACCTCGGCGACCGATGCGCCGTGATGGGCGGCCACCTGAGTCAGCGCCTCGATCTGGTTGGCGGTGTCGTGGTCGCCGAGCAGCACGACCGCGGTACCGGGGGGACGTGTCATTGGCGTTGGCTCCTTGTCCGGGTGGTCGTCAGGATGCGGTGGCCACCGGCCAGGCCGCCAACGAGGTCAGATGCCAGCCGCCGCAGTGCTCACAGGGGTACTCTCGGCAGACCGTCCAGCCGGATGCTCGCCCGTCCAACTCGGCCTGTGCGCGCAGATGCCGGGCCGCCTCGAGAGCCAGCTTCGCGTCCTTGCGTTCCCCCAGGCGTTCCTTACCGGTCACCGGGCAGATGGGCCAGTTCCGCCGGCCCCTGCGCCGTCTGATGGCGTTTCGTGTGCGCTGCATAGCCCCCTCGACTTCCGCTATTCCCGTGAGGCTGAAATGCGCCCTTCTGCGCGGCCGGCCCCGTGTTTGTCGTCCATGGACGTTTCTACCCGGGGCCACTGACAAAAACTGCGGCGCTTGCGGGGGCGGGCCGGCTCTGCCAGGAGCGTTGTCGCTCGGAGGCGGGCAACAGCCCTATAGGGTCGACGCGGTGTCGGATGGGGCGATTGGAAAGCCCGTGACGGCTGGGACGGATGGACACCGGTGGCCGTCGGACCCAGGCCGGCAAACATGTGACCAGGCGATCCGGATGGAGGGGCAGTGCGGAGGACTATTTTTCTGGTGATCGTCGCGATTCTCGCGCTGTTCGGTTGCGCGACAGCCGGCGCCGACGACGGAGATCCGGTGGCCGATTCGGCGACGCTGAACGGCGCTGTCGTTCTCCGCCAGCCGGCCCCGCTCCCCGACGGCACCTTGCTGACCGTGACCCTGGAGGACGTCTCCCTGGCCGACGCGCCGGCGGTGACGCTGGCACAGACCCAGTTCGAGGTCAAAAACCAGCAGTCACCGATTCCGTTCGCGGTCGTCTACCCGACGTCGGCGGTGCGGCCCGGGGCGCTCTATGCCGCCCGCGCCCGGCTGACCCTCGGCGATCAACTGTTGTTCACCACGACCGAGCGGTATCCGGTGGATCCGCTCAACCCGGTGCCGGTCCAGCTGACGCTCGATCCGGTGACGCCCGCCCCGGTGACGCCCGCCCCGCCGCCCACGCCCGACGTGTCGCTGACCGACACCTATTGGAAGCTCCTGGAGGTCAGCGGTCAGGCCGTGGTGGTGGCCGATCAGATGCGCGAACCCCAACTCGTCCTCAACAGTCAGGACGGCCGCTTCGCCGGATCCGGCGGAGTCAACCGGTTGATGGGCGGCTACATCCTCGACGGCGCGACGCTGACCTTCTCTCAAGTGGCCACGACGATGATGGCCGGCCCGCCCGAGGCGATGGCGCAGGAACAGGCGATCGTCGCGGCGCTGGGGCGCGTCCGCGGCTACCGCATCACCGGTGATCAGCTGACGCTCGTCGACGAGTTCGGTCAGCCGGCGCTGATGGCCGTCGCGGTGGCACTGCGCTAGCACCGCGCTGATGCGCGAGGTCCGCGCTCGCTGGGCCGAAGAACCCCACCGCGCCCCGCGTGCCCGCTTACGATGCGGCGGTGATCAACGACCCGTATGCGACGGCTCTCGAACTCGGCATCATGGAAGGATTCCCGCCGCCGCCCGACAAACGGGTCGACCGCACCAACGCGCTGATGAAGCCGCCGTACAACCGGTGGGCCTACCTGCATATGCGCAGCATCTTCCCGTCGGCAGCGGTGCACACCAGCACCACTCCGAGGCCGCTGAACATCGAGATCGACCCTCGCATAGCCGAACTCACGGTTGCCCGCGCCGACGGAAGCGCCGCTGCGTTCCGGGACTTCCTGCGCGAGACCTACACCGACGCCTTCGTCGTCGTCACCCCCGAGGCGCTGGTCTACGAGCACTACGACAACGCGATGACCCCGATCCACCCACACCAGATGATGTCGGTCACCAAATCCTTCGCCGGGCTGTTCGCATTGATGGCGGTCACCGACGGACTGCTCGACGAGGGCGTACCGGTCACCGACGTCGTCCCCGAACTGGCCGCCGCGTCGGCGTTCGCCGGCGCCACCGTCGGCCAGGTGCTGGACATGGTCAACTCGATGGATTTCAGCGAGGACTACGCCGATCCGGCATCCGGCATCTGGCGGTACGGCAAGGCCCTGGGCTGGCTGGAGGTTCCCGGGGAGACCAGCACCGAGGGCCTGTACGACTTCCTGATCACCCTGAAGAAGGATCCCGCCCACGAGCACGGCGATATCTTCTGCTACCAGACGCCCAAGACCGACGTCGTCAACTGGATCACCAACCGGGTCACCGGAAAGTCGTTCCAGGAGTTGATGTCCGAGGTGCTGTGGTTGCCGCTGGGCGCCGAAGCCGAGACCTATGTGCTGCTTGACCGCAGTGGCACGCTGGTCGCCGGCGGCGGGCTCAACGCCAACCCGCGTGACCTCGCGCGGTTCGCGATGATGCTGCTGAACAACGGTTCGGTGGGCGATCGGCAGATCGTCTCGCCGGCCATCATCCACACCCTGCAGAGCGGCGGCAGTCGGGCCGCCTTCATGCGCGGACCCGAAGCCGTCGGGCCGTCGGCGGCGGCGACTGGAGTCACCGCGCGCAGTGGTGGATCCGGCACACCTACGGCCGGGAGGCCATCATGGCGATCGGCGTGCACGGGCAGTGGATCTACGTCGACAGCGCGCGCGGCGTCGCGATCGTCAAGCAATCCTCACAGCCGACGTCGGTTGATCTCGACATCGACCAGTACGTGATCAACGCCTTCGACGCCGTCATCGAGCACCTGCGCGGCTGACGCCCCCGGGCCTACGCCTGCCCCGGCGTCTGCAGCTTGTAACCACGGTCGATCACGTCTTCCGGCAGCGGCTGGCTCTCCTCGTTGGGGATCATCACCTCGATGTAGGCGGCGCCGTCGTGGGCCTCGATCTCGTCGAGCACCGCTTCAAGTTCGGCGACCGTGGACACCTTGGCGGACAGCCAGTTCCGGCAGCCGAACGCCTCGGGCAGCAGGTGGTAGTTCACCGGTGCCAGGTCGTCGTAGCCGTGGCCGCGCTCGCTGATCACGTCCTCGACGCCGTAGAGGCCGTTGTTGAGCACGAAGATCACCGGCGTGACGCCGTAGCGGCCCATGACCGCGAGTTCGTTGAGAGTGAGCTGGTGGGAGCCGTCGCCGGTCACCAGCCAGGTGCGGCCCGAGGTCTTGGCCATCGCGACCCCGAGGCAGGCGGGAGTGGCCCAGCCGATCGAGCCCCACAGGCCCTGCGCCTCGGCGTCGACCCCTGCGGGCAGCAGCATCCTGTTGAGATGGAACATGCAGGTGCCGGTCTCGATCACCAGGGTGTCGCCGGCCGTCAGCCGCCGCTGCAGGCGCGGATAGAAGTTGGGGGAGGCGGTGGGGTCATCGCCCGAACCGGTCATCTCCAGCTCGCCGAGGCCGGCGCCTCGTCGCGGCTGCGCGCGCTGTGACCTCTCTGATGAGTGCGTCCAGCACGTCGTCGATCGCCACGTTGACGAAGACCTTGGTTCCGCTGCGAACCCAGTTGTCGTGGATGCAGACCACCTGGTCGGTGTCAAGCGCCGCGCCCCACAGGCCGGTGTTGAGCTCGGTGAGCATCACCCCGCCGATGTCGAGCATCAGATCGGCCTGCTCGACCGATCGTCGCGGACCGCCGGCGGCTGTGACGAGTCGCCGGCGTACAGGCCGATGTACTGCGGCAGCGACTCGTCGATCATGCCCTTGTCGTAGGAGGTGATCGCGACGGGAAGGTTGGCCTTGCCGACGAGTTCGACGGCCTTGTCGGTGACGCCGTAGCGGGCGGTCAACGTGGTGATCAAGGCCACCGGATTCCTGCGCGGCGGCCAGCCTTGGCCAGCGATGGTGTCGACGGCCGCGGCCAGTTCGTCCGGATCGCTGCGTTGCCGCTTGACCTTCGCCAGCCGTTCGCCCCTGCACCGGACGTGCCGATCACCGGCATCTGCCCGTTGACCTCGGAGATCACCAGGTAGGCCGGCATGGTCTGCCGCAGCGCCTCGCCGATCACCCGTTCGAGTTCGTCGATGCAGTTGTCCGGCGTCAGCACCGCCGAGACGCAGCACGCCGCCGCCGAAATCGCCTGGAAACGGTCATATCTCGTGTCGCCGAGATTGTGGTGGGTGATCAGTCCCAGGTGCTGGATACGCTCGCTGGGCATGCCCACCATGTGGAACACCGGCAGCCGGTGCGCCTTGGTGCCCATCACGCCGTTGAGCGCCGACAGTTCGCCCACGCCGTAGGTGGTCGACGAGCATCGCCGCGCCGCGGATGCGGGCGTAGCCGTCGGCCGCGTAGGCCGCATTGAGTTCGTTGGCGCATCCCACCCACTACAGGCCCTCGATGGTCTCGGCGGCGTCGTTCACCGAGAAGGCGTAGTCGCCCGGGCACGCCGAAGACCTTGTCGATGCCCAGTGCGGCCAGGCGGGCCAGGGTGTAGGCGGCGACTGTGGGCTGGCTCATCGCATTCGACTCCTCGTAGGGCTGAACAGCCCGGAGGCTACCCGACCAGAGCCCCGCCGCGATGCAGAGCTTCCCAAGTCGGTCCCCGATAGCGGTGTCGGGCGCTAACCTGATGCCCGTCCCACCGCGCGCCATAAGGAATCGCCCATGGCTAGTCCCACTCCGGCCGCCCGTCGCCACCGGGTCGTCATCATCGGTTCCGGGTTCGGCGGTCTGACCGCTGCCAAAGCCCTCAAGCGAGCCGACGTCGACGTCACCCTGGTGGCCAAGACCACCAGCCACCTGTTCCAGCCGTTGCTCTACCAATTGGCGACCGGCATCCTCTCGGCCGGTGACATCGCGCCCACCACCCGGCTGATCCTCAAGCGCAACAAGAACTGCCAGGTGCTGCTCGGCGAGGTCGAGGACATCGACCTGCAGGCCAAGACCGTCACCTCCAAGCTGATGACCATGGAGACGGTGCTGCCCTTCGACAGCCTGATCGTGGCCGCCGGCGCCGAGCAGAACTACTTCGGCAACGATCAGTTCGCCACCTTCGCCCCCGGGATGAAGACCGTCGATGACGCCCTGGAGGTGCGCGGGCGCATTCTCGGGGCCTTCGAGGCGGCCGAGGTCACCACCGATCCCGCCGAGCGCACGCGGCGGCTGACGTTCGTCGTCGTCGGAGGCGGACCCACCGGCGTTGAACTGGCCGGACAGATCGTCGAACTCGCCCAGCGCACCCTGCCCGGGGCGTTCCGCACCATCGATCCCGCCGAGTGCCGGGTGATGCTGTTCGACGGGTCGCCCTACGTGCTGTCGCCGATGGGGGAGAACCTCGGCATGAAGGCCCAGCGCCGGCTGGCAGAAGATGGGCGTCGAGGTGTACCCGAACTCGGTGGTCACCGATGTCGACTACATGGGCATCGTGGTCAAGAACAAGGAGACCGGCGAAGAACGCCGCGTCGACTGCGCCTGCAAGGTCTGGTCAGCCGGGGTGGCGGCCAGCCCGCTGGGCGTGATGATCGCCGATCAGTGCGAGGGCACGGAGGTCGACCGGTCCGGCCGCGTGGTTGTCGAACCCGATTTGTCGGTCAAAGGCCACCCGAACGTCTTCGTCGTCGGCGACATGATGGCGGTACCGGGCGTGCCCGGTGTGGCCCAGGGCGCGATCCAGGGCGCCAAGTACGCGGCCGGCATCATCAAGCGCACCGCCAAGGGAACCGACGACCCGGCGACGCGGCAGCCGTTCAAGTACTGGGACAAGGGCTCGATGGCCACGATCTCCCGGCACCACGCCGTGGCCCAGGTCGGCAAACTGGAGTTCGGCGGCTACTTCGCCTGGCTGGCGTGGCTCTTCCTGCACCTGCTGTACCTGGTCGGCTTCAAGAACCGCATCGCCACACTGTTCAGCTGGATCAACACCTTCACCTCGCACAGCCGTGGTCAGCTCACCACCACCAGCCAGATGGTCTACGCCCGAACGGCGATGGAACTCCTGGAGAAGCAGACCCACGAGGATGGGGACGAGATCGAGCGGGAGGCCGCACAGCTGGAACGGGACGCCACGCGCGGTATCGCCTGAGCGTCGTTGTCCGCGCCTCACCGGCATCGTTCGCCGGGTTCGCCATCATGGCTGGATGGATTTTCGCACCCGGATCACCGACGCGTTCCGCACGACCGTGCCCCCGGCGTTGGCGCCGCCGGATCATTTCGACCCGGCCGAGCGTCGCCGCGATGCTGCGCGAGATCGGTATCGCCATGGTCGAGGTGTCCGCCCCCGTGCAACTCGTGGAGGAGCGGCTGGCGACAGATCGCAGCGCGCTACACCACCGCCCGTGTGCAGGTCGCGGTGCTTCCGACGATGCTGCTTATCCAGGTCGGCGCCAGCCATGAGATGGAAGGCTCCGCGCAGCCGTCCGGTCAGCTGGACATGGCCGCGCGTATCGACGAGATCGCCGGGCTGGCCGCCGCCGGCGCGATCTCGCCGCGCGACGCCGTGGATGCGGTGCATGCCGCCCGCAACCAGCGATCCCGATTCGGCCCTGTGGCAACGACTTTGGGCTACGGGCTGACGACGGTCGGGTTCGGCATGGTGATCGACGCCACCTGGAAGGCGTTGCTAGCGCACCTCTTCCTGGGACTGGTGGTGGGGCTGATCATCCAGATCAGCCGTCCGTTCCCGAGTCTCACGCCGATCCTGCCGACACTGTCGGCGGTGGTGGTGACGCTGCTGGCCACCTGGTTCGTCGCCGACGTCGCCGACGACGGGTTGCTACGGGTCATCAGCCCGTCGCTGGTCGCATTGCTGCCCGGTATGGCGCTGGTGATCGGATCCATCGAATTGGCCGTCAGCAGAATCGTTTCCGGATCCAGCCGGACGGTATACGGCCTGGCACAGATCGGCCTGATGGTCTACGGGGTGGTGATCGGGGTACGGATCGCCGGGCAGGTGCCGGTCCATGGGTCGTCCACCCCGATGGGTGCCTGGTCGCTGTATGCCTCGATCGTGGTGATCGCCGTCGGGTTGTATTTCTACCTCTCCGCGCCGCGGGGTTCACTGCTATGGCTTCTGCTGATCATCGCGGTCGCGATGCTCGCGCAGACGGTGGCGGGGTTCGTGATGAACTCGGCCCATTCAGGGTTCATCGGTGCCATGGTGGCGATCCCGCTCGCGATGCTGGCCTCCCGCGTGCGGGGCGCACCGCCGGCCAGTGTGCTTGCCCTGGCCGCGTTCTGGTCATTGGTGCCCGGCCAGTTGACGTTCATGTCGTTGAGCCGGTCAGCCTCCGGGGACGTCGCGGGCATCGCGAGCGTAAGCGTCGCCGGGGCGGCGATCCTGTCCATCGCACTCGGGACGCTGGCAGGCTGGAGCCTGGTGCGCACGCTTCCGCGGGCCCAGCGGCCACCTGCGCCGGTTGCGGCCTGACGCCCCCGGCTCACTCACCGGGCCGCGGCGGCGTCGCGGTCACTGTCCGCTGATCGGGTCCCCGATGAACGCATCGTCGCCGATCACCTCACGGAACCCGACACGCAGGCTCTCCAGGAGTTCGGCGCGATCCCCGACCGCCGCGTCGTCGGAACTGATGCCCACGCTGGCCGCGCCGGTGTAGGTCAGCATCGTCACGTTGATCGCCGCCCCGATGGTGCCCACCAGCGGGTACATCCGCTCGACCTTGGCCCCGGCCAGCCACACCGGCACCGGGACGCCCGGCACGTTGGAGGCGGTCAGGTCGGAGGTCTGCGCGGCGGCCGACACCAGCTCCGGGGGCAGGAAGCGGCTGAGCTCCGCCAGGTAGTCGGCCAGCTTCAACGCCGGCTCGGCGCGCCAGCTGCGCACGGTGTCGGCCGCGATCTCCAGCACGTCGTCGATCATATTGCTGACCGGGATCTCGAAGCGGGCGATGGTGACCGCGTTGCTCTCGTCGGCGGAGGTCCGCAACGAGATCGGCATGTTCATCCGCAACTCGGTGACGGGGTGGCCCATCCGCTCGTGGTACTCGTGCATCCCGACACTGATGGCCGCCAGGAACAGGTCGTTGACCGTCCGGTCGCGCTTCTTGGCGGCGGCCTTGAACTTGTCGAAGTCCATGTCGATGGTGTCGAAGTGGTAATTGATGCTGCGGCCCCGGAGGATCGGCGACAGCGGCTCGACGCCGGTCTTGGTGAACCGGGCCAACGACCCGGCGGTATCGCGGATCTTGCCGAACAGTGTCCGCGGATGCATCAGCGCGGTCATCGCCAGCGGCCCGAAGCCCCGGATGGCGTCCTCGGCGGTGCGGGCGACCCAGCCCACGTTGTTGCGGATGACCGCCTGCATGAAGCCCTTGGTGTCGAGCAGCACCGGCTCGGGTGCCTCCGGCATGGGCCCCAGGTCGGCGCCCTCTTCGGTGAAGTCCAGCAGCGCCATTCCGAGTTGTACCGCGCCCTGCCCGTCGGCGATGGCGTGGTGCAGCTTCTGGACCAACACCGCCTTGTCGCCGGGCAGGCCTTCCAGGAGGGTCACCCGCCACAGCGGCCGGTCCTTGTCGAAGTCGGCCATGCTCTGCCGGCGAGCCTCCTCGAGGACGTCCTGCCACGTCGAGCCCTCCGGCATGCGGAAGCGCCGCATATGGAAGGACAGGTCGAAATCGGGGTCCACGATGACGCGGGGAGTCTCCAGACCGGTCGGGCCCTCGACGATCTTGGACCGCAGCACCGGGGCCAACCGGGTCGCGCGCTCGTAGCGGTCGCCGAGCTTGTCCCAGTCCGGGCTCTTGTCGAGCACCAGCACGCCCAGGATGGTCGAGCGCATGATCGGATCATCGGTGGCCATCCGCCAGGTGGCGAAATCCCAGCCGCCGAGTCGCCGCGCCCCGGTGATGGTCTCGTCGCCGCGTAGCTTCTTCGGGGCTTTCTTCGCGGGCACAGCCTTCTTGGCCGGTGCTTTCTTGGCGGCAGCTCTCTTTGCCGCTGCGGCGGGGGCCTTCTTGGCCGGAGCTTTCTTCGCAGGCGCCTTCTTCGCCGCGGCCTTCTTGGCCGGGGCCGTCTTCGCAGGCGCCTTCTTCGCCGCCGCGGGCTGATTCTGCGGGCTCTCTGCCACCTGTCCTCCGTTTTCTTCGTCGCGCCTGCTGTACACAGGCATCCTGTCACCCGTTCGGCGTCGGGGATCGTGAAATCACCGTCCTGCGCTGCGAAGTTTCGGCGATGATGGCCTCACGGACCGATTCCCCGGAGCGTCGATGACCTGTTGCATTGTTGGCCTGCTAATCCTGTCGCTGGTCTCCCGGGTGCGTCGGGTGCTTGGCGGACGGATCGACGAGCCGGCGCTGTTCGCCCCCGTCGCCCGGCGCGCGGGCCCCGGGCAGACCCTGCCGGAGCCGGTGTACGCGGTCATCGGCGCGGAGGCGCTGGACTACGTTCGGCCACGCACCTCCCCGGTGCTGCGCTACTTTGCCGCAGGGGTCGCGGTCTGTCTGGTGGGCTACCCGCTGCTGGCCCGCACCGGGGCGGTGACCGACACCGGCTCAAGCCTGACCTGGCTGATCCGCAGCGGGCTGTATCTGGCGGTCCTGGTCGCGGCGGCGATGCTCAGCCGGTCGGTGACCATCTGGCGGGCGCCGAGCGGGGTGGGCACGCTCCTGATCGTCGTCGGTGTGGTGGTCTTCGAACTGGGCATGCTCGACATGCACGCCTTCCGGCTGATCGCGGTGGACAGCTCGAACATGGCGGCGTTCATGGTGTTCCACAACGCCGGGCCGGCGCTGGCGATGCTCGGTGGGGCGGTGCTGCTCTACGGGGCTGCGGGACGGAGCAGCACCTCGAGCCGGCCGTCGAGGTCGACGGTCACCAGTGCGCGGCCGTCGTCGTCGGCGCTGACCGTCTCCTCGACCCCGCCGGTCACCACGTAGTCCCGCCGGGGAACGAGCCGCTCGATCCCGAGTGTCGTTCTGCCGCCGCCGTTTCCGGGCCGTAGCACCAGATCCAGCGCCTGTCCGTCGGTGACCGCGCGGCACACCAGCACGTCGGGGTAGGCGGCCTCGGCGAGGACCGGGCCGGTCCTCCACGGCGCGGGGACCTGTCCGGCCAGCAGGTCGCGCATGGCGTGTTCAGTGGTGAACCGTGCCAGGACGTGGCCGCCGTTGCCCCAGCTGGAGATGCCGGTGTACGCCCGGGCGCCGTTCTTGCGCACGGTCGTGTAGCGCCGGTCCAGGGACTTCTCCAGCGCGTCGGCCATCTCGTCGTCGCCGTGCTCCTTGGCGGCGGCCATCACCGACACCCGGCTCATGCCGGTGCCGCGACTGTAGTTGCCGGGGTCGATGACCTCCCAGCTGGTGGCGTCGATCTTGACGTCGTCACCCTCGATGCGAATGAGGTTGGCGCGCAGGTTCTCCCAGGTCCTGGTGGCCTGCTCGGGCATGGGATAGTTCAGCCAGAAGGACATCACCCCGTCGTTGCCCACCGATGGTCCCATGAAGAACTTCAGCGGTCCGCGGGCGGCCAGGAAGCGGTTGTCGTCGCGCAGATAGCCGTGCTTGCGATAGGCCTGCGCCATCTGGTCGATGCGGTCATCGCCGTAGTCGGTCCCGTGGATCCGGTCGTGCATCAACAGTGTCGACAGCGAGAAGGCGTTGCACATCGGATAGATCAGCCGCGGCTCGCACGGGTACAGCGGGCCCTGGCTGCTGATGTCCATGTTGTGCACGATCGCCTCGCACAGCGAGTTGAACTCGTAGCGGTATTCGGTGTCGGCGTTCCAGCGCAGGCTCAGCGCGCCGGGTTTGGAGAAGCGATGGTCGTTGAGGGTCTCGAACAGGCCGATCATCACCCCGTAGAAGCCGGTGTACATGACGTTGGCGAACTTGATCGGGTCCGGATCCCAGCGCTGGTAGCCGACCAGGCACTCATGCGCCCAGTAGCCCCACACTTTCTTGTCGCGCATCTTCTCGATGGTGTTGGCCTGCGCCTCGGTCAGGTAGCCGGTGAAGGCGGGGGTGTAGTTGTACTGCGCCATCGCCAGGGCGTAACAGGTGTAGTTGAGCTGGTAGCGCAGCGCGGAGAGTAGGTACTGCTCGATGTGGGAGAACCCGTCGAAACGCTCGAGCGGCTGCAGCGAGAGGTCGAGCAGATACCGCTCGAGTTCCAGGTCGTCCGGCGTCAATTCGCCGACCCGACGACCGGCGGACTCCACGGCATGTTCGGCGCTTGACATGAACGCATCCTCCCAGAGCCGGTACCCGCCGTGGCCGGTATCGGCGACCGAACTCCGGCTTACCTGCCGCCCGCCGCATCACGGACCACGGCGTGCACGAACCCGAGCTTGTCCGCGACCGGCGGGGTGATGTCGAACGGGTAGAGCGGGTTCTTTCCCATCGCCATGTTGACCCGATTGAAGAACAACGAGATCCACCGCCAGTCGAAGAGCAGTTGCTCGATCGGGCCCGAGCAGTAGGACTCCAGCGGGGTGATGTCGCGCGGACCGGCGAACCGCACCCGGTCGGCGTGCAGAACCATGCCCGCCTCGCGGGTGGTGTCGAGGGTGTCGGTGATGTGCAGGTAGTGCGCGAAGCACTCGGCGAAGTCCTCCCAGGGGTGCATCGTGGCGTACTCGGAGATGTAGGTGTCCTGCCAGCCCGCCGGTGCGCCGAAGGTGTAGTGCCGTTCCAGGGCATCGGAATAGCTCGCGCGCTCGTCGCCGAAGAGTTCGCGGCAGCGGTCCAGATAGGTCTGTGCTCCGGCGCCGGTCTCCACCAGGATGTTCTGGTAGTAGTGACCGGCCTCGTGGCGGAAATGCCCGAGCATGGTGCGGTAGGGCTCGCCCAGGCGTACCCGCAGCGACTCGCGGTATGCGTCAAGGGATTCCACCAAGTCGATGGTGATCACCCCGTCGGCGTGGCCGATCAGGATCTTCTCCCCGGTGCTGTAGCTGGAGAGCAGGTCGAAGGCCAGGCCGCCGTCGCGGCGCCAGTACGGGTCGACCGGGAGGCCGATGTCGGCGAGTTGGTAGACCAGCCGCCGCAGTGCCACCGCGGTGGGGACGAGCTTTTCCCGGGCGATGGTGTCGTCCGGGTCGGGTTCGCGGCGGATCAGCGACTCGGGCAGGCAGCGCCCTCGCGCGGCGACGTCGTATTCGCCCGGTACCAGCCAGTTGCAGCCCAGCGGTTCATGTTGGGTGCAGCGCACCCACGCCTGTCCGTCCACCGCGGCCGTGCCCTCGGTGACGGCCAGCATCGAACGGCTGGGCAGATGCATGCCGACCGACACCGCGCAGGACGGGCACTGCAGGGCCTCGAACGGGACGAAGCCGCGGCAGACCGGGCAGGCGAAGGCGCGCATTGGCTCTGATCGTCCCATGGAAACAAGCGCCCCGCCGTTGCAGTGGCGGGGCGCTTGCCGGTCATCGGGCTGGTGCTGGTTGTCGCGGTCTCAGTTGTCGTGGTGTCAGTTGTCGTCTCCGTTCATCCGCTCGAAGAAATCGCCGGAGCCGCGGTGCCGGTCCGACATGTGCGGGACGCCTTTGGCGCGCGCGGCGTCGGAGGCGTCCTCGGCGGTGATCGCGGCGCCGTAGTCGGCCAGGATCTGGGTGCGGTTCAGTGTTGCGGCACCGCCGGCCAGAATGCCGGCGGAGATGAGGGCGGCTGAGATTCCGGCGGTGATCCGGGAAGAGGCGGTGGTGATCATGTCTGGCTTCTTTCTGCGGTGGCCGGCGGTGTCGGCCTCATGCCACAACTCTGGCCGCGGCGGGCGGCGGCGGCCGTCGACCGGGCGGGGGATCGGCGGGATGAAGGTGGTGTCGGCCGATCGGGGGAGGCCCGAGCGCTAGGTTCACCTGTCCGGCAGGGCGTGCTCTGGAAGGATGGCGTTTGAGGGCCATACGTCACGCGCGAGCGCCCATTGATCTTCGGCAACCGAACGCGAGGGAAAAAATGAGTGCAGTGGTGATGACCGGGTTCCCGGGTTTCCTGGGGTCGGCCCTGCTTCCCGGGATCCTCGCCAAGCGGGAAGGGGCAGGAGTCATCTGCGTCGTGCAGGCGCGGCACATGGATACCGCGAAGGCCAAGCTGGCCGAGATTCAGGCGGCCCATCCCCACACCGCCGACCGGGTGCAACTCGTCGAGGGCGACATCACGGTGCCGGGCCTCGGGCTTTCCGATGCCGTCGTGGTGGATGACGTCAACGAGGTCTGGCACCTGGCGGCCGTGTACGACCTTTCCGTCCCTGAGGACATCGCCAAGCTGGTCAACATCACCGGGACCGAGAACGTCCTGCAGTTCTGCCGGGAGCGGTCGAACTTCCGCCGGCTGCAGCACGTGAGCACCTGCTACGTCTCCGGCCGCTACGACGGTGAGTTCACCGAGGAGATGCTCGAGGAGGGCCAGGAGTTCCAAAACCATTACGAGGAAACCAAATACGAGGCCGAGCGGCTGGTGCGCGCGGCGATCGCCGACGGGCTGCCGGCGACCATCTACCGCCCCGGCATCGTCGTGGGGGACTCGCGCACCGGTGAGACCCAGAAGTACGACGGGCCCTACTTCGTCGCCGACTACATGAAGCGCCTGCCCGGTGCGACGTTCCTGCCCAACGTCGACAAGAACGTCATGGCGTCGCTGGTCCCGCGGGACTACGTCATCGCGGCGATGGACGCACTGAGCGTCCTCGACCGCTCCGAGGGCAAGACCTACCAGCTGACCGACCCCGATCCGCCGTCGGCTCGCGAGGTGGCCGAGATCTTCGGCAAGCACCTTCATCGGAAGCTGGTCTGGCTGCCCATCCCGGTGTCGGTCGTGCGTGGACTGCTCGACACGGTCCCCGGGATGGAATTCCTGACGGGTCTGCCCGCGGAGACCCTGGACTACTTCGCGTTCCCCACCACCTACGGCACGGCGCACACCGTGGCCGACCTCAAGGGCACCGGGGTCTCCTGCCCCCGCTTCCGCGATTACGCCGACAAGCTGCTCGACTTCATGGCGGCCCATCCCGAATTCGACTCCAAAGCGATGGTCTGACCTGATGGCAAAACACACGCAGTCGCTGGTCGTCAACATCAGCCTGAGCGGCCCCGGGCGGGACTACGAAGCGTCCGTGGAGTTTCTGGGCGGATCCTTCCGGATCGTCCGGGTGGGCACCGGCGGGAGCGTCAAGCGGGCGATCGCAGAACTGCACAAGTGGTCCGGTGAGGCCGCGGCCATCGGGATCAGCGGAGTGCATGACGCTCAGGTGTCCGGAACCCTGAAAGGCAATCCCGGCAAGCTCCGCAAGGCCGCGGATGCCACCACGGGGACGTTTGTCACCGATGGCCATCGGTTGCGTAACGTGTTGCAGGAGTGGACTATTCGGCATGTGTCGGGGGAGATGCCCGGCTATTTCTCGAATGCGCGAGTGGTCGTTCTCGGCGGACCGAACCACTACCGCTCCACTCGTGTGCTGTCCGAGAGCACGCAGAATCTGCGCTTCGCCGACCCGGCGGTGGAGTACGGTCTGTCAGACATTCAGACCCCATTCGAGGTGTTCGAGCGCTTCGTGTCCGCCTCGGGTTGGCTGGTGGAGAAGATCCCCTCCGCGGTGGTGTCGGCGGCCACCGCTCCGGGCCGGAAGTTCATCGAGTCCAGAGTCCGCAACGCCCTGCAGGAATGCGACGTCGTGGTGGCCACCTTCGCGGAGCTCGCCCAGTTCGAGTTGGACGACCTGAAGGGCAAGACCCTCATCTCGACGTCCATCGGTTCCGAGCGGATGAACAGCCTGCGAGAGCGTGGAATCGACCTCATCCTCGATGACGTCCCGCAGCCTTTCGAAGGGGTGGTGGTCAACGAGGCGACGCTTGAGGCGCTGATGCTGGTGGCGGGCCAAGCCGAGGAGTCACGACTGTCCGACGACGACCTGCTCGAAATGATCCAATCGGCCGAGTTGCAGCCGAGGATCCTCTACCCCAGCGGCTTCAGGCGGAAGTCCCGGTTCGCTTTCGTGATCCACCCGCTGTCGCAGGAGTACTTCCGCAATGTGAGGGCGCTCGATGCCGTCGCCGACGTGGCGCCGGGAATGTTCATGGACGGCGTGGAGAAGCTGATGGCGCACGCGCCGCCGTTCGTCTATAGCCATGTCACCGGTATCACCTCGCCGACGGGCGCTGAGGTCGAAGGCTGGCTCATCACCGTCGGCGGCACCCCCAAGGAACTGATGGCGCACGATCCGGAGTTCACCTACTCGCGGCTCCTCGCGGCGGCCGACATGGCACAGAAGATGGGCGCCCAGATCATGGGGCTCGGCGCGTTCACCAAGGTCGTCGGCGACGCCGGTGTGACGGTGGCCAAGCGCGCACCGCTTCCCATCACCACGGGCAACTCCTACAGCGCCTCGGGCGCGCTGTGGGCTGCCCATGACGCGGTCCGCCGACTCGGTATCGCCGAGGTGGACAAAAAGGGGCATATCAAAGGCAAGGCGATGGTGGTCGGCGCGACCGGCGCCATCGGCTCGGTGTGTGCGCGACTGTTGGCGATGGCCGCCGACGAACTGTGGCTGGTCTCCATCGAACCGGCCAAGCTGCTGGCGCTGAAGGCTGATATCGAGCGGGAGAACCCGCGGGCGACGATCCACGTGGGCGCCGACGCCGACGAACACATCGCCGACATGGATGTCATCGTCACGGCCACCTCGGGGGCCGGCAAGAAGGTGCTCGACATCATGAAGGTGAAGCCGGGTGCGGTCATCACCGACGTCGCGCGGCCGCTGGACCTTTCGGCGGAGGACGTCGCCAAGCGGCCCGATGTGCTGGTCATCGAGTCCGGGGAGATCGAACTGCCCGGCGATCCGCAGATGAAGGGAATCGGCCTGCCGAAGGGCGTTGCCTACGCATGCCTGGCCGAGACCATCGTCCTGGCGCTTGAGGGCCGCTACGAGACGTTCACCGTCGGGCGCAACATCGAGTGGGAGAAGGTCAAGGAGATCTATCGGCTCGGGCTGAAGCACGGCATGAAGCTCGCCGCGATCTCCGGTGTCAACGGGGTCTATTCCGACGCCGACCTCGCCAAGATCCGGGAGTTGGCGCTGGCTAAACGGGAGGAAATGGCGGCGGCGCAGTCCTGATCACGACGAGGAGCGGCGAAAGGTGCGGTCGCGTTTGTGCGCGCTCCCCGCGACGTGCGCGAAAAACCAGTTGCGACCGGACGGCGGTGCTGGACGATGTCGGAGGCAGTGATACTTCTGCCCGCCTCCGAGCGACACGGGGGGCTTGCGGCGGCCCGGGTCATGACGGCAGGGGTCGGTGTCGCTGCGAGGCGGGCACTTTTGTCATAGTTGTTCTCCGGCGGTGAAGGGTTCGCCGGGTCCCTACCATCCCGGAGCGCCGTTGACCCCCGAGCTGAGCGACACCATCGCGTCCGCCCCGATGTTCGACGGGCTCGATCGGTCGCACACGCAATTCCTTGCCGCACAGAGCCGTCCGATCGTCCTGCCGACCGGACAGGTGCTGTTCCGGCGGGGCACCCCGTCGACGGGGTTCTACATGGTGCGCGCCGGCCGCATGCAACTGTCGGTGTCCAATTCCGAAGGCACGGTCAAAGTTCTCGAGATCATCTCCCCCGGTGGAGCCTTCGGCCACGCGGTGATGTTCCTGCGTGAGCCCTATCCGGTGGACGCCACCGCCCTGGTCGATACCCACCTCGTCTTCGTCCCGGCCATCGCCGTCGACAGGATCCTCGACGGCGACCCCGCCATGGCGCGGTTGATGCTGGCCTCCATGGCCCGTCGGTTGCAGGCCAAGGTCCAGGACATCACCATGCTGTCGCTGCAGTCGGCCACCCAGCGCATCGTCGCCTACGTGCTCGGTGCCATGCGCGACGACGCCGGCCACTCCGGCCCGTCGGCGATCGTGGAGTTGCCGGCACTCAAGCAGGTGCTGGCCTCCCGACTGGGCATGACACCGGAAACCTTCTCCCGGGCGATCCGCACGTTGTCGACCGAGGGCTTGCTGTCGGTGGACGGTTCGGTCGTGCAAATTCCAGACGTCGCCGCCCTGGATGCCTACGCTCGGAGCCAGTCGACGCTGTGATCCCCGCCACATGAACCGCTTGATATAGATCAATGGATTCCGGCGGGCCGGTTCATACCATGGGCGGTGTCCCACGACCGAGGAGAATCATGTTTTGCTACCAGTGCGAGCAGACCGACCGCACCCCGCAGCCCGACCGCCCGAACCTGCTCTCCTTCGGCTGCTCGTCGGCCAAGGGCAACTGCGGCAAGGACGCCACCACCGCCGCTCTGCAGGACGTGCTCGTTCACGTCGACCTGGGCATCGGCCAGTACGCGCAGAAGCTGCGCGAGCTTGGCGCCCCCGACCCGCAGTACGCCGCGCACGCCGCCTTCGACCTGTTCACCACGCTGACCAACGTCAACTTCAATGCCACCCGGTTCATGGCGCTGATCGCCGAGGCCGTCGCGGTCCGCGAGCGCGCCAAGCGGGCCTACGAGACCGCCGCCCGGGCCGCCGGCAAGGAGCCCGAAACCCTCACCGGCCCGGCGCAGTTCGAGCCCGCATCCAAGATCTCCGAGGTCCTCGCGCAAGGCGCCACCGTCGGAGTGGACGCCGGCCTCGACACCCTCGGCGCCGACATCGTCGGCCTGCGCAACCTCAACCTTTACGGGCTCAAGGGCGTGTGCGCCTACGCCCACCACGCCCACGCCCTGGGATACCGCACCGACGACACCGACGCCGGTATCGAGAACGGCCTGGCCTTCCTGGCCTCCGAACCGGCCGACCTCGACGCCCTGCTCGGCCACGCTCTCGAACTCGGCAGTGTCAACCTCAAGGTGATGGCCATGCTCGACGGCGCCAACACCGGCAGCTTCGGTAACCCGGTTCCCACGCAGGTCCGCGTCACTCCGGTCGCCGGCAAGGCGATCCTGGTCTCCGGGCACGATCTGCACGACCTGGACAAGATCCTGCAGGCCACTGCGGGCACCGGCATCAACGTCTACACGCACGGTGAACTGCTGCCCGCCCACGGCTACCCCGAACTGCACAAGCACACCCACCTGGCCGGCAACTACGGTGGCGCCTGGCAGGACCAGCAGCGCGATTTCACCGCCTTCCCCGGCCCGATCGTCATGACGTCGAACTGCCTCATCGAGCCGCAACCGTCCTACCGCAACCGGATCTTCACCCTCGGCCCGGTCGGGTGGCCCGGCGTCCGGCATGTGGACAACGACGACCTCTCGCTGGTGATCAAGGCCGCGCAGTCGCTGCCCGGCTTCACCGAGGACGTCCCGGCCGAGACGGTCACCACCGGCTTCGCGCACAACGCGGTGCTGTCGGTGGCCGACACGGTGATCGAGGCGGTCAAGTCCGGCGACATCACCCGGTTCCTGCTCATCGGGGGCTGCGACGGTTCCGCGCCGGGGCGCAACTACTACACCGAGGTCGCCGACCACGCGCCGGACAGCACTGTGCTGATGACGCTGGGCTGCAACAAGTATCGATTCAACAGTCACGACTTCGGCGAGATCGGCGGTATCCCGCGTCTGCTCGACGTCGGCCAGTGCAACGACAGCTACTCGGCCATCCAGATTGCGCTGGCCCTGGCCGACGCCTTCGAGTGCGGCGTCAACGACCTGCCGCTGAGCCTGTTCGTCTCGTGGTTCGAGCAGAAGGCCGCGGCGGTGCTGCTGACCCTGCTGTCGCTGGGCATCCGCAATATTCGTCTGGGCCCGACCCTGCCGGCGTTCCTCACCCCCGCGGCGGTCGACATCCTTGTCGAGAAGTTCGCGCTCAAGCCTATCGGTGATCCGGCCGAGGACCTGGCCGCCGCCCTTGCCGGTGCCTAGATGACAGAGATCCTTCAGGAGGCTGCGACGGTGCCCACCGACACCGAATACGACGTCACCCTGGTGACCGCCGACGGGCAGGAGTCCAGGCTGCAGTGTGACGGTTCGACGACCCTGCTGGAAGCGGCCGAGGATGCCGGGCTGATGCTGAAGGCGTCCTGCGAGTCAGGCGGCTGCGGAGCCTGCTCTGCGGTGCTGCGTGACGGCCGGGTGGAGATGGGCGACCACGACCCGAACGTCATCGAGGTGCCCGAAGGCGAGGGCGGAATCCTGTTGTGCCGCAGTTTCCCTCGCGGGGATTGCCGGGTCGAGTTGCCGTACGACCAGAGCAAGATCGTCGTCGGACCGCCGGTGCGACACGATGCGGAGATCACCGCGCTGGACCGGGTGGCCGATGGGGTGATGCGGCTGACGCTGACCCTGCAACCCGGCGAGGACGGTTCGTCCTCGGCGGACTTCGAGTCCGGACAGTTCATCCGGATCGTCGTGCCGGGAAGCCCGCCCGGGCGGGAGGTGCGCCGCGCCTATTCGCCGGCCAACGTGTCGAACTGGGACGGGGAACTGGAGTTCTACATCCGCCTGCTGCCCGGTGGCGCCATGTCGGACTACCTGTCTGAGCGGGCCACGGTGGGCGACGTGCTCGTCGTGTCCGGTGCGGACGGGGAATTCGTCCTGGCGGAGAACGGACTTCGGCCGCGCTGGTTCCTGGCCGGCGGAACCGGGCTGTCCCCGCTGCTGTCGATGTTGCGCAAGATGGCCGAATGGGGTGACGTGCAGCCGGCCCGGTTGTTCTTCGGTGTCACCCGGCATGGCGAGGTCTTCGCACAGGACGAGATCGCCGCGCTCGCGCAGGCTCTACCGGACTTCCACGCCGAAACCGTGGTGTGGAACCCAGACCCGGCCTGGACCGGTCCGGTGGGCAATCCCGTCGAACTGGCGTCGGCCGAGATCGCCATGGTGGAGGAGATGCCCGACGTCTATCTCTGCGGTCCGCCGCCCATGATGGACGCGGCCGTCGCCGCCCTGACCGCCGCCGGGGTACCGGCCGATCAGATTCACCTGGAGAGGTTCTCCTCGGCGATCTGAGTTCTCCGCAGTGCCCGCAACCTGATCCGGGCGCCGCGGTGCGGTTGATGAATGATGCCGTTGACCCGCGGACGCTCGCCGGCCGCGGTGGTGGTCTCGAGGTCGGCGCGGCACAACACTTCCCGCAGCACGATCCGCATCTCGGCCAGCGCCAGGTTGGCGCCCAGGCAGCGGCGGTTGCCGCCACCGAACGGCAGCCACGTGGTGGGGGACAGGGTGGCCCCGCCGCCGGGGAGCATCCGCTCGGGCCGGAACTCCGCCGCGTCCTGGTAGACATCATCGCTGGCGTGCACGAGTCCGATCGCCGGGATCACCGTGACGCCGGCGGGTAGCCGGTAGCCGGCGACCTCCACCGGTTCCTTGAGCACCCGGCCGACGTCGAAGACCACCGGGCGGATCCGCAGCGTCTCCTTGGCGACGGCATCCAGATACTCGTCACCGGCGGGATCCCCGGCGGTACTGGCCTCGGCGGCCGCCACCGCCCGGGCCAGGATCTCCGGGTGGCGGGTGAGCCGTTCCAGCGCCCACGACAGCGAGTTGGCGGTGGTGTCGTGGCCGGCCAGCAGCAGGGTCATCAGCTGATCGCGCAACTCGGCGTCGGTCATCCGCCGGCCGTCGTCATCGGCGGCGCGTACCAGCATGGCCAGCGCGTCGGTGCGCTCGGCCAGGTTGGGATCGACGCGGCGTTCGGCGATCTCGGCGTAGAGCAGAGCGTCGGCCTCGGCGATGCGGCGCCGCAGTGAGCGCCAGGGCCGGCGCCGCTGAAGCCGCGGACGGGCGATGGCGAGGGTGTCGAAGGCATTGAGGGTCAACAGTCTGGGCATGACGTCGCGCAGAGCGGCCAGTCGGTCAGGATCGCTGGCGCCGATGGTGGTCCGCAGGATCACCTCCAGGGTGATCTGCGACATCCGGGGTCTGACGGCGAACTCGGTGCCCACCGGCCAGCCCGCGATATTGGCGGCGGCGATCTCCGCGATCAGATCGTGCTGGCGGGCCACGGCGTCGCGGGCGAAAGGCGCCAGCATCAGCCGTCGCCGGTCGCGGTGCAGATCCCCGTCGAGCACCAGCACCGAACTGCGGCCCAAAATGCCGCCGAGAACCGAATTCGCCTCCCCGGCATGGTAAATCCGAGGATCGCCGGCGAACACGGTCTTGATGTCGTCGGGATTGGCAAGGTAGACACCGTCGCCGAACCCCGCCAGGCGGACCGTGAACACGTCGCCGTAACGACGCCGGCAGGCGAATGCGCAGGCCGCCCACCAGCGCAGCATCAGGGCGGTCTGCACGCTGGCAGGCAGCGGCGGCCCCGGCGGCATGGTGCCCATACATTCACCCTACGGACAAGCGTTCGCAAGGGTGACCAATCCCAACACCAACCCTGATCGCCGCGCTCCTTGACCGCTCGGGTTCGATGAGCACCTCAGTCCAGGCCACCGAAGACGGCTGGCGCGAGCTGATCAATGGCGAGCGCCAGAACCCAGGACTGTGTTACGTGACTCTGGCGCAGTTCGACAACGAGTACGAAGTGGTCTATCCACCCACCGTCATCAACGCGGTGCCGAAGTTCGGGCTCGTCCCACGTGGGAGCACCGCGCTGCTGGATGCGACAGGACGGTTCATCACCGAAGTGGGCGAACAGCTTTCGGCTCTGCCGGAGCACAAGCGTCCGGGGCAGGGAATGGAGGCCAAGTACGCCATGACTTACGACAAGCGCAGCTGGGCCGGCACAGGCGCGGCGTTCGCGTCGACCAGTGACATCATCAGCGCCAAGCGCATGCGCGCCACCAACTCCGACGACGGCTTCAGCGAGGGCGACCGCAGGCGGGCGATGGGGCAGTAGTCCTCAGGCGTCGACGGTCTCGGCCGTCTGCGCCTCCAATACCGTGTCCGTCGGGGCGGTGCGTTCCCAGAGCACCGCCCCGACGCATGCGGTGATCACCCATCCCGTGCCCAGCACGCCACACCAGGTCATGATCGCCATGGCGACGCCGATCGGGCCGAAGTTCGCCCACGCGTCGATCACCCCCGGGAAGATGATCCGGCCGATGATCGGGATGATGATCCCGTCGATCACCACGCCGGCAAGTCCGGCCAGTGCAAGGTATTTCACGCCGCGGCCGCCGTCGCGCACCAGGACCAGCGGAGTCAGCGACCAGAACACCCAGACCGGGATCAATGCGACCGCGAACATCAGCAACTGTGTCGCGCCGGTGTACTGGGCGCCGAAGGCGATGCGCTCCCGCAGCACGAGCATCGTCAGGTACAGCAGGAACCAGGCGCTGCCGCGCAGCAGTCGTTGGCCGACGCCGAACTGCTCGCGCTGCCAGGCCTTGGCGAAGATGCTCGCCACCATGATCGCCATCGGGATGCCCCAGGCCAGGAACGCGGCGACCCCGAGGACGGTCCAGACCGATCGCAGTGCCGCGCTGTCTCCGAACGCATCGCGAACGGTGTCGCTGGTAGGACCGGACAGACCCAGTTCGCGAATCCAGACGGTCCCCGGACTGACGTTCTCGGCGAAGCCCCTGGAGTAGCTGAACCCCAGGATCATCAGCGGAATCACGACGGTGAACAGCTGGACCGACACCAGCGCGCCCTGATTGGCCCCGTCAATCTCCTTGAATCGCAACAGGACTGCCTTGAGCGGGCTGAGCGCTCGCGATTCGGTCAGCCGGTGGCGACGCTCGGCCAGGTGCTGGTGAACCTCGTCGCGTCTGACATGTCCCATGCCGACTGAACGTACAGGGGGTCAGTCCTGGATGCTCAGCGCTTGAGTGGGGCAGTTTTCACAGGCCTGTTCCAGGTCGACCCGGCGGTCCGCCGGCACGTCATCCATGAGGATGTGCAGCGCCCCGTCGGCGCCGATCTCGAAGATGTCCGGGGCGGTCGCCTCGCACAGCCCGATCGAGGAGCACTTGCTCCGGTCGACGACGATCCTCATCGCCTTCAGGCCTTCGACTTCTCGGGAGTGAACTCAGCGGTCATCGACATCACGGTATGGAAGAAGTTCCCCGTGCCCAACTCCGGTTCGCCGACGGTGTGGATGTCGGGCAGTCGGGTCAGCAGTTCGCGGAACGTCGCGGCGAGCTGACGGCGGGCCAACTGGGCCCCGAGGCAGTGGTGGATCCCGCCGCCGCCGAATGCGACGTGCTTATTGGGCGATCGGGACAGGTTCAGCTGCTCGGGATGATCGAACACCTCGGTGTCCATGTTGGCCGAGGAATAGAACATGATGATCTTATCGCCCTCGGTGATGTGGTGACCGCCCAACTCGGTGTCGTGGGCCGCGGTCCGGCGGAAGGTCATGATCGGGGTGGCCCACCGGATGATCTCCTCGATGGCCATCGTCATCCGGCCGTCCGGGTCCTCCATCAGCCAGGCGCGCTGCTCCGGGAAGTCGGTGAGCGCTTTGAGGCCGTGGCTGG
The DNA here is from genome assembly GCA_963715145.1 of uncultured Actinomycetota bacterium. Classification (GTDB taxonomy): domain Bacteria; phylum Actinomycetota; class Actinomycetes; order Mycobacteriales; family Mycobacteriaceae; genus Mycobacterium. The sequence continues at coordinate 295,097 of CAVQRL010000007.1, read as the reverse complement.
TGGACTGCCGGGTGGTGTCGTTACCGGCGATGATCAGCAGCATGAAGAACGACGAGATCTCATCGTCGCTGAGCCGTTCGCCGTCGACCTCGGCCTGGACAAGCGAGGTGATCAGGTCATCCCCGGGGTTGCGGCGCCTGTCGGCGATCAACTCGTCGGCGATGGTACGCACGGTGTGAATCGTCTGCACCAGTCGGTCGATGGGCTCGGCGCCCTTCAGTAGCCGCTCATCGCGCCACCCGTCGGCGAACTGGGATTCGTAGGCGACGGTCCGGCGGTGCTCCTCGGGGATGCCGAGCATGTCGCAGATGTTGTGCATGGGCACCAGCGCGGCGACTTCGCTGACGAAGTCGATCCGCCCCTTGTCGGCGATGTCGTCGACGATGCGGCGGGCGTTGGCGACGATCTGATCGTCGATCCGGCCGAGCTGTTTGGGAGTGAACGCGGCCGCGACCAGCCGGCGGATCTTGGTGTGCCGCGGGGGATCCATGGCGATGAAACCCTGAGCGGCGTCGAGCAATTCGGGCGGGATCGACTCGAAGGTGATGCCCTTGCCGGACAGGAAGTCGCCGGGCCGGCGGGTGACCTCGACCAGGTCGGCGTGCCGCACCACGGCCCAGAAACCCTGATCGTTGGGGTCCTCGAACATGCCGTTCTTCACCGGCCGGTGCCAGGAGATGGGGCGGTGCGCCCGCAGTTCGGCGAAGGTCTTCTCGCGGTCCTTGGCGGTGGACGCCCAGAATTCGGACGACGACAGATCGGCGGGGTCGTACGGGCGCTCGGCGCGGGTGAGGGCTGTGGTCATGAGATGAGCTTCCGACAAAAATTAGAAGATGTCAAGTGTTAGGGACATGTGACTTGGAAATGTCGGATTTCACGTTAGAATTCCCGCCATGACCGTCGTTGACCTGCGCGCCGAAACGCGCGCCTTCGCACGGACCAGGCTGCGCGAACTCGCCCTCGACGCCACCCGTCAGGTTGTCCTGGATCGCGGCTGGGCGGCGGTCCGGATGGGGGCCATCGCGGCTCAGATCGGCATCAGTCGGCAGAGCCTGCACGCTGAGTTCGGCACCAAGGATGACCTGGGTAATGCGCTGGTCATGCGCGAGACCGCGGAGTTCTTCGAGGGTGTCGCCGACCGTTTGGCCCGGCATCCCGGCGACCTGTCCGGCGCGGTGTCCGAGGCTGCGCAGTACATGGTGTCCGTCGCCCGCGACAATCCGCTGCTGGGCACCATCCTGACCCGGGCGGCCACCGCCGGTGACGTGTCGCTGCTGTCGCTGCTCACCGTCCGCGGCGAAGCCCTGATCGACAACGCGATGTCCGTCGTCCGGGACTGGGTGATCGATCAGTGGCCGTCGGCCGACCCTGAGGATGTTCGGTTGATGGTGGAAAGCGTTGTGCGCCTGTGCCAGAGCCACATCCTGACGCCGACCAGATGCCCTGCCGACGTCGGAGCCGACCTGGCGCTGGTCGCCTGCCGCTGCCTGCCGTCAGCGGATTAGCTGCGCTGCCCGGCCCGTTCAGCCGCGTCCGTGTGGCCAGCGACTACGCCAGCGGCGTGCAGCTGTGCGCGCTCTGGTTGATGTAGTGCACCGCCGGCATGCCGTCGACGGTGGTGAACAGGGTGTCCGGCGCCCACTGCGTTCCCGGCGTGATCCACGGGGGCGCGCCCTGCGGGTAGGCGACGGTCAGATCGCTGTAGAACTGCAGATTCGGCGGGCAGCCGTCGGCCGTTTGCGGATTCCAGGCGTGCACCACGATCGGGTTGACCAGCCGGGGACCGTTGGCGCAGTTCGGTTTGCACTCCACCGCGTTGTCGGTGCCGCTGCCGGTCGCGCCGTCGGCTCCCCACGACGACCACGTCATGTTCTCCATCGCCGCGGTGCCGTCGCAGTTGTACTGCACCGTCGTCGGCTGCTGCTCGACCGGCTGGCTGGGATCCCAGCACTTGCCGATCAGATAGGTGACGGTGTCATAGCCCGGTTCCGGCACCGCCGGGTCGGCGGCCGCCGCCGGTGCGGTGAGTCCCAGCAGGGCCGCAGCCCCCGCAATTGCCAATGTGCGCATCGCCGCAACGTAGCCGATTCAGTCGATCAGACCCAACTCCGCGAGCAGTTCCCAACTGGCCACCAGTGCGGCGTAGCGCGGCCAGCGGTGCTCAAGATTGGGGATGGCCAGCCGCATCGCCAGCGGGAAGGGGGCGTACGCGATGTCCCAGTGGTGCGCATGCGCCATCGCGACGTGGGCGTTCATACCGATCGGCAGGATGGCCTGCTTTTGGGTCAGCTGCATGTCGTTGTTGGCGTCGAAGGAACTCAGCCGCACCGCATCCATGAACTGGACGCTGGGCACCTCCAGCGGAGTGGTCGCGCCGGTCAGCCCGAAGAACGGGATGCCAAGGCTGTCAAAGTATTCGGCGTTCTCGGCGTTGAACTGCTCACGGACCTCGGTGCGTAGGTCGTTCATCGCGCCCTTGATGTCGTATTCGTCGAACCGGCGCAGTCCCACCTTGCTCAGCATGGTTCCGCTGATCACGGCGAGCAGCGTGCTGACGTATTCGAAGGAGCCCTCGGTGGGCAGATTCTTGACCTGGTCGTAGACCCCGTCGGCGGTGTAGGAACCGCCAACCGCGCCGCCCCAGGTGAATACTCCCTTGATCTGATCGTGGTATTCCGGGTGGTGCAGCAGGAACGACAAGATGTCCGGGGTGCCCTTGCTGTAGCCGAGCATGAACACCTTGTCCGGTGGGATCGGGTCCTCGACGGGCTTCATCAGTGCGTTGAGGCCCTCGCCGCGGAAGGCCGCCTCGATATCGGCCTCGTTGGCCTCGCACGAGCGCATCGGGTGCACGTCGGCGCGCAGGGTGCGCCAGCCGCGCTCCTGATGGAGCCGTTCGGCCTCCACGGGAAACGAGTGCGCTTCGGAATGCAGCAGGCCGGTGAGCAGTCCGCCGCACAGAATCAGGGTGGTGTTCTCGATCGACGGGTGTTGCGCCTCAGGCAGTTCCGCCTGCCACTCGCTTGCCGGGGCGTCTTTGAGGAAGCGCTCGGCGATCGCCCGGCGCGGGTTGGAGTTCTTGAGGAACCCGGGCAGCGGCACCGGAGCGAGCAGTGACGGTTTGGAGGCGTAGTCGACGGCGCTCTCGTCCTTGACCGCCTCCTGCAGGAACAGATCGCGCCACCGTCGGCCGACCCAGCCCTTGATCCAGGGGTCCTTGAACGCCGACGGTTCGGCACTGAGCGCCGCTCGCACTCCCTCGATGACCGCCAGGTACTCACCGGCCTTCTCCTGCTTGGCGAGGTCGCGGGTCAGTTCGCTGATCTGCATGCTCTGCATGCTCGGACATCATGGAGCACGCCGCGGTTCCGCGGAGGCGAATCACGGTCCTGCCGCCCGAAGGCACGCGGCCATCCCGACCGCGTCGGCGTGGATGCGGGGTTCACGGGGCAGGGTGCCCCGCATCAACCAGGGGGGGATTAGGGGGACGCGGGACACCCTGCCGCCCGCAACAGTAGGGCACCCGCGTCGCGGATTCGTTTCTTTGGGAAGTAAACGCCCGCGGGGCGTTCCGGGTCCCCCGCGAGCCCGGCTGAACGCCGAATCTATTGACGACCTCGCCGCCGAACGCAATCGACCGCCGCCAAGGCACTGCCCCTATAGGTTCAGCGACTGCCGGGTCTCGTCCAGGGTCTTGGCCGAGCCTTGCAGTCCCAGAAGCTCATTGACCGCCAGCGGCACCTCGAGAACCAGACCCGCACCCGTACGTGACACCAGCGTCGGTAACGACAGCGCGACGTCGCGGAGTTCGTAGGCGCCGGTCTGCACCGTCGAGATGGGCAGCACCCGGTTCTGGTCACCCAGTACCGCCTCGATGATCCGCGCCGAGGACAACCCGATCGCCAGGTTCGTCGCCCCCTTGCCCTCGATGATCTCGTAGGCGGCGTTCACCACACCCTTGCCGATGTCCGCGCGGGTCGCCTCATCGAACACCTGCACACCTCCGGAGCGCCACTCCATGGCCGGTACGCCGCCGATCGACACACTTGACCACAGCGGGATCTCGGAGTCGCCGTGCTCGCCGACGATGAAGCCGTGCACGTTGCCCACGTCGACCCCGGCGCGCTTGCCGATGAGGTAGCGAAACCGGCTGGAGTCCAGAACCGTTCCCGAGCCGAAGATCCGGCCCGGCGCCACGTCCACCGAGCGTGCGGCGGCCAGCGTCACCACGTCGACCGGGTTGGTGACGAAGATGATCACCGCGTTGGGGGAGTGCTCGAGCAGCTGGGGGGTGAGCTGCTGGGCCATCGCGACATTGGTGGCGGCCAGGTCCAGGCGGCTCTGTCCGGGCTTCTGCTTGGCGCCCGCCGTGACGATGACGATCGCCGACCCGGCAGTGACGTCGATGCTGTCCGATCCGGTCACCACGCAGTTGGGCACGAACTGGCTGCCGTGGTTGAGGTCGAGCACCTCGGCCCGGACCTTCTTGGCGGCGACGTCGAAGAGTGCGATCGCTTCGGCCGAGCCGCGGATCAGGCAGGCATAGGCGATGGCGGTTCCGACGCTGCCGACCCCGACGATGGACACTTTGTTGCTGCGTTCTGGCACGTCCGGAATTATCCACTCCGCGGGGCCTGCTCGGACCGGTATCTGCCCAGGCGCCGTCGCGGTCGTCTACCCTTGCCCACCATGCGCCAACGACGGTTGCCCCGACTTCCGTGGCTGAGCCGCGGCCTGGTGGCAGGAGCCAGTGGTACAGCGGCGATGGCCCTCTGGTACCACCTCGAGCGCGCTTTGCGGCGCGGTCGGTACACCGGTGTGCGAACGCTGGCTGACGGCACGCCGGTCGAGGGCCTGTGGTCCCGCCAGGGTCTGGACTACGACGACAGCGTGGTGCCCGGTCAGATCGTGGCCAAGATCCTCAACCTGCCCAAGCCGACGGACCGCGAGGCCGGGGCCATCACGCTCGGTTTGAGGTGGACCTACGGGTCGGCCTTCGGCATCGCGCATGTACTGCTGCGCAACACGATTCGTGAACCCTACGCCAGCATGATGTTCGGGACCGCGCTGATGACCGTCACCTCGGTCGGCTTCCCGGTGCTCGGCGGCACCCCACCGCCGTGGAAGTGGCCGGCCGACGTTCAGGTCAGCGCCGGGGGAAGCCACGCCCTCTACATCCTCACCGCCTCGGTACTCGACAACCTGCTGCGCTGAGCACGTCATGACACGGCGCCAGGTGACCGGTCTGTTCGTGCTGTGCCTCGCGGTCTTCATGGTGGCCGTCGACGGCACGGTGGTCAGTGTCGCGGTGCCGTCGATCACCGAACAACTCCGCCCGGATTACAACCAGGTGCTCTGGATCGGCGACATCTACTCGTTCGTTCTGGCGGGTCTGCTGATCACCATGGGCAATGTCGGCGACCGGATCGGCCGCAAGCGCCTGTTGCTGATTTCCAGCCTGGCCTTCGGTGCGGCCTCGGCGGCCGCGGCCCTGGCACCGACCGCGGGCATGCTGATCGCGGCGCGGGTGGTGCAAGGCGTGGCCGGCGCGGGGTTGATGCCCTCAACGCTGGCCCTGCTGCGCAGCCTGTTCACCGAAGACAGCCAACGGATGCGGGCAGTCGGCATCTGGAGCGCCAGTGGGGCCGCGGGCGCGGCACTGGGGCCGACGGTCGCCGGGGTGCTGCTGGAGCACTTCTACTGGGGTTCAGTCCTTCTGGTGAACCTGCCGGTGGTGGCGCTGATCCTCGCCGTGGGAGCCTGGGCGTTGCCCGAGGCGCGCAGCGAGGGCTCGCATCCGCTTGATCCGCTGTCGGTGGTCTACTCGACCGTCGGCATCCTCGGGGTTGTCTACGGGATCACCGAACTCGCCCACGCCGGTCTGGGGAGGCGCAACGCCTATGCGGCACTGGTGCTGGGCGCCGGACTGCTGTGGGTGTTCCTCCGCCGGCAACGACGGCTGCCCACGCCGTTGCTGGATCTCGGGCTGTTCACGCAAAAGCGTTTCACCGCAGCCATTGTCGCGCAATTGGTGATCGTCTTCGCCAACATCGGCGCGCTGTTCTTCTTGCCGATTTTCCTGCGTCAGGTCGGCGACTTCTCGCCGTTGCAGTCCGGGATGGCGACGCTGCCGGAGTCGATCGTCAGCCTGGTGACCGCCTCCTACACCGCGCGCCTGATCGGCCGGTGGGGGCATCGGGACGTTCTGCTGACCGGCTTGTCGGTGGGCGCCGCGGGTTTGATCCTGCTGGGTCTGGCGATGCCGATGTCCTACGCGGCCATGGTGTTTCCGCTGATGCTGCTGGGCTTCTCGTTCGGGTCGGTGGTGACCGTCGCCTCCGACCTCGTGCTCACCAGCGCCAGCGCGGATCGTGTCGGCGCGGCCACGGGTATCTCGGAAACCGCGTTCGAACTCGGCACCGCGTTGGGTATCGCGATCACCGGCAGCGTGGTGGCGGTGCTGTATCTGCTGATCATCGGCGGCTCGGCGGATTTCAGCGAGAATGTCGACGCGAGGGGTTTCACCTGGAGCTTCGGTGGCTACTGCGTGATCTGCGGGGTTCTGCTGGCGGTGATCACCGTCGTCATCGCCAGGGCTCTGCGCGTCCGGACGAGCCAGCCGGCCTAGCCGCGTGCGCGAACTTCCATCGCCGGTGCGGGCCATGGCCTCCCGGGGGCCGCAGTGGGCCCGGTGGGTCGACACGTTGCCCGCGATCGCCGATTCAGCCATCCGGCAGTGGGACCTTCGGGCCGACGGGAACCCGACCAACGGCCACTGCTCGCTGGTGATCCCGGTGCTTACCGCCGACGGCGTCGCGGCCGTGCTGAAGATCGGATTCCCCGACGAGGAGTCGCAGCACGAGCATCTGGCCCTGCGCCGGTGGGGCGGTCGGGGCGCGGTGCGGCTGCTCGGCGCCGACCCGAGCCGCCGAACCCTGCTGCTCGAGCGGCTGGACACCACCGATCTCAGCGGCGTTCCGGACGCCGAGGCGTGCCGGGTGGTCGCCGACCTCTACCGCAGCCTGCACACGCCGGCGTTGCCGTCGTTGCGTCCGCTGTCGGAGTTCGTCGCGCGCTGGACGGCCGATCTCAATGCGCTGCCGCGCTCGGCGCCGATCCCGCGTCGGCTCGTCGAGCAGGCGGTGGCCCTGGGCCGCGACCTGGCCAACGACACCGGGGTGCCTAACCGGGTGCTTCACACCGACCTGCACTACGAGAACGTGCTGTCCGGCCGGGGGACATCGCTGGCCATCGACCCCAAGCCCCGCAACGGCGATCCGCACTACGAGATCGCGCCGATGCTGTGGAACCGGTGGGCTGGCATCGCCGGCGACGTTCGCGACGGCGTGCGTCGCCGTCTCTGGACGCTGGTCGACGCCGCCGGATTCGACGAGCGCCGCGCCCGCGACTGGGTGGTGGTCCGCATGGTCCACAACGCCATGTGGGCGGTGCAGGACGGCCCGCACGCCGATCCGGGATGGTTGACGACCTGCATCGCCGTCGCCAAAGCGGTCCAGGACTGAGGCCGCCGCCGTCGGCCAGGGGGTCGGTTTAGGCGTCGTCGCCCAACCACTTCCCCTTGATCAGGTCGAAGTCGCCGTTCTCCCGGATCTCCAGCAGTGCGTCGTCGGCGTCCTTGCGCAGTTTGCTGCCCAAGGGGAAGGCGATCCCGTAGTCCTCGTGGTGGAACACCGGGCCCGGCCAACTCCGCGACACCCGCACCGTCGTGGGATACGCAGTCCGTCGTGGGACACGTAGTACTGAACCGTCGGCGCGTCGGCTCAGGGTCGCGGTGTAGTACGCGACGATGCGGCGAGCATGCAGTCCGCCCAGAAGTGCCACCAACAGCGCCACGCCGATCACGGCGCGCAAACGCTCGCCACCACCCTGACCCCTCGCCGTCGATCCGCGTCGAGGATAACTATCCCTGACAGTGCGTCGCGGCGATCAGGACCCGTCGGCGGAGTTGGCGTTCTCGAAGCCGAACCACTTCTGCTTGATCAGGTCATAGGTGCCGTCCTCACGCACGGACAGCAACCCCTCGTCGAACCTCTTGCGCAACTCGCTCTTGTTGGGGAAGGCCACGCCGTAGTCCTCGGCTTCGAAGATCGTCCCGACGATATGGCCGACACCGGCGCCCTCGTGGGCGACGTAGAAGCGCAGGACCGGGGAGTCGAACACCACTGCGTCGAGATCGTCCTTCTTCAGGGAGTCGTAGCAGTCGCTGATCTTGCCGACGCCCCGGGCCTCGACTCCGATCGAGTTCAGGTATCTCGCCGGCGCGGTGTCGGCGACCGTGCACACCCTCTTGCCCAGCAGATCGGCGGGCGAGTTGATCTGGGCATCGAATTTCGCCACCGTGAGGTTGGCGGTCAAGGTGGCGGTGTAGAACGCCACGAAGATGATCCCGACGAAGGCCCACAGGGTGGCCAGGACCCGGGTCAGCGAGTGGCGCGGGATGTCATCGGGCTGTCCGGCCAGCATGCCCAGACTCCAACCGAAGGCCCGGAAGACGCCGCGGAAGTAGGTTTTCGGCACCATCGAGTGGCCGTGCTTGCGTTCAGAGAACCAGATGATGTGGGCCGGCACCACCGAGATGACCAGGCCCGCCGCCAGCCAGATCACCATCATCTTGGAGAACACCAGGTCCAGGAACTCGCGCAGGCCGGGGGTGGACTCCTTGAGCCTGCTGGTGGGCACCATGATCTGCAGACCCGAGTTGAGGATCGGCTGGGAGAAGTCGTAGTCCTCGGTGCGATCGGCGGTGATCGAAATGGCCGTGGCGGCGGCGTCCACCCGCCGATCGGTGACGGCTTGGAGCTGCTCGGCGACATTGTCGACGTCGACGTAGTCAAGCGTCCAGTTCTCGCGCTTGGCGATCGCCTCGAGGAGTTCGATGGTGAACCCGGACTTGATGCCGTCGTCGGTCATCACGAACGGCTCGAGGTCGTGGGTCGCCACGGTGACCTCGTTAGGGCCGGCCGCGTTGGCGGGGGCCGTCAGTCCGGTCAGCGCAACCAGCAGAGCGATCAGGAACGCCACCAGTGCGAGCGCACGGCGCCGAGAACTCACTACGCTGCTCGCCCTTTCCCCGGATGTGATTGGTCGATCCGGGTATCGATTTTACCCGACGAAGCAGGGGGCAGCGCCCGGCGTGTAGTACGGCAGGCCGGTCGGCGAGATGCACGGCGCTTCACCCGGGAAGGACGGCACCAGCGAGTACGGGTACGCCTCCGGCAGGCCGTAGCGCGCCCAGTCGGTCGCCCCAGCCACGGCGTCAGCCGTTCCCGCCACCGCCGCGCCGGCAACGGCGGCGTCGACCACGCCACCGACGATACCGGGGGTACACCCGCCGACGCTCACGTGCCGGCCACCGACATCGCCGCAGATCTCGGCCTGGGCCGCGGGGGCGATCGCGGTGGGAACAGCGGCCAGAGCGGCTGCGGTCAACAGGGTTGCTGCGAATTTCGTCGTCATGAGGCCATTATCGCCGGTTCGGCGCGGGGGCGTTACATATCCTCACTCGGTCGGCACCTCGTCGGTCCAGACCGTGAAACTGGTTAGTGTGTTGTCGCCGAAGGCGTTACTGAGGGCGACGTCGGCGGCGTCGCGACCCCTTGCGATCAGGACCCTACCGATGCGCGGCGTGTTGTTACGTGCGTCGAACGTATGCCACTGCCCGCCGAGGAAAACCTCGAACCAGGCGGCGAAGTCCATCGGACCGTACGGCGGCGGCATGCCGATGTCGCCGAGATACCCGGTGCAGTAGCGGGCCGGGATGTTCATGCAGCGGCAGAAGGCAACGGCCAGGTGGTTGAAGTCGCGGCAGACGCCAGTGCGGCTATTGAAGGTTTCCAGTGCGGTTTGTGTCACCCGGGCGTACTCGTATCCGAATGTCACATGGTTGTGGACATAGTCGCAGATAGCTTGAACCCGACCCCACCCCGCTGGCGCGTGCTCGAAGAGGTCCCACGCCGTCTCGGAGAGTCGATCTGTTTCGCAGTACCGGCTGCCCAGCAGGTAGACGAGCGTGTCGACGGGTAGATCGGGGACCGGAATCTGTTGTGCATCAGGAACAATGATGTCGGGAAGTCCACAGTCGTTGACCATGGCGTTCGCGGTGACGCGCAAGCGGCCTTCGGGTGCGACGATTCGGGTGCACCAGTTGCCGAAGCTGTCGCGGTAGGCTTCGACCGGAATGGGTGGATCGAAAACCAGGTCGTCACGGCCGACGAGGTCGGAGACCCGGGTGAAATGCACGTTGAGGTTGAAGATCATCGGGGTGGGCTGCGGGCAGTCGTAGATCATTTCAAAGCCGACGTTGATTCGCATCATTGCTCTCCGGTATCCGTCAGGTGATGATCAGGGTGTCCATCGTCGTGCCGACTCGTCACCAGCTCAACTCGGGGAGCTCGCGGAAAACCTCTCGCGTTCCCTCGCTCCAATCATGGCTGAGCGCAGTGAAATACGGATCGGCCATGTCGAAGCGACGCCGGTACCTCACTTTGAGGCTGTCTTGTTCATAACACACCAGATCGATCGGCATGCCCACCGAGAGGTTGCTGCGCATGGTCGAATCAAACGACACCAGAACACATTTGGTGGCATCGGGCAGTGGCGTGCTCTGGGTCAGCACGCGGTCCAGGATGGGCTTGCCGTACTTGGTCTCACCGGTTTGAAAGAAATGGGTGTCGGTCCCGGCCTCGATGAAGTTGCCCTCGGCGTAGGTGCGGAACAGCCGCATCGGTTCGCCGGCGATCTGCCCACCGACGATGAACGACGCGTTGAACGCTTCCAGATAATCCGCGTCGCGGTTCTCGATGTCGCGCATCGCATCGGTCACCAGAACCAGAACGTCGAACATGGTTCGGGCACCCAAAAGGTTGGCGGCTGAATCGCCGTCGGCGCAGCGTTGCCTGAGGATGCTGATCACGGCCTGGGTTCCGGCCAGATTGCCCGAACTCAGCAGGACGATGACGCGGTCGCCGGGACGCTCGAATACCGTCATCTTGCAGAACTTGGCGACGCTGTCCATCCCGGCGTTGGTTCGGGAGTCGGAGGCGAAAATCATTCCCTTGTCGAGCAATACGCCGATGCAGTACGTCATTCGACGGGCCTGATGTGCAATCGACTCCCCGTTCGTATTGCCACGTGAGCGATTCTCGATCCGAATCGTGCCCCGACGCGTTCGACACTACAGGTAAGCGCTCTGCGCTACCTGGTGAGCGGTGTGGCGGGGAAGAGTCGACTGCAGGCCGGCAGCCCGCCGCTGTATCCCGATTCAAAGGATTCGATGCGTTCCCGGGCGGTGCCGTGGTCCCGTCCCGGTGCGTCAACCGAGGCCGTGGCCGTCAGATACCGCTCGGTGTTGTCGAGATCATCGGGGGATAGAGTGCGCCCGCGGTCGTGGAGGTACCTCATGAAAGCGCCTGAGACGCAATCGGCTTGATTTTCGTGCTGGATGGTTTCTGTCGCCCCACGTGGGTTCGGCACCTGCATGACCGATTGAAGGAAGTGGCCGTATTCGTGTGCGAGCCCGGAGACCGGCCCCGTGGCCCCGAATTGCCGGTAGGAGTCCCACAGGCCGTCCTGCCCGTAGTACACGGTGTTGTCGGTGGGGCAGTAGTTGTTGGAGCGGTCGGTTTGGGTCGCGTGCCCGTTGACGTCAACGCACTGGCTACTGGCGGTCCGTCCGGAAGGAATGAAGGTCAGCGTGGGCAGTGAATCGGCGGCGATGCCGATGTGGGTCAGGTATTCGGTCACCATCCGCTCGCCGATCTCGGCGAACGCGGGCATCTGCTCCCGGTGGTAGCAGGCGTCGAGGTCAGCGCCCGAACAGGGCGTGGTCTCGGTCGGGGCGGCGGCGAATGCGCACCCCACGGTGAGTGCCGCGGCGGCGAGTGCGACGTAGACGACGGTGCGCATAGACCGCCATTATGGCGGCTACCAGCAGGCCCTTCGACGCCTCGCGGGTATTGGCGACTTCGCTGCCGCGAGACGCGAATTCGGTTGATAAATCGGTTGATAGAGGTCCTTGGGGCACAACCGGCCGGCCCGGATCGCTGATCTCCACAGCGGACACCGTCCTCCGAAGACGACACGGTCGTCGCAACCTCTCATATCGAGAGCGTTGCGACGACCGTGTGCGCAGGCCAATGACCTGGTTCGCCAATTATCTAGTTCTTGGTGACGGTCTCGGAGAAGTTGCCCTTGCCATCGTTCAGCCAGGTGATGGTGCCGTTCTGGAACTCGCTGATCCAGCCGCCGTTGGCCTCCTTGGGACCTCCGCCGGTCGTGGCTTCGTCGGCGGTCGGCCAGCCCAGCGAGCCGGCCGGGCCGCCCTGCTCGTCCATATAGCGCTGCAGGATCTCACCCTGGACCAGGTAGGACCCGGCCGGCGAGGTGAAGATGGTGCCGTTGGCGAACGGCGTCACGGTGCCGTCGCCGACGGTCTCCGACATGCCGGTCGGGACGCCGAGGGCGGTGGCACCGCCGAGGCGCGTGTAGGCCGCCGCGACGTCCGGGCTCAGGGAGACGTCGCCAACGCCGGGCGCGTTGATCGTGGTCGCACCCTCGACGGCCGAGGAGACCGCGCTGCTGGCGGCGCTGGCCCCACTGCTGACGGCGCTGCTGGCGACACTGGCGCCACTGCTGACGGCGCTGCCGGCGGCACTGGCGCCGCTGCTGACGGCGCTGCTGGCGACACTGGCGCCGCTGCTGACCGCGCTGCTGGCGGCACTCGCGCCGCTGCTGACGGCGCTGCCGGCCGCACTGGCCGCCGAAGAACCGATGCTGGAGGCGCTGGACACGGCGTCCTTGGTGGCCTCTTTGGTGGCTGAGCAACTGACGGCGAACGCCGCAGCGATGGCGAGACCGCCGACCCCGGCCGCCGCGCGGGCCATTGTGGTGTTCATTCTCCGGATTCTCCTTCTGTGGATGACAGTGACGCGTACGTCGTCCGCCAAACTAGCAAACAAACCCCAGGTGGGTTCGAGGCCTGAATCCGGACGTTGCCGCCAATTTCGTCTCCGTATCGGGAGACAATGTGGCAGGAGTGACGGGTGGGACTCGCTCAGTCAGATTGGCGGATTCCGGGTCGTCGGACCGTAAGAGCAGTTACGCTCGGCGACGGAGCGGCAGCGTGGCCGCCCGACAAGGAGCGATGATGTCGGCACCAACCGTCGATAAGCGGCAGGTCAAGATCCGCCGGGGCGCCCAGAAGGGGCCGAGTCTTCCGCCCGGCAAGACCATGGTCGTGCACTCCGCCGACGGCACGCGCCTGCACACCGAGGTGTTCGGGCCCAAGAACGGCTACCCGATCGTGCTGGCCCACGGGATCACCTGCTCGCTGCAGGTCTGGCATGAGCAGATCAATGACCTCTCCCGCGACTTCCGGGTGATCGCCTACGACCACCGCGGGCATGGCCGCAGCGGCGTCCCCGCGCCGTCGGCCTACAGCCTCGACCACCTGGCCGCCGACCTCGATGCGGTTCTGGCCGCGGCGCTGCGTCCGGGCGAGCGGGCCGTCGTCGCCGGCCACTCGATGGGTGGCATCGCCATCAGCGCCTGGTCGGATCGCTTCCGCCACCGTGTCGAGGAACGGGCCGACGCCGTCGCGCTGATCAACACCACCCACGGCGACCTGCTCGACAAGATCCAGCTGCTTCCGGTCCCGGGATTGCTGCGGGCAACGCGGGTCGCGGCGGCGCGCACCATGATCCGGTCGCTCGGCGGTGCTCCGCTGTTCCAGGGCGCACAGCCCGGGAGCCGGCGTTTCCTGCAGATGATGGCCGTCGGCGCGGACGCCGACCCCGCCATCTCCCGCTTCCTGCACGACATCTTCGCGAGCACACCGCCCGCCGGCCGGGGTGCCTGGGCGCGGGTTCTGGTCGACGAACTCGGCCCGAAGGTCTACATCGACCTTTCCGGCCTGACCGTGCCGACCCTGGTGATCGGCAGCACCAAGGATCGGCTACTGCCGATCTGCCGGGCCCGCAAGATCGCCGACGCGGTTCCCCATCTGCTCGATCTGGTGGAGATGCCCGGCGGTCACTGCGCGATGCTGGAGCACCCCGAGGCCGTCAACCGCCAGTTGCGCGGGCTGGTCAACTCCGCCGTCTCCGCGCAGCGCATCAGTTCCTGAGCGCGTTCGCCACCTCGGCGGCCGCGCGCTGCCCGGAGCGCACCGCGCCGTCCATGAAGCCGGTCCACTCGTCGGCGGTCTCGGTGCCCGCCCAGTGCAACGGGCCGACCGGCCGGCGTAGCAGCGGGCCGAACTGCGTCCAGGATCCCGGCGGTACCGCGGCGGTTGGTCCGCCCGGCGCGAAAGTCTCTGCGCCCCAACGCTGGTCGGTGAAGTCGATGGGTTTGCGCGCCTCCTCGCCGAACAGCGCGGCGAAGCAGTCGAGGGCCTGTTCGCGACGCTGGGCGGGCTCGAGTCGGTCGAAATGTCGGGCATCGGTGAAGCCGAGCAGGATGCCGGGAGCGCCGCCGTCGGAGTCGTCCGGGCCGGGGCTGACGTCGAAGGTGATGAACACCGGGCCCTCGTCGGACAGCGCCTGACCGGACAGGCCCTTGGCCCGCCAGAACGGCGTGGGGTAGGCGGCGTAGGACTTGGTCAGCGCGCCCAGCGGCCAGCGCTGCGCCAGTTGCTGGTATTCGATGGGTGGCGCCGGGGCGATGTCGATGTCCAGGCGCTGCGCGGGCGCGACGGCGACGATGGCCCGCCGCGCTTCCACGACGCCGTTCGACGACGACACTGCGACCGCATTCTGCGACCACTCGATGCGGGTCACGGTTGCCCGCAGGCGGACCCGGTCACCGAGTTCGGCGGCCATCCTGGCCGCCATCTCGTGGCTGCCGCCGGGGAAGTGGTCCTGCTGGGCGCCGCCGGCGGTGTCGAGCATCCGATCCAGTCCGCCGGAGGTCCGAACGTAGCGCAATGCGTGCAGCATGGAGACCTCGTCGGGTTCGGCACCCCAGGTGACGCGCGACATGATCGCCATCAGATCGCGCGATCCGGCGGTGGCCCCGACCGAGCGCAGCCAGGCGCCGAGGCTGATGGCGTCGTACTTGGCGGCCTTCTTCGACGCCCACGGCTCGGCGATGCTGATGCCGGCGGCGATCCGCTCGAACTGCCACTGGATGCGGCCGATGTCGAGCAGGCCGATCAGTCCCAGCTTGGGGATGGTGCCCTGGTAGCGGTGCACCCGGCCACGCCAGCGGATCAGGTTGGCGCCGGCGGAGTAGGTCGGAGTCGTCCGGCAGCCCAGGTCGGCGGCCAGTTTCAGCACCGCGTCCTGGGTGGGGCCGACGAAGGAGGCGCCCAGGTCGATCGGCACCCCGGCCAGTGTTGCCGGTTTGGTGCGTCCGCCCACCCGGTCGCGGCCCTCGAGCACCACGGTGTCTAGGCCCAGGCGGGTCAACTCGCGGGCCGCGGTCAGCCCCGCCAGACCCGCACCGATCACCACCACGTCATGCGCCATGGTTCCAGTCTCGCGCTTTCGGTCCGCCGAGACCAACGCCTGGGGGCGAAATGCGAGTAAGTCTGGCCAGAACGTCGATATGGGGGAAGAGTGGCGACGGTGAAGGTTCTGACCGCCCTGTTCGGGCCGGCCGATGCCGTGGAACGGGCGGCGGCGCTGAAGGAGGCCGGTGCGGCCGGTGTGTTCACCTTCGAGGGCCCGCACGACGTGTTCGCACCGCTGACCCTGGCCTCACGTGTCGGCGGCCTCGATCTGATGACCAACGTGGCAATCGCGTTCCCGCGCAACCCGATCCAATTGGCGCATCAGGCCTGGGACCATCAGTTGCTCTCCGGCGGCCGGTTCACCCTGGGGCTGGGCACGCAGATCCGGACGCAGATCGAGAAGCGTTACGGGGCGTCCTTCGACCGGCCGGTGGCCCGGATGAGCGAGCTTGTCGGCGCGCTGCGGGCCATCTTCGATGTCTGGCAGAACGGCGGGAGGCTGGACTTCCGCGGCGAGTTCTACCACCACACCCTGATGACGCCGACGTTCAATCCCGGGCCGAATCCCTTTGGGCCGCCGCCGATCTACGTCGGAGCATTGGGTCCGCGGCTGACCCGGGCGACCGCCCGGATCGCCGATGGGCTGCTGGTGATGCCGTTCTGCTCGACGCGGTTCCTGCAGGAGTCGACGATGCCCGCGGTCCGCGAGGGGTTGGCCGGCCGGACCGCTTTCGCGGTGGTTCCCGAGGTGATAGTCTCCGCCGGCGCGGACCACGATGCCGCCCGGCGACTGCTGGCCTTCTACGGCTCCACCCCGGCCTATCGCGCGGTGCTTGACGTGCATGGCTGGGGCGAATTGCAGCCCGAACTCAATGCGATGAGCAAACAGGGCCGGTGGGCCGAGATGGCCGGGCTGATCAGCGACGAGGTGTTGCACACCATCGCTGCCTGCGGCACGCCGGCGCAGATCGCCGCCCACATCCGTGCCCGCTGCCAGGCCACCGGCGGACTGGCCGACACGGTGTGCCTCTACCAGCCGGGTCCGATTGCGGTGGATGTGCTGGCCGGGATCGTCGAGGAACTGGCCCGCGGCTGAGCGGCGGCGCCAGGCCTCGCCGCCGGGCCACGCCCCCAGGCCTCGCCCCTCAACCGCGCGTGTGAAGCCAACTTCACCTTGGACGCCGAGTGTGAAGCTAGCTTCACACCGCCGGGGGCGTGGGCCGAGGCGCCGGAGCCGCGCCCGGCCATCGCCCCGATCACGGCGCGACGGTCAGCCAGTCGGCGAAGCCGGAGGGATCGTGGCGTCCGAGTGCGCCGTGCTCGAACAGACCCCAGCCCTCGTGCACGGCCGAGGCGTCGTCGTAGCACAGCGCCCGGCCGACGTGGTCGATGACGCCGAAGCCGGATCGGGCGATGACGGCCGGGTCGGTCATGTCGTAGGTCCGGCGCTCGGTGAATGTCGGCCCCTTCCAGGTGCCGTGGATCCAGTCCGAGTCGCCGCCGTAGCCGCCGCCGACGTGAATCGGAACCCCCAGTTTGGACTCGATCTCGAAGCGCACCGGCGCGCCGGCGGAATCGGTGGCGTCGATGGTGGCGCCGGTGGGAATCCGGGTACCCGAGCGGTAATGGATCTTCACCCGCGGCCAGCCCAATTGCTCGACCCGTCCGTCCCGCCAGATCCGCGTGCAGTCGTTGAGCGAACGGAATCCGCTGGGGTCCTCCTGGAGGATGATCACGATCGCGAAGTCGTCGAATGCGATCGGCACGTACAGCCACCACATACCCTCGAACGGCGGATCGGCCGGGCGTCCCGGCGGCTCGGCCTCGCCCACCGGACGGATACCCCATGACCGGTCGCGGGTACCGATCCAGGTGGCCGGGTCGACGGTGATCTCCTCGCCGTCGATGACGAGGTGACCACTCCACGAACCGAGTTGGGCGAAGCGCTGGGCATCCAGGGTGACCTTGGGTCCTGAGCGCATCAGGTGCCGCTGCTCCTGCACCACCCCGAACAGCCCCTCCCAGGTGAGGTCGCAGGCGATGCCCTCGGTCTCGTCCATGATGATCCGCAGCGTCTGCAGGGGCTCGACGACCTCGACGCGATACCCGTTGACGCGCTGGTTCAGCCGGTCGGCGTCGATTGCATCGGACAGGTGCACCGCGGTCTGGACGTCGCCGCGTCGAACCAGCATGAACGCATCCTTGACGCCGAGGTTCGGGTAGTAGCCGATTCCGGTGATCACGAAGATGCCGCCGGTGCGATCGTGGGCGTTGAAGTACGAGCGATCGTAGAAGTTGCGGTCTGATGGGCCGGGCCAGCCGATCGGCTGCGGGAGTTGGTGAACCGGGTATTCGTCAAGCGGGCCAAGCACTATCAGTCAACTCCCTCGTCCGGACTGTCGAGGAGCCGGCGCAGCAGGCTCCCGTGGTAAAACAGCGACTCCACATCCTGGGGCTTCTCGATCTCGCCGAAATGCACCCGCCGCGCCCCGGTCCGCATGAAGACCACGCACCAGATCACGCCGGAGTAGACGTAGAACCACCTCAGGTCGGCGAGTGTGACTCCGGTGAGGCGCTGATAGGTGGCGCGGACGTCGTCCTCGCGCAGAACGTCCGGCAGGCCGGGCAGTCCGGCCAACCCGGCGAGCTCCTGAAATACCATGTGCGCGAAAATGATCCACGCAACGTCCAGCTCGCGGGGGCCTACGCTGGCCATCTCCCAGTCGAGTACGGCGACCGGGCGGAAATCGCTGTACAGCACGTTGCCGATGCGAGAGTCGCCCCAGGACAGCACCGGATCGGCTGCGGCGACATCCTCGGGGAAGTTGTCCTCAAGCCACCTCAGTGCCCGCTCGATCAGGGGCGAGGGGCCGATGCCGGGGACCGCGAACTCGTACCAGTCCCTGAGCCAGGCGAAGTGCCGGCGAAGCGGGGTGTCACCGGGTGGGTCGGCGTCGGTGAGGAACCCGAAAGTGGTTGCGGCATCGGGGATGGCGTGCAAGGCCGCCAGCACCTCGATGGTGGAATCCTGGAGTTCGCGGCGCTTCTCGGCGGGGGCGTCGGCGAACCAGTTGCCGCCGAAGGTGTAGGGCATCACGTCGGGCGGAACGATGCCCTCGACGTGGTCCATCAGGAAGAACGGGCTGCCCAGCAGGTCGCCGGTCGGTTCGATCCAGCGCACCGTCGGCACCGGTACGTCGGACAGTTCGGCCACCAGTCGCAGCACCTCGAACTGATGGTCCATCCGGTAGTCGGGGAACACCGGAACGTCGGAGGCCGTCGGCGCCACCCGGGCCACCCACTTCTGTTCGACGGGTGAACCGTCCCGCGTCCAGCGTCCGGTCAGGATGATCGTCTCCGAACTCATCCCGTTGGCGTCGACGCTGCTTTCGACCGTCACCTCCGGAGCGGCGCCCGACTCCATCACGGTCGAGAGCCACCGGGAAATCGCAGCGGGGATGGTGCTGGTATCCCGGCCCGAGCGCTGCAGGCGCGACACCTCGGTGTCAACGGTCGGCTCGTTGGTCACGACGTCGACGTTGCCACACAACGGGCCGGTGCGGAGGTCCTTGGGCAAAGGTGCGACGCCGTCACAGACCGGTGTTCGGGTCGTCGCGCAACGTGCTGAGCCCGTCCAGGATGAGGTCCAGACCGAAGACGAACTCGTCCTCCAGTGGCACCGGAAGGACCCCCGCGGTCAGTGCCTGTGCCGTGGCCGGAAATCCCGCCTGGTCCAACCTCTTCGCCGCGGCCGGGATCAACTCGTCATCGAGTCCTCGGGCCGCGCGCTGACCGCCCAGCTGAATCCCGAAACCCTGCACGTAGGAGGAGATCAACGCACCGGAACGCACGGCGAGGTCCACCGGGAAGCCGTTGCGCAGCATGGCCTCGAGCCAGCGCTCGCGGACTATCGCGCCGTTCGGGCCGGTCGGGGTGTGATCGGCCAGCAGCAACGCCACGCCGTGGTGCCGGCTCAGTGCGGCGAAGTAGTCGGTGGCGATCTTGCGGCAGGCCTGCCGCCAGGTCCCGGTGCGTATCTCCTCGCCGTCGACGTCGACTTCGCCGATGACGCGGTCGATCACGGCTTCGACCAACGTCGCCCGGTTGGGGAAGTGCCGGTACAGAGTCGCGGTGCTCGAGTTCAGCCGCTGGGCCAGCGAGCGCATCGACAGCGCTTCGGCGCCCTGTTCGTCGAGGATCCGCAACGCTGTCTCGATGATGTGGTCGGTCCGTAAGCGAGGCCGCCCGACGCCGCGGCGGACCGCGTGCTGTCCGCCGCCATCGTCGCTCACCTGCCCAGTATGGCGTTCCTTGACATCGCCCCGAGAAACAACCACAGTGTAGCCATTATTGATGCGGGCCTATCGGGTGACAGCCGTCTCCCACGGAAAGGGAACTACACATGACAACCACCGTTCACGCCCAGGGGCACACCGCGCCGCTTGTGTCGCGCCTGTCGAACGCGACCTTGTTGTCCGGTGCGCTGACCGCGCTCCTCGGCGTGCTCGTGCTGGCCTGGCCGGGTAAGTCGCTGGTGGTCGCCGCCGCCCTCTTCGGTGCCTACCTGCTCATCAGCGGTATCGCCCAGTTGATGATGGCCTTCGCCCTGCACGTCTCGGCCGGCGGCCGGTTCTTGATGTTCATCAGCGGTGCGATCTCGGTGGTCCTGGCGGTGCTCGCTTTCCGTCACTTCGGCGAGGGGTACGCACTGCTGCTGCTGGCCATCTGGATCGGGATCGGCTTCGTCTTCCGGGGCGTGGCCCTGACGGCCGCGGCCGTCAGCGATCGCGGCTATCCCGGGCGGGGATGGGCGATCCTCTCCGGGGTCGTCACCGTCATCGCCGGAATCATCACGCTGGCCTACCCGTTCGATTCGATCGCCGTGCTGACCCTGGTCGTCGGTGTGTGGCTGGTCATCATCGGCCTCTTCGAGATCGGCGCAGCACTGTCGATCCGCAAGGACGCGAAGACGGTGGTCAACGCCCTGGGGGGATAAACCCGGAAGTCTCGAGCGGGTGGGCCCTGTGGATGAATCCGCAGGGCCCACCGCTCGTTCAGGAGCCGACGAACCGGGCCGCCGCGTCGGCCAGATCGAGGACGGGCTGCGGGAAGGTGCCGAGCACGAAGGTGATCGACAGTGACATCGCGATGACGACCAAGGTCAGTGAACCGGGCGGCAGTACGTCCGGGGCGTCCTCGGGCGGATCGGTGAAGAACATCAGCATGATCACCCGGACGTAGAAGTACACCGCGATCGCGCTGGCCACCACGCCGATCACCACCAGCGGAACGGCCCCGGCGCCCGCTGCGGCGGTGAACACCGCGAACTTGCTGATGAAGCCGGAGGTCAGCGGGATGCCGGCAAACGACAGCAGAATCAGCGAGAACACCACGCCGGCAACCGGATAGCGCCGGCCGAGTCCGGCCCACTGCGTCAGGTCGGTCTGCTCGCGTCCGTCTCGGTCGCGCACCATGCTGACGAACGCGAATGCGCCCACGGTGGTGAACCCGTAGGCCGCGAGGTAGAAGAGCGTGCCCGACACCCCGGCGGGGCTGGCGGCGATCACACCGGTCAGCAGGAAGCCGGTATGCGCCACCGCGGAGTACGCCAGCATGCGCTTGACGTCCTTCTGGGCGATCGCGGTGAGGGTGCCCAACACCATGGTGAGAATCGCGATGACCCACAGCACCGGACGCCACTGGTCCTTCAGGTCCGGCACGGCGACGGTGAGCAGTCGCAGCAGTGCGCCGAAGGCGGCGATTTTGGTGGTCGCCGCCATGAAGGCGGTGACCGGCGTGGGTGCACCCTGGTAGACGTCGGGCACCCAGGCGTGGAACGGCACCGCGCTGACCTTGAACAGCAGTCCGACCGCCACCAGTGAGACGCCGATCAGCGCCAATGTGCTGTCCTGCGAACCGGATCGGACCGCCTCGGCGATGCCGGTGAGGCTCAGGGTGCCGGCATAGCCGTACAGCAGGGCCATGCCGTACAGGAAGAAGGCCGAGGAAAAAGCGCCGAGCAGGAAGTATTTCAGCGACGCCTCCTGCGACAGCAACCGGCGATGCCGGGCCAGTCCGCACATCAGGTACAGCGGAAGCGAGAACACCTCCAGGGCGATGAACGCGGTCAGCAGATCGGCGGCCGCCGGGAACAGCAGCATGCCCCCGACGGCGAACATGGTCAGCGGGAACACCTCGGTCTGCGTGACCCCGGCTTTGACGGCCACCTGCTCGGCCACGCTGCCGGGCGTCGTGGACGCCTGCGGGGTGAATGCATCCAGACCTGAAGTGCCGGAGCCCATTCCGTCGCGACGTTCGGCGATCAGCAGCACACCGAGTACCGAGACCAGCAGGATGACACCCTGCAGGAACAGTGCGGGCGGATCCACCGCGACCGCGCCCACCGCCGCCAGCTGGCCGGAGCCTGCCCCCAACGACCGGTGGGCACCGACGACGGCGCCGAAGGCGGCCAGCAGACCGGCCAGGCTCAGCGTCACCTGGGCGCGGTAGCGGACATGCCGTGGCAGGAAGGCCTCGACGAGCACACCGGCCACGGCAACGCCGAAGACGATGAGCGTCGGCGCCAGCAGCCCGTATTCGATGCTGGGTGCGGTCATTTCACACCTCCTGCCGTCAGCGTCGGTGCCGGGTCGGGCTGGTGGATCGATGTCAGTGTGTGTTCGACCGCCGGGTTGATCACGTCGAGTGCGACTTTGGGGTAGATGCCGAGCACCAGCAGCAGAGCGATCAGCGGCGCCACGACGACCAGTTCGCGCGAGCGGAGGTCGGTGAGGGTCTCGTTGCCCTCGGTCACCGGGCCGGTCATCATCCGCTGGTAGGCCCACAGCACGTAGACCGCCGAGAGCACCAGGGCCAGCGCGGCGATGACGGCGAACACCGGGTAGCGGGTGAACGTTCCGATGAGGACCAGGAATTCACTGATGAACGGCGCCAGCCCGGGTAGCGACAGGGTGGCCAGGCCGGCGACCAGGAAGGTGCCCGCGAGCACCGGCGCCACCTTCTGCACGCCGCCGTAGGCGGCGATGGCCCGGGTTCCGCGCCGGCTGACCAGGAAGCCGGCGATGAGGAACAGAGCGGCGGTGGAGATTCCGTGGTTGACCATGTACAGCGTGGACCCGGACTGACCCTGGGTGGTCATCGCGAAGATGCCGAGAATGATGAAGCCGAAGTGGCTGATCGAGGTGTAGGCGATCAGGCGCATGATGTCGGTCTGTCCGATCGCGAGGATCGCGCCGTAGATGATGCTCACCACCGCGAGGGCGATGATCACCGGGCGGAAAAGGGTCGCCGAGTCCGGGAACAGGGGCAGGCAGTAACGCAGCATGCCGAAGGTGCCGACCTTGTCCATCACCGCCATCATCAGCACCGCCGAGGCGGGCGTGGCGTGCACGGCCGCGTCCGGGAGCCAGCGGTGCAGCGGCCACAGCGGAGCCTTGACCGCGAAGGCGAAGAGGAAGCCGCCGAAGATCGCATGCGCCACCGCCGGTTGGATGACGAACTGGCCGCTGCTGACCGCGTCGCTGATCGCGCGGACGTCGAAGGTGCCGCCGTCGAAGGCCGTGCTGTTCGTCGTCGCCACGTACAGGGCGACGACGGACGCGAGCATGATCAGTCCGCCGAAGAGGTTGTACAACAGGAACTTCACCGCCGCCGCACCGGATCGAGCCCGGTCCGGACCACCGAACACCCCGATCAGGAAGTACATCGGGATGAGCATCGCCTCGAACAGCACGTAGAACAGCAGGATGTCCAGGGCCGCCAGCGACAGCAGCACCATGGCCTCGACCGCCAGCATCAGTGCGATGTAGCTGTGTGTGCCCCGGCCCGACAGACTCCTCCGGTGATCGGCGTCGTTCCAGCCGGCCACCAGCAGCAGTGGCATCAGCACGGCGGTCAGCACCACCAGGGCCAGCGCGATTCCGTCCACACCGAGGATGTACCCGGTCCCGAAAGACGTGATCCAGGTATGGCTTTCGACGAACTGGTAGCGCGCCCCGGCCGGGTCGAACCGCACGGCGAGCAGCGCAGCGATCGCCAGCACCCCGAGCGACACCGCCAGTCCCAGGTATTTGACCGCGGTGCGCTGGGACACCGGCAGCAGGATGATCACCACCGCGCCGAGTAGCGGTAGCAGCCACAGCACGCTCAACCAGCCCACCGCCGTCACCTCCACATCGCCGCGATCAGCACCGCGCCGGCGAACAACCCGGCCCCGGCGAGCATGGACAGTGCATAGCTGCGGGCGTAGCCGGTCTGCAGGCCCCGCGTGGCGTCGGCGATCCGGCGCACCCCGGCGGTCAGTCCGCTCACCGACCCCTCGATGGCGGTGTCGTCGACCGCCACCATGGCGCGGGTGATCTGCCGGCCACCACGCATGAACACCGCCTCGTTGACAGCATCGCCGTAGAGGTCGTGCCGCGCGGCGACGGTGAGCGTGGAGACATCCTGCGGCGCGGTCCGCGGCACCTCGCGTGGCGTAGCGGCGGTAGGCGATCAGTATTCCGACGGCCACGACGGTCAGCGCCAGAACCGTCGTGACCCACACCGGCACACCGTGTTCGGCCTCGTGGCTGCCGACCACCGGCTCCAGCCAGGTCTGCAGGGTGCCACCGAGTGACAGCAGAGCGCCGGCGCCGACCGAGCCGATCGCCAGCACGATCATCGGGGCGGTCATCGTCGCCGGGGACTCGTGCGGGTGGGTGTCCGGTTCCCAGCGCCGCGCGCCGAAGAACGTCAGCAGCATGACCCGCGTCATGTAGAACGCGGTGATCGCCGCCCCCAGCAGCGCCGCGCCGCCGAGCAGGATGCCGCGCAGCCCGCCGGCGTTGACCGCGGATTCGATGATCGCGTCCTTGGAGAAGAAGCCGGCGAACGGCGGGACGCCGATGATCGCCAGATAGCCCAGCCCGAATGTCACGTAGGTGATCGGCATCAGGGTCCGCAGCCCGCCGTAGCGGCGCATGTCGGTTTCGTCGTTCATGCCGTGCATCACCGACCCGGCGCCGAGGAACAGGCCGGCTTTGAAGAAGCCGTGGGTGAGCAGATGCAGGATCGCCACCGCGTAGCCGGCCGGGCCCAGTCCCGCGGCCAGCACCATGTAGCCGATCTGGCTCATGGTGGAGGCCGCCAGCGCCTTCTTGATGTCATCCTTGGCGCAGCCGATGATCGCACCGAACAGCAGGGTCACCGCGCCGACGGTCACCACCGCGGTCTGGGCGGCGGGCGCGAGGTCGAACACCGGACCGGAGCGCACGATCAGATACACCCCGGCGGTGACCATGGTCGCGGCGTGGATGAGCGCCGAGACCGGGGTGGGGCCCTCCATGGCGTCACCCAGCCAGGACTGCAGGGGCACCTGCGCGCTCTTGCCGCACGCGCCGAGCAGCAGCAGCAGACCGACGGCGTTGAGGGTGCCGCCGCTCATCTGCGGTGCGGCGTCGAAGACCGTCCGGTAGCTGACCGATCCGACGGTGGCGAACAGCACCATCAGCGCGATGGCCAGGCCCATGTCGCCGACCCGGTTGACGATGAACGCCTTCTTGGCGGCGGTGGCCGCGCTGGGCTTGGACGACCAGAACCCGATCAGCAGGTAGGACGCCAGGCCGACGCCTTCCCAGCCGGTGTAGAGGCCGAGGTAGTTGTCGGCCAGCACCAGCAGCAGCATGGCGGCGACGAACAGGTTGAGGTAGGCGAAGAATCGTCGTCGATCGGGGTCGTGGGCCATGTAGCCGATCGAGTACAGGTGGATCAGCGCGCCGACGCCGGTGATCAGCAGCACGAAGCACATCGACAGCGCGTCGACCTGGAGTCCGAAGTCGACCTGCAGCGCACCCACCGGCACCCAGGAGAACAGCGTGTGCTGGACAACGCGTTGCTCGGCGGGCAGGTGCAGCAGATGGGCGAAAAGCGCTGCGCCACAGATGAAGGAGCCGGCGACGGCGAGGCAGGCCAGCAGGTGGCCCCAGGCGTCGGTGGCCCGGCCGCCCAGCAGCAGGATGATCGCCCCGGCCAGCGGAAGCGCGATGGTCAGCCAGAGAAGTGTCGTCATGCTAGTTCCGCAACAGGTGGGACTCGTCCACGTCGGCGTTGCGACGGGTGCGGAAGATGGCGACGATGATGGCCAGTCCGACCACCACCTCGCAGGCTGCGACGACCATGGT
Organism: uncultured Actinomycetota bacterium; assembly: GCA_963715145.1. Taxonomy (GTDB): domain Bacteria; phylum Actinomycetota; class Actinomycetes; order Mycobacteriales; family Mycobacteriaceae; genus Mycobacterium. The sequence goes on along the minus strand of CAVQRL010000007.1, from coordinate 269,447 downwards.
GAAGAAGGCCACCGCCTGCCCGTCGAGTTGGCCGTGCATGCGGGCGAACGTGACGAACGCGAGGTTTCCGGCGTTGAGCATCAACTCCACGCACATGAACATGACGATGGCGTTGCGCCGCAGCAGCACTCCGGCCGCACCGATGGTGAACAGCAGTGCGGAGAGGTACAGGTAGGCGGAGGGAGTCATCGCGCTGAATCCCGCTCCGTGGTCACCGCGGGCCGGATCGTGGCGCTCACCGAGGACTGGGCCTCGGCTCCGTCGGGCAGGCGCGCCATGGTGTCGACGGCGTTGCGACGCGCGAAGACACCGGGGTTGGGCATCGGGGTGGGCCGTCCGACCCCGCGGAAGCGTTCGATGGCCATCTCGCGCTGAGTCTTTCGCGGCTCCAGGCGTTCCCGGTGGGCCAGCACCATCGCCCCGAGTGCTGCGGTGATGAGCAGGGCGCTGGTCAGTTCGAACGCCCACAGGTGCCGGGTGAAGATGAGATCGGCCAGGCCCTGGACGTTGCCGTTCTTGTTGGCCTGGTCGAGTCCGGTAAAGCCGGCCGTGACCCCGCTGCCGATGCCGGCGATCAACAACGCACCGAAGCCCAGCCCAGCCAGTACGGCCGCAATGCGTTGGCCGCGAATGGTTTCCACCAGGGACTGGGCGGAGTCCACGCCGATGAGCATCAGCACGAACAGGAAGAGCATCATCACCGCGCCGGTGTAGACGACGATCTGCACGACGCCGAGGAACAGTGCGTCCTGGGCGACGTAGATGATGGCCAGCGCGATCATCGTCGAGGCCAGCGACAGTGCGGAGTACACCGCCTTGGGGGCGGCGACCACTCCGATGGCGCCCACCACCGCGACGGTGCCCAGCACCCAGAAGGCGATCACCTCGGCGTTCACGGACTCACCTCGTTCGGGGTGACGTTACCCAGGTAGTAGTCGTCGTCGGTCATCCCCGGCGCCATCGGGTGCGGTGGGGCCTGCATACCGGGCTGCAGCGGGGCGAGCAGTTTGTCCTTGCCGTAGATGAGGTCACCGCGGTTGTCGTCGGCCATCTCGTAGTCGTTGGTCATGGTCAATGCCCGGGTGGGGCAGGCTTCGATGCACAGCCCGCAGCCGATACACCGCAGGTAATTGATCTGGTACACCTGGCCGTACCGTTCGCCGGGCGAGTACCGCTCGGTGTCGGTGTTGTCCGCCCCCTCGACGTAGATGGCGTCGGCCGGGCAGGCCCAGGCGCACAGTTCGCACCCGATGCACTTCTCCAGACCGTCCGGGTACCGGTTCAGCTGATGACGGCCGTGGTAGCGCGGCGCCGTCGTCCCCGGGTGTTCCGGGTACTGCTCGGTGATCGGCTTCTTGAACATCGTCGACAGCGTCACGCCGAAGCCGGCGATCGAATCCAGGAACTTAGGCACGGGCTGGCTCCTTCGGCGCGCTGGCCGGCAGTGGTGGCACCGGGAAGCCGCCGTCCTGCGGCGGTGGCGGTGGTGGCGGGGCTTCCCGATTGCTGACCCGGTGCCGCAGGGCATTACCCGCCAGCACGACGGCCAGCAGCCCGGCCGCGGCGATCAGGCTGGGAATCACCCCGGTCAGCCCGGCGTTGCGCAGGGTGGCCACGGTGAGGATCCACAGCAGCGACACCGGGATCAGCAGTTTCCAGCCCAGCGCCATGAACTGGTCGTAGCGCAGCCGGGGCAGGGTGGCGCGCAGCCACATGAACACGAACAGGAACGTCCACACCTTGGCGATGAACCACAGCAGCGGCCACCAGCCGGTGTTGGCACCCTCCCACAGGCTGATCGGCCACGGGGCACGCCAGCCGCCGAGGAACAGCGTGGTCGCCAGTGCCGAGACGGTGGTCATGTTGACGTACTCGGCGAGGAAGAACATGGCGAACTTCAGCGACGAATACTCGGTGTGGAAGCCGCCGACGAGTTCGCCCTCGGCCTCGGGGAGGTCGAACGGTGCGCGGTTGGTCTCACCGACCATCGCGATCACGTATACCACGAACGACGGCAGCAGCAGGAACACGAACCAGGTGTTCGTCTGGGCCGCAACGATTCCCGACGTGGACATGGTGCCCGAGTACAGGAACACCGCGGCGAAGCACAGTGCCATCGCGATCTCGTAGGACACCACCTGGGCGCTGGAGCGCAGGCCGCCCAGCAGCGGATAGGTGGATCCGGAAGCCCAGCCCGCGAGCACGATGCCGTACACCCCGACGGAGGTGATCGCCAGCACGTAGAGCACCCCGACCGGAAGGTCGGTGAGCTGCAGCGGGGTGTCGTGGCCGAATATCGACACCACCGGACCCAGCGGCATCACCGCGAAGCCCAGGATCGCGGTGATCACCGAGATGACCGGCGCCATCAGGTAAATGGGTCTGTCGACACCGGCGGGGACCAGGCCCTCCTTGAGCGCCAGCTTGATGCCGTCGGCCAGGGACTGCAGCAGCCCGAACGGTCCTACCCGGTTGGGCCCGTAGCGCATCTGCATGCGGCCCAGCAGTTTTCGTTCGACCAGAATCGCCACCAGCACGGTGAGCAGCAGGAAGACGAAGATCCCGAGCGCCTTGGCCAGCATCAGCCACCACGGGTCGTGGCCGAACACCGACATGTCCGGATAGTTCACGGTGGAATTCACCGCGGCCCCCCTGCCTCGATGCGGACGACGGCCCCGATGCCCACCCCGAGGTCACGGTGCACGGCGCTGCCCGGGGAGTTCAGCGGCAGCCACACCACGTCGTCGGGCATCTCGGTGATCTCCAGCGGCAACGTCACCGAGCCGCGCCACGTCGACACGGTGACCTCGGCGGGGGCGCCGATACCGGCGGCGGTGGCTGCGGACAGCCGGGCCACCGGTGGGCGGGCGGTTCCGGCCAGGTAGGGCTCGCCGTCCTGCAGTCGGCCGTTGTCCACCAACATCCGCCAGCCGGCGAGTACGGCCTCGCCGGGTTCGGGCCGGGGCGCGGTGGGGGCGCGCAGTTCCGGCATCGCCGGGCGCTGCCCGTCCCAGACCCCCAGCCGGAGAATCTCGGTGCGGGCCTCGTCGCTGCTGCGCATCCCCAGGTCGACGCCGAGTTCGTCGGCGAGCGCGGCCAGCACCCGCAGGTCGGCTGCGGCATCGGAGGGCAGCGCCGCGTCGAACGGGCGGATCCGGCCTTCCCAGTCCAGGAACGATCCGGCCTTCTCGGCGACCGGCGCGACCGGGAAGACCACATCGGCCAGCGCGGTGACCGCGGACTCCCGCAGTTCCAGGCTGACGACGAAATCGGCGGCCTCGACGGCGGCGAGTGCGGTGTGCGGATCGGCCAGGTCGCCCGGTTCGACGCCGCCGACGAGCAGGCCGTCGAGGACGCCGGTGGCGGCGGCTTCCAGGATCGCCGCGGTATCGCGGCCGGGCGAGGCGGGCAGGTCGTCAACCTTCCAGGAACCGCTGATCTGCTGGCGTGCAACGGGATCGGCGACCGGGCGGCCACCGGGAAGCAGGGTCGGCAGGCAGCCGACCTCCAGCGCCCCGCGTTCGCCGGCCCGTCGCGGTATCCACGCCAGCCGGATCCCCTCCTCGGCGGCAAGGCGGGCGGCCGCCGACAGTGCGCCGGGTGAGGTGGCCAAGCGCTCTCCGGCGAGGATGATCGCCCCGGCCGGCAGGTGACCGGCGAGGCCGGCCAGTGCGGCGGCCTCACCCCCTGGGACGGTGGCGATGACCCTGGCGTTGAGTTTGGCCGAGCCGCGGGACGCGAATGGGGCGATCGTGACGACCGACAGGCCGCGGGTGCGGACGGCTTTGCGCAACCGCAGGAACACGATCGGGGATTCGTCCTCGGGCTCGAAACCGGCCAGCACCACCATGGATGCCGATCCCAGGGCTGTATAGCTGACACCGGACTGTCCGGCGACACACGAGGTCAGGAAGTCGGCCTCCTCGGCGGAGTGGGGCCGGGACCGGAAGTCGATATCGTTGGTGCGCAGAACGATCCGGGCGAATTTGGCATAGGCGTACGCGTCCTCCACCGTCGAGCGGCCGCCCACGAGCACCCCGCAGCGGCGACTGGCGCAGTCCGGCGGCGGCCCGCCCGATGGCCTCCGGCCAGGAAGCGGGCCGCAGTTGCCCGTCGTCGTCGCGGACCAGCGGAGTGGTGATGCGGTCGCCGACCCGGGCGTAGGCGAAGGCCCAGCGGCCCTTGTCGCAGTTCCACTCCTCGTTGACCTCGGGGTCGTCGCCGGCCAGTCGGCGCAGCACCACGCCGCGGCGGTGGTCGGTGCGCTGCGCGCAGCCCGAAGCGCAGTGCTCGCACACACTGGGTGAGGAGACCAGGTCGAACGGCCGGGCCCGGAACCGGTAGGCGGTGCCGGTGAGCGCACCCACCGGGCAGATCTGCACGGTGTTGCCGCTGAAGTAGGAGTCGAAGCTCGCCCCGGGGGCGATGCCGACCTGTTGCAGCGCACCGCGTTCCAGTAGCTCGATGAACGGGTCGCCGGCGATCTGATCGGAGAACCGGGTGCACCGGGCGCACAGCACGCAGCGCTCACGATCCAGCAACACCTGCGCCGACAGGCTGATCGGTTTGGGGAACGTGCGCTTGATGTCGGTGAACCGGGTTTCGGCCCGGCCGGTGGACATCGCCTGATTCTGCAGCGGGCACTCCCCGCCCTTGTCGCAGACCGGGCAGTCCAGCGGGTGGTTGATGAGCAGCAGTTCCATCACACCCTGCTGCGCCTTGTCGGCGGCCTCGGAGGTGTCCTGGGTGCGCACCACCATCCCGTCGGTGACGGTGGTCGTGCAACTGGCCATCGGCTTGCGCTGGCCCTCGACCTCGACCAGGCACTGGCGACAGGCGCCGACCGGATCGAGCAGGGGATGGTCGCAGAACCGGGGGATCTGCACGCCGATCAACTCGGCGGCGCGAATCACCAAGGTGCCCTTGGGCACTGAGAGTGTGGTGTCGTCGATGGTGACGGTGACCAGGTCGGTGCGGGTCCCCGGGGCCTGGGTCATGCCGGCTCCCCACAGTGCTGGTGCATGGTCATGCGCCCACCCCCTCCGGCGCGGCCAGCATGGACGCGTACGGGTCGAAGGGGCAGCCACCGTCGAGGTGGGCTTCGTATTCGGCGCGGAAATACTGGAGCGAACTCATGATCGGCGACGCGGCACCGTCACCCAGTGCGCAGAAGGACTTGCCGAGGATGGCATCGGAGATGTCCAGCAGCGTGCCCAGATCCTCGGGCACCGCGCGGCCGGTCTCCAGGCGCTCGTAGATCTGCGCCAGCCAGTAGGTGCCCTCCCGGCACGGCGTGCACTTGCCGCACGACTCGTGGGCGTAGAACTGAGTCCAGCGTCGCACCGCCCGGACCACGCAGGTGGTCTCGTCGAAGATCTGCAGCGCCTTGGTGCCCAGCATCGACCCGACCGAGGCCATACCCTCGTAATCCAATGGCACGTCGAGGTGTTCGTCGGTCAACAGCGGGGTGGACGAGCCGCCCGGTGTCCAGAACTTCAGTGCATGGCCGTCCCGCACCCCGCCGGCGTAGGTCGAGCAGCTCGCGCAGTGTGATGCCCAGTGGCGCCTCGTACTGTCCCGGCCGGGTCACGTGCCCGGACAGTGAGTAGAGCGTGAAACCCGGCGATTTCTCGGTGCCCATCGACTTGAACCAGTCCACCCCGTTGACCATGATCGGCGGCACGCTGGCGATGGACTCGACGTTGTTGACCACCGTGGGGCAGGCGTAGAGGCCGGCGACGGCCGGGAACGGCGGACGCAGCCTGGGCTGGCCGCGGCGGCCCTCCAGGGAGTCCAGCAGGGCGGTCTCCTCTCCGCAGATGTAGGCGCCGGCCCCGGCGTGCACGATGAGGTCCAGGTCGAAACCGGAGCCGAGGATGTCGGTGCCGAGGAATCCCGCGTCGTAGGCCTCGGCGACGGCGGCCTGCAGCCGGCGCAACACCGGCAGCACCTCGCCGCGCAGGTAGATGAAGGCCTGCCGGGCGCCGATGGCGTAGGCGGCGATGATCGCGCCTTCCACCAGGAAGTGCGGGGTGGTCAACAGCAGGGGCATGTCCTTGCAGGTGCCGGGTTCGGACTCGTCGGCGTTGATCACCAGATACTTCGGCTTCGGTGAGGTGCGGTCGATGAACGACCACTTGGTGCCCGTCGGGAAGCCGGCGCCGCCGCGGCCGCGCAGTCCGGATTCCTTGACCTCCGCGACGACCTGGTCCGGTGTCATGGCGAGGGCCTTGCGCAGACCGAGGTAGCCGTCATGGCTGAGATAGGTGTCCAACGTCCAGGGCTGCGGGGCGTCCCAGAACCGGCTCAGAACGGGGGTCAGCATGCGTCCTCCCCGTTGAGTGAGGAACCTGGCCGGGGGTTACTCGCACTTTGCCTGCGTGATTCCTCACTGGACGCCAGCAGCCCGGCCAGCGTGGGTGCGCCCGGTCCGGTGCTGTCCTCGACGTGCGCCCCGAGGCCGGCCAGGGTGCGTGCGGTCTCGCGGAAGCGGCACAATGCCGCCCCGCGGGTGGGAGCGACGGTTTGGCCGGACCGCAGGGCGGCCACCAGATCCGTTGCGCTGGAGGGTGTCTGGTTATCGAAGAACTCCCAGTTCACCATCACGACGGGTGCGTAGTCGCAGGCGGCGTTGCACTCGATGTGCTCCAGGGTGATCAGTCCATCGTCGGTGGTCTGGCCGGCGTGCACTCCGAGTTCGTTCTCCAGGGTCTCCAGGATCGCGTCGCCGCCCATGACCGCGCAGAGCGTGTTGGTGCACACCCCGATCAGGTAGTCGCCGGTGGGCGTGCGCCGGTACATCGAATAGAAGGTGGCCACCGCGGTGACCTCCGCCGCCGTCAGGCCCAATTGCCCTGCGCAGAAGTCGATTCCGGCGGCGGTGATGCAGCCGTCTTCGGACTGCACCAGATGCAGCAGTGGCAGCAACGCCGAGCGGGACTGCGGGTAGCGGGCGATGATGGTCGCGGCCTCGGCGGCCAGACGTGCGGTGACTTCAGCCGGATAGCCCACCGCGCCGCCGATCGGGGGCCCGGGCTCGTCGGGGCGTGGGCCCAGAACCAGGTCGATGCTCATCGGTCCACGCCCCCCATCACCGGGTCGATGCTGGCCACCGCGGCGATCACGTCGGCCACCATGCCGCCCTCGCACATCGCCGCCACCGCTTGCAGATTCGTGAAGCTGGGATCCCGGTAGTGCACCCGGTAGGGGCGGGTGCCGCCGTCGGAGACCATGTGCACGCCGAGTTCCCCGCGGGGGGATTCCACCGCGCTGTACACCTGACCGACCGGCACCCGGAACCCCTCGGTGACGATCTTGAAGTGGTGGATCAGACCCTCCATCGACGTGCCCATGATCCTGGCGATGTGGGCGGGGGAGTTGCCCAGCCCGTCGGGGCCGAGTTTCAGATCGGCCGGCCAGGCCAGCTTCTTGTCCTCGATCATCACCGGGCCGGGCTTCGAGCCGCTCCAGGCACTGGCCGATGATCTTCAGCGACTCGTGCATCTCGCCGACCCGGATCAGGTACCGGCCGTAGCAGTCGGCCGGTGTCGGCCGTCACCACGTCGAAGTCGTAAGTCTCGTAGCCGCAATAGGGTTGGGTCTTGCGCAGATCGTGCGGCAGTCCGGTGGAGCGCAGGACCGGCCCGGTGACCCCCAGCGCCATGCAGCCGGTCAGGTCCAGATAGCCGACGCCCTGGGTGCGGGCCTTCCAGATGTAGCTCTCGGTCAGCAGTGTCTCGAGCTCGTGCAGCCGGCCGGGCAGGATCTTCAGCAGCTCGGCCACCCGCGCCGGTCCGTCCTCGGGCAGGTCCGCGGCCAGACCGCCGGGACGGATGTAGGCGTTGTTCATCCGCAGGCCGGTGATCGCCTCGAACAGCGTCAGGATCAGTTCGCGTTCCCGGAAGCCGAAGAACATCGGCGTCATCGCACCGAGTTCCATCCCGCCGGTGGCCAGCGCCACCAGGTGCGAGGAGATCCGGTTGAGCTCCATGAGCATCACCCGGATCACCGAGGCGCGTGCCGGGATGTCGTCGGTGACGCCCAGCAGCTGCTCCACTCCGAGGCAGTACGCGGTCTCGTTGAAGAACGGCGACAGGTAGTCCATCCGGGTCACGAAGGTGACGCCCTGGGTCCAGGTGCGGTACTCCAGGTTCTTCTCGATGCCGGTGTGCAGATAGCCGATGCCGCAGCGGGCTTCGACGACCGTCTCGCCCTCGATCTCCAGGATCAGCCGCAGCACTCCGTGGGTGGACGGGTGTTGCGGACCCATGTTGACGACGATGCGCTCACCGGCCTCGCTGGCGCGCGCGGCCGTGACGATCTCGTCCCAGTCCTGGCCGCCCAGAGACGACGACCGGGTCGCTCGGCCGTCATCGGTACGACCTGCGCTGGTCGGGGGCGGGATCTGCGCACCGTCAATACTCCACCGGCACTCCGCCGAGCGGGTAGTCCTTGCGCTGCGGGTGGCCGACCCAGTCGTCGGGCATCTCGATGCGGGTCAGGCCCGGGTGCCCGTCGAAGATGATCCCGAAGAAGTCATAGGTCTCGCGTTCGTGCCAGTCGCAGGTTGGATATACCGAGAACAGCGACGGGATGTGCGGGTCGGCGTCCGGGCAGGAGACCTCGAGATTGATCCGCCGGTTGTGGGTGATCGACATCAGCGGGTAGAAGGCGTGCAGTTCCCGGCCGGTGTCGTCGGGGTAGTGCACACCCGATACGCCGCAACACAATTCGAAGCGCAGCGCTGCGTCGTCGCGCAGCGCTGAGGCCACCGCGGGCAGGTGCTCGCGGCGGATGTGCAGGGTCAGTTGATCGCGGTGGACGACGACGCGTTCGACGGCGGCGTCGACGTCGTCCAACACGGCGGCCAGCCGGTCGACGACGTCGTCGAAGTAGCCGCCGTAGGGCCGTGGGCTGCCGCCGGGGAGGGCGACCGGGCGGACCAGGCGTCCGTACCCGGAGGTGTCGCCGCTACCGGTGCTGCCGAACATGCCGCGACGCACGCCGATCACCTCGGACTCCTCGGTTCCGGCCGATTCCCGGGTCGCTTCGCTCCTGCCCTCCGAATTCACCGCAGCAGGCCCTTCAACTCGAGCGTCGTCGGGGCGGCCAGGGCGGCCTTCTCGGCGGCGGCCACCGCCTCGGCGCGGTGCACCCCCAGGGGCATCTCGGAGATCTTGGCGTGCAACGCCAGGATCGCGTTGAGCAGCATCTCCGGGCGGGGCGGACAGCCGGGCAGGTAGATGTCGACCGGCACGACGTGGTCCACGCCCTGCACCACGGCGTAGTTGTTGAACATGCCGCCACTGGAGGCGCACACGCCCATGGCCAACACCCATTTCGGCTCGGCCATCTGGTCATAGACCTGCCGCAGCACCGGTGCCATCTTCTGGCTGACGCGGCCGGCCACGATCATCAGGTCGGCCTGGCGCGGGGTGGCGGAGAACCGCTCCATCCCGAACCGGGCGATGTCGAAGCGCGGCCCGGCGGTGGCCATCATTTCGATTGCGCAGCAGGCCAATCCGAACGTCGCCGGCCACAGCGACCCGGCCCGCACGAACCCGGCCACCTTCTCCACCGTGGACAGCAGGATGCCGCCCGGTAGCGATTCCTCTAGTCCCATTCGAAGTCCTCTAGTCCCATTCCAGGCCGCCCCGGCGCCATACGTAGGCGTAGGCGACGAACACCGTCGCCATGAAGATCGCCATCTCGATCAGGGCGAACGTGCCCAGCCGGTCGAAGGACACCGCCCACGGGTAGAGGAAAACGATCTCGATGTCGAAGACGATGAACAGCATCGCGGTCAAGTAATACTTGATCGGGAAGCGCTGGCCGACCGGCGCGGTCGCCACCGGTTCGATACCGCATTCGTAGGCGGCGAGCTTGGCCTTGTTGTATCGACGCGGACCGACGACCAAGGCCACCACCACCGACACCACCGCGAACACCGTGGCGATGGCCCCCAGAATCAGGATCGGGGTGTAGAGGCTCATGGCTTCCCACTCCTCGGTCGCGCGCGTGTTGTGATTTGAGGCTCAGCCTAGCGTCGGGTCACCGGACCGACGACCGCAACAGGCCGACGACGGCGTCACCGAGGCGGATGGGGTCGATCGGATGTGGCACCGCGGCCTCGGCTCGTGACCAATTCGCCAGCCAGGCGTCGTCGGCGCGGCCGGTGAGCAGCAGAATCGGCGGGCAGTCGGCGATCTCGTCCTTGAGCTGTTTGGCGATCCCCATCCCGCCCACCGGGGATGCCTCACCGTCGAGGATCACCAGATCGAAACCGCCGGAGTCCATCAGCGAGATCACCATCGGCCCGGTGGCGACGTCGGTATAGGTGAGTTCGGGCAGCTCGGGGTGGATCCGCGTGCCCAGCGCCTGCCGGACCTGCTCGCGGGTGCGGGCGTTGCTGCTGTAGTTCAGGACGTGCAGCGGGCTGGACACGCTGCCGATGCTACGGCGCTTGGTCGGTTGCGCGGGTGAAGACGGCCTCGTCGAGCAGTGTCGTGGTGGGCGGCATCATCCCGAGCATGTTTCCGCTGACGCCCCACCGGGTGCGATCGATTTCGGCGCGTGCGGTGATCGTCAGGGTGCTTGCGTCGGCGCGGGTGACGGTGGTCGACAGGGGCAGCGGCAGGGGTGGTGCCGCGGATGGCGAGGGTCTGGTTGCGTGCTCAGAACCGACCGCTTGGAGAACCGGGGTTACCGAGGTCCTCGAGGCTCGACCGCTCCGGGGGCAACGTCTCGCGGCGGAAGAACGCCGGCGCGCGGGTCCGCCATGCCACCATCAGCGGCACACCGAGCAGCAGCGTGAGCACGCCGACGATGAATACGGTGCCGATGCCCGCCACCGAGCCGCCGCTGCCGTACTCCGGGTCGGTCATGTTGTAGGCCTCCCGCAGGCCCGCCGAGATCATCACGACCGCCCCGATCCCCGGCAGGATCACCTGGCCCAGCGCGGTGCGCACCGACCGGAACGCGGTTCGCCAGAAGTACACCACCGACGACAGCGCCACCACGGTGTAGTAGGTCATGATCGCGATGCCGACGCTGTACACCGAATCCTCGACGACACTGTCGCTGACCAGCGACAGTCCGCAGTAGATCGCCAGGGTGGACAGGCCCACCGCCCAGGTGGCGAATCTGGGCGTCTGGGTGGCTGCGCTGACGGAAGCGAATCGACCCGGCAGCGCCTTGTAGGTGGCCATCGCGAGCAATCCGCGCGAAGTGGGCAGCACGGTCGACATCGTCGCCGAGAAGGCCGACATGCCGACGATGAGTGCGGCGACGACGGCGCCGCCCGCGGTGAGTGACTCGGTTGCCAATGTCGTGAAGACGTCGTCGATGTTGTCCTCGTAGGTCAGGCTGGTGGGGTCTCCTGCGTCGATCCCGGCGAATGACAGTGCGGCCATCGCGAATATGACGTAGGTGATCACGGTGATGGATATGGCGATCACACCGCTGCGGCCAGCCTGCTCGGCGGTCCCCGGGGTTTCCTCGGACATCGCCAGGGAGGCGTCGAAGCCCCAGAAGATGAAGATGGCCACCAGGAAGCCGCCCAGCAGTGCGGTTGCGGACTCGATGGCGAACGGATTGAACCAAGACCAGGAGAACGCTTCGACGGTCTCACCGACATTTCCCTGGAGCACCCTGCCGAACAGGATCGCGGCGAACAACGCCAACCCGCCGTACTGGATCACGGTGAGTATCAGCGTGGCCCGCGACGACTCCTCGGCACCCAATGACACCAGCCATGTGGTGAACAGAATGAACGCGGTGGCCACCGGCAGTTGGAATACCAGGTCGGGTTCGTCCAGGCCCAGCACCACCGCGCTCGCGTTGACCATGATCTGCGCCGCACCGACGCCGGCCAGCACGCTGGACAGCATCAGCGCCCAGCCGCCGAACCAGCCGACATAGGGCCCGATCGTCTTCGAACCCCAGGTGAAGACGGTGCCGGCGTCCGCGTGCGGCGTCGGTGAGGTGCTTGTAGGCCAGCGCGACGAACATCATCGGGATGACCGAGATGATGAAGACGATCGGCAACTGATAGCCGACCTCAAGGGCGGCGTACCCCAGTGCGCCGGTCAGCGAGTAGGCCGGCGCGGTCGCCGCCAAGCCGATGGCCACGGCGCCGACGAGCGACACCGATCCCCGTCTGAGGCCCTTGTCCCGCAGGCCGTGCATCGGAGGGTCGACGGGCACATGGTGGTCGGACATAGCGAGAAGTATTCGCCAGATGGGCGCGATGAGGGCGAACTTTCATGGCGGGAGCCAGCGGCATCGGCACGTGAACTGGAACCTGTCCGGTCCGGATACGGATAAAACGGAATGTGGCGCCGAGGGTGCCGTCGGCCGGCCTTCGCCGCCCCGTTCGGCCGGGCTCCGGGTGCTACGGCGACGTGTTGTAGCCGGGATGGGAAATCGCCAGCCGATGACACCACCAGGCCCGAAGGCAGGCCATCACCTCGGCGGGCGCGGCCGTCGAGTTCGCCGGCCCGGATCGCCGCGGCGAGTGCGGCCTCGTCGGCGTAGCCGAGACCCAGGCTGCCGCCGGCGCCGCGAACTCCCGTCGAGCAGTTCGCGTTCCACGATCCGCAGCGCGTTGGCGGCGACCAGCGCGTGGAAGTTCACCGCGCCGGACGGTGGTGGCCCGCACCTCGCCCTCGAGGAACTCGGCGACGGCGGCGACGAGTTCGGCCGCCGTCGGCCTGCCGGTGTTCCCGCGTCGCTGGTCATCGGGTCCCCTCCAGCAGGTCCAGGATGTCCCACTCGGTTCTCGCACACCCGGCGTCCGATCGCCGCCAGTTCCACCGACCGGGTCTGCCCGGACAGGTGCCGCTCGGCCTGGTAGCGGCAGATGATGCCCCACTTCAGGGTGCCCAGCACCAGCCACCAGCGCAGTGCGTCGCGGTCGACCGGCGATCCGCCGGCCTGCTCGTAGGCCGAGACGAATTCCCCGACGGTGCCCAGGCCGCCGGCGGCCATGCTCGGCCGGCGCGCCGAAGCGCCAGGCCCGGACGCAGAACCAGGCAAGATCCTCGTGGATATCGCCGATGTGGACGGCCTCCCAGTCCAGCACCGCGGCCAGCACCGGCCCCGCCGAGGGCGATCCCGGCCGTCGACGATCAGATTGCCCATCCGGAAGTCGCCGTGCACCAGCGTCCGCGGGCCGGCGGCGGGCCGGTTGGCCGCCAGCCAGCGGAAGGCCCACTCGAAGGTGGCCGTGGTGTCGCCGAGTTCGTCGAGGCGCTGGCGCCACTCGGCCGAGTTCATCGCGTTCGACCAGTTCGGGGGCGTCGGCTGCGCGCCCGGTGGATGGCCGCCAAAGCCTGACCGCACTGGGTCAGCAGCCGGGCGCGGCCGGCATCGTCGAGTTGTCGCTGGATTCGGCGGACGATCGTCTCCCCGGCGATCTCGTCGCAGATGAGAAACGGATTGCCCAGCGCTGCAGGCGAATTCGAGGCGACCAGGATGTGCGGCACCGGCGCGCCGGCCTCGGCCGCCGCGGCCTGCACCGCGGCCTCGAGTTCCATGCTCGCGAACTGCCCCTCGGCGGTCGGTGCGGTGCGCAGGATCAGCGGACGCCGCGTCGTGCCGGTGACCGCGTCGAAGGCGGAGGTGATGCGGCTGGCCCCGCCGGTGAGCAGTGCGCAGGTTCTCCACCACGACGTCGTCGCCGAGCACCGGTGCGAGAACCTGCGCGAGTTCGTCTTTCACTGTCTCGGCTGGCCGAACTTGAACATCCGCTGGGCTACCCGGCGCATCTGGATCTCCTCGGCTCCCTCGGTGATCCGGTAGCGGCGGTGGTGGCGGTAGATGTGCTCGAACGGTTCGTGGCGGCTGTAGCCGATGCCGCCGTGGATCTGCATGGCCCGGTCGGCGGCCTCGCACACCAGGCGGTTGGCGCGGTAGTTGGCCATCGACACCTTGTCGGAGACCTCGAGGTGGTGGTTGCGGTCCAGCTCCCAGGCGGCGTAGCGGACCAGCAGTCGCACCATCTGGGCCTCGGTCTGCAACTCCACCAGCGGCCACTGCACGGCCTGGTTGACCGCGAGCGGTTTGCCGAAAGTGACGCGCTTGCGGGCGTATTCGACGGCGCGGTCGATGCAGTACTGCGCTGCGCCCAGGCTGCTGGCGGCCTGGCGGATCCGGTTCTCGTGCAGGAACGTCTGCGCCACCTCCAGGCCGCGGTCGACCTCGCCGAGCACCGCGTCGGCGGGCACGCGCACGTTGTTCAGCTCGACCTCGCCGTGGTCGGTGGGCATGTTGAAGGTCCACCAGTAGTAGGGCACCTCGAAGCCGTCGGCGTCGCAGGGCACCAGGAACGCGGTGATGCCCAGCGCCTGGCCGGGAGTCCCGGAGGTGCGGGCGAACACCAGGTCGTGGGTGGCGCGGTGCACGCCGGTGTTCCAGCGCTTGGAGCCGTTGATCACCCAGCCCGTCGCCGTCGCGCACCGCGGTGGTCTCCAGCCAGGTGGCGTCGCTGCCGTGGTCGGGTTCGGTGAGACCGAACGCCATCGACCGCTTGCCGGTGAACATGGCTTCGATCCACTCGGTCTTCTGCTCCTCGGTGCCGAACCGGTCCATCATGATCACCTGCGGGAAGTTGCCGACGATCGAGGACTCGTCCTGCAGGTCGTTGTGCAGTCCGAGTCCCTTGTGCGCCAGGTGTTCCCGGATGACGGCCATGTCGAGGTTGGTGCCGTCGCGTCCGCCGAATCTGCGCCGGCAGTCCGTAGCGCAGCCAGCCCGCCGCGTCGGCGCGGCGGCGCATCTCGTCGAGCAGGTCCTCCCACTCCCGGCGCGGCACGCCACCGTTGTCGAGGTCGGTGCGGGCGAACTCGCGGCGGCGATCGAAGTACTGCATGTGCTCGCGCTCGAGCGGCTTGATCTCGGTCTCGATGAACGCGTCCATATCGGCGAGCAGCGGCGGAAGGTGTTCGGGCAGGGTGAAATCCATCAGTTCTCCTTGGGTTCGCCGTAGAGCGTCTTTTTCCAGATGGTGGACAGGGTGGTGACGGCGGCGTCATCGGACAGCCCCGCGGACAGGCTGACGCTGGTGAACCGCTCGAACAGCAGGGCGATCGCCAGCGCGACGTGATCGGCGTCCAGTTCGCCGGCGTAGCCCTGCCGTTGGGCGGTACGCACCGAGGCGCCGACGATGTCCATGCCGAAACGGCGGAACTGCTGCTGCAGCAGGGCGAAACGAGGCTGCGTGGCGGCGAGTTGGTCGACGGCGACCATGATTCCGATGTGGGGTTTGAACATGCGCCAGTAGATGTTGACCGCCGTGGTGAAGAAGTCCCTGTCGTCGGAGACGGAGACGGATGCCGCACCGTCGGGAACCGTCGGAAGCTCGACCACGTCCTGTAGGAAGGACTCCGCAAGGCGGCCAGCAGATCCTCCTTGTCGGCGAAATAGCGGTAGAAGACGGCCGGGGATTTGCCCGCTTCGGCGGTGATGTCTGCCAGGGTCGTACCGTGGAAACCGCGCTGGGCGAACAGCTTTCGGGCGGCTTCCTCGATGGCCTGCCGGGTCTGCAGGCCTTTGGTGCGACAGCGTCCGTGCACTCATCACATGCTCAGCCACGTGTCCGATCGCCGGCGCGGAGCAGGGCGCTGGGCAGTCCGTGGCCGACCACCTCCTGGGCCACGCGTGCCGCGTCGATGGCGGCGGCAAGGTCGATGTCCACCCCGACGCCGCTGTCGCGCAACATGTACACCAGATCCTCGGTCGCGATATTGCCGCTGGCTCCCGGCGCGAACGGGCAGCCGCCCAATCCGCCGACCGAGGAGTCCAGTCGGGTCACACCGGCGCTGACCGCCGCCCAGGCGCTGGCCAGTCCGACGCCGCGGGTGTTGTGGAAATGCGCACCCAGTGGCCGCTCGCCGATGCGCGGGCGCACCAGTTCCACCAGTTCGGTCACCCGGCCCGGGGTGGCGGTGCCGATGGTGTCGGCGATGGCGATGCGGTCCGCGCCGCGTTCGCAGGCCGCGTCGACCACGTCGAGCACACGCTGGGGCGGTGTGGGCCCGTCGAAGGGGCAGTCCCAGGAGGTGGAGATGATCACCTCGACGGCGGCCCCGGCGTCGTGGGCGATCGCGGTGATATCGGCGATCTGCGCGGCGGCCTCGGCGCTGCTCCGCCCGACGTTGGCCCGGCTGTGGCCGTCGGCGGCCGACACCACGTACTCCAGGGATCGGAAGCCCGCCGCGATCGCGCGGTGCGCCCCGTTCGGGCTGGCGACCAGTGCGGAGAACTCGATGTCGGGGTAGTCGTTCGAGTGCGGCGGCCAACTCCGGGGCGTCGGCCAGTGCGGGAACCTTCGAAGGCGAGACGAATGCGGTGGCCTCGACCTCTCGGACGCCGGTGGCGGCGATCGCCGCGAGCAGTTCGAGCTTGGCGGACAATGGAATCGGCGTCTCGATCTGCAGACCGTCGCGCAGGGCGACCTCGCGGATGGTGACATGGGTGCTCATAGGACTCCTTGTTTGGACAGGGTGGTCAGTTCTTCGCGACTCAGGCCCAGCAACTCGCCGTACACCTCGTTGTTGTGCTGGCCGGGCCGGGCCGGGCCGGCGTTGCGGACCCCACCCGGGCTCTCGGAGAGCACCGGAACGACGCCGGGGCCCAACACGTTCCGGCCGATCCGTTCCTCGTAGTGTTCGACGAGCATCCCGCGGGCGCGGAACTGCGGATCGTTGACCACCTCGGCGACGGTGTTGATCGGACCGGCGATCACCCCCGCGGCGCTCAGGGTGTCGATGATGTCGTTCGGCTGACGGGCCGCGGCCCACTGCCCGATGATGGCATCCAGTTCGTCCTGATTGCGGCCGCGTGCGCCGTGGTCGGCGAACCGTCGATCCGCTGCCAGATCCGGCTGGCCCATCGCTGCGCACAACCGTCGGAACACGGTGTCCTGATTGGCCGCGATCACCACCCAACTGCCGTCGGCGCTGCGGTAGATATTCGACGGCGCAATGCCGTCCAGGCGCGTGCCCGACGGCCCGCGCACCACGCCGCCGACGTCGTAGTCGGGGATGGTGGACTCCTGCACGGCCAGGCAGGCCTCGGTGAGGGCGGCGTCGACGACCTGACCCGCACCGGTGACGGTGCGCCGGTACAGCGCCGCCAGTGCACCCTGGGCGGCGAACATCCCGGCCAGAGTGTCGCCGAGGGACAGCGCGAGTCTCGGCGGCGGCCCGCCCGGGAAGCCGTTCATGTGCCGTAGTCCGCTGACCGCCTCGGCCACCGATGCGTAGCCCGCCTTGCCGGCGTCCGGACCGGTCTGCCCGTAGCCGGATACCCGCACCAGGATGATGCCCCGATTACGTTGCCGCAGAACGTCATAACCGAGGTTCCACTTCTCCAGCGTGCCCGGGCGGAAGTTCTCCACGATGATGTCGGAACGTTCGACGAGGTCGAGGAACAGCTCGCGGCCGCGGGCCTCGCGCAGGTTGAGCGTGATGGCCTCTCTTGTTGCGGGCGTGCACCGTCCAGAAGAAGTGCTGTCCGTCGAGTTCGGCCTGCCCCCAGGTGCGGATGGGGTCGGGGGCGCCGGGTGGTTCGATCTTGATGACGTCGGCGCCCATGTCGCCGAGCAGTCGTCCCGCGAACGGTCCGGAGATCAGGGTGCCGACCTCCAGGACGCGGACACCGTCCAGTGCGCCCGGGTCTAGTCTCCGGGTCGCTTCGCTCCTGCCCGCCGGGTCTGATCCCCGGGTCGCTTCGCTCCTGCCCGCCGGTCACTGCATCGCCCCCGAAAAGCCATGCCGCCCAAGCCAATCGGTGATGATGCCGACGGCCTCCGACAGGGGAGCGCGCTGGTCGGGTCCGGAGTAGTAGTGGTTGGCGTGCGCGATCTCGTGCATCTCCTTGTCCGGGTGACCGATGGCGTCGAACAGCCGTCGGGTGTGGCTGGGCGTGCAGGCGTCGTCGGCGAGATTGCCGATCACCAGGGTGGGCACTGCGATCTCGGGTCCACAGGCAACCCCGTCGGCGCGGGCGTCGTCGTAGCTCCACTGTGACAGCCAACTGCGCAGCGAGCAGTACCGGGCCAGGCCGATCGGGGAGTTGTTGACCACCCGGGGATCGCCCAGATAACAGGTGCCGGGCCTGCGGTCGTTGGGGTCGACGGTCGGGTCCAGCCAGCGTGGGTCGGCCATCGTGCCGTGCACGACGAAGCAGTGCTCCTCGTCGCCGCGGCCCTGCGCCTCCAGTTGGCCGAGTTTCTCCTTGACCCACGCGGTGATCCGGCGGTTGCGGGCGATCTGGGCCTGCCGGTAGCGCTCCAGGAACTCGGCACTGTACGGCGGCTGGTTGGGGTTGCCGGGGTGGTAGAGATCGAGCTCGGGATCCCGCTTCGTCGGGTCGGACTCGTCGAGGATCGAGGCGTCGAGCCACTCGGTCAGCGTGCCGTGCCGGCTGATATGCGCGGCCAGCAGCATGATCCCGTCGGCCGGAATCAGGCCCAGGGATGCCGCCTGCTGTTGGTAGTAGAGCGACAACGATCCGCCACCACTCCACCCCGCCAGCACCACCTGCCGGTAACCCAGCCGATTCCTGGCGTCGGAGACGACCTCGCCGAGGTCGGCCACCACCTTCTCCATGATCAGTGCGGAGTCGGTGCCGCGGAACCGGCTGCCGGCATAGATCACATGGTGGCCGGCGCGGGCCAGCGCATTGACCATCGGCAGATAGGCGCCGCCGCCGATCGGATGCATGAACACCAGCACGGTGTCCGATGGTTCGTCGGATTTGAGCAGGTAGCACTCCAGCACGACGATCTCGGCCAGCCCGCCGTAGACGTCGCGAACCCCCGATTCGTTCCGGAAGGTGACCAGATAGGGGATTCGGTCGTATTTCACGAATGTTGGCCCAGGTCGGCGGCGAGAACCTCGGGGCTCGGCACCAGCCGCTGCCGGGTGTCGACGGCAATGACCTTCCAGTCGACGGTGTTGTACTCGTCGAACTTGCGCCGCGCGCGTTCGCGAACCCTCTCCGGGGCGCCATGGTGCACGCCCTGGGGCGCGTGGCTGATCAACCCGGGCGGCATCGGCTGCGCCGTACAGCGAGCCGCCGTGGAAGAAGGCGATCTCGTCGAAGTCGACGTTGCGGTGATACCAGGGGGTCCGCTCGGTGCCGGGTACGGTTTCGGCGGGCTTGGGCAGGAAGTTGCAGACGTAGACCCCCGTCGCCTGCATGAACAGGTGCACGGTGGGCGGCAGATGCACGCTGTCGGAGGTGACGACGTTGTAGTCGTCGATGTTGAAGGTGAAGGCGACGTTGTCGCCCCGCCAGCCCTCCGCGTCGAGCGGGTTGTGCTTGTAGAACAGGGATGTCTGGCCGGCCCCGCCGACCGGCTCGTGGATCAACCGCACCTCATATTCGTCGCGCCCGTCGTCGTCGAGCGCCTGCGGATCCGGGATGACCGCCTGGCCGGGGTCGAACGGCCAGTGTCGGCCGAGCGGGCCCGCCGGGGGCGTGCGGAACTGGTCGGCCTCGATCATCAGCCAGGTGCTGCCCGTGCCGGGCAGTTGACGCCAGGTGCACGCCTTGGGCAGGTAGATCCAATCCCCGGCGCGGTATTCCAGCGGCCCGAACTCGGTCTCCACAAGGCCCTCGCCCTGGTGGACGAAACACAGCAGGTCGCCGTCGACGTGACGCAGGTAATACGGCGTGGCCTGCGACCGGCGGCTCAGGGAGATCCGGCAGTCGGAATTGGAGAACAACAGCAGCGGTGTATCCCCGACGTTCAGTTGATCTGCCAGAACGTCGACCGGCCGCAACGGGCCGACGGCACGATAGGCGGTCGGGTCGTGGCGGCGAAAGAAGTTCGCGGTGCGCCCGGTGAACCCGTCACGTCCCAGTTCGTCGTCCTTGAGCCCGTCCAGATCGGCGTGCAATCGCCGGGGAGTCGTGCCTTTGCGCAGGTGGACGAACGATTCCATAGCAGCTCCCGGCGGTGATCGGTCTGGAAAACTGAAAGTGACTTTAGGTTTTGTTCGTGGCCGTAACAAGGCCGAATCCCGACTCGATAAACTGTCGTGAGTTTCGTCCTTCGGCGGCACCGTGTTTTACTCATGGCTGCTGTCCGAGCAACGGGGTAAGAGAAAGTTAAGGGTGGATTGGTGAAGTCTGTCGTCAAGAAGGCGCGCGACTGGTCGCGCCGGATTGCCGTTTCTGCTGTCGCTGCGGCGGCGCTGCCGGGCCTGATCGGCGTCGCGGGTGGGACGGCCACTGCGGGCGCGTTCTCCCGCCCCGGCCTCCCTGTGGAGTACCTCGACGTGCCGTCGCCGGCAATGGGTCGCGATATCCGCGTCCAGTTCCAGAGCGGTGGAGCCAACTCCCCCAACGTGTGGCTGCTCGACGGCCTGCGTGCTCAGGACGACTTCAACGGCTGGGATATCAACACCCAGGCCTTCGAGTGGTACCTGGATTCCGGTCTGTCGGTCTCGATGCCGGTCGGTGGTCAGTCGAGCTTCTACTCGGATTGGTACAAGCCCGCGTGCGGTAAGGCGGGTTGCACCACCTACAAGTGGGAGACCTTCCTGACCCAGGAGGCCCCGGCGTGGCTGGCGGCCAACCGTCAGGTCAAGCCGACGGGCATGGCCGCGATCGGTCTGTCGATGGCCGGTTCGGCCTCGCTGACCCTGGCCGCGTGGCACCCCCAGCAGTTCATCTACGCCGGTTCGATGTCGGGCTTCCTCAACCCCTCCGAGGGCTGGTGGCCGGGCCTGATCAACATCTCGATGGGTGACGCCGGCGGTTACAAGTCCGCCGACATGTGGGGCCCGTCCAGCGATCCGGCCTGGCAGCGCAACGACCCGATGGTTCAGATCCCGCGGTTGGTGGCCAACAACACCCGCCTGTGGATCTACTGCGGTAACGGCCAGCCCAACGAGCTCGGCGGCGGCGACGTGCCGGCCACCTTCCTGGAGGGTCTGACCATCCGCACCAACCGGACGTTCAAGGACAACTACCTTGCCGCCGGCGGGCGCAACGGTGTGTTCAACTTCCCGGACAACGGCACGCACAACTGGGCCTACTGGGGTCGTGAACTTCAGGCGATGAAGCCCGACCTGCAGCGCGTGCTGGGGGCAACCCCCACCCAGGGCGGCTAGCCCGACTTTGAAAAGCGGGCCGCCGGTCTTCCCTAACAGGGGAGCCGGCGGCCCGCTTTCGTGTGAGCGGGGCTCACCGCGGTGATAGGACATCGGAGCGGCGCGCCCACCGTCCTCGGCGTGGCGTGGGACGCCCACCGAGCCGTTCGCGGGGCGCGCCGACGATCGGGCGGCGCCAAGCCAGAGCGCCTCGACGCCCTGATCCGGCACTCGCGCGCCAACTCCGGTTTCTACCGGGATCTGTACCGGGGCCGGCCGGCCGGTCGCGACGTGAGGAACTACTTGAGCTCGGCGGAGCTGAGCCCCAGCAGGCGTCGGGCCACCACCAGCAGCTGAATCTGCTGGGTGCCCTCGAAGATGTCGAGAATCTTGGAATCCCTGGCCCATTTCTCCAACAGCGATTGCTCCGAATAGCCTGTGGTGCCTGCCATTTCGACAGCCTTGAGGGTGATGTCGCTGGCCACCCTGGCGGCCTTGGCCTTGCCCATGGACGCTTCCTTGGAGTTGGGGATGCCGTTGTCGGCTTGCCAGGCCGAGCGCACCGTCAGCAGGTAGGCGGCCTCCCAGTCGGCCTCCATCCGGAGGAACTCGGCCGCTGGGGCGCTCTGGGCGTGGGCGGGCTTGTCATAGGAGATCTCCACACCGGCGTCGGTGAGGATGCCCCGCAGTTCCTCCAGTGCCGCACGGGCCACCCCGACGGCCATCGCCGCCACGATGGGCCGGGTGTTGTCGAAGGTCTCCATGACCCCCGCAAAACCCTTCTCCACCTGAATCTCGGGGCTGCCGAGCAGGTTCTCCTTGGGGATGCGGGCGTTGTCGAACCGGATCGCAGCGGTGTCGGAGGCCTTGATGCCCAGCTTGTGCTCGAGGCGTTCCACGGTGACCCCGGGATGGTCGCGCGGCACGATGAAAGACTTGATGGCCGCGCGGCCCTTGGACTTGTCCAGCGTCGCCCACACCACGATGTGCGAAGCCCGCGAACCGGCCGTCACGTAGATCTTCTCGCCGTTGATGACATAGGAGTCGCCGTCGAGCACCGCCGTCGTCGACACCGCCGCGGAGTCCGACCCGAACGACGGCTCGGTGATGGCCATCGCGGCCCAGATGCCGGTGCCGAGCCGCTCCAGTTGCTCATCGGTGGCCACCCCGGAGATGGCGGCGTTGCCCAGGCCCTGCCGCGGGATCGACAGCAGCAGGGCGATATCGCCCCAGGCGATTTCCAGGGAATTCACCAGGGCGGACATGTTGCCGCCGTTGACGTTTCCCTTCGGTCCACCGTCGCTGTCGCGGAACGCATCCGTGCCGGCGAACGAGATGGTCTTGGCCGCCGAGATGCCCTCGAAGAGGCTGGAGATGGTGTCGAGTTCGACGGGATAGGCGTGTTCGTTGAGGTCGTACTTGCGCGAGATCGGGCGCAGAATCTCCGCGGCCCCCTTGTGCGCCATGTCGATGACGGCCTCGAGCTTGCGGGGCATTTCCAGGTTGATGGCCATGGGGGTTCCTTCTGAGGGGTCTGGGCTAGAGGACGACGACACCTTCGGCGACGCCGATGGCCCGCAGATCGCGGTACCAGCGCTCCACCGGGTGCTCCTTGGTGTAGCCGTGGCCACCGAGCAGTTGCACTCCGTCAAGTCCGATCTGCATGCCCTTGTCGGTGCCCAACTTGCGGGCCAGTGCGGCCTCCCGGGCAAACGGCAGGCCCCGGTCGGCGCGGGCGGCGCCGCGCCAGGCGATCAGTCGCAGGCCGTCGAGTTCGATGGCGATGTCGGCGCACATGAACGCCACCGCCTGCCGTCGGGCGATCGGCTCGCCGAACGCCTCGCGTTCCTTGACGTAGGGGACGACGTAATCGAGCACCGCGTGGCAGGTGCCGACTGCCAGCGCGGCCCAGCCCAGCCGGGACAGGGCGATGGCTTCGGAGTAGTCGCCGTCGGTGGCGTCGTCGCCGCCGAGGCGCGCGGACAGCGGCACGGACACCCTGGTCAACTCGACGCGTCCCAGCGCGGCCCCGCGCAGGCCCATGCTGCGGTCGGGACTCACGCTGACCCCGGGGGTGTCGGACTCGACGATGAACAGTGCGGGTTTTCCGTTGAGTTGCGCTGCGACGACGAACAATTCGGCATCGGCTGCGGCGGGCACCAGGGACTTGACGCCGTCGAGCCGGTAGCCCCCGGGGGTGCGCACGGCGACGGTCTTGAGCATCGTCGGGTCGAACAGCGGATGTGGCTCGACGACGGCCAGGCAGGCCTGCGGCACGTTCTCGCCGGCGAAGGCGGACAGGTAGGTGGACTGCTGGTCGGCGGTGCCCCAGTGGGTCAGCGCGGAGGCCACCCCGCCGGGGGCCAGGATCGGCAGTGCCAGGCCCATGTCGCCGTAGGCCAGTGCCTCGGCCACCAGTGCGTTGGTGACCGCGCTGCGCTGCTCGGCGATACCGTCGAAATCCTCGGGGACGTTGATCGCGGTGACGCCGAGTTCGGCGGCCTTGGCGATGAGTTCGGGCGGGTAGGCGGCGGCGTCGTCGGCTCCGCGGGCTGCCGGGCGCAGGATCTCCTCGGCGAACTGGCGGACCGTCTCGACGATCATCTTCTGGTCGTCGTCGGGGGTCAGGTCGAAATAGTCGGCGGTACCGGGCGCCAGACGGGTCGGCTTCGTGCCGAGGCCCTGAATCTTCTTGAACTGCCGCGTCGACGCCCCCGCCGCCGAGAAGCCGTGCTTGACGCCGAACTTGAGTGCCTTGTTGAGCGGATCGCGCAGGTGGTGGCGGTCCAGGAACTCCTGCCCGAGCAACGGGGTGAGCAGGCCCATGCCCACATCGAGGACGGAACGCTTCTGATGGTGTTGGCCGACGGCGCTCTCGCGGGACCGGGCGCTGTGTGTCACCGTCAGCGCGGATTTCTTCGACGGGAGAGTGTTGGTCATGACGACTGCCTCACCTGGAGCTCCAATGGTCCTGAGACCGTATCTTACTCCGGAGTAAGGTAAGCGCAGGCTGTAAGCAACGTCACAGCATGTCGAGAACTGCGGAGTGCAGCAGAGCGTTGCTCGCGACCGCACTGCCGCCGTGCGGGCCCGGGGTGCCGGCAAGGTTGGTGAACGTACCGCCGGCCTCGCGGACCAGCACATCGAGTGGCGCGAGATCCCACAGCTTGACCTCCGGTTCGGCGGCCACGTCGACCGCCCCCTCGGCGACCAGGCAGTAGGAGTAGAAGTCGCCGTAGGCGCGCACCCGCCACACCGCGTCGGTGAGTCCGACGAACTTCGCCCGCAGTCCGCGTTCGGCCCAGCCCGACAGGCTGGAGAACGACAGGCTCGCCGACCCCAGATCGGCCACAGCCGACACCGACAGCCGGCGTGGTGCCGACTCGGCGAAGCAGGTGTGCGCGCCCAGTCCCTGCCCGGCCCACCAGCGCCGGTTCAGCGCCGGGGCGCTGACCACCCCGACCACGGGCACGCCGTCCTGCAGCAGCGCAATCAGACTGGCCCACACCGGAACTCCGCGGACGAAGTTCTTGGTGCCGTCGATCGGATCGATCACCCACTGTCTGCCGGTGAACACCGGAGTCCCGCCGTGTTCCTCGCCGAAGATGTGGTCGTCGGGACGCTCGATGGCGAGCACGTCGCGCAGACCGGCCTCGACCGCTTCGTCGGCGTCGGTCACCGGGGTGAGGTCGGGCTTCTGTGTCGACTCGGAGGTCGAGTGCGCCGAACCGGGCGGTGGTGATGGCATCGGCGCGGTCGGCCAGCGCCAGCGCCAGTTCGAGATCTTCCGCCACGCCCGTCATGGATGCAGTCCTACCATGGCTCGATGATGGAATTCGCGGTCCTGCTCTTGATCCTCGGCGCGTTGGCCCTGGTGATCGGCCCCCGGTTGATGGCGCGCCGCGGCCCGCGCGGCCAGATGGCCCAGGGCACGCTGCTGGTGACGGGCGTCAGCCCGCGGCCGACGGCTCCGGGGGAGCACTTCGTCACCATCACCGGGGTCATCAATGGTCCGGGCGTCAACGAGCATGTCGTCTACCAGCGGATGGCGGTCGACGCCGCGCAGTGGCCGGCGATGGGCCAACTCATGCCGGTGGTGTACGCCCCGGGCAACCCGGACAAGTGGTTCTTCGCGCCACCCGAGCAGCAGCTGCCGCCGCCGGGTCCGTGACGATCCGGGCCGGCTACCCGTGCCCGATGCGCAGCATGTCGGCGACGGTGGCCAGCTTGACCCGCGGACGGCCGTGCGGCTCACCGGCGTCGCGTTCGTGGGCGTCGATGCGTTGCCAGTGGTCATCGGTCACCAGCTTGGGCTGGCACGTCAGCAGCCAGGCGGCGAGTTCGTCGGCGTAGTCCGGCCCCGTCTCGGGCAGCCGTTTGCCGGCCAGATCGGCGATCAGGGTGTCGACGGTGTCCTGCGAGTCGCTCTTGTTGGTGCCGATCACCCCGGACGGTCCGCGCTTGATCCAGCCGACGACGTAGTCGTTATCCCGGCCGGTGATGTGGCCCTCGGTATGCGGGATGGTGCCGGAGTGGTCGTCGAACGGCAGGCCTGGGATCGCCACGCCGCGGTAGCCGACGGCGCGCACCACCAACTGGGCGGGCAGCGTCTCCCGCTCGCCGGTGTCCTTGGCCACCGCCCGCCCATGCTCGTCGACGAACAATTCGTTGCGGCCGAGCACGATGGTCTCGACCCGATCGGTGCCGGTGATCTCGATGGGGGAGGTACGGAACCGGAACACGATGCGGCGGTTGTCGTCGCGGTGTTCACCGGCGGCGGTCTTCTGCGCGTACCCGCGCAGCACCTTGATGTTGGCGGCCGTGGTCTTGCCGACGGCGGCGGCCGCCTCGTCGGTGATGCCCTCGAGGTCGGCGGGGTCGACGACCACGTCGACGCCCTCGAGCTCGCCGAGTTCGCGCAACTCCAGCGTGGTGAACGCGCCCTCCAGGGGCCCGCGTCGCCCGACCACCACGACCTCGGACGACGCCGCGGTGGTGCAGTGACTCCAGGGCGTGGTCGGCGATATCGGTGGTGGCCAGCACGTCGGGGTCGGTCACCAGGATGCGGGCGACGTCGATGGCAACGTTGCCGTTGCCGATCACCACCGCCCGGCCGCTGGAGATGTCCGGCGCCATCTCGGCGAAGTGTGGATGGGCGTTGTACCAGCCGACGAAGTCCACCGCGGCCACGCTGCCGCGCAGGTACTCGCCGGGAATGCCCAGCGCGCGGTCGGACTGGGTGCCGACCGCGTAGACCACGGCGTCGTAGCGTTCGGCGAGTTCGTCGGCCGAAATGTCATGTCCCACGGCGATATTGCCGAAGAAGCGGAACCGGGGGTCGGCCTCCGTCTTCTCGAAGGTCCGGCTGACCGACTTGATCTTCGGATGGTCCGGGGCCACCCCGGAGCGCACCAAACCCCAAGGAGTGGGAAGCATTTCGAGCATGTCGATGCGGACGTCGGCTCCACCGCCGGCAACCGACTCATCGGCGAATCGCAACAGCGAGGCGGCGGCGAAGTAACCCGACGGACCTGCTCCGACGATGGCGACGTAATAGGGGCGCATCCTGGGATGGTAATCACCAGGGCGTCGCCGCCGGTAACCTGAGACCCCGTGGACCTCGATCGACAGTCGGACATCGCCGCGCTTGACACCACCCTGACGACGGTGGAGCGGGTGCTCGACGTCGACGGGCTGCGCGTCCCGGATCGACCAGCTCGAGCACGAGGCGGCCGACCCGAACCTCTGGGACGACCAGGCCAACGCCCAGCGGGTCACCAGCGAGCTGTCGCACGCCCAGGGCGAGCTGCGCCGGGTCGGAGAGCCTGCGCAGCCGGCTCGACGACCTGCCGGTGCTCTACGAACTGGCCGCCGAGGAAGAGGGCGCGGGCGGCGCCGAGGCCCTCGCCGAGGCCGACGCCGAGCTCAAGTCGCTGCAGGCCGACATCGAGGCGATGGAGGTCCGCACCCTGCTGTCCGGTGAGTACGACGAGCGTGAGGCCCTGGTCACCATTCGCTCCGGGGCCGGCGGGGTGGATGCCGCCGACTGGGCCGAGATGCTCATGCGGATGTACATCCGGTGGGCTGAGCAACACAACTACTCCGTTGAGGTGTTCGACACGTCCTACGCCGAGGAGGCCGGCATCAAGAGCGCCACCTTCGCGGTGCACGCGCCGTTCGCCTACGGCACGCTCTCGGTGGAGCAGGGCACCCACCGGCTGGTGCGCATCAGCCCGTTCGACAACCAGAATCGCCGCCAGACGTCGTTCGCCGAAGTCGAGGTGCTGCCGGTCGTGGAGACCACCGACCACATCGAGATCCCCGAGACCGAGATCCGTGTCGACGTCTACCGGTCCAGCGGGCCGGGCGGTCAGTCGGTCAACACCACCGACTCGGCGGTTCGACTCACCCACATCCCGACCGGTATCGTGGTGACCTGCCAGAACGAGAAATCGCAGCTGCAGAACAAGGTGTCTGCGATGCGGGTGCTACAGGCCAAACTCCTGGAACGTAAACGCCAGGAGGAGCGCGCCGAACTCGACGCCCTCAAAGGCGAGGGCGGTGCATCCTGGGGTAACCAGATGCGGTCCTACGTTCTGCACCCCTACCAAATGGTCAAGGATCTGCGCACCGAGTACGAGGTCGGCAATCCTTCGGCGGTACTGGATGGGGACATCGACGGGTTCCTGGAGGCAGGGATCCGGTGGCGTAATCGAAAAGATGACGACGACTAACTTGGTGGTCTCCGCCGCGGGCGGACACTGGCACGACTTCTGGCACAGCGGCCTGGGCCAGTCCCTGCTGAGCCGCGGGCTCAGTATCGCCCTGCTGGTGATCGGTGCCGTGCTCGTCGCCCGGTTCATCAACTGGATTGCGGGGCGCATCAGTAGCCGCATCGACGCCGGCTTCCAGCAGAGCGATGCCCTGGTTCGATCGGAGAGCGCCAAACACCGCCAGGCGGTCGCCTCCGTGATCTCCTACGTCGCCATCGCCCTGCTGGCCGTCATGGTCGTCGTCGAGGTCACCGACATTCTCAAGATCCCGGTCAGCTCGCTGGTCGCGCCGGCCGCCGTGATCGGTGCCGCACTGGGTTTCGGCGCGCAGCGCATCGTGCAGGACCTGCTCGCCGGATTCTTCATCATCACCGAGAAGCAGTACGGCTTCGGTGACCTGGTGCAGTTGACGCTGGGATCCAGTAACGAAGCGATGGGCACCGTCGAGGACGTGACGTTGCGCGTGACCAAGCTGCGTACGCCGGAAGGGGAGATGTACACCATCCCCAACGGGCAGATCATGAAGACGCTCAACCTCTCCAAGGACTGGGCGCGCGCCGTCATCGACATCCCGGTGCCCAGCTGCCGCCGACCTCAACGTCGTCAACGACGTGCTGCACCACGTATGCGAGGCCGCCCCCTTCGATCCGGAGCTGCCGCGACCTGCTGCTGGACAAGCCGCAGTTGATGGGCGTGGAGAGCATCGAGCTGGACACGGTGAACCTCCGGATGGTGGCCCGCACGCTGCCGGGCAAGCAGTTCGAGGTGGGCCGCCGGCTGCGAATGCTGGTCATCGCGGCGCTGGCCCGGGCCGGTATCCACACCAGCCCGGCACCGTTCGGCACCGCCGACGGGACGCCGATAGTGAGCGCCGTGGTGCACCCGGCCACCGTCGGCGGCGCCGAGCGGGAAACCCAAGGACCGGCGAGCCGATGACCAAGACGAATCCCCGTGAGGGCCGGAACTGGCCCGCGTACATCCTGGGTGGCCGTATGCGCACCTCCACGCTGGCGTTGATCATCGCCTTCGTGGGCGTCGGGTGGCTCTACGAGATCTACGAGCCGGGCCCGCAGGCGCCGGAGCAGATTCCGGCCAGCGAGGTGGTGCCCCCGGGATTCATCCCGGATCCCAATTACACCTGGGCTCCGCGCACCGACGTGCGGGGACCCGAACTCCGCGACCACCACCACGACGACGCCGACCACCACCTCGACGACGCCGACCACCCCGACGACGCCCACCAGTCCGACCGAGAGCAGCGCAGCGCCGACCCCGGGGGAGCCGACGCCGCCGTCCTCGCCGGTGCCGTCGACCGGGGCCTCGCCGCCACCCGGCCCCGCGCCGTCGTCACCTGAGTCGGGAGCACCGGTGCCCTCCGATCGGCCCGCCGCGCAGAGCCCGACGGCGCCGTTACCCGCAGGCGGGACATCGCCGTCTCCGGTGCTGCCAACTCGGTAGCGGCGAGCCACCGGGCTACACTGGCGAGCCGTGATGATCACCCTCGACCATGTCACCAAGCAGTACAAGGCGTCGGCGCGCCCGGCGCTGGACAACGTCAGCCTCAAGGTCGACAAAGGTGAATTCGTCTTCCTGATCGGCCCATCCGGATCCGGCAAGTCCACCTTCATGAGCCTGCTGCTGGCCGAGGAGGCGCCGACCTCCGGGGAGATCCAGGTCTCGAAGTTCCACGTCAACAAGCTGTCCGGCCGGCACATCCCGAAGCTGCGGCAGGTGATCGGCTGCGTGTTCCAGGATTTCCGGCTGCTGCAGCAGAAGACGGTGTACGAGAACGTAGCGTTCGCGCTCGAGGTGATCGGCAAGCAGCCCGACGCGATCAAGAAAGTGGTGCCCGAGGTGCTCGACATGGTCGGCTTGTCCGGTAAGGCGGCCCGGATGCCCGGTGAGCTGTCCGGCGGTGAGCAGCAGCGCGTCGCCATCGCGCGGGCCTTCGTCAACCGGCCCCTGGTGCTGTTGGCCGACGAACCCACGGGCAACCTCGACCCGGAGACCAGCCGCGAGATCATGGACCTGCTGGACCGGATCAACCGCACCGGGACCACCGTCCTGATGGCCACCCACGACCACCACATCGTCGACTCCATGCGCCAGCGGGTGGTGGAACTGTCGCTGGGCCGGTTGGTCCGGGATGAACAGCGCGGCGTCTACGGGATGGACCGCTAGATGCGCGCCGGGTTCCTCGTCAACGAGGTCGTCACCGGTCTTCGTCGCAATGTCACCATGACGATCGCGATGATCCTGACGACCGCCATCTCCATCGGTCTGTTCGGCGGCGGTCTGCTGGTCGTGCGGTTGGCCGACCAGTCGCGCAACATCTATCTCGACCGGGTGGAGAGCCAGGTCTTCCTCAACAAGGACGTTTCGGCCACCGACCCGACCTGTGATGCCGACCCGTGCAAGGCGCTGCGCGCCCAGATCGAGGCGCGCGAGGACGTGAAATCGGTGCGCTTCCTCAACAATGAGGAGGCGTACACCGACGCCGTCACCAAGTTCCCCGAGTACCGCGACGTCGCGAGCAAGGACTCTTTTCCCGCTTCGTTCATCGTCAAGCTGACAAACCCTGAGGAGCACAAGGATTTCGACGCCGCCATGCAGGGCCAGCCCGGCGTGCTCAACGTGCTCAATCAGAAGGACCTGATCGACCGGTTGTTCGCGGTGCTCGACGGGTTGTCCAAGGCTGCCTTCGCGATCGCGGTGGTGCAGGCCATCAGCGCGATCCTGTTGATCGCCAACATGGTTCAGGTCGCCGCCTACACTCGTCGCACCGAGATCGGCATCATGCGGATGGTCGGCGCGACCCGCTGGTACACCCAGTTGCCGTTCCTGGTGGAGGCCGTGCTGGCCGCGACCATCGGTGTGCTGCTGGCGATCCTGGGCTTAATCGTGGTGCGCGCGGCCTTCCTGGACAACGCGCTCAACCAGTTCTACCAAGCCAATCTGATCGCCCGGATCGACTATGCCGACATCCTCTACATCGCCCCGATTATGTTCGCCGTCGGTGTGGCGATGGCCGCTGTCACCTCCTACGTCACACTGCGCCTCTACGTGCGGAAGTAGCCGTGGCCAAGGCGTCGGTGGAGAGGAAAGCGGCGGCGGCGAAAAAGGCCGGAGACGCCAAGGGCGGCAGGCGCCTGATCGCTTCCAATCGCAAGGCGCGGCACAACTATTCGATCCTGGATGTCTTCGAGGCCGGTGTGGTGCTGGTCGGCACGGAGGTGAAGAGCCTGCGCGAGGGCCAGGCTTCGTTGGCCGACGCGTTCGCGACCGTCGACGACGGCGAGATCTGGCTGCGTAACCTGCACATCCCGGAGTATCACCACGGCACCTGGACCAACCACGCGGCGCGCCGCAACCGAAAGCTGCTGCTGCACCGCCGCGAGATCGACACGCTGATGGGCAAGATCCGCGACGGCAACCTGACCCTGGTACCACTGTCGTTGTACTTCCTCGACGGCAAGGTCAAAGTCGAGTTGGCGCTGGCCCGCGGTAAGCAGGCCCATGACAAGCGCCAGGACATCGCCCGCCGCGACGCCGAGCGCGACGTGATCCGTGAACTCGGGCGGCGCACCAAGGGCAAGATCTGACCGGCGCCGATCTCCGAGCGCCGACCGCGGGCCGGGTAAGTTGGCCGTCGTGGGATCTCTCAGCAACAGAGTCGTCTTCATCACCGGCGCCGCCCATGGCGTCGGTGCCGACGTGGCGCGTCGGGTGCACCGCAGGAACGCCTCGCTGGTGCTGACCGACATCGATGCGACGGCGCTCGCCGCACTGGCCGCCGAACTCGGCGAGGACCGGGTGTTGACCGCGGTGGCCGACGTCCGCGACCTTGCGGCCATGCAGGCCGTGGCCGACCGGGCCGTGGAGCGTTTCGGCGGGATCGACGTGGTAGTGGCCAACGCCGGCATCGCCTCCTACGGCTCGGTGCTGCAGGTCGACCCCGAAGCATTCCGCCGGCTCATCGACATCAACGTCAACGGCGTTTTCCACACGGTGCGGGCCACGTTGCCCTCGGTGATCGAGCGGCGCGGCTACGTGTTGATCGTGTCGTCCTTCGCCGCCTACACCGCAGCCCCGGGGCTTGCCGCGTACCACGCCTCGAAAGCCGCCGTCGAGCACTTCGCCAACGCGTTACGCATCGAGGTCGGTCATCAGGGCGTCGACGTCGGCTCGGCCCACATGTCCTGGATCGACACCCCGATGGTCCGTGACGCCAAGAAGGACCTCGGAAGTTTCGGACAGATGCTCTCCAAGTTGCCCAAGCCGCTGGGCGAGACCACCAGCGTCGACAAGTGCGGCGAGGCTTTCGTCAGGGGAATCGAGGCCCGCAAGCGGCGGATCAACGTACCCGGCTGGGTCGGTGCGTTCCGTTGGATGCGGCCGCTGCTGTCGACCCCGGCCGGGGAGAGGCCCATCGCCTCCATGGTGCCGACGGTCCTGCCCACGATGGACGCCGAGGTGTCCGCCCTCGGGCGCTCGACGAGTGCGCGCCTGGAAGAGCTGGAAAACAATTGAGGCCAGGTCGCCCTGTGATCCCGGCTTGTCGACTACCATCGCCGGGTGTCTGACTCCGCGTCCGAAAAGCCGCGTCCCCGCACCGTGCTCGACAAGGACGACGTCCTGGCCGGGCTGTTCGGCTCCTGGGATGCCATCGATACTCTGCTGGCCGGGCTGACTGCCGAGCAATGGCAGGCCCCGACCGCGTTGCCCGGGTGGACGGTGCATGACGTCGTCGCGCACATCGTCGGCACCGAGCTGATGCTGTCCGGGCAACCCGTCCCGGAGTCCGGCGCCGCCAAGGCCGATCACGTGCACAACGAGATCGGCGCGCTCAATCAGCGGTGGGTGGATCATCTGAGCAGCAGGTCGCCCGAGGAGATGCTGGCGACGTTCCGCGAGGTAACCGCACAGCGCAAGGCGGCGTTGCGCGCGATGAGTGACGACGAGTGGAACACCGTCACCCTGACCCCGGCCGGGCCGGACAGCTACGGTCGGTTCATGCGGGTGCGGGTGTTCGACTGCTGGATGCACGAGCACGACATCCGCGACGCCGTCGCCGTCCCGGCTTCCGATGCCGCATACGGTGGCGCCGACGCCCGGCTGGCGCTCGATGAGATGACCTCCAGCATGGGCTTCGTGGTGGCCAAGAAGGGCGGCGCCCCGGACGGCTCACGGGTCGAACTCAACCTCACCGGGCCGCTGGCCCGCACCATCCGGGTGGCCATCGACGGCCGCGCCGCGGTGGTGCCCGACTTCGGCGGTGCGCCGCCGACCGCCGCCGTCACCGTCGACGGCCGGCAGTTCGTCCGCCTCGCCGGAGGCCGGCCGATGCTCGTGCACGCCCCGCAGGAGATCGAGTACAGCGGTGATGAGGCCGTCGGCAGCAGGATCGTGGAGAACCTCAACTACGTGATCTGAGGGTCAGCCGGCGCCGACCAGAGCCCCTTCCGCGGCGCGAGCAGACACAAGATCGCACGGATCTGCGGCATTTCGCGCGAGTTTGTGTCTGCTCGGCGAGCGGGTACACGGCGCGGACGGGATTAATCAGTGGGGTTTGTCGGTTATACCCCGTACCATTGGTTTGTCGGCCGAAGTCCATCGGCCGGTGATGCGAGGGGCTGAAGGGTTTCGACTTCGCGCATCGAATCAAGGGAAGCGTGCCGGTGCAGGCAAGAGACCACCGTAAGCGTCATTGCAACCAATTAAGCGCCGATTCCAATCAGCGCGACTACGCCCTCGCTGCCTAAGCGACGGTGTGTCTGTCAGACCGGGAGCGCCCTCGGCCCGGACCCTGGCATCAGCTAGAGGGACAAACCGTTAAGTCCGGTCGCGGGATCTAGCGGGACATCAAACAGCGACTGGGATCGTCATCCTGACTTGTTCGCGTGAGCAGGAGATCCAAGTAGAGGCATAGCGAACTGCGCACGGAGAAGTCTTGAGGGAATGCCGTAGGACCCGGGTTCGATTCCCGGCAGCTCCACAAAGAACAGGCCAGGCCGAAAGGCCTGGCCTGCTTTGCATTGCGCCGGCACCCTGTTTAAGAAGACGACCACCCCCAAAGGTTTTGAGGGAATAAACACCCGCGCCGCGTGCGGTAGCCCGACTGCTCGGAATGAGGAGCCGAAGTTGCCGACCTAGGCCCAGTTGACGATCGCGGCCAGTCACTGACCCAGGCTGGGCCGGTAGTCGGCGAGCTCGGCCTCAGCGGCGAGCAACGCGGCAAGCTCACCTTCCTGTTGTGCCACGAAAACACCAACGACCTGTCGGCACAATTCCGGCACGCTCACCCCGCGCGCATCGGCGATGCGTTTGAGCCCGACCACCGTTGTCGTGGTGACATGAAACTGCACAGCGAACTGACCGCAGGAACCATCCTCGGGCGGCAACCCTGGGCCCAAGATGACCGGACCGTCGATGGCGTACTCGCTAGCCTCGACATCCCGGGTCCTCTGAGCAACCTCGTTACGACGTAGCGGGCTGTCGGTGCAGCTCTCCGGCTCCTGGACCTCGTCGTCGCTGATGTAACCCATTGCGCCCACGCTAGTCCCCGCAGTATTCCGAGGCCCAGCCGCCGCACGAGACCATAGCGGGTTCGATTCCCGGCAGCTCCAGTGAAAAAACCAGGTCAGGGCGTATTCGTTCCGATGGATAACGGCGTGGAAAGCCCGTTCCAAGGGGGGTAGGCCCATCCGTACATCGTCCACTCGCCGAGGTTGGCGGTGGGCAGAATCTGCACCTGGTGGCCATCGCCGTAGCCGGGCGAGAGCCCCTGTACGCCCCCGGAAACGAACGTACCGTCGCCCCGAGAGATGTCGACATGGTTCCCGTACGGGCCGGCGGAGAACACCAGTGCGCCACGCGGGATCGGCGTTTCGTGATGGTCGAGCCCTTGGGCGGCCAGCGACTGGTAGAAGGACAGTGCCATATCGTGACCGATGCCGGTCTCGGTGGTGAGGCCGAATGCGGCGTCCACGAAATCTTCGCAGCCATAGGGGCCGAACACATCGGTGCCCACCATGCTCTCGGCGACCAGCACGGGATCGTTGGCCGGGTACTGGGTGCCGAGGCTTCTGGGCGCGGGCCGGGGTTCGGCAGTAGGCGGATCTCCGGCGGTGACGTCACTCTTGCTGGTGCT
The DNA here is from genome assembly GCA_963715145.1 of uncultured Actinomycetota bacterium. Lineage (GTDB taxonomy): Bacteria > Actinomycetota > Actinomycetes > Mycobacteriales > Mycobacteriaceae > Mycobacterium. Next base: position 234,420 of record CAVQRL010000007.1, on the reverse strand, counting down.
CGCCCCGGGCCCGCCGAGCCGGCCCTGTGCCGAAACCGAGGACTTCCCGTCGAGCTGGACCGAGAAGCTGGTCTCTTCAAGGGCGCATTGCGCGCCGGCGTCGGTACCCCGGCCCGGTGTGCACGTAGCGGCGGCAACCCCGGCCGAACTTACTGCCGCCGTTACCGACGCCGAAACCAGGACGCCCAGAGCCAACCCGCGTGCGGCGAGCTTCAGGCTGCTGTCCGTCACCAGACTCCCTCTGGTCGGCGTTTGACTACTCATAGAGATGTAGACCGTACGCGTCTGGGGGCCGGACGGGGGATTCACCGGGAAAAGACCTCGCGCCGTCGGGCTTCCGCCATGTATGCGGAGAAAGAGCAAATCGGTGTTGACGCCGTCAACGCCTCGCGTCTTTCCCCGGTGTTTTCGCGCGCTCTGATGTACTTGCCGTCGTCGTGCCAGTGTTTTCCCTGTCCTCAGCGCTGCTCGGCAACCTCAGTGCCGCACGATGATGCTTCGGGTGTGCGCGCTGGTGTCGACATGAGGGACCCACTGAGCCACGTAGTACTGATCGTCATAAACGTAATCGTGTTCGGCGTGAGCGGTACCGGCGGTGTTGATCAGGCCTGCGAAGATGCTGCCGGCCAGCATGGTGGTGAGGGCGAAACGCTTCATGATGTTCTCCTTGTGGCTGTCGCCGGAGCTTTCCCGGCTTGTTGAGACCCACATTGCCGGGTCGGAACAGCGCACAACATCGAGCGATTCAGGGATTCGGCGGATGATCCAGCCTCCTTCGATCGAAGGAGTCCGTTGCCGCCGTCAAGGGAGCCGCCGGAACTGTCCAGCGGGGATATGGCTGCCCGGCGTCAGGGGCCGTCTACGCCATCGTAGGGTCCCAGCACACGGTGCAGATTGGTCAGTTTCAGCAGAGCAGCGACCTGCGTGGAGGGTTGCGCGACGCGCAAGCTGCCGCCGGCTTGGCGGGCGGCTTTCAATCCCGAAATCAGAGCGCTGAGTCCGGCCGAGTCGATCAGGTCGACACCGGAAAGGTCGACGATCAGATCGACATTTCCACTCTGCACCTGGCCGCGAAGTTGCTCACGCAGCGCAGGCCCGGTGTTCATGGTGAGTCGACCCTGGGGAGAGATCACTACCGTGCCGGACTCGATGGTCCTGATCGGGGCATCGGTCATCGGCTTCCTTCCCGGCGTCGCCAACGGCGCGACCCTATCGTGGAAGCCCGGGTGGGATCCGGCCCTGTCGCCCACACCGGGCGCGACGGGCTCGCTTGGCCGGTCGCCCTCGCCCGCCGGGATATGGCTATACCGCGACGTGCCCGCAACCGGAGTCTCGCCCAGCGCCTCGGCGACGGCGCGCTGGAACACCGCCTCCGCCGGAACCACGGCAGTCCAGCACTGGAAGATCTGAATCGCCAACTGCACAAGCATCTCCACCCCGTCGACCACCGGGCAGCCGCGCGCACCGGCGGCGGCCAGAAACGGAGTGATCCGAGGGTTGGTGATCACGTCGACCACGATGCAGGTCGGATCCACGGTGTCCCAGCGCACCGGCACCGGTTCCAACTCGGGGGCGCAGCCCAGGTGGGTGGCGTTCATCAACAGGGTGGTGCCGGCCGGGACGGTGACCTCCGGCCCCCACGGCTGCCATACCGCCGGCACCCCCGAGGCGCGGGTGACGGTGTCGGCGACTTCGCGCCCCTGCTCTTCACGACGGGTCACCAGGGTGATGTGAGCCGCCCCAGCCCAGGCGAGTTCGACGGCCATTGCCCGGCCGGCGCCACCGGCCCCGAGCATGACCACCCGCTGCCCGTCGAGGGACGCGACCTTCCGAATCGCCTTCACCACGCCTTTGCCGTCGTTGTTGTGGCCGATCAGCCGACCACGCTCGATGGTCATGTAGTTGGCGGCCCCGATGGCGCGGACGTCGTCGTCGACCTCGTCGAGCAGTGGGATGACCGCGACCTTCCACGGCACCGTGATCGCCATGCCGCGGTATCCCAGCGGGCGTAGGGCCGCCACCGCCAGTGCCAAGTCCTCTTCGGTGGCGATGTCGTTCTTCCAGAATTGCCAGGGCAGGCCGTAATGGGCATACACCGCGTCGAACATCCGGTCAATCGGGTTCTCGGCCACCGGATGGCCGAGCATCCCGGTCATCTGCTTCTGGGGAGGGATCTCGTGCCGGTCAACGTCCATTACCGTGATTATTCGGTCCGCTGCGGCGGATCGGGACTGAATGGCGTCACGTCGACGAGGGTTCGCAACGCCGTTACGATCCACGGGTAGGTACTCAGGGCCTGTAAGTACGCAGCACAGGTGACAACGCACGCCAAACAATCGGGACGGGACGGGAGCTCATGACCGCCGAACTCACCGAATCGACGCTCGGCCCGGCGGCAGCGACGCTGGAATTCGACTACGCCGGTGACCGCGCGCTGGGCCGCCGCGGCCTGCGGCCTCACCTTCCACGCGTCAGCGTGATCGTGCCCGCCAAGGATGAAGCCGCCAATATTCGCGAAATACTGCCGTACCTGAGTAGCCATTTCGAGGTCGTGGTCGTGGTCAGTGAGGGTGACCACGAGTCTGCCCGGGCCGCAGTGGAGGCGCTGCCCTCCGCCAAGGTCGTCTACCAGACCCGTAAGGGCAAGGGAAATGCCCTGGTTTGCGGGTTCGCCGAAGCCAAAGGCGACATCATCGTCACCTTCGACATCGACGGCTCGGCGGATCCGCATGAGATCCCGCGGTTTGTCAAGGCCCTCACCCGGGGCGCTGACCTGGCCAAGGGCAGCCGATTCGCCTCCGGCGGCGGTAGCCAGGACATCACCCAGTTCCGCTCCCTGGGCAACCGTGGACTCAACGTTCTGGCCAGCGCGATGACCGGCACCCGGTTCAGCGATCTGTGCTACGGCTTCAACGCCTTCTGGGCCGATCAGCTTCCGGTGCTCTGCCTGCCCGACCCCGACGCCGAAGGGCCGCAGCGGGGAGACGGCTTCGAGATCGAGACGATGATGATCGGCCGATTCGCCTTCGCAAAGGCGATCATCATCGAGGTACCGAGCTACGAGTACGACCGGTATTACGGCGCGTCCAATCTGAACGCGATCACCGACGGTTTCCGGGTGCTCTGGACGATCCTGCGGGACCGTGTGCACGGCAGTCGCTACCGCGAACTCGCCAAACGTCTCCGCTCGGCGGGCAGCGCGGTCGGAAAGCCGTTCTGGATGTTGGCCAACCCCAGAGCGGAAGCGCCAGATGCCGCCGGCCCGGAACTTCCCGCCGAGATACAACGGACTCTCGATGACGCCTGGGCCCAGCACCCCGAAGTGCCGGCGGCCATTCGGATGGACGTGGCCATCGCCGCTGCGGAGGTCGGTAACAACGTCCTCGACCATGCCGGCCGCGGCTGCGATCTGCGACTCCAGATGGCGGTCTGGGTTCTCGGTGATCACGTTCGCCTGGAGTTCATCGACGACGGTTTACCCGCCGACATGGACCTGGCCTCCATTCGCATGCCGGATGTCATGGCAGAAAGCGGTCGCGGCCTGGCACTGGCGCGGGCGTCGTTGCGGGAGTTGTCCTATGGGAGATTCGGTGAGGCCAATCGATGGACGCTGATCAGCCATCGCTTCGGCTGATCAGGACGTCGGGAGGCCTCGGCGCTAACCGCTGACGGTCAGGGCGGCGCGGATTCCGTCGCCGGTCATGCCTGGTTTGCAGGCGGTCTGATAGGTGCCGGGTTCGGCGAAGTCGACATCCAGCGTCCGCTTCAGGCCGGGGGAGATGTTCTCCACCTCGGCAAGCACCTCGTCGTTCTTTCCGTAGACGTAGAACTCAGTCACCTTGCTGCCGTTGTTGGTGATGACGAACGTGTGCCTGCCCTTGCCGGCCTGCGTAGCCGACAGCGTGCACGCGCTGTCCGTGGCGTCGACGGTGATCTCAGCCGAAGTCGCACTGGGGCTTTCGGCTTTGGTGTCTTCTTTGTTGGCCGAGCATCCGGCGAGCGCAACTGCGGCCAGGGCCGTGAGCAGCGCGGCCGAGGCCCTGGCATGAGGACATGACTTCGTCACGAGGTTGACCTTTCGAGAGGGGGCTAGGCAGCTGGTGCGGTGGAAACTGTGGCCGGCGCCGGCGTAGACGAGGGATTGCGCGGGACCCGCCCCTTGGTACGCAGGAAAAGTCCCACCACAACCACGAGATATCCCGCCCACGCGAGAAGTTGAAGCACCGTGGGCGTGGGCGTGACGTTGAAAACGCCCTGCAGGATCTGGCCGTACCAGGACGACCAATCCATGGAACCGCTGATGTCGAAGGCGCGGTGGCCGTGGCCGGTAAGCCAGCCGACGGTCTGCAGAGCGCCGATGCCGTAGGACAGGATTCCGGCGGCGACGACGATAAGGAACAGGCCGGTGTAGGTGAAGAACGTCGCCAGGTTGATGCGGACGGCGCCGGCGTACATCGCCCAGGCGATCCCGGCGGCGGCAACGACACCGATCACGAGGCCGACGAGGGGCCATGCGGTTTCGGCTTCGGCGTAGCCCACCATGAACAGGGCTGTCTCGAATCCCTCGCGGCCCACGGCGAGGAAGGACAGCAGTGCCACAGCCGCCGCTCCGGTCTCCAGGGCCTTGGACATACCGGCCCTGAGTTCGCCGGACAGCGCCGCCGATGCGCGGCGCATCCACAACACCATGGAGGTGACGATCGCGACGGCGACCAGGGACGCGATACCGGCGATCGCCTCGGCGGTCAGACCGGTCAGGCCGTAGGCCCCGTAACGAATGCCCAGAAAGACCGCGATGGTCATGGCGATGGCGGCGCCGACGCCCAGCCAGACCCAGCGCAGCGCGTCGCGGCGGTCGGACTTCACCAGGAAGGCGACCAGGATCATCACGACGATGCTGGCTTCCAGGCCTTCGCGCAGGCCGATCAGGCCGCTACCGACGAGTTGGGCCGAGACCCGTGGCGTCGACAGGGCGATGTCACTCGCCCATGTGCCGAGCAGCAGATCCGTTGCCATCGCCATCCCTAAGTTATGGTTGCCTTACCTAATATGAGGGTATCGCTGCCACGTCCCCCGACGCAAGCAGGGCCGATCAACGCAGGCGGGCGCCGCAGCGCTGTATCGGATCTTCACAGAACCGCTAGGGCGGCACATCAAGGTGCGCGAGGCTGGACAGGGATAGACGGGGATGTTGAGACGGCGAAAGGGACATGGTGTGAAGAAGACAGGAACCGTGGTGATCGGGGTGGCTGCGCTGGCCACGGTGGCCGCACTCGGGGCGTGTAGCAATTCGGGCACGAAGGAGGCGGCGCCCTCATCGGCGCCGTCGTCGATCTCCGCCTCGGCGCCGACCTCGGCTGCTACCGAGGCGGCGGAGCACAATATGGCCGACATGCACTTCGCCCGCATGATGATCCCGCACCACGAGCAGGCGATCGAGATGAGCGACATCATTCTGGCCAAGAAGGGCATCGACCCGCGGGTGGTCGACCTGGCCAATCAGATCAAGGCGGCCCAGGGCCCCGAGATCGAGCAGATGCAGGGCTGGCTGAAGCAGTGGGGCATGCCGATGAGCGATATGCCCGGAATGGATCACGGTGGCATGCACGGGTCGGGACCGGAAAGCGGTTCTGCCACAACGACGCCCATGCCCAGCGGTTCGATGATGCCCAGCGGTTCGATGATGCCCGGCATGGGCGGCGATATGGACGATATGGGCGGCATGGACGGCATGATGTCGCAGGCCGATATGGACGCCCTGACGAACGCCCAGGGCGTGGAGGCCAGCAAGCTGTTCCTGGCCGGCATGATCAAGCACCACCAGGGTGCGCTCACCATGGCGCAGGACGAAATCAAGAAAGGTCAGTTCCCGGACGCCATCGCGATGGCCAAGTCGATCCTGGAAAGCCAGCAGAAGGAGATCGACACCATGAATCAGATCCTCGCCTCGCTGTAGGAGCCTCGGCGACGAACTGGAGTCATCGCCGGGCTGATGACCGGGACCGTCACCCTGAGGGTGCTGCCCTGTCGGGGCCGTTCCCGTTCAGGGCCACCCCGCGTCGCCGTGCAACCGGCCACCATGACGAGATCACGATGACGACTCCGGCCCATGCGGCTCCCACCAGCCATCCGGCCAGCACGTCGGTGACGTAATGGACCCCCAGATAGGCCCGGGAGAAGCCGATCAGCATCACCACCGCCAGTGTCGCCCACCAGACGGCGACCTGTGCGGTCCTGCGGTGCACCACCCAACGACACAGCACCCACGCGCACACAATGCCGACCGCGGCCGCTCCGGCGGCATGCCCGGACGGGAAGGAGAACCCGTCGACGGGGATGATCTCGGAGGCCAGTTTCGGCCGTTGACGGCCGACAAGGTGTTTGGCGGTCACAATCAGCAGGCCGATGCCCGCGCCGCCGAAGGCGCCCACCGCGGCCGGCAGTGGTGACCGGGACCGATAGACGGCCACCAGGCACACCGCCACCACCCACACCGTCTGCCATGCCGGGTCGCCCAACCGCGTCACCGCGAGCATGCCGCTGGTCAGCCACGGCTCCCGGTGGGTCGCCAGCCAGTGCGCGACGGGTCGATCGAACCGGGCGAGGTCCTCGCCGTCGAGCACATCGTCGAGCAACACAGCCGAGCCCAAGCCCATCAGCGCTGCCAGGCCAAGTCCGAACAGCAGTGACAGCACGGCGCCGGCCGGCATCCCAGACCGGTCGACCAGCCAGGATCCGACCGCGCGCAGACGTGCCGTCATCGTCTGGGCCGGGCCGGTTTTCACCGGTTGAACGCCTGGAAGACGACGGTCCCGAGGCAGAGCGCCACGCCGAGGTAGGGCAGCGCGGACGGAACGGTGATGTATCCGCCGTGATCGCGGTGGCGGCGCTTGATCACGATCAACGACGCGTTGACCAAGGTGAAGATGATGAGCACCAACAGGCTGGTCAGTTGTGCCAGCGACACCAGGGGGAGCAGAACGGTGCCGGCGACCATGGCCGCCACGACAACGGCAGTGGCCGTCACCGGCGTCTGGTAGGAGCTGTGCACCGAGCCGAATCTGCGGTGGATCCAGCCCTCGGCGGCCAGCCCGTAGAGAATCCGCGAACCCATGATGATCTGCACGATGACGCCGTTCATCGCGGCGGTCATGCCGATGAGGCTAAGCAGCACGCCGTGGCGGGCTCCACTGCGCTCGAACACCAGCGTCAGCGGTGCCTCGCTGTCGGCCAGTTCGGCGGGCGAAACCAGGGTCGTCGAGACGATGACGACGAGCAGATACAGGACGGTCGAGGCCAGCAGCGCGAACAGAATGGCCAGCGGCATGGTTCGGCGCGGATTCGTGGTCTCCTCGGCCACGTTGACCATGTCCTCGAAGCCGATGAAGGCGTAGAAGGCCAGAAACGCGCCGGCGAGCAAACCGCTGAATCCGACTGCCGGATCGATGGCGAGCACACGTCCAACATCGATGTGCCCGAACGCCTTCCGGCCGAACCAGATCACCAGCACCAAGCCCAGAATCTCCACTCCGGTGAGCACTGCGGCCATCGTCGCCGACTCGCCGATCCCCTTGATCGCGATCGCGCCGAGCGCCAACAGCAGGCCCACGCTGCCCACGATCGTCGGGACGGAGATGAAGGAGTTCAGGTAACCCGCGAAACCCTGGGCCAATGCCGCCGCCGAGGCGACTGCGCCACCGACCATCGTCAGCCCGACCGCCGTTGACAGCCAGCGCCTCCCAAAGGCGCGGTGCAGGTACACCGAGACGCTGGCGCTCACTGGGTAGCGGCCGGCGAGTTCCATATACGACAGCGCGGTCACCGAGGCCGTGACCATCGCAATGACGAACGCCAGGGTGGTGCCGGATCCGGCGAAGCCCGCCACCTTCCCGACGAGCACGTAGATACCCGCGCCGAGGATGTTGCCGAGACCGTAGAGGGTGACCAGGGGCAGACTGAGGGTGCGCTTGAGCCCGGCGTTGTCGAGAGGCTCCGTCATGACGTGAACCGAACCGTCGCCCCCATTCGGCGCAGTCTATCGAAGTGGCCGTCTAGTCCGTCGCCGCGATCTGGTCGACGAGATCGTCATGACCACCCGAGCGTTCGGGTCCGGTTCCGAAGACCGCGAAAGCCTCTGCGCCGGTCTGGAGTCCGGTGATCGCGGGGTTCAAGCCGATCTCAACTTCGACGGGTACACCACGCATGGACATAGCGGTGTGCCCGGGGATCTGCCCTAGTCTTGCAGGGTACCGTCGCTCCCACATCGCCGAGGAAGTCCCCGTGTCTGACCACACCCACGTCGCAGGTTGCTGTGAGCCCCACCCGGCCAATACCGCCCGAGCCTCGTTCGCCGGGGTCGGTCCTGCCGATCGTGCTGCGCGGCCGCATCGTCGCGAAAGTGCCGCTAAGGCAGAGCTTCTGGTCACCGGCTCGTTGATCACCATGGACGACGCCGCCCCGCACGCCGAGGCGATGGCTGTCGCCGGCGGCCGCATCCTTGCCGTCGGGTCCCGTGCCGATCTGGAGGCTTTCGTCGGCCCCGGCACCACCGTTCTCGACCACGCCGATGGTGTGGTCATGCCCGGTTTCGTCGAACCGCACTTGCACCTGGTGACCTCGGCGCTGGTGTTCGACGGCGTGGATTGCTCGCCCTACACGAACAAGACCCTCGACGCGGTGCTGGTCGCGCTCAAGGCTGCGGCGGCGAAGGCGCCGAAAGGGCAGGCCGTCGTGGGGCAACTTTATGACCCGAGCCTGCTGCCGGGCCAACCCGACCTGACCGCAGAACTGCTCGACCAGATCTCCACCGAGGTGCCCATCGTGGTGATGAACGCCTCGCAGCACTTCTTCTACGTCAACTCCGCCGCCTACGCGGCCGCCGGCGTCACCGCGACGACACCCAATCCGCCCGGCGGGGACTATGGCATCCGGGACGGCAAACTCACCGGCATCATTTCCGAGGCCGGTGCGATGATCCCGTTCATGAAGGTGCTGCCCGCGCTGACGCCGCAGGTCATCTCCAAGGCCATCAGCGGAATCGCGGCCATGGCCGCCAAAGCCGGAGTCACCTATGTCCATGAAGCGGCGACCGGCGCGATTGCGGGCATCCAGGAAGTGGACCTGTTGCACCAGACCTTCGCCGAGCCGGGCTTCGCGGTTCGAGGCTCGTTGTCGCTGTGGGGGGAGAACCTCGACGCCTTCATCCAGGCCGGCGTCGTGCCGGGGTCCGGCGACGACCGGTTACGGTCGCAGACCATCAAGTGGGTGTCCGATGGATCCAACCAGGGCTACACGGGCTACATGCGCCGGAACTACGTTGGCCGCGACACCCGCGGGGTTGCCAACTTCACCCCAGACCAGCTGAACGCGAACTTCGCGAAAACCGTTGCGGCGGGGTGGCCGATCATGTGCCACGCCAACGGCGACGCTGCGATGGACATGGTGCTGGCTGCCTTCGAGGCGACGGCGAAGCTTCCGGCCTGGGATCCGGCGAAACGTCACCGCACCGAGCATTCGTCGCTGCTGCACGACGAGCACATCGCCGCGATGGCCGAACTCGGCGTCACGCCCAGTTTCCTGATGAACCATGTGCGGCTGTGGGGACGAGTCATGCGCGACGACATCCTCGGCCCCGAACGAGCCGACCTGCTCGACCGCTACGCCTCAGCGGTCAAGGCCGGCCTGCGCGCCAGCTTCCACTGTGACTTCTCCGTCTCACCCATCGGGCCGCTCAACTACATCTCCACCGCCGCCGCCCGCACGATGGCCGACGGGGGCGAAGTGCTCAACGCGGCCGAACGGGTTTCGGTGGCCCAGGCGATGAAGGGCGCCACGACCGACGCCGCGTGGATGTGCCACGCCGACGGACTGGTCGGCTCACTGGCTGCGGGCAAGGCCGCGGACTTCGTGTTGCTCGGCGATGATCCGCTGTCCCATGAGGCCGATCCGGACGGGGTGCGGGACATCGCCGTGCTGGCAACCTACCTGGACGGCGCGCAGGTGCACTCGGCGTGAGTGACGCCGGGGGCGACCCAGACCGCGATGATCGGAATGTGCTCGGCGGCCCGCTGCAATCGTGCGGCACCGACCCGATGACCGGCTTCTACCGCGACGGCTGCTGCTCGTCGGGACCGGAGGATCGCGGCCTGCACACCATCTGCGCGGTGGTCACCGCTGAATTCCTTGAGCATCAGGCGACGATCGGCAACGACCTGTCCACACCGATGCCGTTGTACCGCTTCCCCGGTCTGGTTCCGGGGGACCGGTGGTGTGTGACCGCGCACAACTGGTTGCGCGCCTATCAGGACGGTTGTGCGGCCCCGGTCGTGCTGGCCGCGACCCACGAGCGGACCCTCGAGGTCGTCGCGTTGACGGTTCTGCAGGAACACGCGGTAGACGTACCCGATGACCTGACCGGGCTTTAGACACGCACTGCAGCCGTTCTGGCGCTGGACCGTTATGACTTGGTGCTGTTTCGCGGCGCCGCGGCTTGTCACGATCGGGTCGGTGAATCCGAAAGCAGATGTTCAGACCGACAGCGCGCTGGCCGCCCGCTGCGCGGCGATCGCGTCTGCCGGTGCGGGGTTGATTCATTTCGCGGTGATGCCCGCGCACTGGCTGGGCTGGTGGGCTGCGGGGCTGTTCTTCGCCGCGGTCGCGGTACTCCAGCTGATGTGGGCCTATCTCGCGTGGTCGCGACCGCGGACATTGCTGCTGGCAGCGGGTATCGCGGCGAATGCCGGCATTGCCGGGCTGTGGGTCGTCTCCAGCACGGTCGGCCTGTCGTTCGGCCCGCACGCCGGTATGCCGGAAACGGTGGACGCCGCCGGCATCTGCACGCTGCTGCTCGAGTGCTACGTCGTGATGGGCGCGGCGTGGGCATGGATGCAGGACTATGAGCCCGAGGCGGTGTCGCGGTTCCGGTCAGCACTCGTTCTGCTCGGCGCCAACGGGGTGATCGCCGGAACGGTGTGCGTCGGCGTGGCATCCAGCCTTCAGAACCACGGCGACCAACACGCGCCCTTGGAGGCCCAACGCGGCACTCCGCATCAACACGCCGAGCCGGCCGTGCCAGCGCCGCCGGGGCAGCCGGTCATGCCGCCGGCGGCGGATGAGCAGGAAGCCGGGCTCCCCGTGACGGACTTGGCGCTGCACGATGCGGGCGACCACCCGCACGAGTAGCTCGGGCAGCAGCCCGACGGTGGCTGCTCTTACTTGAATCGGGTCGACGGCGGCGCAGCGACCCTGACGGTGCAGTTCGATGTCGTCGGCGAACGTGTGCAGGGCGCTGCGGACCATGCGTGCGGTTCCATCGGGATGCCGGCAGGAGCCGCGTCCGTCGACGAGGCGGACCATCCTGCCGATCTCGCGGACCAGATCGTCGCCGGCGCGGCCGACGGCGAGTTCTTCGAGCAGTTCGGCCAGCCGCGGCAGTCCGTTGAGACAGGGCCCGCACTGCCGCGCGCTCTGGTCGGCCAGATAACCGGCGATCTCGGCGGTCCGGCTCAGCCCGCACTCGGAGCGGTCGAGCCCGTGGACGATTCCCGCGCCGGGTGTCGCCCCGAGGGGTTTGAGAGCGGTATGCGACAAGCGAGCCGCCCCGAATTCATCTGCGGCGAGCCATGTCCCGTGGTAGCCGCCGATCAGGACGGCCCGCGGCGCGCGGCCCCCGGCCTGAGCGAGCAGATCGGTGAGCGCCATGCCGGTGGGAACTTCGACGACCCCCGGGTCGAGTGCGCCGGAGAGGGTGACGAGCATGGTGCCCGGTTCGTGCGGGTCGACCGACAGAGCGGAACCAGTCCGACCCGAACCGGGCGATCAACGCCAGGTGGGCCAAGGTCTCGACATTGTTGACCAGGGTGGGCCGGCCGCGAACGCCGGAGACCGCCGAGACGACGGTGCGGTCCCGCGGCAGGGCCGGGCCGCCCTCGATACGCCTGATCGCAGCGGCTTCCTCCCCGGCGACGAACCGGTCGGGTGCCTCGACGACGCTGACCCGGCGGGCATCCAGACCGGCCTCGCGCCGTTCGGTGAGGGCGCCGTTCACCGCCGCAGAGGCTTCGGGGTGCACATAGAGGTAAATCCTGTCGGCGCCGATCGCTGCTGCCGCGGCGTCGAGGCCGTCGAGCACCAGATGCGGTGCCCGGGCCATTAGCGCGGCATCCTTGCGGCTCAACGGTTCACCCTCGGCCCCGTTGCCCACCGCCACCGGCCCGGCTCCGGTGACCGCAGCCATCTTGCGGCCGGTGGGAAAGCCGGCACCGCCGCGCCCGGACAGCCCGGCGGCCTCGACCGTCTCGATGAGTCCGGCTGTGGTGCAGGGCAGTTCGCCGAACTGGTCGAGATGATCCGCCAAGCCGGGGCCCGGTGCGGCCAGCAGCCTCTCAACACTGCTCATACGTCGGAGTACTCGGCGAAATCGGGGCGCAAACGCCACCCGACGGACGACCGCCACCAGCAGAGCGCAGCACCCCGCGAATGCCTGAAACCAAACCCGTCCGGTGTCGGTGCCGTTGCCCAGGGAGTGCGCCAGTGCCACCGGCCACAGCAGGTAGGTGGTCCAGTGCGTCAGCCGAAACACCCGCAGGCCCAACCTGTTCCGCAGCAGGCTGGTAATGATCACGATGATGAGCAGATCGACCGCGACGGTTCCCAACCCCTGCCACATCGGCCGGTAGGCGCCCAGAAACGGCACTGCGAAGTCGATGATCGCCAACTTGGCATACGGGTCGAGGAACAACAGCCCCATGTGCAGCACCACCAGAAGCGTTGCGGCCAGCGCGACGAAGCGGTGCACGGCGGCAACCCCGAAACGGGGCAGGGCGAACAGCGGACGCCCCGAACGCGAGGCCACCCCCAACGCGACGGACAGCGTCAGGAATGCAAGCGCCACTATTCCGTTGCCGCGGCCCAGTGCCCACAGCGCTTCACTGCTCATCGGTCAGGAGCCTCGTGATGCGGTGTGCGAGGGAGTGAACTTGTTGCCCGAGGACACCGAGCCTGCGCGCCCGATCGGGGTGTTGCTGTGCCGGATCGGGAAACTGCTCTGCGTTGACGGCGGCGCGGGGGCGGCGACCGGAGCCTGTTGCACTGGAGCCTGTTGCACTGGTGCCTGTTGCACTGGAGCCTGTTGCACTGGCGCCGGCGGGGCGACGTAGGTCTGGGTGTAGGCCGGCGGGGCCGTGTACACCGGCGCCGGTGCGGGCGCGGGTGGGTAGGCGGCAACCGGCGCCTGGCGTACCGGGCTCTCGACGGCGGGTTGGGTTACCGTCTCGGCGGGGGGCCGGGGGCCGGGGCGCGGGGCGCTGGGGGCGGTGGACGGCAGGGGAGCCGCTGAGGGCAGGGATGCCTCCGATGTTGCGACGGCGGCGTCGGCCGGTTGCTCGTCGGCCACGGGCTTGACGGTGCCGGCGTAGGCCAGCGCCGATGCCCCGGCCACCCCGGCGGCACCCATCCCGGCCAGCGCCCAGGAGGCGATGGCGGCGCGGCGGAATCCGGAACGCGGTGTAGTCATGCCGCCGATGGTGGCAACCGATTCTTGGAACGCTCAAAGAAGAGTCCAGCGCGACACGTCACGCGGCGGGAAGTGTCAGGGTGAACGTCGCGCCCCGGTCGGGTGCTGAGGACACCGTGATGTGTCCGCCGTGTGCGTCGACGATCTCGCGCACCAGGGACAGTCCGATGCCGTAGGACCGTCGGCCGCCGCGATTGGGGCGGGCGGTCCCGCGCGAGAATCTGTTGAACAGCGTCGCCATGGTGGCACGATCGACGCCGACGCCGTCGTCGACGACCGCGACGATGATCTTCCGGCCGTCGCGCCGGATGTCGACGTGCACTGTGCCGCCGTCGTTCTGGTGGCCGAGCGCGTTGTCGATCAGTGCGGTCAATGCTCGCCGCAGTGCCGCCTCCGAACCGGTGACGGCCAGGTCGTCGCCTCCGGTCGTGCAGCCCAGTCCCACCCCGATCGATTCGGCGTGGGCCTGCATGCTGGCGCACACCGACTGACCGAGTCGGCCCACATCGACCCGGTCGCCCCGGTTTCGGGCCGGGCTCATCGTCGCCGAGGCCAGCAGGTCGTCGACGATATCGCCGAGATTGCGGGTGTCGCCGACGAGTGCGTCGGCGTCGCGCGTGCCCGCGCTCAGGTCTCCGGCGTGCAGCCGGCCGGCCAGCACTTGGGCTCGGGTGTGCAGCACGGTCAGCGGAGTCCGCAGTTCATGGGACGCATCTGCAACGAACCGACGCTGCAACGCCAGGGCCTGCGCCAATGGGCGCACCGAGCGGCGGGTGAACAGCACCACGACCGCGATCGATGCCACGATTCCGGTCAGTTCGGCCAGCGTCAGCGCACCGAGCAGTCGGCTGCGGCTGGCGCGGTAGGGAGCCAGGTCCATCAGGGCGACCACCCGGCCCTCGGGCCGGTCGGCGACCATGGCGCGGTACGAGCGGTGCGGCTCGCGCAGATCGGTGAAGCCGGCCGGCCCGGACAACAGCGGCACCCCGACCTCCCCCCCGTCGCTGGTCGACACCGTGCCCGCCGCATCCCGGAAGGCGAGTTCCATTCCGGGGGGCGGATCGGTGGCGTCATCGGCACTCATCGCCACCGTCGTCAATTCGTCGTCGATCTGACGGCTCTGGGACCGGTCGTAGACAGCCGCCACGACCAGGCCGACCAGAACCAGCACCGCCGCCAGCGCCGCCGAGGTCTGCAGCGCCACCATCCGGCCCGCTCGCCGCACCACCGCCAGATCGCCGTGCGGAACGCTCGCCCTGTCCGGGGTCGATTCCAGCCCGAACCGGTAGCCGGAGCCGTGCACCGTGCGGACCACCTTCTTGCCGAGCTTTCGGCGCAGATAATGCACGTAAAGATCAACGGCCGCTTCGGATTCCACTCCCTGGAAGGCGCGGGTGAGCAGTTGCGGCCGGGTGAAGACGCTGCGCGGGGTTCGCATCAGCGTCGCGAGCAGCGCGCACTCCCGTTCGGTGAGTTCGACATCGCCGACGTCCGCTCCGCGGACCCGGCGGGTCATCAGATCAAGCCGTAGCCCGCCGGACTGCAGGACGGTCGCCGCGTCGTCGGCCCGCCGCAGCAGGGCCCGCACCCGGGCCAGCAGTTCAGGCACCTCGAAGGGCTTGACCAGATAGTCCTGCGCGCCGGCGTCCAAGCCCTCGACCCGGTCCTCGACCGATCCACGCGCGGTCAGGATCAGTGCGGGGGCGGTGATTCCCCGCGCCCGCAGCAGGGCGATCAGGTCCGCGCCGTCCATCACCGCCAGGCCACGGTCGACGATCAGTGCGTCGTGGTTTCCGGTAAGTCCGAGGTGCATGCCCTGCTGCGCCGTCATAGGCGGTGTCCACGCGGTATCCCTCCGCGGTGAAGAGGTCGCCGAGCAATGCGCTCAGTGCGCGATCGTCCTCGACGACGAGAAGCAGTGGCGACGACACGTCTGGAAGGGTGCCACACGGCGAATCTTTCAGCTCTCAAAGAAACCCCCGGCAGACTCCACCGGCGTGAGTGCATCCGATTCGTCACCCGCTCCGGTGGGTGTGCAGTGGAAGCGGTGGAGCACCGATATGCATCTGCTCGTCACCGACGCCGCGCACCTGGGGCGTGCCCGGTCGCTCGTCGACGGCGAACTCGACGCCGTCGAGACGGCCGCGTCGCGATTCCGGCCCGACTCGGAGATCTGCGCGCTCGCGGCTGCCGAATGGGGAGCGCCGACCGGTCAGCCCGGTACTGGCCGACCTCATCGCGGCAGCACTCGGCGCGGCCCGGGTGACCGACGGCGACGTCGACCCCACCGTCGGATGCGCGATCGTCGAGCTCGGGTTACGACCGTTCCCTTGCGGCGGGAGGTTCCGCGGCGCCGCGACTCGCCTCGGTGGCGGTGCCGGTCGACTGGACCGCCGTCGAGTTCGACGGCCACAGCGTGCGCCTTCCCGCGGGCACCCTGCTGGACCTGGGCGCGACCGCCAAGGCCGCCGCCGCCGACCGCTGTGCGCACGGTGGTTCATCGCGAAACGGGCGCCGGCGTGCTGGTCAATCTCGGCGGCGATATCGCGACCGCTGGGCCGACCGCCCGACGGCGGATGGCAGGTGTCTGGTCCAGGACTGCCCCGACGACCCCGCCAGCCGGCTGACCATCGGCACCGACACCGGGTTGGCGACCTCGAGCACCCGGCGGCGACGGTGGTGGCGCGCCGGTGAAGCCCACCATCACATCCTCGACCCGCGTACCGGCGCGTCGGCCGAGCCGGTGTGGCGCAGTGTGAGCGTCGCCGCCGACAGTTGCCTGGCCGCCAATACCGTCAGCACCGCGGCGATCGTGCGCGGCCGGCGCGCCCGGGACTGGGTCGTATCGCTGGGAGTGCCTGCCCGCCTGGTCGACGCCGACGGCCGCGAACACACCATCGGGGGGTGGCCGGCTTGACCCGACTGCACATCGACTGGACCCGCTGCGACGGCAGGGGGCTGTGCACCGAACTGCTGCCCGGCCTCTTGGCCCGTGATGATTGGGGATATCCGTTGGCGCGGGACGGATCCCGGGAGCCCGAGATCCCCGACGGGCAGGGCCGGTTCGCGCGCGAAGCGGTCAAACTCTGCCCGCGACTGGCGCTGCGCCTGCTGGGTGAGCAGACCGGGAATGGCTAGCTGCGCGCCGAACCGGTGAGCGACTGGCCCCCGGTGCCCTGCAGCAGGCAGATCACCGTGCTCGGCAGTGGGTTGTTGAATGTGCGGTCCTGATCGGAGTCGATCATGTAGGTGATCGTGTACGGGCTGCCGGCTGACGCTCGGCCGGTGTACTGCACGAAACCCGCCTCGCACTGGGCGTTTGCGGTGCCCTCGAGAGCGGCGTCGACCGGGATGGGGGCGCGGACGAACACCTCCGCCAGGTGGGGTTGGGAGCAGTCGACGAGGGTGACCATGACCTCTGCCGGATCGGTGGGCGGGGCATCGGCCAGGCAGTCGCCGACCTGGAGGTCGATCCATTTCCCGATGCGCGGTGCGGTGGTGGTCGTGGTCGCGGTGGCGGCCTCGGTACTGGCGGGGACCGGGCGCGGCCTGGCTCGAGGACGGGGTCGATGGGGCGGTGGTGGTCGCGGTGGCGTCGGCCGGCTTCTTGGCGGAGCACCCGGCCAGGCAGGCCGTTGCGGCGAGTGCGACAGCGAATCCCGACGTCAGCCGGTGAACTCCCATGACGGTCTCCTTGTGGTGTCTGGCGATGCGGGTACCTTTATAGCGGCCGCGGCGCGAAGGGCGCTTCGCCGGAGGTCGGGAGGCTGGATGCGAACACCCGTCACAACCGCCGTCGCCGGCGTACTGACCGGCGCTGCTCTGGCCGTCGGCTCTGGAGTTTCCCAGGCCGAACCGTGGCATCCGTGGGTGCCCGGAATCCCGGGCCCGGGAGTGAACATCGGGGTTCCGGGCAATCCGCTGCCGCCCGGTCAGGTCAAACAGTTCATCCCGAACGTCGATGACATGGTGCCCAACTGGCACGCGCCCGGTCAGTGGCGCTAGGGCTCAGCGCGTTCTGAGGAGAAGGTGGGGGGAGTAGCGGTGAACCACTGGTTGGGCCTGGCCGTCGCGGCCATCTTCGTCTGGCTGGGGATGGTGCTCGCCATCTCATTCCTGGAGGCGCCGTTGAAGTTTCGCGCCCCGGGTATCACGATCCAGCTGGGCTTGGGGATCGGGCGCCTGGTGTTCAGGGCGCTCAACATGTGCGAGGTGGTGCTCGCGGCGACGGCGTTGGTGGGCGTCGTCCTGGGCCGCGCACCGGCCGGTGTGCTGGGCAGTCTCGGGGTCGCCGTGATCGCGTTGGGCGCCCAGGTGGTGGGCGTGCGGCCGGTGCTGACCCGGCGTTCGGATGCCGTGCTGGCCGACGCGTCGGTGGCCGAGTCGGGGCGCTCACATGCCCATGTCGTTTATGTCGGGTTTGAACTTGCCAAAGTCGTGGCACTGCTGGTTGGCGGCGTGCTGCTGCTGGCCTGATAGGAGAAGTGCCTTGGAATCGATCTCGTTGTCGCGGCTCGCTGAGGAGCAACTGGAGGCCGCGCGGTCCGCGCGGGCGGGCCGCGCGGCCCACACCGTGCACGGCGGCCACGATCACCTGCTGCGCCAGACCCTGATCGCCATGACCGGCGGGACTGAACTGGCCGAGCACAACAGTCCCGGTCAGGCGACCCTGCAGGTGCTGCGGGGCCGGGTGCAGGTGAGCGCCGCCGCGGACACCTGGGAGGGTGGACCCGGCGATCTGCTGGTGATCCCGCCCGAACGGCACGGCCTGCGCGCCGTTGAGGACGCGGTGGTGCTGCTGACCGTGCTGGCCGACAGCCGCGACGCTCAGTAGCGGAAGTCGGCCAGGTCGGTGCTGCCGGCGCGCCGGCCGTCGCCGACGCTGACCAGGGCCGGCACCATCTCGCAGGTCACCAGGCCGAGGCGACCGGTGACGGCGTCGACGACCTCGAAGCTGCGGGCGATACTGGCCGGGTGACCCGACCACCACCGTCATCACCGGAACGTGCCGGCCGAACTGAATCAGCTTGTCGCCGTGGGGTTCCTGGTCCCCGTGGTAGCCCCAGATTCCGCGCAGCACGGTGGCGCCGGTGGCGCTCCCGGACTCCCAGAGTCGGCGCACCAGCGCCCGGTGGATCGGCGTGCCGTCGTGCCGGCTCGCTTCCGAGGTGAACACCATGAGCTTCTGCCAGAGCGGGCGACCATGCTCGTCGGTGTCCGGCAGCGCCGGCGGCGCAGCCAGCAGCACCCCCTCGCGTTTGCACAGCCGCGCCCGTTCGACCGTCACCAGCGGACGTTCCAGCAGCGCCGCCAGGTCGAGCGCGAGAGCGGCTGCACCTGTTCGGCGTCGCCGATGGCGATGATCATCAGCGGAACGTCGACGTTGCGGCCGATGAAGTGAGCGCGCCGCCGTTCGCCGTGCGCGGTGCCGTCGACCCCGAGGAACACCGCGACGCCCGGCAAAGCCGTTGGCGCGCAGCAGATCACAGATCACCCGGTAAGCCGGCGCGCCGGCGAGCCGTCGGTTGCGGCCGACGTAGACGGTCAGCTTCACCGAATCGTCGGGACCCGCGCCGGGAGGTGGCGGCAGCGCGGAGACGTCGCCGTCGAGCAGTCGGGCCCGTTCCAGGGTGATCAGCCCGCTGTCGGTCATGTCGAGCACCTCGTCCACCAGGCCGCCGATGGTGTCGGGGCGGTCCACCGCCGCGACGGCCACCGACGGGTCCTCGGACAGGGTCAGTGACTCGTCGCTGCGGATGATGTGGTGGCGGCCGAACCCGGAGATGCCGCGCAGCATGACGCTGGTCGCGACGCGGCGTTGCGCGAAGAGATCGAGCATCGCCTCGGCCAGGAACGCCGAACCGGTGCGCTGCCGTTCGGCGAAGTACGCGGTGAGCTTCAGTGACACGTCGCCGCGATTCATAACAACCCCGCAATCGCCTGGCCGGCCGCCGCGGCGGCGACGCCGAGGAGGACGCTGACCACGATGTTGGCCACCGCCGGCCAGACCTGGCGTTCCTCGGTGAGTCGCTGGGTCTCCAGCATCCAGGTGGAGAAGGTGGTGTAGGCGCCGACGAAAGCCGTGCCGACCAGCAGCGCCGCGTGATGACTGAGCGCCAGACCGGTGACGAAGCCGAGCAGCACCGCCCCGGTGATGTTCACCGTCAGCGTGCCGAACGGGAACGAGCGTGCCGCGCGGCGGGCCACGGCACGGTCGACCATGAAGCGGGCCACCGAACCCATGCCGCCGATCAGCATCACCCCGGCCCAGATCGCGACGTTCATCGGGCGCTCATCGCAAGCTCACCTTGCGCACCAGCGCCGTCGCTGCGTACACCGCCAGCAGGCCGGCCGCGATGCTGACGACGGTGTAGCCGGCGGCCAGCCCATAGTGCTGGTGCTCGATCATCTGCAGGGTCTCCACCTGCATGGTCGAGAAGGTCGTCAACCCGCCGCACAGCCCGGTGCCCATCAGCGGGCGCCGGTAGGCCGAGAGCGGCAGGCGTTCGAGTAGTCGGGTGGTGACGAAGCCGAGGATGAACGCGCCGACGATGTTGACGGTGAAGGTGGCCCACGGCCAGTGGCCGGGCGCCGGGGCGGTCAGCGTGGCCAGCCCCGCGCGGGCGAGCGTGCCGACGGCACCGCCGGCGAACACCGCCGCCAGTTCGCGGTTGTCGTGGCCGAACACCGGTGATTCCCCTTCGACCTCGCTGAGCCAATAACCGGATCAGTATGGCCCGCCGGGCGGCACAATTGCTCCCATGGCCGCCAATCCCCGCGCCGGGCAGCCGGCGCTGCCCGACGATCTCATCGACGTCTCCCATCTGGTGACGGCGTACTACACGATCCAGCCCGATCCCGAGGACATCGCCCAGCAGGTCGCGTTCGGCACCTCCGGGCATCGCGGCTCGAGTCTGGACGGGGCGTTCAACGAGGCGCACATCCTGGCCACCACCCAGGCCATCGCGGAGTACCGGGCCGCGCAGGGCACCACCGGTCCGTTGTTCATCGGCCGTGACACCCACGGGCTGTCCGAACCGGCCTGGGTCTCCGCACTGGAGGTACTGGCCGCCAACGACGTTGTGGTGCTGGTGGACTCGGCCGACCGATACACCCCGACCCCGGCGGTCAGCCACGCCATCCTGACCCACAACCGGGGCCGGGACGACGGCGCTGGCCGACGGTATCGTCGTCACCCCGTCGCACAACCCTCCGCGGGACGGTGGGTTCAAGTACAACCCGCCCAACGGCGGCCCGGCCGACACCGACGCGACGGGGGCAATCGCCAAGCGTGCCAACGATATCCTGCGTGGCGGCCTCACCGAGGTGAAGCGGGTTCCGCTGGCCCGGGCGCTGCAGACCGTCCAGCGTCACGACTACCTCGACGCCTACGTCGCCGACCTGCCCAACGTGGTCGACATGCACGCCATCCGCGCCGAGGGGGTCCGGATCGGCGCCGACCCACTGGGCGGGGCCAGCGTGGACTACTGGGCGGCGATCGGCGAACGGCACGAGCTGGAACTGACCGTGGTCAATCCGCTGGTCGACGCGACGTGGCGGTTCATGACCCTGGACACCGACGGCAAGATCCGGATGGACTGCAGTTCGCCCAATGCGATGGCGTCGCTGATCGCAAACCGGGAGAGCTACCAGATCGCCACCGGCAACGACGCCGACGCCGACCGGCACGGCATCGTCACCCCCGACGCCGGGCTGATGAACCCGAATCACTATCTGGCCGTCGCCATCGACTACCTCTACACCCACCGGCCCGACTGGCCGGATGCGGTCGCGGTCGGCAAGACGGCGGTCAGTTCGTCGATCATCGACCGGGTGGTGGCCGGGCTGGGGCGCCGGCTGGTGGAGGTGCCCGTCGGGTTCAAGTGGTTCGTCGACGGATTGGTCAGCGGCGCAATAGGATTCGGTGGCGAGGAGTCGGCCGGTGCGTCCTTCCTGCGTCGCGACGGTTCGGTGTGGACCACCGACAAGGACGGCATCATCATGTGCCTGCTGGCCTCGGAGATCCTTGCGGTCACCGGGTCGACCCCGTCGCAGCGCTATGCCGAACTGGCCGCGAAGTACGGCGCCCCGGTCTACGCGCGGGTGGATGCGCCGGCCGACCGGGATCAGAAGGCCCGGCTGGCCAAGCTTTCGCCCGAGCAGGTCACCGCCACCGAGTTGGCCGGCGAGCCGATCACCGCCAAGCTCACCGCCGCCCCCGGCAACGGCGCGGCGCTGGGCGGTCTCAAGGTCACCACCGAGAACGGCTGGTTCGCCGCACGCCCGTCGGGCACCGAGGACGTCTACAAGATCTACGCAGAGTCATTTCTGGGGCCTGAGCACCTAGCGCAGGTGCAGGAAGCCGCCCGGGAAGTGGTGAATACAGTCATAGCGTGAGTTCGGTCGCCGGCAGCACCTCCGAGGCCAAGATCGCGCTGCCCCCTGAGGTGTGGTCATTGATCGGGGCTAACGCGATCGTGGCGCTCGGCTACGGCCTGGTGGCTCCGGTCCTTCCGGACCTGGCCCGGCACTTCGGGGTGAGCATCAGCGCGGCAACCTTCATCATCACCGCATTTGCCGTCATGCGGCTGCTGGCCGCACCGCCGACCGGGCTGCTGGTGCAGCGACTGGGGGAGCGGCGAATCTACATCAGCGGGTTGGCGATCGTGGCCATCACGACTGCTGCCTGCGCTTTCGTTGACACCTACTGGCAGCTGCTGGTGTTTCGTGCGCTGGGCGGGATCGGGTCGACCATGTTCTTCGTCTCCGCGCTGGGCCTGATGATCAGGATCAGTCCTCACGACGCCCGCGGCCGGGTGGCCGGTCTTTTCGCCGGGGCCTTTCTGGTGGGCTCGGTGGCCGGCCCGGTGCTGGGCAACCTGACCGCCGGACTCGGCTTGCGCGCCCCGTTCCTCATGTACGGCGTCCTGCTCGTCGTGGCGGCGGCGGTGGTGCTGGTCGGACTGCGCAAGTCCGCGCTGGCCTCCCCCGCTGAACCGGACGAACTGGCGGTGACCGTGCGGGTGGCGCTGAGGCACCGCGGCTACCGCGCGGCGCTGTTGTCGAACTTCGCCACCGGCTGGTCGCTGTTCGGTCTGCGCTTCGCCCTGGTTCCACTGTTCGTCGAGGAAGTGCTCGACAGACAACCGCGCCATGTCGCCGGGCTGGCGCTGGCCGCCTTCGCCGTCGGCAACGTCGCGGTGGTGATGTACAGCGGCCGGCTCTCCGACCGGATCGGGCGCAAGCCGCTCCTCATCGCCGGGCTTACCCTGTCGGCGGCGTCGACCGTCGCTCTGGGAATGGCGTCCTCATTGCCACTGTTCTTCGTCGAGGCCGTCATCGCCGGAGCGGCCTCCGGCATTTACGCCTCCCCGCAGCAGGCCGCGGTCGCCGACATCATCGGCAAGGCCCGCGGCGGTACCGCGATCGCAACCTTCCAGATGATGTCGGACTTCGGCTCGATCGTCGGGTCGCTGGGCGTGGGCCTGATCGCCCAACAACTTTCCTTCGCCTGGGCCTTCGGTATCAGCGGCGCGATATTGCTGCTGGCCGCAATCGGGTGGGTGCTGGCCCCCGAAACCCGCGATGAACCGGCGGAGGAACCCAGCACCCGGACTTGGGACCCCGAGGCGGCGGGGGAGTTGGCCTAGCCCTGGCCCAGCCCTCCTCCCCGCAGCCGTTGCGGTGCGCCGAGATTGACGCCACGACGCTCTCAAGGGCCCGCAGGTCTGCGTGGGTTCAATCTCGGCGACTGCGGATCCCGGCCGTCTCAGCGGCGGTTTTGAGGCGGCTGCGGCGGTGGTGTAGTTTCGGTTGGCACACCTGGGGCTATGGCGCAGCTGGTAGCGCACCACACTGGCAGTGTGGGGGTCAGGGGTTCGAGTCCCCTTAGCTCCACCAGGGAAAATAGCGACGGTCAGGGCTTTTCGGGGCCCGTTTGACGACAGTTTTGACGACAATGTGGGTACCCCACATTTCGCGTGTGGTGGTTACGGGTCCTCTCTCTCATGTCGGAGCCTGCAATGAGTGCAGGATCTTGGCCGTGGGCTGTCGAAAAGCGCGAGCAGAACGTGTCGAAAAACACGAGTAGAAGTTGTCGAAAACCTAGACTGGTGCCGTGTTCGACTATCGGGCGCGCGTCGTCGATTCCGAGTTGGCCGAGCGGCTGACCGCGATCGGTGCCGTCCTCATCGACGGTCCTAAGGGCTGTGGGAAGACGGAAACGGCCCTGCAGCGGGCGAAGACTTCAATTCGTTTCGACACGGACCCGAACGCGCGCGCACTTCTCAGCCTCAACCCGGACGAACTGTTCGAACACGAGACGCCAATCCTCTTCGATGAATGGCAGCGCGCGCCCGAGGTATGGGACCAGGTGCGGCGGCATGTCGATGATCTGCGTCGCCGGGGCTTATACATCCTCACCGGTTCGGCGACTCCTAGAGATGAGCGTGAATTGCACTCCGGCGCCGGGCGGATTGGCACGCTCCGGATGCGGCCGATGAGCTTGTTCGAGTCCGGCCATTCGACCGGTGAGGTTTCGCTGGCGGCATTGCTGAGCGGTGAAGACCAAAGGGCGAAGCGAACCGCGATGACGGCTCCGGGCCTCATGGAGCGAATCGTCATCGGCGGCTGGCCGGCCTTGCTCGATCAGTCTGAGCGCAGCGCCCGCGCGTGGATTGCCGATTACCTCGCCCAGATCGTGGACATTGACATACCCGAGCTCGGCGTCGGCAGGCGCACTCCCGATCGACTACGCCGGGCACTCTCATCCCTCGCGCGTTCAGTCGGGACGTCAATAAAAGTCACCGCACTAGGTGCAGACATTGCCGGCGACGACCATCGCGCTCCGGCGAGAGAGACTGTGAACTCCTACCTCGACGCGTTGGACCGTCTCAAACTCACAGAGAACTCGCCGGCATGGAAGCCGCACATGCGGTCGCGCACCGAACTTCGGGAGGCGCCGGTCCGCTACTTTGTCGACCCGTCCCTGGGAACCGCCGCGCTCAAGGTTGGATCGCGGGATCTGCTTGCCGACCTCGAGGCGGCCGGATTCCACTTCGAAGCGATGACGGTTCGCGACCTTCGCATCTATGCGCAACCTCTCGGCGGAAGGCTCTACTCCTGGCGGGAGTCTCACGGTCGTAAGGAAGTTGACGCGATCATCGACACGCCCGACGGTTGGGCTGCATTCGAGGTGAAGCTCACGGGCGATCAAAACGTGATCGACACGGCTGCGAAAGGGCTCTTGAATTTTGCGGCCAATGTAGACACCTCAAAGCATGGCAGGCCTGCCGCTCTCGCTGTCGTGACAGCGACGGGTGGCGGCGGGAAACGAACCGACGGGGTCCATGTCGTGCCGATTTCCGCATTAGGGCCCTAGAGGTCGCATTAGGGCCCTAGAGGTCTACGCATGGGCTCATCACCGCCGACCCGAGCAGGGTCCGCCAGATCGACGACAGTTTTGACGACAACCCTGACGACAGTTACCGCCCCCACGACAGTTACCTCGCCAACCACAGCCACCACTAAACAGCCTGTTCAGGGGTTACGCGTATTCCTGGCAGTGTGGGGGTCAGATGTCGAAAAAGGAGACGTCCGCGCTGTGCGTCAGACCGCCTCGTCGAATGCCTCGTCGGCCGTGTCGTAGCACTTCAGGACCTGACTGAGGTTCGTCAACTCGAGGGATGCCCGGACTCTCTCGTTGGCCACCGCGATCCGCAGATCACCGCCATGCCTACGGGCCGCTTTGAGGGCATCGATCAGGACCGCCAGTCCCGATGAGTCCGTCGACTCCACTCGCGACAGGTCCACCACCACGCGGGTGTTCCCACTGTCGATCAAGGACCTGAGTTGCCTCCGCAGTTCCGGGGCCATCCCGAAGGTCAAACGTCCTTCAGGGCGCACGACCACCGCACCGGAATGCATGACCGTCGTCGGCTGTTTGACCACGTGAGGCCCTCCTGGCTACTGAGAAGAAGGTAGACGGCTGATGAGAAGGATAGTGGCGGGCCGGATCGCTCGCCAGACATCCGTCAAGTACGCCAGACGAACGGCCGGGGCGACCCGCACGGCTGCTAGCCTGGCGCCCATATGGACGGGGCCTCGGTTGAGCACCTTCGTGCGGTTGTTGACGGGCTGAAGATCGGTCTCGTCTGGTTCGATCACGACCTGGAGCAGGCCCACGTGAATCCGCCGGCCGCCACCCTGCTGAAAGTGAGCCCGGGAACGCACCCGGCATCGACGGTCGCATCGGCGATGAATGCGTTGGCCGAGCGCGCGCTGAACGGTGATGAGATCGCTGCGGTCCTGACTGCCGTCGAGGTGGACCATCGGGCCCGGACGCACTGTACGTGGCGGTTCGCCGATGCGCCGACCCATCTGCGGGTGGAATCGATGCCGGGCCCGGTCTGGGCTTTCTATGACGAATCCGCCCTGGCGGCAAGCGAGAACGACTGTGCTCTGCTGAGAGCGAGCCTCGACGCACAACTGTTCCCCGAGATGGTCATCGAGGCGGTCCGCGACGACGCCGGGCGGATCGTCGACTTCACCTACCGGGACGTCAACATGGCGATGTGTGAGCAACTCGGGTTGCCCAGGGAGCGATTGATCGGCCGCGGCCTGAGTGCGACGCTGCCGGAATTCGCCGAATCCGGACTGCTGACCCGCTACGCCGACTGCGTCGAGTCCGGCACACCCGTGGTGATCGACGACTTCCACTACACCAACACGCTGCTCGGCCAGAGCCGGCGGTGCGACATCCGCACCGCCCGCATCGATGCCGACTCCCTGACCGTCACCTGGCAGGACGCCACAGAGTGCTCAGACCTCATGCAACGCATCACCGCGTCCGAGCAGAACTTCCGCCTGCTCGCCGAGAACATCGGCGAGGTGGTGTCGCGTATCAGCGACGACGGCACGATCCTGTGGATCTCGAAGTCGGTGGAGGAGGCGCTCGGGATGCCGGCGGAATACTTCGTCGGCCGCAAGACCTATGACATCGTGACGGCCGACGACGTTGCCGCCGAGCGGCAGCAGGCCGCGAAGACAGGTGAGCCCTTTGTGGGTCGGGCACATGTTTCGGTCAACGGCGTCGCGCACTGGATCCTGTTCTTCCTCAAACCTTTCTACGACGCCAACGACATTCGGGACGGGCTGGTCGTCACCTTCCGGGTGATCGACGACGAAGTGGCGATCGAGAATCAGGTCGAGGATGCCCGCCGACTGCAGGCCAGGGCCGACGCCCGGTGGCGCAGGATGCTGGACAGCAGCGCTGTCGGGATGTGCGTGTCGGATGTCTCGGGTCGATTCGAAGTGGTGAATCGGGCGATGTGCGAATTCATCGGCTATGACGAGAAGACGCTC
Source organism: uncultured Actinomycetota bacterium (assembly GCA_963715145.1). Taxonomy (GTDB): domain Bacteria; phylum Actinomycetota; class Actinomycetes; order Mycobacteriales; family Mycobacteriaceae; genus Mycobacterium. The sequence goes on along the minus strand of CAVQRL010000007.1, from coordinate 207,545 downwards.
AAACAGCTGACCTGGCAGGAAATGACCGCACCGGAGTTTCTCAAACAGGATCTGGCCAGCGTCGAACACCTGTTGTCCGGCCGCATCGATTCCTACCGGACGGCCAAGCAGTTCATTCATGCCGACGGCCACCGGGTCTGGGGAGATTTTTCGGTGGGTTGTCTGCGCACGGCCGATGGTGATGTCGAGGCCTTGATCGCGCAGATCACCGATATCACCAAGGAAGTAGAGGCCCGGCACAGTCTCACCCGCCGCGATCAGCAGAACCGGGCCCTGGCTGCACAGTTGCAGGCACAGACCGATCGGCTCACGTCGGAATTGCGCAGCGCCGCCGACTACGTCGCCTCCATCCTGCCCGCGGATCTCGACGGAAGCGTGCGGGTGTCCTCCCGGTATGTGCCGTCGCAGGCGCTGGCCGGTGACGTCTACGACTACCGCTGGATCGACGACGACCACCTCATCGCCTACCTGCTCGATGTCTCCGGACATGGCATCCAGGCGGCGCTGATGTCGGTATCAGTCCACAATCTGCTGCGGTCCGGCTCGCTGTCGGGCAGTGTGCTGAGGCAGCCCGCGCGGGTTCTTGCCGAACTCAACGAGAGCTTCGCCATGGAGAATCACGCGGGCAACTACCTCACCATGTGGTTTGGCGTGTATGAGGCATCCTCGCGGACCCTGAGCTATTCCAGCGGGGGGCATCCGCCCGCGCTCTTGCTGCCCGCCGCCCAGCCTGCTGAGTCAGCGACACCGCTGTCCATCGGCGGGATGCCGGTCGGCATGTTCAGCGACAGCGAATATTCTTGTGCCACAGTGCATGTGAATCCTGGCGATGGGCTGCTGCTCTACAGTGACGGGGCCTACGAGATGTCCGGGCCGGACGGCAAGACCTGCTCGCCGGCGGACTTCGCCACATGGTGCGGTCACATCGCCGCAGCACCGGGGTGGACGTTGGACACCCTTATCGACGACCTCCGCCGCCGCAACCAGAGCGCCGCGTTCGAGGACGATCTGTCCTTGGTGCTTCTGCAATTCGGTGACTGAGCCACTTACGTGGCCGCCCACCCGCTCACCCCGACGATCCGGCAGACCAGCACGCGGTGGAACGGCCTGCCGGCGTACTGGGGCACCGCCCGCGCGAGTCGATCCGTCAGGTCGTCCAGCACGGATCGCGGAGGGTCGGCCAGATGATGCAACTGGGCCCGCACCCACCACAAGCGCGACCAGTCTTCGGGGTCCCACTGCTCGATGAGCAGCGCAGCGCGCGGATCGGCCGCCAGGTTGTCCTCCCGGCGCAGTCGCGTGGAGGACTTCGGCTTGATCGAGTCGATGGGCACGCCGAGGTGGCCGTCGCCACTGACCGCGTAGACCACGGGAATCAGGTCAGGGCCACGTTCGGGGTGCAGCGTGCACAGCACACCATGGACGTTGGCGGACAGGCGGGCGCGGGCCTGCTCGGCGGTAAGCCTCATCGCGGACTCCCAGCTGTCGACTCGCTCATGTCCTCACCGTAGGTGGCGAGGACCCTCTAGTTTCGTCGATGTGGCGCTGAGCCAGCCCGGCGGGAGGGGACGCGATGGGAACACTGTGGTCCGAGTTCCGCAGGGGTATGCGCCGGGGTAAGCCACCGCCACTGCCCACGGGGCTGGCATCCTGCGAGGCCTGTTCTGAGCCGCGCGGCCGGGGGCGGTTCGCCGACACTGTCACCGGTGCCGAGGCCGAGGTGGACATCACCTGCATCTGTGACGGGGTGCCCTGCACCTGGTGTGGTCAGACGCCGCTGCGCCGTCCGGTCAGCGACCGGTTCGACGCACTCACCGCTGAGGTGCGGCATTGCCCGGCGTGGGTCTCCGAGGCGCCGTGTGCGCGCTGCCGCGCGGGCGGGGCTGCGGCGGCGCCGGAAGGTCCCGCGCCGGCCGGCTACCTCATCGTGGCGACGCCGTTTTACGGTGAGGCTCCCGCGACGATCGACTACTTCGGTGGTCGCCGCTACCGCATCTTCGAGGAAAGTCTCACGCTACTGGCGTCCGATCACGCAGTAAGCCTGCTGAATGTCACCCCGGTGCAAAGCATCTGGCGGGGTCGCCAGGAGCCGTCTGCACTGATCGCCGTCAACGGCGGCGCCGATTCCGTGCGTGCGCTGATGGTCGGCCTCGCCGACCGGTGGAAGCAGGAAGGGGTCATCTGCTTCAGCGGGGACCTTGCCGGTGACAGCCGACTCCACAGCGGCTCCACTGCGCACAGTGCCGACGAGATGTGTGGGCTCCTCGGCGACGACGATCTGCCGTGGATCATGATCGACACCGCCGGCCGGGTGATGGTCCTCGACATCACCGGCGATGAATTCGTCCGCGCCCGATCGGTGCTCTCCCGACTCGGCGTCCGGGGGACCGACGTCACAGGGCGAGGGTTTGTGCGTCTGCGTGTCAGTTCGGGTTGATGCCGCCGAAACCGAGGACCTCGTCGCTGATCTGCCTACACTTGCCCCATGGGCAGGCCTGCCGCGGTCTGGATTGCGGGCGTGTTGGCGTTCGCCACTGGCGGCGGCGTGGCCAACGCCACCGGAGACGGTCCGGCACCTCCGCCGCCGCCGTGTTCGTTCAGCCTCTCCACGCCGACCCGTGCCGGTGACGTTGTTACCGCGACGGTGCAATCGACAGGCTGTGCGGCACTGGCCGTGCCGTATTCCGCCGTGGCCTGTCTGCGCCCCGACAGCGGTGGGGCGATGCGGTGCGAGCAGGCCCGGGGCGCTGATCCCGCGCAGGTTTCGGTGCCCTACGCACCGGGTGTGATCTTCGTCGCGACCGGCCGGGGTTGTGCAGGTTGGACTGGGTTGTCACCGGCGCCGGACTGCCAACTGCTCGGACCGGATTCGGCAACCCCGTAGCGGCCGGGTTACCGTCGGATTCATGTCGTTTCTGAACCCGACGATGCGAAAGGTGTTGGCCGCGTTCGGTGCGGCTGTTCTCCTGGGCAGTCCGGGCGTTGCGTCGGCCGCTCCGAAGAACTACTGCGCCGACCTCAAAGGCGTCAACAACGGCTCCGTTTGCCGAATCCAGGTGACCGATCCCGGCTACACCGTCAATATCAGCTTCCCGAGCGCCTTCCCCGACATGAAGTCGATCGCCGATTTCGTCAGCAAGACCCGCGACTCATTCCTCAGCGCGGCGAAATCCTCGACGCCCCGCGATATGCCCTACTCGTTGGACGTGACGCCGACCAGCTACACCTCGCTGGTGCCGCCGCGGGGCCAGATCTCGGTGGTGCTGAAGGTTTATCAGAACACCGGCGGCGCACACCCCCGGACGTCGTTCAAGTCGTTTGTCTGGGACCAGGCCTTCCGCAAACTGGTCACCTATGACACATTGTGGAAGCCCGACAGCGACCCGCTGCCGATCGTCTTCGCGGTGGTGCAGGAAGACCTGCAGAAGCAGGCTGGGCAACCGGTATCGATCCCGCCGGCCGTCGGCCTCGATCCGGCCAACTACCAGAACTTCGCGATCACCAACGACGGGGTCATCTTCTTCTTCAGCCAGGGCACGCTGCTGGCCGAATCGGCAGGAGCCACACAGGTTTTGGTGCCTCGCTCGGTGATCGACCCGCTGCTGGCCTGAGCTACAGGGTGGCGAAGAGCAGATTCAACGACTCTGCCATGGTGGGGTGGGTGAAGATGGTGTCGCGCACCTGCGGGTACGGCACCTTCCCGATCATGGCCATCTGCACCACCGACATCACCTCCCCGGCGCTGTGGCACAACAGCGAGCAGCCCAGAATCTGATCCGTCCGGCGGTCGACGACGGCCTTGAGGAGACCCTTGGTCTCCCCGGCGGTGTTGGCCCGAGGGATCTTGTTGGCGGGTAGGGTCGCGACGGCGACGTCGTAACCCGCTGCCACAGCCTGTTCTTCGGTCAATCCGACCCGGCCCAGCTCCGGATCGATGAACAGTGTGTAGGGCATCAGCCGGCCGGCTGTGCCGCGCCCGGCGCCGTGCACAATGTTGGCCAGCAGGATGCGGTAGTCGTCCCAGGAGGCATGGGTGAACAGCGGGCCGCCGTTGCAGTCGCCGACCGCGTAGACGTTGGCGGCGCTGGTCTCGAGGCGGTCGTTGACGGCGATCGCGCCCCTGGCGTTCACGTTCACCCCGGCGGACTCCAGGCCCAGGCCCGTGGTGTTGGGGCTGCGGCCGACGGCCACCATCAGATGGCTGCAGTGCAGGGACTGCTTGTCGCCGTTGCGTGAGCAGACCAGTTCGACGCCCGCGGGCCCGGGCCGAACCGAGTCGGTCTCGGTGTTGTCGAGGAAGTCGATCCCGTCCTCGGCCAGGACCGTCCGGATCGCTTGGGCGATGTCGCGATCCTCGTTGGGCAGGAACCTCTCGCCGCGCTGGACCACGACGACCTCGCTGCCCAGCCGGCGCAGGATCTGGGCGAACTCCAGAGCGATATAGCCGCCGCCGATGATCGCCAGCCGCTCGGGCAACTCCTCGAGTTCCATGATCGAGGTGCTCGTCAGGTAGCCGACGGAGTCCAGCCCCGCAATCGCGGGGACGGTGGTGTGGCTGCCCGTGTTGATGACGACGCGTCTCGCCGCGAACCGCCCGTGTCGAACCGTCCTCGGCGGTGACCTCGATGGTGCGTTCGCCCACGAAGACGCCTTCGCCCATCAGGAAGGACAGATTCGGGGTGGTGGTGAACAGCGTCCAGTGGGTGTCCACCATTTCCCCTACCACCCGGCGCTTGCGGGCGATCACGCCCGCCAACTCGCGCGGAGGGGCAGGCAGGGAGATTCCGTATTCGGCTGCGCGGCGGGCGAGTTCGGCGAGTTTCGCACTGGCGACCATGGTCTTGGTGGGGATGCAGGCGACGTTGATGCAGGTTCCGCCGATCTGCCCCCGTTCGATCAGGGCGACGCTGTGACCCGCGTCGGCCAGGGCCATGGCCAACGACTTGCCGCCCTTCCCGCCGCCGAGAACGACCTCATCGAACTGCTCCACCATGTGCCCTGCCCCTCTGGCGCCCGGAAGTTAGCGGTCGGGATCAGTTTGACCAATCGCGCGCGTGCCCGGGAGGTGTCGGGCTAATTTCGACCATGACCGCTCCCGGCCGCAGCGTTGTCGCGGCGATCTCGATGGCGGTCGCCGCCGTCGTCGGCGCCGTCCCGGTGCAGGCCGCTACCGCCTTCACCGTGAGCGGCACCGAGACGTCCCATCCGGCGCCCTACCCGGAGCAACTGCTGCCGGCCTTCTTCGCTGACGACACCGTGACCCGAATCCCCTATCCCGCAGCGATATTCGGGATGGACAATTCAATTGCTGTGGCGGTCGCCGGTATCGCCAATGCCATTCAGGCGACCCCCGGACCAATGGTGGTGGCTGGGTTCAGTCAGGGGGCGGTGGCCGTGGCCCGCGCCAAGCAGGTGCTGATGGCGCTGCCCGATTCGCAGCGGCCTGCCGCCGGGCAGTTGAGCTTCCTCACCGTGGGCGACCCGGCGGGCCCCGGCGGGATTCTCGGGTTCGTGCCGTTCCGGATTCCGCTGCTCGGCCTGTCGCCCGTCACGGCACCGGAGACCCCTTACGACTCGGTGATCGTCACTGGCGAGTACGACGGCTGGGCCGACTTCCCCGACCGGCCGTGGAATCTGGTCAGCGTGGCCAACGCGCTGCTGGGCGTCGTCTACGTGCACGGCCGCTACGAGAACCAGCCGGGCGGCTTGAGCCTCGCCGCGGTCCCGCCGTCGAATATCACCACCACGATCAACAGCCTCGGCGGACGCACCACCCGGTATCTGATCCCCACCAAGAAGCTTCCTCTGGTGCAGCCGTTGCGGGATATCGGCGTACCCGAGCCGGTGGTAACGGCCCTGGAGAAGCCGCTGACGGCGATGGTCGATGCCGGCTACACGCGCCACGACGCCATTCCGGCCGTCGCTGCGACGGCGCCGCTGCGGCAGGCGAAGCAACCCTCGCGTGAGCGGTCGGGCGTGACACGGCGCCCCGCCGAGGCCGCCACCCGCGACGGCGCCGCGGGCGCGGCCGGGGCGCCGCGTTCGGCGGCTAAAGCCCGTTCCGGACAGCGTCATTCGCGAGCCGTGGCGTAGCCGCATCGGCGCGCACCGATGTGGTGGGATCGGTGAGTGCGACAACGTCCGGTGGTCCGACTGATCTCGGCCTGCGCCGCGATCACGGTGATCGCCGGATGCGGGTCGCCCGTGCCGTCTCCATCGTTGGCGGCCGAGACGGTCAGGACCGTACATCCGAGCACCGCCGCGGCCGCCGCACCGAGCGGACCGGTGGTCGAGTCGGTCACCGCCGCCGAACTCGGCGAGACCTGGCGGCCCGGCTGTCCGGTCGGACCGGACGCGCTGCGGCGGGTCGAACTCGACTTCGTCGGTTTTGACGGTGGCGTCCACCGGGGGGCCATGGTGGTGCACCGCGATGTCGTTGATGACGTAGTGGCGATCTTCGCCGATCTGCTGCGGTTGGGGTATCCGATCGAGCGGATGCAGACCGTCGAGCACTACCGCGGGGCCGACGACGAGTTGTCGATGCAGGACAACAACACCTCGGCGTTCAACTGCCGGCCGCTTCCCGGGAACACCGGGTGGTCGTTCCACGCCTATGGCCGTGCCGTCGACGTCAACCCGCTGATCAATCCCTACCGGGCCAGCAGCGGGGACCTGCAGCCCAAGACCGCAGCGTCCTACCTCGACCGCAATCGGCAGGCGCCGGGGCTGCTGCGGGCGGGCGATCCGGCGGTGCTGGCCTTCACCGACCGCGGCTGGCGGTGGGGCGGCGCGTGGCGCGATCCCGTTGACTACCAACATTTCGAGATCGGGTGACCGCCGGCCCGGACGCGTCCCCGCCGTCAGAACAGGGCAAGCTGGGGGCATGGGACTGACCGTTGCGGTGACCGGACCGACCGGTCAGATCGGGATTTCGGCGGTGGATGCACTGGAGCGCGATCCGGCCGTGGAACGCATCGTCGGCATGGCCCGCCGGCCGTTCGACCCGGCCGCCCACGGATGGAGCAAGACGACCTATCGCCAGGGCGACATCCTGGACCGCGCCGCCGTCGACGCGTTGGTCGCCGACGCCGACGTGGTGGTGCACCTGGCGTTCATCATCTTCGGCTCCCGCGACGAGAGCAGCCACATCAATCTCGAGGGCGCCCGAAACGTGTTCGAGGCCACCGCCGGTTCGCCGCGCGCGCACCGTCTGGTTTACACCTCGTCGGTCGCCGCCTACGGCTATCACCCGCACAACCCGGCCCCGATCACCGAGGACGTGCCGACCCGCGGCACTGCCGAGCATTACTACTCCGAGCAGAAGGCCGCTCTCGAGGCGACGCTGGCCGAGGTCACCGCCGGATCGGATCTGCAGGTCTACGTCCTGCGGCCGTGCATCGTCGCCGGGCCCAAGGCGCCGGCACTGGCCGACGCGCTGCCGTGGAGTCACGGTCCCGGACTGCTGCGGACCGCAGTTCGCGCGGTGCTGGTGGTTCCCGACCCCGGCATCCCGTTGCAGTTGGCGCATCACGACGACGTCGCTGCGGCGATCGCCCTGGCGGTGACGACATCGGCTCCGCCCGGCGCGTACAACATCGCCGGCGACGGCGTGGTCACGGTCTCCGATGTCGTGTCGGCCTTCGGCGGTCATGCGGTCCGGGTGCCGCACGTGGCGGCCACGGCGGCCTCGGCGCTGCTGGCGCGCCTCCCGTTCGTGCCCGCACTGGCGGAGTGGGTGCACACGATGCGGGCGCCAACGGTGATGGACACCACCAGAGCCAGGACGCTGCTGGGCTGGACGCCGGCGTTCACGACGTCCCAGACGCTGGATGCTCTGGTGCGGAGTCGGACACCCTCGTAACGCTGGACATCGGCACCCGCCGATGTGATCCTGGACAGGTGTCCAGCGTGTTGTCGATGACGCCGACCGGTTGGTTCCAGGTGGCCTGGTCGGACGAGATCGCCGTCGGGCAGGTGCACCGGATGACATTACTTCGGCCGCGAGATGGTGGCCTGGCGCGCGCAGTCCGGCCGGTTGACCGTCATGGACGCCTACTGCGAACACCTCGGTGCGCATCTCGGCTACGGCGGACACGTCGAGGGGGAGGCGATCGAGTGCCCTTTCCACGGCTGGCAGTGGAACGCCGAGGGCCGCAACGTCCGCATCCCCTATGAACCCCGCCCCAACCCGGGTCGGCGGATGCGCACCTACCCGGTGACCGAACGCAACGCGTCGGTCTACATCTGGTACGACGCACGCCGGCGCGACCCGTACTTCGACGTGCCGGACATCTTCGCCGACTTCGACGACGGCCTCAGCCGCCGACGACTACTACCCGCAGCAACGGCTGTACCGGCCCGGCGATGAAGCTGCATCCGCAGTACGTCCTCGAAAACGGTGTCGACTTCGCGCATTTCAAGTTCGTGCACAAGACGCCGATCGTGCCGTTGTTCACCCGCCACGATTTCGACGGACCGGTATCCTACGTCGACTTCACCATCACCTTCGACGGTGCGAGACGGCCAGGCCATCGACGACGTCACAAGCGGCGTCGAGGCCATCAACGGCGGCCTCGGGGTCGCGGTCACCAAGAGCTGGGGCATGGTGGACAACCGCACCATCTCGGCGATCACCCCGGTCGACGAGAGCACCTGCGACGTACGGTTCATGGTCTACATCGGCCGGGTGCCCGGCGACGACTCAGCGAAAGCCGCAGTCAGCGCGCAACCGCATTCGGGCAGATGGTGATCGACCAGTTCGTCGCCGACATCGACATCTGGTCGCACCAGCGCTATCCAGGCCAACCCGGCGCTGGCCCCGTCCGAGCACAAGAGCTTCGTGGCGTTCCGCGCGTGGGCTGCCCAGTTCTACCCCGACGGCGCTTACATTCAGAAAGCCGAAGCGTATGAAGACAGATCCGCGTTTTCCAGGTGGCCACCGGCAATGTCGGCACCGAGATGATCAAGCGCATCGGCCACCACCCCGACCTGGAACTGGTCGGCCTGCACTGCTACACGCCGGAGAAGATCGGCCGCGACGCCGGCGAGATCGCCGGGATCGGCCCGATCGGGGTTATCGCCACCGGCACGGTCGAGGAGATCATCGCCGCCAAGCCCGATGTGCTGACCTTCCACGGCGTGTTCCCCGACGAGGATCTCTACGTGCGCGTTCTCGAAGCCGGCATCGACATCGTCACCACCGCCGACTGGATCACCGGTTGGCACCGCGACACCAACCACCCGCACCCGTCCGGCAAGCCGGTCACCACGCTGCTCCAGAGGCCTGCGAGAAGGGCGGTTCCACGTTCTACGGCACCGGGATGAACCCGGGCGTCAACCAGATACTCGGGGTGGTGTGCTCGGCCGACGTCGCCGAGATCGAGAACATCACCACCATCGAGTCCGTCGACGTGTCGTGCCACCACTCCGCGGACACCTGGATCGAAGTGGGCTACGGCCTGCCCGTCGACCACCCGGACCTCCCGGACATGCTGGAGAAGTACACCCGTGTCTTCGCCGACAGCGTGCTGATGATGGCCGACTGCTTCGACCTGACCCTCGACGAGGTGACGTTCAGCTACGAACTGGGCGCCTGCACCAAGGATGTCGACCTGGGCTGGTATCAGCCTGCCGAAGGGCTCACTGGGCGCCAGCTACATCAAGTACCAGGGCATGGTCGACGGCGTGCCGAAGATCGAGACGCACCTCGAGTGGCAGATGACCCCGCACACCGATCCGCACTGGGATATCAAGGGCTGCTACATCACTCAGATCACCGGCGACCCGTACGTCTACAACAAGCACATGATCTTCCCGAAGCCGGGCGTCGACCTGTCCGACCCGACGTCGTTCGCCTCGATCGGCATGACGGTCACCGGCATGCCCGCGCTGAACGCGATCAGCAGTCGGTGGTGGCTGCCCCGCCGGGCCTGCTGACCAGCGCCGACCTGCCGCTGCGCGGGTTCGCCGGACGTTTCCGCTGATCCGCCGAGAGTGGGGGCTGTGGACAAAAAACCGCCTGGAAATGTCCAGAGGGCCCACCTTCGGCGAGCGGGTTACGGAATCCGCTCGCGGCCCGAGCCAGGCACCCGGCTGCAGGCATTCGCTGCCTGAGCCAGTCCCAGCGCAAGCGCGAGAGCGAGCACGGCCACCGACAGGCGGGTAAGCGCTCGAAGGGGCATATCAATCAGTCCGCCGCTCACCGGCCATGATGGCAGGCCCGATTATTTGCTGTCGCGTAACCGGGATACGCGGCGCGTCGATCGGCGACAATGGCCACAACGGGGTTCCCCGGGATCAGCGGTCGGAGGTGGCGATGGACGAGCGACGCGCGCTCGACGGTGCTCGCCGTCGTCTCGGCGTCCAGGACGCCCTCTGGCTGGAGATGGACCGGCCGCACAACCTGATGGTGGTCGATTCGGTCATCTGGACCGCCGAGCCGCTGAACTTCGCCGAGGTCCGCGCTGTGGTGGAGGAGCGGTTGATCAACCGCTACCCGGTCTTCCGCAGCCGGGCCGTCAAGGACGACGACGGTTCGTGGTGGTGGGAGCCCGACCCCGACTTCGACTTCGACAACCACGTCTCGCTGGTCTCGTTGCACAATCCCGACGACCCGCGTGCGCTGCAGGAACTGGTGGCCGCCCACCGCACCGAGATGCTCGACCACAACCATCCGCTGTGGCAGGCGATCTGGGTCAAGCGCTACGGCAAAGGCAGCGCCATGCTGTTGCGCAGTCACCACGCCATCGCCGACGGCATGCGGATGGTCCAGCTCTCGATGAGCCTGTTCGACGCATCCCCGCAGGGCGGCCCGATCATGGCGCCGGCCGTGAAACAGGTTGCCGCCCAGCCGCATCCGCCCGGTCAGCCGTTGCGCCGACGGCTGCGGTCCGCCGCCGGGGAGGTGGCCCGCACGGCGGGTGACGCGGTCTCCCGGATCACCGGTGCGGTCGGTGCGGTCGCCGAAGCCCCGCAGTTGCTGGCGCGGGCCGGACAGTTGGGGCGCTATGCGTTGCGAAACCCGGTGGGGGTCGGCAACACCTTGTTCAACGCGGCGCAGGAGACCGGCGCGGGCATGGCCCGCAACGTGCGGGCGGCCCTGCCGGGGGGCGGGTCGCTGGTCGACTTCTTCTCCGCGGCGCCCGGTGATGTCGACACCCTGCGCAAACTGCTGGTGGGCACCCGCAACGACGTGACGCTGTGGACCGGAACCGCCGGTGAGGAGAAGAGCGTCGCGTGGTCGGAGCCGCTGTCACTGGCGGCGGTCAAAGCCGTCGCCGGGGCCAATCGGTGCACCGTCAACGACGTGCTCGTGGCGACCGTCGCCGGCACCCTGCGCAACTACCTGGTGGCGCACGGCGCGCGGTGCTCGTCGGTGACATTCATGGTGCCGGTGAACCTCAAACCGCTCGACCTCACCCTGCCTGAAACGCTCGGCAACGACTTCGCCCTGGTGCAACTCGAACTGCCCACCGACGAGGCCGACCCGCTGAAGATGCTGTCGATCGCCAAGCGGCGGATGGACCGAATCAAACACGGCCACGAGGCGGCGGTGGCGTTCCGGTTCCAGGAGGCCATCGCCGGACTCAGCCACGACCTCTACGAGGCGTCGGTGGATCTGTTCACCAATCGGACCGTCGGGACCTTGACCAATGTGCCCGGCCCGCCGATGCCGGTGTATCTGGCGGGCAGTCTGGTCGAAGGCATGGTGGGCTGGGCGCCGATCTCCGGGGATCAGCCGATGAGCTTCACGATCTACAGCTACGACGGTGAGGTGACGGTCGGAATCGCCTGTGACACAACGCTTGTGCCTGACCACGAGATGATCGTCGATGGGTTCGCGACTGCCTTCGGGCGACTGGTTGAGGCCACGCCGAGCGCCGAACTCATGCAGATCACGTGGGGCGGCGCGGGGAGAGGTCAGAAGCGAAAGCGTTGAGCGCGCGGCGGCCGATGTCGAGGATGTCCTGATCGAAATTGGCGCCGGCGGTGTCGTCGCTGTCGCGGAAGGACAGTTCGAGCACCCGGTCGGCCATTTCCACGGCGACCAGCATGGCCCGCGGATCGGTGTCGGCGGCGATCAGTCCGGCGTCGACCAGAATGGCGTGCATGCGGATCGCCAGTGTCTTCATCCGAGCGCGGACGTGTCTGGTGACGGTGGGGGAGGACCGTCCGCCCATCCAGAGTCGGGCCGAACTGGGGTATTTCCGGTAGTAGTGGACGTGCAGGTCGAGTTCGTTGTTGAGCAGGTTGCCCGCCGATGTGATCTGCCAGGTTTTCTCGGCCGCCACGCAGCGGGCGTCCAGCTCCGCGCAGTGCCGCTCGAGCAGTTCGTCCAGGATGGCCTCGCGGTCGGCGAAGAACCGGTACAGCGAGGGGTAGGACACGCCGGCGCGGTCGGCGATCGCCCTGGTGGTGACCGCATCGACGCCCTGCTCATCGGCGATCGCCGAGGCGGCGTCGAGGATGCGGGTGACCGTCTGCCGGCTCCGTTCCTGCACGGGTGCGCGGCGGCTGCGCTCCGGCAGCGAGACCCGGTGGGACGCACTGGCGGTCGTCATGGCGTCCTTTCTCTTGACAGCTGTCCGATAAAATATAACATTGTTAGCGTTTACTGTTGCGTTCCAACCCGGGAGATTTCATGACCGTCGCCACACTCGACCAGGCCCGCCCCAAGGAGTCCCTGACCGGACACGTCGATGTGCTCATCGTCGGGGCCGGTATCTCGGGGATCGGCCTCGGGCACTACCTGGTGACCAAACTGCCCGGGCACAGCTTCGCAATCGTCGACGGCCGCGACGCCATCGGCGGCACCTGGGATCTGTTCCGCTATCCCGGCATCCGGTCGGACTCCGACCTGCACACCTTCGGCTACGAGTTCAAGCCGTGGACGTCGGACAACGCCATCGCCGACGCTGACGAGATTCTCGACTACCTGCACGAGGTCATCGACGAGGACGGCCTGGCCAAGCGGATCTACCTGCATCACAGGGTGATTCGCGCCGATTTCTCCAGCGAGACGGCGCAGATGGACGGTGACCCTGGAACGCGACGGCAAGCAGTGGGACGTGACCTGCGGCTTCCTGTTCGGCGCGACCGGCTACTACAACTACGACGAGGCCTACGCGCCGCACTTCGAGGGCCAAGAAGACTTCGAGGGCCGGATCGTGCACCCGCAGTTCTGGCCCGAGGATCTCGATTACCGGGGAAAGAAGGTCGTCGTCATCGGCAGCGGTGCCACCGCGGTCACCCTGATCCCGGCGATGGCGCCCGACGCCGGGCACATCACCATGCTGCAGCGCTCCCCGTCCTATGTGATGCCCCTGCCGCGCAAGGATCCGCTGGCGAACACGCTCAGAAAGGTGCTGCCGCCCAAATTGGCCTACGCCGCCACCCGGCGATTCAACATCGGCAAGGGCCGGTTCATCTACAACCTGTGCCAGAAGCAGCCCAAGATCGCCAGGCGCCTCATCCGCGCCGCCAACGTCAAGTTCCTGCCCAAGGACTTCGACGTGGCCACCCATTTCAACCCGACCTACAACCCGTGGGACCAGCGGCTGTGCGCGGTGCCCGATGCCGATCTGTTCAGGACGATCGGCAAGGGCAAGGCGTCGGTGGTCACCGACAGGATCGTCCGGTTCACCAAGAGCGGCATCCTGCTCGAGAGCGGCCGCGAACTCGAGGCCGACATCATCGTCACGGCGACCGGATTGAAACTGCTGCTGTTCGGCGGAATCCAAGTCTCGGTCGACGGCGAGGTCAAGAACGCCCACGATTGCCTGGTCTACAAGAGCTTCATGCTGTCCGACATCCCGAACATGGCGTTCGCCTTCGGTTACACCAACTCCTCGTGGACGCTCAAGATCGACCTGCTCTGCGAGCACCTGTGCCGGTTGTTGTCCTACATGGACTCCCACGGGTACACCACCGTGACCCCGGTCTGTGACGACCCGGCGATCGGCAGGCGCCCGATGCTGGACTTCTCGGCCGGTTACATCCTGCGGTCAGTCGGGGACTTCCCGCAGCAGGGCACCGACGGACCGTGGACCATCGAGATGGACTACTGGGCCGACCACGCCCGCCTGCGTAAGGGGCCGGTGGAGGATCCGGCCCTGCGGTTCGGCACCGCCAAGCCCGCGATCGCGACGGCCGGAGCCGCGACCGCCTGACTTTGGCGTGCCGGACGCGCGAGCCGGGGCTCATCACTACGGTGAGGTGATGGACCAGACGGCTCGCGGGGGACCGCTGCAGTGGACCCTGATCGTCCCGCTCGCGGCCGCCGTGGTGCTGGGGGCCACCTGGGCTCACCACGAGCACCCGGCGCTGCTGGTTCTCATTGGGGCATGCCTTTTCGGCGCCGTCTTCGCCGCCGTGCATCACGCCGAGGTGGTCGCCCACCGGGTGGGCGAACCATTCGGTTCGCTGATCCTCGCCGTCGCGGTGACCGTCATCGAGGTCGGCATGATCGTCATGCTGATGGCCGGCGGCGGGCCGGGTGCCCCGACCTACGCGCGCGACACGGTGTTCGCCGCGGTGATGATCACCCTCAACGGCATCGTCGGGGTGAGCTTGCTGGTGGGCGCGCTGCGGCACCGACTCGTCTCATTCAATGCCTCCGGTTCCGGCGCGGCGCTCGGGACGGTCATCACGCTGGCCGGGGTGTGCCTGGTGTTGCCCGGTTTCACCGTGTCGGCCAAGGGGCTTGAGTACTCCCAATCCCAACTGGTCTTCGCGGCCCTGGCGTCGCTGGTGCTCTACGGGGGATTCGTGTTCACCCAGACCGTCCGGCACCGTGACTTCTTCGTGCCGGTGTCCGCCGACCGGCACGGACGGGTCACCGGACTGCTCGATGACGACGGCGAAGAGCATGCCGACCCGCCGTCGGTGCGCTCAGACCTGGCTCAGCGTCGCGGTGTTGATGGTCGCTCTGATCAGTGTGGTGGGGCTGGCCAAACTGCTCTCACCGACCATCGAGTCCACGGTGAACCGCCTCGGATTGCCGTACCCGATGGTCGGTGTGGTGATCGCGCTGATGGTGTTGGCGCCCGAGACCTTGGCGGCGATCAACAACGCCAGACGCAACCGTGTGCAGATCAGTCTCAATCTCGCCTACGGATCGGCGATGGCGTCGATCGGCTTGACGATCCCGGTTATCGCGATCGCGATGATCTGGTTGCCCGGGCCGCTGACGCTGGGCCTGGAGCCGATGCAGATCGTGCTCTTGACGCTGTCGGTGATCGTTTCGGTGTTGACGATGGCCGAAGGGCGCGCGTTGGCGCAGCAGGGGCTCGTCCATCTGGTTCTGCTGGCGACGTTTCTGTTTCTGTCCGCGAAGCCGTAACCCCGACAGGCTCGTTGGGGCTGCTCGATGCCGTCGCGGCCGGTGCCGGTGGTGTGTCGGCGGAGGCCGCCGCGGTGACCGGCGTTACCGGTGCGGGCAGTGGCGTGGGCGGTCCGTAGGGGTCGATGGCGCCGGCGTTCACCGGCGGTCCGCCTACGCCGTACGGGCCGGCCGGGGTGGTGTGGAAGGGCCGGTTGTCCGGATCGCCGGTGAGATAAGCGATTCCGTTGTCCCAGCCGTTGGGGATCGCGGCCACAAAGTTGCAGGTCGTGCTGATCGGGTTGGGCAGGTAGAGGTACTTCGCCGGTGTCGGCGTCCCGGGGTTGATGGTCCGGTCGTAGCCGGTTTCCACCAGGACGCGCAGTGGCGGATCCATGGTGGTGACCAACAACGGGCCGAGGAACGGAACGATCGTCAGTGGCTGCAGCAGTGGCAGCGTGTCACTGGCGATCAGGTAGTACGTCGAATCCTGATACTGCCCCTGCAGTAACGGCGCTCCGGAGTGGCCCTCGGGATGTTGGTAGGCGAATCCCAACAGCGCGTTGACGATCGCGAGCAGGTTGAGCGGGTTGGTGGGGAAGTCGGCGACCGGGTCGTACTGGTGCACCGCGTCGACGGTGGTCAGCGGTGTCGGCTGCGGGGAGTTGGTCACCGTCGCGCCACTGAAGGTGACATCCAGGATGGGGACGTATGCGCCCACGAAGCGCTCGAGGATGCCGCCGTTGGGCCGGCTGGGGTTGGAGACGAACACGAAACTGACTGTGCCCGAGGGTGGGTGCGCGATCAGGTCGCTTTTCTGCATGCTCGCGATGGCGCCGCTCTGCGAGTAGGTGAACACCGTGTAGTCGGAATCGGTGAGGACGCGAGAACCGCTGGAGGTGTACGGGGGATCGGTCACGGTGCACGGGGCCCCACGCAAGCAGGCGTCGAGGTTGTCGAGTCCGATGGCCACCGAGGCGTTGTAGCTGATGTCCTTCAGGCCGGTGATGGGCCAGAACTGCTCGGGGCCGTAGACGGCCACCGGAGAGCAGTCGGGGCACAACTGCGACGGGGTCACGAAGTTGCCGTCCGCCCAGTCGACATAGCCCTCGATGTACTCGGTGGTGTCGCCGGGGATGGTGAGCGGGTGGTCGGTGCCACCGAGGTACAGGGCCGTCCCGGTGAGCGTCACTGCGGGTGGGAGGCCGGGTGAGACGAGGCCCAGCAGCGCCGCGGCGATTGCGGGCACGGCGACCAGCGCGGCGCGATGCATACGGACCATACAAACCCCCTTGTTCAGTCCGGACGTGACGCTACTCGCGGAGCCGGGAAGCTTTTTGTCGGAACATCGAACAAGGGTCTTCTGCCGGGGAGCAGAGGCCCTACGGCCCTAATTGACCGGCACGTCCAGAATCGCCCGGGGAGTCCCGGCCCCGGGGCCGTCGAAGTGCCACCATTCCCCGGCGTACACGGCCAGTCCGCCCGCGGCCATGGCGTTGCGAAGCAGCGCGCGGTTGGCCTGCTGGGCGGCGCTCACCCCGTCGGTGGCGTAGGCGGTTGCCCGCGGGGAGAAATCGTCGAAGTCGGTGCCCATGTCGACCAGTCGGCCGCCGGACGCGAGGGTGACGTCCACCGACCGGGCCGCCTCATGACTGCGGGCATAGTCGCCGGGCCTGGCCACCCAGGCCGGGTCGGGGACGGCGTTGAACATCCGCACCTGGACGTCGTGGGGGCGATAGCAGTCCCAGAAGACCAGCCGGTAGCCCTGAGCCCGTAGTTGGGCGGCGGTGGCGGCGAGGCCCGGGCCGAGCGATTCGTGCACCAGGCATCGCGCGTCAGCCGGATACAGCGGCACCCCGACGAAATTGTCGGCGGTGGCGTAACGCAGGTCCAGCACCGCATCGGGAACCGCGGTGCGCACGTCGATCAACCCGGCGGCCTGCGCCTGCGGGCTGACCGGAGGGACGGGGGCGGCGTTCACCACGGCCGGGCTGGACATGAGGGCCAAGACGGCCGCGGCCAGGATTCGTCGCATCCCCGCATTGTCCTACCGCGCCCCGATCGGGTGCCCGAGGTCTCCGTGTTCGGCCTGGCGATCTGTCCGGCGAACCCGGCCGCGTCCGACGAGATCACACTCTCCATTTTGGTCACAGCCGGTGGCGGTTGCGTGGCGCCTGTAACGAAACGCATGCATGATCTGATGGACCGCATGTAGGTCTTGATCGGTATGGAGGTGAGAACGTGGTCGCTGGACGACGCTTGCGGGTGACCATCGGTGCGCTCGGCGTGGGGTTGGCGACCATCGCTGTCCCGGTCGCCGCGGCGGACCCGGCTGCCCCGGTCGATCCCGTGGCACCGGCACCTACCGCACCGTTGGTCGCGGCGGCCGCCCCGGCTCCCGCCCCGCTCGCGAGCCCTGCTCCGGCCGCTGCGGCGGCAGACCAGGCGGCGGCAGCCCCCGCCCCAGGCCTGCCTGCCGCGGCCCCCGCCACAGCTGCGGCGCCCGCTGGCACCCCGGCGGACGGCGTGCAGCACCTGCCCAGCCCGGACAGCTTGCCGCCGGGCACCACGCAGGAGGCCCCCGACCACCCCAACCTCGGATACCTGCGGGAGATATGGCGAGCGGTGCGCAGCGGTGACGTCACCGGGACCGACGCCCTCCTGCTGCTGGGCACCCGGCCGATCAATCCGGAGAAGATGGCGGCCAGCACGCCGTCCAATCAGGTCGGCCCGTCAGGGCCGGCCGCCGCCGATGCACCCGCACCGCCCGCCGCCGCGCTGCCGGAGGCGGCCGGGGCGCCGGCGCCGCCTGCTGCCGATGTGCCGGCGGTTGCGGCACCGGCCAAGCCACCGGTTGCGGCACAGTCGAGCCCGTCCTCCGCGCAGCCGGGCAATGCGCCCGCCGCTGCGGCGACCGGGGGGAGCACCCCGGCGGCTTCGTCGGCACCGAGTCGTTCGTCGACTCCGGCCCCCGCGGCGCCGGCCACTGCTGCTCCGGCTCCGGCCCCCGCCGCGCCGGCCCCCGCGGCCGCGTCCTCCTAGACGGACCCCACGCTGACCGCGACCTCATTGCGGCGGCGGAACGGAATGGTCCACGGCGGATCGTAGAACCACATCAGCGGCTCGCCCGTGATGTCGATCTTGTTGTCCCGCAGGGTCGTCAACAGTTCCTCGGTGCGTGAGGCGATCGCCGATGGGCTGGCGACGCCGGAGAATCGCAGCACCGCCACCTCCTCGCCGGGGACGTCGACCAGACGAACCCGCTCGTCATTGGGGGTCGGCAAGGTGTCCATGGTGTGGCTGGAGGGCATGAAGAAGCGGATCACCCACTGGCCGGCGCCGCCGCGCTGGGCGGCCACCGGCGCGGTCATCGCGATCTTCTGCCCCTTCCCGCCTGTGCCTGGGCCACCGGCGCGGTCATGGCGATCTTGGTGCTGCCCTTGTTGCCGCCGAAGATGTAGCGGGCCAGGCGGCGGAAACCCTCATTGCGGGCCGCTTCCTCGTTGGCCTCGATGGTGGTTTCGGCCGCGATCCGAGAGCCGTAACGCCGGATCTCGACGTCGCCGAGACGTCGCTCCACGGTGAACGACGGCTCCTCGGTGCCGTGGCGGATGCCGACGATGGTGCCGCCGGCTTCGGCGACCTGGCCTGCGACTTTGCCGACCGCGTCGGTGATCTTGTTCAGCATGACCCCAATCTACCGGCGCAGCCCGACTGATCGCCGGGCCGCGGTTCAGCCCTTGGTGAGCGCTGCGTACCGGCTGCGATGGTGGTCGGTGGACCCGAATTCGTACTGCAGTGCGGTGAGCCGCTTGAAGTAGTGGCCGATGGCGAGTTCCTCGGTCATCCCCATGCCGCCGTGCAGTTGTACGGCGTTCTGGCCGATGAACCGTGCCGCCCGGCCGACCGTCACCTTGGCCGCCGACACCGCACGGGCCCGGATGTCCGGTTCGGCGTCGAGGTTCAGCACCGCCAGGTAGGCCGCCGCCACCGACTGCTCCAACTCCATGTACATGTCGACCATTCGATGCTGCAGCACCTGGAAGCTGCCGATCGGTACACCGAACTGCTGGCGGTGTTTGCAGTATTCGACGGTGTCGGCCAGCACGGTGCGCATCAGTCCGACGGCCTCGGCGCACACCGCCGCCGCGCCCTCGTCGCGGGCGCGCGCCAGCGATGGCCACCCGTCGTCGCTCAGCAGCGCGTCGGCGGGCAATCGCAGCCCGTCGAAGACCAGATCCGCGGCGCGCCGGTCGTCGATGGTGCGATAGCCGTGCACCTGCAGGCCGGGCGGGGGAGCGGCGGCGTCGAACTCGGTGAGGAACAGCGAGATACCCCGATAATCGCCCGGCTCGCCGCCGGTCCGGACCGCGATCAGCAGGTGCGTCGCCATCGGGGCGTCCATCACCACGGTCTTGGCGCCGGTGATCACCCAGTGTGCGCCGTCGGGTATCGCCTCGGTGGCGATGCATTCCCAGTGATCGCCGCTCGCCGCCTCGGTGACCGCGCATGCGACCACGGCGGTCCCCTCGCAAATCCTTTGCAGCACAACGAAGCCGCCTGTCCACCGGCCCGCGCCAGCAGGCCGCCGGCCACCACCACGGTGTCGACGTAGGGTTCGATCACCAGGGCCCGGCCCAGTTCCTCGGCGATCACCATGGACTCGACCGATCCGCCGCCGCTGCCACCCGCCGACTCCGGCAGCGTTGCTCCCAGAATTCCGAGTTCCCCGGCGAAAGCCCGCCAGATCCCCGGCTGCCAGCCCGCACCGGTCTTGGCCGCCCGGCGGCTGTCCGCCAGGGTGTAGCGGCCGGTCAGGAACTTGCCCAGGCCGTCCCGCAGCAGTTCCTGTTCGGCGCTCAGGTTGAAGTCCACGCTGTTCCTCTCGGGCCTGGCCGGCTCACAGTCCCAGGGTCGCTTTGGCCAGGATGTTGCGCTGAATCTCGTTGCTGCCGGCATAGATCGAGCCGGCGCGGTCGTTGAAGTAGCGCAACGGGGCCACCGCCTGCCAGGGCTGCCCACTGACGTAGCCGTCGGCCGGCGGGGTGAAGTCCGCCACCGGTCCGCCGGGCCGGGTGGCGTGCGGTTGGTACACCCGGCCCTGCGGGCCGGCCGCCTCCATGGCCAGTTCGGTGATCGCCTGGCTCAGTTCGGTGGCCAGGATCTTCAGCATCGACGACGCGGCCCCGGGGTTGCGGCCCTCGGACACCACGGCCAGCACCCGGTACTCGAGGATCTCCAGGACCTCGGTGCGGATGCGGACGTCGGCGAGTTTCGCGGCGAAGGCCGGGTCGTCGATCAGGGTTCCGCCGGCCGGGCCGGGTTGGCTGCGTGCCTCGCCGGCGATCGACTCGGCCATCACCTGCAGCGCCGGTGCGGCCGCCCCGCCGCCACGCTCGAACTCCAGCAGGTATTTGGCCACCGTCCAACCGTCGTCGATCCGGCCGATCACGTTCGGCTTTCGGCACCCGGACCGCGTCGAAGAAGATCTGGGTCTGGATCTCCTCGCCGGAGGTCATCACCAGCGGCCGGATCTCGATGCCCGGTGTGGTCATGTCGATCAGCACGAAGGTGATGCCCTGCTGCTTGCGCGCGCCGCGGTTGGTGCGCACCAGTGCGAAGATCCAGTTCGCCTCGGCGGCGTGGGTGGTCCAGATCTTGCTGCCGGTGCACACCAGGTCATCGCCGTCGTCGACGGCCGCCATCGTCAGGCTCGCGAGGTCGGACCCGGACTCCGGTTCCGAGTAGCCCTGGCAGAAGAACACCTCGCCGGTGAGGATGCGCGGCAGGAAGTAGTCCTTCTGCCCGGGCGTGCCGAAGGCGATGATCGCGTGCGCCACCATGCTGATGCCCATCGGGGACAGCGTCGGCGCGCCGGCCAGCGCGCATTCGCGGTTGAAGATGTAGTGCTGGGTCAGCGTCCAGTCGCAACCGCCGTGTTCCACCGGCCAGGCCGGAGCGGCCCAACCGCGTTGGTGCAGGATCGCCTGCCAGGCCATGCTCGCCTCATGGTCGGCGTACACGCTGGTCATCAGACTGCCGGCCTGGCGCAGATCGTCGGTCAGGGTGTCGTCGAGGAAGGCCCGCACCTCGTCGCGGAATTCGAGATCCTTCGCCGACCACGCCAGGTCCATCCCGGGCCACCTCTTTATCTGCATACGCCTGTGGGCAGAAACGGTAGACGGTCGGCGCGGGCGGTGCCAGTTTCGAGGTTTGAGTTCGCCCGGGTCCGGGAATAGATGTCTGCGGACGCCGACGAGCGTGCGACAGACCTGACGCGGAGAGGCCCGGTCCCTGAGTAAGGGACCGGGCCTTTCGACATGGTCGGCACACGCGCGCTGCTCAGCAGCAGCGCGGTCCCGGACGAGCCTCCGCCTCCCGGTGCCGCATGCGCCAGTACTCGCCTTCGCTGACGCATGGCTCGCCCGGATACACCCGCCGCCGGTGGGCGACGTAACGCTGGTAGTGGCTGTCGCCCATCAGTGCGCCGACGTACCAGCGGATCTGGCGGCCGATTCTTCCAACGCGTCCCACTGCTGCTGCACCTCCTTCTCCAGCGGTGTGGCGAACAGGTGAGACGGCCCGAACAGCCGCGACGGGACCGGGGTTTCCACGGCCAGCGGTCCGCCGCCGCCGGCGGATGGATCGCAGTGCCATCACCACGGCCGCGGCGACGACGATGATCACCACCACCGCGAAGATGATCGACAGCGTGCCCTGGATGAAGGTGTTGCGGACCACGTCGTGCAATTGGTCGGCATCCTTGGCCGACCCGAAGGACGTCTTGCCGGCGGCCAGCGCGTCGCGGTAGGCGAAGTGCTGCGTCCAGTAGCCCAGCTTCGGATCCCCGGAGAAGATCTTCTGCCACGACGCGGTCAGCGTCACGATCAGATCCCACAGCAGCGGAACGCCCGGAATCCAGGCCCATTTCAGCAAGCCCATCTTGATCACCACCACGGTCACCACCGTCAGCGCGATCGCCGCGAGCAACTGGTTGGCGATGCCGAACAACGGGAAGAGCGTGTTGATGCCGCCCAGCGGGTCGGTGACGCCCATCAGCAGGATCGAGCCCCACGCGGCGACGACGACGATGCTGCACGCCCACGCCCCGACCTTCCAGCTCGGGTCGTGCAGCCGGCGCAGCGGGCCGCCGAGGTTGCTCAGACCGTCGGACAGCATGAACCGGGCCACCCGGGTGCCGGCGTCGATGGTGGTCAGGATGAACAGCGCCTCGAACATGATCGCGAAGTGGTACCAGAACGCCTTGAGTCCGCTGCCGCCGAAGACCGACAGCACCTGGGCCATACCGAACGCCAGCGTCGGCGCCCCGCCGGTGCGCGAGACGATCGATTGCTCGCCGACGCTCTGCGCCGCGGCGTCGCGATCTCGGCGGCGGTGATCGGCGTCCCGGACAGTCCCAGCCCGTTGACGTAGGCGGCCGCCGTCTCGGCGGTCCGGCCGGTCTGGCCGCGCCGGCGCGTTGATGGCAAAGTACAGGTGCTGGTCGAGGATTGCCGCGGTGATCAACGCCATGATCGCCACGAACGATTCGGTCAGCATGCCGCCGTAGCCGATCAGCCGCATCTGGCTTTCCTTCTCCAGCAGCTTCGGTGTGGTGCCCGAGGCGATCAGCGAATGGAATCCCGACAGTGCCCCGCAGGCGATCGTGATGAACAGGAACGGGAACAGCGATCCGGCGAACACCGGCCCCGCGCCGGATGCGGCGAACTGCGAGATGGCCGGTGCCTGCATCACCGGACGGGCCAGCAGGATGCCGACCGCGAGCAGGGCGATGGTGCCGACCTTCATGAACGTCGACAGATAATCGCGCGGTGCCAGCAGCAGCCACACCGGCAGCACCGAGGCCGCCAGGCCGTAGATGATCAGGCACCACGACAGGGTGACCTTGGAGAGGGTGAACCAGTGCGCGCCCCACTCGGTGTGGTCGATCCAGCCGCCGGCCACCACGGCCAGCAGCAGCAGCGCCACCCCGATCAGCGAGACCTCCGAGACCCGGCCCGGCCGCAGGTAGCGCAGGTACAGGCCCATGAAGATGGCGATCGGGATGGTCATCGCGATCGAGAAGACGCCCCAGGGGCTTTCGGCCAGTGCGTTGACCACCACCAGACCCAGCACCGCCAACAGGATGACCATGATCACCAGCACGCCGACGATCGCCGCCGTCCCGCCGACCGCACCGAGTTCGTCGCGCGCCATCTGACCCAGCGAACGGCCGCGCCGCCGTGTCGAGATCGCCAGCACCAGATAGTCCTGCACGCATCCGGCCAGCACCGCGCCGACGATGATCCAGATGGTGCCGGGCAGGTAGCCCATCTGGATGGCCAGCACCGGACCGACCAGCGGCCCGGCCCCGGCGATCGCGGCGAAATGATGCCCGAACAGCACCCGCCGGTCGGTCGGCATGTAGTCGGTGCCGTTCTCGTAGATCTCGGCCGGAGTGGCGTGGTCGTCGCGTGGCCGGACGATCTTCATCTCGATCAGCCGGGCGTAGAACCGGAAGCCGATGACGTAGGTGCAGATCGCCGCGATCACGAACCACACCGCGTTGACGGTCTCCCCGCGCAGGAAGGCGATCACCGCCCACGCGACCGCGCCCAGCACCGCCACGGCGCCGAAGACCAGTCTGTGCCGCACCGTGATCGGCGAGCGGTCGATGATCGCCACCGGCGGCAGGTTCACGTCGGTGCGGACGAACGTGACATCGCCGCGGACCTCCTCGATGCGGTCCGGCGGCGCGGCAGACGCTGACACCATGCCCTCCTCAGATCTGCGATACGCGCTGGTGTGGATCCTCGCACGGGGGATCGTTCCCCTGCTGAAATCCACCTGTTGGGGGATGCGCGCGCGCCGAATCCCGGCAGGCTTTACTGCCTGGCCCGAGAAGGTGGGTTCGACACGGGAGGTGAGCGATGCCGGCATGGCGACTGCGCGACTATCACGACGAGGACCTGGATCAGGCCATCGGTGTGTGGGACCAGAGCCGCGGCCCCGGTGCGGCCGAACCGGTGTTCAGCGTCGCCGAGGTGATGGCCGCGGCCCGCGCCGGGGAACCGGCGGTGGTGGCCGAAGTGGGCGACGAGGTCATCGGTATGGCGGTCGCCACGACCGATGGGGAGCGGGCCTGGATCCTGCTGGTGGCGCTGGCCGCCCGCTGGCGGGGCCGCGGTGTCGGCTCGGCCCTGCTGGCCGACCTGGAGCGGCGGCTTCGCTCGGCGGGCGTGCGGCGCATCTGCGCTGTGATGCCCGAGGGGGCGACGGGCGCCGCGGCCATGGAGAACTCGGGCTACACCCGGCGCGACGGGCTGGTGTACTACGAGCTGATCGAGCACCTCGGTCCCGATCAGGCCAACCTGCTCGAGGAACTCGGCGGCCGGATCATCCCGCCCGGGCTGTGGGGCGACATGGCCGGCATGGAGTACGAGAAACAGATCATCGAACGGCGCGTCGTCGACCCGTTGGGCCACCCCGAGGTGGCGGAGCGTTACGGCGTCAGCCCGCCCAAGGCGGTCATCCTCTTCGGACCACCGGGAACCGGGAAAACCAGCTTCGCCAAGGCGATTTCGTCGCGGCTGGGCTGGCCGTTCGTCGAACTGTTCCCGTCCCGGCTGGCGGCGACCGGCACCGGTGGACTGGCCGCCTCACTGCGCGAGGCGTTCGCCGATCTGGCCGAACTCGATGAACTCGTGCTGTTCATCGACGAGGTGGAGGAGATCGCCACCGCGCGTTCGGGGGCGTCCACCGCCGAACTGGGCGTCACCAACGAACTGCTCAAACTCATCCCGGCCTTTCGCCAGCACGACAGCCGTCTGCTGGTGTGCGCCACCAACGCGGTGCACTCGCTGGACTCGGCGTTCCTGCGGCCCGGGCGCTTCGATTACGTCATCCCGGTCGGCCCGCCGGATCAGCCCGCCCGTCGGGCGGTGTGGCAGCGCTACCTGGGCGCGGCCAACGGGAACGTCGACGTCGACCGGTTGGTTACCGCCTCGGAACTGTTCACCCCGGCCGATATCGAGTTCGCAGCCCGCAAGGGCGCGCAGGCGGCCTTCGAACGGGAGATGCGCGACGGTCGTGGTCTGCCGGCGGTTACCGAGGATTATCTGACGGCGATCGGCGAGATCCGCCCCACTCTCACCGCGGCCATGCTGGCGGAGTTCGAACGCGGGAAGACCGAATTCGCCCGCCTGTAGTCGCGAACAGCTTTACGCGAATCACGACAGTGGTACAACATTACCCATGGCAGAGACGCGGCGCCCTGTGCAACCGGCCGAACCCGAGCCGTCCTTGCGCGCATGGACCTTCCTGACCAATCACGCCCACGTGCTGTTGTGCCTGGCCCGCGGCGAGGCCCTGACGGCCCGCGAATTGGGCCTGCAAATCGGCATCACCGAACGGGCGGTGCAGGTGATCCTCGCCGACCTCACCGACGGCGGTTACCTGATCAAGAAAAAAGTGGGCCGTCGCAACCTGTATACGGTGAATGAGAAGGGGCGGCTTCGGCATCCGTTGGAGGCGCACCACAGCATCGGTGCACTGATCACCGCGCTGGAGTAGCACCGGCCGATCCTCGAGGAGACCCATGCCGATCGCACTGACCGACGACCACCGCGAACTCGGCGACGTCGCCCGTTCATTCCTCACCGCGCAGAAGGCGCGATGGGCGGCGCGGGAACTGCTCGACGCCGACGAGGAGACCCGCCCGCCGTTCTGGCGTGAGCTGGCCGATCTCGGGTGGCTGGGACTGCATGTCGATGAGCGCTACGGCGGTTCGGGGTTCGGGTTGCCCGAACTCGTGGTGGTCATCGACGAGTTGGGTCGTGCGGTCGCGCCGGGGCCGTTCGTGCCGACCGTGGTGGTGTCCGCCGTGCTGGCCGCCGCCGGAGCCGAGGAGCAGAAGGCTCGGTGGCTGCCCGGCCTGATCGACGGAACACTCAGCGGCGCAGTCGGTTTCGGCGGGAACCTGACCGTCGCCGGCGGGGCGGTCAGCGGCGACGCGGGTGTGGTGCTGGGTGCCGGCCTTGCCGACGTGCTGCTGCTCGCCGCGGGCGATGACGTGGTGCTGGTGGAACGCGGCGCCGACGGTGTGAGCGTCGAGGTGCCCGGAAACCTCGATCGCAGCCGCCGATCCGGTCGGGTGGGCCTGACCGGTGCGGCCGCCGACGTGCTGCCCGGTGCGCGGGAGACCGCGCTGGCATACGCGCGGACCCTGTTCGCGGCCGAAGCCGTCGGCGGGGCGTCGGACTGTGTGGACACCGCTGTCGAGTACGCCAAGGTGCGCGAGCAGTTCGGCCGGACCATCGCCACCTTCCAGGCCGTCAAGCACCACTGCGCCAACATGCTGGTGGCCTCGGAGTCGGCGGTGGCGACGGTCTGGGACGCCGCCCGCGCGGCACAGGAGGGCGGTGACCAGTTCCGTCTGATCGCCGCGGCCGCCGCCGCGCTGGCCTTCCCGGCCTATGTGCGCAACGCCGAACTCAACATTCAGGTGCACGGCGGCATCGGGTTCACCTGGGAGCACGACGCCCACCTGCATCTGCGTCGCGCGCTGACCGTGCAGGCACTGCTCGGCGGTGACGGTCCGGCCACCGACGTCTTCACCCTCACCTCCGCCGGGATGTCACGTGCCAACAGCCTGGACCTCCCGCCGGAGGCCGAGAAGATGCGCGCCGAGATCCGGGCCGAAGCCGAGCGCATCGCCGCCCTCGACGAGAAGGCCCAACTCGACGAACTCATCGCCACCGGCTACGTCATGCCGCACTGGCCCAGGCCATGGGGCCGCGCGGCCGGGGCGGTGGAGCAACTGCTGGTCGAGGAGGAATTCGCCGCCGCCGGGGTGCAGCGCCCCGACTACGGCATCACCGGCTGGGTGATCCTCACCCTCATCCAGCACGGAACTCCTTCGCAGATCGAGCGTTTCGTGGAGAAGGCGTTGCGCAAGGACGAGATCTGGTGCCAGCTGTTCTCCGAGCCGTCGGCCGGATCCGACGCCGCGGCGGTCAAGACGAAGGCCACCCGGGTCGACGGCGGCTGGTTGATCAACGGCCAGAAGGTGTGGACGTCCGGTGCGCACTACTGCAAACGCGGATTGGCCACGGTGCGAACCGATTTCGACGCGCCCAAGCACGCCGGCATCACCATGGTGATCCTCGACATGAACGCTCCCGGAGTCGAGGTGCGGCCGCTGCGCCAGATCACCGGCGGCAAGGAGTTCAACGAAGTCTTCTTCAACGACGTCTTCGTGCCGGACGAGGACGTGGTGGGCGAACCGAACGCCGGCTGGACCGTCGCCCGGGCGACTCTGGGCAACGAGCGGGTGAGCATCGGCGGGGGAGCCGGCGGTATCGCCCCAGCCTCGGCCTGGCTGGTGCACCTGGTGCAGACGCACGGTGACCGGATGGCCGGTGCGGCGCAACGGGTGGGCCGCTTCCTGGCCGATGACCACGCGCTGCGGCTGTTGAACCTGCGCCGCGCCGCCCGCAGCATCGAGGGGGCCGGTCCCGGCCCGGAGGGCAACATCACCAAGCTCAAACTGGCCGAGCACTTCGGCGAGCAGGGCGCTATCGCCGCCGCGCTGGTGGGCCCGGAACTCGCACTGGAGGGGGGAGAGGGTGCGCTGGCGGCCCGGGCCGCAATGGGGGCCCGCGGTATGGCGATCGCCGGCGGCACCTCGGAGGTGGCCCGCAACCAGATCGCCGAACGCATCCTGGGTATGCCGCGTGACCCGCTGATCAAGTAGCGGCCGCCGATCGCAGCCCCGCGGGAAGTGAAGCCACCTTCACACTCGGGCGCCGGCGTGACGATAGCTTCACGCTCGCTGGGGGTGGGGTGGTGCCCGTCGCCCTATTGTGGGCCCATGACCCCGGTGCAGATCACCGTGCGCGGCTCGCACACCACGACGTTGCCCCCCGAGCAGGCGACCGTCTACGCCAACCTCGCCGCCGAGGGCCCCGAACCCCAGCCGGTCTTCGACGCCGTGGCCACCGCACTGGCTGAGGTCACCCGCTCGCTGGCGTCTCGCCACCACGCCAAGGACGGCCCGGTGACCAAGTACGTCGTCGACCAGGTCCGCCGCGGCTCGCACCGGCCGTTCAACCGCGACGGCGAACAACTGCCCCCGGTGCACACCGCTGCGGTGGCGATGACGGCGACGTTCACCGATTTCGACGACCTGGCGGCGTGGGTCGGTTGGTCGGCCTCGGTGCCCGGCCTCGCCATCGGCTACATCGACTGGGCGTTGACCGATGCCAGGCGGCGGCGGGTCCAACGCAAGACCAGGCAGAAGGCCGTCCGCGACGCCAAAAGGCGTGCCCAGGACTACGCCGACGCCCTTGACCTCGGGCCGGTCACGGTCCGCGCCATCAGCGACCCGGGCATGAGCGGACAGGCCCAGCCCAAGGTGATGATGGCCCGCGCCATGTCCGCGCCGGCGGACCGGTCGCCGGAGGTGTCGCTGCGGCCCGACGAGGTGCAGATCGAGGCGCAGGTGGAGGCCACCTTCAGGGTGATGGAAAGTGAGTGACGACAATGTCGGTTGCGTCCCGACCACCGGCTGCGTGACCACATTCCCCGCGCCACGCAGCAGCTCAGGCCCACGGGGTGCGCTGGTTTGGCGCCGAATTCGGTAAACTCGACGCGGTGACGTTGCGAGAGCAAGCGCCGGAAGTCGGTGATCGCCTCGCCCCCCCGACCGATATCAGTGCCCGGTTGCCGTTGTCGCGGGCCGACGTGCTCCGTGTGCTGGCGGTATTCCTCGCGTTCACGTTTTTCGCGGTGTTGTCGTGGCTGTCCTTCGGATCCTCGGAGGGCCCGTCCTTCTTTTACCCGGCCGCCGGAGTCACCGTTGCGGCCATGATGCTGAGCCGTCGCACGCTGTGGCCCTGGTTGGCAGCGGCGGTCATCGCGGCCGAGGTCCTGGTCGACTCGTTCTATGCAAACCCGCTGTGGGTGTCGGCCGGCTTCGCGATGGCCAACGTGGTCGAGCCGGTGATCGGGGCGTCGCTGGTGCTGGCCTGGTGCGGAGGGCGTCCCGACCTGCGTAAGCGTCGGGATTTCGCCGGCTTCATCGCGGGAGCCTGTGTGATCGCGCCGCTTTTCGGCGCTCTGATCGGCGGAACGATCATCTCGATGCACTACGTGTCGCCGTGGCCGAGTGGAGTTGTCACCTGGTGGGTCGGCGATGGGCTCGGTGTCCTGGTGATGGCGACGCCGATCCTGCTGTGGAGTGCTCAATCGTCCGTGGTCCGCCGTCATCCCTGGGAGATGGCGGGCGTGCTGGCCGTCACCGCGGCACTGTCCGTCACCACGTTCTGGACCTATATCCCGCCGTCGGTCCTGCTCCTACCGGTGCTGGCGTGGGCGGCGTTCCGGCTCAACATGGTGGGGGCTGCGATAGCGAGCGCGGTGGCGGCCCTGCTGGTCAACATCATGACGGCGCAGGGACGCGGCTTGTTCGCCAGTGTGGGTGCACCGCCGGGGACCCAGGTGGCGCTCACCCAGATCTACGTCGCGGTGATCGTGGTGGTCGCCCTGCTGATCGCGCAGGAGGCCGCCGCGCGGCTGAATGCCGTGCGGGAACGCGAACTCGAACGCCGGGAGCGGTTGCGGCTGGAGACGCTTTCGCGGCTCGCTCTGCGTCTGTCGAATGCGCTCACGCCGGAGGACGTCGGAGACGCACTCTCGGATCAGGTTCTCCACGAGGCCGGCGCCAGCGCGCTGGCTCTCGGCCTGATCAGCGCGAATGGCCGAACGCTGGAATGGATCACCACCGCGGGGTACCCGACGGAGATGGTCGAGGAGGTCCGGGGCGGCTCTGATATAAGCGCATCAACGCTGGCCCACGATGTGTTCCGATCCGGCCAGACCGTCGCCATTCGCACGGTGCAGGATTTCGCCGACGCCTACCCGCACCGGGCGCACCGGTTGACGCTGACCAACAACGAGTCAATCGCGTGCTGGCCGCTGGCCGCAGGCGCAGAGCCCTTCGGCGTGCTGCAGATGCTGTGGTCGGAAGCGCAGCCCTTCGACGACGCCCAACTCGCCTACATCTCCGCGGTGTCCACCATGGCCAGCCAGGCTCTGGTTCGCGCGAAGATCTACGCCGACGAGCACGCGCGGGCCGCGGTGCTGCACTCCGTCGCGCAACCCATCGCCCGGGCCGACGCGGTCGGGCTCGAGTACTGCGCGCTGTACGACCCGGCCGACTCGGCTCGCGGTCTCGGCGGGGATTGGTACAGCGTGCTGGCCCTGCCGGATCGGCAGACCTATCTGGCCGTCGGTGACGTCGTCGGCCATGGTCTGCTGTCCGTCGAAGACATGGCGCAAATGCGCAGCGCCGGAAACGCCTACGCTCACCTCGGCCTGTCGCCCGCCCGGATTCTCACGGCGCTGAACCGCTTCGCGGCCCACCAGATCGGCGGGGAGTTCGCGACCAATCTGGTCGCGATCTACGACCCGGCCGACCGCGTGCTGTCCTACAGTTCGGCGGGACACCTGCCGGCCCTGCTGCGGCGTGCCGAGACCGGAGAGGTGGTCCGACTGTCCGATACGTCGGGGCTGATGTTGGGGCCGTTCGACGACGCGACATTCGCCGACCACGCCGTGCCGGTCGCGCCCGGAGACGTTCTGATCATGTACACCGACGGGCTGGTGGAGCATTACGACGAGAACCTCAACGTCGGCATCGCCCACCTCCAGAATGTGATCGAAGCCTGGCCTCCCGAAGCGCTCATGGACTGTGAATCGTTGGCGCAGGCCGTTGCCCCCGAATCCCATGACGATGACCTGTGTCTGCTGATCGTCAGGGTCGCCGCCGACGACGGCACGTGATGTTTCCGCCGCGGAGCAGTTCCAATACGCTGCTGCCATGGGCCCGAGTGGGGGAGGGGCGAACGGTATCGACCCGCGAACACCGATCCCGGGGGCGGTAAGCAGCACCGTCCGGGCGTCGGCCTTCTGGGGTGACACCAACGGATTGTTCGCCGTGGTGTTCCTGGCCTACGCGGTGGGGGCCATCCTGTCGTGGGCGTCCTTCGGCTCATCGGTCGGGCCGGCGTTCTTCTACCCGTCGGCCGGGCTCACGGTCTCCGCCATGCTGCTCAGCCGCCGCACGCTGTGGCCCGCCGTGGTGGCCGCGATCCTGACTGCCGAATTGATCGTCGACACCTACTACGGCAATGAGGTGTGGCAGGCCGCCGGCTTCGGGGTCGCCAACGTGATCGAGCCACTCGTCGGCGCCTCGATAGTGCTCGCGTGGTGCGGTGGCAGCCCTGATCTGCGAAAGAGGCGGGATTTCACCGCCTTTTGCATTGGCGCCTGCCTGGGCGGGCCGCTGTTCGGCGGACTGATCGGTGGAACGATCAGTTCATTTCACGACCACTCCCCGTGGTTGAACGCCGTGCTGAACTGGTGGGCGGGCGATGCCCTGGGCGTCTTGGTCGTCGGGACCCCGATCCTGTTGTGGGCGAGGCAGGCCTACGTTGTGCGGCAGCGCCCGGGGGAGACCATCGGTGTCCTGGCCGTCACCGCCGTGGTGTCGATCGCGGCCTTCTGGTCGGAGGCCCCACCATCGATCCTGGTCCTGCCGGTGCTGGTCTGGGCCGCGTTGCGGCTGGACATGATCGGTGCAGCGCTGTCGGGAGCCGTGGTGGCCTTTCTGGCCAACATCATGACCACCCGCGGACGCGGGATGTTCGCCGGCATCGATGTCGCGCCGAGCACCAGAGTGGCGCTGACCCAGGCATTCGTCGCGACGGCCGTGGTGGTGGCCATGCTCATCGCTCAGGAGGCCTCGGCCCGGCTGAGCGCGGTCCGGGAGCGGGAGGCCGAACGGCGCGAACGCATCCGGATGGAGACCCTGGCCGGACTGGCGCAACGACTGTCCGCGGGCCTGACGCCCCACGATATCGGCGAGACCCTGACGGCCCATCTGCTCAACGAAGCGGGTGCCACCTCGCTGAACCTGGGTCTGCTCAGCCCGGACGGCCGCTTCCTGAATTGGGTTGCGATGAAGGGTTACCCGCAGAAGGTTCTCGACGAATTCGCCGGCGGGGTCGTGATGAGTGAGCGCACCGTGGCCACCGATACCGTCCGCACCGGCCGGCCGACGATCATCCATACCGCGTCCGAATACACCGAAACGTATCCGGAGAAGGCGCATTGGGTGACCATGAGCCACAGCGAGTCGGTGGTCGGCTGGCCGCTGACATCGGGCGGTGCCCCGATCGGGGCTCTGCTTCTGGCCTGGCGTGATCAGCAGCAGCTCAACACCGCGCAGCTGTCCTACATTTCGGCGGTGGCCAGCATGGTGAGCCAGGCACTGGTGCGCGCGAGGGTCTACGCCGACGAACACGCCCGCGCGGCGGTGCTGCACGCCGCCGTCCTACCCACCGGTCCGATCGACAGCCCCGGAATGGACCTCTGGGTGACCTATGAGCCGGCCGATGTCGTCCAGGGTCTGGGTGGGGACTGGTACGACATCATGCCGGTGCCCGGGAATCGGACATTCCTGGCGGTCGGCGACGTGGTCGGTCACGGGCTGCCGGCGGTGGAGGACATGGCTCAGCTGCGCAGCGCGGGGCGGGCCTTCGCGCACCAGGGTCTGCCGCCCGAGCGCCTCCTCGCCGAACTCAACGGGTTCACCCGGCACGCCAGTCAGGGCAAGTTCGCCACCATGGCGGTGGCGATTTACGACCCCGGCGACGGTGTGCTGACCTACGGCGCGGCCGGGCACCCGCCGCCGTTTCTGCGCCGCGCCGCCACCGGCGAGGTCATCCGGCTCAGCGACGCCCACGGGCCGGTATTGGGACCCGTGGACCACGCCAGCTACAGCGAGGACACGGTGCAGATCGCACCCGGGGACATCCTGGTGATGTACACCGACGGCCTGGTCGAACGGGACGGCATGGATCTGGAGACCGGGCTGGCGCGGGCCGAGCGGATCATTGCCGGCTGGGGTTCCGACGCCCCGATCGACTACTGCGCTGAGCTTGAGGAACAACTTGCACCGCGGCCGCGCGCCGACGACGTGTGCATCCTCGTCGTGCGGTTCAGCGGCTGACGAAGGCGCGCAGCCAGTCGAACCAGGCGTCCATGCCCTCCCCGGTGCGGGCACTGACGGGTAACACGGTCGCGGTCGGGTTGACCTCGCGGACCCGGGCGACGTAGGTGTCGACATCGGCGTCGAGATATGGGACCAGGTCGACCTTGTTGAGCAGGACGACGTCCACCGACCGGAACATCACCGGATACTTCAGCGGCTTGTCCTCACCTTCGGTGACCGAGTACACCATGGCTTTGGCGTGTTCGCCGACGTCGAATTCTGCCGGGCACACCAGGTTTCCGACGTTCTCGATGATCACCAGGTCCAGCGCGGGCAGATCCAGACCGGCCAGGGCTCGGTTGACCATCGGAGCGTCCAGGTGGCATTCGCCGCCGAAGCCGTTACTGGTGTTCAGCAGTGAGATCTGCGCGCCCCGGCCACCGAGTTTGGCGGCGTCCAGATCGGTGGCGATATCGCCCTCGACGATGCCGACGGCGAATTCGCCCGCCATCGCGTCCAACGTGGCGGCCAGCACGGTGGTCTTGCCCGATCCGGGCGAGCTCATCAGGTTCAGAGCGCGAATCCCGTTGGCGTCGAACGCCTCCCGGTTGATCGCGGCTCGGTTGTCGTTCTCGGCGAAGATCGCCTCGAGGACCTCGATCCGCTCGGTGCCGGTGGAGTATCCGCTGTGGTCGCCGTGGTCGTGGTCGTGGTCGTGGTCGTGGTCGTGGTCGTGGTCGTGGCTGTGCACGGTGCCGTCGTCATGACGGTGGAATCGGCCCATTGTCGCAATCCTCTCAACTAGGTGACGTCGACGGACGTCACCAGGAACTCCTCGCCGCGCACCACCGACACGTCGGCGCTGTCGCACCGCGGGCACATCACCGACCACCGCGAGGCGATCTGCGACTGCTCACCGCAGGTGCGGCAGACCACCTCGGCGGCAACGAGTTCCAACTCCAACTCCGCATTGGGCATGTCGGCGTGCTCGCGGACCAACGTCCAGCAGAACGACAGCGTTTCGGGCACCACCTGGCGCAGCGCGCCGACCTGGACCCGCACCACCTCCACCCGGCGGCCCGCCGCGTGCGGCTTGACGACGCCGGCGATCGCCTGGCAGAGCGACAGTTCGTGCACGGCCGAAACGCTACGCCAAGCAGCGCCGTCGCCGACGTTATGATCCTGCCGATGCGGGCAAAAGACGAAAGGTCTAAACCGTCGGCCACCGGCCGACGGCCGAGGTCGGCCGTCCGCGTTTTCGTCGTCGTGTTCGCGGCTTACGTCGCCGGTGCCGTCACCTCGGCTGTGGCCTTCGGTTCGACGACGGCGTCGGCGTTCTTCGTCCCGGCCGGAATCGTGGTGGCCGCACTCCTGCTCACCCGCCGATCGCTGTGGCCGGTGATCGTGGCGGCGCTCGTCCTGGCCGAACTATTGGTGGACCGCGGAAGCGGGCTGACGTGGTCGGTCTCGGCCGGCTTTGCGCTGGGCAACGTGGCCGAAGCCCTCGTCGGTGCTGGCCTGGTGCGGGCCTGGTGCGGCGGTACACCCGATCTGCGCCGGACCAGAGACCTGACCCTCTACGCGCTGGGGGCCGCCGGTGTGGGGGCGCTGTCCGGCGCCCTGATCGGCGGCCTCACCAAGTGGTGGGGTTTCGGAGTGCCGCTCGCCCAGGGGACGACCCAGTGGTTCGCCGGCTGCGCGATCAGCGCTCTGGTGGTGGGAGCCTCGATCCTGCTGTGGACCAAGCAGTCCCACCTGATCACGTCCCGTCCGATCGAGACGGCCGCGATCCTCGCCGCCGCCGCGGTGATGTCGTTCGTCGGGTTCTCGATGCCCATTCCGCCCGGCACGACCGTGCTGCCCATCCTCGCGGTTGCTGCGTTGCGGTTGGGCGTCCTCGGCACGGCCCTGACCGGAATCGTGGTCGCCGGCATCGGCAATTTCCTCACCGGAACCCGGCACGGGCTGATCGGAGAGGCGGATCTCTCTGATCCCCTCCGGGCGGCCTCAGCACAGCTCTTCATAGCGGTGCTCGTCCTGACCGCAATGATCATCGCGCACGAGGTGGACAAGCGGACCCATGCAGTCCGGGAGCGGGACGCCGAGCGGGGCCAGCGGCTGCGATTGGAGTCGCTCTCGGGCCTGGCCCAGCAGCTTGCCGCGGCGCTCACCCCAGCCGACGTCGGCGGCGTGCTCGAGCGCCAGTTGTCCCGCGATCTCGGCACGACGTGGTTCAACCTCGGTCTGCTCGACCACGACGGCACCAGGCTGGAGTGGGTCGCGGCGACGGGCGAACCGCGGCTGGTTCCCGCGATGGAGGCCCGCGGCATGCCGCTGAGCAATCCCAACATCGCCACCGACGTGCTGCGGTCGGGCCGTCCGCTCATCGTCAACGCCGGCGATGACCGCGACGCGTCGGACTGGGCAGCGGCCGGATCGCTAGCGGCCTGGCCGCTGCTCTCCGGTGAACGCACGACCGGCGTGCTGCTTCTCGGGTTCGCACAGCCTCAGCCCTTCGACGCCGAGCAGCTGACCTACATCTCGGCCGTGGCTGCCATGGTCGGCGAGGCGCTCGCGCGGGCGAAGTCCTACGCGGACGAACACGCGCGGGCGAAGGTCCTGCATTCCGCGCTGCACCCGGCCGGCCCACTGACGACGGTCGGGATCGAATACAGCGTGTGCTATCAGCCCGCTGACATCGTCCACGGTCTCGGCGGTGACTGGTACGACGTGATGCCGCTGCCGGGGAACCGAACCTATCTCGGCGTCGGCGACATCATCGGGCACGGACTGCAGGCCGTTGAGGACATGGCCCAACTACGTGGTGCCGCTCGAACCCTGGCCCACCGCGGCCAGTCCCCGGCGGAGGTTCTCGCCGATCTCAACAATTTCGTCGAGGACGTCCTGCGCAGTGAGTTCGCGACACTGGTGGTCGCGGTCTTCGACAGCACGGCGGGCGTGCTGACCTACAGTTCCGCGGGCCATCCGTCGGCCTTCCTGCGCAAGGCCGACACCGGCGAGGTGATCCGGCTCATCGACGCCAATGGACCCGTCCTGGGACTGGCGGGCGCCGAGGCCTTCGCCGACGCCGCCGTCCACGTCGATCCCGGGGATGTGCTGATGATGTACACCGACGGACTGGTGGAGCACCCGGATGCGACGCTGTGGGCGGGAATCTCCTCGGCGGAGAACCTGTTTGCCGAATGGTCGCCGGAGAAATTACTCAACAGTGCAGCGATGGTCGAGGCACTCGCCCCAGCGCCGCGTTCCGACGACATCTGCGTGCTCGTCGTGCGCTTCAACTAGCGTGACTGTCGTGGTTGTTCGGGTTCGCCTCGACATCACCGGCGTGGTGCAGGGGGTGGGGTTCCGCCCGGCGGTCGCGCGGATCGCCGCCGAGTTCGGGCTGGCCGGCTGGGTCTACAACGACGCCGGTTCGGTGCACTGCGAACTGGAGGGCCCGGCCGATGACGTCGACGCAGCGGTGAATGCCCTTCGGCATCGCCCGCCTCCGATGGCGCGCATCGACACCCTGGAGATCCATGCGGTTGAACCCCTCGAGGCCCGTGGCTTCGAGATCGTCGGCAGCCACGACGACGACGGCTCGCGCACCCTGGTGCCGCCCGACATCGCCACCTGCGCCGACTGTCTGCGCGAGATGCGCGACCCGGGAAACCGGCGCTACGGCCACCCGTTCATCACCTGCACCAACTGCGGCCCTCGCTACACCGTCATCACCGATCTGCCCTACGACCGACCGGCCACCACGATGGCCGGCTTCCCGATGTGTGAGGCCTGCGCCGCCGAGTACGCCGACCCGGCCGACCGTCGCTACCACGCACAGACCATCGCCTGCGCCGATTGCGGGCCGCGGCTGTCGTGGTCCGGCACGGCCGATTCCCCGGTCGCTGCGCTCCTGCCCGCCGGCGATTCCCGGGTCGCTGCGCTCCTGCCCGCCGATGCGAGCGGGGATCCGATCGGCGCGGCGTGCGCGGCACTGCTGGCCGGGCGGGTGGTCGCGATCAAGGGCATCGGCGGCTTCCACCTCGCCTGCCGCGCCGACGACGCCGACGTCGTCAATCGCCTGCGAGCCCGGAAGAACCGGCCCGCCAAGCCCTTCGCGGTCATGACCGCCGGCCTCGCCGCGGCCCGGGGCATCGTGGAGATCCCGGATTCCGCCGCCGCGCTGCTCACGTCGCCCAGCGCGCCGATCGTGCTGCTGCCGCGGATCGACGGGGGGGTGTGCGACGCGGTGGCGCCCGGTCTGGCCGATCTCGGGGTGATGCTGGCCTACTCGCCGGTGCACCATCAGATATTCGACCGGCTGGGCGGACTGCCCCTGGTGATGACCTCGGCCAACCGGGGTGGGTCGCCGATCGTCTTCCGGGACGAGGATCTGGGCTGGATCGATGGTCTGGCCGACGCCGTTCTCACCCACGACCGTCCGATCGGTGTGCCGTGCGAGGACTCCGTCGTCACCCTCGACGACCAGGGCGGCGAACTACCCCTGCGACGGTCCCGCGGCTACGCCCCGCTACCCGTCACCGTCGACCTGCCGCCGGGTGAGACCCTGCTGGCCACCGGCGGCGACCTCAAGACCACCTTCTGCCTGATGGCCGGCGCGGACGGGCCAGCCGGGCGCCATGCCCATCTCTCGTCTCACCTCGGCGATATGGCCGACCCGCGCACCCAGGTGTGCTTCGAATCGGCCCTGGACCACCTGGCGTTCATGACCGGACAACGTCCGGCGGTGCTCGCCTGCGACATGCATCCGGGCTATGCCACCACCGCGTGGGCGCGCCGGGCGGCCGCCGGGCGTCCGGTCGTCGCCGTCCAGCACCACCACGCCCATGCCGTCTCGCTGCTGGCCGACCACCGGCGGCTGGACACCCCGATTCTCGCCGTCACCTATGACGGCACCGGCTACGGCACCGACGGCACCATCTGGGGCGGGGAACTGCTCGCCGTCACCGACCCGGCCGAGTTCACCCGGGTGGGCCACCTCGCGCCCTTTGCCCTGCCCGGCGGCGACGGTGCGGTACGTCAACCCGCGCGCATCGCGCTGGACCTGCTGACCAGGGCGGGCCTCGACTGGGCCGACGACCTGCACCCGGTCGCCGCGATGGGGAAGAGCGGTCTGCATGTGCTGGCCCAGCAGATCCCCCGTGGTCTCGGCTGCGTGCCGACGACCAGCATGGGCCGCCTGTTCGACGCCGTCGCCAGCCTGCTCGGAGTGTGCCAGCAGGTCAGCTACGAGGGCCAGGCAGCCGTGGAACTCGAGCACCTGGCCCGGGGGCGGTTCGATCCCCGAGTCGCTACGGTCCTGCCCGCCGGAGCGGCCGACCTCGACTTCGCCGTCACCGGCGGTGTGCTGGACCCCGCGCCGATGATCGCCGGAATCGTCGCGGGCCTGCGGGGCGGGGTCGCACCGGCCGACCTGGCCGCCGGCTTCCACGCCGCGGTGATCCGCGCGACGGTCGTCGCCGTGCGGCACTGTGCCGGTGCGGCCAGGATCTCCGTGGTCGGGCTGACCGGCGGGGTATTCGCCAATCGGCTACTGCTGCAGGGACTTCGGGAATCTCTGACCAAGCGCGGCTATGAGGTGCTGACGCACCGTATCGTTCCTTGTAACGACGGTGGTCTGGCCCTGGGTCAGGCGGCGATCGCCGCCGCACGGCACGCGCGGGAAAAGCTCGGGCCACAGGAAAGGAGGGGCACATGTGCCTCGGAATCCCCGGCAAGGTGATCGAGATCTGGGACGAGTCGGGTACCCGGATGTCGACCGTCGACTTCGGCGGCACCACGAAGACGGTCTGCCTGGCCTATCTGCCGGACATGGACATCGGCGAGTACACCATCGTGCACGCCGGGTTCGCGATCACCCGCCTCGATGAGGCCTCGGCCAACGAGACCCTGCAGATGTTCGCCGATTTGGGCATCCTGGAAGAAGAACTGGGCGGTCTGACGGGGGAGGAGTTGGGGGCATGAAATACCTCGATGAATTCCGCGACCCCGTCGCCGCCAAAGCGCTGGTGGAGCAGATCCGGCGGACCACCACCCGGCCCTGGACCATCATGGAAGTCTGTGGAGGACAGACGCATTCGATCATCCGCAACGGCATCGACCAGTTGCTCGAGGGTGCGGTGGAGTTCATCCACGGCCCGGGCTGCCCGGTCTGCGTCACGCCACTGGAGATGATCGACCGGGCGCTGGAGATCGCCGCCCGCGACGACGTCATCTTCTGTTCGTTCGGAGACATGCTGCGGGTGCCCGGTAGCCGCGAGGACCTGTTCAGCGTTCGCGCCCGCGGCGGGGACGTCCGCGTCGTCTACTCCCCACTGGACGCCACCCGCATCGCCGCCGACAACCCCGGCAAGCAGGTGGTGTTCTTCGGTGT
Source organism: uncultured Actinomycetota bacterium (assembly GCA_963715145.1). Taxonomy (GTDB): domain Bacteria; phylum Actinomycetota; class Actinomycetes; order Mycobacteriales; family Mycobacteriaceae; genus Mycobacterium. The sequence continues at coordinate 167,774 of CAVQRL010000007.1, read as the reverse complement.
CGGGTTCGAGACCACCGCCCCGGCCAACGCCATGTCGGTGCTGCACGCCCAGCGCCTCGGCCTGACGAACTTCTCCATGCTGGTGTCCCACGTTCTGGTTCCCCCGGCGATGACGGCGATCCTGTCCTCGCCCACCAACCGGGTCCAGGGTTTCCTGGCCGCCGGGCACGTCTGCACGGTGATGGGCACCTCCGAGTACGGGCCGCTGGTGGAGAGGTTCGGCGTCCCCATCGTGGTCACCGGTTTCGAGCCACTGGACCTACTCGAGGGGGTGCGCCAGGCCGTCGAACTCCTGGAAGCCGGCACGCCCGAACTGCGCAACGCCTACCCGCGCGCCGTCACCGCCGCCGGTAACGCCGTCGCGAGGGAGGCACTGGCCGACGTGTTCGCGGTCACCGACCGGCAGTGGCGGGGTATCGGGATGATCCCGAAGTCCGGGTGGACGCTGTCGCCGCGCTACGCCGAATTCGACGCCGAGCGCAGGTTCGGGGTCGGCCGGTTGACCGTGCAGGAGTCCGACCAGTGCCACGCCGGTGAGGTGCTGCAGGGTCTGATCAAGCCGAACGAGTGCCCGGCCTTCGGGACGATCTGCACGCCGCGCACCCCCTTGGGCGCGACCATGGTGTCCAGCGAGGGCGCCTGCGCGGCCTACTACCAGTTCCGGCGGCTGGCGTCCTCGGCGCGTGTCTAGTCCAGGGGGTAGGAGCGACGCGACCCCGGAATCGGCGTTGCCCGACCCGGCCAACTGGGTCTGCCCCATGCCGTTGCGCGAGACCAAGCGGATCGTCATGGGCCATGGCGGCGGCGGCATCCTGTCCGAGGAACTCATCGAGAACCTCTTTCTGCCCGCATTCGGCTCGTCCGGCGGGCCGTCCCGGGACTCGGCGGTGCTGGAGACGGGGTCGGGCCGGATCGCGCTGACCACCGACTCCTACGTCGTCAACCCGCTGTTCTTCCCCGGCGGCACCATCGGCGACCTGGCCGTCAACGGCACTGTCAACGACCTCGCCTGCAGTGGCGCCCAACCACTGGGTCTGACGGCAGGGTTCATCCTGGAGGAGGGCCTGGAGGTCGAAGTGCTCGGCGCGATCGCCCAGGCCATGGGCCGGGCCGCCGCCGCCGCCGGTGTCGGCATCGTCACCGGGGACACCAAGGTCGTCGGAAAGGGTGGGGCCGACGGGCTTTTCATCAACACCGCCGGCGTCGGCGTGGTTCCCGCGGGACTGCGGATCGGCCCCGAGCAGGCCCGTCCGGGGGACCACATCCTGGTGTCCGGGCCCATCGGCGAGCACGGTGTGGCGATCATGAGTGTGCGCGAGGGTATCGACTTCGGCACCACGGTGACCACCGACAGCGCACCACTGCACCGGTTGGTGGCGGCCATGCTCGCCAGCGTCGAGGACCCGAATTCCGTTCATGCCCTGCGCGATCCGACCCGCGGCGGCCTGGTGGCGGCCACCGTCGAGATCGCCCGCAGCGCCGGCGTCGGCGTCGAACTCGACGAAGGGGCCATCCCGGTCCCCGAGACCGTCGCCTCGGCGTGCGGGTTCCTCGGCCTGGACCCCCTGCAGGTGGCCAACGAGGGCAAGATGGTGGCCTTCGTCGACCCCGCGCACAGCGAGGCGGTGCTGGCCGCCATGCGGTCGCGGCCCGAGGGTGCCGGGGCGGTGATCATCGGGCGCGCCGTCGACGAGCACCCCGGCATGGTGGTGGTTCGCACCCGGTTCGGCACCACCCGGGTGGTGGAACGCGAACTGGGCGAACAACTTCCACGGATCTGCTGACTTGCCTGAACCGATGGTGCCCGGGATCACCGGCACACTCGACGACGTGGCGATCGCCGCGCTGACCGGCTGGGTGCGCGCCGAGGGTATCGGGTCGGCGGTCACCGATGTGGTGCCGTTGACCGGCGGCAGCCAGAACGTGGTGGTCCGGCTGAGCATCGACGACCGCCGCCTGGTGCTGCGCCGCCCGCCCCCACACCCGCGGCCCAACAGCGACCGCACCATGCAGCGCGAGATCGCCGTGCTGAGCACCCTTGCCGGCAGCCGTGTGCCGCACCCTGAGATCGTGGCCGCGTGCGAGGACCTAGACGTCCTCGGCGTCGTCTTCTATCTGATGGAGGAGGTCGACGGCTTCAACCCCGGCAACGAGATCGCACCGGCCTACGTCGTCGACCCGGCGATGCGCCACCGGGTGGGCCTGAACTACGCCGCCGACGTCGCCCGGCTCGGCAGGGCGCCCTGGCAGGGCAGTCCGCTGGAGGCGTGGAAGCGCCCCGGTTCTTTCCTGGAACGCCAGGTGCCGCAATGGCGTACGTCGGTCGCCGCCTACCGCCGGCAGGACGGCTACGCCCACGATTCGCTGCCGGGGGTCGACGAACTGTGCGACTGGCTGGAGGCGCATCGGCCCGCCGAGTACGTGCCGGGCATCGTGCATGGCGACATCCACCTCAACAACACCATGTTGCGCCGAGAGACGCCGGAGGTGGCGGCCTTCGTCGACTGGGAGATGTGCACCATCGGCGACCCGTTGCTCGACCTGGGCTGGATGCTGGTCTGCTGGCCCATCGAACCCGATCCGCTGGGATCCGCGGGTCATCTCGCCGAACTCGGCGGGCTGGCCTCACGGGGTGAGCTGCTGGAGGCCTACCTGGGCGCCGGCGGCCGGCCCACCGAACACCTGGACTGGTATCTGGCGCTGGCCTGCCTCAAGCTCGGCGTTGTCATCGAGGGCACGTGGGCGCGCTATCTGGCCGGGCGGGCCACCCGCGAGGCGGGGCAGCGACTGCACGACTCGGCGGTCACCCTGATGGGGCTGGGCAGTGCGGTCGCCGCGGGGCACAACCCGTTTCGTTAGACCGCGACGCCGAAAACGCGCACAGGTCGCGATTCCGGACCATGGAAACGCGATCTGTGCGCAGTCTCGGCGCAGGTGTCAGCGCTGGGTGTTGCAGGTGCACTTCTGCTCGGTGGGCACCGAGGCCATGACCTGCTCGGCGTGCTGTCCGCAGCCGTCCCAGGTGGTCTTGTGGCAGCGGGGGCACTGAACTTGGTAGCACATGATTCGTCTCCTTCGAGTCGGTCCGATTATGCGTTGGTGGCCTGGGCCCGGGCGCGCAATCTCGGCGCGGACCGCGTCCATGTCGAGTTCCTTGATCTTGCCGACCAGTTCTTCGAGTGCCGGCGCCGGCAGCGCGCCGGGCTGGGCGAACAGCAGAACGCCGTCGCGGAACGCCATGATCGTCGGGATCGAGCGGATCTGCAGGGCCGCGGCCAGTTGCTGCTCGACTTCGGTGTTGACCTTGGCGTGCACCACGTCGGGGTGGGCCTGCGACGACTTCTCGAAGACCGGCGCGAAGGCGCGGCACGGTCCACACCAGGACGCCCAGAAGTCGACGAGCACGATCGGCTTCTCGGTGACGGTGGATTCGAAGTCGGCTGCGGTGAGCTCGACGGTGGCCATGGGGTAATCCTTTCGTAGGAGTCAGTCGCTAGCTTCAAGTACCCCGGGGGGTATCTTTATTCCATCTTGCCAGTACCCCCATGGGTATGTCTATCATCGAGGTAAGATACCCCTAAGGGTATCGATGACGAGGAGGTCAACGCCATGACGGCACCTGCCATCCTGAACGCCGCTGAACTGCGCGGACTGCTGGGATCGCCCACCCCGCCCCGGGTGATCGACGTTCGCACGCCCGGCGAGTTCGAGACCGTCCACATCAGCGGTGCCTACAACGTGCCCCTGGATCTGCTGCGCGAACACCGCGACGAGATTCGCGCCCATCTCGACGAGCATGTGGTCCTGGTCTGTCAGTCCGGTCAGCGCGCCGCGCAGGCCGAAGATGCGTTACGCGAAGCCGGCCTGTCCAACGTCCACATTCTCGACGGCGGTATGAGCGCCTGGCAGGCCAGTGGGTTCGGGGTCAACCGCGGTGCGTCGTCGCGCTGGGATCTGCAACGGCAGGTCCGCTTCGTCGCCGGGACCATCGTCGCGCTCAGCATCCTCGCCAGCATCGTGGTCCCCGGGCTGAAGTGGGTGGCGTTCGTGATGGGCGCGGGTCTGAGCATCACCGCGATCACCAACACCTGCCTGATGGGCATGCTGCTGGCCAAGTTGCCCTACAACCGGGGTCCGGCCTGCGATGCTCAGTCCGTCGTCGCCCAACTCGTGGACGGTCGGAGGTAGACCATGATCGCCCTCGCCGTCGCACTGGCCGTCTTCGTCGGCATCTCGCTGGGACTGCTGGGCGGCGGCGGTTCGATCCTGACGGTGCCGTTGCTGGCCTACGTGGCGGGGCTTGACCCCAAGCAGGCCATCGCCTCGTCGCTGTTCGTCGTGGGGGTCACCAGTGCCGTCGGAGCCATCTCCCACGCGAGGGCGGGTCGGGTGCGCTGGCGGGTCGCCGGCGTGTTCGGCGTTGCCGCCATGGCAGGTGCCTACGGCGGCGGCCGGTTGGCCTACCTCATCCCGGGCAACATCCTGCTCATCGCGTTTGCGCTGATCATGATTGCCGCCGCCGTCGCCATGCTGCGCGGGCGCCGCGACGTCGGCGACGAATCCCAGGGCACGCTGCCGGTCGCCAAAGTTCTGCTGCAGGGTGCCACCGTCGGCGTCATCAGCGGTTTGGTGGGCGCCGGCGGGGGATTTCTCCTGGTGCCGGCATTGGCGCTGCTCGGCGGGCTGCCGATGCCGGTCGCGGTGGGAACCTCGCTGGTGGTGATCTCGATGCAATCATTCGCCGGGTTGGCCGGTCACTTGGCCGGTGAGTCGATCGACTGGAAACTGGCGGGGATGGTGACCGCCGCGGCGGTGATCGGCAGTTTGATCGGTGGCCGGTTGACCTCCATGGTCGAGCCCGCCACGCTGCGCAAGGCGTTCGGCTGGTTCGTCCTGGCGATGGCCGCCCTGGTCCTGGCCCAGGAGGCCAACATCTGGCTCGGGGCGGCGGTGGCCATCGTCGCCGCAATCGCCGGCGGCATGGCGTTCATGTGCGCCCGTTACGCGCGGTGCCCGCTGCGCAAGATTCTCGTCGACCCGGGTGCGATACCCCTGCGGGTACCATTGGGGTCTTCGTCTAAGGAGGAACCATGGTCGGCGACGACACCGCGATCACCGAAGTCCTGAACCGGCTGCGCCGGGCACAGGGTCAACTCGCCGGCGTCATCTCGATGATCGAGCAGGGGCGCGAGTGCAAGGACGTCGTGACCCAGCTCGCCGCGGTGTCGCGGGCGCTGGACCGCGCGGGCTTCAAAATCGTCGCGACCGGCCTGCGGGAGTGTGTCCTGGGCGAGGGCGCCAACGGCAACGCGCCGATGACCGAGGCGGAGCTTGAAAAACTCTTCCTGTCCCTGGCCTGATGCGCGTCAGCGCAGCGGCCGCAGCACGATGTTCATGCCGTCGAGCGGCATCGGCATGCCGGCGAAGTCGTACTTCGGCCTGTAGCCGGGGTGTGGCAGTTCCAGGCGGTAATTGCGCAGCACCCGGTGCATCACGGACTTGATCTCCAGTTGGCCGAACACCAGACCGATGCATTTGTGCGCGCCGCCGCCGAACGGGGCGAAGGCGTAACGGTGCCGCTTGTGCTCCGAGCGCGGTGCGGCGAACCGGTCGGGATCGAATTTCTCCGGGGCGTCCCACAGCTCGGGCAGCATGTGATTCATCCCCGGCCAGAGGTTGATGTTGGTGCCGGCCGGGATGTAGTGGCCCAGGATCGAGCTGTCCCGGACGGCCCGGCGCACGTTGAACGGCAGCGGGGTGACCATCCGCAGACACTCGTTGATCACCAGGTCGAAGGTCTCCAGCTTGTCCAGGGTGTCGATGTCCAGCGGCCCGTCGCCGATCAACCGGTCGCCTTCCTCGCGCAGGCGTTCCTGCCATTCCGGGTTCGCCGCGAGGTGGTAGGCCATGGTGGTCATGGTCGACGACGAGGTGTCGTGGGCGGCCATCATCACGAAGATCATGTGGTTGACGATGTCGGTGTCGGAGAAGGTGTTTCCGTCCTCGTCGGCGATATGGGTGAGCACCGTGAGCATGTCGGTGCCCTCGGTGCCGCGCTTCTCTGCCACCCGTTCGGTGAAGTAGTCCTCAAGGACCTTGCGGGCCTGCAGGCCGCGCCACCACTTGAACGGCGGGACCGGGGTGCGGATGATCGCCCCACCGGCGCGGGTGGTCGTCTCGTAAGCCTGCTTGATCCTGGTGACCAGTTCGTGGTCGCTGCCGGCCTCATGGCCCATGAACACCACGGCGCCGATGTCGAGGGTGAGTTCCTTGATGGCAGGCAGGAACAGGAACCGGTTGTCGTCCGCCGGCCAGTCGTTGGCCACCACCGTGGTCGCGACGGTGTCGATATGCGTGATGTAGCCGGACAGCCGGGTGCGGGTGAACGCCTCCTGCATGATCCGCCGGTGGAACATGTGCTCGTCGCCGTCCATCAGCAATAGGCCGCGATCGAAGAACGGACCGATGACGTCGTTCCAGGCCACCGTGGAGAAGTCTTTGTTCCTGTTGGAGAACACCTCCTGGGTGGCGTCCGGCCCCAGTGCGACCACGGCCTTCATCGCCGGGGTCTCGGTGTAGTAGACCGGCCCGTACTTACGGTAGCTCTCCAGCACGAATTCCGGTCCGCCGCGGAAGATTTCGATCAGGTGGCCCAGAACGGGCAGGCCGGTATTGCCCATGACGGGCTTGAGACCGCTGCCCTCGGGCGGTTCGGCGAAGACGAACTCGGGCCAGTCCTGCTGCCGAAGCCGTTCATCGATCAATCCCATGCCGGGAATGGTCTGCAGCGTGGGTGTCAGCCGACGCCGCGCTTGGTCGATCAGGTACTGCGGGGTGCTGACGGTGGCCATGGGCAGTCCTAATTTGTTCGTCGAACGGACCGGCGGTACCGCAATCTTGCGAGTGAAGTTGACGCATGTCAAGTTTCCATCTGCCCTCGGCGTGGTGCATGGTGAACGGGTGAGCGCACCCCAGGACGCCGCCGTCGACGCATCCGGTGTTCCCCTGCGCCGCGGTGACCGGCAGCGTCACGCGATCGTGCAGGCGGTCCGCGAACTTTTGCAGGAGAAGCCGTTCGCCGAACTGTCGGTCAGTTCGATCAGCGACCGTGCCGGTGTGGCTCGGTCAGGTTTCTACTTCTATTTCGATTCCAAGTACGCGGTGCTGGCGCACATCCTCGGCGAGGCGGCCGACGAACTCGAGGAACTCACCGAGGACTTCGCCCCGCGCGGCGCCGATGAGACACCCGCCGAGTTCGCCCGCCGGATGGTGGGCAGCGCGGCGATGGTCTACGCCCACAACGACCCGGTCATGTCCGCCTGCAACATCGCCCGTGGGACCGACGCCGAGATCCGCGAGATCCTCAATCGCTACAACGAACTCGTCATCGACCAGATCAAGCCGATCGTCGAAGCCGAAATCCGGCAGGGCACGGCCGAGCCGATCGCCGAGGACGTTCACGGACTGCTGCGGACCTTGTGCGCGGCCACCGCGCTGACGCTGTCGGGGGAGTCGCTGTTCACCGGACCCGACGGGGACCTGCCGCGGGCGGTGGGTGTTCTGGAGAAGCTGTGGTTGCACGCACTGTGGGGCCGGAAGGCCGACGGCTGACGATGTACACCTTCACCGGCAAGCGCGTCCTGGTCACCGGTGCCGCCGGCGGCATCGGACGCGCGGTGGCCCTGCGACTGGCCGCCGAGGGTGCGGAGTTGTATCTGACCGACGTCAACGCCGACGGCCTGGTAGAGACCGTCGGCGCGGCGACCGCGTCCGGCGCCACGGTGGCCGAACACCGGGCGCTGGACATCGCCGACTACGACGCGGTCGCGCAGTTCGCCGCGGACATCCACAGCCGGCACCCGGCCATGGACGTCGTGCTCAACATCGCCGGCATCTCCGCCTGGGGCACCGTCGACACATTGACCCACCAGCATTGGCGGTCGATGGTCGACGTCAACCTGATGGGGCCGATTCACGTGATCGAAACCTTTGTTCCGGCTATGGTTTCCGCTCGCCGCGGCGGCAGGCTGGTGAACGTCTCGTCAGCCGCCGGGATCGTGGCGTTGCCATGGCACGCCGCCTACAGTGCCAGCAAGTACGGTCTGCGCGGAGTGTCGGAGGTGTTGCGATTCGACCTCGCCCGGCACCGCATCGGGGTGTCGGTGGTCGTCCCCGGCGCCGTCGACACACCACTGGTGCAGACGGTGCAGATCGCCGGGATCAACCGCGACGACCCGCACGTTCAGCGGTGGGTCAAGCGCTTCAGCGGCCATGCCGTCACTGCCGAGAAAGCGGCGGAGAAGATCCTCGCCGGAGTGGCGCGCAACCGGTTCCTGATCTACACCTCGTCCGACATCCGCGCCCTGTATGCCCTCAAACGGCTGGCCTGGTGGCCTTACAGCATCGCCATGAAGCAGGTGAACATGCTGTTCACCCGTGTTCTGCTACCGCGGGGCGCCAGGGCGCTGCCGTCGGCGGGCAACGACGCCCGGCGCTGACCGGTTGAGGTGGCCCACCGGCCTGCGCGACTCGTCCGCGATTTCTGTCGGCGGCCTCGGGTAAACCTGATACCTGGCGTGTTGTGAGATGCGACACGCCGGGGCCGCCGGCTTGCAAGGGCATACGACCAGGGAATTTCAAGAATGTTATTCGGAAGATGTAGTGCCTCCGCGTGTTGTCGGCCACTAGGTGTAGTGTTTGGGCTGCCGGTGGGCCCGCGGGTCGCGGGTCCGCCGGGACCACCGAAGACCTCTTTTAACCGCCCCGTTTTCATCGAGGAGCAACACCGCAGATGACCATCACCGTCTATACCAAGCCGGCCTGTGTTCAGTGCAACGCCACCTACAAGGCCCTCGACAAGCAGGGGCTGTCCTACGAGATCGTGGACATCACCGAGGTGCCGGAGGCTCGCGACTACGTGATGGCGCTGGGCTACCTGCAGGCGCCCGTGGTGGTCGCCGGCGGCGAACACTGGTCGGGCTTCCGGCCCGATCGCATCAAGGCCCTCGCCGGAACCGCCGGGGCCGGCGCCGCCGCCGTCAGCGCCTAGAACCCGCCCATGAATCCCGATGCCGGCCCCGTGCGAGTGGTGTACTTCTCCAGCGTTTCGGAGAACACTCACCGCTTCGTGCAGAAACTGGGACTCCCCGCCATCCGGATCCCACTGCACGGCCGCATCGAGGTCGCCGAGCCCTATGTGCTGATCCTGCCCACCTACGGTGGCGGGAAGGTCAATGGACCGGACGCCAACCCCGATTCCAATGCCGGGGGCTACGTGCCCAAGCAGGTCATCGCGTTTTTGAACAACGAACACAACCGATCGCTGATCCGCGGTGTCATCGCGGCCGGCAACACCAACTTCGGTGCCGAATTCTGTTACGCGGGCAATGTCGTGTCCCGCAAGTGCGGGGTGCCGTTTCTGTATCGATTCGAATTGATGGGAACCGCCGAGGACGTCGACGCCGTCCGGGCCGGTCTGGCTGATTTCTGGGCGGACCCCAGTGTTTTAGGAAGGGATGACAGGTGCCACCAACCGTCACTGCTGCAGAGCCGGTAACCACGAGCGCCGCGCATGTCGCCGCGCACGCGCTGCCGGGGGAGACCGATTACCACGCGCTCAACGCGATGCTCAATCTGTACGGCCCCAACGGCGAGATCCAGTTCGACAAGGATGTCCTCGCCGCACGCCAGTACTTCCTCGAGCACGTCAACCAGAACACCGTCTTCTTTCACAACTACGACGAGAAACTCGACTACCTCATCCGGGAGAACTACTACGAGCGCGAGGTGCTCGACCAGTACTCGCGCAACTTCGTCAAGACGCTGATCGATCGGGCGTATGCGAAGAAGTTCCGGTTCCCGACCTTCCTCGGCGCGTTCAAGTACTACACCTCCTACACGCTGAAAACCTTCGACGGAAAGCGCTACCTGGAGCGCTTCGAGGACCGTGTGGTGATGGTCGCGCTGACCCTGGCCGCCGGCGACACCACACTGGCCGAGCAGCTGGTCGACGAGATCATCGACGGACGGTTCCAGCCGGCCACCCCGACGTTCCTGAACTCCGGCAAGGCCCAGCGCGGCGAGCCGGTGAGCTGCTTCCTGCTGCGCATCGAGGACAACATGGAGTCGATCGGCCGCTCGATCAACTCCGCGCTGCAGCTGTCCAAGCGCGGCGGCGGAGTCGCGTTGCTGCTCAGCAACATCCGCGAGCACGGAGCCCCGATCAAGAACATCGAGAACCAGAGCTCCGGGGTCATCCCGATCATGAAGCTGCTTGAGGACTCGTTCTCCTACGCCAACCAACTCGGTGCACGGCAGGGGGCGGGTGCGGTCTACCTGCACGCCCATCACCCCGACATCTACCGGTTCCTGGACACCAAGCGGGAGAACGCCGACGAGAAGATCCGGATCAAGACGCTGTCGCTGGGCGTGGTGATCCCGGACATCACCTTCGAGCTCGCCAAGCGCAACGAGGACATGTACCTGTTCTCGCCCTACGACGTCGAGCGGGTGTACGGCGTTCCGTTCGCCGACGTCTCGGTCACCGAGAAGTACTACGAGATGGTCGACGACGCCCGCATCCGCAAGCACAAGATCAGGGCCCGTGAGTTCTTCCAGACCCTCGCCGAGCTGCAGTTCGAGTCGGGCTACCCGTACATCATGTTCGAGGACACGGTGAACCGGGCGAATCCCGTCGCCGGCAAGATCACCCACTCCAATCTGTGTTCGGAGATCCTGCAGGTCTCCACCCCGTCGACGTTCAACGAGGATCTCTCGTACTCGCATGTGGGCAAGGACATCTCGTGCAACCTCGGCTCGCTCAACATCGCCAAGGCCATGGACTCGCCGGACTTCGCCCAGACCATCGAGGTGGCCATCCGGGCGCTGACCGCCGTCAGCGACCAGACCCACATCACCTCGGTGCCCTCGATCGAGAAGGGCAACGGCGAAGCGCACGCGATCGGCCTGGGGCAGATGAACCTGCACGGATACCTGGCGCGCGAGCGCATCTTCTACGGTTCCGAAGAGGGCATCGACTTCACCAACATCTACTTCTACACCGTGCTCTATCACGCACTGAAGGCGTCGAACAAGCTCGCCATCGAGCGCGGATCCGCGTTCGCCGGCTTCGAGAAGTCCAAATACGCAACCGGAGAGTTCTTCGACAAGTACACCGAACAGGTGTGGGAGCCCCAGACCGACAAGGTCCGAAAGCTGTTCTCCGACGCCGGTATTCGCATCCCGAACTCAGACGACTGGTTGCGCCTGAAGGAGTCGGTGCAGCGAAACGGCATCTACAATCAGAATCTGCAGGCGGTCCCGCCGACCGGGTCGATCTCCTATATCAACCATTCGACGAGCTCGATCCACCCGATCGCGTCGAAGGTCGAGATCCGCAAGGAGGGCAAGATCGGCCGCGTCTACTACCCGGCGCCGTACATGACCAACGACAACCTGGAGTACTACCAGGACGCCTACGAGATCGGCTACGAGAAGATCATCGACACCTACGCGGCGGCCACCCAGCATGTGGACCAGGGTCTGAGCCTGACGCTGTTCTTCAAGGACACCGCCACCACGCGTGACGTCAACAAGGCGCAGATCTACGCGTGGCGCAAGGGCATCAAGACGCTCTACTACATCCGGCTGCGGCAGATGGCGCTGGAGGGCACCGAGGTCGAGGGCTGCGTCTCCTGCATGCTGTGAGCTGAATCCAGTTACGGGGCCGGTCTAACGCGCACCCGTTGCGGTTGGGCTCGCAGCACTCTCGAACTTCTGCGTGCCGGCAAGGCCGTTCATCACGCTGCTGTTCGCCAACGCCAGCAGATCGGAGAGGCTGTCGTCGCACGGTTAGGCTGGAACTCGACCGCGGCGTCCGACACATTGATGGGGTTCTGCCATGAGTTTCAGCACACACAACGGGACGCGTGGTGCTCGGCAGCCGGGAGGTCGGCTGCTGCGCCTGATGAACGGTCTCATCGCCCGGCGCATCCGTAAGGGCGGAAAGTTGATGGGCGGCACCGACGGTTTGGTGCTGACCACCATCGGACGCAAGAGCGGCGAACGCCGCAGCACGCCGCTGGTGTGGTTTCCCGGTGATGGCGGCAGCTGGTTGATTGTCGCCTCGGCGGCTGGGGCTCCCCGAAATCCCGCCTGGTACTACAACATCGCCGCGCATCCCGACCAAGTGCGGATCGAGGTCGGGGGGCGCACCATCCCGGTCACCGCCGCGCAACTTCATGGCGAGGAGCGCGAGACCGCCTGGCGCGCGATCACCTCCGCCTCGGCCCGATTCACCCAGTATCAGCAGCAGACCGATCGGGAGTTGCCGGTCATCCGGCTGACGGAGCGGACCACAGGCGGCACGGTAACCGACTAGATTCACCGCTGCGACGGAATCCGTTGCAGCCCAACGTTTCTAGAGCACCTTGTGCAGCGGGCCTTCAGCCTTCTTGTACATCGACTTCAGCAACACGTCGCGGAAGCGGGCGTTGTCGATGAGCTTGATCCCGGCCCCGGCCACCTTGGGGTTACCGGCCAGCTTGTGGAAGTAGCGGCCGCGCCGGTACTCCTTGCCCCACGCGGCTTCCATCCGCTGCGCGTAGTTGGTGAAATCGTCCGGCCCGCCGTTCTCCAGCGCTGCGACCGCGCACTCGCCGGCGGCCAGACCCGATTCCAGCGCCTTGGAGATGCCCGCCCCGGACGCCGGTTTGCCCGCGCCCAGGGAGTCGCCGGTGAACAGCACGCCCGGTCGCCACGGCGGCCAGGCGGTGAAGCCCATCGGCAGCCGCCAGGCCCGCACGCTCTTGTTCTTCTTCAGTTCCTCGATCGAGGGCAGTTTCCACTCCGGCGGCAGGGTGCCCAGGAACTCGCCCAGGAACTGGGTGGCATTGATGGCCTGCCAATTCTTGTAGCTGTTGACGTAGCCCAGGCCGATGTTGAGCCGACCGCCACCCATCGGGAACACCCACCCGTAGCCGGGCAACTGGTCGCCCTGGAACTCCAGCTTGAGGTAGATGTCGAGGCTGTCGGAGTCGGCGACCTCGGCGTCCATCTCGGCGCGGATCGCGATCGCGGAGTAGCCGTTGTACTGCGAATCCAGTTTCAGGGCCCGCTTGATGGGGGAGTAGGCGCCGTCGGCGGCGATCACCGCGTCGCCGTACACCTTCTCGCCGCCCTTGACCGTCACGCCCGTCACCCGGCCGCGCGAGTCGAGGATCGGTTCGCTGACCTCCGATCCCTGCCGCACCACCGCTCCGGCCTTCTCGGCGTGTTCGAGCAGCATGGTGTCGAGCAAAGTGCGACTGACGGTGTGGCCGTGGTCGGGCATGCCGGGCCGCTTGGGGAATGACAGTTCCCAGCGTGATGGGCTGAACACCGTCACCCGGTCGACCCGGTGGAATCTGGCCACCTCGTCGGCCAAGCCGATCTTCTGCAGATAACTGACAGCGCGGGCGGTCAGGCCGTCACCGCACGGCTTGTCGCGCGGGAAGACCGCTTTGTCCAGGACCACCACCTTGGCGCCGGTTTGCACGGCCTGCCATGCAGCAGCAGAACCCGACGGGCCGCCGCCGGCAATCACCAGGTCGAATCGTTCGGTCACAGCCTCGGCTCATGTCTCGTGTGGTGTCACAACTATTGCCCTTGATGCTAGCCGGGGCCTGGGCGGCAGTGCACCGCCGACCGGGCAATACCGCCTGCGGCGCGCAGTAGAGTGCTGTGGGTGCGAAGGATTCCAGTCCCTCTGCCCGGGGCCCACCCAGGCAAGGTGGACGCTCGCAGCGAGCGCTGGCGCGAGCATCGCAAGAAGGTCCGCGGGGAGATCGTCGACGCCGCCTTTGCCGCGATCGACCGCGACGGCCCGCAGGTGAGCCTCCGCGAGATCGCCGCCGAAGCCGGCACTGCCAAGCCCAAGATCTACCGGCACTTCAACGACAAGGCCGACCTGTTCCACGCCATCGGAAAGCGGTTGCGGGACATGCTCGTCGCGGCCATCTTTCCCACCATCGACCTGGCGACCGACCCCACCCGCGAGGTGGTGCGCCGCTGCGTGGCCGAATACGTCAATCTTGTCGAGGAGCATCCCAACGTCCTGCGTTTCGTTCTGCAGGGCCGGTTCCCAGAGCCGGCTGAGTCGACCACGCGGGGGTTCAGTGAGGGGCGCGAGATCACCATGGCGATCGCGGAGATGTTCAACCAGGAACTGCGCGACCTGAACCTGGATTCCGGCAGCCTCGAACTGGCCGCGGCGGCGTGCTTCGGGTCGGCCTCGACGTCCACGGAATGGTGGCTGGGCGCGGACCCCGACAGCCCGCCCCGGATGCCCACCAAGAAGTTCGTCGCGCACCTGACGACGATCATGCTCGGCACCATCGCCGGCATCGCCGACCTGCTCGAAATCGACCTCGACCCCGACCAACCGTTGCGCAGCGCCACTCCGCGCACGGCCGCAGTCGGCTGAGTGCTCGTCGTGCTCGCGACACGCCAAACACAACCGGTTGTGTTGGCTCTGCTTGTCCCACCCCAGGGGTAGTGTTCGGGTGTCGGCGGAAAACGCCCCGGCATGGGTTCAGCGGCAATTGAAGTGGGGTTCTAGGTGAGCGAGGGAATCAAGCTGATCGACCGGGCGTCGGCGATCAACTGGAACCGGGTGACCGACGAGAAGGACGCCGAGGTCTGGGATCGGCTGACCGGCAACTTCTGGCTGCCGGAGAAGGTCCCGGTGTCCAACGACATCCCGTCCTGGAACACCCTGACCGACCACGAGAAGCAACTCACCATGCGGGTGTTCACCGGCCTGACCCTGCTCGACACCATCCAGGGCACCGTCGGCGCTGTCAGCCTCATCCCCGATGCCGTCACCCCGCACGAGCAGGCGGTGCTGACCAACATCGCGTTCATGGAGTCCGTGCACGCCAAGAGCTACAGCTCGATCTTCTCCACGCTGTGCTCCACCAGCGATATCGACGACGCCTTCCGCTGGTCTGAGGAGAACCCCAACCTTCAGCGCAAGGCCCACATCGTCATGGAGTACTACCGCGGTGACGATCCGCTCAAGCGCAAGGTGGCCTCCACCCTGCTGGAGAGTTTCCTCTTCTACTCCGGCTTCTACCTGCCGATGTACTGGTCGAGCCGGGCCAAGCTGACCAACACCGCCGACATGATCCGGCTGATCATCCGCGATGAGGCGGTCCACGGCTACTACATCGGTTACAAGTTCCAGCGGGCGCTGGCCGAGGAGTCCGAGGAACGTCGCCAGGAGCTCAAGGACTACACCTACGAGCTGCTCTTCGAGCTTTACGACAACGAGACCGAGTACACCCAGGACCTCTACGACAGTGTCGGGCTGACCGAGGACGTCAAGAAGTTCCTGCGTTACAACGCCAACAAGGCGTTGATGAACCTCGGATACGAAGCGCTGTTCCCGCGCGACGAGACCGACGTGAACCCGGCGATCCTCTCGGCGCTCTCACCCAACGCCGACGAGAACCACGACTTCTTCTCCGGGTCGGGCTCGTCGTATGTGATCGGCAAGGCCGTGGTCACCGAGGACGAGGACTGGGACTTCTAAGCACTGCGTCGTCCCCGGGGATGAACGCAGGGTGAATTGGCTCGCGCGACACGCGGATACGCGACACACTGGGGTCATGTCCGATAAGCCGTTGTTTCGCTCCGTCATCAACTGGCTTCGTGCCGGCTATCCCGGCGGCGTGCCAGGACCGGACCGGGTGCCGCTCCTCGCGCTGCTTCGCAATGTGCCGCTGACCGAGGACGAGGTCAGGGAAGTGGTGCGGGAGATCACCTCTCACGAGTCCGAGGTGCTGGCCGACGGCGTCGATCAGCCACGATGAGATCGAAAGCTTCATCGAAGGCGTCGCGCACCACGACGGTGGGCCGGAGAACATCAAGAGGGTCGCCGACAAGCTGGCCGCAGCCGGCTGGACGCTGGAACCCTCGCTTGAAGCCGCCGACAAGAAACTCGAGGAGGAATAGCGCCTCCGCGTCCCCGTCCCCACTTACCCGTCGCGCAGCGACTCGGTATCGATGACAAACCTGTAGCGAACGTCGCTGGCGACCACCCGGTCGTAAGCCTCGTTGATGTAGTCGGGCTCGATGACCTCGATCTCCGGGGTGACTCCGTTCGCGGCGCAGAAGTCCAGCATTTCCTGGGTCTCCGGAATGCCGCCGATCATCGAACCCGAAATGGCGCGGCGCATCCCGATGATCGAGAACGACGGGACAACCAGCGGGTTCGCTGGTGCGCCGAGTTCGACGAAAACCCCGTCCCGATCGATCAGTTGGAGGTAGTTGCCCAGATTGAGGTCGGCGGAAACGGTATTGAGGATGATGTCGAAGGAGTTGCGCAGCTTCTTGAACGTGGCGCGATCGTCGGTGGCGTAGTAATGCTTGGCGCCCAGCCGAAGTCCGTCCTCCATCTTCTTCAGCGACTGCGACAGCACCGTCACCTCTGCGCCCATCGCGGCGCCGAGTTTCACCGCCAAATGGCCCAGTCCACCGAGGCCCACCACGCCGACCCGGCTCCCCGGGCCGACGTTCCAGTGCCGCAGCGGCGAGTAGGTGGTGATGCCCGCGCACAACAGGGGAGCGGCGGCGTCGAGCCCCAGCGCATCCGGGATGCGCAGCACATAGTTCTCGTCGACGACGATTGACCCGCTGTACCCGCCCTGGGTGGGCTGGCCGTCGCGGCCTACGGCGTTGTAGGTACCCATCATGCCGCCGCCGGTGCAGTACTGCTGCAGGCCCGCCCTGCAGTTATCGCACTCGCGGCAGGAGTCGACGAAACAGCCGACGCCCACTCGGTCGCCGACTGTGAATTTGGTTACCTCCGAACCGATTTCGGTGACCACACCCGCGATCTCGTGGCCAGGCACCACCGGGTAGCTCGGCTGTCCCCATTCCGCACGCACGGTGTGGATGTCGGAGTGGCAGATCCCGGCGAAGTGGATGTCGAAGCGCACGTCGTGCGGACCCACGTCACGGCGGGTGATGGTGGTTCTGGTCAGTGGCTCGGTGGCTGTGGTTGCCGCGTAAGCGTGAACGGTGCTCATTTTTCTTGCATCCTCCGATTGCGGTTAGCTTCGGACCGCGCGGGAGTGTGAACGGATGGTCACCGCAGCAGAACGATCGCGACGACCATCAGCAGCATCACCAACGCAGGTACCGACTTCGACAGCGGGTCTTTGACCTTCGCGTGCATCGCCAACGCCCCGATCATCAGGACGGCAACGATGATGGCCGGCGGCCGGACGAGTGCTGGAATCCAGATGCCGATGATCAGCGCTATCGCGGATCCGACCTTGAGGGCCCCGACTGCATAGTAGGTCCAATCGGGAAGTCCGTAAGCGGCGAACTCCTCCTTGAGCGACTGCGCCGAACCGCCACGGTAGGCAGTCGATTTCTGGGCGCGCACCAGCCAAACGTTGAGCAGCCCGAGCGCAACGATGACTTGGAGGATGATAGAAATCGCTAACGATGACATGTGGTGCCTTCATGGCGGAGGCGCGCTGCCGCTGTTGATCGACAAGTGATCGGAACCGCGCCAGCATGCATATGACGTACCAAGTGTTTAGAGCTCTCTCGATGGTGCTGTTCTTCTACTATGGGGTCAGTGTGCTCGTCTCCGACGCGATGGTGGAGGAGTTCGAGAAATTTGGGCTGATCCGGTTCCGGAGGGTCACCGGCGTGCTGGAGGTCCTCGGGGCAGTCGGGCTCATGGTCGGCTATCTCGTACCACCACTGGTAGTCGCCGCTTCTGGCGGCCTGTGCGTGCTGATGGTCCTGGGCATCGGCGTCCGCTATCGCGCTGGATCCTCACTGGTGGAATCTCTGCCCGCGTTAGTCATGGCGCTCATCAATCTGTACGTCTTCGTCTACGCAGTGGGCCTTATCGGCACCACGCCGGGCAACTGAGAACACGCTGCCTGAGCCGGCGCGGCGTCGGTCTCAGTTGATCGGGGCGTTGAGCCAGCGTAGGTCGTCGACGATGCCCCGCGCGGCGATCAACCCCTGACCGGTCTGCCACACCTCGTTGTTCACCACGAACACTCGGTTGTCGCGGTTGGCCGACAGCGTGCGCCAGGCCGGGCTCTCTAGCAACGCCGGTGCGCGGTCCTTGGCCGCCGGCGAGGCGAAGGACATGTACACGATGTCGCCGTCGGCAGCCGACAGATCGGCGTCGCTGAGCGGGATCTCGATATAGGGCTTGTCGGTAAAACGTTGCGCTGCAGGGCGATCCACGCCGACGGCGGCCAGGACGCTACCCGGGAACGTTGTCGGCGCCGAACACCCGCAGCGCCGAGTCGGTCAGCTGGACCACCGAGGCCTGGAAGTGGGTGGCGTCGTTGGCCTCGCCGGCCTTCCTGGCCTGCTCGGTGAAACCCGCGATCAGATCGTCGGCGGCGCGCAGCCGGCCGGTGGCCGCGCCCACCATCCGGAGATTGGCCTGCCACAGGGCGCCGGGCGCGGCGCTGAACACCGTCGGCGCGATCGCGCTCAACGCGGCGTAGGAGTCCGGCGTCAGCGCCTGCGAACCCAGGATCAGGTCCGGCTTGGCCGCCGCGATCGCACCCAGATCCGGGGCGCTGCGGGTGCCGACGCCCGGCACGTCGTGCACCACCGTCCCCAGATAGGACGGCTGGGCGTCAGATCCGTCGGGCAGCGCGGCGGCCACGATCCGCGACTGCAGGCCCAGCGCGCACAACGCGTCGAGTTCGTCGCCGGCGAGCACCACGATGCGCATCGGGTCGGGCCGCACCGGCGTCTCCCCGGCGGCGTGGCGGATCGGACCCGGCGGCGGTCCGTCCAGCGGGGCGGGCTGCGGAGCGCAGGATTCGTCCGGCCTGCGCTGATTGCCGAGCACACCGGCCGAGGCGATTTTGGTGGTGCTGGTGACAACGGTGCTGGTCGAGGGGTTTTCGGCATACGGCGCGGATCCGGAGCACCCGCTCAGCGCCAACGCCGCGGCCACCGCTGCGGTGAAGCCGGAAAACGCGGCGCGGACAAGCACGACGCGACGGTAACACCTGCGTCCGTAAAGGGGGTGTGACCTGGCCTTCCGTGCGGTCGCGCCACGGGTCCGACGCGAAATACGACAGAATGTAGGACCGGCCGCCCGTGTGAGCCGGTTTGGCGCTAGTATTCGCGATAGGTTTCTTTGGGACGCGTCCCATAGATGGTTGGAGGATCCTGTGACAGCCGTAGTGCCTTCCCGTGGGGAACTAGAGGCCCGTCGTCCCGCGCCACCCGCGATGGGCCCCAAAGGCAACATCATCTACAAGGTCCTCACCACCACCGATCACAAGCTGATCGGCATCATGTACGTGGTCGCCTGCTTCACCTTCTTCGTCCTCGCCGGCCTGATGGCGCTGTTCATGCGCGCCGAGTTGGCCGTCCCGGGGCTGCAGTTCCTCTCCAACGAGCAGTACAACCAGCTGTTCACCATGCACGGCACGGCGATGCTGCTGTTCTACGCGACCCCGGTGGTGTTCGGCTTCGCCAACCTGGTGATGCCGCTGCAGATCGGCGCCCCCGACGTCGCGTTCCCTCGGCTCAACGCGCTGTCGCTGTGGCTGTTCATCTTCGGTGCGCTGATCGCCCTGGGAGGTTTCATCACCCCCGGTGGTGCCGCCGACTTCGGCTGGACGGTCTACGTTCCGCTCTCCGATGCGGTGCACTCGCCGGGTGCGGGCGCTGATCTCTGGATCCTCGGCGTCGCCGTGGGCGGTCTGGGCACCATCCTCGGGCGCGGTCAACATGATCACCACGGTCGTCTGCATGCGCTGTCCCGGCATGACGATGTTCCGGATGCCGATCTTCACCTGGAACATCTTCATCACCAGCATCCTGGTCATCCTGATCTTCCCGCTGCTCACCGCCGCCGCCTTCGGCCTGGCTGCCGACCGTCGCCTCGGTGCGCACATCTACGACCCGGCCAACGGCGGCGTGACGCTGTTCCAGCACCTGTTCTGGTACTTCGGTCACCCCGAGGTGTACGTCCTCGCGCTGCCGTTCTTCGGCATCGTCTCCGAGGTCTTCCCGGTGTTCTCCCGCAAGCCGATCTTCGGCTACTCCACGCTGGTCTACGCCACCATCAGCATCGCGGCGCTGTCCATGGCGGTGTGGGCCCACCACATGTACGTCACCGGTGCGGTTCTGCTGCCGTTCTTCTCGTTCATGACGTTCCTGATCGCGGTGCCCACCGGCATCAAGTTCTTCAACTGGATCGGCACCATGTGGAAGGGCAAGCTGACCTTCGAGTCGCCGATGCTGTTCGCCTTCGGGTTCCTGGTGACCTTCCTGCTGCGGTGGCCTGTCGGGAGTGCTGCTGGCCAGCCCGCCGCTGGACTTCCACGTGTCCGACACCTACTTCGTGGTCGCCCACTTCCACTACGTGCTGTTCGGCGTGATCGTGTTCGCCACCTATTCCGGCGTCTACTTCTGGTTCCCGAAGATGACCGGACGGCTGCTCGACGAGCGGCTGGCCAAGCTGCACTTCTGGCTGACCATGATCGGCTTCAACCTGACGTTCCTGGTGCAGCACTGGGTGGGCGACGAGGGCATGCCGCGCCGCTACGCCGACTACCTGCCCTCCGACGGCTTCACCACCCTGAACATCATCTCGTCGATCGGGGCGTTCGATCCTCGGCGTCTCGATGCTGCCGTTCTTCTGGAACGTGTTCAAGAGCTGGCGGTACGGCGAGGTCGTTACCGTCGACGACCCGTGGGGTCACGGCAACTCGCTGGAGTGGGCGACCTCCTGCCCGCCGCCGCGGCACAACTTCACCGAGCTGCCCCCGATCCGTTCGGAGCGGCCGGCCTTCGAGCTGCACTACCCGCACATGGTCGATCGGATGCGTGCCGAGGCCCACGTCGGTCGTTCGCACACCACCAAGCGCCCGGTGGCCGCGGTGGTCGGCTTCGACGCCATGAAGCCCGGGGAGTTCGAGCGCGCCAAGAAGGGTCCCAAGCCGCGGCGGGACGTCATCAACCCCGACGGCGATATTTAGGGCCAGCGCCGCGGGGTCAGCGCAGCGGCGCATATGACCACCCCCAGGGTGTCGGTACTGATCACCGTCACCGGTTTGGACCGGCCTGGGGTCACGTCCGCATTGTTCGAGGTGCTCTCCCGATACAGTGTCGAACTGCTCAATGTTGAACAGGTCGTCATCCGCCAGCGCTTGACGCTCGGGGTGCTGGTCTCCGGCCCTGCCGAGGTTGTCGACGGTCCCTCGCTTCGCGCCGACGTCACCAGCGCAATCGCCGACCTCGGACTCGAGGCAACCATCGAGCGCAACGACGACGAACCGGTCATCGCCGGCCCCCCGACCCACACCATCGTCGTCCTCGGCCGGCCCATCACCGCGGCGGCGTTCGGCGCGGTGGCCCGCGAGGCCGCCGCACTGGGGGTCAACATCGACGTCATCCGCGGTGTCTCCGACTACCCGGTGACCGGCCTGGAACTGCGGGTCACGGTGCCGGCGGGACTGTCCGGGGTGCTGCAGGCGAACCTCGCCCGGGTAGGCGCGGAGCAGGGCGTCGACATCGCCGTGGAGAACTACACCCTGGAACGGCGCAACAAGCGGCTGATCGTGTTCGACGTCGATTCCACCCTGATCCAGGGCGAGGTCATCGAGATGCTGGCCGCCCACGCCGGTGCGGGGGAGGCGGTGGCCGCGATCACCGAGGCCGCGATGCGCGGCGAGATCGACTTCGCCGAGTCGCTGCACCAACGGGTGGCCACGCTGGCCGGACTGCCCGCCGAGGTGCTCGACGAGGTCGCCGATCAGGTGCAGCTGACCCCGGGCGCGCGGACGACGATCCGGACACTGCGCCGGCTCGGGCTTCTCACTGCGGTGTGGTCTCCGGCGGCTTCCGCCAGGTGATCGAACCGCTGGCCCACGAGTTGATGCTGGACTTCGTCGCCGCCAACGAACTGGAGATCGTCGACGGCCAGCTCACCGGCCGGGTGGTGGGCCCGATCGTCGACCGGGCCGGCAAGGCCAAGGCGCTGCGCGACTTCGCCACCCAGGCCGGCGTGCCGATGGAGCAGACGGTGGCGGTCGGCGACGGCGCCAATGACATCGACATGCTCAGCGCGGCCGGGCTCGGGGTGGCGTTCAACGCCAAACCCGCGCTGCGGGAGGTTGCCGACGCCTCGTTGAGCCACCCGTACCTGGACACCGTGCTGTTCATCCTCGGCGTGACCCGGGCGGAGATCGAGGCCGCCGACGCCGTCGACGGCGTGTCTGCGCCCCGGGTCGAGATCCCGGCCGAGTCGACCGGCCCGTGATGCGGCACGATGGTCAGGTGCCCGAGGACGTCCAATTGAATGACGACGTCGACCCCGATCTGCTGATCGACTTCCGCGGCGTCACTCTGCAGCCGCGACGGCCGATTGCTCGTCGGGCCGGTGGACTGGCAGGTCGAACTCGACGAACGCTGGGTGATCATCGGGCCCAACGGCGCCGGCAAGACCTCCCTGTTGCGCATCGCCGCGGCGATGGAGTATCCCTCCGCGGGCGTCGCCACCGTGCTGGGCGAGCGGCTGGGCCGGGTCGACATGAGCGAACTGCGCCAACGGGTCGGGCTGAGCAGTTCGGCTCTGGCGCAACGGATCCCGGACGGTGAAGTGGTGCGTGACCTGGTGGTGTCGGCCGGGTACGCGGTGCTGGGCCGCTGGAAGGAAACCTACGACGAGGTCGATGACGTCCGGGCCCTGGACACCCTGGAGAGTGTCGGCGCCGAACACCTGGCCGACCGCACCTACGGGACGCTGTCCGAGGGTGAACGAAAGCGGGTCCTCATCGCCCGGGCGCTGATGACCGACCCCGAATTGTTGCTGCTCGACGAGCCTGCCGCCGGCCTGGACCTCGGCGGCCGCGAGGAACTGGTGGCCCGGCTCGCCGACCTGGCCGCCGACCCGGACTCCCCGGCGCTGGTGCTGGTCACCCATCACGTCGAGGAGATCCCGCCGGGCTTCAGTCATTGCCTGGTGCTGTCGGAGGGGCAGGTGGTCGCGGCCGGCCTGCTGCCCGATGTGCTGACCGCCGAGACCCTGTCCGAGGCGCTTCCGGCAATCCATCGCCGTGGACACCATCGACGGCCGCTATTTCGCCCGCCGCGCGCGTAGCCGGCGCTGCGCACCGGAGGCGCCGCATGAGTCAGAACCCTGAACCGCTGGCCGTGCGGCCGGCGGCCACCGTGATGCTGGTGCGTGACAGATCTGCCGAGGGCCTCGAGGTGTTCCTGATGCGCCGCCACGCGGCCATGGAGTTCGCCGCCGGGATGACGGTGTTCCCCGGCGGCGGGGTCGACGAGCGCGACCGGGACGCCGGACTGTCCGGCAACGACGCCTGGTTCGGACCCGAACCCGCCTGGTGGGCAGAGCGTTTCGGCATCGAGGCCGATCTGGCCGAGGCGCTGGTGTGCGCCGCAGCCCGGGAGACGTTCGAGGAGTCCGGCGTGCTGTTCGCCGGCACCGCCGACGACCCCGACGGCATCGTGCGCGACGCATCGGTCTACCGCGATCAGCGGGTCGCCCTGGAGGAACGCAGCGTGTCGTTCGCCGACTTCCTGCGTGCGGAGAAACTGGTGCTGCGCGCCGATCTGTTGCGGCCGTGGTCGAACTGGGTCACTCCCAAGGAAGAGCGCACCCGCCGCTACGACACCTACTTCTTCGTCGGCGCGATACCGCACGGCCAGCGTGCCGACGGTGAGAACACCGAGTCCGACCACGCCGACTGGGCCCGCCCGGAGGCGGCCATCGACGACTTCGCCGAGGGCCGGGCACTGCTGCTGCCGCCGACCTGGAGTCAGTTGGACTCACTGACCGGCCGGACCGTCGCCGACGTGCTGTCCCTGGAACGCCGGATCGAGAAGGTTCAGCCGACGCTGACGGTGCTCAAAGACAACTGGGAGATCGAGTTCTTCGACGCCGACCGCTACAACGACGCCCGTCGGCGCGCGCTGGCTCGGATCAAGGACCGCTGATCGGCATGCGCGAGTTCGTCGGAGTCCATGTCAGCGAGCAACACCCCGGGATCGGAACGCTGGTGCTCAACCGGGAGCCCACCAACGCGCTGACCCGGCAGGTCTACCGCGAATTGGCCGACGCCGCTGAGGAGATATCGCGGCGCCACGACATCGCCGCGGTGATCCTGTTCGGCGGCCACGAGATCTTCTGCGCCGGAGACGACGTCCCGGAACTGCACAGCCTCGACCGGGCCGAAGCCGAGGCCGCCGATCGTGTCCGCCGGGCCGCCCTGGACGCGGTGGCGGCCATCCCGAAACCCACCGTCGCGGCGGTCACCGGCTACGCCCTGGGTGCCGGGCTGAGCCTGGCCCTGGCCGCCGACTGGCGGGTGGCCGGCGACAACGCCAAGGTGGGCGCCACCGAGATCCTGGCCGGTCTGGTGCCCGGCGGCGGTGGATGCGCCCGACTGGCCCGCGCGGTGGGGCCGTCCCGGGCCAAGGAACTGGCCTTCAGCGGCCGGTTCGTCGGGCCGGAGGAGGCGCTGGCACTGCGCCTGGTCGACGAGTTGGTGGCCCCCGACGACGTGTACGACGCGGCGCTGGCCTGGGCCGTCCGCTTCCTCGACGCGTCACCGGCCGCGCTGGCCGGGGTGAAGGCGCTGATCGACGGCCATCTCGGCGCCGAGCGCCAGGCGCAGCGTTACGGCGAGGTTTTTGCGGCCGCACCCTCGGCGTTAGGCTGCCCTCATGACGGACATGAAGGATGTCGCCGCCCCGGCTGCTGTTTCCGATGTCGCCGGCGACCCGGCTCCGGTACCGCACGCGACCGCCGAGCAGGTCGAGGCCGCCCGGCACGACACCAAGCTCGCCCAGGTGCTCTACCACGACTGGGAGGCCGAGACCTACGACGACAAGTGGTCGATCTCCTACGACCAGCGCTGCATCGACTACGCGCGTGGCCGGTTCGACGCCATCGTGCCCGAGGACGAGCTGCGCGAGCTGCCCTACGACCGGGCCCTGGAACTCGGCTGCGGCACCGGCTTCTTCCTGCTCAACCTGATCCAGGCCGGGGTGGCGCGCCGCGGCTCGGTCACCGACCTGTCCCCGGGCATGGTCAAGGTCGCCACCCGCAACGGGCAGTCGCCTCGGCCTGGACATCGACGGCCGGGTCGCCGACGCCGAGGGCATCCCCTACGACGACAACACCTTCGACCTGGTCGTCGGTCATGCCGTGCTGCACCACATCCCCGACGTCGAGCTGTCGCTGCGCGAGGTGGTCCGGGTGCTCAAGCCCGGCGGCCGGTTCGTCTTCGCCGGCGAGCCGACCACCGTGGGCAACGCCTACGCGCGCAGGCTGGCCGACCTGACCTGGAAGACCACCGTCCGCGCCATGAAGCTGCCCGGCCTGGGCAGCTGGCGGCGTCCGCAGGCCGAACTCGACGAGAACTCGCGCGCCGCGGCCCTCGAGTGGATCGTCGACCTGCACACCTTCGACCCCGCCGACCTCGAGCGGATGGCCACCAACGCCGGTGCCGTGCAGGTGCACACCGCCAGCGAGGAGTTCACCGCGGCGATGCTCGGCTGGCCGGTGCGGACCTTCGAGTCGACGGTGCCGCCCGGGCAAGCTCGGCTGGGGCTGGGCGAAATTCGCGTTCGGCGGCTGGACGACACTGTCCTGGGTCGACGCCAACGTGTGGCGCCGGGTCGTGCCCAAGGGCTGGTTCTACAACGTCATGATCACCGGGGTTAAACCCTCCTGACGTTCACGCCGCGACGACGTCGCCTACCTGACGCGGCGACGCCGGGACGGCCGCGCTCGCCGAGGTGGCCGGGTTGCGGCTCACCGACGCCAGCCTGGTCGCCGACATCGCCGCGGTCCGCGACCGGTTCGGCGAGCACACCGCCGCGCTGGTGCGAGACCACGCTGCTGCGCCGCAAGGCCGCTGCGAAGTTCGCCGGGCTGCGAGGTGTCGGCTGGTTGTTCACCGACGAGGCGCTGCAGCAGGCCACCACCGCCGTGGTGGCCCGGCACCGGGCCCAGCGGCTGGCCGGGCGCGTGTCCACGACGCGACCTGTTCGATCGGCACCGAACTGGCCGCCCTGCGCGAGACGGCGGCCTTCGTGCTGGGCAGCGATATCGACGAGGTCCGGCTGGCGATGGCCGCGGCACAACCTCGGTGCCGACGTCCCGCTGTGCCGGGCCGACGCGCTGCATCCGGTCAGCCGCGACACCGTCGTGGTGCTGGACCCGGCACGGCGCAGCCGGCGGGCGGCGTCGGTTCGACCCGCGCGCCTACCTGCCGCCGTTGGACGCGCTCGCTCGAGGTCTACCGCGGCCGGGTCACGGTGGTGAAGTGCGCGCCCGGTATCGACTTCGACGCGGTTCGCCGGACTCGGCTTCGACGGCGAGGTCGAGGTGGTCTCGGCCGGCGGCGCGGTCCGCGAGGCCTGCCTGTGGTCGCCGGGCCTGGCCGAGCCGGGGGTGCGGCGGCGGGCCAGCCGGTCGCTGCGACCGGAGACGAGGTGCTCACCGACGCCGACCCCGACGACTGCGGGACCGGCGCACCGGGACGCTGGATCGTCGACCCGGACGGTGCGGTGGTGCGGGCCGGGTCTGGTGCGCCAGTACGGCGCCCGGCACGGGCTGTGGCAACTCGACCCCGACATCGCCTACCTGACCGGGGACCGGCTGCCGACGGGGTGCGCGGCTTCGAGGTGATCGACCAGCTGCCGCTGCGGGAAAAGGTTCTGCGCCAGGCGCTTTCGGCGCGCGACTGCGGTGCGCTGGAGATCCTGGTGCGCGGTGTCGACGTCGATCCCGACGCGCTGCGACGGCGGCTGCGCCCGACGGGAAGCGTCTCTCTGTCGGTGGTGATCATGCGGATGGGCACCGGAGCGGCCTCCCGTAGCCGCGGCGTTCGTCTGCCGTCCCTCGGCCGGCCGGCCCGACCTGTCGGACCGGTAGGCTGTGGAGCCATGCGCATTCTGAGCCTGGCCGTCGCGACTGGTGGCCGGTGCGGTACTGGCCGCCCCGCCGGCTGACCGCTGAACCGGGCGCCTGCGCCGACTTCGGCGGCATCGTGACGGCCGGCAACTGCCGCGTCCTGGCCAACGATCCGGCCTACACGATGGATATGACGTTCCCCCTCGACTATCCCGACGAGCAGGCGATCGTCGACTACCTCCGCAGACCCGCGATGGTTTCGTCAACGTCGCCAACACCCCGGATGCGCGCAACCACCCCTTCGAGATGGACGTCACCGCCGAGTCTTTGCGCTCGGCGCAGACCCGCAGTGTCGTCCTCGAGCTGTTCCAGAACGTCGGCAGCGCGCACCCGACCACCTGGTACTGGTCGTTCACCTATGACACCGTCCGCGGAAAGCCGGTCACCTTCGACACGTTGTTCGCCCCGGACGCCAAACCGCTGGACGCGATCTTCCCGATCGTTCAGCGCGAACTCGAGGCCTCCACCGGCTGGCGGGAGCGTTTCGCCCGGCGCCGGCCGCGATCCCTCGCACTACCAGAACTTCGCCATCACCGACGATTCGGTGATCTTCTACTTCGGCCGGGCCGAACTGCTGCCGCATCTGCGGGCGGCGGCATCGGTAGCCCCGCGGCAGGTCACCGCCATGAACCTGACGCTCACGGCCGGGCCGAAGCTGTAGACCTGGCCGCCACTGGTGGCGGCCACCACCCGGCGGTCGAACCCGCCGACACCCGACCGGGAAGCCCGCGGCCGGCAGCGGATAGCTGTTGAGCGTCGTCCGCCGTCGGCGGGATCGAACACCAGCAGCGACAACTGCTGCGGGTCCGTCGGCGACGACGGTGTAGGCCGCCGTCGCCCCGGCCTGGCTCGAGGTCGACAGCGGTGTGACGTCATCGCGGCGCCATACCACCTCTCCGCATCCCCGGAATCCTTGATCGCCACCAGTCGGGTCTCCGGGCCGCCGCCGGCGATGATCAGCCCGCCGGGTGCCACCGACGGCGGCGTCTGCGGTTGAAAATCAAGCGGTACCGACCATTTCACTGTGCCGTCAGCGGCGTTGAGCGCCCACAGCCGGCGGTCGCGTCCGTTGACGTAAACCGTCTGGCCGTCGGCGGAGAGCACCGGACTGCCGAGGATGCCGGCCGCACCGCGTCGCTGGTCCACTCCCGGGTCAGCAGGGCGGGCCGGTCGGGCTGGTAGCGCAGGGCGGTGAGCACCGACGCCGGGGCTCCGGGCTGCCACAGCCCGAGCGACCGCGATACCGGTGGCCGCGGAATAGGCCGGCGCCGATGCCACCGGGCAGCCGGGGAGCGACTGCGCGCAGTCGGTCAGCCCGCGGAAGGGGTCGGTGGGGTTGACGCCCTCGACGAGATCCAGCGGGGTGCCGTCCACCACGCCGCGGTGTGCGTCGAAGACCAGCACCTGGCCGAGGTGTGTCACGACCAGCAGCCGACCCGGCGCGAGAAACCTTGCGGTGGTGGGCATTCCGATGACATTGGTGCGCCAGCGAACCCACTGGGTCGGGGGGTAGGCGATCATCAGGCCGGGTTGGCCGAGGTAGAGGTTGTCGAAACCGTCGAACAGCGGGCTGGTGAAACCGCCGCCGAGCACCATTCGGGTGCACCACCGCTGGCGGCCGCCGTTGCCGTTCTCCCAGACCATCAGCGAACAGCCGCCGGCGGTCTGTCCGTTGAGGGCGAGGTAGTCGTCGCCGCCCAGTGCGGCGGCTGCGCCCAGTTCGCCCTTGACCGAGCGGCTCCAACCCAAGCTCAGAGCCTGGGCGCCCTCGGTGGACGAGTAGCTGCTGTTGCGGGCGTCGGCGTACTGGGCCGACCAGCCGCGGGCCGCGATGGGGTCCACCCAGGAATCGGTGGTGCCGCACGCTGCCATCGAGGCGGCCAGCAGCGTCGTCGACGCCACCGCGAGGCCTGTTCGCGCCCAGTGGGCCCGCAGCATCGGTGTCCTTCCGCTCGTCGCGACCGTACAGGCGAGACTAACCCGGTACCCCCCTGGAGCTTGGGTAGGCTCATCGGCCATGACGAGCATGTGGGGCGCGCCGATCCATAAGCGCTGGCGCGGTTCGCGTCTGCGCGACCCCCGGCAGGCCAGGTTCCTGACCAGGGAGTCGCTGAAGTGGGTCATCGCCAACCGCGCCTACACCCCGTGGTACCTGGTGCGCTACTGGCGGCTGCTGAAGTTCAAGCTGGCCAACCCGCACATCATCACCCGCGGCATGGTTTTCCTCGGCAAGAACGTCGAGATCCACGCCACCCCGGAGCTGTCCCAGCTGGAGATCGGCCGATGGGTGCACATCGGGGACAAGAACACCATCCGCGCCCACGAGGGCTCGCTGCGGCTGGGCGACAAAGTGGTGTTCGGTCGCGACAACGTCATCAACTGCTACCTCGACATCGAATTCGGTGAGTCGGCGCTGATGGCCGACTGGTGCTATGTATGCGACTTCGACCACAAGATGGACAACATCGAACTGCCGATCAAGGACCAGGGCATCGTCAAGACCCCGGTGCGCATCGGCCCCGACGTCTGGATCGCCACCAAGGTGACCATCCTGCGCGGCACCACCATCGGGCGTGGCTGCGTGCTCGGGGCGCATGCCGTGGTCAAGGGGGACATCCCCGACTACTCGATCGCCGTCGGTTCGCCGGCCAAGGTGGTCAAGAACCGCAAGGTGGCATGGGACGCCTCGGCGGCCCAGCGCGCCGAACTGGCCGCCAACCTGGCCGACATCGAGCGCAAGAAGGCCTCCCGCTGACAGCTCGCGCCAGCGGATCGCGGGCTACCGGTCCGGCAGCGCGTGCTCGACGATCGGCCGGCGCTCCAGCGGCTGCCGCTCGCCGCGCTTGGCGGCCAGGTAGACCTGTGCGGTGCGGGCGGCCACGGTGTGCCAGTCGAAGTCGGAGGTGAGTCGCTCCCGGGCCGCGATAGCGCGGCGTTGGGCGGCGGCCGGGTCGTCGAGCGTGGCGCGCACGGCGGCGGCCAGGGCCGCCACGTCGCGCGGCGGACAGGACAGCCCGGTCTTCCCGTCGATCACCGCTTCGCCCAGACCGCCGACGTTGGTGGTCACCAGGGGAGTGCCGGCGGCGATGGCCTCCAGCGCGACGATGCCGAACGGCTCGTAGTGGCTGGGCAGCACGGCCACGTCGGCCCGGTGCAGCAGGGCCAGCAGCTGATCGTGATCGGCACGCCCGACGAACCGGACCGCCTTGAGCACCTTGTGTTTCCGGGCCGACCTCCACCAGCCAGTCCTGCTGGGTACCGTCGCCGGCGATCGTGAGCGTGGTGCCGGGGTGGCTGCGGCGGATGCGCGGCAGTGCGGCGATCGCGTCGTGAACGCCCTTCTCGTACTCCAGGCGACCGAAGAACAACAGTTCGGGCGGCCCGGCGCGCTTGCGCCGCGGCGCGAAAGGCCAACGGCTGGAGTCGATCCCGTTGGGGATGACGCTGATATCGGCCAGTCCGGGTCCGAAGAGTTCGGGATCTCGTCAGCCATCGACGTCGAACACGTGATCAGCGAATCGGACTCCCGCGCCAGCCACGACTCGAGCGCGTGCACCTGTCGGCTGATCGGTCCGGACACCCACCCGGAGTGCCGGCCGGCCTCGGTGGCGTGCATGGTGGAAACCATTGGCACATCGAAGAACTCGGCCAGGGCGATGGCCGGGTGGGCGGCCAGCCAGTCGTGGGCGTGCACCACATCGGGCACCCAGCCGTCGCGTCAGCTTCAGCCCGGCCCGGGTCATCGCGTGTCCCATCGCCAGCGTCCAGGCCATCATGTCGGGGCCGAACTCGAACTCGTGCGGGTCGTGGGCGGCTGCGATGACGCGCACGCCCTCGTGGACCTCGTCGGTGGTGGGATGGCTGGCCGGATCGGTGTCGAAGGGCCGGCGAGACAGCACCACCACCTCGTGCCCGCCGGCGGCCAGGGCGGTCGCCAGGTGGTAGACGTGACGACCGAGGCCGCCGACGATCACCGGCGGGTACTCCCACGACACCATCAGGATCTTCACGGCGCCGCTGCCGTCGCCGGGCCCGTCACCGGGGCAGCCGACGGGCGTCGAGTGCGCCGAAGAGGCCGTCGGCCCGGTTCCAGCCCGCGGCCAGGCGCGCGGCCGCATCCCGGCGGCCCGACGCCAGCGCGTCGGCGATCTCGCGGGTGGCGTGCGCGTGCAGATGGGCCCGGTAGCGGGCGTAGTCGGCGGCAGAGTCCTTGCTGACCATGAACGGCCAGTCGCTGGACACCGTCAGCAGCGTCTCGCGCAGGATCTGGTCGGCGACCAGATCGCGGGCCGGGGCGGAATCGTTCTGGGCCAGCGCCTTGTCGACGCAGGTGAGCGCGGTGTCGACCACCTCGGCGTTGAGCTGCACGAGGTCGGCGACCTTCTCCCCGGCCCACACCTGCCAGTCCTTGCCGGAACCCCATGAGCTGGGCGGCAATTCGACGGGAGCGCCGACGAAGCCGTTCTCCCGCGCGTCGCGCAGGGTGCCCACCCGGATCCCTGCCTCGGGCAGCGCGCGCAGCAATCGCTCGAGCCACAGCGGACCCTCGTACCACCAATGCCCGAACAGTTCGGTGTCGAAGGCGGCCACCACATGTGCAGGCCGGCCGATCCGCTCGGACTCCGAGATCAGCCGGTGGCGCACCAGGGCGACGAAGTCGGCGACGTGGACGTCGACGGCGCGGTCGGCTCGCTGGGGGTCATAGGGCGCCTTGTGCTCGGAGTCGACGCCGCGGCCGGTGACCCGGGCGGGTTTGAGTCCGGTGAGGTGGTCGTAGGTGTGGAAGTCGCGGTAGGCGGCGTGGCCCGGGTACCCGGACTTCGGCGACCACACCCGGTAGCTGACCTGAAGATCGCGGCCGAAGGCCAGCACGTCGGTGTCGCCGACGGGACGGCCCAGCGCGGTGTCACCGTGCAGCGACGGGCCGTCCACCATGAAGTGGCCGACCCCGGCGGCGGCGTAGTCGTGCTCCATGCCGGGTGCGTAGGCGCATTCCGGTGCCCAGATGCCGACCGGGGTGTGGCCCAGTCGCTGGCCGGCGTCGGCGAGGCCCTCCCGGAGTGCGAATTCGCGCAGCCGGGGGTGCAGCAGCGGCTGGAACGGGTGGGCCAGCGGGCCGCCGAGCAGTTCCACCGTGTCGGCGTCGATCAATTCGCGCAGCAGCGGGCTGGCGCCGTGCCGCCACAGGCCGGCGAAGTCCTCGCATGCCTGGCTGGCTTCGCCGTATTCGCGAATACCGAATCGCCGCAACGCTTCCGGGCTGCTGGCCGTGCCGGGGACCGCGCCGGTGGCGGTGTGCACATTGGCCGCCTCCAATGCCCGCAGCTGCCAGTTGGCCAGCCAGCGGTGCATGCCGTCGAGGCAGTAGGGGTCGTCGAGTTGGGCGGTGACCACCGGCGTCAGGCCCAGGGTGAGCAGTCCGCGACGCCCCTCGGCGGCCAGCGTCCGCAGTACCCGCAGCAGGGGCAGGTACGACGCCGCCCACGACTGGTAGAGCCACTCCTCGCCGACCGGCCAGCGGCCGTGGTGGGCCAGCCACGGCAGATGGGTGTGCAGAACCAGGCTGAACTGCCCGGGCACCTGCGCGGTCGGGGACGACGTCACGGGCGCACCGCGATCGCCAGCAGGTCCAGGCTCACGTCGATGTCGCGCTCCTGCTCGCTGACGATCTCGAAGTCCTCGGGCCGCACCGCGGCCACGTCGGCCAGCAGGCCGTCGTCCCACGGGGCGCCGGCGACCGCGCGGGCGATCTGGGCGTCGATGATCGAACCACCGTGCCGGGCGTCCATCTCGGTCAGGCGCGGACCGTGGAACACCCCGCTCATCGACTGCACCTGGAAACCGCCATCGACCAGCAGTTCGCGCAGTTCGGCGGCGTTGAGTTCCCGGGTGTGGAACGGGTTGACCGGCACGTCGCTGCCGGGGGTGAAGGTGATCCGGTTCGGGGTCGAAATCAGCAGCAGCCCACCCGGCCGCAACACCCGTAAGCATTCGGTAATGAACTGTGGCTGATCCCACAGATGCTCGATGACCTGGAAGTTCACCACAACGTCGATGCTCGCGTCGGGCATCGGCAGGGCCGCCAGGTTGGCCGCCAGCACCGCCACCCGCGGGTAGCGGTCGCGCACGTGCGCGACCGTCGCCGCGTCGTAGTCGACAGCCACCACCCGGCGGGCCACCGAGGCCAGCAGATCGGCTCCGTAACCCTCGCCGCACCCGGCTTCCAACACCTCTTGACCTGCGCAAAGGTCGGCGCACCGGAGGTATGCCACTTCATGGCGGCGGAACCAGTAGTTCTCCACCGCCAAGCCGGGGACGGTGCGCTCGCCGGTCAGTGGCAGGCCGCCCTCGGCGTGGTCCGTCGGATGTGCGCTCATCGCAAGGCAGGCTAACCTTGCCGCCCCGCAATCGTCGAACCATCGCGCATTCCCGCGCCTCGCGACGGGCCTGCGGGAACACCGCGTCATGGCGCTATCCTCATGGAGCGGAGCACCGTAAGTTACCGGCTAGTAACATGGTGCAGACAGCGGATTGTGATCGACCGTGCGGCCCGACCGGGTCCGCATGACGCCTGCCAGGAGGACACAGACAAGCCATGACGAACATCGTGGTTCTGATCAAGCAGGTCCCGGACACGTGGTCGGAGCGCAAGCTTTCCGACGGTGACTGGACCCTCGACCGGGACGCCGCCGATGCGGTGCTCGACGAGATCAACGAGCGCGCCGTCGAAGAGGCGCTGCTCATCAAGGAGAAGGAAGAGGCCGCGGGCGGGCAGAGCACCGTCACCGTGCTCACCGCTGGACCGGAGCGGGCCACCGAGGCCATCCGCAAGGCGCTGTCGATGGGCGCCGACAAGGGCGTGCACCTGCTCGACGCCAACCTGCACGGCTCGGACATGGTGCAGACCGGGTGGGCGCTGGCGCGCGCGCTGGGCACCATCGAGGGCACCGATCTGGTGATCGCGGGTAACGAGGCCACCGACGGCACCGGCGGTGCCGTCCCGGCGATCATCGCCGAGTACCTGGGCCTGCCGCAGCTGACCCACATGCGCAAGATCACCGTCGAGGGTGGCGCCATCAGCGGCGAGCGCGAGACCGACGAGGGCGTGTTCAGCGTCGAGGCCTCGCTGCCGGCCGTGGTCAGCGTCAACGAGAAGATCAACGAGCCGCGCTTCCCCTCCTTCAAGGGCATCATGGCCGCCAAGAAGAAGGAAGTCACCACCCTGTCGCTGGCCGACATCGGAGTCGAGGCCGACGAGGTGGGCCTGGCCAACGCCGGCTCCACCGTGTTGTCGTCGACCCCCAAGCCGCCGAAGACCGCGGGCGAGAAGGTTTCCGACGACGGTGAGGGCGGCAAGAAGATCGCCGAGTACCTCGTCGCGCAGAAGATCATCTAGACAGACCCCCACACCTGAAGGAAGAGAGCCATGGCTGAAGTACTCGTGCTCGTCGAGCACTCCGAGGGCGCGGTGAAGAAGGTCACCACCGAGCTGCTCACCGCCGCCCGCCACCTGGGCGAGCCGGCGGCGGTGGTGGTCGGTGCCCCCGGCACCGCCGCACCGCTGGTCGAGGACCTCAAGGCCGCCGGTGCGGCCAAGATCTACGTCGCCGAGTCCGACGACGCGGAGAAATACCTCATCACGCCGTATGTCGACGTGCTGGAGAAGCTGGTCGAGTCGGCCGGCCCGGCCGCCGTGCTGCTGCCCGCCACCGCCGACGGGAAGGAGATCGCCGGCCGGCTGGCCGCGCGGATCGGTTCGGGTGTGCTCTCCGACGTCGTCGACGTCAAGGAGGGCGGCACCGCCATCCACTCGATCTTCGGCGGCGCGTTCACCGTCGAGGCCAAGGTCAACGCCGAGGTGCCGGTGATCACCGTGCGCCCCGGCGCCATCGAGGCCGCACCCAGCCCGGGAGCCGGCGAGCAGGTCACCGTCGAGGTGCCCGCAGCGGCCCCCAACGCCGCCCGGATCACCGCACGGCAGCCCGCGGTTGCCGGTGACCGTCCGGAACTGACCGAGGCCAGCATCGTGGTGGCCGGCGGGCGCGGCGTCGGCAGCGCCGAGAAGTTCAGCGTCGTCGAGGAACTCGCCGACTCCATGGGTGGGGCCGTCGGCGCCTCCCGTGCCGCGGTGGACTCCGGTTACTACCCGGGCCAGTTCCAGGTCGGCCAGACCGGTAAGACGGTGTCCCCGCAGCTGTACATCGCGCTGGGCATCTCCGGGGCGATCCAGCACCGGGCCGGTATGCAGACCTCGAAGACCATCGTCGCGGTCAACAAGGACGAGGAAGCGCCGATCTTCGAGATCTCCGACTACGGCATCGTCGGTGACCTGTTCAACGTCACCCCGCAGCTGACCGAGGCGGTCAAGGCCCGCAAGGGCTGAGCCCTGTTCCGCGAGCAGACGCAAAATCCCCCGCACGCCCGGCGTGTCGGGGGATTTTGCGTCTGTTCGGTCCCGCAGTGCGCGCCGGTATCCTGAACGGGCCATGAGCCAGACCCCGCCGGTCTATCTCGACCACGCTGCCACCACCCCGATGCACCCGGAAGCCATCGAGGCGATGGCTGCCGCGCTGGGCGACGTCGGCAACCCCTCCTCGCTGCACACCGCCGGCCGCGCCGCGCGCCGCCGGCTTGAGGAGGCCCGCGAGAGTCTGGCCGCCCGACTCGGGGCACGCCCCTCGGAGGTGATCATCACCGCCGGCGGCACCGACAGTGACAACCTGGCCGTCAAGGGCATCTACTGGGCGCGCCGCGACGCCGACCCGCGCCGCCGGCGCATCATCACCACCGCCGTCGAACACCACGCCGTGCTGGACGCCGTGGAATGGTTGGCCGAGCACGAAGACGCCGAGATCACGCTGCTGCCCACCGAGGCCGACGGTTCGGTGCTGCCCGCGGCGTTGCGCGAGGTGCTGTCCGAGTACGACGACGTTGCGCTGGTGTCGGTGATGTGGGCCAACAATGAAGTCGGCACGATCATGCCGATTGCCGACATGGCCTCTGTCGCAGCCGAATTCGGTGTTCCGATGCACAGCGACGCCGTCCAGGCGGTCGGCCAGGTGCCGGTGGACTTCGCAGCGTCGGGCCTGTCGGCGATGAGCATCACCGCCCACAAGTTCGGCGGACCCGTCGGAACGGGTGCCCTGCTGCTGCGCCGGGACACCGCCTGCACGCCTCTGCTGCACGGTGGCGGACAGGAGCGTGACGTGCGGTCGGGCACCGTCGACGTCGCCGGGGCGGTGGCGATGGCGACCGCCGCCGACATCTCGGTCGGGTCGCTGGAGCAGTCCTCGGCGCGGTTGCGCGGACTGCGCGATGCGCTGATCGACGGGGTCCTGCGCTCCATCGACGACGTCCTGCTCAACGGGGCGCGCGGGGGGCGGCGACTGCCCGGCAACACCCACTTCACCTTTCGGGGTTGTGAGGGCGATTCGTTGCTGATGCTGCTGGACGCCAACGGAATCGAGTGCTCCACCGGTTCGGCCTGCACCGCCGGGGTGGCGCAGGCCTCGCACGTGCTGCTGGCCATGGGCGCCGATCCCGAGTCGGCCCGCGGTTCGCTGCGACTGACGCTGGGCCACACCAGTACCGCTGAGGATGTCGATGCCGCGCTGCGGGTACTGCCCGCCGCGGTGGCGCGCGCCCGGCAGGCGGCGCTGGCCAGTTCATCATTGGGTCCGCGATGAAGGTGCTCGCCGCAATGAGCGGCGGAGTGGACTCCTCGGTGGCCGCCGCCCGCATGGTCGACGCCGGTCACGACGTGGTCGGCGTGCACCTCGCGCTGTCCCATGCGCCCGGGACCTTGCGCACCGGGTCGCGGGGCTGCTGCTCCAAAGAGGACGCCGCAGATGCCCGCCGCGTCGCCGACATCCTCGGAATCCCCTTCTATGTCTGGGATTTCGCCGACCGGTTCAAGGCCGATGTCATCGACGACTTCGTGGCGTCCTACCAGCGCGGCGAAACCCCGAACCCGTGCGTGCGCTGCAATGAGCGGATCAAGTTCTCCGCGCTGGCTGCCAGGGCGATCGCACTGGGCTTCGACGCGGTGGCCACCGGCCATTACGCCCGGCTGGCGCAGGGCCGGCTGCGTCGCGCCGTCGACCGCGACAAGGACCAGTCCTACGTCCTCGGCGTGCTCACCGCCGAGCAGTTGCGGCACGCGGTGTTCCCGATCGGCGACACCGGCAAGCCGGCCATCCGCGACGAGGCCGCCCGCCGCGGCCTGGCGGTGGCGAGCAAGCCCGACAGCCACGACATCTGCTTCATCCCATCCGGCGACACCCGGGCCTTCCTGGGCGCCCGAATCGGGGTGCGTCCCGGCGCGGTCGTCGACGCCGACGGGGCCGTGCTGGCCCGTCACGACGGGGTGCACGGATTCACCATCGGCCAGCGCAAGGGCCTCGGTATCGAGGGGCCGGGCCCGGACGGCCGGCCGCGCTATGTCACCGCCATCGACGCCGCGTCCGGCACGGTGCAGGTCGGCGGCGCCGAGGACCTCGACGTGTGGACGCTGACCGGTCGGGACCCGGTGTTCACCTCGGGAGTCGCGCCCGCAGGCCCGATCGAGTGCGAGGTCCAGGTCCGTGCGCACGGAGGGATCGCTCCCGGGGTGGCCGAGCTGGTCGACGGCCGGCTCGACGTCACTGTGCGTGCGCCGCTGCGCGGGGTGGCACCCGGCCAGACGATGGTGGTCTACCGCCCCGATCCCGACGGCGACGAGGTCCTGGCCAGCGCGACGATCCGCTGAGCGGGGCGGTTCGGCGACCAGCGGGACACCGCGATGGCCGACACCAACGCCAGGCGTGCATCGGATCGGGCCGGGAGTCCTCCGCCGACACGGTCGGCAGCGCCCCCGATGCGATCAGCAGCCCGATCATCACGGCGTCTCCCGGGCGGGGGAGGACCCTGACTTCAAGCCCCCGCGCGGCGGTGCCGTCGGGGTCTCCAATACGTTCGGCCGGTGAATGTTTTCGCCGCTGCCACCGGCATCGGCTCCTGGCCGGGCGCGTCGCCGCGAGAAGCGGCCCGCACCATCGTCGGCGAATTGCACCGGCTGCCCTACCTCCCGGAGCTGCCCGGCCGCGGCGTCGGCGCGGACATGATCGGCCGGGCCGGGGCGCTGCTGGTCGACATCGCCATCGACACCGTGCCGCGGGGATACCGGATCGCTTCGCGCCCGGGTGCGGTGAGCCGGCGGGCGGCCAGTCTGTTCGACGAGGACATCGACGCCTTCGAAGAGGCGTGGGAGAAGGCCGGCGGACCCGGTAGCGGGCGTCCGGTGAAGGTGCAGGCGCCCGGGCCCATCACCCTGGCCGCGCAGTTGGAGCTGTCCAACGGGCATCGGGCGATCACCGATCCGGGGGCGCTGCGCGATCTGACGGCTTCACTGGCCGAGGGGGTGGCCGTTCACCGCGCGGAGCTGGCGCGCCGGCTCTCGGCGCCGGTGGTGGTGCAGTTCGACGAGCCGTTGCTGGCTGCAGCCCTGGCGGGGCGGATCAGCGGGGTCACCGCCCTGGCCCCGGTGCATCCGATCGACGAGACCCTGGCGATCGGCCTGTTCGACGCCTGCGTCACCGCGGTGGGATGCGAGGTGCTGTTGCACAGCTGTGCCGCGGGGTTGCCATGGAAGGTATTGCAACGCAGCAGTATTCATGCTGTCTCGGTGGACGTCGAGACACTCGACGCCGAGGGCCTCAACGGTCTGGCCGAGTTCGTCGACTCCGGGCGCACCGCCGTGCTGGGCCTGGTGCCGGCGTTGGCCCCCGACGCCCCGCCGTCGGCCGAGGAAGTGGCCGCCGCCGCGGCGCTCGTCACCGACCGGGCGGGATTCCCGCGGGCCGTGCTGGGAACGCAGACCGGGATCAGCCCCAGATGCGGGCTGGCCGGGGCCACCGAGACGTGGGCACGCGTAGCCACCGGTCTGTCGCAGCGCGCGGCGACGGCGATCGCCGAGGACCCGGGTGCGATCTGAGCCACCCATTCCCGCCGAGCGAGGAACCACGCAGACATTGTGCGAGTAGACCTCTGCAGGATTCCTCACTGAACGCTCTGGGTTAGCCTGCGGAGGTGCCCGTCGACCCCGAGACCGACCCCCTCGATCCCGATGTGCGCCGCCGCTGGCAGGAACTGGCCGACGAGGTCCGCGAGCACCAGTTCCGCTACTACGTCAAAGACGCGCCGATCGTCTCCGACGCCGAATTCGACCGGCTGTTCAACGAACTCGCCGCGATGGAGGACCGCTACCCAGAGCTGCGGGTGCCCGATTCGCCGACTCAACTGGTCGGCGGTGCGGGCTTCGCCACCGAGTTCACCGCCGCCGAGCACCTCGAACGGATGCTCAGCCTCGACGACGTGTTCAACGCCGAGGAACTCGAGGCGTGGTCGAACCGCGTCGAGAACGAGATCGGCGGGGACCCGAACTACCTGTGCGAACTCAAGGTCGACGGGGTCGCCCTCGCACTGGTCTACCGCGACGGCCGGTTGGAACGCGCCGCCACCCGTGGGGACGGACGCGTCGGCGAGGATGTCACCCTCAACGCCCGCACCATCGGTGACGTGCCCGAAACCCTCACCGCATCAGACGAATTCCCGGTACCGGCCGTTCTGGAGGTACGGGGCGAGGTGTTCTTCATGGTGGCCGACTTCGAGAACCTCAACGCCAGCCTCGTCGAGGAGGGCAAGCCACCGTTCGCCAACCCCCGCAACAGCGCGGCCGGGTCGCTGCGCCAGAAGAACCCCGCCGTCACCGCGCGCCGGCCGCTCCGGATGATCTGCCACGGCCTGGGCCGCGCCGAAGGGTTCAGCCCGGCCACCCTGCACGACGCGTACACCGCGCTCAGAGCCTGGGGCCTGCCGGTCTCCGCCCACACCAGCAGGGTCACCGGGCTGGCGGCGGTGCGCCAGCGCATCGACTTCTGGGGGGAGCGCCGACACACCATCGAACACGAGATCGACGGCATCGTCGTCAA
Source organism: uncultured Actinomycetota bacterium (assembly GCA_963715145.1). Taxonomy (GTDB): domain Bacteria; phylum Actinomycetota; class Actinomycetes; order Mycobacteriales; family Mycobacteriaceae; genus Mycobacterium. The sequence goes on along the minus strand of CAVQRL010000007.1, from coordinate 127,811 downwards.
ACTCGACGAGTTCGCCCAGCAGCGCCGCCTCGGTGCGACATCCCGCGCACCCCGCTGGGCGGTGGCCTACAAGTACCCGCCCGAAGAAGCCCAGACCACACTGCGGGACATTCGGGTCAACGTCGGCCGCACCGGCCGGGTCACCCCGTTCGCGTTCATGACCCCGGTGCGCGTCGCCGGATCGACCGTCAGCCTCGCCACCCTGCACAACGCCTCCGAGGTCAAACGCAAGGGTGTGCTGATCGGCGACACCGTGATGATCCGCAAGGCCGGCGACGTCATCCCCGAGGTGCTCGGTCCGGTCGTCGATCTGCGCGACGGCACCGAACGGGAGTTCGTCATGCCGACCCACTGTCCGGAGTGCGGAACCCTGCTGGCTCCCGCCAAGGAGGGCGACGTCGACATCCGCTGCCCCAACGCCCGGTCCTGCCCGGCGCAGTTGCGGGAGAGGGTCTTTCACCTCGCCGGCCGCGGCGCCCTGGACATCGAGGGCCTCGGCTACGAGGCGGCCACCGCCCTGCTGGCCGCGAACGTCATCACCGACGAGGGCGACCTGTTCGCCCTGACCGCCGATGACCTGATGCGGGCCGAATTCTTCTGCACCAAGGACGGCAAGCTCTCCGCCAACGCCAACCGACTGCTGAAGAACCTCGAGGCCGGCAAGGACCGCCCACTGTGGCGGATCCTGGTGGCGCTGTCCATCCGCCACGTCGGCCCCACCGCGGCCCGCGCTCTGGCGACCGCCTTCGGCGACCTCGAGGCGATCATGGCCGCGACCGAGCAGCAACTGGCCGACGTCGAGGGCGTCGGCCCGACCATCGCCGCGGCCTTGCGGGAGTGGTTCGACGTGGACTGGCATCGAGCGATCGTGCAGAAGTGGCAGGCCGCCGGCGTTCGGATGGCCGACGAACGCGACACCGATATCGAGCCGACGCTGGCCGGCCTGACCATCGTGGTCACCGGATCGCTGACCGGCTTCTCCCGGGACGAGGCCAAGGAGGCCATCATCGCCCGCGGCGGCAAGGCAGCCGGATCGGTCTCCAAGAAGACGTCGTTCGTGGTCGCCGGGGATGCGCCGGGCTCGAAGTACGACAAGGCCGCCGAACTGGGTGTGCCGATCCTCGACGAGGACGGGTTCCGCCGGTTACTGGCCCAGGGTCCGCCCGCCGCCGGCTAGCGGACCAGGTTCGCGACGATCCCGGCCAGATAACCCAGCCGGGCCACCTCCGAGGGCAGGAACTGAGGACCGCCGGGCCGGGCCAGCACCATCGCGGTCCGCGGATCGCCCAGCGGCGCCGCGGCCAGCGAGGTGTTCATGTCCTGCCACAGTTGCGGGACCCAGTCCTCGGTGATGTCCAGCGCCCTCGCCGTGCTGATCGGCATCCACGGGGTGGTGGCGGCCTGCTTCTCCGGTGCGCCGGGGCTGCCGACGACCCGCCGCGGCCCGGTCTCGGTGAGTTCCACCACGGTGCACCACCCGACCCGCAGCACCCGCGGCGCCTCGTCGACGAGCACCCGCAGTTTCTCGGCGTGGTCGGCGGCGGCGACATGCTGGATGAGTTCGAGTTCGCGGTGGGCCTCCAGCAGGCCGTTGTGCGGGCGGATGGCCTCGACCCGCACGCCTTTGAGGGCTTCGGCGGCGGTGATCAGCGCATCGGGCATGGCCCCGGCAGGCAGGTCGACGACGAGGTCGTCGACGGCGTACCCGGTGCCGCGTTCGACGACGTCGAGGGAGAGGATGTCCGCGCCCACCGAGCCCAGCGCCACCGCCAGCGCGCCCAGGGTGCCCGGTCTGTCCTCGAGTTCCACCCGCAGCAGATACGAACGCACGGCCCCACTGTTGCACAGGGCGACCGGAGCGGCATGTCGGCGACGGCGGCGTCAGGGCGCCCATCGGCACGATTAGGCTTACCCCCCGTGTCCACGATCTCCCGCGATGACGTCGCCAAGCTGGCGAAGCTGGCCCGCCTGGCGCTGACCGACGACGAAATCGACGGCTTCGCCGGCCAGCTTGATGCGATCCTCGGCTACGTCGGCCAGATCCAGGCCGTCGACGCCAGCGGGGTCACGCCCACGGGCAACCCGCTGGTTCGGCGGGCAGGAGCGCAGCGACCCGGGGAGGTGGGAGGCCAGAACGTCACCCGTCCCGACGTCGTCCACACCAGCCTCACCCAGGCGCAGGCCCTGGCCGAGGCGCCCGCCGCCGAGGAGGGCCGCTTCGTCGTCCCGCAGATTCTGGGGGAGCCGGAGTGAGCCCCGAACTCGTGCGTCTCGACGCCGCCACCCTCGGTGCGAAAATCGCTGCAGGAGAGGTGAGTTCGACCGAGGTCACCCAGGCCTGCCTGGATCGGATCGCCGCCACCGACGAGCGCTATCACGCCTTCCTGCATGTGGCGGCCGACCAGGCGCTGGCCACGGCCGCCCGCATCGACGCCGCGGTGGCGGCCGGTGACGATCTGCCCTCGCCGCTGGCCGGGGTTCCGCTGGCGCTCAAGGACGTCTTCACCACCACCGACATGCCGACCACCTGCGGCTCGAAGATCCTCGAAGGGTGGGTGTCGCCCTACGACGCGACGGTGACCGCCCACATCCGGCAGGCCGGCATCCCGATCCTCGGCAAGACCAATATGGACGAGTTCGCCATGGGCTCGTCGACGGAGAACTCCGCCTACGGACCGACCCGCAACCCGTGGGACACCGAACGGGTGCCCGGCGGATCCGGCGGCGGCAGCGCCGCCGCGCTGGCGGCGTTCCAGGCCCCGCTGGCCATCGGCTCCGACACCGGCGGGTCGATCCGCCAACCCGCCGCGCTCACCGCGACCGTCGGCGTCAAACCCACCTACGGCACGGTGTCGCGCTACGGGCTGGTGGCCTGCGCGTCCTCGCTGGACCAGGGCGGCCCCTGTGCGCGCACGGTGCTCGACACCGCGCTGCTGCACACCGTGATCGCCGGGCACGACCCCCGCGACTCGACGTCGGTGGAGGTCCCGATCCCCGACGTCGTGGGCGCGGCGATGGCCGGAGCGTCCGGCGACCTCACCGGGGTCAAGGTCGGCGTGGTCAAACAACTGCGCAGCGGCGAGGGCTACCAGCCCGGCGTGCTGGCGTCGTTCAACGACGCCGTCGCGCAATTGGCGGCCCTCGGCGCCGAGGTCCGCGAGGTGGACTGTCCGCACCTGGACTACTCGCTGTCGGCCTACTACCTGATCCTGCCGTCGGAGGTATCGAGCAACCTCGCCCGATTCGACGCCATGCGCTACGGACTGCGCGTCGGAGACGACGGCAGTCGCAGTGCCGAGGACGTCATGGCGCTGACCCGGGCGGCCGGTTTCGGCCCAGAAGTCAAGCGCCGCATCATGATCGGCACCTATGCGCTGTCGGCCGGTTATTACGACGCCTACTACAACCAGGCGCAGCGCGTGCGCACCCTGATTGCGGGCGACCTCGACGCGGCTTATGACAGTGTCGACGTGCTGGTCTCCCCGGCCACCCCCACCACCGCCTTCCGGCTCGGGGAGAAAGTCGACGACCCGCTGGCGATGTACCTGTTCGACCTGTGCACGCTGCCGCTGAACCTTGCCGGGCACTGCGGGATGTCGGTGCCCTCGGGGTTGTCGGCGGACGACAACCTGCCGGTGGGACTGCAGATCATGGCGCCGGCGATGGCCGACGACCGGCTCTACCGGGTCGGTGCCGCCTATGAGGCCGCCCGCGGCCCCTTGCCCCCAGCCGTGTAGAAGCCCCCAGCCGTGTAGAAGCCCCCAGCCCTGTAGAAGCACTCCGCGCCACCGGACGAAACGGTTAGATGTAGCCATGCGAATCGGAGTCCTCACCGGCGGCGGCGACTGCCCCGGCCTCAACGCCGTCATCCGCGCGGTCGTGAGCACCTGCGACACCCGCTACGGCTCATCGGTCGTCGGATTCCAGGACGGCTGGAACGGCCTGCTGGAGAACCGCCGCGTCCAACTCGTCAACGACGACCGCAACGCCCGTCTGCTGGCCAAGGGCGGCACCATGCTGGGTACCGCGCGGACGAACCCCGAGCGGCTGCGCGCCGGCATCGACGAGATCAAGCAGACGTTGGAGGACAACGGGATCGACGTGCTGATCCCGATCGGGGGCGAGGGCACCCTGACCGCCGCGCACTGGCTGACCCAGGAGGGGGTTCCCGTCGTCGGGGTGCCCAAGACCATCGACAACGACATCAGTTGCACCGACGTGACCTTCGGGCACGACACCGCGCTGATGATCGCCACCGAGGCCATCGACCGGTTGCACAGCACCGCGGAGTCCCACCAGCGGGTGATGCTGGTCGAGGTGATGGGCCGCCACGCCGGCTGGATCGCCCTGAACGCGGGTCTGGCTTCCGGTGCACACATGACCCTGATCCCCGAGCAGCCCTTCGACGTCGAGGAGGTGTGCCGGCTGGTCAAACGGCGCTTCCAGCGGGGCATGTCGCACTTCATCTGCGTGGTGGCCGAAGGCGCGAAGCCGGCCGAGGGCTCGATGGACCTGCGCCACGGCGGGGTCGACGAGTTCGGCCATGAGAAGTTCACCGGCGTCGCCCAGCAATTGGGCTACGAAGTCGAGAAGCGCATCCGTAAGGAGGTCCGGGTCACCGTTCTGGGCCATATCCAGCGTGGCGGCACCCCGACCGCCTACGACCGGGTGCTGGCCACCCGGTTCGGCGTCAACGCCGCCGACGCCGCGCACGCCGGCGAGTTCGGCATGATGGTCTCGCTGCGCGGCGAGGACATCGGACGGGTTCCGCTGGCCGACGCGGTGGCACACCTGAAACTGGTGCCGCAGAGCCGCTACGACGACGCCGCCGCCTTCTTCGGGTAAAAAGCGTTACGGGCTGACCGGTACGGGCTCGATCGAGTCCAGCGGAGTGTCGCGGGTCTCCCGCATGATCAGCAGTGCGATGAACGTCAGCGTCGCCGCGCACAGCAGGTACACCCCGACCCAGCCGACCCCGTAGTTCGTCGAGAGCCAGGTCGCGATGAACGGCGCCACCGCCGCGCCCAGGATGCTTGCCGAGTTGTAGGAAATGCCCGAGCCGGTATAGCGGACGTTGGTCGGGAACAGTTCGGGCAGAACGGCACTCATCGGTCCGAAGGTGAACCCCATCAGCGTCATGCCGATGATCAGGAAAGCCAGCACCGAACCGTAGGAGGCCCGGCCGGGTGTGAGCATCATCGAGAACAGCCCGCCGTAGGCCATGATCGCCGCCGTCACCGTCAGCAGGGTCCTGCGCCGGCCCCACCGGTCGGCCAACTGTCCGGCGATCGGGATCGTCGCCGCGAACAACAGCACCGCGATCATTTGCATCTTCAGAAAGTCGATGTAGTTGAAGCCCAGCCCCACCCCGTCCGGCGGCTTCTTGGCGGTGCCGTAGCTCAATGCCCAGGTGGTCACGATGTAGAACATGGTGTAGGTGGACAGCATCACGAAGGTGCCCAGGATCAGCTGCCGCCAATTGCTCCGGAAGACCTGTGCGACCGGGGTTTTGACCCGTTCGCCGCGTTCGACGGCGCGGGCGAACACCGGGGTCTCGGTGAGTTTCAGCCGCACGTAGAGGCCGATCGCCACCATCACGGCGCTGAGCAGGAAGGGAATCCGCCAACCCCAGGTCAGGAACGCGCCACCCAGGTCCGGCGTGGCGTTGGAGTGGCCCAGCCAGACCAACAGCGCCAGGAAAGCGCCGTTGGCCAGTAGGAAACCGAACGGCGCGCCCAGTTGCGGCCACATCGCCGCCCATGCCCGCCGGCCCGGTTTGGCGGTCTCCACGGCCAGCAGTGCGGCGCCACTCCATTCGCCGCCCAATGCCAGGCCCTGACAGAACCGCATCAGCGCCAGCAGCGCCGGGGCCAGCAGACCCACCTGGTGGTAGGTCGGCAGCACCCCGATCAGGAAGGTGGCGATTCCCATCAGCAGCAGCGAGCCCACCAGAGTGGCCTTCCGTCCCGCCCGGTCCCCGAAGTGCCCGAACAGCACGGAGCCGAGCGGCCGGGCGACGAACGCCAGGCCGAAGGTGGCCAGGGAGGCAAGCAGGGCGGTGGTGGGGTTGCCCTTCGGGAAGAACAGGAACGGGAAGACCGACACCGCTGCGGTGGCGTAGACGTAGAAGTCGTAGAACTCGACGGTGGTGCCGATCATCGAGGCCATGACGATCCGACTGCGGGGGACGCCGTCGACGGTGTCGCTCTGATCGCTGCTCATGACGGCGAAACCTACCCGGCCTGGGCAGACTCCGCGGCACGGCGCCCCACGTACGATCGACGGCCATGACGACCACTGGGAATCTCGCACGTCCCTCGGCTGATCCCGTGAAGGCTGGGACGCTGGCGGCCGTGGCCGCGATGCTCTGCGGATTGGCGGTCGCCGTGGCGCCCCCCGCCAGCGCCGACGGTTGTCCTGACCTTGAGCTGGTCTTCGCCCGCGGAACCGGTGAGCCGCCGGGCGTCGGGCGGGTGGGCCAGGCCCTGATCGACACCCTCACCCCGATGCTCGGTGGCCGTAGCCTCGCTGTGTACCCGGTGAACTACCCGGCCAGCATCAACTTCCTCACCACCGGCAGCGGCGCGACTGACGCCGAGAACCATCTTGGTGCCGCGGCCGTCGCTTGCCCGGCAACACAATTCGTCCTCGGCGGCTTCTCCCAGGGCGCCGCGGTGATCTCGATGATGGCCGGCGTACCTCCACTGGGTGACACGGTCGGCAACCTGGGGTCGGCGCCGCCGATGCCACCGGAGGCAGCCGACCAGATCGCCGCCGTCGCTGTGTTCGGCAATCCTGCAAACCGTTTCGGAACCCCGTTGTCGACCACCGGGATGTTCGCCGGCAAGGCGATCGACGTGTGCAACCCCGGCGACCCCATCTGCGTCAGCGGCGGCCGCGACCGCTCCGCCCACAACTCCTACGAGTTCCCCCCGTCCATCACCGACGCCGCGGCGTTCGTCGCCGGACGGGTCTGACCTTCGGGAGTGGCGGCCCCACTAGGATTTGGAGCCATGACGACCACCGCGACCGCCGAACTCCTCGACTACGACGACGTCGTGGCCCGGTTCGACCCGGTGCTCGGTCTCGAAGTGCACGTCGAGTTGTCGACGGCCACCAAGATGTTCTGCGGCTGCGCCACCACCTTCGGTGCCGAACCCAACACTCAGGTGTGCCCGGTGTGTCTTGGCCTGCCCGGCGCGCTGCCGACCCTCAATGAGGCGGCGGTGGAGTCGGCCATTCGCATCGGCCTGGCGCTGAACTGCGAGATCGCACCGTGGTGCCGGTTCGCGCGGAAGAACTACTTCTACCCGGACCAGCCGAAGAACTATCAGATCTCGCAGTACGACGAGCCGATCGCATTCAACGGCCACCTCGACGTCCCCCTGGAGGACGGCAGCACCTTCCGGATCGACATCGAGCGTGCGCACATGGAGGAGGACACCGGCAAGCTGACCCACGTCGGCAGCGACACCGGCCGCATCCACGGCGCGACCACCTCGATGCTGGACGTCAACCGCGCCGGGGTGCCGCTGATCGAGATCGTCACCAAGCCCATCGAGGGCGCCGGCGATCGCGCCCCGGAGGTCGCCCGCGCCTATGTGACGGCCCTGCGAGACCTGTTGCGCGGCTTGGACGTTTCCGACGTCCGGATGGACCAAGGCTCGTTGCGCTGCGACGCCAACGTGTCGCTTCGGCCGATCGGCCAGGCCGAATTCGGCACCCGCACCGAGACCAAGAACGTCAACTCGCTCAAGAGCGTCGAGGTGGCCGTCCGCTACGAGATGCGCCGCCAGGCTGCGGTGCTGGAATCCGGCGGCCGGGTGCACCAGGAGACCCGGCACTTCCACGAGGACGGCTACACCTCACCGGGCCGGGACAAGGAGACCGCCGAGGACTACCGCTATTTCCCCGAGCCGGATCTGGAGCCGGTGGCCCCCAGCGCCGAACTGGTGGCGCGTCTGCGTGCCACCATCCCGGAGTACCCGTGGCTGTCGCGCAAGCGGATTCAGCTGGAGTGGGGGGTATCCGACGAGGTGATGCGCGACCTCGTCAACGCCGGTGCGGTGGACCTCGTCGCGGCCACCGTCGGCCACGGCGCCCCGAGCGAGGCCGCCCGGGCCTGGTGGGGCAACTTCCTGGTGCAGAAGGCCAACGAGAACGGCCTGGACCTCGACGCGCTGCCGATCACCCCCGCCCAGGTGGCTACCGTCATCACCCTGGTCGACCAGGGCAAGCTGTCGAACAAGCTGGCCCGCCAGGTCGTCGAGGGTGTGCTCGGCGGCGAAGGCGAGCCTGAGGAGGTGATGGCCGCGCGCGGCCTGGCCCTGGTCCGAGACGACTCGCTGATCCAGTCCGCGGTCGACGAGGCGCTGGCGGCCAACCCCGACATCGCCGAGAAGATCCGCGGCGGCAAGGTCCAGGCGGCCGGTGCGATCGTCGGCGCGGTGATGAAGGCGACCAAGGGTCAGGCCGACGCCGCGCGCGTGCGCGAATTGGTCCTTAAGGCCTGCGGCCAGGACAGCTGACTCAGGCGGTCAGGCGCTGCGAGCCGAGCAGCATGCGCCGGCAACCCTGCACCGACAACTGATCGGACGCCTCGCGCCCGGACAGCACGGCGGCGGCGCCGGTGAAATCGTCAGCCGCGGACCGCTCGGTGGTGACGACGACCGTGGTCAACCCGGCCGCGACGGCGGCACGCAGCCCCGGGGCCGAGTCCTCGACCGCCATCGCATCGGCGGCTCGAACGCCCAGCTGCCACAGCGCGTGCTGATACACCTCAGGATCGGGTTTGGGCCGGTTCACCTCGTCGCCGGTCACCAGAACCTCGACCGCACCGTCACCGAGCAGTTCGCGCAGCGGACGGTGCACGGCCGGCCAGTGCCCTTCGGTGACGACGGCCACCCGGATTCCGGCGCAGTGCAGATCCCAGATGGCTTCGGCGAGCAGACGCTCGTCGGCCCGGGGGTCGGCGAGCAGGGCATCCAGGGAGAAGATCACCGCCTCCAGATGCGCCGGGCGATCCGACCGGTCCCACCAAAACGAGGTCTGCACAGCGCTCATGACCGAAGTATCGGCCCCCAGCGGGGGGCGGGCATCCCCCGGACGGGGGAGGGGTGTGGGGAGTCGCTCACCCGAACGCAATTACGGTTGACGAATGCCGGTGCGGGTGGTGCTCGTCGACGACCACGAAATGGTGATCGAGGGCCTCAAGGCGATGCTGACGCCGTTCGCCGACCGGGTCGAGGTGGTCGGCGAGGCGGTCGGCGCGGACCACGCCCTGGCGATGATCGAGGACCTCGACCCCGACATCGTGCTGTGCGACGTGCGCATGCAGGGGGTCAGCGGTCTCGACCTCTGCCGGGACGATCCGGCAGCGCCATCCGGGCCGCAAGGTGATCCTGCTCTCGGTGTACGACGACGAGCAGTACCTGTTCCAGGCCATGCGGGTCGGGGCATCGGGCTACCTGCTCAAAGGCATCGGCAGCGACGAACTGGTGCGTCAACTGGAACGGGTGCACGACGGTGCCACCGCCATCGACGCCGGTTTGGCGGCGCGGGCCGCCGAGACGGCCGCACGGCTGCAGAGCGACCAGTTCTGGCCCGGTGCCCGCCAGGGTCTGACCCAGCGGGAGAGCGAGATCCTGTCGCTGGTCGTCACCGGTCTGTCCAATCGCGGTATCGCCGCCAAACTCGTCATCGGCGAGGAGACCGTCAAGACCCACCTCAGTTCGATCTACCGCAAACTCGGCGTCGGAGACCGCACCAGCGCGGCGGCAACCGCATTGCGGGAAGGGATCTTTCGATGACCGGCGGTATCAGTCCGCATGCCGTGCGCGGGCTGGTCGATGCCGACCGCGAAGTCGCCCTGCTGCTCGACATCATCGCGGCGACCTCCAGCGGCCCCGGGGTCGAGCCGATGGCCGCCGCGGTGGCCCGGATGATCACCGCCGCCACCGCATCCGACGTCTGCTTCGTGCACGTGCTCGACGACACCGACAGTTCCCTGACCCTGGCCGGGGCGACGCCGCCCTTCGACGAACAGGTGGGCCGAATCCGGCTGCCGCTGGGCTCCGGGGTGTCGGGCTGGGTGGCCAGCCACCGCGAGCCGGTGGTGATCGCCCATGACAAGGAGGCCGATCCGCGTTATATGCCGATCGCGGCGCTGCGCGGCAAGGACTTCACGTCGATGGCCTCGGTGCCCATGGAGACCGAGCCGGGCGGCCTGGTCGGCGTGCTCAACGTGCACACCATCGCCAGGCGGGAGTTCACCGACCGCGACATCGAGCTGCTGCTGGTGATCGGCCGGCTGATCGCCGGGGCGCTGCACCAGGCCCGGCTGCACCGCCAGCTCTCCACCCGGGAGCGGGCGCACGAGAACTTCGCCGAGCAGGTGGTCGCCGCCCAGGAGAGCGAGCGCCGGCGGCTGGCCGGTGATATCCACGACGGCATCTCCCAGCGTCTGGTCGGTCTGACCTACCGGCTGGACGCGGCGGCTCGCGCGGTCGACGCCGGCGAACAGGCCTCGGCGGCAGAGCAATTGGAGAAGGCGCGCGATCTGGTGGACCTGACGCTGGGGGAGGCGCGCGCGGCGATCAGCGGCCTGCGCCCACCGGTTCTCGACGACCTCGGCCTGGGTGGGGCGCTGGCCAGCCTGGCGGCTTCCACCCCGGAGGTCGACCTGGACCTCGCCCTGGACGACTGCCGACTGCCCGAGCACATCGAGGTCGCGCTGTACCGGATCGCGCAGGAGGGCGTGCAGAACGTCGTCAAGCACTCCCGTGCGCTGGTGGCCACCGTGAGCTTCGCGGTGCGCGACCGCGTGGCACGGTTGGAGATCGCCGATAACGGGGTCGGGTTCGACACCACCCGGGCCAACGGCGCGCTCGAGGCCGGTGCGGAATTGCCGAGCAGCGGCTACGGGATGCTGTCGATGGCCGAGCGCGCCGACCACGTCGGCGGCACACTGGAGGTCCGCTCGCGGCCCGGCGGGGGGACCACCGTGACCGTCACCGTGCCCCTTGACGAGTGAGGCCCCTTGACGAGTGAGGCCCCTCGACGAGTGAGAGTGGGGTGAGTCTTCGGCATCAGGGGCCGGAGCCGGGAAAACCCAAGCCCATCCGTCATGTTTCGGCCGCGTTTCGATATCTCAATCCATTCCAAACAGCAGCGCCCGGAGGTAATCTCAAAAGGCTTATTGCTGACGACCGGGAGATGTGCATGCCGGCTGGCGCCCAGGCGGTTGGAATCTCGCGGGTTGCCGATTGGCCCCGATGTCGACTTCGCCCGGTGGCGTCGTTCTGAGAGGAGTTCTGCCATGGCGTCTGTTCTGTGGTTCCAGGGGGGTGCGTGCAGTGGCAACACCATGTCGTTCCTCAACGCCGACGAGCCCAATGTCGTCGACCTGATCGTCGACTTCGGCCTCGAGGTGATCTGGCATCCCTCGCTCGGTCTCGAGTTGGGCAACCAGGCCCAGAAGATCTTCTGGGACTGCGCCAAGGGCGAGCGCAAGATGGACATCTTCGTCTTCGAGGGTTCGGTCATCGAGGCGCCCAACGGGACGGGGCGAATGGACATGTTCGCCGACCGCCCGATGAAGGACTGGGTCACCGACCTTGCCGGCCAGGCCGACGTCGTCGTCGCGATCGGCGACTGCGCCTGCTGGGGCGGCATCCCCGCGATGGAGCCCAACCCCTCGGCCTCGACCGGCCTGCAGTACCACAAGCGCAACAAGGGCGGGTTCCTCGGCCCGAACTTCAAGTCCAAGGCCGGCCTGCCGGTGATCAACATCCCGGGCTGCCCGGCGCACCCGGACTGGATCACCCAGATCCTCGTCGCACTGGCCGCCGGCCGCCTCGGCGATATCGCCCTCGACGACCTGCAGCGCCCGGCGACGTTCTTCAAGACCTTCACCCAGACCGGCTGCACCCGGGTGCAGTTCTACGAGTACAAGCAGTCGACGATGTCCTTCGGCGAGGGCACCCGCACCGGCTGCCTGTTCTACGAGTTCGGCTGCCGCGGCCCGATGACGCACTCGCCCTGCAACCGCATCCTGTGGAACCGGCAGTCGTCGAAGACCCGCGCCGGCCAGCCCTGCTACGGCTGCACCGAACCGGAGTTCCCGCACTTCGACCTCGCGCCGGGCACGCTGTTCAAGACCCAGAAGGTCGCCGGGGTGATCCCCAAGGAGACCGGAACGGGAACGAAGAAGCTGACCTATATGGCGTCCGCCGCCGCGGCCCGGATGGCTGCCCCGCAGTGGAGCAAAGAAGACATGTTCGTGGTCTGACCACGCACCGCTGAGCCCGATTCTTTGGCGAAGACCACAACAACTCCCGGAGGACCTGACCAATGACATCCATGGATCTGCACGTCAGCCCGCTCGGACGCGTCGAGGGCGACCTCGACGTCCGGGTCACCATCGAAGACGGCGTCGTCACCTCGGCGTGGACCGAGGCCGCGATGTTCCGCGGGTTCGAGATCATCCTGCGGGGTAAGGATCCCCAGGCCGGCCTCATCGTGACGCCCCGCATCTGCGGCATCTGCGGCGGCAGCCACCTGTACAAGTCGGCCTACGCACTGGACACCGCATGGCGCACCACCGTGCCGCCCAACGCCACCCTGGTGCGCAACATCGCCCAGGGCTGCGAGACGCTGCAGTCGATTCCGCGCTACTACTACGCGCTGTTCGCCATCGACCTGACGAACAAGAACTACGCCAAGTCCTCGATGTACGACGAGGCCGTGCGCCGCTACGCACCCTACGTCGGGACCAGCTACCAGAAGGGTGTGGTGCTCTCCCAGAAGCCGGTCGAGGTGTACGCGATCTTCGGCGGGCAGTGGCCACACTCCAGCTTCATGGTGCCCGGCGGTGTGATGGGCGCAGCGACACTGTCCGACGTCACCCGCTCCATCGCCATCCTGGAGAACTGGAAGGACAACTGGCTGGAGTCCAACCTGCTGGGTTGCAGCGTCGACCGCTGGCTGGAGAACAAGACCTGGGAGGACGTGCTGGCCTGGGTCGACGAGAACGAGTCGCAGCGCAACAGCGACATGGGCTTTCTCATCCGCTACTCCCAGGACGTCGGCCTGGACAAGTACGGCCAGGGTGTCGGCAACTACATCGCCACCGGCACCTACTTCGATCCGAACCTCTACCGACGGCCGACCATCGAGGGCCGCAACGCCGCCCTCATCGGTCGTGGCGGGGTCTTCGCCGGTGGCAGGTACCACGAGTTCGATCAGTCCCGGGTCCGGGAGGACGTCACCCACTCCTTCTACGAGGGCAGCCGGGCGTTGCACCCGTTCGAGGGGGAGACCATCCCGGTCGACCCGGAGAAGGGCAGGGGCCAGGGCAAGTACAGCTGGGCCAAGTCTCCGCGCTATGAGGTGGAGGGCTCGGGTCACCTGCCGCTGGAGGCCGGTCCGCTGGCCCGCCGGATGGCTGCGGCCGGGCCCAACGCTGCACCGCACCAGGACAACGATCCGCTGTTCCTCGATATCTACAACAAGATCGGACCGAGCGTGATGGTCCGTCAACTGGCCCGTCTGCACGAGGCGCCCAAGTACTTCAAGTGGGTGCGCGGCTGGCTCGATCAGCTCGACCTCAAGGAGAGCTTCTACAGCAAGCCCACCGAGCACGCCGAGGGGAAGGGCTTCGGCTCCACCGAGGCGGCCCGCGGCTCGCTGTCGGACTGGATCGTGATCGAGAACGGCAAGATCAAGAACTACCAGGTGGTCACGCCGACGGCATGGAACATCGGTCCGCGTGACGGCGGCGATGTGCTGGGCCCGATGGAGAAGGCCCTCGTCGGAGCGCCGATCATCGACCCGGAGGATCCGGTCGAACTCGGTCACGTCGCGCGCAGCTTCGACTCCTGCCTGGTCTGCACCGTGCACGCCTACGACGGCAAGACCGGCAAGGAATTGTCGAAGTTCGTCATCAACGGAATGGTGTGAATTCGGACTCCAGCGAACGTCGCGGCGGCCCGGGGGGTCCGCCCCTGGACCTCGAGCCGCCCGGGTGCGCGGTCCTCGTCATCGGCTGCGGCAACCTGCTGCGCGGTGACGACGGCGTCGGCCCGGTCCTGATCCGGCACCTCTGGGATCGCGGGGTGCCCGAGGGCGCGAAACTGGTCGACGGCGGCACCGCCGGTATGGACGTCGGCTTTCAGATGCGCGGCGCCCAGCGGGTGGTGATCGTCGACGCCTCGGCGACCGCCGCCGAGCCCGGGACGATATACCGGGTGCCGGGGGAGGAGTTGACCGACCTGCCGCCGCTGCAGGGCCTGCACACCCACTCGTTCCGGTGGGACCACGCCATCCCCTTCGCCCGCTGGGCGCTCGGCGACGCCTGCCCCAGCGATATCACGGTGTTCCTCATCGAAGCCGCCGCGATGGACCTGGGCGCCGATCTGTCTGAACCGGTCAGCACCGCCATGGAGCAGGTGATCGACCTGATCGAACGTGACTTTCTGGCACCGCTGCGCCCGCCGGCGGCCGATACGGTCAGTGTGGAGATCACCGCGGAGGGCTACCTGCGTCTCGACGCGGCGCTGGCGGCCAGCCGATTTCCCTCCGACGCGGTCGCGGCGGTGCGGCGTGACGGCGAACTGTGGTTGTACCCGCTCCGCGGCCCCAGCAGCGGAGGTCTGCTGCTCAAACAGCGCAACCCGGCCGGCGACCGCGCCGTGCTGATCCACGAAGTGCTCGCCGACGGTTTTCCGGCCGGGATCTGTGCGGCATGCTGGGACGATGACCACAAGGCATTACGTATTCCACTGCGTGAGCAGGGGATACCGTGATGACTGACGAGGAGCGCCGGCCGCAGACCTCCGCGGACGAGGCACTGGACGTGCACACCGTTGTGGTGGAGGAACGCGGCCGTTGGGCGGTCGACATCATCGTGGTGTTCGCCGACGGCGTGGTCCGCAAGCGTATCGACACCCACGCCACCAAGGCCCGCGCTGAACTGGCCGCCGACCTGATCCGTCGCGCCGCCGAGCGGGATATCGGCGGCGGGCCGCCGAACGGATGACAGCGCTGAGACAAGGAGTTTCGTGACCGACCCCGATCCGGCCGTGCTCGCGGTCCGGCCGCAGCCACTCGGCGCCTTCCCGCTGCCGTTGGGCTACATGCTGATTCCGGCCTCGGCCGAGACCGAGGACGCGCGGTCAGCGCTGCTCAGCGGCCGGGTGCCGGAGTGGCCGTCCGCCCTGCGGGCCCACGAACTCGCCCTGGGGGGAGACCGCGACGGTGCCCTGGAGCAGTTGACCGGGACCGACCCGGTCAGCCGCTACAACCGGTTCGTCATGGACCCGGACGGGGCTGATTCCGGCGGGGTGGACCCGGCCGAATTACGCTCGGCTCTGGGCGAATTCGGCGTTCTGGTCGACGTGGTGCTGTTCGCTCTCGGCCGCAGCGATACCCCGCCCGACCTCGGCACGGCCACGGCGGAGGTGGCGGCCGTCGTGCTGTCCACCCAGGCCAGCAAGGCGCTCGACGAGGGCGACGCGGCCGGCGCCGTCGAGTTGCTGGACCGGGCAGCCGATTGCGCAGGCGAGGCATCGGCACCGCTGCGCGGGGTGTTGCTCGGCGCCGCCGGGTCGATCGTCGCGCAATCCGACCCGGGCGAGGGGATCAGCCGGTTCGAGCAGGCTCTGCGAGCCCTGGAGGGGGCCGACGACCTGCGGGTGGCTCGC
The DNA here is from genome assembly GCA_963715145.1 of uncultured Actinomycetota bacterium. Classification (GTDB taxonomy): domain Bacteria; phylum Actinomycetota; class Actinomycetes; order Mycobacteriales; family Mycobacteriaceae; genus Mycobacterium. The sequence goes on along the minus strand of CAVQRL010000007.1, from coordinate 112,110 downwards.
GCCGAAGTGCATCTGAGCCTGGCCGGTCTACTGCACGAACAGGCCGTGGACGTGCCGGGTCTGCTGAACCGGGCTGTGCCGCACTACCATTCGGTGCTTCAGTTGGTGCTTCGCGAGGAGGCGCCGCAGCTGTGGGCCGCCGCGCACGCCGACCTCGCCACCGCCTACCTCACCATGCCGATGACCGAGGCCTCCAGCCAACTGCGCCTCGGCGTGGCTGCGCAGTCGCTGCGCTCGGCACTGAAGGTGTACACCCGCGAGGATTACCCGGAGCAGTGGGCGAGTGTTCAGCTGAATCTGGCCAACTCGCTGGTCTACACGCCGTCGAGCCATCAAGCCGAGAACCTGATCGAGGCGGTGGAGTTGTACGAGGCGGTGCTGCAGGCGCGCGACCGGGATACCGATCCGTTGGGCCGCGCGCGGGTGCTGGCCAATCAGGGCAACGTGCTCGCCCACATCGGCGACTTCGACCAGGCCAAGGCCAAGCTGTACGAGGCCCGCTACCTGTTCGAGGAACTCGGCGACCACGACTCGGTACGCACCGTCCGGGGTGTGCTCGACGAGATCTCCCGCCAGCAGGCCATCACCAGAACCGGCGCACTCGAAGACCAACACCAGGACTGAGGAGAACGATGTCGGAGACCGCCGAGCGTTCCGCCGCGGCCGAATCACGCGCCGGGGAGCCCGCTTTCGAGGAACTCGCCAAGCGGGTCGACGACGCCGTCGCCGCACTGGACGACCTCGATCCAGCCACCCGGGCAAAGGCCGAGGAACTGCAGGCTGCCGTCGAGGCCGTGCACCGCGCCGGACTGGTGCGGATCGTGCGTGCGATGCGCGCCGACGAGGCGGCCCGCCCGGTGCTGTTCGACCTCGTCGACGATCCGGTGGTCCACATGCTGCTCGCCCTGCACGGGATCGTCCGTCCGGATCCGGTGACCCATGCGAATCAGGTCCTGGAACAGGTCCGCCCGCAACTGCACAGCCACGGCGGCGACGTGTCGCTGGTGCGTATCGAGGACGGCACCGCCTTCGTCCGGCTCGAAGGGGCCTGCAACGGCTGCTCGATGTCCTCGGTGACCCTGCGCAACCTGGTGGAAGACGCTCTGGTGCAAGGGGTTCCCGCCGTCATGCAGGTGGAGGTGGTGGCCGCCGAGCCGAGCCCCACGCTGATCCCGCTGGAGTCGCTGAGGATCGGCCGCGACCCCGCTGCCGAGGGTTGGGTGCGGCTCGGCCCAGCCGCTGACCTGCCGGTCGACGAGATCACCCTGGCCACGCTGACCGAGGCCGGACGCCCCGCTGAGGTGATCGTCGTCAACCTCGGGCAGCGGCTGTCGGCCTACCGCAACGAGTGCGCCCACGAAGCCCTGCCGCTGACCGACGCCGTGCTCGACCTGTCCAACGGGACGCTGACCTGCCCGTGGCACGGATTCTGCTTCGACGCCACCTCGGGGGAGTGCCTCAGCGCACCGGGCGCGCAACTCGAGCAGTTACCGCTGCGGGTCGACGACGGTGACGTCTGGGTTCGTGTCGACCGATGATGGTCTGCGCATGAGCCGATACACCGTCCGGCACAACATCAGCGGCCTCGGGACCCGACCCGATGTGATACCTGCCGTCGACCTGACCGGCGGCTGGAGACCGCACCGGTGGCTCGGTGCCCCCGCGCCCGGCGGCCTGGCTCTGCCGGCGGCGCAGCCGTCCATGGCCTGGATGTATTCCCCGCGTGGGGTTTTCATCTCCGACGAGTACGTGGTGGTCGCCGACTCCGGCAACCACCGGGTGCTGATCTGGCACGGACTCCCACAGGCCGACGAGCAGCCCGCCGATGTGGTGCTCGGCCAGCCCGACGGCCAGACCGAGGGCCCGGCAGCCGCAGGTCGCGGTCCCGAACGCGGAATGCACCTTCCCACCGGGGTTCTGGTCCACGACGGCCGGCTGATCGTGGCCGATGCCTGGCACCACCGGATCCTGGTGTGGAACAGTGTTCCCCAGTCCAGCGATACCGCGCCCGATGTGGTTCTCGGCCAGCCCGATTCCAGCTCGGTGCGGGAGAACCGCGGCGGCCAGTGCTCGGCTTCGGGGTTCTACTGGCCGTTCGGCATCGCGGTCGTCGGGTCGGCGTTCTGGGTCACCGACACCGGCAACCGGCGGGTTCTCGGCTGGCCCAGCGGTATTCCCGAACCCGACCAACCCGCCGAGATCGTGCTCGGCCAGCCCGACGCCGGTTCGCACGCCGAGAACCGCGAGGGCCCGGCCGCCGGCGACAGCTTCCGCTGGCCACATGACCTCACCGGTCGCGACGACCTGCTGCTCGTCGCCGATGCCGGAGACCACCGGGTTCTGGGCTGGTCCCCGCAGCCGGCAGCCGATCGGCTCGCCGATCTGGTGATCGGACAACCCGACTTCACCAGCGCCGAGGAATGGCCCTACGGGCCACATACGAATGACCGGATGCGATTTCCCTACGCGGTGTGCCTGGATGGTCAGACCCTGGCCGTCGCCGACACCGCCAACAATCGGATCCTGCTCTGGGACGGCATGCCCGACGGGCCGCTCGGCCGCGGTGCCGATCATGTCCTGGCACAACCTGATTTCGGATCCAACGGCGAGAACCGCTGGACCTCCGTGCAGCGCGACACCCTGTGCTGGCCCTACGGGTTGTCGCTGCACGGCGACACCCTGGCCGTCGCGGACTCCGGCAACAACCGGGTGATGCTGTGGCGGCGGGGATGAACGCTCGACGGGCGAGCCGATGAGACCGCGGATCGTTCAGGCCGACGGTCAGATCGGCTTCTACTGGGCCACTTCGTCGGGCACCCCCACGTCGCTGCAGGCGTTGGTGGCCGAGGACGACGAACCCGACCGTCTGGTGGCCACCCACCTCGAGGCTCTCGATGACGCGTTGATCATCGCCGCGGACCGGTTCGGCGAGATCCTCGGTGGCGGGCGCAGACCGGCCGATGCCGGCGAACGTGACGAACTGCTGGAGTTGCACCGGACCCTCGACAGGCTCTGCTTCGAGTACGCCGCCGCGTTGCGTCGCACCGGACTGAACGCTGATCTACGGGCCGGCAAGATCATCGGCACCGCCGCGCTGTTCTCCATCCGCGCCCGTCAGCCGCTGGGGCTGCTGGGGCCGGCGCCGTTCGACGGCGAGCTCGACGAGCCGACGCCCGGTGTCGTCGGCGGTTACGGCGAGTTCCACCAGGTCGACCCGGACAAGCCGTGGAAGGGGGGCCGCTGGGTGGTGCGAACCGAAGCGGGACAACGCTTTCCATTGACCCTGTCGATGCTGATGTTCGACAGCTCCGGGGCCAACAAGGAGGGGGCGCGCAAGGAGCACCGCGATGCCCTGGCGGCGGTGGTGGACGCCGCCGGCCTGCCCGACGCCGACCCGATGGCCGTCACGTGCGCGCTGGACTGGCTGCTCTACGACTGGCTGATGGCGCACCGCGACGGGCCGGACAGCGCGGAGATCGTTTTCCCCAGGGGATTCGACGACGCCGCGGCGCTGGTCGTAGCGGCAGCCGCGGCGTCGGTGGCCGCGCGCGCGACGTTCGATCCCGGCCTGGTGCTGACCGGCCGTCGCGGTTAGGTGACGTCGGCGTTGGAGCGCGGGAAACCGCCGCCCTGCGGGAAGAGTGGGAAGACGACGTCGTCGTTCTTCTCGGCGTCCCCGGCGGTCCGGTTCACCGTGGCACCCCAGATATTGCCGTCCGGGGAGACGTCCAACGCCCAGGCGTGGCCGTGGGTGTCCTGGCGCACCACCTCGGGGTCGCCGGTGACCGCTCCGGTGGCCTGCGCAAGGCGAACCGCCACGGTCTGCTTGGTGTTGACCAGGTTCACCAGCACGGTGCCGTCCAGCGCGACGCAGCCGGCCACTCCCGGGCGGTTCGGCCAGGTCCAGACGGTAGTCGCCTTCCCGTCGGATCCCACCCGCTGCAACCGGTCGCCCGCCGGGGTGCGGTCGGTCACGTAGAGCGTCCGGTCGGCCGGGTCCACGCACATGCCGCCGCCGGAGCCCATTCCGCTCAGCGCCGTCGTCGGCGGGGCCTGGTTGACCGTGGTGGGCTGTTCGATGCGAATGACTTTCCCGGCCAACGACTTCGGATCGTTGGCCAGCTCCGGGCTGCCGGCGTCGCCGGTCTGAACCACCAGCGTCGTCGGACTGGTGAAGATCAATGATCCGGTGTTGCCCGTCGCGCCCTTGGGAATCCCGGTCAGGAGATCCTTGGGCACATCGCCGTCGGCGATGCGGACCACCCGGTTGTCGGTGGGTGTGCTGATGTAGGCGTACATCAGCCGATCCTGCGAATAGGTGGGGGACAGCGCGATGGACATCAGGCCACCGTCGCCGCTGCCGTCGACCGGGATCACCATTTTGACCTTCGGTTCGGCGCTGACCGAGACCTCTTTGATCGCGCCGGTGGTGCGTTCGGCCACCAGGGCGCTCTTGGCGTCCGATTGCATCAGCAGTCCGCTGGTGCTTTCCAGGCAGCCCTGCATCACCCCGGGCGCGGGGCAGGCCTTCGGGAACGGCTTGGGCGGAAGCGGCGGGGGAGGCGGCGGTGTCGACGCCGGTCCGGGCATCATCTTCGGCTCGGTGGTGAACGGCTGGGAGACCGCGTTGTCGAAGCGTGCGCACCCGGCGGTGAGCACCGTCGCCGCGCACAGCACGGCCACAGCCGAGATCGGCGGACGCAATCGCATTCCGCAAGGTTACGGATTGCCCGGCGTTGCGCGCCACGACGCCCCCGGACTGCACTTACCCTGGCCGTATGACGAGCCAGAATCCCGAGACCGGCTGGCAGCGGCCGGAGGACTCCGCGGTGCGCCCGGCGTCGGCCCGATTGGTCGATCCCGAGGACGATCTGGCGTCGGCGAACTACGGTGGCGACTTTGAGACCACCCGGATCCCGCAGCCGCCGACCCCCCCTGCTCCCGGTGCGGAAACGCCGTCAGCGGCTGGATATGCGCTGCTCCACGACCCTGAGCCGCTGCCGTACGTCGAACCGGTCTATCCCCCTGCCGGGTCAGGCCACCCGCCGGCGGCCCCGGCGGAGATCATCCCGGGCGACGCCGAGGAGCGGGCCCGGGCGGCCGCCCGCCGAGGCACCCAGGACCTGGGCCTGCTGGTCCTTCGGGTCGCATTGGGTGTGGTTTTCATCGCCCACGGTCTGCAGAAGGCGTTCGGATGGTGGGGCGGTCCCGGTCTGGAGGGATTCCGGGAGACCCTCACCGAGGCCGGGTACCAGAACGCGAACCTGCTGACCTACCTGGCGGCCGGTGCGCAGATCGCCTCGGGTGTGCTGTTGGTGCTGGGCCTCTTCACGCCGATCGCCGCGGCGGTGGCACTGGCGTTCCTGGTGAACAGCGTGCTGGTCACCTTCACCGCGCAACGGACCGACGGCGGGCTGTTCGTCTTCGGCTCGGCGGCGGAATACCTGCTGGTGCTGACCGCCGTCGCGGCCTCCATCGTGCTGGCCGGCCCCGGCCGTTACGGATTCGACGGCAGCCGGGGCTGGGCGCGCCGGCCGTTCATCGGCTCATTCCTCGCCCTGGTGCTCGGCGCCGGCGGCGGCGTTGCGGCCTGGTTCTTCCTGCACGGCATCAACCCGTTCGCCTAGGCTCCGATATTCAACGCTGGTAGGGGTTGGGCACCTGACCACCGCTGGCGGCGGTGAGCAACGGCAACGTCGCGAACGTGACCGCCGGCAACTGCACATCGGACTTGTCCGGCAGGCAGGCCCGGGCCCAGCGGCCCCGGGTGAACTTCAGCCCCTCGATCTGTGACCACGGCAGCTTGCGGCTGCTGAGCAGCCGGTGCGCGGTGACCGCATCCTCATCGGCCACCGTGCGCAGCCGGACGATGGCCAGTGACAGCAGCACCGGAATCGCGAACAGCAGCAGACCCCAACGCCCGAAGGCGGGCATCAGCAGCACCAGCCACAGCAGGATGAACGCCGAGGCGATGTGCGCCATCGGGGAGATGCGGATCACCGTCGATGTGTGCTCTGATCCGCCGGACATGAACAGCATCATTGCACCGCGGCCGCAGAACACCGCCCGCAGGCGAAGATTTGACGCCTGACCTGTGCCGAGGCTAGCCTTCGCAGGTATGTCGACCTGTGGAGAGCGTGTAGTAGGTAAGCGCGTTGGTGCCGCGCTTTCCCTCTTCCGGGTTTAGCCACACGCACCAGCGCGCCACCCTCGTACAGCCGCCCACGCTGACGGGGGTTTTTTCTTGCCCAAGCCCAAATATCGAGAACGTCGAGAACACCGAGGACACCAGTGAGCGCACCCGCCACCCGAGCACCCGAGGCCCCGGCTGAGCCGACCAACGGCGCCCAGCACTCCCACACATCCGGCAGCAACACCGGCCAGCGGGTAGCGCCGGTCCAGATCACCGGCGCCGAGGCCGTCGTGCGCTCCCTGGAGGAACTCGGCGTCGAGTTGATCTTCGGTATCCCCGGTGGGGCGGTGCTTCCCGTCTACGACCCGTTGTTCGACTCGGAGAAGCTTCGGCACGTGCTGGTCCGTCACGAGCAGGGCGCCGGCCATGCCGCCAGCGGCTACGCCCACGCCACCGGCCGGGTGGGCGTCATGATGGCCACCTCAGGCCCGGGGGCCACCAATCTGGTCACCCCGCTGGCCGACGCCCAGATGGACTCGATTCCGGTGGTTGCCATCACCGGCCAGGTCGGTCGCAGCCTGATCGGCACGGACGCGTTCCAGGAGTCCGACATCACCGGCATCACCATGCCGATCACCAAGCACAACATCCTGGTGCGTGACGGCGACGCCATAGCGCGGTCGATCGCCGAGGCCTTCCACATCGCCGCCACCGGCCGGCCCGGCGCCGTCCTCGTCGACATCCCCAAGGATGTCCTGCAGGGCCAGTGCACCTTCGCCTGGCCGCCGCAACTGGAACTGCCCGGCTACAAGCCCAACACCAAGCCGCACGGCCGCCAGATCAAGGAGGCCGCCCGGCTCATCGCCGAGGCGCGCAAGCCGGTGCTCTATGTCGGCGGCGGCGTGATCCGCGGGGAGGCGACCGAAGAACTCAAGGAACTGGCCGAGCTCACCGGTATCCCGGTGGTCACCACGCTGATGGCCCGGGGCGCCTTCCCGGACAGCCACGTCCAGAACCTGGGGATGCCGGGAATGCACGGCACTGTCGCGGCGGTCGCCGCCTTCCAGCGCAGCGATCTCATCATCGCCCTGGGGGCGCGCTTCGACGACCGGGTGACCGGCAAGCTGGACTCGTTCGCGCCGCACGCGAAGGTGATTCACGCCGACATCGACCCGGCTGAAATCGGTAAGAACCGCAACGCCGACGTCCCGATCGTCGGCGACATCAAGGCCTGCATCCGCGACCTCATCGCGGCGTTCCGCCGGATGCCCGCGGGGGAGAACCGGATCGGCAGCGAAGGCATCAACGACCCGGATCTCGCCGACTGGTGGTCCTACCTGAACGGAATCCAGGAGACCTTCCCACTGGGCTGGTCGGCGCCGCAGGACGGCAGCCTGAGCCCGGAATACGTCATCGAGCAGCTCGGCAGGATCGCCGGCCCGGACGCCATCTATGTCGCCGGCGTGGGTCAGCACCAGATGTGGGCCGCGCAGTTCATCAAATACGAGAAGCCGCGCACCTGGCTCAATTCCGGCGGCCTGGGCACCATGGGCTACGCCGTTCCGGCGGCGATGGGCGCGAAGATGGCCCGCCCCGAGGCCGAGGTGTGGGCCATCGACGGCGACGGCTGCTTCCAGATGACCAACCAGGAACTGGCCACCTGTGCGGTGGAGGGTGTGCCGATCAAGGTTGCGCTGATCAACAACGGCAACCTGGGCATGGTGCGCCAGTGGCAGACGCTGTTCTACGGTGAGCGCTACAGCAATACCGACCTGGCGACCCACAGCCAGCGGATCCCCGACTTCGTCAAGCTGGCCGAGGCGTTGGGCTGTGTCGGACTGCGTTGCGAGCGCGCCGAAGACGTGGTCGACGTGATCAACCAGGCACGTGCCATCAACGACCGGCCGGTGGTGATCGACTTCATCGTCGGCGCCGACGCCCAGGTGTGGCCGATGGTCGCCGCCGGCACCGGCAACGACGAGATCATGGCGGCCCGCAACATCCGGCCGCTGTTCGACGAGGACAACGAGGAAGGACGGGCCTGATGGGCAATACCGTCACCCACACACTGTCGGTCCTCGTCGAGGACAAGCCCGGCGTGCTGGCCCGGGTCGCGGCGCTGTTCTCCCGGCGCGGGTTCAACATCCAGTCCCTGGCGGTCGGCCCGACCGATGTCAAGGACATGTCTCGGATGACCATCGTCGTGACCGCCGAGGAGACCCCGCTCGAGCAGATCACCAAGCAGCTCAACAAGCTGATCAACGTGATCAAGATCGTCGAGCAGGACGACGACAACATGGTGGCCCGCCAGCTTGCGCTGATCAAGGTGCGCACCGAGCCCGCAACTCGAAGCCAGGTCATCGAAGCGGTTAACCTGTTCCGCGCCAAGGTGATTGACGTTTCCACCGAGTCGCTGACGATCGAGGCCACCGGCACCGAGGAGAAGTTGGAAGCCCTGATGCGGGTGCTCGAGCCCTACGGTATCCGCGAGACCGTGCAGTCTGGTGTGGTAGCACTGTCGCGCGGACCGCGGGGCATCACGAACGCGAAATAGCTGTAAGAGAAGACAAGAAAAGGAAATCAAAACTGTGTCCAATTCCGGGGCAATCGAGATGTTCTACGACGACGACGCCGACCTGTCGATCATTCAGGGCCGCAAGGTCGGTGTGATCGGTTACGGCAGCCAGGGCCACGCGCACTCGCTGAGCCTGCGCGACTCCGGAGTGCAGGTGAAGGTGGGCCTCAAGGAGGGCTCCAAGTCGCGCGCCAAGGTCGAAGAGCAGGGCTTGGAGGTCGACACCCCGGCCGGGGTCGCCAAGTGGGCCGACGTCATCATGCTGCTCGCGCCCGACACCGCGCAGGCCGAGATCTTCAAGAACGACATCGAGCCCAACCTGCAGGCCGGTGACGCACTGTTCTTCGGCCACGGTCTCAATATCCACTTCGGCCTGATCAAGCCTCCCGCCGACGTCACCATCGGCATGGTGGCCCCCAAGGGCCCCGGCCACCTGGTGCGTCGTCAGTTCGTCGACGGCAAGGGCGTGCCCTGCCTGGTGGCCATCGAGCAGGACCCGACCGGTAACGGGCTGGCCCTGGCTCTCTCCTACGCCAAGGCCATCGGCGGCACCCGCGCCGGCGTCATCAAGACCACCTTCAAGGACGAGACCGAGACCGACCTGTTCGGCGAGCAGGCCGTGTTGTGCGGCGGCACCGAGGAGTTGGTGAAGACCGGCTTCGAGGTCATGGTCGAGGCGGGCTATGCCCCGGAGTTGGCATACTTCGAGGTGCTGCACGAACTCAAGCTGATCGTCGACCTGATGTACGAGGGCGGCATCGCCCGGATGAACTACTCGGTGTCCGACACCGCGGAGTTCGGCGGCTATCTGTCCGGCCCACGTGTCATCGACGCCGACACCAAGAAGCGGATGGAGCAGATTCTCGCGGAGATCCAGGACGGCACCTTCGTCAAGCGCCTGGTCGCCAACGTCGAGGGCGGCAACGCCGAACTCGAGGGGCTGCGCAAGAAGAACGCCGAGCATCCCATCGAGGTCACCGGCGCCAAGCTGCGCAAGCTGATGAGTTGGGTGGACCGGCCCATCACCGAGACGGCGTAGTCCGCCCCGGTTGCGTCGAGATTGAAACCACGCAGGGAAAGTTCGAGAGAACCCCTGCGTGGTTTCAATCTCGGGCCCATGTACCGCCTAGCGGTCGTAGCGGCCGGCGAGGTACTCGGCTCGACAGGCCCGGCGAGCGAGTTTGCCGCTGGTGGTTCGGGGAATGCAGCCGGCCGCGACGAGTCGCACATCGGCGACCCGGACGTGATGGTCACGCGCGACAGCGGCACGTACCGCCGCCGCCGCCGGCCCCGGCTCGACACGCCCCGCGCCCGTTGCGCGTTCGGCGACAACGACCAGTTGCTCTCCGGCCCCCTCTGGTGAATCAAGCTCCCCGGCGGGCACGGAAAACGCTGCGACATATCCCGTTCGGATCGCCGGCGAGGAGTGGCCAACGGTGACCTCGATATCGTGCGGGTAGTGGTTGCGGCCGTCGATGATGACGAGATCCTTGATTCGGTCGGTGAGAAACAGATCGCCGTCGAGGTAGAAACCGAGGTCACCGGTGGCCAGCCAACAGCTGTTGTCCGCCACGCCCTCGGCGTGGCTGTGCTTTTCGAGCCTGGACTGGAGTTTGTTGGCGAAGGTGCGTTGGGTCTCGTCCGTGCGTCCGAAATACCCGCGGCCGATGTTGTTGCCGTGCAACCAGATCTCCCCGACGAGGCCGTCGGGCAGCTCGGTCCCGTCGGCGTCGACGATCACCGCCCAAAGCTCCGGGAGCGGGCGACCGCAGGAGACGTAGCCGACCGCTCCCTCGGTCTGCGCAGTGACGAGCACCGCACGTCCGTCGGAGAGCGCGGCCCGGTCGAGATGGACACAGCGGGCGGCGGCGTCCGGGCGGGTGGTTGCCGCCCCCAGCGTCGCCTCGGCCATGCCGTAGGAGGGCTTGACCGCCGTCGCGGGCAGGCCGTAGGGCGCGAACGCGGCGCTGAATTTCTCGATGGCGGTTATCGTCACCGGTTCAGAGCCGTTGTAGAGGCCGACGACGTTGGTCAGGTCGACGGTGTCGCCCTCGGGCGGCAGTCCGCGTTCGGCGGCCAGCTGGTAGGCGAAGTTCGGTGCACCGGCGAACGTCCGGCCGTGGGCTGCTTCCACGCTGAGCTGCTTTATCCACCGATAGGGCCGGCGCACGAAGGCCATCGGATCCATCAGCACGAGATATCCACCGCACAGTGCGGGGAACATCAGCATGATCAATCCCATGTCGTGGTAGAGGGGCAGCCAGCTCACGCTGCGGATCCCCCGGTCGAGCCCGTCGGCGAGGATCATCTGCATCACGTTGGTGCAGACGGCGTGGTGGGTGATTTCCACGCCCGCCGGTAGACGCGTCGACCCCGATGTGTACTGCAGGTAGGCGACATCGTTGGTGCCTATCGCCGGTTGGATGAAGCTGTCGGCGAGAGACTCCGGGACCGCGTCGACGGCGATGAGCCGCGGCCTGCCCGATGCCGGGAGGGTGCGCACGAATTTGCGCGCGGTCTCGGCCGCTGCGGTGGTGGTCAGGATCGCGGTGGGCTTGGCGTCGGCCAGAACGGCCGTCAATCGTTCGGCTTGGCCGGTCAAGGCGGGCGCGAACAGCGGGACGGCGATCCTGCCGGCGTGGACCGCGGCGAAGAAGCCGGCCACGTATTCGACTCCCTGCGGCGCGCAGATGGCGACCCGATCCCCGGGCTGGGTGACCTGCTGCAGCCGGGCTCCGATGGCGCGGACCTGGGACCACAGTCCAGACCAGCTCAGGTCGACGTAGCGGCCGTCCCGGTCTTTGGCGTAATCGACGAACCGGTAGGCGGGGAGGTCGCCGTAGGCCTGCTGGTTCCCGTCGAAGAACGACGTCAGCGTCAGGTCCTCCGGCAAACAGATCGTGCCGTCAGCGCGAACATAGTCATTGAGGTCAGCGACCCCGGACCCCGATCTCATAGTGGTCAGGTTAATTCCTCCCCGCATGGATGCTGCGGCAACCTCGCCGTGACTGACGTGCGGCTGCAGGGCCGTCGAGGAACCCGCAAGGGCTATCCCATGGCTTTCAGGGCGCCAAGGAAGGCACTCCGAGCCCGAACTCCCGCTTGAGCACCGTCCGCGCCGCGTAGTAGCCGCTCATCCCGTGCACCCCACCGCCGGGCGGGGTCGCCGACGAGCACAGGTAGGCCCTGGGAACCGGTGTGCTCCAGGGGTTGACCCGCGGGGTGGGGCCCAGCAGTGCCTTGAGGACGGAGTTGCCGCCCACCCCGATGTCGCCGCCCACGTAGTTGGCGTCATGCAGGTGCAGGTCTGCCGCGGGGATGCTCCGGGCCGCGACGACGGTGTCGGAGAAACCCGGCGCGAACCGCTCGACGACGGCGGTGATGGTGGCGGTCTGGTCGACGGCGGATCCGGCCGGTACGTGCGCGTAGGTCCACAGCGGTCGGCGTCCCTGGCCGTCGACCCGACTCGGGTCCGCGGTGTGGGACTGCGCGGCCAACACCATCGGCCAGTCGGCATGCCGACCACGGGCCACTTCCCGCTCGGCGCGGGCCATCTGGGCGCGGGTGCCACCCAGATGCAGGGTCGGTGCACCTGCCAGGCGTTCGTCTGCCCACGGAATGTCCTCGGACAACACGAAATCCACCTTCGCCACGCCCGCGCCCGAAGCGGTAGCGCCGTAGCGCGGTGGCGTATCGCGATGGCAGTGCGTCGCCGTAGATGTCCAGCAGCGCCGTCGGCGCGGTGTCGTAGAGCACCACCCCGGGCGGGGGAGAGTCCACCTCGATGCCGGCGTGCAATTCGCCGCCGTGGGCACGCAGGTCCGCGATCAGCGCGTCGGCGATGGCTTGGCTGCCGCCCACCGGGACCGGCCACCCCGATGTGTGCGCCAGGGTGGCCAGCAGCAGGCCGGCGCCGGCGGCCACCAGGGACGGCATCGTCGAAATAGTGTGCGCCGCAACGCCGGTGAACAATGCCCGCGCATCCTCGCCGCGCAGTGTGTTCCACGCCGGAGTTCCCTGCTCGAGCATTCGCCGCGCCAGCAGGGCCGCCGCCGGGATGTCGGTCGGGAGCGATCGTTTGTCGCCGATCAGGAAGGCCACCACGTCCTCGCCGCGCGCCGCCAGCGGGCCCATCAGATGCCGCCAGGAGTCGCCGTCGCTCAGTTCGGCGCAGGTGCGGTCCAGGTCGAGGTACCCGATCGCCGACGGCCGGCCCGGCAGCGGGTTGGCGTAGGAGATCTGCGGCACCACCAGGTCGACGCCGCGGGCCCGCAGATCGAACTCGGCGAAGAACGGTGACGCCAGCGCCAACGGGTGGATCGCCGAGCAGATGTCGTGGCGAACACCGGCGAACTGGGGGTCGGGCAGCGTGCGCGAACCGCCGCCGAGTGTCGGCTGAGCCTCCAACACCTGCACCTTCAGCCCCGCGCGGGCGCAGAGCACGGCGGCGGACAGGCCATTGGGGCCGCTGCCGACCACGGTGACATCCATAGCAGTATCCTTCCCGGCCGCCGCCGAATTATTGCGGCGGGATCCGCACCACTAGTCTGTCCGCGTGAGCCTGCCCCCCCAACAGCCTGTTGTGCTGATCGCCGACAAACTTGCCGAATCGACCGTCGCCGCCCTCGGCGATCAGGTGGAGGTCCGCTGGGTGGACGGCCCCGACCGGCCCAAGCTGCTGGACGCCGTCGCCGACGCCGACGCCATTCTGGTGCGATCGGCCACCACCGTCGACGCCGAGGTGATCGCCGCGGCGCCCAAGCTGAAGATCGTCGCGCGCGCCGGGGTGGGCCTGGACAACGTCGACGTCGACGCCGCGACCGCCGCCGGTGTGTTGGTGGTCAACGCCCCGACGTCGAACATCCACAGCGCCGCCGAGCACGCCCTTGCCCTCATGCTGTCGGCGGCCCGCCAGATCCCGGCCGCCGACGCAACCCTGCGCGAGCGCACCTGGAAGCGCTCGACGTTCAACGGCACGGAGATCTTCGGCAAGACCGTCGGTGTGGTGGGCCTGGGCCGCATCGGCCAGCTGGTGGCCCAGCGACTGGCGGCCTTCGGCACCCACGTCATCGCCTATGACCCCTACGTGCCCCCGGCCCGGGCCGCTCAGCTCGGGATCGAACTCATGCCGCTCGACGACGTCCTGACCCGTGCCGACTTCATCTCGGTTCACCTGCCCAAGACCAAGGAGACCGCCGGGCTGCTGGGCGCCGACGCGCTGGCCAAGACCAAGCCGGGCGTCATCATCGTCAACGCCGCCCGGGGCGGGCTCATCGACGAGCAGGCGCTCGCCGATGCCATCAGGAGCGGCCACGTGCGCGCGGCCGGACTGGACGTGTTCGCCACCGAGCCGTGCACCGACAGCCCGCTGTTCGAGTTGCCCGAGGTGGTGGTCACCCCGCATCTGGGCGCCTCGACCTCCGAGGCGCAGGACCGCGCCGGCACCGACGTGGCGGAGAGCGTGAAGCTCGCGCTGGCCGGTGAGTTCGTGCCTGACGCAGTCAACGTCGCCGGCGGCGCGGTCAGTGAGGACGTCGCACCCTGGCTGGAGTTGGTTCGCAAGCTGGGCGTGCTGGCAGGGGTGCTGGGCAGCGAGCCGCCGGAGAGCCTCTCGGTCAAGGTTTCCGGGGAGCTGGCGTCCGAAGACGTCGGGGTGCTGAAGCTTTCGGCTCTCCGAGGACTTTTCTCGACCATCACCGACCAGCAGGTCACCTTCGTCAACGCTCCGGCGCTCGCTGCCGACCGCGGCCTGGAAGCCGAACTGGTCACGGCAAGCGAAAGCCCCAACCATCGCAGCCTGGTCGATGTCCGCATCGTCAGTCCGGACGGTTCCGCGGTCAACGTCTCGGGCACTCTGACCGGTCCGCAGGAGGTGCAGAAGATCGTCTCCATCAACGGCCGCAGCTTCGACCTGCGGGCCGAGGGCGTGAACCTGATCCTGCATTACGGCGACAAGCCCGGCGCGCTGGGCAAGATCGGCACCATCCTCGGCGAAGCCGGTGTCAACATCGCGGCCGCCCAGATGAGCCAGGACACCGCCGGAACCGGCGCGACGGTGATGCTGCGCCTGGACCGCGACGTACCGGCCGCGGTGCGCGACGCGATCCGCGCCGCCGTCGACGCGACGACCGTGGAAGTGGTCGACCTGTCGTGACGAAACTGGCGGTGATCGCGGGCGACGGCATCGGCCCGGAGGTGATCGGCGAGGCACTGCAGGTGCTCGACGTCGTGCTGCCCGGCGTGGAGACGACGGAGTACGACCTCGGAGCCCGCCGTTACCACGCCACCGGTGAAGTGTTGCCCGCCAACGTCATCGACGAACTTCGCGGCTACGACGCCATCCTGCTCGGCGCGATCGGCGACCCGTCGGTGCCCAGCGGTGTACTGGAGCGCGGTCTGCTGTTGAAGATCCGGTTCGAACTCGACCATCACGTCAACCTGCGGCCCAGCCGGCTCTACGACGGCGTCGGCAGTCCTCTGGCCGGCGATCCGCAGATCGACTTCGTCGTCGTCCGGGAGGGAACCGAGGGCCCCTACACCGGCACCGGCGGGGCGATCCGGGTCGGCACCCCCCACGAGGTCGCCACGGAGGTCAGCCTCAATACCGCCTTCGGTGTCCAGCGCGTGGTCCGCTATGCGTTCGAGAAGGCCCGCGCCCGCCGCAAGCATCTGACGCTGGTGCACAAGAACAACGTCCTGATGTTCGCCGGCACGCTCTGGTCGCGCATCGTGGCCGAGGTCGGCGCCGAGTACCCGGATGTCGAGGTGGCGTATCAGCATATCGACGCGGCCACCATCCACATGGTCACCGACCCGGGACGTTTCGACGTCATCGTCACCGACAATCTGTTCGGCGACATCATCACCGATCTCGCGGCCGCGGTCAGCGGCGGCATCGGCCTGGCCGCCAGCGGCAACATCGATGCCACCCGGGTGAACCCGTCGATGTTCGAACCGGTCCACGGCAGTGCGCCCGACATCGCCGGCAAGGGGATCGCGGACCCGACCGCGGCGGTGATGAGCGTGGCCCTGATGCTGTCCCATCTCGGCGAGGACGCATCAGCGGCCCGGATCGACAAGGCGGTCGCCGACCATCTGGCCACCCGCGGTGGTGCCACGCTGTCCACCCGGGAGGTGGGGCAGCGGATCAGGGAACGCCTGTAACGCGTCAACCGGCGGTGTGCTGCTGCTCTTCGGCATCGACGGGCACCAACGGGATGGCCAGCGCCGGAAACATCGCGCATACCGCGAAGGCCAGGGGATAGCCCGCCGCACCGATCAGCGCACCGAACAACGGCGGCGTCAGACCGGTGGCGAGCAACTGACTGGTGTTCTGCGCTCCCAGGGCGCGGCCGCTCCAGAACGGGCCGGCGATCTCGGCGATCGCGGTGAAGGCCAGACCGTTGTCGGTCACCGTCACCACCGAGGCCACGATCAACACGACGATGCTCCACGCCGAGCCGACGACATCGGTGAGCGCCAGCAGCAGCATGGACGCCGCGGCGGCCGCGGCGATGATCCGGATCGGCTGCAGTCGTGCGCCCACCCGGTCCGACCAACGGCCGGCCGCGACGCGGCCCAGCGCTCCGAGGATCTGGCTGACGGTCACCAGCGCGCCGGCCGAGGCGGCCGACCACCCTCGCTCGCTCATCAACCAGACCAGGGCGAAGGTCCACACCAAGGCCTGCGGAATCACCAGGAGCACCGAGACCGCATGGATGCGCCACAGCGTCTGCGATCCGCGGTACGGGTTGGCCAGATCAGCGGGAGGGGCCTCCGACCGCAGCGGCCGGGGCGGGTCGGCCACCGCCACCGCGCACACCACCGCGGCCAGCGCGCACACCGCGGCCGGAAACAGCAGCGCGACGCCGACGCCGTGGCTCTGGGCCAGTTGCGGCATCACCAAGGCGCCCAAACCAACTCCCAGGGGCTGGGCGGTCTGCCGGATGCCCATCGCCAGGCCGCGGCGCTCGGCGGGAAACCAGCCGACCACCAGTCGTCCGCTGGCCGAATTGCTGCTCGCCGCCGCCATTCCGCCGAGGAACAGCAAGCCTGCGGTGAACACCAGCGAGTCCGGCCCCCTGCCGGCGCTGGCCGCCGCCGCCAGTGCTGCGACAGCGGTCAGGGCCGAGCCCACCCACAGCACGAAGCGCTCGCCGGCCCGGTCGACCACATATCCCCAGGCGATCAGGGTGGGCACCATGCCGAACTTCGGCATCGCCGAAATCAGTCCGGCTTGGGCCAGATCCAGGCCGAAGTCGGTGTGCAGGGCGGGAATCAGGAATGCCACCCCGTTGATGAAGACGTTGGAGAACAGGGTGGCGAACAGACCGATGGCGAGCATCGACCACCGGCGGGCAGCGCCGATGCCCTGGTTCACCGTCCCATGATCCCAGCATGTGCCCGACGTGTGTTCATCAGTGCCCCGGCGCGGCTACCTGGGTACGCTCGTCGCGCACCGGAGAGATGCGAAAGGGCGGCCGGCACATGAGAGTCAGCTCGAAGTCGGCGTTGGCCGTGGTCCTGTCGGGGCTGGCGGTGGTCGAGGTGATGATGCCACCGTTGGCCGGCGCCCGGCCGACCTGCCGAAGCACGCCCACCACAACGATCTGCGAGACCAACGGCAGTGTGTCGATCAAGGCGCGCCCGGGCACGGTCGCGCCGCCGGGGAACCTGCCGCACGTCTTCTGGTTCCCCGGACCCCGCCGCCGTCGCTGACGGTCACTAGGCTCTCTCGAATGCGCCTGGGTCGTATCGCCAGCCCCGATGGGGTCGCCTTCGTCAGCATCGAGGGCGCGGGTGACGATTCCATCGCGCGGGAGATCAAAGAACACCCCTTCGGCACGCCCACCTTCACCGGACGCTCCTGGCCGCTGGGCGATGTGCGGCTGCTGGCGCCGATCCTGGCCACCAAAGTGGTGTGCATGGGCAAGAACTACATCGCGCACATCAAGGAGATGGGGGGCGAAGCGCCGGAAGACCCCGTCATCTTCCTCAAGCCCAACACCGCGATCATCGGCCCGAACGTCCCGATTCAACTGCCCGCCAACGCTTCACCGGTGCACCACGAGGGGGAGCTCGCCGCCGTGATCGGCCGGCCGTGTAAGGACGTGCCGGCCGCGCGCGCAGCCGACGTCATCCTGGGTTACACCATCGCCAACGACGTATCGGCGCGCGATCAGCAGACGGCCGACGGGCAGTGGACCCGCGCCAAGGGTCACGACACCTTCTGTCCGGTCGGCCCATGGATCGTCACCGACCTCGACCCGTCCGATCTGGAGATCCGCACCGAGGTCAATGGTCAAGTGCGCCAACGCAGCCGGACCTCACTGATGATCCACGACATCGGTGCCATCATCGAGTGGATGTCGGCCGTGATGACCCTGCTGCCCGGCGATCTCATCCTCACCGGCACCCCGGCGGGTGTCGGCCCCCTCGAGGACGGCGATACCGTCAGCGTCACCATCGAGGGGATCGGAACCCTGACCAATCCCGTTGTCCGGAAAGGCGTCCGATGACCCACCCCGTGCGCGTGCGGTTCTGCCCGTCACCCACCGGAACGCCGCATGTCGGTCTGGTCCGCACCGCGTTGTTCAACTGGGCCTATGCCCGGCACACCGGGGGCACCTTCGTCTTCCGAATCGAGGACACCGACGCCGCCCGCGACTCCGAGGAGAGCTACACCGCGATCCTGGAGGCGCTGCGCTGGCTGGGGCTGGACTGGGATGAGGGTCCGGAAGTCGGTGGGCCGCATGGTCCGTACCGCCAGTCTGCGCGCAGCGAGCTCTACCGCGAGGTGATCGCCAAGCTCGTCGAGTCAGGCGAGGCCTACCCGGCGTACTCCACGCCCGACGAAGTCGAGGCCCGTCACCTTGCGGCCGGCCGCAACCCGAAGTTGGGTTACGACAACTTCGACCGTGACCTCTCCGACGCCCAGCGCGCGCAGTTCGACGACGAGGGGCGCAAGCCGGTCCTGCGGCTGCGGATGCCGGACGAGGACATCACCTGGCACGACCTGGTCCGCGGGGAGACGACCTTCGCCGCCGGCACGGTGCCCGACTTCGCGCTGACCCGCGCCTCCGGCGATCCGCTGTACACCCTGGTCAATCCGGTCGACGACGCACTGATGCGGATCACCCACGTGTTGCGCGGGGAGGACCTGCTCCCGTCGACACCACGTCAGATCGCCTTGCACCGGGCCCTGATCAGGATCGGGGTGGGTGAGGCCATCCCGGAATACGCCCATCTGCCAACGGTTCTCGGTGAGGGCACCAAGAAACTCTCCAAACGCGACCCGCAATCCAACCTGTTCCTGCACCGCGATCGCGGGTTCCTGCCCGAGGGTCTGCTGAACTACCTGGCGCTACTCGGCTGGGGCATCGCCGATGACCGCGACGTCTTCACCCTGCCGGAGATGGTGCGCGCCTTCGACGTCATCGACGTGAACTCCAATCCGGCCCGGTTCGATCAGAAGAAGGCCGACGCCATCAACGCCGAGCACATCCGGATGCTCAAGCCCGCGGAGTTCGCCACCCGGCTGCACGCCTTCTTCGACGCCCACGGCCATCACACCGGACTGGACGCCGACGATTTCGCGGCGGCCGCGGACCTCGTGCAGACCCGCGTCATAGTGCTCTCCGACGGCTGGGAGTTGCTGAAGTTCCTCAACGACGAGGTCTATGCGATCGACCAGAAGGCCGGTGCCAAGGAGCTCACCGGCGACGCGGTCGATGTGCTGGACTCTGCACTCGCCGCGCTCGACGGCGTGCCGGAGTGGACCGCCGCAGCGATCGAGGAGGCACTCAAAGGTGCGCTGATCGAGGGCCTGGGACTCAAGCCGCGCAAGGCTTTCGGTCCCATCCGAGTTGCGGTGACCGGCGCCACGGTCAGCCCGCCGTTGTATGAGTCGATGGAGTTGCTCGGCCGCGATCGCACTCTGCATCGACTGCGGGAGGCCCGCGACGGAGCGGCCGGAAATCTTTGGTAGTCTGCTCTCCGGTGTTCCGCCGGCCCGGGATAGTTGGTTCTGACCAGCTGTTATGGGCGCCGATGGGGTATGGTGTAATTGGCAACACAGCTGATTCTGGTTCAGCCATTCTAGGTTCGAGTCCTGGTACCCCAGCCAATACGCGGCAATTATGTCGGCTCTCGCGGGTCGGCTATGCTGTCTGACGTTCTAGCCCCCGTCGTCTAGCGGCCTAGGACGCCGCCCTCTCACGGCGGTAGCGTGGGTTCGAATCCCATCGGGGGTACATGTCTCGCCCGGCCGTTCCGCGGCCGGGCTTTTTCATCCCGTCGGCGCCGTCGAACCTGCCACCGGCATCGGGGGCAGGCCCAGTTTGTGGTGATCCCAGGAACGCACCCGGTGCGGCACGATCCGCACCGCCACCCGCTTGTTCATCATCATGTCGACCGCGGGCTTCAGGTCGTCGGTGTAGGGGCCGTTGTAGCGCTCCCAGACGCTGACACCCACCGCGAAGATGGTGTCCGGGTCGTCGTGTATCTCGGCGACGCCCTCGAAGGACACCCCGACGCAGTGAGTCATAGGTCATGCCGTCCTCGATCATGAAGCTCACCCGGGGATTGCGGCGGATGTTGACGACCTTCTGCGACTTGACCTTCGTCTCGATCCAGATGTCACCGGCGACGACGGCGTACCACATCGCCACCAGATGCGGCTGGCCGTCGGGCCCGACGGTGGCCATGGTGCCGGTTCGGCTGCGCGCCACGAAGTCGGTGATCTCCTCATCGGTCATGACGATGTGGCTGCGCTGGTTGGATCCCATGGGAGTCAGTGTGTCAGCCCGAGTCCGCCGCAGACTGCGACCAGATGGCGATTCACAGCCGCTGGGTCACCTCGTCGGCGGCGGCCAGCAGGTCGGCCGCCCAGCGGGCACCGGGGCGGCGGCCCATCCGGTCGATCGGGCCGGAGACCGACACCGCGGCGACGACCGCCCCGCTGCGATCGCGCACCGGCGCCGAGACGCTGGCCACCCCGGGCTCACGCTCCGCAGCGCTCTGCGCCCAGCCGCGCCGGCGGACGTCGGCCAGCGTGCGTTCGGTGAACGCGGCCGACGGCAGCACGGCCCGCTGGGTGGCGAGGTCGCTGTAGGCCAGCAGCACCCGGGCGCCCGAGCCTGCCGTCATCGGCAGCCGCGCCCCCACCGGCACGGTATCGCGAAGGCCCGCAGGCGGTTCCAGTGCGACGACGCAGACCCGGGTGGTGCCCTCCCGCCGGTACAACTGCACGCTCTCACCGGTCGTCTCGCGCAGCCCCGGCAGTACGGCCGCGCCGGCGGCGAGCAGCGGATCGGCCACCCCGGCCGACAGTTCGGTCAACGCAGGGCCTAGCCGCCAGCGGCCCGCAGCGTCGCGGGCGAGAAGTCGGTGCACCTCGAGTCCGGCGGCCAGCCGGTGTGCGGTGGCCCGGGGCAGGCCGGTGCGCGCGCAGAGATCGGCCAGCCCGACAGGGGGACTCGGCGACCGCGTGCAGCACCACCACGGCTTTGTCGAGCACGCCGATGCCGCTATCCTGTCTCATATCGAGATACTATCGTCCCACGATGTGGGACATGGTGCTGCGCCGCCGCGCGGTGCCGCCGAGAGTGAGATGAGCGCAATGACGGATTCCAACTCGCCCCGCACCCTGCCCGAGAAGGTGTGGGCTGATCACGTCGTCGCAGCCGGTTCGGGCACCGGCGCCGCGCGTGAGCCCGACCTGATCTACATCGACCTGCATCTGATCCACGAAGTCACCACCCCGCAGGCATTCGACGGTCTGCGGCTTGGCGGGCCGCGGGGTGCGCCGGCCCGACCTGACACTGGCCACCGAGGACCACAATGTCCCGACGATCGACATCGACAAGCCGATCGCCGACCCGGTGTCGCGGACCCAGGTCGAGACCTTGCGCCGCAACTGCGCGGAATTCGGCATCCGCCTGCATCCGATGGGGGATCCGGAGCAGGGCATCGTGCACGTGGTCGGCCCGCAACTCGGACTGACCCAGCCGGGTATGACCATCGTCTGCGGGGACAGCCACACCTCCACCCACGGCGCATTCGGTGCGCTGGCAATGGGAATCGGCACCTCCGAGGTCGAACACGTGCTGGCCACCCAGACGCTTCCGTTGCGGCCGTTCAAGACGATGGCGGTCAACGTCGACGGCCGGCTGCCCGCAGGTGTCACCGCCAAGGACATCATCCTGGCCGTCATCGCCAAGATCGGTACCGGTGGCGGACAGGGCTACGTCATCGAATACCGCGGCAGCACCATCGAATCGCTGTCGATGGAGGCTCGGATGACGATCTGCAACATGAGCATCGAGGCCGGGCGCGGGCCGGAATGGTGGCACCGGATGAGACGACCTACGAGTACCTGCGCGGCCGCCCGTACGCCCCGACCGGCGCGGACTGGGATGCCGCCGTCGCCTACTGGGAGCGATTGCGGACCGACGACGGCGCGCAATTCGACGCGGAGATCGACATCGACGCCACCACGCTGAGTCCCTTCGTCACCTGGGGCACCAATCCGGGCCAGGGTGTTCCGCTGGCCGAGGCGGTCCCCGATCCGGAACTGATGGGCAGCGACGTCGAGCGTCATGCGGCCGAGAAGGCCTTGTCCTACATGGATCTTCGGCCGGGGACTGCGATGCGCGACATCCCCGTCGACGCCGTCTTCGTGGGTTCATGTACCAACGGTCGGATCGAGGATCTGCGTGCCGTAGCGCAGGTGCTGCGCGGCCGGACGGTCGCCGACGGAGTTCGGATGCTCATCGTTCCCGGATCGATGAAGGTGCGCGAACAGGCCGAAGCCGAGGGCCTCGGTGAGATCTTCACCGCCGCAGGCGCCGATTGGCGGCTCGCCGGGTGTTCGATGTGCCTGGGCATGAACCCCGATCAGTTGGCCCCGGCGAAGCGCTGCGCCTCGACGTCCAACCGCAACTTCGAGGGCCGTCAGGGCAAGGGCGGACGCACCCACCTTGTCTCGCCGGCCGTCGCCGCGGCCACTGCGGTACGTGGCCGCTTCGCCTCACCCGCAGACCTGTACAGCTGAAACCGGAAGGAACGCAACGCCATGGAGGCCTTCGACGCCCACACCGGGATCGGTGTCCCGCTGCGCCGGTCCAACGTCGACACCGACCAGATCATCCCGGCGGAGTACCTCAAGCGGGTCTCCCGGACCGGGTTCGAGGACGGACTGTTCGCCGCGTGGCGCAACGAGCCGTCATTCATTCTCGAACGAGCCCCCGTTCGATCGTGGCTCGGTCTTGGTCGCCGGCCACGACTTCGGAACCGGGTCCTCGCGCGAGCATGCGGTCTGGGCGCTGATGGACTACGGCTTCCGGGTGGTCATCTCGTCGCGGTTCGCCGACATCTTCCGCGGCAACGCCGGCAAGGCCGGACTGTTGGCCGCCGAGGTGACCCAGGATGATGTGGAACTGTTGTGGAAGCTCATCGAGCAGCAGCCCGGGCTGGAAATCACTGTCAATCTTCGGGATCGGACGATCACGGCGGGAACGGTGGTGGTCGCGCTTCAGCATTGACGACTACACCGCCTGGAGATTGCTCGAAGGCCTCGACGATATCGGCCTTACGCTGCGCAAACAGGCGGAGATCGAGGCGTTCGAGGCGAGGCGGCCGAGTTGGAAGCCGCGCATCCCTGCCGTTTCCTGATCGCTCGGCAAGCCGAGATACTGTGCCGGGCAGGGCAGTTGCCGGTCGATAATCCTTGGCTCAAGGGCGGCAAGTCTTTTGGGCACCGGCTGGCGAAATTTGCTGTAAATACGCGTGGCTCATGGATATCTGGGCTTTCAGGGTTTAGCGTATTCCCCAGTCGGTCCAGCGTGGACCACTGTTTCGGAGGATTTGAATGAACAAAGCAGAGTTGATCGAGGTTCTCACGGAGAAGATGGACGTCGATCGCGGCCACGCGACCAGAGCCGTGGAGCACCTGGTCGACGCCATCGTCCGGGCGGTGCAGAAGGGCGACAGCGTGACCATCACCGGTTTCGGTGTGTTCGAGCGTCGCCGCCGCGCCGCTCGGGTCGCGCGCAATCCACGGACCGGCGAGACAGTTCGGGTGAAGCCGACGTCCGTTCCCGCGTTCCGTCCAGGCGCGCAGTTCAAAGCGATTGTCTCTGGTGCACAAAAACTCCCGGCTGAAGGACCCGCTGTCAAGAGAGGCGCCGTCGGTGGCGCAGTGAGGAAGGCTGTTGTGAAGAAGGCAGTCAAGAAGGCCGCCGTCAAGAAGGCCGTGGTGAAGAAGGCTCCGGCCAAGAAGGTCGTCGTCAAGAAGGCCGCGGTGAAGAAGGCTCCGGCCAAGAAGGTCGTCGTCAAGAAGGTCGCGGTCAAGAAGGCTCCGGCCAAGAAGGTCGTCGTCAAGAAGGCCGCGGTGAAGAAGGCTCCGGCCAAGAAGGTCGTCGTCAAGAAGGCCGCGGTGAAGAAGGCTCCGGCCAAGAAGGTCGTCGTCAAAAAGGCCGCGGTGAAGAAGGCTCCGGCCAAGAAGGTCGTCGCCAAGAAGACGGCCGTCAAGAAGGCTCCGGCCCGCAAGGCTCCCGCCAAGGGCCGTCGCTAAACTCCCCCGACGAATACGCCGCGGACCGAAAGGTCCGCGGCGTATTCGCTTGTCGGGGCCGGGATTTAGGGGGTGGGCTTTTTCGCCAGCGGGCTGGGCATGTGGTCGGCGGCCACCAGTTTGCCCCCCGACAGTGACAGTACCCAGGTACTTCCCTTACGGTTGCGCGACCTGTCCGGCTTGACGCCGTCGCGCTCGCACCACCAGTCGATCAGGTAGGGGATCACCTTGCCCTGGCTGCAGATCGCCGGTGTGCCACCGAGTGCGGCGATCTCGAGCATGCGCCTGTGGGCCGCTTTCGGATTTTCGGCGTAGGCCTCCTCGGTCAGCGTCTTCTCGACGGTGACCGGAACCTCGAGTGTGCTCGCCAGCGGTTCGACGGTCTGTACGCACCGCGTCCGGTCGGCGGCGAACACCGAGGAGGCGCCGAAGGCCAGCAGTTGGGGCACCAGGGATTTGGCCTGGGCCCTGCCGTTGCGATCCAGCGGTCGCTTCCGGTCGTCGCCCTTGTAACGCGCCTTGCGGCCGGCGGTGCCGTGCCGGACGATCAGCAGGGTCTGGGTGTCCGCCGGTTTCTTGGTGAACCGGGCGGTCACCTTCCGGTCATGCGGATAGGTGAGGCGCTGCAGGGCTTCCTCGACCGCAAGCCACACGAGTTGATCCACTTCGTCGGTTGGGCTCGAAGTCACCGCCGAGTGCACGGGCAGCCCAGTAGTGAACGATCTTGGTGCCGATCGGAATCGGATAGCTGACCCTGCTCAGCCGCCGACCGAGATGCGCCCGCTGTCCGGTTTCCTCGTAGATCTCGCGCACGGCGGCGACGGGTTCGGTCTCACCCGGATCGATCTTCCCCTTGGGTAACGACCAGTCGTCGTAGCGCGGCCGATGGATGAGGGCGATCAGAGGTTCACCCGAATCGTCGGGCCGCCACAACACCGCGCCCGCTGCCAGTACTGAGATCGGTTCGGCGACAGACTTCTTCTTCGTCGTTCCTGCCATCAGGCCGGTCAGCCCTGCCGGTATTTTTCCATCAGCCACACCTGGTGGTCGCGAACCTCTCGTCCGTCGCGCGGCGAGGCGATCCAACTGCCGTCCGGACCGAGTTCCCAGCAACGCGTCGACGGATGCATCGCCGAGTCGAACATTTCATCCAGATAGCCCGTCAGACGGCGATCCTTCACCTGCGCCATCACCTCCACGCGGCGATCGAGGTTGCGGTGCATCATGTCGGCGCTGCCGATCCAGAACTCGTCGATCGCCGCGAAATGCATGACGCGCGAATGCTCCAGGAACTGTCCGAGGATCGAGCGCACCACGATGTTCTCCGAGAAGCCCTCCACCCCGGGTCGCAGCGCGCAGATCCCGCGGACCACCACTTCCACCCGGACGCCGGCCTGAGAGGCGCGATACAGGCCGTCGATGACCTGCTCGTCGACGATCGCATTGGCCTTCACCCGGATTCGGCCATTGCCGGTCCGTTGGTGTGCGGCCACCTCACGCTCGATGCGATCGAGGATGCCACTGCGAATGCCACTGGGAGCCACCAGCAGATTGCGGTAGCTCACCTTGCGGGAATAACCGGTGAGCGAGTTGAACAGATCGGTCAGGTCGGCACCGATATCCGGCGCGGCGGTGAGCAATCCGACGTCCTCGTAGAGCCGGGCGGTCTTCGGGTTGTAGTTGCCGGTGCCGATGTGGCAGTAGCGACGGATCGCCGACCCTTCGCGGCGCACCACCAGGCAGGTCTTGCAGTGGGTCTTCAGGCCGACGAGACCGTAGACCACGTGCACGCCGGCATCTTCGAGTGCGCGCGCCCATTTGATGTTGGCCTGCTCGTCGAAGCGGGCCTTCAACTCGACCAGTGCGACCACCTGCTTGCCGGCGTCGGCGGCCTCGATCAGCGCATTGACGATCGGTGAGTCACCGGACGTCCGGTACAGCGTCTGCTTGATCGCCAGCACGTCGGGATCGGCGGCAGCCTGCTCGACGAAGCGTTGCACGCTGGTGGAGAAGGACTCGTAGGGGTGGTGCAGCAGAACATCTCCGTCGCGCAGGGTGGCGAAGATGCTCTTTCCGGTCTCGCCGAACGCCGGGTTGGTGGCGGGCACGAACGGCGGGTCCTTGAGCGCGGGCCGGTCGACCGCGTAGATCTGCCACAGCCCCGACAGGTCCAGCAGCCCGGGCACCTGCACCACGTCGCCGGGATCGACGTCGAGTTCGCGCAGCAGCAGCTCCAGCATGTTCTCGCGACATGTCGTCGGACGACCTCGAGGCGCACCGGCGGGCCGAACCTGCGGCGCGCCAGTTCGCGTTCCAGCGCCTGCAGGAGGTCCTCGTCACGGTCCTCGACGTCCATGTCGGCGTTGCGGGTGATCCGGAAGGCATGGTGCTCAACGATTTCCATGCCGGGGAACAGCACCGGCAGCAGGGCCGCGATCAGCTCCTCCATCGGCAGGAATCGCACCGTCTGGCTCTCGCCGCCGGTCGCTCTTGAGCGTCGACGAACCGGTCGACGTTGTCGGGCACCTTCACCCGTGCGAAATGCTGGCTGCCGTCCTCGGGGGAGCGCACCGTGACCGCCAGGTTCAGGCTCAGGCCACTGACGAACGGAAACGGGTGGGCCGGGTCGACGGCCAGCGGGGTCAGGACCGGGAAGACCTGCTCGTGGAAGTACGTCGACAGGTCGCTGCGTTCGCCGTCGGTGAGTTCGTCCCAGGTGACGATGCGGATGCCGTGTTCGGCCAGACCCGGCCGGACCGATTCGGCGAACACCTGCGCATGGCGGATCGCCAACTGCTGGCGTGCGCTCGCCGATCAACTGGAGTTGCTCGCGCGGAGACAGCCCGTCGGCCGAGCGGACCGACAGTCGCATCTCGTCGCGGCGCTTGAGGCCGGCCACCCGCACCATGTAGAACTCGTCGAGATTGGAGGCGAAGATCGCCAGGAACTTGGCACGCTCCAGCAACGGCATCGAGGTGTCCGCGGCCAGCGCCAGCACCCGGCTGTTGAAGTCCAGCCAACTCAGTTCGCGGTTGAGGTAGCGATCTTGCGGCAGCGCGTCGTCGACGGGCACGGCGGTGGCCGCCGGGGGTACCGCCGGTGTCGTTCTCCATGGTTCGGGACTCGGTCTCGGCCTCGGTCATGCGGTCATCATTCCTCATCACCGGCGCCGCGTGGTCTGCTGCGGCCGATTACGCCGGAGTGATTCGGCGTCGCAACCCGGTGTTCACCGTCTCCTTGCCGGGCCGTCATCTGACGGCGGCGGCCGTGGCCTGCCCCAGGCCCAGTGTGTGCGCCTCGGCAAGATCGTCGGGGGTGTCGATATCGCATCGCAGACCGGGCCACGGGCCGACCAGTTCGACCGCGCCGGAGTCGCGGTGGCGGCCGGCCGAATCGGTCCCGAACCGCGGGTCCAGGGACACCCCGAAGGCGAACAAGGCCGCGGTGCCGGTCCCCTGGCGGTCCGCAACGAAGCTGCGCGGATGCCGCGCCGCCGAGGCCAGGGCGTCGGACAACTCAGCAGACCGCAGCGCGGGCAGATCACCCTGCAGCACAACGATATTCGCCGTCGTCGCGGAGACCGGACCGCAGGCCGCCAGGATGGCGTTGTTCAACGGGTCGGGGTGGTTGGGCGGCGTGGGATCGGCGACGACGCAGGCGCCGAGGTCCCGGGCGGCGCGGGCGGCCACCGGATCCGGCGTCACCACGGTGACCGATCCGACCGGGGAGCAGTCCCGTGCCGCGGTGATGGTGTCGACGAGCATGGCCAGCACCACCCGTCTCCCGCGTCTGGGCCTCGAACAGTGCCGCCAGCCGGCTCTTGGCGACGCTGAGGTGCTTGACGGCGATGATCAGGCCGACACCCGTTGCGCCGCTCATGGCAGACATCCTGCCAGCGTCGCGTGATTAGGTGGAGCAGGAGAGTGTGGTGCGTTGAGGCGTGGAGGTGGGATGAGCGGTTCGCTGGGAACTGCGGCGGTGATGGGAGCCGGTGCCTGGGGCACCGCGCTGGCCAAGGTGCTGGCCGACGCCGGCAACGACGTCCGGTTGTGGGCCCGCCGGCCGGAGGTCGAGCACGAGGTCAACACCGCTCACACCAACAGCCGGTACCTGCCAGGGCATCACGCTGCCGACGGCGATCCGGGCGACCACCGATCCGGCCGTCGCGCTCGACGGGTGTCACCACCGTCCTGCTGGGCGTGCCGTCGCAGACGTTGCGCACCAATCTCGATGCCTGGCGCGGACACATCACCGAGGGGGCCACGCTGGTGAGCCTGGCCAAGGGCATCGAACTGGGTTCGCTGATGCGGATGAGTCAGGTGATCATCGCGGTGACCGGGGTTCATTCCGGCCAGGTCGCGGTGGTCTCCGGGCCCAATCTCGCCGACGAGATCGCCGACGAACAGCCCGCGGCCACCGTCGTCGCCTGCTCGGATTCCGGCCGCGCGGTGGCCTTGCAGCGCGCGCTGAGCACCGGATACCTGCGGCCTTACACCAACTCCGATGTGGTCGGCACCGAGATCGGCGGCGCCTGCAAGAACGTCATCGCGCTGGCCTGCGGCATGGCGGCCGGTGTCGGACTGGGGGAGAACACCGCCGCGGCGATCATCACCCGTGGGCTCGCCGAGATCATGCGGCTCGGAATTGCGCTGGGCGCCAAGCCCGCAACGCTGGCCGGGCTGGCCGGGGTGGGCGATCTGGTGGCCACCTGCACCTCGGCGCATTCCCGCAACCGCAGCTTCGGGATGCGCCTGGGCCGTGGCGCCACACTGGCCGAAGCCCAGCAAGCCTCCGACGGCCATGTCGCGGAGGGAGTCACCTCATGCGAGTCGATCCTGGCCCTGGCCTCCAGTTACGACGTCGAGATGCCGCTCACCGACGCCGTATTCCGGGTCTGTCATCGGGGACTGTCGGTCGACGAGGCCGTCGTCCTGCTGCTGGGCCGCAGCACCAAGCCGGAGTGACATGACCGAGCGATACGGCGATTCCACCCGCACCGTCAAGGCCGCGGACTGCGAGGCGGTCGCCGGCCGGCCGGTGTCCGCACGTCCTGGTTCCGGCGTCGGCGTTCCACCTCTCCGCCGAGGAGGGCAGCGAGGAGCACGTCTACGGCCGCTACTCCAATCCGGTCTGGACCCTCCTGGAGTCGGCGCTGGCGCAGCTCGAGGAAGCCACCACCGCGCTGACCTTCGGTTCGGGCATGGCCGCGGTCACCGCCACGCTGCGGGCGCTGGCCAAACCCGGCGCCGTCCTGGTGGTTCCCGCCGACGGCTACTACCAGGTGCGCCGCTACGCCACCGAAAGCCTTGCGCCGCTGGGGATCACCGTGCTCGAGGCGAACGCCGACGCAGATGTGTCAGGCGGCCGAGTCCGCCGACCTGGTGCTCGCTGAGACGCCGACGAACCCGGCGCTGGACGTGGTGGATCTGCACCGACTCGCCGGCATCTGCCACCGACGCGGCGCACGGCTGGTGGTCGACAACACCACGGCGACGCCGCTGGGTCAGCATCCGTTGTCGCTGGGCGCGGATCTCGTGGTGGCCAGCGCCACCAAGGCGCTGGCCGGCCACAGTGATCTGGTCGCCGGATACGTCGCCGGAAGTCAGCCCGATCTGATGGACGCCGTCGAACGGGAGCGGCTGCTCGCCGGGCCGATCCTGGGCCCGTTCGAAGCGTGGATGCTGCTGCGCAGTATCGGAAGCTTCGGCCTGCGCTTCGACCGGCAGTGTCAGAACGCTCTGGCGCTGGCCACCTCGCTGGCCGGTCACCCGTCGGTGCGTTCGGTGCGGTATCCGGGGCTGCCGGACGATCCCGTCGCACCCGATCGCGGTGAACCAGATGCGCCGATTCGGCTGCCTGGTCTCGGTGGAACTGTCCGATGCCGCCGCGGTACACGCCCTGGTGCGCGCCAGCGACCTGCTGGTGGCCGCCACGAGCTTCGGCGGCATCCACACCTCGGTGGACCGGCGGGCCCGGTGGGGGGATGCCGTCCCGGACGGGTTCGCCCGCATCTCGGCAGGTATCGAGGACACCGACGACCTGGTCGCCGACGTCGTGGCGGCTCTGGACGCCCGGGGGCTGTAGCCTCTCTTGCTTGTGACCGACCCTTCCCGGATCCGCGTCGGCGTCGTCTACGGCGGCCGCAGTTCCGAGCATGCGATCTCCTGTGTGTCGGCGGGCAGCATCCTGCGTCACCTCGACCCGGACCGGTTCGAGGTCGTGGCGATCGGCATCGCGCGGGACGGGTCGTGGCTGCGCACCGACGTCGATCCCGACGCACTGGCGATCGCCGACGGTCGTCTGCCCGAGGTGAGCGGAGCCGCGGAGACGCCGCTGGCGCGGGCCGCGGAGATCCTTGCCTCGGTGGACGTCGTCTTCCCGATCCTGCACGGACCGTACGGCGAGGACGGCACCATCCAGGGCCTGCTGGAAATGGCGGGCCTGCCCTATGTGGGCGCGGGCGTGTTGGCCAGTGCGGCGGGCATGGACAAGGAGTTCGCCAAGAAGCTGATGGCCGCCGACGGCCTGCCGATCGGCGACTATCTCGTCCTGCGTCCCGGCCGCAGACTGGCCGGACGCTGGAAGACCTTGCGCGCCTTGGCTATCCGTTGTTCGTCAAGCCCGCGCGCGGCGGCTCGTCGATCGGCGTCAGCCGGGTCACCGAACCTGCCGACCTGGCCGCGGCGATCGCCGTGGCCCGCCGGCATGACCCCAAGGTGATCATCGAGGCCGCCATCGACGGGCGGGAACTGGAATGCGGAGTGCTGGAATTCCCCGACGGCACCATCAAAGCCAGCACCATCGGTGAGATCCGAGTGGCCGGTGTGGCCGGGCGCGATGACGGCTTCTACGACTTCGAGACCAAGTACCTCGACGACGCGGCCGAACTCGATGTGCCGGCCGCGGTCGACGACACGACCGAGAAGTTGTTGCAGGACTTGGCGATTCGTGCCTTCAACGCGCTGGACTGCCAGGGCCTGGCCCGGGTGGACTTCTTCCTCACCGCAGACGGCCCGGTGGTCAACGAGATCAACACCATGCCCGGGTTCACCACCATCTCGATGTATCCCCGGATGTGGGGCGCCAGCGGCGTGGACTACCAGACCCTGGTCGGCACCATGGTCGATACCGCACTGGCCCGCGGGACCGGCCTGCGCTGACCCGGTGCTCAGCGCGCGGGCGCGGGGCGGATCGGGATGGCCGGCATGGTCCGGTCGATCACGTCCGACATGGCCTGAATGGGCGCCGGGCCGGACCCGGTGGGCAGGGTCAGCGCGACGTACACCGGCCGGTCGACGCACAGCCAGGTGGCCAGCGGGGACTGCGGATCCTCGCAGCCGGAACCACTGAACATCGTTGACCATCTGGATCGGGCTGCCGACGACGAACTCCGCCGGCCGGTCCAGTCCGCACCGCATCACCACCGGTGCGCCGTCGGCGCGCCAGGCGGCGGTGCCCGCCGGGGTGGGCTGGGCCGTGTCGGCGCGTGGGTAGTCGCCGAGCCGCTCGGGCAGCGTTGCCATCAGGGCCTGGCATTCCGGTGTCTCGGCCTGCGGCGCGGGCACCGCGGCGATGGCGACCGGGGCCGTTGGGATCTGCCGGGTTGCGGCGAAGGCCAGTACCGCCGCGATCGCGGCGACCGTCAGCACCACCGCCGCGATGATCAGGCTTCGGGGCGGGCCGTCGTCGTCGGGTCTGGGCGCCCGGGGCGCCGGCGGTATCGGCCTGCACCTGTGTCTCCTGTCCACTGGCCGCGGTCTTAGACTGACGTGCTCAAGGTACTCCAGCCGGCCGTCGTGACCGGGGGAGAGGAGGCGAGGTGGCGCACGCTTCCGATCCCACGTTGCACGAGGTCGGGGAGTTCGCCGTCATCGACCGGCTGGTGGTCGGCCGGCCCCCGTTGGATCGGGTCAGTGTCGGTCCCGGTGACGATGCCGCGGTGCTGGAAGCCCCCGACGGACATGTGGTCGTCAGCACCGACATGCTCGTCGAGGGGCGGCACTTCCGGCTGGACTGGGCCACCCCGTGGCAGGTCGGCCGCAAAGCCATCGCGCAGAACGCCGCCGACATCGAGTCGATGGGTGCCCGGGTCACCGGGTTCGTCGTCGGGGTCGGCGCGCCCAGCGAGACCCCCGCCGTCCTGCTCACCGAACTCGCCGACGGAATGTGGGCCGAAGCGGCCTCCGTCGGCGCCGGAATCGTCGGCGGGGACCTGGTCGCCAGCCCGCAGTGGGTGGTCTCGGTCACCGCGCTTGGTGACCTCGGCGGCCGCGACCCGGTGCTGCGCTCAGGTGCCCGACCCGGATCGTTGATCGCTGTCGCCGGCGATCTGGGGCGGTCTGCGGCGGGAATGGAGCTGTGGCGCAACGGAATCGATGACATCGGCGACCTTCGCGAGCGCCACCTGGTGCCGCGGCCGCCGTATGGGCAGGGGCGGGCGGCGGCCGAAGCCGGGGCCCAGGCGATGATCGACGTGTCCGACGGACTGCTTGCCGATCTCGGGCATGTGGCGGCCGCCTCCGGGGTTCTGATGGATCTTCGGCGCGCGGCCCTGCGCGAGGATGTCGACGCGGTGAGCGGTGCGGCGGCCGCGGCCGGGGTGGACCCCTGGGCGCTGGTGCTCGGCGGCGGCGAGGACCACGCACTGGTCGCCTGTTTCCCGGACTATCCGCCGCACGGGTGGCGGGTGATCGGAGCGGTGCGGGCCGGAGCGCCCGAGGTGCTGCTCGACGGGCAACGCTGGGCCGGCCCGACGGGGTGGCAGTCCTACGACTGACCGGCTGCCGTTAGGTTGAGGGCCGTGACCGCCCGGCCGCTGAACGAACTCGTCGACGATGGTTGGGCGCAGGCACTGGCACCGGTGGCCGATCAGGTCAGCCGGATGGGGGAGTTCCTGCGCGCCGAGATCGCTGCGGGCCATCGCTACCTGCCCGCCGGTCCGAACGTGCTGCGCGCCTTCACGTTTCCCTTCGAGAAGGTACGCGTGCTGATCGTCGGGCAGGACCCCTACCCGACTCCCGGGCACGCGGTCGGGTTGAGTTTTTCGGTCGCACCCGACGTCCGGCCGCTGCCGCGCAGCCTGGCCAACATCTTCAGCGAGTATCGGGCCGATCTGGGCTATCCCGAGCCGTCGAACGGCGATCTCACGCCCTGGGCTCAGCGCGGCGTGATGCTGCTCAACAGGGTGCTGACGGTGCGCCCCGGCACTCCGGCGTCGCATCGGGGCAAGGGCTGGGAAGCGGTCACCGAATGCGCCATCCGGGCACTGGTCGCCCGCGATGAGCCGATGGTCGCGATCCTGTGGGGACGTGATGCGTCGACGCTGAAACCGATGCTGGCCGACAGCCGCTGCGTGGCGATCGAGTCAGCACACCCCTCGCCGCTGTCGGCGAGCCGGGGGTTCTTCGGATCGCGGCCGTTCAGCCGCGCCAACGAACTACTGGCCCGGATGGGCGCCGATCCGGTGGACTGGCGCCTGCCCTGAGGCCGCGGCGGACGGCTTCAGCCGCGGACGACCTTGCCGGCCTTCAGGCAGGAGGTGCACACGTTGACCCGCTGCTTGTTGCCGCCCGGACGGGTCACGGCATGCACGGTCTGGATGTTCGGATTCCACCGGCGGTTGGTCCGGCGGTGCGAGTGCGACACCGACTTGCCGAACCCGGGGCCTTTCCCGCAAACATCGCACACGGCAGCCATGTCAGAAACTCCTCAAATCCAAGTCAGTAAGGGGCGCTTGTCGCGCTCAAGCGCGGGAGAACCACCCCGGCCGGTGACCCGGCAACCACGTCAGAATACCGGCGGGGAGAGCCGAACGCCAAAACGCCCCTGCAC
Source organism: uncultured Actinomycetota bacterium (assembly GCA_963715145.1). GTDB lineage: Bacteria > Actinomycetota > Actinomycetes > Mycobacteriales > Mycobacteriaceae > Mycobacterium. The sequence continues at coordinate 77,997 of CAVQRL010000007.1, read as the reverse complement.
AGCCCGTCGTCGGGCGACACGATCCGTCGCCCCCGCTGGCTAGGCTGACGCCGAGGCGCTGGTGGCGAGCGGAGGTGTCGATGGCGGAACGGCGGCTGGACGCGACCGTCCTGCAGGCCTGGGCGCACGCCGCCGTGGGCCACCTCATCCGGCATGCCGACGAGATCAACGCACTGAACGTGTTTCCGGTCGCGGACGCCGATACCGGCACAAACATGCTGTTCACCATGCGTGCGGCCGTGGGGGAGGCCGACTCGGCGACCGCGGGCACCGATGTCGCCGACATCGCCGCCGCGCTGGCCCGCGGCGCGCTGAACGGGGCCCGGGGCAACTCCGGGGTGATCCTGTCCCAGATCCTGCGGGCGTTCGCCGAGGTGACCGCCGATGCCGCGCGTCACACCGACCTCGCCGATATCGACACCGCACTGCTCGGCGCAGCGCTGCGGCACGGCGTCGCCCTGGTCGTCGCCGCGATGGGCGGTGAGGTGGTCGAGGGGACGGTGATCTCGGTCCTGCAGGCCGCCGCCGGCGCGGTCGAACAGGCGGCCGACGATGACGCGGGACTGGCCGACGGGCTGGTCGCCGCCGGTGACGCGGCCGCTGAGGCGCTCGACCGCACACCCGAGCAGCTCGCCGTTCTCGCCGAAGCCGGGGTGGTCGATGCCGGGGGGCGGGGGCTGTTGGTGCTGCTCGATGCCCTGGCCGGGACCGTCACCGGCCATGTCCCGGTGCGCCGGATCTATCGGCCCGCCCGCCACGCACCATGACGCCACCCACCATGACGCCACCCACCATGACGCCACCCACCATGACGCCACCCACCATGACGTGAGCGAGGGCGCACCCCCGCAGTTCGAGGTGATGTACCTGCTGGCCGGCTGTGACGACGCCGGGCTGGACCGGCTTCGTGCCGGACTCCTCGGCATCGGCGACTCTGTGGCGTTGGCCGCCGCGGCCGCCGATCGGCACTCGGTGCACGTGCACACCGACGACGCCGGCGCCGCCGTGGAAGCCGGGATGGCGGTCGGGGCGGTGAGCCGTATCCGCATCTCGGCGTTGTCCACCGGCCGGGTCGCCCCGGGCGGCTGGAGCCGGCAGCGGGCCGTGCTGGCCGTGGTCGACGGAGACGGTGCCGCCGAGCTGTTCGCCGAGGAGGGGGCCTGCGTGGTGCGCCCGGACGCCGAACTGATGGCGCCGGATGACGGAGTCAGTGCCGACCGGCTGCTGCGGGCCCTGGTGGACACCGGCGCCGCGCAGGTGATGGTGCTGCCCAACGGCTATGTCGCCGCCGAGGATCTGGTGGCCGGCTGCACCGCGGCCATCGGCTGGGGCATCGACGTGGTGCCGCTGCCGTGCGGCTCGATGGTGCAGGGGCTGGCTGCCCTGGCCGTCCACGACCCGGCACGTCAGGCCGTCGACGACGGCTACACCATGGCGCGCGCCGCGGCCGGATCGCGCCACGGTTCGGTGCGCATCGCCACCGGACGGGCGCTCACCTGGGCCGGTCCCTGCGCTCCCGGCGATGGCCTGGCCATCTCCGGAGACGAGGTCGTGGTGGTGGCGCGGGACGCCGCATCGGCCGCGGTGCGCCTGATCGACCTTCTGCTGAGCTCCGGAGGTGAACTGGTCACCGTCCTGATCGGCGCGGGGGCCGGGGCCGAGGCCGAGACGCTCGCCGACCTGCTGGCCGCCCACATCCACCGGCGCCACCCCGGCGTCGAGTTCGGCAGTTACCGCACCGATCACCGCGGCGACGTCCTGCTGATCGGAGTCGAGTAACCGTGGCCACGCTGACCGACCGCCTCGACTCCGTCCTGGGCGGCAAGGCCGCCGCCGCCCTTGAGGAGGCTTTCGGCATCCGCACGGTCGACGACCTGCTGCGGCACTACCCCCGCAAGTACAGCCAGGGCAGCACCGTTCGGGGGGAGGGGGACGATCCGCCGGAGGAGGGTGAGCACATCACCGTCGTCGGCGAGATCGAGAAGGCCGACGTTCGCTGGACCAACCGCGCGCCCCGTCGTGAATACCTCGTCATCTCGCTGAAGAGCCGCCGGCCCAAGGTCACCGCCACCTTCTTCAACGCCAAATACATCAAGAAGGGTCTGGTGGCCGGTACCAGGCTGATGCTGTCCGGGGAGGTCGGTTACTTCAAGGGCACCATGCAGTTGACCCACCCGGACTTCCTGGTGCTCGACTCCCCGGAGGGCCGCATGGTCGGCAGCAAGTCGCTGAAGACCATCGCCGGCAGCGCAGGGGTCGACGAGTCGGATATGTCGGCGTTCGAACGCGACTTCTTCCCGATCTACCCGGCCAGCGCCAAGGTGCAGAGCTGGGACATCTACGCCTGCGTCCGGCAAGTGCTCGACGTCCTGGATCCGGTACCGGATCCGCTGCCGGACGGCATTGTGCGCCAACGGAATCTGGTCAGCGAGGACACTGCGCTGCGGGCCATCCACGTTGCCGAGAACGAGGTCGAACGGGAGCGTGCCCGTCAGCGGCTCACCTTCGACGAGGCCGTCGGTCTGCAGTGGGCGTTGGTGCAGCGTCGCCACGGCGAACGGACCGCCGCGGGGCCGCCGGCGCCGCCCCGCCCCGGCGGATTGCGCGACGCAGATGAGCACCCGGCTGCCCTTCGAGTTGACCGTCGGCCAGCGTGAGGTGCTCGCCGTCCTCGCCGATGAGCTTGACGCAATCAAACCGATGCACCGACTGCTGCAGGGTGAGGTCGGTTCCGGCAAGACCATCGTGTCGATACTGGCGATGTTGCAGGTGATCGACGTCGGCTACCAGTGCGCCCTGCTGGCGCCCACGGAAGTCCTTGCGGCCCAGCATGCCCGGTCCGTCCACGAGATCCTCGGCCCGCTGGCGATGGCCGGACAGTTGGGCGGTGACGAACGCGCCACCCGGGTGGCGCTGCTCACCGGGTCGATGACCGCAGCCCAGAAACGCCAGGTGCGCGACGAGGTGGCCTCCGGTCATAGCCGGTATCGTGATCGGCACACACGCTCTGCTCCAGGAATCGGTCGAGTTCCACAAACTGGGCATGGTGGTGGTCGACGAACAGCATCGATTCGGCGTCGATCAACGAGATCGCCTGCGCGCCAAGGCTCCCGAAGGGCTCGCCCCGCATCTGCTGGTGATGACGGCGACGCCGATACCCCGCACGGTCGCCTTGACCGTTTACGGCGATCTGGAGACCTCTACGTTGCGCGAGCTCCCGCGTGGCCGCCAGCCGATCGACACCAAGACCATCTTCGTCAGCGACAAGCCGCAGTGGCTGGCACGCGCCTGGGCCCGCGTCGCCGAGGAGGTGGCCGCCGGCCGTCAGGCCTATGTGGTGGCCTCCCGCATCGACGAGAGCGACAAGACGGGCGGCGAGGAGAACGGCCCGCCGCCAATCACCGTGGTCGCGCTCTACGAGCACCTTCGCCACGGCCCGCTGGCCGGACTGCGGTTGGGACTCATGCACGGAAGGCTTTCCGCGGAGGAGAAGGACGCGGTGATGGCCGCCTTCCGGGCCGGGGAGATCGACGTCCTGGTCTGCACCACGGTGATCGAGGTCGGTGTCGACGTGCCCAACGCGACCGTCATGGTGGTGATGGACGCCGACCGGTTCGGCATCAGCCAGTTACACCAGTTGCGCGGGCGCATCGGTCGTGGCTCACATCCCAGCCTCTGTCTGCTGGCTACCCGGCTACCCCGGCATTCCAAGGCTGGCGAGCGTCTGGAAGCAGTCGCCGCCACACAGGACGGCTTTACGCTGGCAGAGCTGGACCTACGGGAGCGCCGTGAAGGAGATGTATTGGGGCACAGTCAATCCGGACGTCCCACAAAGCTGCAGTTTCTGTCGTTGGCCGAGCATCACGACGTGATCGTCGCAGCTCGCGAACTCTGCGCGTCGGTGTACTCCACCGATCCGGACAACCCGGGAATGGCCGTCCTCGCCGGCCAGTTCACCGGCACCGATCGCATCGACTATCTGGATAAGGCGTGAAGCGCCGTCATCTGCTGTGGCTGGCCGCCGCGGCGGCACTGGCCGTCATCGTCGCGGCGCAGGTACTGACCGGTGCGGGCGGGCGGTCCCCCGCGATGAGCGGCCGCGCGCCGGCGGTCCGGCCGGGTGCCGACGTCCTCGCCGGAATCACCGTCGTGCCGCAACGGATACGCGGAAACGATTACCGGCGTTCGGCATTCGGGGAGGCGTGGGACGACGACACCTCCGCACCCGGCGGGCACAACGGATGCAACACCCGTGATGACATCCTGACCCGCGACCTGGTGGACATCTCCCGCATTGCGACCGCACGATGCCCACAGGCCGTCGCGGCGGGCACTCTTCGGGATCCTTACACCAACGCGACCATCGCCTTCGTCCGTGGCGAAAACGTAGGGGCCTCGGTGCAGATCGACCACCTGGTCCCGCTGGCCTTCGCCTGGGACATGGGCGCCCGGCACTGGCCGGATTCACTTCGCAAGCGGTTCGCCAACGACCCGGCGAATCTGCTGGCGGTGGCGGGCCGGGCCAACCAGGACAAGGGCGACCTGCCACCGGGGCAGTGGATGCCCCCCAATACCGCGTTTCGTTGTCAGTACGCGATGCAGTTCATCGACGTCCTGCGCGGCTATCGATTGCCGGTCGATGAGGCATCGGCCCGCGAATTGAAGAACGCGGCGGCCAGCTGCCCCCAACAGCTGACCGCCGCGTCCGGCTTACCGACTTAGCCGGCGTGCTTGCCGCGTGAACCCTTGTGGCTGGCACGGCCTTTGCCGGCGTCGTCGTTGTCTGCGGCGCTCTTCCGCGCAGTCGGCTTCGAAACCGCCTGCGCCGCAGGCGCTTCCTCCTTAGCCGTAACGGCGTCGGCGGCCGGAGCCGAATCTTCCGCCGCTGCGGGGAGGTCACGGACGACAGGTACCAGGTCTTCCGTCGGCGCGGGGTCCTCGGCGGCGACCGGGTCTTTCGCCGGGGTGTCGGCGACGGCCGGAGCGATCTCAGCAGCGAGCGGCGCTGCGTCAGTCGCCGCGGCGCCCACCGCGGCCGTCGGCGGCGGTGGGGGCACCAGCATCTCCTGGCCGAGGAACTGGCCGAGGCCGATCACCGAGCCGACCCAGCTCACCGGGATGCCCGGGTCGTTGACCCTGACCGTGGGCCCGAACGGGGGAACCCGGTAGGCGATATCGGCGGCCAGCGAGTCGAACATCACTCCGCCGTTGAGCGCCGTCGGCTCTTCGACCGTGCCCTCGGCAGGAACGGGCGGACTGATCACGCCGCCGAGGTTGAGCCCGATACTGGTGACTTCGGGCGGAAGTGGCTGGATGGCATTGACCACCCCGGTCAGGTCCAGGTATCCGTCCCCGTTGAGCACGGCGTTGGTCACGTTGGCCGGGATGTTGATGAGTTCATTGATGGCACCGGTGACATCACCGTCCTGGAAGTACTGGCCGATGGCAGTGAAGCTACGGGTCAGCTGGACCAGCGGTGCGAAGAGCGGTCCGATGAGACCCATCACCTGGCCGCTGTAGTGGGTCGCGGTGAAGTTGATGATCGGCTCGAGCGGGGGGTAGGCATCACCCAGGACAGTCGGCAGCAAGTTGAAGGCGAATTGCTGGGTGATCGGGATGCTCAGTGGAACGCTCCTGGTCACCACCGCGTTGGAGATGTACTCCCCGGCGGGATCTCCCGGTGACCATGGCGCATAGAAAAACGTGTTGATGTTGTTCGTGATCTGGCCGAAGATCTTCTGGAAGTCCGGCAGTTCCTGGATGTAGGTGCCGATGTTGGCGCCGATGGTCTGCAGTAGCGGGAACGGTTTCTCCAGGTAGAACTCGGCCAGCTTCGCGACGTTCTCGGCGGCGAGCTTGAAGGTGTCGACCCAGGGGGTGATCGGGTCGATCGTGGAGGCGAGGTTGACCGCGAGGGTGCTTACGGCCTTGTCCTGGGAGAATGCGAGGTTATCGGGGATGGGCTGCACCGGCGCGAGGGCGATGGCACCCGCGCCTAGAGCAGCGACACCCGCGGTGAGATAAGAGCGATATGTGACGTGCATGGCAGGCACCCTTCCCTGTGAATTACCTGATACCAAGTGACTATAACTGAGATTTCCCTGAGCGCTAGTGCCTTTCGGCAATTCGGTTCGTCTGTGTCTTCGGGATGCCGGAGGGCTGGCGGCAAACCTGGGCGTCGGACCCTGAAACGCCGAACGCGGCGGTCCGCTGTCTCAGGACAGTGGACCGCCGCGCTCGGCGTCGTTACTTAGGCCGCGTGCTTGCCGCGGGCGCCCCTGTGGCCGCCACGGCCACCGGTGCCGTTGTCATCCTTATCGTCGGATGCCGAGGCCTTGCGCTCCCCGGCGGGAGCCGAAACCGCCTTCCGCACAGGCGTTTTCACATCGGGGGTGTCGGCGACCGGATCGTCTGCGACACGCGGAGCCGGATTTTCCGCTGGCTCGTCGGCGAGGACCTTTGCCGGGGGTTCCGCCGGAGTGTCCGCGACGACCGGAGCCGCCACATCGGCCACGACCGGTGCCGCTTCATCGGCCACGACCGGTGCTTCTTCAGTGGCAGCGGCGCGAACCGCGGCCGTCAGCGGCGTCGTCGGCGGCGGCACCAGCATCGCCTCGGAGAGGAACTGGCCGAGGCCGATCACCGAGCCGAACCAGCTCACCGGCAGCCCCGGGCTGTTGACGCTGACATTGCCGATAAAGGGGATCCTGGTCTCTGCTAGAACGGCAATATTGTCGAACAGAGTGCCGCCGTTGAGCGCCGTGGGTGCATCGAGGGTGCCCTCGAAGGGAACCGGGGGACTGACCAGCCCGCCCAGGTTCAGCCCGATGCTCTTGATCTCGTCGGGAAGTGGCTGGATGGCGTTGACCACCCCGGTCAGGTCAAGGTAACCCGCACCGTTGAGCACGCCGTTGGTGACATTGGCCGGGATGTTGATGAGCTCGTTGATGGCCCCGATGACGTCACCCTTCTGGAAGAACTCGCCGATCGCGGTGAAGCTCCGAGTCAACACGATCACTGGTGCCAACAGCGGCCCGACAAGGCCGGCCAACTGTCCGCTCCAGTGATTGCCGGCGAGGGCCAGCAGCGGTGCCAGTGCTGCGGCCTCTTCTGCGGGCAGGACAGCTGGAAGCAGGGCGTAAAGCTGACGCTGGCTCAGCTCGCCGAGGACGGGGACCGCGTTCGTGATCGGCACGTTCGAGATGAAGTCACCCTTGTAGAAGGCGGGATCTCCGCAGGGATCGGTAGCGCATGCCCCCGGGCTCCAGGGTGCGTAGAAGAACGTGTTGATGTTGTTCGTGATCTGGCCGAAGATCTTCTGGAAATCCGGCAGTTCCTGGATGTAGGTGCCGATGTTGGCGCCGATGGTCTGCAGCAGCGGGAACGGCTTGTCCAGGTAGAACTCGGCCAGCTTCGTGACGTTCTCGACGGTGAGCTTGATCGTTTCGACCCAGGGGGTGATCGGGTCGATCGTGGAGGCGAGGTTGACCGCGAGGGTGCTGACGGCCTTGTCCTGCGCGAGCGCGAGGTGGTTGGGGATGGGCTGGACCGGCGTCAGGGCGATCGCGCCCGCGCCCAGAGCAGCGACACCTGCGGTGAGATAAGAGCGATATGTGACGTGCATGGATCCGACCCCTTCGTGCGTGTGATCGAGCTGACAGGTCGGACATTAGTCCTGAACATTTGTAAACGTTATGAAAACACCAAACAACTGTTGGGATTTTCTTACTCGCCGGCGTAGGTCTCCGGATTTGGGCAAAACCGTGTGCCGTCATCCAGCCCGTTGAGGGTGTCCATCTCGGCGTCGGTGAGCGCGAAGTCGAAGACGTCGATGTTCTCCGCCAGTGTGGCCGGGTCCGTCGCCCTGGGGATCACCACATTGCCCAGTTGGATACTCCACCGGATCAGCACCTGGGCCGGGGACTTCCCGTGGGCGGCGGCGACGGCCGAGACGGCCGGGTTGCCCAGCAGCGTGCCCGTCCCCAGCGGGCAGTAGGCCTCGGTGACGATCGACCGCTCCGCGTGGATCTGGCGCAACTCATGCTGGTTGAGCAACGGATGCAGCTCGACCTGATTGACCGCCGGGACGAAGAAGGACAGGTCGATGATGTTCGACAGGTGCTCGGGGGTGAAGTTGCTGACCCCGATCGAACGGGTGTCGCCGACTTCCTTGGACTTCATGATCCCGCCCCAGGCGTCGATGTACTTGCCGTTCTGCTCGGCCGGCCAGTGAATGAGGTATAGGTCGACGTAGTCCAGGCCGAGCCTGGCCAGGCTGGCTTTGCAGGCGTCCTGCGAGGACTGGAAGCCCTGCTCGGCGGTGGCCAGCTTCGTCGTGACGTAGATTTCCTCCCGCGGAATGCCGGAGGAGGCGATGGCCCGCCCGACCGCCTCCTCATTGCCGTCCGTGGCGGCAGTGTCGATCAGCCGGTAGCCGGCGGCCAGGGCGGCGGAGACGGCCGCCTCCACGTCGGTGGACGGCAGCTCGGACACCCCCAGGCCCAGCACCGGGATGGTGTGGTCGTCGTTGAGCGTGACGGAGGGAACGGCGGCCGTCGGTGTCATGTCACCTGCCTGAGCGTTTGAGGGTTCCGGTGGAGCGGATTCGGGTGACGATCATACTCACGCGGCACCGCCGGCGGCCTCGACCGGCGGGCACCGCGGACCCGGCGCGTAGATCTGCGCGGCGTAGGCTGCGGCCCATGGCAACCGTCAAGGATCGTGCCCTGGCCATCGGTAATCGCGTGGGCGTCAAGGTGATTCCGCGCCTACCCGACCGCCGCAAAGCGACTCCTCTCCGGCGGCAAGGCGGTGACCATCGACGGCAACACCCTGGACCCGTCGATCCAGATGCTGCTGGCAGCCCAGCGGGCCACCGGCGTCAACGGCCTGGTGATCGCCGATGACCCCGTCGTCAGCAGGGCCAACTTCGGCGCACTCGGAGCGACCCTCAACGAACGGGATGTTCGGGTCGCCGGCACCCGTCCGGTGTCGATCCCCGGCCCGGCCGGTGCGATCCCGGCCCGGCACTACCGGCCCAGGGCTGGGCGCAGACCCCGCCCCCCTCCTGGTCTTCTTCCACGGCGGGGGCTGGGTGTTGGGCGACCTGGACAGCTACGACTCGGCGTGCCGCCTGATCAGTCGGGACGCCGGGGTGCACGTGCTTGCGGTCGACTACCGCCTGGCCCCCGAACACCGCGCACCCGCCGCCGTCGACGACGCCTACGCGGCTTATCTGTGGGCCCGCGAGCATGCGGTCGAACTCGGTGCCGACCCGCGGCGGATCGCCGTCGGCGGCGACAGCGCGGGCGGCAACCTCGCCGCCCTGGTCACCCGACTGGCTCGCGACAGCGGCGATCCCTGCCGTCGCTGCAGTGGCTGATCTATCCGGCCACCGACCTGCGGGGCGGAACCCGATCCCGATCGCTGTTCGGCGACGGATTCCTACTCACCAAGCACGATATGGACTGGTTCCAGGACCGCTACGTCGAGGGCTCAGGGCTGGAGTTCGCCGACCCCATGGTGTCTCCGCTGCTGGCCGCCGACCTGTCCGGGCTCTCGCCGGCGCTGGTGGTCACGGCCGGTTTCGATCAGCTGCGCGACGAAGGCGAGCAGTACGCGACCGCTCTACGCCAGGCCGGCGTCACCGTCGACTACCGGCTGATGTCGACGATGATCCACGGATTCCTGAACCTGAACATCCTCGGCGGCGCGGTCGCCCGAGCCAACGCGGAGATGATCTCGGCGGTGCGGGCGCACCTGGCGCACAGGTAGGAGACCGGAGTCGGCCCGGCCGCCGGTACTCTAGGAGTCGCGCAACAGTTCGCGACACCAGTCCCCACACAGCAAGGATCTCACCGACCCGTGGCCAGCAACAAGAAAAGCTCAGCCCGCTACGACCTGAAGGCGCAGGACCGTAAGCGTGATCTCTTCATCCGGGTGGGGCTGACAGCCCTGGTGGCGCTCTTCGCCGTCGGGCTGGTCCTCTACATCGTGATGGGGCAGCGAGAAGAAGGCCGCCGCCGGTGACACCAAGGCTGTCCGGGTCGCCGCGGCCTCGCTGATGAAGAAGCCGAACACCGACGAGCCCAAGGCCGTGCTGTCGATCTACGAGGACTTCCAATGCCCGCACTGCCGTGACTTCGAGAAGACCTTCGGCCCGACGATCACCAAGCTGATCGACAGTGGGGCGGTGGCCGTCGACTACTACATGGTCGCCCTCCCCGGCCTGGACAAGAGCAACAGGGGCTATTCGACCCGCGCCGCCAACGCCGGTTACTGCGTCGGCGACGAGGACAAAGAGGCGTTTGGACGCTTCCACGCCGCACTGTTCGCCCAGCAGCCCCAGGAGGGCTCGGGCACCGGTCCCGACAACGACTCGCTGATCGAGACCGCCCGGCAGGCCGGCGTCACCGGCGGTGTTGCCGACTGCGTGAACAAGGGCAAGTACGACGACATGGTCAAGGGCCTGACCTCGGCCTCCAAGATCACCGCCACGCCGACGATCAGGCTCAATGGTGAGGACATCAGTCCCGCGAAGCCCGAGGAGCTCATCGCCAAGGTGGTCGGGGTCGTCGGCCCCGTGCCCGGGTTGACGCCGACGCCCGCCGGTGCCCCGCCGGCCGCGCCGGCCCCGGCGCAATGAGCCTCGCCGCGCCGGCACCGGTGAAGGCCGGTTCGGCAGAGCCTTCGGCCCCGCCCGGCGTCCAGGTGGGCCGCGCCAGCGCCTGGTGGATCCTCATCGCCGGCGTCATCGGCGCGTTGGCGTCGGCCGATCTGCTGGTCGAGAAGATCGAGATGCTCAAGAACCCGGAATACGTCCCGAGTTGCAGCATCAACCCGGTGCTGGCCTGCGGTTCGGTGATCAACACCCCGCAGGCGTCGGTGTTCGGGCCGCCCAATCCGCTGTACGGCGTGATCGGCTTCACCGTCGTCATCGTGACCGGCGTGCTGGCGGTCGGCAAGGTCCGACTTCCACGCTGGTACTGGGTCGGCCTGATGACCGGCACCGGCGTGGCCGTCGTCTTCGTGCACTGGCTGAAGTACCAGACGCTCTACGAGATCGGCGCGCTGTGTCCCTACTGCATGGTGGTGTGGTCGATGACCATCCCACTGTTCGCGGTCGTCGCACCCGATCGCGCTGCGACCGTTGGCCGGCAACCGCGGTGGCGCGCGGGCTGTACAACTGGCGCTGGCCGCTGGTGGCACTGTGGTTCACCGCGGTGATCCTGAGATCCTGGTCCGCTTCTGGTACTACTGGTCGCACTGTGTCCGTGGCGGAGCGATCTGATGTCCGTGGCCGGATGATCTAGGGCCGTGACCCGGATCGTCGCGGGCGCGGCCGGCGGGCGTCGGCTGGTCGTGCCCTCCGTCGGCGCGGCCGACCACCGATCGCGTGCGCGAGGCGCTGTTCAACGTCCTGTCCGCCCGCCTGGACTTCGACGGACTGCGGGTGCTGGACCTCTACGCGGGTTCCGGTGCCCTGGGGCTCGAGGCGCTGTCCCGGGGGCCGCCTCGGTGCTCCTGGTCGAGAGCGACCGGCGCGCCGACCGACGTCATTCACCGCAATATCGCCACCGTCGGCCTGCCCGGCGCGACGGTGCGTCGTGGGCCGGTGGCCGCGGTGCTGGCAGCCGCGCCGCCGGCGCCGGTGGATCTGGTGCTCGCCGATCCGCCCTACGACGTGACGGCCGAATGCCGTCGCCGACCTGCTGGTCGCCTGAGCCGCCATGGCTGGGTGGGTCCGGGCAGCGTGGTCGTGGTCGAGCGGCCGGCGTCGGCGCCACAACTGGACTGGCCTGCCGGCTGGACGCCGTGGCCGGCGCGGCGCTACGGCGACACCCGCCTCGAAGCGGCCGAGTTCGGCGGCGATCAGGTCCGGGTCTGGCGTAGTCACCGCCGAGCGTGCGGCCCCTGCGATTTCGCGCGCGGTTTTTCGCAGTGGTTGCACGTTCGCGGTAGCGTGATCGCGCATGAGTGGAGCGGTCTGCCCGGGTTCGTTCGATCCGGTGACGCTGGGGCACATCGACGTCTTCGAGCGCGCCGCCGCGCAATTCGACGAAGTGATCGTCGCCGTGCTCACCAATCCCAACAAGACCGGCATGTTCGACGTCGACGAGCGCATCGCGATGATCGAGGAGGCCACCAGCCACCTGCCGAATCTGCGTGCCGAGTCCGGTCAGGGCCTGGTGGTCGACTTCGTCAGGGCGCGCGGGCTTCACCGCGATCGTCAAAGGTCTGCGTACCGGAACCGATTTCGAGTACGAACTGCAGATGGCGCAGATGAACAAGCACATCGCCGGGGTGGACACCTTCTTCGTCGCCACCACGCCGCAGTACTCGTTCGTCTCCTCGTCACTGGCCAAAGAGGTGGCCACCTTCGGCGGTGACGTCTCGGCGCTGTTGCCGGAGTCGGTGAACCGACGGCTACGGGCCAAGCTCGACCGGGGCTGAAATAACCTCGCGCGGCGACACACCGGTGCGCCACCGCAGTCACACGCGTAACAGCAGGCACACTGGTCACCAACAACGTGCAAGCTGGAGGTTGGCCCCGTGTACCGAGTTTTTGAAGCGCTTGACGAGCTGAGCGCCATCGTCGAAGAAGCCCGCGGTGTGCCGATGACGGCCGGCTGCGTGGTTCCTCGCGGTGACGTGCTCGAGTTGATCGACGACATCAAGGATGCGATCCCGGGCGAACTGGACGACGCCCAGGACGTGCTGGATGCCCGCGACGGCATGCTGCGCGAAGCCAAGGAGCACGCCGACACCACCGTGTCGAGTGCCGACTCCGAAGCCGAATCGCTGCTCAGCCACGCCCGCGCCGAGGCCGACCGGCTGCTGGCCGACGCCAAGTCGCAGGCCGACCGGATGGTCGCCGAGGCCCGCGCGCACAGCGAATCCATGGTGAGCGAGGCCCGCGAGGAGTCCGTCCGCCTCGCCACCGCGGCCAAGCGCGACTACGAGGCCGCCACCACCCGGGCCAAGGCCGAGGCTGACCGACTGGTCGAGAACGGCAACATCTCCTACGAGAACGCCGTTCAGGAAGGCATCAAGGAGCAGCAGCGCCTGGTCTCGGCGACCGAGGTGGTCCAGTCGGCCAACGCCGAGGCCACCCGCCTGATCGACGCCGCCCACGCCGAGGCCGACCGGTTGCGCGGCGAGTGCGACATCTACGTCGACAACAAACTGGCCCAGTTCGAGGAGTACCTCAACGGGACGCTGCGCTCGGTGAGCCGCGGCCGTCACCAGTTGCGCACCGCGGCCGGCACGCACGACTACGTCCAGCACTAGCCCGGGCCGCCTCAGGCGGTTTCGCTGACCGCATAGCTGGACTCCGGTCGGCATCGGGTCAAATCCGTGGTCGCAGTGAAATTTCTCACGGCTCAGGGTTTGCTAAGCGGTCGGGCTCGCGACTACATTTCAGGGCGTGCCCGCACGGATCCAGGGTGCACGCACTGCGAATCACAGGGAGCGCCCAAGTGAAGTGGAAGATTGCGACCGCCTCGGCGGTCACCGCCGCGATGCTGTCGGCACCGGTGGCCGTCGCCGCTCCGTCCGACGCCGGCGGCGCGAACAACGCGGTCGGGACAGGTGATCGGGCAGGTCACCGGGGCCAATCCCACCGTCATCATCGAGACGCTGAATGGTTTGCAGGGTCTGCTCAGCAAGCTCGGGTTCGGTAAGAACCGCGGCAGCGGAAACGGCGCTCAGCTACAAAAGGCCACCATCGACAACGTCGGCAAGACGCTGAAGAAGCCGGAGATCTACGGCCCGAGGCCCTAGGTGCTCAAGCGGTCCGGCAGTCGTCTTCGGGCAACGTAGGATCGCCGTTATGGCAACCCGCAGTCAAGGGTCTCGGAACGCGGCAGCCACCCCCGGTTCGCCGCTGGTTTTCGATGTATCCCGGCTCGGCCGGCGCCCTGGCGCTATGCAGGAAGATCCACCAGACGGTGCCCAGTCCGTCACGAATCGGGCTGGACCTCATCGCGATCGAGCAGGGCGCTCCGCTGGATCTCGACCTGCGCCTCGAGTCGGTGTCCGAGGGGGTCCTGGTCTCGGGCACCGTGCGCGGCCCCACCCGCGGGGAGTGCTCGCGATGCCTCGGCCCGATCACCGGCGATGTCGAGATCACCCTGACCGAGTTGTTCGCCTACCCCGACAGTCTCACCGAGATCCACCACCGACGAGGACGAGGTCGGCCACGTCGTCGACCACACCGTCGACCTCGAGCAGGCGATCGTCGACGCCGTCGGCCTGGCCCTCCCGTTCACACCGCTGTGCGCCGAGGATTGTCCGGGGCTGTGCCCGAAATGCGGTGTCGCCCTTGCCTCCGCCGGAACCCGGTCACCACCACGACGAGATCGATCCGCGCTGGGCGAAGCTGACGACGTTCCTGCCCGACGGTGGCAACCCCGGCGGGAAGAATCCGTCGTGACGCGTCGAACCTCATCGAGGCGCTCGGGGTCGAGCTTCCCGAGGATCTGCTCACGCTGGCGCTGACCCACCGCAGCTACGCCTACGAGAACGGCGGTCTGCCGACCAACGAACGCCTGGAGTTGCTCGGTGACGCCGTGCTGGGCCTGGTGATCGTCGAGGAGCTCTACCGCCGGCACCCGGACAACTCCGAGGGCGATCTGGCCAAGCTGCGCAACAGCATCGTCAACAGCCAGGCACTGGCCGGTGTTGCCCGAGAACTCACCGAGGAGGGCCTGGGTGAATACCTGCTGCTGGGCCGCGGCGAGGTCAACACCGGGGGACACAGCAAGCCCAGCCTCCTGGCGGACACCCTCGAGTCGCTGATCGGCGCGGTGTATCTGCAGCACGGCCTGGAGGGCGCGCGCGGAGTCATCCTGCGGCTGTTCGGCGAACTGCTTGACACCGCACCGACCCTCGGCGCAGCGCTGGAGTGGAAGTCGAGCCTGCAGGAGCTGACGGCCGTCCGCGGCCTCGGGGTGCCGCGCTACGAGGTCACCTCCGAGGGACCCGACCACGACCGCCGGTTCACCGCGGTGGTCTACGTCAACGGAGAGCCGTTCGGCCGCGGCGCGGGTCGATCCAAGAAGGCCGCCGAGACCGACGCCGCCGCGCAGGCCTGGACGGCCCTGGACGCCATGGCCGACGAGGTGGCCGACCAGGTCGGGGCCCGCGCCGCAGAGTTGGATGCCTGAGCTTCCCGAAGTCGAGGTGGTGCGGCGCGGTCTGCAGGCCCACGTCGCCGGAAAGACCATTACCGCGGTGCGGGTTGACCATCCGCGCGCGGTGCGCCGCCACGAGGCCGGCGCGGCCGACCTGACCGCCCGTCTGCTCGGGACGCGGATCACCGGAACCGACCGGCGCGGAAAGTACCTGTGGCTCAACCTGGTCGAGGGAGCGCTGGACCACGACCAGACGGCGCTCGTGGTACACCTCGGCATGAGCGGGCAGATGCTGCTGGGCCCGGTCGCCAACACGAACCATCTGCGGATCGCCGCGATGCTCGATGACGGCACGGCGCTGAGCTTCGTCGACCAGCGCACCTTCGGCGGCTGGCAACTGGCCGATCTGGTCAGCGTCGACGGCAGCCGACTGCCGACCCCGGTGGCCCACATCGCCCGCGACCCGCTGGATCCACGATTCGACCGGGCGGCTGTGGTGAATGTGTTGCGCCGCAAGCATTCCGAGATCAAGCGCCAACTCCTCGACCAGACCGTGGTGTCGGGCATCGGAAACATCTACGCCGACGAGGCGCTCTGGCGCGCCGGGGTCAACGGGGCGCGGATCGCGGCCGAAGCTCACCCGCCGTCAGCTCGGCGAGGTGCTCGACGCGGCGGCCGAGGTGATGCGTGAGGCCCTCAAGCAGGGCGGCACCTCGTTCGACTCGCTCTACGTCAACGTCAACGGCCAGTCCGGCTACTTCGACCGGTCCCTGAACGTCTACGGCCGCGAGGACCGCAACTGCCGGCGCTGCGGCGCGGTGATCCGCCGGGAGAAGTTCATGAACCGCTCGTCGTTCTACTGCCCGGTCTGCCAACCGCGGCCCCGGATGCGCCGAGTCGCCCGCTAATTGCGGCGCCAGTTCAATCTCGGTGGTGCGGGCACGGTAGAAACAGCACATGACCGAACTGTGGGTGGAACGCACCGGTATCCGCCGCTACACCGGCCGCAGCAGCCGCGGGGCGGAGGTGCTGATCGGGTCGGTGACCGACGAGGGCGTCTTCACCCCCGGCGAGCTGATGAAGATCGCCCTGGCCGGGTGCAGCGGACTGTCCAGCGACCAGCCGTTGCGCCGTCGGCTCGGCGACGACTACCCGGCCGTCATCCGTGTCTCCGGCGACGCCGACCGCGACGACGAGCGCTACCCGCGGCTGCAGGAGACCCTGGAGATCGACCTGTCCGGCCTCTCGGCAGCAGACCAGGAACGCCTGCTGCTGGTCGTCAGCCGGGCCGATCGACCAGGTCTGCACCGTCGGGCGCACGCTCAAGACCGGCACCGAGATCACCTTCGACGTCGCCGACACGGCCGAGGCCACCCATGACTGACGACACCCGGCTCACCGCCTGGGTGCACGGCTACGTCCAGGGCGTCGGTTTCCGCTGGTGGACCCGTTCACGCGCGCTGGAACTGGGGTTGACCGGTTACGCCGGCAACCAGTCCGACGGCCGGGTGCTGGTGGTCGCCCAGGGCTCGCGGCAGGCCTGCGAACAGTTGCTCGACCTGCTGCGCGGCGGGTCCACGCCGGGCCCGGTGGACAACGTGGTGGCCGAATTCGCGCCGGCCGGTGAGCCGATCACCGGTTTCCGCGAACGCTGATCGCTCGCTGAATTTCAGGGCCCATTTCCGCGACGGTAGGCTCACCCGTCGTGTACCTCAAGAGTCTGACGCTGAAGGGCTTCAAGTCCTTCGCCTCGGCGACGACTCTGCGGTTCGAACCCGGTATCACCTGCGTGGTCGGCCCCAACGGTTCGGGCAAATCCAACGTGGTCGACGCCCTGAGCCTGGGTGATGGGGGAGCAGGGCGCCAAGACGCTGCGCGGCGGCAAGATGGAGGACGTCATCTTCGCCGGCACCTCCTCGCGGGCGCCGCTGGGCCGCGCCGAGGTGACGCTGACCATCGACAACTCCGACAACGCGCTGCCGATCGAGTACTCCGAGGTGTCGATCACCCGCCGGATGTTCCGCGACGGCGCCGGCGAGTACGAGATCAACGGCAACAGCTGCCGACTGCTCGACATCCAGGAACTGCTCAGCGACTCGGGCATCGGCCGCGAGATGCACGTCATCGTCGGCCAGGGCCGGCTCGCGCAGATCCTGGAGTCGCGCCCGGAGGACCGCCGCGCCTTCATCGAGGAGGCCGCCGGTGTGCTCAAGCACCGCAAGCGCAAGGAAAAGGCGCTGCGCAAGCTCGACGCCACCTCCGCCAACCTGGCCCGGCTGACCGACCTGACCACCGAACTGCGCCGCCAACTCAAGCCGCTGGGCCGTCAGGCCGAGGTGGCCCGCCGTGCGCGCGACCATCCAGGCCGACCTGCGCGACGCCCGGCTGCGGCTGGCCGCCGACGACCTGGTGACCCGACGTGCCGAGTTCGCCGGGGCGACATCCATCGAGACCACGCTGCGCCGCGAGCACGACGAGGCCGCCGCCCGGCTGGCCGAGGCGTCCGCGCAGCTGGCCGCCCACGAGGCCGCGGTGGCGTCGCTGTCGGAGCGCACCGACGCCGCCCAGCAGACCTGGTTCCGGCTCTCCGCCCTGGCCGAACGGGTCAGCGCCACCGTCCGCATCGCCAGCGAACGCGCCCAGTACCTCGACACCGAGCCGCCACCGTCGGCAGCGGCGCCGGATCCCGACGCCCTGGAGGCCCAGGCCGAGGAGGTGGCCGAGCAGGAGCGGGAGCTGCTCGCCGAACTCGACGAGGCGCGGGCCGCGGCTGGATGCCGCCCGCGCCGAGCTGGCCGAGAAGGAAAGCGCGGCAAGCCGAAGCCGAACGCGCCCACCTGGCGGCGGTGCGGGCCGAAGCCGACCGCCGCGAAGGCCTGGCCCGGCTGGCCGGCCGGGTGGAGACCGGGCGCGCGCGGGTCGAGTCGATCGACGAGGGAGTGGCGCGACTGTCGGCCGCCATCGAGGAGGCCGCTGCCCGCACCGAGGCGGCCAAGGCCGAATTCGAGACCGTCCAGGGCCGCGTCGGTGAACTCGACCAGGGTGAGGTCGGCCTCGACGAGCACCACGACCGGACCGTGGCCGCGTTGCGACTGGCCGACGAACGGGTCGCCGAGTTGCAGGCCGCCGAACGCGCCGCCGAACGCGCAGGTGGCCTCGCTGCGGGCCCGTATCGACGCACTCGCGGTGGGCCTGGCACGCAAGGACGGCGCGGCGTGGCTGGTCGAAAACCGCGGCGGCGCTGGGCTTTTCGGGACAGTCGCCAAGCTGGTCCAGGTTCATCCGGGCTACGAGACCGCGCTGGCGGCGGTGCTGGGGGCCGCGGCCGACGCGGTCGCCGCGGACAGTTTCGGATCGGCGCGCTCGGCCGTCGCAGCACTCAAGGACGCCGACGGCGGACGCGCGGCGATCGTGCTCGCCGACTGGCCCGCCGCGCCGCGACAGGACGCTCGCGCCCCTGCCCGACGGTGCCCGGTGGGCCCTCGACCTGATCGACGCACCCGGCGCGACTGCGGGGTGCGATGACGGCGATGCTCACCGGTGTGGCGGTCGTCGACGACCTGGCCGCGGCACTGGAGCTGGTGGCGGCGCGCCCGAGCTCTGCGCGCGGTCACCCTCGACGGCGACCTGGTCGGCGCGGGCTGGGTGGACGGCGGCTCGGATCGCAAGCCGAGCACCCTGGAGATCGCCGGGGAGATCGAGAAGGCCCGCACCGAACTCGCCGCCGCCGAGACGCAGGTCGCCGGATTATCGGCGGCGCTGGCCGGTGCGCTGACCGAGCAGGCCAACCGCCAGGACGCCGCCGAGCAGGCGCTGGCCGCGCTCAACGAATCCGACGCCGCCATCTCGGCGATCTACGAGCAGCTGGGCCGGCTCGGCCAGGAGGTCCGCGTCGCCGAGGAGGAGTGGCGGCGGCTGCAGACTCCAGCGCGACGAGCTGGAGGCCGGCCGTGCCCAGACCGTCGAAGAACTGACCGAACTGGAGACCCGGCTGCGGGCCGCCCAGGAGAGCCAGACCGTCGTCGAGGCCTCACCGGGGGAGCGCCAGGAGATTCAGGCCGCCGCGGAGGCCGCTCGCGCCGCCGAGGTGGAGGCTCGGCTGGCTGCTGCGCACCGCCGAGGAGCGGGCGAATGCCGTTCGGGGCAAAGCGGATTCGCTGCGGCGCGCCGCAGCGGCCGAACGCGAGGCGCGGGTGCGGGCGAGGCAGGCACGCGCTGCGCGCCAGCACGCCGCCGAGGTGGCGGCGGCGGTCGCCGAGAGCGGCCGCCGGCTGGCGGGCCGGCTCAGCGGAGCGGTGGCCGCGGCGTCGCGGACCCGCGACCGACTGGCCGCCGAACGTCAGCACCGCGCCACCGCGATGGCCGCGGCCCGCGACGAGGTCGGCACGCGCTGAGCGCCCGCATCGCCGAGCTGACCGACTCGCTGCACCGCGACGAGGTCACCAAGGCGCAGGCGGCGATGCGCATCGAACAACTCGAGCAGATGGTCCTCGAGCAGTTCGGCATGGCCGCCGACGACCTGATCGCCGAGTACGGCCCCGAGGTGGCGCTGCCGCCGTCGGAGCTGGAGATGGCCGAGTACGAGCAGGCCAAGGAGCGCGGCGAACAGGTGACCGCGCCGGCGCCGATGCCGTTCGACCGGGCCACCCAGGAGCGTCGGGCCAAGCGAGCCGAACGGGAACTCGCCGAACTCGGCCGGGTCAACCCGCTGGCGCTCGAGGAGTTCGCCGCGCTGGAGGAGCGCTACAACTTCCTGTCGACCCAACTCGAGGACGTCAAGGCCGCCCGCAAGGACCTGCTCGACGTGATCGCCGACGTCGACGACGCGGATCCTGCAGGTGTTCACCGAGGCCTACGCCGACGTGGAACGCGAGTTCTCCCAGGTGTTCGCCACGCTGTTCCCCGGCGGTGAGGGCCGGCTGCTGCTCACCGACCCCAGCGACATGCTGACCACCGGCGTCGAGGTCGAGGCCCGCCCGCCCGGCAAGAAGGTCAAGCGGCTGTCGCTGCTCTCCGGTGGCGAGAAGTCGCTGACCGCGGTGGCGATGCTGGTGGCCATCTTCCGGGCCCGGCCGTCGCCGTTCTACGTGATGGACGAGGTCGAGGCCGCGCTCGACGACGTCAACCTGCGCCGGCTGATCGGGCTGTTCGAGCAGCTGCGCGACCCAGTCCCAGCTGATCGTCATCACCCACCAGAAGCCGACGATGGAGATCGCCGACGCGCTCTACGGCGTCGAGCATGCAGGGCGACGGCATCACCGCGGTGATCTCGCAGCGGATGCGCGGGGAGAACCTCGCGTCAGGCTAGCCCCGCGAGATCGACGCCACGGCTGTCGCCGTGCTCCATCGAGCAGCCCTGAGGTCGATCTCGGCGCGGGGGTCAGCCCCGGACGCCAATCCCGCGCAGTTCGGCCAGGTCGGCGGCTCCGCAGCCGTGCAGGCACACCCGCAGTTCCTCGATGAATCCGCCGAGGACGTCGATCACCGCCGCGGCGGACTCGATCGCCGGCGCGAGCAGGGGCCGGGCCAGCGCGACCACGTCGGCCCCCATCGCCAGGGCCTTGGCGGCGTCCATGCCGGACCTGATGCCGCCGGAGGCCACCAGCGGCATCCCGGGCAGCGTCTCGCGCACTTCCTGCAGGGCCTGCGCGGTCGGCACGCCCCAGTCGGCGACCGCCGGATAGCGCACCTCGCCGTAGCGGACCACCTGCTCGACCCGGCCCACGAGGTGCCGCCCGCGCCGGCGACGTCGACCGCCGCGATCGGCAGACCGCGAAGCCGGCGCGCAGCGGCCACCCCGATTCCGTGGCCGACCTCCTTGACCAGCACCGGGTAGTCCAACTCCCCGGCCAGCCGGCCCAACCGCTCGAGGGTGCCGCCGAAGTCGGTGTCACCGTTGTCCTGCATGGCCTCCTGCAGCGGATTGGTATGGACCGCAACGGCATTCGCGCCCACCCGGTCCAGCGCGGCGGCCAGGCGCGGTGCCAGGTCGTCGGACATCTGCGCGAGTCCGATGTTGCCGATCAGCAGCACGTCGGGCGCGAGGTCACGCACCTCGAAACTGGTTGCCGCCGCCCGTGCCGACGGCGCGTCGCCGAGCATGATGCGCTGGGACCCCAGCATCATGCCGAGGCCCAACTTCTGGGCCGCATCGGCCAGATTGCGGTTGATGGTCCGTGCGAGGTCGGCTCCACCGGTCATCGCGCCGATGAGAACCGGCACTTTCAGGGGGAAGCCCAGGAACGTCGTGCCCAGGTCCACCCCGGCCAGGCTGGTCTGGGTCAGGGCGTCGTAGGGCAGCGAGAAGCGCTCGAATCCGGTGGTGACTCCGACGTACTCGACCGGGCCGTTCAGACAGGCGTCGATATGCCGCAGTTTGCGGGAGGCCATCCCGGCGTTCCCGGTCATCGGCGGTGATCTCCGGCCAGTTTGCCCGGGACGCGGTGGCACGACGGCAGACCCTGGAACAATGGCACGGTGTCACAGGGTCTCTGGATCGCCATCGCGGTCATCGCCATCCTCGTCATTCTCGCACTGGTCGTCGGAACGGTGCTCTACCGTCGCCGGCAGGTCAGCCTGCACACCGCCCCCGAGACGTCTGAGATCGAGGCTCCCACACCGGTCGACCGGTCCGGCGGCTACACCGCCAGATCCGGCATCACGTTCACACAATCGTCAGCGCCGGTCACCGCCGAGCGGCCGCGGCCGCCGCAGATCGACACCACCGGACTCCCCGGCGTCGGCGACGACGCGGCCATCCCGCGGGACTCGCTGAAACGGCCGATCTCGCAGGTCAACCTCCCCGAACCGGAGCTGATCGAGGAGTTCGAGGAATCCGCCGAGGTCGACGTCCTGCCCGCGCCGCCGATGATCGAGGAGGTCGGCACTGACGTCGTCGTGGCGGCGCCGGCGCCCCCCGACCTGGAGTCCATCGCGCCCACGTCCGGCCGGCTGGAGCGACTGCGCGGCCGGCTGGCCAAATCGCAGAACGCCTTCGGGCGCAGCATGCTCGGCCTGCTCGGCGGCGGCGACCTCGACGAGGACTCCTGGGAGGAGGTCGAAGACACCCTGCTGGTGGCCGACCTCGGCCCGACGACCACCACCTCCGTCACCGCGCATCTCCGATCGGCCATGGCCTCGGGCAACGTGCGCAACGAAGCCCAGGCGCGGGCCGTGCTGCGGCAGGTCCTGATCGAGGAACTGAATCCCGCCTTCGACCGCTCCATCAAGGCGCTGCCGCACGACGACAAACCGTCGGTGCTGCTGGTGGTCGGGGTCAACGGCACCGGCAAGACCACCACCGTCGGCAAGCTGGCCCGGGTACTCGTCGCCGACGGGCGCCGGGTGGTTCTCGGCGCCGCGGACACCTTCCGCGCCGCGGCCGCCGACCAATTGGAGGCCTGGGCGGCCCGCGTGGGCGCGGAGGTGGTGCGCGGCCCCGAGGGCGCGGACCCGGCCTCGGTGGCCTACGACGCCGTCGACAAGGGCATCACCGCCGGCGCCGACGTGGTGGTCATCGACACCGCCGGCCGCCTACACACCAAGACCGGCCTGATGGACGAGTTGGGCAAGGTCAAGCGGGTGATGGAGAAGCGTGCCGCCACGGTCGACGAGGTGCTGCTGGTCCTCGACGCGACCATCGGCCAGAACGGCCTGACCCAGGCCCGGGTGTTCGCCGACGTCGTCGACATCACCGGTGTGGTGCTGACCAAACTGGACGGAACCGCCAAGGGCGGCATCGTGTTCCGGGTTCAGCAGGAACTGGGGGTGCCGGTCAAGCTCGTCGGCCTCGGCGAGGGCCCCGACGATCTGGCCCCCTTCGAGCCGGCTGCGTTCGTCGACGCGCTGCTCGGCTGAGCACGACGATGCGGGACGTCAGTCCCGAGGACGAGCCCGAACGCTGGGATGACTGAATCGCTGGATGTAACAACAGCGAAACCCCAGCCGCACATCCGTTCACCTCAACGAAACACCACGGTCCGTTTTCGGAAACAACCGCTGCGCAGTGTTCCTCCCTAGGTCGTCGGTGTACGACGACAGACAGGAAGGAACTACGAGTGGACCAATTCCCTGTGATGGGAGTGCCGGACACCGGTGACACAGCGTGGATGCTCGCGAGCGCCGCGCTTGTGCTGCTGATGACACCGGGACTGGCATTCTTCTACGGCGGCATGGTGCGTGCGCGAGGCGTGCTCAACATGATCATGATGAGCATCAGCGCCATGGGCGTCGTCACGGTGCTGTGGGTGCTGTACGGCTACTCGGTCGCCTTCGGAAACGACAAGTTCGGTTTCTTCGGTGACCCCAGCCAGTACTTCGGACTCAAGGGGCTCCTCGGGGGTAACGCCGCCGCCGAGGTGCTGGCCGATCCTGCGGCCGGTATCGAGGCGATCGAGGCGGTGACCATCCCACTGGCGGGAACCATCCCGCAGAGCGTGTTCGTGGCGTTCCAGTTGATGTTCGCGATCATCACCGTCGCCCTGATCTCCGGCGCGGTCGCCGACCGGCTCAAGTTCGGCGGCTGGCTGGCGTTCGCCGGGCTGTGGGCGACGTTCGTCTACTTCCCGGTGGCGCACTGGGTGTTCGCCTTCGACGGGACGACCGCGGAGACCGGCGGCTGGATTGCCAACAAGCTCAAGGCGATCGACTTCGCCGGTGGCACCGCGGTGCATATCAACGCCGGTATCGCCGCGCTGGTGCTCGCGCTGATCCTGGGCAAGCGCATGGGCTGGCCCGGGTCCCCGATGCGTCCGCACAACCTGCCGTTCGTGATGCTCGGCGCCGGACTGCTGTGGTTCGGCTGGTACGGCTTCAACGCGGGGTCCGCGATCGGTGCCGGCGGCCTGGCGGGCACCACGTTCGTCACCACGACGGTCGCAACGGCTGCGGCGATGCTGGCCTGGCTGCTGACCGAGCGAATCCGGGACGGCCACGGCACGTCACTGGGCGCGGCATCGGGCATCGTGGCCGGCCTGGTGGCCATCACACCCTCCTGCTCCTCGGTGAACGTGGTCGGGGCGCTGGTCATCGGTGCGGTCGCCGGAGTTCTGTGTGCGCTGGCGGTCGGGCTGAAGTTCAAGCTCGGCTTCGACGATTCCCTCGACGTCGTCGGCGTCCACCTCGTCGGCGGCCTGGTCGGAACCCTGATGGTCGGACTGGTCGCCACCAAGGACGCGCCCGCAGCGGTCGACGGCCTGTTCTACGGCGGCGGTGTCGATCAATTGTGGCGGCAGGCCGTGGGAGCCTTCGCGGTTCTGGGCTACTCGGCGGTCGTCACGGCTATCTTGGCGTTGCTCGTGAAATACACCATCGGACTGCGGCTCGACCGTGAGGCCGAGGCAGCCGGTATCGACGAAGCCGAACACGCGGAGACCGCGTACGACTTCGCCGTCGCCGGCACCAGTCCGGTCTTTTCTCGCTCAGGCGCGGAGGTATAGGGAATATGAAGCTGATCACTGCGATCGTCAAGCCGTTCACGCTCGAAGACGTCAAGACCGGCCTGGAAGAGTTGGGTGTCCTGGGTATGACGGTCAGCGAAGTCCAGGGCTACGGACGGCAGAAGGGCCACACCGAGGTCTATCGCGGTGCGGAGTACGCCGTCGACTTCGTGCCCAAGGTCCGCGTCGAGGTCGTCGTCGACGACACCGCCGTGGACAAGGTGGTCGACGTCATCGTGGCCGCCGCGCGCACCGGCAAGATCGGTGACGGCAAGGTGTGGGTCAGCCCGGTGGAGACGATCGTCCGGGTGCGTACCGGTGAGCGGGGAACCGACGCGCTCTGACGCGCCGGCACTCTGTCAATGGCTAAGCGCAGCAACGACTCCGCCGCCGGGAGGTGGAAGCCCCCGACGGCGGAGTCGTTGCATCCGGCAACCGATCTGGCCGCGGCAAGCCGGCAACTGCTCGAAACCGGCCAGCGCCGCCTCGACGCCGCCGCATTGCGGGAGGCGCTGCTCGACCTGCACGAACTCTGGCTCGTCACCAAAGCCGCCGAACTCGGGATCACCCCCGAAAGTGGATTCGCCATCGTCGCCACCGGAGGGCTGGGGCGTCGGGAGATGGTCCCGTACTCCGATCTGGACCTCATGCTGCTGCACGACAACATGCCCGCCGAGACGGTGAGCCAGGTGGCCGAAATGCTCTGGTATCCGCTGTGGGACGCCAACATTCGGCTCGATCACAGTGTCCGAACGGTGTCCGAGGCACTCCAGGTGGCCGGCGGCGACATGTCGGCCGGACTGGCGATGCTGGAGGCCCGCCACATCGCCGGTAATGACGAGCTGTCCGGGCAGCTGATCGGCGGAGCGCGCCGGCAGTGGCGCGCCGGCATCGCCTCCCGCTTCGAGGACCTCGTGGAGCAGGCCAAGTCGCGCTGGCAGCGCAGCGGCCAGATCGCCCACCGGGCCGAACCCGACCTCAAGTCCGGAATGGGGGGCCTGCGCGACATCCAGTTGCTCAACGCACTGGCGCTCGCGCAACTGGCCGACGTGTATCCCGGTGTCAACAGCGAGTCGCCGACCGGTTCGCTCGGGGTGGCGCACCTGTCGCTGCTCAACGTCCGCACCGAATTGCACCGGGTGTCCAAGCGTGGACGTGATCAGTTGCTGGCCCAGTACGCCGACGAGATCGGCGCCGCGTTGCGTATCGGCGACCGGTTCGACCTGGCCCGCATGCTCTCCGACGCGGCCCGCACCGTGAGCTACTACGTCGACGCGGGAGTGCGCACCGCGGGCAACGCCCTGCCCCGGCGCGGTCTGTCCGCGCTACGCCGACCGGTCCGCCGCCCGCTTGACGAAGGTGTCGTCGAGTACGCCGGGGAGGTGGTCCTGGCCCGCGATGCCAGGCCGCAGCGTGATCCGGGTCTGCCGCTGCGGGTGGCCGCGGCATCGGCGTCCACCGGCATTCCGATCGCCGCCTCGACCTTGGCCCGGCTTGCCGACACCGCCGCCGAACCCCGGGCGCCCTGGCCGCGGGACGCCCTGGACAACCTGCTGGTCCTGCTGAGCGCCGGACCGACGGCGGTGACCGTCATCGAGGCGCTGGACCGCACCGGACTATGGGGCCGGCTCTTCCCGGAATGGGGCGCGGTGCGCGACCTTCCGCCACGCGACCAGGTGCACACCTGGACCGTCGACCGGCATCTGGTCGAAACGGTGTCGCGGGCGAGCGCATTCACCACGCGGGTGTCGCGACCCGATCTGCTGGTGCTGGGCGCCCTGCTGCATGACATCGGCAAGGGCAGAGGTGGCGATCACAGCATCCTCGGCGCCGAACTGGCTACCCGGGTGGGGGAGCGACTGGGGCTGTGGCCCTCCGACGTCCGGCTGTTGTCGGCGATAGTGCGGCACCATCTGCTGCTGCCCAACGCGGCCACCCGCCGGGATCTTCAGGATCCGGCCGTCATCAACGACGTCGTCGAGGCCATCGGTGGCGACCCGGTGCTGCTCGAGTTGCTCCACGTTCTGGCCGAAGCCGATTCGCTGGCCACCGGTCCCGGGGTGTGGGGCGACTGGAAGGCCACGCTCATCGGCGACCTGGTCCGTCGGTGCCGGGCGATGATGGCCGGCGAGCCCGAACCCGAACCGGAACCCGTTCCGGAGGAACATCTTTCGCTTGCCCGCGACGGCGCGGTGCATGTCGAGATGGCGGCGGCGGATTCGCCGCATACCTTCGCGGTCACCATGATCGCCCCGGACCGTCGCGGCCTGCTGTCTAAGGCCGCGGGCGTGCTGGCGCTCAACGCGCTGAGCGTGCATTCGGCATCGGTCAACAGTGCCGTGCTGTCCGGTCAGACCTCGGCGATCAACACCTTCGTGGTCTCGCCGCATTTCGGTGCCCCGCCGACCGCGGAATTGATCCGCCAGCAGTTCATCCTGGCCCTGAAGGGCGAGCTGGACGTCGTCGGCTCACTGCAGAAACGCGACCGCGAGGCCGCGCAGCACGGCACCGAGCGGGCGGGGGAGCCCAAACCGGCTGTGCCCGCTGCGGCGCCGGCCCCGCCCCGGATCCTGTGGCACGACCCCGATCAGGCCGGCCGCCAACTGGTCGAGGTGCGCGCCAGCGACCGCGCCGGACTGCTGGCGGTGCTCACCGGGGTGTTCGAGAAGGCCGGAATCGACATCGCCTGGGCGAAGATCACCACCCTGGGCTCATCGGTGATCGACGTTTTCGCCATCACCGCACCTGCCTCGCGTGCCGCGCGGGAGGCGCTGGAAAGTGAGCTGTACGCCGCCCTGCCGGCGCCGCCGCCGCCCAAGGGTGCTCAACAGGCAGGCTGAACCACGCCCGGCAGGGGTTTGCCCCGGCCGGTGCATCGCAGATGGGTAGGCTGGCTGAGTGTTTGAATCCCTCTCCGACCGGCTCACCAGCGCGCTCGCCGGACTGCGCGCCAAGGGCCGGCTGACCGACGCCGACATCGACGCCACCGCCCGCGAGATCCGGCTGGCGCTGCTGGAGGCCGACGTCTCGCTGCCCGTGGTCCGGGAGTTCATCGGACGGGTCAAGGAACGCGCCCGCGGCGTCGAGGTATCCGGCGCGCTGAACCCCGCCCAACAGGTCGTCAAGATCGTCAACGAGGAACTGATCGGCGATCCTCGGCGGTCAGACCCGCCAGCTGTCCTTCGCCAAGACTCCGCCGACGGTGATCATGCTGGCCGGCCTGCAGGGCGCGGGTAAGACCACCCTGGCCGGCAAGCTCGCCCACTGGCTGCGGGGCCAGGGGCACACCCCGCTGCTGGTGGCCTGCGACCTCCAGCGTCCGGGCGCGGTGACACCAGCTCAAGGTGGTCGGTGAGCGCGCCGGTGTCAGCGTCTTCGCCCCGCATCCCGGCACCTCGGTGGAGTCGATGGACTCGGTGGGGGCCGGGCCCGGCGACCCGGTCGCCGTGGCCGCCGCCGGTCTGGCCGAGGCCAGATCCAAGTACTTCGACGTCGTCATCATCGACACCGCCGGCCGGCTCGGCATCGACGACGTGCTGATGGAGCAGGCGGCCGCGATCCGCGACGCCGTGCAGCCGGACGAGACCCTGTTCGTCCTCGACGCGATGATCGGCCAGGACGCCGTCACCACCGCCGAGGCCTTCGGCCGGGGCGTCGGCTTCACCGGCGTGGTGCTGACCAAGCTCGACGGCGACGCCCGCGGTGGTGCCGCGCTGTCGGTGCGCGAGATCACCGGTGTGCCCGATCCTGTTCGCCTCCACCGGCGAAAAGCTGGAGGACTTCGACGTCTTCCACCCCGACCGGATGGCCAGCCGCATCCTCGGCATGGGCGACGTGCTGTCCCTGATCGAGCAGGCCGAGCAGGTCTTCGACGCGCAGAAGGCCGAGGAGGCCGCCGCCAAGATCGGCTCCGGTGAGCTGACGCTGGAGGACTTCCTCGAGCAGATGCTCGCGATCCGCAAGATGGGTCCGATCGGCAACCTGCTGGGCATGCTGCCCGGAGCGGCCGGATGAAGGACGCCCTGGCCGCCGTCGACGACAGCCACCTCGACCGAGTGCAGGCCATCATCCGCGGCATGACCCCCGAGGAGCGGGCCGATCCCAAGATCATCAATGCCTCGCGTCGGCTGCGCATCGCCAACGGGTCCGGTGTCACGGTCTCGGAGGTCAACCAACTCGTCGACCGCTTCTTCGAAGCGCGCAAGATGATGTCGCAGATGGCCGGGGCCATGGGCATGCCGTTCGGCAGGCGCTCGACGAAGCGCAGTGTCGAAGAACAACAAGAAGAAGGGCAAGGGCAAGGGGCGCGGGCCGACGCCGGCGAAGGCGCAATCCGCTGATCGGTGGACCGTTGGGCGCCGGTCTGCCGGGCGGCTTCCCGACCTGTCGCAGATGCCCGAGGGGCTCAACGAGTTGCCGCCCGGCCTGGCCGACTTCGATCTGTCCAAGCTGAAGTTCCCCGGCAAGAACTGACGTGGCCGGCCGCGCGCGCTGCACGTCCGGGGTCGCGGGCTGCCCGACGGCGAGCCCGTCGAGTGGTGGATCGCCGACGGAGTTCTGCGCGCGCGATCCGGTCGCCGGTGCCGACACCGTCTTCGACGGCGGGCTGGATCATCCCCGGACTGGTCGACGCGCACTGCCACGTCGGCCTCGGCCCGCACGGTCCGGTCGGACTGGACGAGGCGATCGCCCAGGCCGAGACCGAGCGTGACGCCGGTGCGCTGCTGCTGCGCGACTGCGGGTCGCCGACCGACACCCGCAGCTCTGGACGATCACCACGATCTGCCCCGGATCATCAGGGCGGGAAGGCATCTCGCGCGGCCCAAGCGCTACATGCAAGGACTACGCCATCGAGCTCGAGGACGAGTGGCAGCTGCCCGGATGCCGTCGCCGAGCAGGCCCGCCGCGGGGACGGCTGGGTCAAGCTCGTCGGCGACTGGATCGACCGTTCGGTGGGCGACCTGGCGCCGCTGTGGTCCGACGACGTGCTCGTGGCCGCGATCGCCGCCGCGCACGCCGAGGGTGCCCGGGTCACCGCGCACGTCTTCGGCGAGGATGCGCTGCCGGGTCTGATCAACGCCGGCATCGACTGCATCGAGCACGGCACCGGCCTGACCGAGGACACCGTCGCGCTGATGGCCGAGCGCGGCACCGCGCTGGTGCCCACCCTGATCAACATCGAGAACTTTCCCGGATTCGCCGACGCGGCAACGCGATTCCCGGTCGTACGCCGCACATATGCGCGACCTCTATGCCCGCTGCCGCCAGCGGATCGGGGCCGCACGGGAGGCCGGCGTGCCGATCTACGCCGGCACCGACGCCGGCGGAATCATCGCGCACGGGTTGATCGCCGACGAGGTGGACGCGCTCGACGGGCATCGGGATGACGCCCACCGAGGCGCTGGGCGCGGCGTGCTGGCAGGCGCGAAAGTGGTTGGGCCGGCACGGCGTTATGCGACGGCGCTGCGGCCGACCTGTTGTGCTTCGCCGATGATCCCCGGTCGGGACCGCAGGTGCTGTCCCGGCCGGACCGGGTGATCCTGCGCGGACGCGTCTACTGACCCGACGGCGCGATCACTGCCGGTGGTCAAGGTCTGGGCGAAGCCCCAGTCCAGCAGTGCCCGGCCCTGGTCCCACAGGTCGTCCTTGCCGTACATCATCACCGCGATGAGACGTTTGCCGCCGCGCTGAGCCATCGCGACATAGGTCTCCTGAGCCAGGTTGGTGTAGCCGGTCTTGCCGCCGATGAAACCCGGATAGCCGGTCAGATTCGGGTCGTGGCTGGCGATCCGCTTATACCCGCCGGCGCCGTCGGGAAACGCCGCCGCGGACTGGTGCAGGATCTGGGCGAACATCGGATAGTTCAGCGCCGCGCGGTAGATCATCGCGAGGTCGTAGGGCGTGGTCACCGATTCCCAGCCCGGGCCGTCCAGACCCGACGGCGAGGAGGCCCGGGTGCTGCGCGCACCGACCGCGAACGCCTTGGCGTTCATCTGCGCCACCGCTGTTTCCGGGCCGCCGAGCATGTCGGCGAGCATGTTCGCCGCATCGTTGCCGGACACGATCATCAGCGCATCGAGCAGTTGCCGGGCGGTGTAGACCTGCCCGGGTACCAAGCCCACACATGAGCACTCGACGTCCGTTTCGGCCTCGGTCGCCCGCGCCGCGGTATCGATGGGCAGTTGGTCGAACACCACCATCGCGAGCAGGGCCTTGATGGTGCTGGCCGGCGCCAGCGGGGTGTGGGCGTCCTGTGCGGCGAGAATGCGGCCGCTGACCGTGTCGGCGACGAGCCAGGCCGGAGCGGGGCCGGTGGGCGGGGCGATCGCGGCCGGCTGAGCGGGCTCGGCGCCGGCCAGTGGCGGCACGAACAGTGCGGACAAGCCCACCGTCATGGCCGCCGCAGCGCCACTGAGCCCCCGGGACAGCACCGACATGTCCGCCGAGGCTAGCCGGGATTGGCCGCGGCCGGGGTGCGGAGCGGTCTCCGATTGGTTGCAAACCCGCGCGGCGCGCGGTCCGGTTTGCCGTATTCAGCGGCAACTGGGAGGGTAAGTTTTGCTGCAGAACCCGGCAAACGGAGGGAGCCTCGCGTGAATACTCAGAAGCTGGCCGGAGCGGTCGCCGCCGTCGCCATCACCCTGGGATTGGGTACTGTCACCGCCGCGCCGGCGTCGGCCACCGACAACATCAAGACGTTCGGTGAGCAGGAACGGCTCAACGGCTGGAACGGCGCGCCCTACATCGGGTACACCGTCGACAAGCTGAAGCCGAGCAAGGACCCGGTGCCGCACAACGGCAAGCTGTACTCGGCCGATCTGGTGATCGACTTCTTCGGCACCGGCACTCCCGCCATGATCGAACGGTTCGGCGCCCGCGCCCAGGACGGTACCTACTACCCGTCCATCTGGGGCGCGTCCAACGCGGGCAAGCTGTACTTCGACGTCGTCGGCGTGGTACCCAACAGCGTCGTGTGGAACGACGGTATTCGCGACATCCTGGCCTGGGTTCCCGGCAAACTGCCCCTGGAGCCCAAGAAAGCGCCGGCCCCGCCGCCGCCCCCGCCGGCCCCGGAACCTGGGGTGGACCCCTTCGATGTCAACGAGGGCGCGATGCCCGCCGAGTCGAGCGGCAACCTCGGCGAGGCCAGCCCGAACGTCATGCCGGCGCCGGGGTCCGTCGAGGAGTCGGAGCTCGCCTCGCCCTTCAGGAACCGTTAGCGGCAGCTACAGCGTCGCGACACTCAGCGTCGGGTTCTGGGCAAAGCCCCAGTCCAGCAGGGTGGCGGCCTGGTCCCAGTAGGTCGGGCCGCCCTCGCGGACGAGTCCGTACATCATCGCGATGACGAGACGGCGGCCGTTGCGCTCGGCGGCGCCCACGAACGTCTTGCGCGCCGCATTGGTGTAGCCGGTCTTGCCGCCGATCGCCCCGGGGTAGCGGACCAGCAACTCGTCCTGGTTGATGATCGGCTTCTCGCCGGTGTCCGTCGGGAACATCGCCGTCGGCTGCGCGGTGATCTGGGCGAACACCGGATTGGCCATCGCGGCCCGGAAGATCACCGCAAGATCGTGCGGCGTCGTCCAGCCGGGACCACCCGGGCCGTCGAGGCCGGACGGGGAGGTGGCGTGGGTGTCGGTGGCGCCGATGGCCGCCGCCTTGGCGTTCATCTTGTCCACCGCGATGTCGTAGCCGCCGAGCATGTCGGCCAGCGCATTGGCGGCGTCGTTGCCCGACACCAGCAGGGCGGCATCGAGCAGTTGGCGTGCGGTGTAGGTGCGGCCGGGCTTGATCCCGGCGCAGTTGCACTCCACGTAGAGGTTCGCCGGGGTGGCGACGGTCGTCGCGTCCAGGCTCAGTTCATCGATGGCGGTCAGTGCCAGCAGTGTCTTGATGGTGCTGGCCGGGGGATGGGGCCCGTACATGTCACGCCCGGCCAGCACCTGACCGGTGTCCATGTCGGCGACGATCCAGGACGGCGCCGGGCCGTCCGGGATGGGCATCGAGCCGATCGGCTGGACGTTCGGCTCCGCCGATGCCGGAACGACGGCGTCCCCGATGGCGGACGAGGCGAACAACGTGAGAGACACCGCCGCAGCGGCCGCAAGCCTACCCATGGCGGATCAGCCTAACCGCTGCCCTGCCGCGTCGACTCCGGTGTTCAATGTGGTGGTGCTTGACCTGGCGGAAATCTCTGACCGGCTGGAGATCCAGCAGTTGCTGGTGGACTATGCGACCGCGATCGATCAGCGCCGATTCGACGATCTCGACCGCATCTTCACCGCCGACGCCTACATCGACTATCGCGCGATGGGCGGCATCGACGGCGCCTATCCCGCGGTCAAGGCGTGGTTGGCGGAGGTGTTGCCGAACTTTCCGGCCTACTACCACCTGGTGGGCAACTTCGATATCAGGCTGTCCGGGGACACCGCCACCGGGCGAACCATGTGCTTCAACCCGATGAAGCTGAACGACGACGGCCAGATTCTGTTCTGCGCGCTCTGGTACGACGACGAGTTCCTGCGCACCCCGGAGGGCTGGCGGATGACCCGGCGGGTGGAGACCAAGTGCATGGACAAGCTGCTGTAGGCGATTAACGCCCCGGCTCGGCTGATCTGGCACAATCGGGCGCTGGCCACGCGAGGCAAAACCGGATTCCGGCATCCCGCCGGTGATCGCTGAATTGCAGCGTGAGACTAGAGGAGCAATTCGTCCATGGCTGTCAAGATCAAGCTCACCCGGCTTGGCAAGATCCGCAATCCCCAGTACCGCATCGCCGTCGCCGACGCCCGCACCCGGCGTGACGGACGTTCCATCGAGGTCATCGGCCGCTACCACCCCAAGGAAGAGCCGAGCCTGATCGAGGTCGATTCCGAGCGTGCGCAGTACTGGCTGTCCGTCGGCGCCCAGCCGACCGAACCCGTGCTGAAGCTGCTCAAGATCACCGGTGACTGGCAGAAGTTCAAGGGTCTGCCCGGTGCCGAGGGCACCCTGAAGGTCGCGGAGCCCAAGCCCAGCAAGCTCGAACTGTTCAACGCCGCGCTCGCCGCCGCCGACGGCGCGCCGACCGGCGAGGCGACTCAGCTGAAGAAGAAGAAGGCGCCGGCCAAGAAGGCCGAGAAGGCCGAGGACGTCGCCGAGGCCGCCGACGCCGAGGCGCCCGCCGAGGCTGCTCCCGAAGCCGAGGCTGCTCCCGACGCCGAGCCCGCGGCAGAGGCCGCTGAGCCGGCCGCCGAATGAGTTCGGTCGTCGTCGACGCCGTCGAGCACCTGGTGCGCGGGATCGTCGACAACCCGGATGACGTTCGCGTCGACATGGTGACCAGCCGGCGTGGCCGCACCGTCGAGGTGCATGTGCACCCCGACGATCTGGGCAAGGTGATCGGCCGCGGCGGCCGTACCGCGACCGCGCTGCGGACCCTGGTCGCCGGCATCGGCGGCCGGGGAATCCGTGTCGACGTGGTGGACACCGACCAGTAGCCGAGTGCCGACCATGGAACTGGTGGTCGGGCGGATCGCCAAGTCGCACGGAATCACCGGCGAGCTCGTCGTCGATGTCCGTACCGACGATCCGGAGGATCGGTTCGCGGTCGGTAACCGCTTGCGGCTCAAGAACTCCCGCACCCGGCTCGACCGCGAAACGGTCATCGCCTCAGCCCGCCCGCACGGCGGTCGGCTGCTGGTCCGGTTGGAGGGGGTCACCGACCGCGACAGTGCCGATGCGCTGCGCGGCGGTCTGTTCGTCGTCGACTCCGCCGAACTTCCGGCCATCGAGGACCCCGACGAGTTCTACGACCACCAGCTCGAGGGTCTGACAGTGCGAACCGTCGACGGACGGACGGATCGGCACCGTCGTCGAGGTGTTGCACACGCCGGGCGGTGAACTGCTCTCGGTACGTGCCGATTCCGGTCGTGAGGTGCTGGTGCCCTTCGTCAGCGCGATCGTCACCGCGGTATCGCTGGCCGACGGGGTGCTGGACATCGATCCGCCCGAGGGTCTGCTCGACCTGGAGTGCCTGAGTGCGCATCGACGTCGTCTCGATCTTCCCCGATTATCTGGAGCCCATCCGGCAGTCCCTGCCCGGCAAGGCGATTGAGGCCGGCATCGTCGACTTCGCGGTGCATGACCTGCGGCGCTGGACACACGATGTGCACCACTCGGTGGACGACGCCCCGTACGGAGGCGGCCCCGGCATGGTGATGAAGGCCCCGGTCTGGGGCGAGGCGCTCGACGAGATCTGCACGGCCGAAACGCTTCTGGTGGTGCCGACGCCGGCCGGCCGGCTGTTCGTCCAGGACGACGCCCAGCGGTGGACCGGCGAGGACCATCTGGTGTTCGCCTGCGGCCGCTACGAGGGGATCGACCAGCGGGTGGCCGACGACGCCTCGACCCGGATGCGGGTCGAGGAAGTCTCCATCGGCGACTACGTGCTCGCCGGGGGAGAGGCCGCGGCGTTGGTGATGATCGAGGCGGTGGTACGCCTCCTCCCGAATGTCATCGGCAATCCGCTTTCCCACCAGGACGATTCGCATTCCGGACGGCGGATCGGCTGCTGGAGGGCCCGAGTTATACCCGGCCGCCGGTGTGGCGCGGCCTGGCGGTGCCGGACGTGCTGCTGTCCGGAGACCACGCCAAAGTCGCCGCGTGGCGGCGTGATCAGGCGCTGAAACGGACCCGCGAACGCCGGCCGGACCTCCTCGCCGGGGAGTGATCCCCGGTGATCAGCGTCGCCACGGTGCCGATCTCAGATACGTCCGCCGGGGAACATCGTCTTGATCGCCTGGGTCAGCGTGCTGCGTGCGTTGGCCTCGTCGGCCGGCTGCATCGATGCCACGGCGATGATGTACCGGCGATCCGGCCCGACCACACCGGTCGACAGATGGACCTGGTTGTCCGGTCCCCAGCAGCACATCCAGCCCTGCTTCACCGCGACGGGCTCGGCGAACAGGCCGTCGGGAATGCCGAATCGTTGCGGATAGCCGTCGACGCCGAGCGGTGTGGAGGCGGCCAGATTGGCCAGGATGACGTCGGCCTGCTCGCGCGGCAGGCCACCGGTCCCGTCCAGCAGCATGTCGTAGTAGCGGACCAGGTCGGCGGTGGTGCTCATGGTGTTCCACCAATCGCCGTTGTACGGCGCGGTGGTCTTGGCGAGTGTGTAGCGGTCCGATACCCGTTGGATGACGGCGTTGCCGCCGCCGCGCACCCAGAAGTCGTCGGCCGGGAAGTCGTCGGAAGACCGCAGCATGACCTCGAGTCCGCGCCGGTCCTGCGCGGTGAGCGTGGCCTTCTTCTGGGCCACCTGCTTGAGCAGATCGTCGGCGATGAACAGCTTCGCGACCGAGGCGATCGGGAATGCGGCGGTGTCGCCGCTGTTGACAACCCGTCCGGTGGAGCGGTCGAGAACGGTGAGACTGATGTCGGCACCGCGTTTCTGGGCCTCGGCGGTCGCCCGCTTGGCGCGCTTCTGCAATTCGGTGAGCGGATCCGGCAGCGCCGCCGGAGCGGCTTGCGGACCCGCGGACATCAGGGTCACCCGCTCTGCCGGATGGGCGCCGGAACCACCTGTCGAGGAGGCGGAGATCACCAGGATCGCAGCGGTCGCGGCGGTACCCGCAAGCAGCGCCGACATTCGACGTCGCATGGTCCCTCTCCTCGACGGATGCTCATTCTCAACATCTGCGGTGTGGGGTTTTCCCCGATGGACCCCGGACATTTCAGGGTAGCCGTCCTCTTCATACACCGCCGAATTCCGCGCCGATTGCATGTCGCACACCACGGCGGGTCGTGCGATTTCGTCCCTCGCTGCCCATCTGGCACAATTGAGCAGTTGCCCCGCGCGGGCCGGTTTCACCGCCTGCTGCGACAAACATCTGACCACCAGCCCGGCGACGTCAGGCCCATGTGCCGCGACAGCCGCCCGGAGCCCGAGCGCAAGGAACGTTCACCCGATGAACACTCTCGACTTCGTCGACCAGCCGTCGCTTCGCGACGACATCCCTGCCTTCGGCCCAGGCGACACCGTCAACGTCCACGTGAAGGTCATCGAGGGCAACAAGCAACGCATCCAGGTCTTCAAGGGCGTGGTGCTGCGCCGGTCCGGCGGCGGCATCCGGGAGACCTTCACCGTGCGCAAGGAGAGCTACGGCGTCGGCGTCGAGCGCACCTTCCCGGTCCACTCGCCCAACATCGACCACATCGAGCTGCGTGACCCGCGGTGACGTCCGCCGGGCCAAGTTGTACTACCTGCGCGAGCTGCGCGGCAAGAAGGCGAAGATCAAGGAGAAGCGCTGAGCTTCGACATCGGTCGGGGTGCGGTTACTTCCCGGCTCGTGATGGCTACTCTGATCCAGTGACCGAGACCCCAGATCCGGCTGAGTCGACGCCGCAGCGCCCAGCCCCGGCGGAGATCCCGGCGAAGCCCGAGCCGGAACCGAAGAAACGGTCCGCCCTGCGCGAGGGCGCCATTCTGGTGGGAACCGCGGTCCTCCTGTACTACGTGATGCTCACCTTCGTGGCGCGTCCCTACCTGATTCCGTCGGAGTCGATGGAACCCACCCTGCACGGCTGCAAGGGCTGCGTCGGCGACCGGATCATGGTGGACAAGGTGACCTACCGGTTCACTGAACCGGAACCCGGTGATGTGATCGTCTTCAAGGGCCCGCCCAACTGGAACGTCGGCTACAAGTCGATCCGTTCCGACAACGCCGCCGTGCGCTGGGTCCAGAACGCGCTGTCCTTCATCGGCTTCGTGCCGCCGGATGAGAACGATCTGGTCAAGCGGGTCATCGCCACTGGCGGCCAGACCGTTCAGTGTCGCGCCGACACCGGTCTGACGGTCGACGGCAAGGCGCTCAAAGAGCCCTACCTGGACCCCGGGACGATGATGGCCGATCCGGTCGTCTATCCCTGTCTGGGCAACGAGTTCGGTCCGGTGACGGTGCCGGACGGTCGGCTGTGGGTGATGGGTGACAATCGCACCCACTCCGCCGATTCCCGGGCGCACTGCACCAGTGCGCCCGCCGAGGCGCAGAAGGGCGTGTTGTGCACGGGTGATCCCGTTACCGGCACGGTCCCGGTGGACAACGTCATCGGCAAGGCCCGGTTCATCGCCTGGCCGCCCTCGCGCTGGGGTGGTGTTTCCTCGGTCGACCCGCAGCAGGGTTGACGTGCCCCCCAAGAAGAACGACGTCGCGACCTGGCCCCCGCGCACCGTGATACGGCGCTCGTCGGGACTGCGGACCCTGGAGTCGGCGCTGTACCGCGGCGGACTGGGCCCGGTGGCCGGGGTGGACGAGGTGGGCCGCGGCGCCTGCGCGGGTCCGCTGGTGGTCGCCGCCTGCGTGCTGGGGCCCAACCGGCTGGAGAGCCTCGCCGCCCTCGATGACTCCAAGAAACTCACCGAGAAGACCCGCGAGGAACTCTTCCCGGTGATCCGCCGCTATGCCCTGGCCTTTCACGTGGTGTTCATCCCGGCCGCGGAGGTGGACCGGCGTGGTGTGCACGCGGCCAATATCGAAGGGATGCGCCGCGCGGTCGCCGGCCTGCCGGTGCGCCCGGGTTACGTGCTTTCCGATGGATTCCGGGTGCCGGGGCTGCCGATGCCCTCGCTGCCGGTGGTCGGCGGGGACGCGGCGGCGGCCTGTATCGCCGCGGCGAGCGTGCTGGCCAAAGTGAGTCGCGACCGGCTTATGGTCGCCATGGATGCCGAGCATCCGGGCTACGGGTTCGCCGAACACAAGGGATACAGCACGCCCGGGCACAGCGCCGTTCTTGCCGAGCGCGGTCCGTGCAGCCAGCACCGGTATTCCTTCATCAACGTCCGGCGGGTGGCCGGGGCGGGGGCCGGTGAACTGATGGCCGAATTCGCGCCGGTGACCCGCCACGGCGAGGGGTGAGACAAGATGGAGCCAACAGACGTCGACGACAAGGGACCGCTGAGCTGATGAGTGCCGAGGATCTCGAGAAGTACGAAACCGAGATGGAACTCTCGCTGTACCGCGAATACAAGGACATCGTGGGTCAGTTCAGTTACGTCGTGGAGACCGAGCGGCGTTTCTACCTGGCCAACAGTGTCGAGTTGGTGCCGCGAAACACCGACGGCGAGGTGTATTTCGAACTGCGTCTGGCCGACGCGTGGGTGTGGGACATGTACCGGCCGGCGCGCTTCGTCAAGCAGGTCCGGGTGATCACCTTCAAGGACGTCAACATCGAAGAGGTCGACAAGCCCGAGTTGCGCCTGCCCGAGTAGTGCTGTGCATCGGTAAGGCTCTGGGGATAACCCTCGAACGTCGGCCTTCGCGCGTCGGATTCCGTCGCAGCCCTGCCCGACGCTGGGCACATGAGTACCCTCAGCCGACAGGAACTCGGCGCCCTCGGGGAGCAGGTCGCCGTCGACCACCTGCATGCCCTCGGCTGGCGGATCCTGCAGCGCAATTGGCGCTGCCGCTATGGCGAACTGGATCTGATCGCCGCCGACGGCCCGCGCACCGTGGTTTTCGTCGAGGTCAAGACCCGCACCGGTGACGGATTCGGGGGCCTGGAATATGCGGTGACGCCGCAGAAGATCCGCCGCATCCGCCGCCTGGCCGGCCTGTGGCTGGCCGGTCAGGACACCGGTTGGCCGGACCTTCGGATCGACGTCGTCGGGGTGCGCGTCGGTCGGCGGCGCACGCCGGAGGTCGCGCACCTGAGGGGCGTCGGCTGATGGCGCTCGGGCGGGCGTTCTCGGTGGCGGTCCGCGGACTCGACGGCGAGATCGTCGAGATCGAGGCCGATATCACCGCCGGTCTGCCGGGCTTCCATCTGGTGGGCCTGCCCGACGCCGCGGTTCAGGAAGCCCGGGACCGGGTACGGGCCGCGATCGCCAACTGCGGGAACACCTGGCCGGCATCGCGGCTGACGGTGGCGCTGTCCCCGGCGACGCTGCCCAAAGCCGGCTCGCTGTATGACATCGCCCTGGCTGTGGCCGTACTGTCTGCCAATCGAAAGAATCCGTGGCATCGGCTCGAAAAGACCGTGCTGCTAGGCGAATTGGCCCTCGACGGCCGTATCCGGCCGGTCCGCGGCGTGTTGCCCGCGGTGTTGGCCGCCAAGCGGTGCGGCTGGCCGACGGTGGTGGTGCCGGTCGGCAATCTCGCCGAGGCCAGTCTCGTCGACGGCATCGAGGTCTTCGGCGTGCACACGCTGCGTCACCTGCAGAACTGGCTGGAAACCGGGACCGGGCTCGACGGACGGGTGGAAGCCCGGTTGCCCCCCGATGACAGCGCCGTCGACCTCGCTGACGTCGTCGGGCAGGCACAGGCCCGGTTCGCCGTCGAGGTTGCGGCCGCCGGTGCGCACCACCTGATGCTCACAGGACCGCCCGGTGTCGGGAAAACGATGCTGGCCCAACGTCTTCCGGGTCTTCTCCCGGACCTCACCGGCGCCGAGGCACTTGAAGTCACGGCCATCCACTCGGTGGCCGGCCTGCTCTCCGAACGCACGCCGTTGATCACCCGTCCGCCGTTCATCGCACCGCACCATTCCTCCAGTGTCGCGGCGTTGGTCGGCGGCGGTTCCGGCCTGGCCAGGCCGGGTGCGATCAGCCGGGCGCACCGGGGTGTGCTCTTCCTCGACGAGTGCGCGGAGATCAGGCTGAGCGCCCTCGAGGCGCTGCGAACTCCCCTGGAAGACGGTGAGATTCGGCTGGCCCGGCGGGACGGAGTGGCGCGGTATCCGGCCCGCTTCCAGCTGGTGATGGCCGCCAACCCCTGTCCGTGCGCGCGGATCAGGCCACAGGACTGCGTCTGCTCCTCGCTCGACAAGCGCCGATACCTGGGCAAGCTGTCCGGTCCGCTGCTCGACCGTGTTGACCTTCGCGCCCACATGTACACCGTGCGGGCCGGTGCCTTCGCCCCCGAAGCTGCCGAGAGCAGTGCAACAGTCCGCGCCCGGGTGGCTCAAGCACGCGCGGCGGCAGCAGAACGGTGGGGGCCGCACGGGTGCAGCACGAACGCGGAAGTCACCGGGCCGTTGCTGCGACGGCGTTTCCGACTCGGCGCTGCGGTGATGGCGCCGCTGAAGGCCGCCATGGAGCGTGGTCTGCTCAGCATCCGGGGCGCCGACCGATCGTTAAGGGTCGCCTGGACGGTATGTGATTTGGCGGGCAGGACATCGCCGAGCCTCGACGACGTCTCGGTGGCGTTGAGCTTCCGGCAAGCCGAGGTGAAGCCATGAACGATGATCGGCGCCGACTGCACGCCTGGGCCTACCTGTCTCGGGTCGCTGAGGCGCCGTGCCCGGAAGTGGCGGAGCTGATCGACCGGGTCGGCCCGATCGAAGCCGCCGACCGGGTGCGCCGCGATGCCGCCGGACCGCAGGTCGCCCGCCGCACGCAAGCCCGGCGCGACATCGACTGTGCCGCAGAGGACCTCGAGCTACTCGAGCGGCGTGACGGCAGACTCGTCACCCCCGACGACGAGGAGTGGCCGGCGCTGGCATTCGCGGCCTTCGGCGGCGCTCCTGTCCGCGGCAGACCACAGGGCCGGGCACCGGTGGTGTTGTGGGCGATCGGCCCTCTGCGCCTCGATGAGGTCGCCGAGCGGGCGGCCGCGATCGTCGGAACGCGCGCATGCACCGCGTACGGTGAACACGTCGCCGCCGACCTGTCGGCGGGCCTGGCCGAGGACGATGTGACCGTCCTGTCCGGCGGCGCCTACGGCATCGACGGCGCGGCCCACCGCGCGGCGCTGGCGGCCGAGGGCCTGACGGTTGCGGTGCTGGCCGGGGGAGTCGATGTGCTCTATCCGGCCGGGCATTCGGCGTTGCTGCATCGCATCGGCCGCAGCGGACTGCTGGTCAGCGAATACCCGCCCGGCGTGCGGCCGGCGCGGCACCGCTTCCTGACCCGCAACCGCCTTGTCGCCGCGCTATCGGGTGCGACGGTGGTTGTCGAGGCCGGCATCCGCAGTGGCGCGGCGAGTACCGCGGCCTGGGCGAGGGCCCTGGGCAGGGTGGTGTGCGCGGTACCCGGGCCGGTGACGTCCGCGGCCTCGACCGGCTGCCACGCTCTGCTTCAGTCGGGTGCGGAACTGGTCACCCGCGCCGAGGAGATCCGCGAGATCGTCGGTCGATCAGGTGAATTCGCCGACGCACTGCCACG
Organism: uncultured Actinomycetota bacterium; assembly: GCA_963715145.1. Lineage (GTDB taxonomy): Bacteria > Actinomycetota > Actinomycetes > Mycobacteriales > Mycobacteriaceae > Mycobacterium. The sequence goes on along the minus strand of CAVQRL010000007.1, from coordinate 36,289 downwards.
CCCCGCCGACCCCCTCGACGCCCTCACCGACACCGAACGGCTCGTCTATGACGCTCTGCCGGCCCGGGCGGCCAGGACCCCCGACGAAGTGGCCGTCGCCGCGGGCCTGCCCGCGGCCGGGGTGCTGGGGCCGCTAGCGATGCTGGAGATCGCCGGCCTGGTGCAACGCCACGAGGGGAAGTGGCGCCTGTGCCGCGGATCCGCCTAGAGATGTCGGCCCCGCGCTCACCGCGCACCAGAAGGCGCCAGGTCACCGTCCGGTGCGGCGTCCCCGTCGTCATGCCGGTGCGGTTCGGGGTTGAAGATGTCCTCGAATTCCGCATTGCGCCGGGTTACGTGGTTCATCCGCTCCGAATAGGACGGACGCGACCGCACCTTCAGCGGCCACCAGAACCAGGGGCCCAGGATGGCCGCGATCGACGGCGTCATCAGGGAGCGGACGATCAACGTGTCCAGCAGCAGGCCGATACCGATCGTCATGCCACCCTGCCCGACGTTGAGCAGGTCACCGGAGATCATCGCCCCCATAGTGAAGGCGAACACCAGTCCGGCGGCGGTCACCACGCTGCCGGTGCTGCCCATGGATCGGATGATGCCGGTGTTGATCCCGGCGCCGATCTCCTCCTTGAACCGCGACACCAGCAGCAGGTTGTAGTCACTGCCGACGGCCATCAGGATGATCACCGCGAAGGCGAGCACGATCCAGTTCAGTTCGATGCCGAGAATCCGTTCGAAGATGAACACCGACAGACCGAACGCCGCGCCGAGCGAGACCACCACCGTGCCGACGATCACCATCGACGCGATGAGTGCGCGGGTGATGATGAGCATCACGATGAAGATCAGCGTCAATGCGGCGAAGGCGGCGATCATCGTGTCGTACTTGGCGCCCGACTGGATGTCTCGGTAGGTGGCCGCCGTCCCGGTGAGATAGATATCGGCACCGGCCAGCGATGTTCCCTTGACGGCTTCGTGCGCGGCGGTCAGTTCATCGTCGACGACCGAAATGCCTTCCTCGGACGCCGGATTCGTATCGTGGGTAATGATCAGCCTGGCGGCCTTGCCGTCCGGCGAGAGGAACAGCTTGAGGCCCTTCTGGAAGTCGGGGTTGGCGAACACCTCCGGCGGCAGATAGAAGTAGTCGTCGCTCTTGGAGGCGTCGAAGGCCTCGCCCATCGCCGTCGCCGTGTCGGTCATCTGTTGCATCTGGGTGATCAGGCCGTCGAAACTGCTGTGAATCGTCTGCAGGGTGTTCTGCATAGTGGTCGCCGTGGCGATGATCGGGGGGAACTGGGCGATCATCTGCGGGAACAGGGCGTTCATCTCGCCCATCCCGCCGACCATGTTCTCCATGCCGTTGACCATCGCGTCCATGCCGCCGATCATCGCTCCGACGTCGGTCTGCAGGGTGGCCATGTTGTCGCTGAACTTATCGACACCGTCGGTGGCATCGAAGGCGGCACGGATGCCATCGCACACCGGGATGTTGTCGCAGTGCTGTTCCCAGTAGAAGTAGTTGCGCAAAGGCCGCACCACATCGTCGAAGTCGGCCAGGTTGTCGCGCATCTCGTCGAGGGTGACCTTCATGGCGTCCATATCCGCAACGCTGGCCTGCCCGGAACCGACCATCCCGTTCGCGGACTCGACCATGCCGTTCGCCGACTCGACGGTGCTGTTCATCGACGCCGACATCTGCGTCATCAGGTTCTGCATCTGCGTCATCGACGCGACCATCGCTCCCAGATCGTTCGACATCCCGCTGATGTCACCGACCCGCTGCTTGAGGAACTGCAGGTTCTGGGTGATCGGCACCGAGGACATACTGATCTGGTAGGGGATCGAACTGTGTGCAATCGGCGAGCCGAGCGGACGGGTGATGCCCTGCACCATCGCGATGCCCTGAATCCTGAACAGCGCCTTGGTGATTCGGTCCAGCACGATCATATCGGTCGGATTGCGCATGTCATGCTCGGACTCGATGGTCATGATGTCGGGGTTGAGCCGGGCCGTGCTGAAGTGTTTTTCGGCCGCGGCGTACCCGACGTTGGCCGGCACGTCGGCCGGAATGTAGTAGCGGTCGTCGTAGCTGGTCTTGTATCCGATCATCGCCAGGATGCCGAGCAGTACGACGCTCGTCGCCGCGGCGAGAATCGGCTTGGGCCAGCGGACGGTTGCGGTGCCGACCTTGCGCCAACCCCTGGTCTTCATCATCCGCTTGGGATCCAGCAACCCGAACCGGCTGCCCACGACCAGAATCGCGGGAGCGACGGTCATGGCGGCCGCGACGACGATGAGCAGCGCCATTGCCGATGGGAAGGCCAGTGAGTTGAAGTAGGACAGCCGGGTGAGTCGCAGGGTCAGCATCGCGCCCGCGATCGTCAGCCCGGAGCCCAGGATGACGTGGCCGACGCCGTGATACGCGGTGTAGTAGGCCGATTCGCGGTCCTCGCCGTTCTGGCGGGCTTCGTGGTAGCGGCCGAGCAGGAAGATCGCATAATCGGTGCCCGCGGCGATGGACAGAGCGGTCATCAGCGGGACGGAGAATGTGGAGAAGTCCATCAGGCCCAGGTGGCCGACCACCGCGACGGCACCGCGGGCGGCGCCCATTTCGATGCCCACGATGGCCAGGATGAGCAGCACCGTGCTGACCGAGCGGTAAACCAGGGACCAGCATGATGGTGATCACGATCATCGTGACGACGGTCATCTTGATCATGCCGCTGTCGCTGGCCTCGAGGGAGTCCGTGGTCAGCGGGGCCGGGCCGGTGACATACGCCTCCAGGCCCGGCGGGGGCGGTGTCTCATGGATGATTTCGCGGACGGCGTCCACGGACTTGTTGCCCTCGGTGCTGCCCTGGTCGCCGGCGAGGTTGAGTTGGACGTAGGCGGCCTTGCCGTCGCTGCTCTGCACACCAGCGGCGGTGATCATGTCACCCCAGAAGTCGTGGACATGCTCGACGTGCTCGGTGTCGGCCTCGAACTTGCCCACCAGGGTGTCGTAATAACGGCGCGCATCGTCGCCCAGCGGCTCGTCGCCCACCAGTACCACCATGGCGATGCTGTCGGAGGTGGACTCCTGGAACTTCTCGCCCATCCGCTTGGCGGCGATCACCGCCGGGGCGTCCTGCGGCGACATCGAGATGGCGTTGGCCATGCCGACCTTCTCGACCTGGGGGACGAGCAGATTCGCCGCCGCGGTGAAGGCCACCCAGATGAGGATGATCGGAACCGCGAGACGGCGGATCGTGCGGGGGACGAACGTGTGTGAGCTCGTTGCCGTGCGCGCTCATGCCGCTTTGTCCAGGCAGAAGGCCTGGGCGTCACGGCCCTCGGCGTAGTCCTCGGCAACCAGCTTGTCATTGACCAGTATTCGGCAGCCCAGTGCCGCGGTGTCGCCCTGGGCGACGACGTTGGCCAGCACCCCGGGGTCGGTGGTGCTCACGGTCACCGACCACGGCAGCGTGGTGAAACTGGCTTCCATCGTCTTGCCGTTGACATCCAGGTAGCTCACCCGGCCCGATGCGTACTGCGGTCCGACGATTTCGTAGGTGACCGTCTTGGTGTTGATCGGCTCGATGGTGTCGGCCGGCAGCGGCGACGCGACATAGGGCTTGTCGGAGTCGAAGAAGCTGCGCAGCCGGGATACCACCGCCGCCGCTGCGAGCAGGGCCACTATGACCATCGTGAGCACCCAGAAACGTTTGAGCAGGCGGGAAATCGCCGCCACCAGGGGTTTCAACGTTCGTCTTCCTTCCCAGTGAAAGCCGTTGTTCCGCAGAGGAACTGGTCACCGTTTGCCGATGGACCTCAGTGTTGCAGGCTGTCTCCAGCAGATCACGCCGAGGCTCTCTTCAGGTCGCTAGATATACCATAGGGGGTATGGTATACAGAATCTAACCATACGCTGATCCTCGTTACTGAAGGAGACATACATGTGCCGGGCCGCTAATTGTCGTGTCTGTGGGAAAACCACCTGGGCCGGCTGCGGGATGCACGTCGATGCGGTCAAGCGCGGTGTGCCCGCCGGCCAGTGGTGCGACGGTCATGCCGCCGAAGCCGCTGCCGCGCCGCGACGGAGTTGGTTCCGCCGCAAGACCAACGGCTGATCGGCGGTGCGCAGAGCCGGTGTCGTCGCGGTGGCAGCCGCCGCCGTTCTCGGCGTTACCCCGGGTGTCGCCGCGGCGGACGCCACCGACGACTACCCGATCCCCAGTCGGATCCTGAACACCACCTGCACCGCCGAGCAGATCATGGCCGCGGCCCGCGACGTCAGGCCCGTGTACTACGAGCGCTACATGATCGACTACAACAACAAGGCGCCTGACGTGCAGCAGGCGGCGCGGGACCGGATCCACTGGTTCTTCTCGATGGACTACGCCGGGCGTCGGCAGTACTCGGAGAACATCGCGACCGACATCTACTACGAGCAGATGGCGTTCCGGTGGCCCAACTGGGCCAAGCTGTTCTTCAACAACAAGGGCGTCGCGGCCAGAACCACCGACGTGTGCAACCAGTATCCGGCCGATGACCCAGGCGTCTGGCAATGGTGAATCCGGCGAGCCGACACGCCCATCACGGATGGCCGCCCGCCCCGCCCGCGTCTGCCACCGTAGGGGAGTGGGCGATTCGGGCCGCTATGCGGCGATCCTTGAGGAATACGCCGAGCACCTCGCGCTGGAGCGCGGTCGCTCCGAGCACACCCGCCGGGCCTATCTGACCGACCTGCGGTCGCTGTTCGGCTTCATCGAACAGCGTGCGCCGGGCTCCGGACTGGAGGCGCTGAGCCTGCCGCTGCTGCGGTCCTGGCTCGCGGCCCAGGCCGCTGCCGGTGCAGCCCGGACCACGCTGGCCCGGCGGACATCGGCAGTCAAGACGTTCACCGCCTGGGCGGCCCGCCGTGGCGTGCTCGCCAGTGACCCCGCCGTCCGCCTGCAGGTCCCCAGGGCCCGCCGCACTCTGCCGGCGGTGCTGCGTCAGGATCAGGCGCTGGCGGCGATGGCCGCGGCCGATCTCGGTGCAGAGCAGCGTAACCCGCTGGCCCTGCGCGACCGTCTCATCGTGGAACTGTTGTACGCCACCGGCATTCGCGTCAGTGAGCTCTGCGGACTCGACGTCGACGATGTCGACACCGGCCGACGGCTGTTGCGCGTCCTGGGCAAGGGCAACAAGCAGCGCACCGTGCCGTTCGGGCGGCCCGCGCTGGCGGCTTTCACCGACTGGCTGACCGACGGCCGTCCGCATCTGGCCACCGCGGAGTCCGGCCCGGCGCTGCTGCTGGGCCCGCGCGGGCGCAGACTCGATCCGCGGCAGGCCCGCACGGTGGTGCACCAGACCGTCGGCGCCGTCGACGGCGCGCCCGATATCGGACCGCACGGGCTGCGCCACAGCGCGGCAACCCACCTGCTCGAAGGCGGTGCGGATCTGCGGGTGGTCCAGGAACTGCTCGGCCACTCGACGCTGGCCACCACCCAGCTCTACACCCACGTCACCGTCGCGCGGCTGCGTGCCGTCCACGATCAGGCTCACCCCCGCGCCTGACCGACCGGCTTGAGCCGAACCGGCGTACCGACGAGCAGACCCAGCGGGTCGACGTAATCCGCGCGCTGCGCGGGCCCCCACATCGCACCCCAGTGCAGGCAGGCCGCTGCCGGGCAACCCGGATGCCCGGCGACCAGCCGGCCCAGCGGACTGCCCGAATCGACCACCTGGCCGGGCCGCACCACGGCCTGCACCGGCTCATAGCTGGTGCGCAGACCGCCCGGATGGTCCACCGAAACCACCGGTCTGCCCGCGAGCACTCCGGCGAAAACCACCGTCCCCCGCCCGGCCGCGTAGACCGGCTGCCCGGGGTCACCGGCCAGGTCCACGCCGCGGTGCCCGCGCTGCCAATCCGGCCGGGGGGCGTCGAACCCTCGGGTCACGCCGGGCACCCCTGGCCGCAGCGGCCACTGCAGGCGAACGTCGTCGGCGTGGGCCGGAGCAGCGACGATGACGGCGAGGAGCAGGCCCGTCAGGTGCCTCATCGGCCCAGTTCAGCGCACACGAGGCCGATCCGCGGCCGCCGCCGGCGCGACTGTGCACCGGTGTGGGACTGGGGACGGTTTCGGCGTGGTCGGAGCCGCCATGGAAGCGGTGTAAACTTCTGACCGCAGCCTGCGCCAGCGGGCTGACTTCGCGCGTCTGTGTGCACCGCCGCCACGTCGTCGGTTGCCGCGCACACCGGTTGGTCCCGTCGCAAGACGGGCTGGTGTGCGCGCAGACGCCAGGGCCCGACTTCACCCGACGTCGGGCGGCAACCGACCAGTAAGGCATGACCATGGCTGTAGTAACCATGAAGCAGCTGCTTGACAGCGGCACCCACTTCGGGCACCAGACCCGGCGGTGGAATCCCAAGATGAAGCGGTTCATCTTCACCGACCGCAACGGCATCTACATCATCGACCTGCAGCAGACGCTGACCTTCATCGACAAGGCCTACGAGTTCGTCAAGGAGACCGTGGCCCACGGCGGCAGCGTCATGTTCGTCGGCACCAAGAAGCAGGCCCAGGAGTCCATCGCCGAGGAGGCCACCCGCGTCGGCATGCCGTTCGTGAATCAGCGCTGGCTGGGCGGCATGCTCACCAACTTCTCCACCGTGCACAAGCGTCTGCAGCGGCTCAAGGAACTTGAGGCCATGGAGCAGACCGGCGGCTTCGAGGGACGCACCAAGAAGGAAATCTTGATGCTGACCCGTGAGAAGAACAAATTGGAGCGGTCCCTGGGTGGCATCAGGGACATGAACAAGGTGCCCTCGGCCGTCTGGGTCGTCGACACCAACAAGGAGCACATCGCCGTCGGCGAGGCCCGCAAGCTGGGCATCCCGGTCATCGCGATCCTCGACACCAACTGCGACCCGGACCTCGTCGACTACCCGATCCCGGGCAACGACGACGCCATCCGGTCGGCCGCGCTGCTGACCAAGGTCATCGCGTCGGCCGTCGCCGAGGGGCTGCAGGCCCGTTCGGGAGCCGGCCGCACCGAGGCCGAGTCCGGGGCCGAGCCGCTGGCCGAGTGGGAGCAGGAACTGCTGGCCAGCGCGGCCATCGAGGCGGCCCCCGCTGAAGGTCTTCCGGCGGCCGGGCCCGTTTCTGACGAATCCACCACCGTCACCGTCACGGAAGGCTGAGATGGCTAACTACACCGCCGCCGACGTCAAGCGGCTCCGCGAGCTCACCGGCTCGGGAATGATGGACTGCAAGAACGCGCTGGCCGAGACCGACGGCGACTTCGACAAGGCCGTCGAGGTGCTGCGCATCAAGGGCGCCAAGGACGTCGGTAAGCGCGCCGAGCGCGCCACCGCCGAGGGTCTGGTCGCGGCCAAGGGCGGTGCGCTGATCGAGCTGAACTCCGAGACCGACTTCGTCGCGAAGAACGCCGAGTTCCAGCAACTTGCCGAGCAGGTCGTCGACGCCGCGCTGGCCGCCAAGGCCACCGACGTCGAGGCGCTGAAGGCCGCTCCTATTTCCGGGGGATCGGGTGCCACTACCGTCGAGGAGGCCATCGCGGCCCTCTCTGCCAAGATCGGCGAGAAGCTGGAACTGCGCCGCGTGCAGTACTTCGACGGCAACGTCGAGACCTACCTGCACAAGCGGGCGGCCGACCTACCGCCGGCCGTCGGTGTGCTGGTCGAGTTCGAAGGCGGCGATCAGGATGCGGCGCACTCCGTGGCGTTGCAGATCGCCGCGCTGAAGGCCAAGTACCTGACCCGCGGGGACGTGCCCGAGGATCTGGTCGCCGCCGAGAGGCGGGTGGCCGAGGAGACCGCCAAGTCCGAGGGCAAGCCCGAGGCGGCGCTGCCGAAGATCATCGAGGGCCGGGTCAACGGTTTCTTCAAGGACGTGGTTCTGCTGGAGCAGCCGTCGGTCTCCGACAACAAGAAGACCGTCAAGGCTCTGCTCGACGAAGCCGGCGTGACTGTCACCCGGTTCACCCGGTTCGAGGTGGGCCAGGCCTGAGCGCCTGACCCGCACCGCTGAAAAAGGGGCCCATGCGGCACGTTAACGCCTTCGGCGACGACGCACTCGGCGATCTCGACGCGGTCGGGATGGTTGATGCGATCCGCACCGGAAAGGTGTCGGCACCGGAACTGGTCGACGCCGCCATCGAGCGGGTCCGGGCGGTGAACCCGGCTCTCAACGGCCTGGCGCACGAGACGTTCGCGCAGGCTCGGGCCCGGGCGGCGGAGAAGCCGGGTGGCTACTTCGACGGGGTGCCGACGTTCTTCAAGGACAACGTCGACGTTGAGGGCATGCCGACGATGAACGGCACCGACGCCTGGGCGCCTCTGGCGCAGTCGCGGCACGGTGACTTCGCGCGGTTCTTCCTGGCGACCGGTCTGGTGCCGCTGGGAAAGACGCAACTGTCGGAGTTCGGCTTCAGCGCGTCGGCCGAGCATCCCCGTATCGGGGCGGTCCGCAACCCCTGGGACACCGACTACACCGCCGGCGCGTCCTCCTCGGGGTCCGGTGCGTTCGTGGCCGCCGGCGTGGTTCCGATCGCGCACGCCAATGACGGCGGCGGCTCGATCCGAATCCCCGCCGCCTGTAATGGGCTCGTCGGACTCAAGCCGTCACGCGGTCGGCTGCCGCAGGACAAGATGACCCGACAGATGCCGGTCCGACTGGTCAACGACGGTGTACTGACCCGGTCGGTGCGCGATACGGCCGCGTTCTATCGGGAGGCCGAGCGGATTTGGCGAAACCGCGCCCTGACGCCCATCGGCGCGGTTACCGGACCCGGTCGGGACCGGCTGCGGATCGCCGTGGTCACCCGCTCGCTCAATCGGGACAGCAGTCCGGCTATGCGGGATCACACGCTCACCACCGCCGCGGTGTTGGAGGGGCTGGGGCATCGCGTCGACTACCTCGACAACAATCCCATTCCCGACTCGTTCGCCGATGACTTCCTGCTGTACTGGGCGTCGCTGGCGATGACCCTGGTGCGGACCGGCCGCCGGACCTTCGGTTCCAGTTTCGACCGGACCCGGTTGGACAATCTGACGATGGGCCTGGACCGGCACGCACGGCGCAACCTGCACCGGCTGCCGACTGCCATCACCCGGCTGAACAGACTGCGCAAGGTCACCGCGCGCTTCTACAACGATTACGACATCCTGTTGACGCCCACCCTCACCGAGAGCACCCCGCGGATCGGCCACCTCGATCCCGGTGCCGACTACCAGCAGGTCATCGACCGCCTCATCGACTGGGTCGGTTTCACCCCACTGCAGAACGCCACCGGCGAGCCGGCGATATCACTTCCGCTGGCGCAGTCGGCGGACGGCATGCCGGTGGGGATGATGTTCAGCGCCCCGATCGGGATGGAACGGCGCCTGCTGGAACTGGCCTACGAACTCGAACAGGCCCACCCGTGGGCCCGCATCCAAGACGCCGTTCAGCCGACGGCCTGAGGCTGGCCGGCCAGCCGGTCCAGCACTTCGTCGTAATGGGACTGCGCGGGTTCGGCGATCGTTGACCGCAGCATCGAGCGCCATGCCCGGGCGAGCCGTGTCTGGGGGTCGCCATCCAGGGCCGCAGACAGCAAGTGACAGCCCAGTACGGCGGCCCACATCGCCTCGGCGACCTCGGATGCCTCGACGGCGTCACGAGTGCCGACCCTATTGATGGCGTTGGTCAGGTTGCGGGTGAATGCGGTGGTCCATTCCGAGTACACCTCGGTGGCGGTGCTGCTGACTTGACCCAGTGCCTGCAACAGCTGGTTTCCGATTCGCGCGGCCTTTTCGGAGTTCATCATGGCCGAAGACACGAAGGTCGCCACGATGATGCGTTCCAGCAGCGGTGCGTTGCGGTCGATCGCCTCGGCAACCCGTTCGGCGTTCTGGCACCGGTACTGATCGATGATCGCCGACGCGACGGCCTCTTTGGAGTCGAAGTGGTAGTAGAACGCGCCCTTGCTGACGCCTGCGCGTTGCAGGACATCGGCCAATCCTGTCTCGCCGTAGCCCAACTCGTCGAACAGGTCGACGGCGGATTCGATGATCCGGCGGCGGGTCGCCTCAGCCCTGGCCTGCAGTACCACCTGACGAGCGCCTCCTCATTTAATAGAAATCTTCTGATTTCTCAGTCTAGACACATCCCGTGTCGCCGACCGGGATTCGCTGCGGCCGTCGGACCCTCGGGAAAAGCTACGGTTCCAGCGCGGAGTACCCTCCCAGCGGCGCTCTTTATGCCGTTGGCGCAAGAAATTCGTAAGGAGTCCGATGGGCGATTCGATGAGCGGAGACGGTGCCGACACCGGACCGCGGCCGAAGTATTCGCGGGTGCTGCTGAAACTCGGCGGGGAGATGTTCGGTGGCGGGTCGGTCGGTCTGGACCCCGATGTGGTGGCCCAGGTGGCGCGACAGATCGCCGAAGTGGTGCGTTCCGGTGTTCAGGTCGCCGTGGTGATCGGTGGCGGCAACTTCTTCCGCGGTGCCCAGTTGCAGCAGCGCGGTATGGAGCGGACCCGTTCGGACTACATGGGCATGTTGGGCACCGTGATGAACAGCCTTGCGCTGCAGGACTTCCTGGAGAAGGAAGGCATCGTCACCCGGGTCCAGACGGCCATCGCGATGGGGCAGGTTGCCGAACCGTACATCCCGTTGCGGGCCCGGCGGCACCTGGAGAAAGGCCGGGTAGTGATCTTCGGGGCCGGCATGGGCCTGCCGTATTTCTCCACCGACACCACCGCCGCCCAGCGCGCCCTGGAGATCGGCGCCGAGGTGGTGCTGATGGCCAAGGCCGTCGACGGGGTCTACACCGACGACCCCCGGCAGAACCCGGACGCCGAACTGCTCACCGAGATCACCCATCGAGAGGTCATCGACCGGGAACTGCGGGTCGCCGACGCCACCGCGTTCAGCCTGTGTATGGACAACGGAATGCCGATCCTGGTCTTCAACCTGTTGACTAGTGGCAATATTGCCCGGGCGGTTGCTGGTGAGAAGATCGGAACGCTGGTCACCACCCCCACGCCGCAGTGACGTCAGGAGCCGCATGATCCCGCCAACGACGATGCAGAGCGAAGCGACGAGGAGGAGTGGCGCATGATCCCGCCGGCGACGATGCGGAGCGAAGCGACGAGGAGGAGTGGCGCATGATCGACGAAGCCCTCTTCGACGCCGAGGAGAAGATGGAGAAGGCCGTCGCGGTTGCCCGCGACGATCTGTCGTCCATCCGGACCGGGCGCGCCAACCCCGGCATGTTCTCGCGGGTCGTCATCGACTACTACGGAACGCCGACCCCGATCACCCAGATGTCCAGCGTCAACGTGCCGGAAGCCCGGATGGTGGTGATCAAGCCGTATGAGGCCGCTCAACTGCGGCCCATCGAGGAGGCCATTCGCAATTCCGACCTCGGCGTCAACCCCACCAACGACGGCACCATCATCCGGGTGTCGATTCCGCAACTGACCGAGGAGCGCCGCCGCGATCTGGTCAAGCAGGCCAAGGCCAAGGGTGAGGACGCCAAGGTGTCGGTGCGCAACATCCGCCGCCGCGCCATGGAGGAACTGCACCGCATCAAGAAGGACGGTGAAGCCGGCGAAGACGAGGTGGGCCGCGCCGAAAAGGAGCTGGACAAATCCACTGCGCAGTACGTCGCCCAGATCGACGAACTGGTCAAGCACAAAGAAGGCGAGTTGCTGGAGGTCTGAGGACCCCGGCATACATCGACCGTGGCAGACCCCACATCCCCGCCGGCGAACACCTCGAAGGCCGGCCGAAATCTTCCCGCCGCGATCGGTGTCAGCCTGCTGCTGGGCGGCATCGTCATCAGCACCCTGATCTTCGCTCCACGCGGGTGGCTGGTCATCCTCTCGGTGGCGATGGCGATCGCGACCCACGAGGTGGTCAAGCGGCTGCGCGAGGCCGGGTATTCGATCCCGCTGATCCCGCTCCTGGTCGGCGGGCAGGCGATGATCTGGCTGACGTGGCCGTTCGGTCCTGCCGGCGCGCTGGGGGCATACGGCGGGACCGTATTGGTCTGCCTGATCTGGCGACTGCTGAGCCAGGGGTTGCAGAGCCAGCCCGTCAACTACCTGCGAGACGTTGCGGTCACCATCTTCCTGGCCACCTGGATTCCACTGTTCGGCGCGTTCGGGGCGCTGCTGGTCTATCCCGACCCCCGTGAGGGCGCCGCGCGTGTCTTCGCGTTCATGCTCGCCGTGGTGTTCTCCGATGTCGGCGGCTACGCGGCGGGCGTGCTGTTCGGCAAGCACCGGATGGTGCCGGCGATCAGCCCGAAGAAGTCCTGGGAGGGTCTGGCCGGTTCGGTGGTCTGCGGGACGACCGCCGCGGTGCTGGCCGTCGCCTTCATCATGCACAAGCCGTGGTGGGTCGGTATACCCATGGGGCTGATGCTGGTCATCACCGCCACCCTGGGAGACCTGGTCGAGTCGCAGTTCAAGCGCGACCTCGGCATCAAGGACATGGGCACGCTGCTGCCCGGCCACGGCGGCCTGATGGATCGCATCGACGGTGCGCTGCCGTCGGCGGTGGCGACCTGGATCGTGCTCAGCCTGCTGGCGACCTGAACCGCGATACTGAAGGGGTGCCACACGATCTGGTCTTCGACGCCCCGCGCCGAGGCCTGCCGCCCCGCCACTTCGCCGACCTGGATGCCGACGAACGCGCTGCCGCCGTCGCCGAACTCGGACTGCCGGCGTTCCGGGCCAAGCAGGTGGCCAACCAGTACTACGGGCGCCTGGTGGCCGATCCCCGGCAGATGACCGACCTGCCGGCGGGCGTCCGCGAATCCATCGCAGACGCCCTCTTCCCGCCACTGCTCACGGTGGTCCGCGATGTGGAGTGCGACGCCGGCGAGACCCGAAAAACGTTGTGGCGCGGGCATGATGGCGCAACATTCGAATCGGTGCTGATGCGCTATCCGGACCGCAACACCGTCTGCATCTCCTCGCAGGCCGGCTGCGGGATGGCCTGCCCGTTCTGCGCGACCGGCCAGGGTGGGCTGACCCGCAACCTCAGTACGGCCGAGATCGTCGAACAGGTTCGGGCGGCCGCGGTGGCGGTCCGGGACGCCCCTGCCGACGGACCCGGCGGTGGCCGGCTGTCCAACGTGGTCTTCATGGGCATGGGGGAGCCGCTGGCCAACTACGCCCGGGTGGTGGCCGCCGTGCGCCGCATCACCTCGGCACCGCCCGACGGGTTCGGTATCTCAGCGCGGTCGGTGACGGTGTCGACGGTCGGCCTCGCACCGGCCATCCGCAAGCTCGCCGACGAGCGCCTGGGGGTCACGCTGGCGGTGTCCCTGCACACCCCCGACGACGAATTGCGCGACACGCTGGTCCCGGTGAACAACCGGTGGAAGGTCAGCGAGGTGCTGGACGCGGCCCGCTACTACGGGGACACCACGGGCCGTCGGGTCTCGATCGAATACGCGTTGATCCGAGACATCAACGACCAGGGGTGGCGGGCCGATCTGCTGGGCTTGATGCTGCACCGCACGCTGGGCCCGCTGGCCCACGTCAACCTCATCCCTTTGAACCCCACACCCGGCAGCAAGTGGGACGCGAGTCCCAAACCGGTCGAGCGTGAGTTCGTCAGGCGGGTGCGCGCGAAGGGGGTGTCGTGCACGGTGCGAGACACCCGCGGCCGCGAGATCGCGGCGGCCTGTGGCCAGTTGGCCGCTGAGGGCGCTTAGCGCAGGATGCCGCGCTTGCGCAGAACGATGTCGCGGACGATGAAGAAAGCGATCAGCGCCGCGAAAGCGACCAAGAACCAGTCCTCGACATGGCCGACATGGTTGCCGTGCAGCATGGCCAGCAGGAACACGATGATGAAGATGCCCGCGCCGTACCAGGTGCGGGGGGTGAGCTTGCTCCAGCCCCACGCCGCAGAGGGGATCTCGGCGGGATCGACCTCCGAATAGCGCTCCACCTCGGTGTTGGCCATGTCGGCTCCTCTCCATTGACTGCGTCACATTCTGGCACACACACCTCAGCCGATCAGCCCGTACCGCCGCAGCGCTTCGGCGCGTTCCGCCGCATGCTCGACGATCGGCGCGGGGTAGTCCGCGGGCCGTCCGGCCTTCAGCCGGTGGACGTCGGCAGTGTCGGCGAGCTCGGGCACCCACCGCCGCACGTAGTCACCCGACGGGTCGAACTTCTCGCCCTGGGCGGTGGGGTTGAACACCCGGAAATACGGGGCGGCGTCGGTGCCCGTCCCCGCGCACCACTGCCAGCCGTGCTGATTGCTGGCCACATCGGCATCGACCAACTGCTCGAGGAACCAGCGGGCCCCCCACTGCCAGGGCAGGTGCAGATCCTTCACCAGGAATGACGCCACGATCATCCGGACCCGGTTGTGCATGAATCCGCTGCCCAGCAACTGGCGCATCCCGGCATCGACGATCGGGTACCCGGTGTGGCCCTGCTTCCACGCCGCGAATGCAGCCTGGGCCTCCGCTCCGGTGTCGACCTCGATGGTGTCGAAGGCGGCATTCCAGTTGCGCCACGCGCTGGCCGGCCACTGATGCAACACCGCGGCGTAGAAGTCCCGGAAAGCCAACTCGCGCAGGTAGGCGGCGGCTCCGCCGTCGCGCACGTCGAGATCGGCCGCCAGGGTCCGCGGGTGGATCGTCCCGAACTTCAGATGCGCCGACATTCGGCTGGTGCCGGGCCGATCGGGGCGGTCGCGATCGCCGGCGTAGGACGCAAGTCCGTCGGCCAGGAACTCCGACCAGCGGTGCCGTGCCGCGGTCTCACCGGCCGGAAGATCGAGTGCCACGTGGGGATCCGGGGGCTCGGCGGCGGGCGGGAGTCCGGTGACGCCGGCCGGGTCGATCCAGGAGGCCGTTGCCGCACCCGACTGTGCCGGCGCGCGCCAGCCGACGTCGCGCCACCGGTTGAAGAACGGGGTGAAGACCTTGTAGGGGCTGCCGTCATCCTTGGTGACACGACCCGGGGAGACCAGATAGGGCGATCCGGTGGCGGTCAGCGGGATACCGGCTGCGGCCAGGGCTTCGGTGACCGCGGCGTCGCGGCGCGTCCCGAACGGGCTGAAATCGGCCGAGATGTGCACGGATCGGGCGTCGACGGCCGCGCAGATCCGGGGGAGGAGTTCCTGCGGACGGCCGCGGGTGACCAGCAGCCGTCCGTCGAGGGCATCGCGCAGTTCGCGCAGCGAGTCGCCGAGGAACTGCAGCCGCCGCGGACCGCTGGACTCTTCGAGACGCGGATCGAGGATGAAGCAGGCCAGTACGTCACAGCCGCCCCCGGCGGCGTCGATCAGTGCCGGGAGGTCGCGCAGCCGAAGGTCCCTGCGGAACCACAAAACCGTGGCGGGCATAGCGCACATGCTGCCCTGTCGTGATGGGGCCTGTCCGGAGGAACCGACGAAAGAGGCCGGCCGGGAGGCGTGAAGGAGTGACACGCCGCCCGGCCGGCCGATGTGGTGCCGCGCCCCGCCGCATCGGCGGGGGATTGCGCTTAGCTGGCGGGCGGCAGCAGCACCGTGTCGATCAGGTACACCGTCGCGTTGGTGGTCGCGATCCCGCCGCAGACCACGTTGGCGTTGTTGACCATCAGGTGGTCCCCGCCGCCGGAAACGGTCAGGTCGGCGCCGTTGACGGTCTTGTGGGTGCCCACCACCTGGTCCGGACCTGCCTGGCCGGCCACGACGTGGTAGGTCAGGATCGAGGACAGCAGAGCCGAATCGGTCTTGAGCTTGTCGATGGTCGCCGCGTCCAGCTTGGCGAACGCGTCATTGGTCGGGGCGAACACGGTGAACTGGCCCCCGTTGAGGGTGTCGACGAGGTTCACCTGCGGGTTGAGCCCGCCGGAGAGCGCGGCGGCCAGCGTGGTCAGAACCGGGCTGTTCGCGGCGGCGGTGGCCACCGGAACCTTGGCCAGCTCGCCGACCGAGCCGGGGCCGGTCGGAACCTGTTCGGCGTAGGCGGCGCAGCCCGGTCCGGCCAGTTCAGCCGATGCTACGGGCGAGACCATCAGCGCAAGGCCCATCGCGGCAGCGGCCAAGCCGGCCACCGGCAAGGCCTTGGCGGCCTTCGTGTTGTCCTTCATGTGTTGTCCTTTCGGTAGTGCGCCCGTGCCGGGCGCAGTGTCTCGGAGTGATTCGGAGCCGCGCGTCGTCGCGGATGGGTGACGTGTGCCACGTCCGGGTCGTCCGCGCGGAGCCGCGGTTACGGCGTCGGGGTGGTGGTGGCCGTTTCGGTGGCGCTGGTTGCGGACGCCTCCGGCGCCGGCGGCATGAGAACCGTGTCGATGAGGTACAGGGTGGCGTTGGCGGTCTTGATTCCGCCGCACACGACCCCGGCGTCATTGACCATGAGATCGTCGCCGGAACCGGTGACCTTGAGCATCTGCCCCTCGACCGTCTTGTGCTCGCCCACGACGGCATCCGGACCGGCCTGACCCGACACCACGTGATAGGTCAGCACCGAGGTCAGCAGATCGGAATCGGTCTTGAGCTTGTCGATGGTGGCCGGGTCCACCTTGCCGAACGCCTCGTCGGTCGGGGCGAACACGGTGAACTCGCCGTTGTTGAGCGTCTCGACCAGATTGACATCTGGGTTCAGCTTGCCCGACAGCGCGCCGGCCAGAGTTGTCAGCACCGGGCTGTTGCCGGCGGCGGTGGCCACCGGGTCCTTGGCCAGGCCCTCGACCGAGCCGGGGCCGGTGGGCACCTGCTCGGCGTATCCGGCGCAACCGGCGCCGACGAGTCCGGCGGGCGCCGCCTTCGACGGGGTCGTCATGGCCGAGGTGGCCGACGACATCACCGACGAAGCCGAACTCTTGGCCTCCGAGGTGGCTGATTCGACCGACTCCTTGGTCCCCGTCGAACAGCCCGCAAGGGCGAGTGCGGCTACGGCGGCGGCACTGGCCGCGCCGAGAACGGTGCGATTGATAGTCATCAGGGTGATCTCCTTTAGGTCCCTCCGTGATGCGGCCCACTGTGGCCACATGTCTAGGTTCGGCGCCGGACGCCTACTGGATCGGCGGGTGTGACCGACATCACACAACTTAGCGTCGCATTCGATGATGGTGCGACCGGGTCCGGGCAGCACGGCACAATGGACCGGTGCATTCCCGCCTGCGCGTGCTGATCCTCGGCAGTACCGGTTCGATCGGTACCCAGGCGCTCGAGGTTATCGCCGCCAACCCGGACCGTTTCGAGGTGGTCGGTCTGGCCGCGGGCGGCGGAAACCCCGAACTGCTGGCCCGTCAGCGCGCGGAGACCGGCGTGCGCGCCGTCGCCGTGGCCGACCCGGCCGCCGCGGACCGCGTCGGCGATGTCACCTTCAGCGGGCCGGACGCGGTAACCCGTCTTGTGCGCGACACCGAGGCCGACGTGGTGCTCAACGCCCTGGTCGGTGCGCTCGGACTGGAGCCCACACTCGCGGCGCTGGACAGCGGCGCCCGACTCGCCCTGGCCAATAAGGAGTCGCTGGTGGCCGGCGGCCCGCTGGTGCTCAAGGCCGCCCGGCCCGGCCAGATCGTGCCGGTGGATTCCGAACATTCGGCGCTTGCCCAGTGTCTGCGTTCGGGCACCTCCGACGAGGTGGCCCGGCTGGTCCTCACCGCCTCCGGCGGCCCCTTCCGCGGCTGGTCTGCCCGGCAGTTGGAGGCGGTGACTCCCGAACAGGCCGGGGCCCATCCCACCTGGAACATGGGGCCGATGAACACGCTGAACTCGGCATCGCTGGTCAACAAGGGGCTGGAACTGATCGAGACGCACCTGCTGTTCGGTGTTCCCTACGAGCGAATCGACGTCGTCGTCCACCCGCAGTCGATCGTGCACTCGATGGTGACCTTCACCGACGGCTCCACCATCGCTCAGGCCAGCCCGCCCGATATGAAGCTGCCGATCTCGCTGGCGCTGGGCTGGCCGGCGCGAGTTGCCGGTTCGGCGGCCGCCTGCGACTTCAGCACCGCCTCGACCTGGGAGTTCGAGCCGGTGGATGCCGCCGTCTTTCCCGGCGGTGGACCTCGCCCGCCAGGCCGGGGAGGCCGGCGGATGCATGACCGCGGTGTACAACGCTGCCAACGAGGAGGCCGCCGCCGCCTTCCTGGCGCGCCGCATCCGGTTCCCGGCGATCGTGGAACAATCGCTGACGTCCTGAGCGGCGCCGGTCAGTGGGCCGCCGAACCGGCTACCGTGGAAGACGTACTCGACGCCCAGCGATGGGCCCGGCAACGCGCCCGCGACGCGCTGGATGTCGCTGCACAGGAGGTTTCCCCGTCCCGATGATGTTCGGTATCGGTATCGCGCTGTTCGCGCTCGCCATCCTGGTGTCGGTGGCTTTGCACGAGTGCGGCCACATGTGGGTGGCCCGGGCCACCGGCATGAAGGTGCGTCGCTACTTCGTCGGCTTCGGCCCGACGCTGTGGTCGACCAACCGGCCCAACAAGCTGGGTTCCACCGAGTACGGCGTCAAAGCGATTCCGCTGGGCGGCTTTTGCGATATCGCCGGTATGACGGCGGCCGAGGATCTGCGGCCCGAGGACGAGCCGCACGCGATGTACAAGCAGAAGACCTGGAAGCGGGTCGCTGTGCTGTTCGCCGGCCCCGCGATGAACTTCATCATCGGGCTGGTGCTGGTCTACGGCATCGCCGTGGTGTGGGGTCTGCCCAATCTGCATCCGCCGACCACCGCGGTCGTCGGCGAAACCACCTGCGTCAAGTCCGAAGTCGTCAAGGGCGAACTCGGGAACTGCACCGGGTCGGGTCCGGCCGCGGCCGCCGGCATCCAGGCCGGGGACGTAGTGGTGAAGGTGGGCCCCACCGAGGTCGCGACGTTCGAGGAGATGGTCGCCGCGGTGCAGAAGGCGAGCGGACCCACCCCGTTCGTCGTCGAGCGCAGTGTGGACGGTGCCACCACGGCGGTCACCACGACGGTCGACGTCACCACCACCAAACGCTGGGTCGCACCGGCCGGCGGCGGCGAGGCCGGCGGCCCGTCCGATGTCGGCGCCATCGGGATCGTCGCCGCCCAGTTCCCGCCGACCCGCTACAGCCCGGTGACGGCGGTCCCGGCCACTTTCGTCTTCACCGGTGATCTCGCTGTGGAGATCGGCAAGTCGCTGGCCAAGATCCCGAGCAAGGTCGGGGCCCTGGTGCATGCCATCGGCGGCGGGGAGCGTGACCCGGAGACGCCGATCAGCGTCGTCGGGGCCAGCATCATCGGCGGTGACACCGTCGACCACGGCCTGTGGGTGGCGTTCTGGTTCTTCCTGGCCCAACTCAACTTCGTGCTGGGCGCCATCAACCTGGTGCCACTGCTGCCCTTCGACGGCGGACACATCGCCGTCGCGGTCTACGAGAAGCTGCGCAACATGGTGCGCGCGGCCCGCGGCCTGGTGCCCGCAGGCCCGGTGGACTACGGGAAGTTGATGCCTGCCACCTACATCATCCTGTTCGTGGTCGTCGGTTATATGGCGCTGACCGTCACCGCAGACGTGGTGAATCCAATCCGCCTGTTCCAGTAGGAGATTCGCATGTCCGTTGGTTTGGGAATGCCGCCCGCGCCCCCGCCGGTGCTCGCGCCGCGGCGCAAGACCCGTCAGCTCATGGTCGGTGACGTCGGCGTGGGTAGTGATTACCCGATCCCCGTGCAGTCGATGTGCACCACCAAGACCCACGACGTCAACGCCACGCTGCAGCAGATCGCCGAACTCACCGCCTCGGGGTGCGACATCGTCCGGGTGGCCTGCCCGCGCCAGGAAGACGCCGACGCGCTGGCCGAGATCGCCCGCAAGAGCAACATCCCGGTGATCGCCGACATCCACTTCCAGCCCAAGTACATCTTCGCCGCGATCGACGCCGGCTGTGCCGCCGTCCGCGTCAACCCGGGCAATATCAAGGAGTTCGACGGCCGGGTGGGTGAGGTCGCCAAAGCCGCCGGGGCAGCGGGGATTCCGATCCGCATCGGCGTCAACGCCGGCTCGCTGGACAAGCGCTTCCTGGAGAAGTACGGCAAGGCCACCCCGGAAGCCCTCGTCGAGTCCGCACTCTGGGAGGCCTCGCTGTTCGAGGACCACGGCTTCGGCGACATCAAGATCAGCGTCAAGCACAACGACCCGGTCGTGATGGTGGCCGCCTATCGCCTCCTGGCCGAAAAGTGCGACTACCCACTGCATCTCGGTGTGACCGAGGCCGGCCCGGCGTTCCAGGGCACGATCAAGTCCGCGGTCGCGTTCGGCGCGCTGCTCGCCGAGGGCATCGGCGACACGATCCGGGTCTCGCTGTCGGCGCCGCCGGTCGAGGAGATCAAGGTCGGCAACCAGATTCTGGAGTCGCTGAACCTGCGCCCCCGCGGACTGGAGATCGTGTCCTGCCCGTCCTGCGGGCGTGCGCAGGTGGACGTCTACACGCTGGCCAATGAGGTCACCGCCGGGCTCGAGGGTCTGGATGTGCCCCTGCGGGTGGCGGTCATGGGCTGTGTGGTCAACGGGCCCGGGGAGGCCCGCGAAGCCGATCTCGGTGTGGCCTCGGGCAACGGCAAGGGGCAGATCTTCGTCAAGGGCGAGGTGATCAAGACGGTGCCGGAGGCCAAGATCGTCGAAACGCTGATCGAGGAGGCGTTGCGGCTCGCAGAGGACCTGCGCGGCTCCGACGCGTCTGCGGGCGGTTCGCCTGTGGTGACCGTAAGCTGAGAGGCATTCCCACCCGCGGGCGACGCCCGCAGAAAGAGCGCCATGTCGGCTCCGTCGCTGTTCCGGTCCGTCGAAGGGCGGCGGGTGTCGGTGGTGCGGGACGCGGAGTCGGTGGCCCGGGTGCTGGACGACGACCCGGTGCGGCGGTTGCATGGTGGCTGCCCGGGTCGCCGATCACGGAATCGATTCGGCCGCCATCGGCGGCGAGTTGTGGACACGCCGCCGCGCGGACGACTCCGCTGTGTTACGCGGGCGCCAATCTCATTCCGCTGCGGGGCGGTCCGGCCGATATGAAAGCGTTCGCCGAACAGGCGCTGAGCGTCGCGCGCCGGTGTTCGTCCCTGGTCGGCCGGGCCGATCTGGTGCTGGCGATGTGGGACCGGCTGGAACGCGGCTGGGGCCCGGCGCGCGACGTGCGGGCCCGCCAGCCGTTGATGGCGCTGCGCTCCCGGCCGCGCTGCGTGGTCGATCCCGGCGTGCGACGGGTGCGGGTCGACGAACTGGACGCCTATCTGGTGGCGGCCGTCGACATGTTCATCGGTGAGGTCGGCATCGACCCGCGCGTCGGCGACGGCGGCCGCGGCTATCGCCGTCGGGTGGCCAATCTGATCGCCGCGGGGCGGGCGTTCGCCCGGTTCGAGCGGGGGCAGGTGGTGTTCAAGGCCGAGATCGGATCGCAATCGCCGGCGGTCGGGCAGATCCAGGGGGTCTGGGTTCATCCGGAATGGCGCGGCCGCGGACTGGGCACTTCGGGAACCGCCGCGGTGGCCGCCGCCGTCATCGGTGGCGGGCGCACCGCCAGCCTGTACGTGAACAGCTACAACACCGTCGCGCGGGCAGCGTACTCCCGCGTCGGGTTCCGCGAAGTGGGCACCTTCGCCACCGTGCTGCTCGACTGAGCGACGGTGCGCCTCCCCCGAATCGGGGTCACGGCCTCATAACATCTGCCTCAATGGCAACTTGCACCTCACTAACAACACGAGTCACAGGTGTACTCGTGGCCGCGATGACCGTGACCGGCACGATCTCGGCATGCACTCCCCGTCAGGCCGGACCGGCGCAGGCGGCCGCAGCGTTCTTCGCCGAACTCGGACGGGGTGACACCGGCGCCGCCGCCGCGTTGAGCGATGAGCCGACCGAGGCCCACACCGACCTCAATCAGGCCTGGTCCGGTCTGCAGGCATCCCATCTCGACGCCACGATTCTCGGGTCGCGCTACACCGAGGACACCGGCAGCGTGAACTACCGCTTCACCTGGCAGCTACCCAAGAAGCGCACCTGGACCTACGACGGCGTGCTCAACTTGGTGCGCGACGAGGGGACCTGGCGGGTGCGGTGGTCGCCGAGCGCGCTGCACCCCAAACTGGGCGAGAACCAGACCATGGAACTGCGGGCCGATCCGCCGCGGCGGGCCTCGGTCAACGAACTCGGCGGTACCGAGGTCCTGGCACCGGGAATCCTGTACCGGTACCAGCTCGACGCCGCGCGGGCGGCGGGCAATCTGATGACCTCGGCCAAAGTGGTCGCCGACGTGCTGCGGCAGTTCGACGGAACCCTCAGTCCGCAGCGCCTCGCCGAGCAGGCCAGTTCGGCCGACGGACCGCTGGATCTGATCACCCTGCGCCCTTCGGACCACGACAGGGTCGCCGCCGCGCTGGACGCGCTGCCCGGTGTCGTCGTCACCCCGCAGGCCGAAATGCTGCCCACCCGTGACGATTTCGCCCCCGCGGTCATCAGCGAGGTCAAGAAGGCGGTGCAGGACGAACTCGACGGCGAAGCCGGCTGGCGGGTGGTGAGCATCAACCGGAACAGCGCCGACGTGGATGTGCTGACTGAGGTCGCGCCCAAGCCGGCGCCGTCGATCACGCTGACCCTCGACCGGCTGGTCCAGGACGCAGCCCAGCGTGCCGTGGGCAGCCAGTGGCGCAAGGCCATGCTGGTGGTGATCAAACCCTCGAGCGGGGAAATCCTCGCGGTCGCCCAGAACGACGCCGCCGACGCCGATGGTCCGGCGGCCACCACCGGTCTGTATCCGCCGGGTTCGACGTTCAAGATCGTCACCGCCGGGGCGGCCATCGACAGCAAGATGGCCGAGCCGGACACCATGGTGGGCTGCCCCGGCCAGATCGACATCGGGCATCGCACCATCCCCAACTACGAGAAGTTCGACCTCGGTCTTGTCCCGCTGTCCAAGGCCTTCGCCGATTCGTGCAACACCACCTTCGCCGAGCTGGCCAGCCGGATGTCGCCGACGGCCCTGACGGTGGCGGCGTCCCAGTACGGCATCGGACCGGATTACACGATCGAGGGCCTGACCACGGTGACGGGCATGGTGCCCGCCAGCGTCGACCTCGCCGAACGCACCGAGGACGGGTTCGGTCAGGGGAAAGTGCTGGTCACCCCGTTCGGAATGGCGCTGGCGGCGGCGACCGTCGCGGCCGGCAGGACCCCGACCCCGCGGCTCATCGCGGGCGCCGAGACGCTGCAGACCGGCGAGAACCCGCCAGTCGACCCGGTGACACTCGATGGGCTGCGTTCGATGATGCGCCGGGCGGTGACCGACGGCACCGCCAAGGAGGTCAGCGGCCTCGGGCAGGTCTACGGCAAGACCGGGGAGGCGGAGTTCCAGGGCGGGTCGCATGCCTGGTTCACCGGCTACCGCGGCGATCTGGCCTTCGCCGGGCTCATCGTGGGGGGCGGTAGTTCAACCTACGCCGTGCGGATGGTGCGCCAGATGCTCGAGGAATTGCCGCCGGACTTCCTGGCCTGATGTTCGGCGTTCCTGCGCGGGGCAGGAGCTCAGCCGGCCACGATCTGACCGCCCTGCAGCCTGACCGGGCGGGCCGCCAGCGGTTCAACCGCCGGACCGCGCAGCACCGCGCCGTCGAGCTCGAATTTGCTTCCGTGGCAGGGGCATTCGATACCCCCGTTCTTCACGGCCAGTGCGCACCCGGCGTGCGTGCAGCGTGCGACGAAACCCTTGAAGACCCCGGCGCTGGGCTGGGTGATCAGCGTGCCGTCGACGATGGTGGCCTCGCCCACCGGCACATCGGCGGCGGCGGTCAGCGTCTGGCCCGCGGTGGGCGCAGCCGCCACCGGCACATCGGCCGGCTTCGCGCAGGCGGCCAGCGGAGCCACCGCCGCCCCGATCAACACGGACCTTCTCGGCAGATCAGACACGGCTCCCAAGCCTAATCGAGGTGGCTCGGGATCCGGACATGTCCGAAACGGCGGTAAATTGGTGGGGTCATGACTGATATTCACAGCCGGATCGACACCACAGCCGTCGTCAGGTACGACAGCGCGCCCGCCGTACGGATCTCCGACGCCGATCGCAACGGGACCCTGCGGATGTTGCACAACGCCGTCGCCCTGGGCCTGATCGACATCGGCGAGTTCGAGGAGCGCTCGGCGCGGGTCGCGCTGGCACGTCAGCCCGCCGACCTCGAATGCCTGGTCGAGGACCTGCCGAGGGCCGGCGCGATCGCCTCCTCGTCCGCCGACCGGCTGGAGTTGCGCGGCTGGATGGGATCGCTGCGTCGGCACGGCGAGTGGACGGTTCCGACCCGGCTGTCCCTGGTGCGCCGGATGGGATCGGTGGACCTCGACCTCACCACCGCCCGGTTCGCCGGCCCCGTGGTGATGATCGAACTCGACCTGCATCCGCGGGTCGCTGGACCTGCGACTGCCCGAAGGTGCCAGCGCCTCGCTCGACGACGTCACCGTCTACGGCGGCAGCGCCCGAGACCGCCGCAAGAACCCGCCGGCCGAGGGCAAACCCCATGTCGTGCTGACCGGCCGGGTGATGATGGGCTCGGTGAACATCCGCGGCCCGCGCCGGCCGGTGCTGCCGGTGCCGAAGGTGCTTCGGAGGCGATGAGGAACCGTGCGTAGCGCCCTGCGCGCCGGGGTGGTCTCACCGACCCTGCCGGTGCCCAAATCGATCGAGCGTCCGGAGTACGTCGGGCGCACCACCGTCGCCGAAGGTGACGAGCCGTGGGTGCAGACCCCCGAGGTCATCGAGAAGATGCGCATCGCCGGACGGATCGCCGCGGGCGCACTGGCCGAAGCCGGCAAGGCGGTCGCCCCCGGGGTCGACCACCGACGACCTCGACCGCATCGCCCACGAGTACATGGTCGACCACGGCGCATACCCGTCGACGCTGGGCTACAAGGGCTACCCGAAGTCGTGCTGCACCTCGCTCAACGAGATCATCTGCCACGGCATCCCGGACTCGACGGTGATCGCCGACGGCGACATCGTCAACATCGACGTGACCGCCTACATCCACGGTGTGCACGGCGACACCAATGCCACCTTCCTGGCCGGTGACGTCAGCGAGGAGCACCGGCTGCTCGTCGAACGCACCCAGGAGGCCACGATGCGCGCCATCAAGGCCGTCAAGCCCGGCCGGGCACTGTCGGTGGTCGGCCGGGTCATCGAGTCGTACGCAAACCGCTTCGGCTACAACGTGGTTCGTGACTTCACCGGGCACGGCATCGGCACCACGTTCCACAACGGGCTGGTGGTGCTGCACTACGACCAGCCCAGCGTGGAGACCGTGCTGGAGCCGGGCATGACCTTCACCATCGAACCGATGATCAACCTCGGCTCGCTGGACTACGAGATCTGGGACGACGGCTGGACGGTGGCCACCACAGACCGCAAGTGGACGGCGCAGTTCGAGCACACCATCGTGGTCACCGAGGACGGCGCCGAAATCCTGACCCTGCCGTGACGCAGACGAACCGGCGGCGCACTGCTGGTCGCCGGAACCACCTCCGACGCCGGCAAGTCGATGGTGGTCGCCGGCCTGTGTCGGCTGTTGGCGCGCAAGGGAATCCGGGTCGCGCCCGTTCAAGGCGCAGAACATGAGCAACAACTCCGTGGTCACCGTCGACGGCGGTGAGATCGGCCGAGCACAGGCGCATGCAGGCCCGCGCCGCCGGGCCTGGCGCCCAGCGTGCGGTTCAACCCGATCCTGCTCAAGCCGGGCAGCGACCGGACCTCGCAACTCGTGGTACGCGGCCGTGCGGTCGGCACGGTCGGCGCGCGCGACTACATCGAGCACCGCGACCGGCTGGCCGGAGTCGTGGCCGAGGAACTGGCTGGCCTGCGAGCCGAATTCGACGTCGTGCTGTGTGAGGGTGCCGGATCCCCGGCCGAGATCAACCTGCGCGCAACGGATCTGGCCAACATGGGGCTGGCCCGCGCGGCGAACCTGCCGGTCGTGGTGGTCGGCGACATCGACCGCGGCGGCGTGCTGGCGCACCTGTTCGGCACCGTCGCGGTGCTTTCGCCGCGAGGATCAGGCGCTGATCGCCGGTTTCGTCGTCAACAAGTTCCGCGGCGACCCGGCCCTGCTGGCGCCCGGCCTGGAACAGCTGGCCGGCGCTCACCGGCCGGCCGACCTACGGGGTGCTGCCCTACAGCGACGAGTTGTGGCTCGACGCCGAGGACTCGGTGTCGGTGGTGGCCGGCGGCGTGGTCGGCGTGCCGGCCGCCGCCGCGCGGCGACGCAGTGGCTGCGGGTGGCGGCGGTGCGGCTGCCGCGGATCTCCAACTCCACCGACGTCGAGGCGCTGGCGTGCGAGCCCGGCGTGGCGGTGCGATGGGCCGCCGAACCGGCGCAACTCGCCGACGCCGACGTCGTGGTGATCCCGGGCAGCAAGGCCACCGTCGCCGACCTGCGGTGGCTGCGCGACCGCGGCCTGGCCGACGCCATCGTGGCGCACGCCGGCCGCGGTGGCGTGGTGCTCGGCATCTGCGGCGGACTGCAGATGCTGTGCCGCCGCATCGACGACGCCGATCGAGAGCGGCCGCAGCGCCGTCGCGGGACTCGGCCTGCTCGACGCCGACATCGTGTTCGACAGCCGAGAAGGTGCTGCGCCGCTGGGAGTCCGCCACCGGAGGGCTGGACGGTTACGAGATCCACCACGGACGGGTGCGGCGCTGCGCCGAGGACGCCTGGTTCCGCGGTGGGCGGCCAGGTCGAGGGTTACCGGAGGGGTCAGGTGTTCGGGACGCACTGGCACGGGCTGACTGGACAACGACGATTTCCGTCGCGGGTGGCTGCAGCAGGCGGCGCGGGCTGCCGGCCGGACCGGCTTCCAGGTGGCCGCGGATGTCAACGTGGCGGCCCGTCGTGACGCGTCAACTCGATGTGATGGCCGACCTGCTGGACGCCCACCTCGACGTGGACGCGGTGCTGGGGCTGCTGGACGGTCCGCCGCCGGATGCGCCGACCATCCTGACCGGCCTGGGTGGCCTACCCTGATCGCCATGGTTCGGATGGTGGGCGCGTTGGTCGCGACGGTCATGTTGCTGCCCGGATGCGCCGCCACGGTGGCCGGCACCGCGACCTGGCCGGGCGCGTTCCTGCAGCGGGCTCTGCTGGACGCCGGGGACTTTCCGTCCGGGGTGCAGTACGACCGCATCGCCGAACAGCCCGGGCAGCCCGACGGCGCCGGACGGCCCCGGCTCCATGCTGTCCCGGCCGCAGGGCTGCGCCAACGCCCTGACCAACGTCATCGCAGCAGTCCGCCGAGCGCGGACCGGGCAGTGCGGCCAAGTACGCGGTGTCCTACGACGGCGCCCGGATCGTGATGACCGTGCTGTCGTGGAACCTCGATCTGGACAAGCTCAAGGCGGAGGCGGACCGCTGTGCGACGTTCGAGGCGTTCTTCGACCGCGAATTCCGACGGCATCCCGATGACCACGACGGCCCTGACGGGCCTCGACGACGGCGCCCTCGGCTATCAGCAGACGATGAATCTCAACGGCGTCGCAGAGCAGTGTCTACATGGCGTTCCAGAACGTCGGCGCCCGGGCGGTGTTCGGCGTCGCGTTCCCGACCGGAAACCCCACGATTCCGGTGAAAGCGTCACTGCCGCAAACGTTCTTGGACATTTTCACCAAGCAGGCCGTCAAGCTGCGCGCTTCCTGAGTAGTCGCTGAGAGGCACCGTAAACAGGGCCGCGACCTGCGGTGTGCGAAGTAGCGTGTGCGGATGCCCGCCGACGATGATGACCGTCGATGGTTTCGGCGTGCCGGTGGACGTCTCGGGTCCGGACAGAGGGTGCTACGTCGTGCTGCTGTGCGCGGCCCACCATGCGCCGGCCGCCTACAACGCACTGTGTCAGCGGCTGCATACCGCGGCGGTGCGGACCGTCGTCATCGGCGCCGATCCGCGGATGCATCCCAAGGCCGTGATCGCCATCCTCGACGCCCTCGAGGTGCCGTCGGGGGTCCTCGTCGGTGACCGTGTCGGAGCCGAACTGGCCTGGGAGGTCGCCGCCGCGCGGCCGGACCGGTTCACCGGCCTGGTGGTCATCGACCGTGCGCACCCGCGCGTCCCCGACCCGCAGGACGTCATCCGCGATCCGGACTGCGCGACCGGTCGAGGTCAACACGACCGCACTGGTCACCAGCCCGGCGTCACGGGCCATGGCCAAAGCGAGCCAGCGCTTCGTCTACAGCGACTACCGCCTGGTGGAATACACCGGTCGTCGCAACGCCGAGGTGTCCACCGCCCAACTGGCCGCGGAGATCGTGCTGCGCACCAGCACCTGGTGAATGGCCTGGCATCCGATCACCCGGACGGTAGTCCGAGCCTTTGCTCCCGGCCGGTAATTCCCGGGTGAAGGCCACGAGCGCGGCCCGCTCGTCTGCTGGAGGGTCAGGAGACCCCGAGTTGGTCGCCGGTGATGTCCACCTGACGAACCGGACCGGTGAACCACTTCTTCACCGAGGCGTGCCAGTACAGCCACAGCAGGAACAGCACACCGAACACCACCAGTGGCGTGTAGTTGACGAACTTCCACTCGAAGCTGGAATCCCACGGCACGCCGCCCAGCGAGGTGGGAAACATCGCCACGATCGAGGTGATGAGGATCTCGGCCGAGCGCCAGCGGCGCCATCCAGCGATAGTGGCCGCGCAGGTTCCAGGTGCCGACCTGGAACGAGTCGCCGGCCTTCCAGCGGTAGTAGATCGGAACGGCGAAGCACAGGTACAGGCCGACCACACCGATCGAGACCACCGCGAAGAAGGCCACCGGGACCGGGGCGCCGTTGATGTCCACCTCGACCAGCGCGGGCAGGGTCAGCAGTGCGGCGATGCCCGGCCGTGACCATGACCGCGTTGGCCGGGACCTTGTTGGCGTTGATCGCCGACCACAGTTGGTGGCCCGGCACCGCCCGGTCACGGCTGAAGGCGAACAGCATCCGCGACGCGCTGGTCTGGCAGGCGGTGGTGCAGAACAACTGACCGGCGGTGGAGATCAACAGCACCAGCGCCGCCCACTGGGAGCTCAGGGCCTGGCCGAAGATCGACGCCACCGCCGCCGCCGGCCGCCGACACCGCGTCGGAGTCCTGAACAGCGAACAGGAAGGACAGCAGCAGGATCCAGCCGCCGATCGCCGAGTAGAAGATCGAACGCCAGATGCCCTTGGCCGCCGCGTTGGCCGCGCTCTTGGTCTCCTCGGAGAGGTGGGCGGAGGCGTCGTAGCCG
This sequence comes from uncultured Actinomycetota bacterium, assembly GCA_963715145.1. Classification (GTDB taxonomy): domain Bacteria; phylum Actinomycetota; class Actinomycetes; order Mycobacteriales; family Mycobacteriaceae; genus Mycobacterium. The sequence continues at coordinate 7,111 of CAVQRL010000007.1, read as the reverse complement.
GTGATCGTGTACTGGGTGAGGATCGCCGAGATCGGCAGCACCAGCAGCAGCCAGCCCCAGCCCGATGTCGCGCCGCCGAACATGCCGCTGTTGTTGATGGTCTTGGCGAAGACGTCGCTGACGCTGGCGTGGCGCTCGGGGCCGAAGAACAGGATGCGCGATCACCGTCGCCGCGCCGGCGACGTGCCACCACACCGAGATGTTGTTGATCACCGCCAGCAGGTGGCTGGAGAAGATGTTGATGACGGCGACGACGACCAGGATCACCAGGAACATCACGAAGACGCGGGTCGAGGCTGTAGCCGGCCAGCCAGCTCTCGCTGAGGGTGCCCAGCGTCAGAGTCGAGGAAGGTGGCGCTGCCGTAGGCCACCGAGGCGAGGATCGCGATCAGGCCGATGAGGTTCAGCCAGCCGGTGTAGTAGCCGGCCTTGGGTCCGCCGAGTTTGGCTGCCCACCAGTAGATTCCGCCCGACGTCGGGTAGGCCGACACCAGTTCGGACATGCACAAGCCGATCAGCAGGATGAAGGCCGCCAGGATCGGCCAGCCCCAGGCGATCGCGGCCGGTCCGCCGTTGTTCCAGCCCAGGCCGAACGAGGTGAAGCAGCCCGCCAGGATCGAGATGATCGAGAACGAGATGGCGAAGTTGTTGAAACCCGACCAGGACCGTTGCAGTTCCTGGTTGTAGCCGAGGCGAGCCAGGTGCAGTTCGTCTTCGTCGAGAATTTCGTGGCCCTCGGGCACGGCGGATCTCCTTCGTCGTGCGTCAGTGTCCAGGCACGGATAGGCCTCTATTGGTCTGTTGTCCTACCTTTCGCGTGCCGCTGGCGTAAACCTGTGCGCCGGGCCGCCGAGTGCGAGGAGTCGATGTGTACGTCTGAGAGCGCCGGCCGCCGCCGAGGTCTGCTGAGCGCCGGCGAACTGGACCGGCTGGTGGCCGTCGGCGAGATCGACACCGTCATCGTCGCGTTCGCCGACATGCAGGGCCGGCTGACCGGCAAACGGGTGGCCGCCCGGCTGTTCGTCGAGGAGGTCGCCGCCCACGGCGCCGAGTGCTGCAACTATCTGCTCGCCGTCGACGTCGAGATGAACACCGTCGACGGCTATGCGATGTCGAGCTGGGAGTCCGGATACGGCGACATGGTGATGCGTCCCGACCTGAGCACGCTGCGGCTGCTGCCCTGGCTGCCCGGCACCGCGCTGGTGATGGCCGATCTGCAGTGGCACGACGCCAGCGCGGTCGCCGCCGCGCCGCGCAGCATCCTGCGCGCGCAGACTCGAGCGACTGGCCCAGCGGGGGCTGGCCGCCTTCGTCGGCACCGAACTCGAATTCATCGTCTTCGACGACAGCTACCGCGATGCCTGGGCGGCCGAATACCGAGGCCTGCGCAAGTCCAGCGACTACAACGTCGATTACGCCATCCACGCCTCGACCCGGCTGGAGCCGCTGCTGCGCGATATCCGCCTCGGGATGGACGGCGCGGGCATGTACTGCGAGGGCGTCAAGGGCGAGTGCAACCCGGGCCAGCAGGAGATCGCCTTCCGCTACGACGACGCGCTGGTCACCTGCGACAACCACACCATCTACAAGAACGGCGCCAAGGAGATCGCCGACCAGCACGGCAAGAGCCTGACGTTCATGGCCAAGTTCGACGAGCGCGAGGGCAACAGCTGCCACATCCACATCTCGCTGCGCGGCATCGACGGCACGCCGGTCTTCGCCGACTCCGCCGACCCGTTGGGAATGTCGCCGATGTTCCGCAGTTTTCTGGCCGGGCAGTTGGCCACGATGCGTGAGCTGGCGCTGTGCTATGCGCCGAATATCAACTCCTACAAGCGATTCGCCGCGGGCAGCTTTGCCCCGACCGCCGTTGCGTGGGGATCGACAACCGCACCTGCGCGCTGCGCGTGGTCGGCCACGGGCACTCCATGCGGATGGAGAACCGGGCGCCCGGCGGAGACGTCAACCAGTACCTGGCGGTGGCGGCGCTGATCGCCGGGGGCTGCACGGTATCGATCAGGGCCTCGACCTTGCCGAGCCGTGGCGGGCAACGCGTACGCCACCGACGCCCAGCGGCTGCCGACCACGCTGGCCGAGGCCGCCGAATTGTTCGGCAACTCCGAGGTGGCCCGGTCGGCGTTCGGCGACGACGTGGTGGAGCACTACCTCAACAACGCCCGCGTGGAGACCGCGGCGTTCAACGCGGCGGTCACCGACTGGGAGAGGGTGCGGGGCTTTGAGCGGTTCTGAAATCATTGCCCCTCCGGTGATCGGCCTGACCACCTACCGTCAGCGGGCCCGCAGCGGAGTCTGGGACGTGCCGGCCGGTTTCCTGCCGGAGGTGTACATCGACGGGGTCACCCACGCCGGTGGCATCGCCACCCTGCTGCCACCGCAACCGGTCGACGACGTCGTCGCCGGACGGGTCATCGACGCCCTGGACGGCCTGGTGATCACCGGCGGCAAGGACGTCAACCCGGAGATCTACGGCCACGACCCGCATCCGGCCACCGACGATCCCGCGCGCGACCGCGACGCCTGGGAGTTGGCGTTGCTCCATGCCGCGTTGCGGCGAGACGTTCCGGTCCTCGGCATCTGTCGCGGCGCCCAGGTTCTCAACGTGGCTCTCGGGGGCACCCTGCACCAGCATCTGCCCGACGTCGTCGGCCACAGCGCCCATCGGCAAGGCGACGCCGTGTTCTCCACCTCGGCGGTGCGCACCGCGCCCGGAACTCGGTTGGCGGCTCTGCTCGGCGCGTCGACCGAGGTGCCCTGCTACCACCATCAGGCCATCGACCGACTCGGTGACGGCCTGGTGGTCAATGCCATCTGCGAGGACGTGATCGAGGGTATCGAGATGCCCGGGCGCGATTTCGTGCTCGCGGTCCAGTGGCATCCCGAGGAGACCCTGCAGGACCTGCGACTGTTCGCCGGACTTGTCGAGGCGGCCGGAAACCGTGCACACCAGAAAGGTGACTCCGTGACCACCACCAGCGTGATCAACCCCGCCACCGAGGAGGTGGTGCGGACCGTCGAGCTGCTCGACGCCGCCGCCGTCGACGACGCGGTGCGCCCGTGCCAAGGTCGCCCAGAAGGTCTGGGCCGCAGTGGCTCCGCCGAGCGTGCCGCGGCGTTGCGATCCTTCGCCGCGATCGTGGACGCCCACATCGCGGAACTGGCCGCGCTGGAAGTGGCCAACGCCGGGCATCCGGTGTCGGCCGCGGAGTGGGAGGCCGGTCATGTGCGCGACGTGCTGCAGTACTACGCCGCCGCACCGGAACGCTTGACCGGCAGGCAGATTCCGGTCGCCGGCGGACTTGACGTCACCTTCCATGAGCCGATCGGCGTGGTCGGGTGTCATCACCCCGTGGAACTTCCCGATGCCGATCGCCTCGTGGGGTTTCGCCCCGGCCCTGGCCGCGGGCAACGCCGTGCTGCTCAAACCGGCCGAGTGGACGCCGCTGACCAGCATCCGCCTCGGGGAACTGGCCGTCGAGGCCGGGCTGCCGCCGGATCTGTTCCAGGTGCTGCCCGGCAAGGGCACGTGTGGTGGGGGAGCGCTTCATCACCCACCCCGATGTGCGCAAACTGGTGTTCACCGGTTCCACCGACGTCGGCACCCGGGTGATGGCCGGCGCCGCCGCGCAGGTCAAGCGGGTCACCCTGGAGTTGGGCGGCAAGAGCGCCAACATCGTCTTCGAGGACTGCGACCTGGCGCCGCGCCGCCGCCACCGCCCCGTACGGCGTGTTCGACAACGCCGGGCAGGACTGCTGCGCCCGCAGCCGGATCCTGGTGCAGCGCAGTGTCTTCGACAGGTTCATGGAGACTGCTCGAACCGGCCGTCAAGGGCGTCGTCGTCGGCGACCCGGCCGACCGCGACACCGAGATGGGGCCGCTGGTGTCACGCCCGCACCTCGACTCGGTCGCCGCCTACGTGCCCGACGACGCCCCCGTCGCTTCCGCGGGTCGGCGCCCAGTGGTCCCGGATACTGGTTCCCGCCGACGGTGCTCACCCCGGACCGCGCCGACCGGACCGTGACCGAGGAGATCTTCGGGCCGGTCGTCACCGTGCTGCCTTTCGAGGACGAGGCCGACGCCATCGCTCTGGCCAACGACACCGAGCTACGGCCTCTCCGGGTCGATCTGGACCGACAACCTGTCCCGGGCGCTGCGGGTCTCGCGGGCGGTGGAGGCGGGCAACCTGCAGCGTCAACTCGCATTCGTCGGTCCGCTACAGCACCCCGTTCGGTGGCTTCAAACGGTCCGGCCTGGGCCGCGAACTGGGACCCGACGCTCCCGAGCACTTCACCGAAACCAAGAACGTCTTCTTTGCGATGGGAGAAGCCGCAGTGCCACCAGGTGGATCTCACCCAACGACTGGCCGGCAAGGTGGCCGTGATCACCGGCGCGGCCAGCGGCATCGGCCTGGCCACCGCCCGGCGGATGCGCGCCGAGGGCGCCACCATCGTCGTCGGCGACATCGACCCCGAAGCCGGCGAGCCGGTGGCCGATGAACTCGGCGGAACCTTCGTCGCGGTCGACGTCTCCGACGAGGCCGCGGTGAACAACCTGTTCGACACGGCCGCGGCCACCTACGGCTCGGTGGACATCGCGTTCAACAACGCCGGGATCTCCCCGCCGGACGACGACCTCATCGAGACCACCGAGCTGCCGGCCTGGCAGCGGGTCCAGGACGTCAACCTCAAGAGCGTGTACCTGTGCTGCCGGGCCGCGCTGCGGCACATGGTGCCCGCCGGCAAGGGGTCGATCATCAACACCGCGTCGTTCGTCGCGGTGATGGGGTCGGCCACCTCGCAGATCTCCTACACCGCCTCCAAGGGCGGCGTGCTGGCGATGTCGCGGGAGCTCGGCGTGCAGTTCGCGCGGCAGGGCATCCGGGTCAACGCGCTGTGCCCGGGTCCGGTGAACACGCCGCTGCTGCAGGAGCTGTTCGCCAAGGATCCCGAGCGCGCGGCCCGCCGGCTGGTGCACGTGCCGATGGGCCGGTTCGCCGAGCCGGAGGAACTGGCCGCCGCGGTGGCGTTCCTGGCCAGTGACGACGCGTCGTTCATCACCGGCGTCGACCTTCCTGGTCGACGGCGGCATCAGCTCCCTACGTGACGCCGCTGTAGAGATGACCCGGTAAGAGGTGGCCGCGGACCCGGACCCGCGCCGACGCACTGCTGAGACCGGTGCGGCTCGGTTTCTCCCTGTGCACGTTTCTCGTTCGGTTCGTCCTTGCTATTGACACTTCTGACTTGTGCCCGAGCAAATCGGCTGACCGGTAGGTGCCTTCCGCCGGAAGGCACCTGGTGCCACCCGGCAGGTGGCACCAGCTTGCTAAGCGGGAGAGGTCGATCAGCACGGGGAACTTCACCGGAGAGATGAAGCCAGTAGGCCTGGCCGGGGATGAGGAGAGTGCCGGCGGGGACGGCATGGTAGGCGTTGCTGCCCAGGGTCCCAGCGAAAGGCGGGGATGTCCAACTGCGGTTTGAAGGCAGGGCGACTTCCTCAGCCGGACCGATCAGATTCCAGCCTGGCTGGCGGACCAGCTCTTTCCCCACCGGTCCACGCCCCGCCGAAGTGTACTGTAACCGTTCCACCGGGATAGTATACACCATAGCCGGACTTGGCAACCATGCGGTCGTCCTGCGGAATCCGCACAAACTGCTGGACGTCGGCCTCCATCGATAGACGAAGGCGGGTTCGGCCCGGGCGGCGGAACCGAGAAGATCGGCAATGTTCTGCGGCGAGTCGACCGGGGAGCTGATATAGTTCCAGCCATCGGCAAGTAGGATCTCGGCCGACCCGCCCGGACCGTAGCTGAGCCGGAAGTAGCGGGGTGTCCAGGCCGGGGCCGTAACCTGCGTGGTGGCGATCATAGTTTCCAGCGGACCCAGATCAGTACTGCCATCGCCGCTGGTCTCCTGAATCTGAGGGCAAGAGTACTGGCCCAAGGGAGAGCCGAAGGCGACCACGAGGCCGTAACGGGTTGTGAACCCGGCTGGAGAATGAGAAACCACTGGCTCTACCGCCTGGATGACACGCAGGTCACGCCAGAACGTGTCCGGCGACTTGAAGAAGTAAACCGTTCCGGTACCGGGCTGCGGGAACTGCGACGGCGTATCTTCCGCAGTCCGCCATCAGTGGCCGCGGCGCTCATGCCGAACTGAACTGACAGGGTGTTGGCATTGGTGGCATCGATGGTCACCAGGACGAGTACCCGGCTTCGAGGGTGATCGTCCCGCTTGCTTCAGAGCTCGTGTAGTCCGGATAGGGGTAATCAGCATCCCGGAGAGTGAGATGAGGGTTCTTCAAACCATCGCCAGCGCTGAGGGCATGCCGCACCGTGGCCGCGCCGCGCGTGGCCACGGGCAGTTCCCGCCATGTGCCTTCTCCGGGGTCTCCGCGAGGCGGTACTGGACCGAAGTGGCATCCTTCGGGTCAACGTCGATGGTCAACGGCACCACCGCGTCACCGGTTTTGGGGTTGCCATTGGCGATAGTGAACGTGTTCAGAATGGGGGCTTCGCGGGCGAACACCAGGGCGACTCCGGCATCGTCGACCAAGCCGACACCATCGGTGACGGTGAGCTTGACTCGGTAGGTTCCGTTGGCAGTGGCATCGAACGTAGGGGTGGCCGTTTCCAGTTGGTCAACGTCCCCGCCCCGCCCGGATTGTGGATCAGATCCCAGTGGTAGGTGGCCATGCCATCCGGATGGATCAGGATCCCGTGCCGTTAAGGTCGGTGGCCCCATGCAGAGCGGTATACCAGCCTGCATAGGCAATGGGGGCACTCCGGTCAAGCGTCCACGGGCCGTGATGGACGACCGGTCCCCAATTGCCCGCCGCGTCGACGGCCATGACATTGGAACCACAGTGTGCCGTCCCAGTTGCCCCGTGCGACCCCCTCCGGTAGTGAGTTGTGGGTGATTGTCTGGGCTGGCAGCCAGTTGGGTTGGTGCTGGCAGAAATGGCGTACCCAGCCAGTACGCCGCTGCCGTCGTCCTGGGCTCCCTGCCAGGTGACGGCCACTAGTTTGGTACTGGTGATCGTGGAGGCGTTGGGGACCGTGCCCAGCGCGGTTGACCACCCAGGGGGGAGTGGTGT